>NZ_JAAHIH010000002.1:0-1200000 GCF_010671925.1 Moorena sp. SIOASIH | reverse complement strand
ATTAACATCTGACCGATGACCTGAAATTACTTGAGTCAGCTGAGCCTCTTGCCAAGACTGGGCTAGCAATGGTTGTTGAGAATAAGAGCGTCCTATGGTTACCGGATAGACTATCCCTGTAGCCATAGTTAAGATAACCGTAGTGCTAGATATAGCCAACAGCGGGATTAATCTTTTACTAAACATCTGTTGGATTTTCATCACTCCTTCACCCTGCTAACGCTAATCCATCACCACGGGGTTCAGATGCGGCTACCAAAACCCCTGACTGACGCCAGATTACTTGACCTTTACCAAAATTTATGCTATCTGCCATAACCTGAATGTCATGACCCATCTCAGCTAGCTCCAGAGCAATATGACGGGGTACACTCTGTTCCAACAGGACTTGTGACCCATCCACAAATCGCCATCTGGGAGCATCTAGAGCAGCTTGAGGATTCATCCGGTAATCTGCCAGATTAACCACTACCTGTACATGTCCCTGAGGCTGCATGGGGCCTCCCATAACTCCAAATGGCCCTAGAGGTTGACCATTTTGAGTCAGAAAACCGGGAATAATGGTATGATATGACCGCTTACCTGGTGCAACTTGATTAGGATGACCGGATTCTAGGGTAAACCCATTGGCTCGATTTTGCAAGGCAATCCCAGTGCCAGGAATAACAATCCCGCTCCCAAAGCCTTCAAAGTTGGATTGGATAAAGGATACCATTAGTTCCCCATCTGCTGCTGCTAGATAAACTGTCCCACCTTTGGGTAAACCGGGTTTTGCTAACGCGATCGCTTCTTCCCCAATTAACTTCCGGCGTTCTGTTGCATACCCATGGTCTAATAGCTTTTCGATTGGGACTTCCATAAACCGAGGGTCAGTGATATGGCGGTGAACATCAGCAAACGCTAGCTTCATGGCTTCGATTTGTAGATGGTAGCTTTGCGCTGATTCACGGGGATAGTGGCTCAAGTCAAAACCTTCGATTATATTCAATGCCATTAACGCCGCCATCCCTTGGGTGTTGGGGGGAATTTCCCATACGGTCAGGTCACGATAGTTACTTGAAATCGGGTCTACCCACTCAGCTTGGTGAGTAGCTAGGTCAACTTTGGTCAGCACGCCACCAGTATTAGCCGCAAAGTTTGCGATCGCATCAGCAATTTCCCCTTGATAAAAGCTCTCACCACCACTGTTTGCGATCGCTTTCAAGGTCTTAGCATGATCGTTACTCCCCCATACCTCCCCAGCTACTGGTGCGCGCTGGTTAGGGAAAAATACCTGTTTAAATGGTTCAAACTCTGGTTCAATCAAGGGGAGGTACAGAGCTTCCGCTTGTTTCCAAGCTCTTGCTGTGACTGGGGAGACCGGAAATCCGGCTTCGGCGTATCGAATCGCTGGGGCAAACAGTTGCTCAAAAGGTAGCTTTCCCCACCGTTGCCATAAACTACGCCATGCTGATACCGCTCCTGGCACTGTTACCGATAACCAGCCGATAGCAGGAATTTGACTCATGCCAGCAAAATGCTCAAGGGTCAGGTGTTGAGGGCTTTTGCCAGAGCCATTGATACCATGGAGTGACCCATCCCATACTAAAGCAAAGGCATCAGAACCGATACCATTGCAGGTAGGCTCAACCACTGTCAATGCGATCGCTGTGGCTATAGCAGCATCTACAGCATTGCCTCCAGCCCAAAACATTTCCATACCAGCTAGGGTGGCTAGGGATTGGCTGGTGGCTACGGCAAATCGATTACCCATGACTACCCCTCGTCTTGATGGGTAGGGATAATGGGTTAAGTTACCCTTGAGCATAATTTTCGATTATCAAATGTTCTGTAGTTATTTGTAAGCATTCAGCTATCAGCTATCAGCTATCAGCTAATGGGCTACGCGCACGCTACTAGATCGGTGCTTTTGAATAAGCGATGCAGCGCGGTCTTGGGGAGGCAGCGCGGTCTTGGGGAGGCAGCGCGGTCTTGGGGGTCTCCCCCATGAGCGACTGCCGTGGTTTCCCCCATGAGTAACTGCCGTGGTTTCCCCCATGAGCGACTGCATCGAGACAACAGGTCAACATTCGAATAATGCTGAGTTATGTCATAGGCTTGAAGCCTGTGCCACAAAGCTGTTCGCGCAGCGTGAGCCTTTAGCTCACGGCTGACGGCTGACTGCTGAATGCTTACAGTTATTTTATAGAGAAGCTGCATAACCCCTAAGCTTGAGTACTAAGTAACTAATGAGGCTTCCTTCTACTTAGTTGTTTGACCTATGAATAGATTCAAGTTAGGAGTTAGGCTAAAGTGCTACTACCAAAATATCCGGGAACGTGAGAGCCTCCCTTTTTTAAAGGGGGGATGAAACAGACGCGACGGGTTTTAACCCGCCGTGTCCCTCTATTTTGGTTAGGGCAATCGGACTATCAGGATGCTGCTTTTCAAAGTTAGTTACCCTAATTATTACTCTATCTGTTTTAATTTTATTGTTGCGTTATAGACGTAAATTTACGATAATTATAATAGGAGGAAAAGACATGTACAAGACAGTTCCGCTAAGAGCTAATTTTACGGATGAGGAGCAAGCTTTTTGGGTGTTCCAATGTATGCAGGCCAATAGCTTGTGGAATTGTGCTATCTATTATTCTAAACAAAAGCATTATACTTGGTTGGAGCGACAACCGGAAGCCTTCTCAACTTACTGGCAAGGAGATCTTCTTCGGTACGGCTGGAAAACCTATAAGTGCAGTATTAGATATGCAGAACTTTGCAAAGAATTAAAAAATCACCCTCACTACAAGGCTATGGCTGCTCAGTCAGCTCAACAAACCCTCAAGACTGTTGCAGAATCGATTACTAGTTACAATCAACTGGTAAGCCTTTATTACAAGGGGAATGTTGATAGACCAAAACTACTTAGGTACCGAAAAAAAGGTGGTTTAGCTGCTGTCACTTTTCCCAGACAAGCTTTAACTTATAAAAACGGCTTATTTTACCCGTCTATCAGCAAAGAGACCAAGCCTGAATTGCTCACAGAGATAGCCTTAGAGCCGCCGGATTTTATTGACCCAGATTGGGTAAAAGAGGTGACTATTCGTCCGTACCTTGGGCAATTATGGATTGATTGGGTAATTGATGACGGGAAAGAACCAATATCTGACAACCAAAACCTTGACTATTCCCAGGCTTGGAGTTTTGACCACGGTGGTGACAACTGGCTGACCGGCGTTTCAACCCACGGGAAAAGCTTGATTATTGATGGTCGCAAGCTCAAGTCAATGAATCAGGGGTACTGCCGCTTAGTTGCAAAGTACAAAGAAGGTAAACCTGATTTTTACTGGGATTCCAATCTTGATTCGCCGAAGGCGACGCTACGCGAACGCGTCCAACGGAAACGCAACAACCAAATGCGAGACGTGATCAACAAAGCTGCCCGTTTCATTATCAATCGGTGCCTGAATGATTCGGCAAAGCCGACGCTACGCGAACGGATTGGAAATCTAATTATTGGGTGGAACGAAGGACAAAAAAGTCGTTCCAATATGGGGAAACGAGGTAACCAGAACTTTGTTGTCATTCCCACCAAAAGACTAATCGAACGTCTGAAACAACTTTGTCCTGAATATGGAATCAAATTAACAATTACTGAGGAAGCATACACCAGTAAAGCGTCTTACCTTGACGATGATCCATTACCAAAATATGGTGAAAAACCCAACGGATGGAAACCGTCAGGATGTCGGGTGAGGCGAGGTTTGTACAAAGCTTCTTTTGGGGACCTGATCAATGCCGACTGCAATGGGGCAGCCAACATTGCCAGGAAAGTAGCCAGACAGCTAAGTCTTGACTTAACCAAGCTGGGTAGGGGAGCCTTGACACTCCCACACCGGTATGATATTTTAAACTCTCTGAAAAAATCATACCGGAAAAGATGTGAAGAGGTGCGGTTTCAACCCGCCTCGTAACAACCTTTTAGAATCCCCCGTGTTTCAACCGGGGGAGATGTCAAAAGCTAGGGGAAAGAATCAATGCCTACTAACAACTCAGGTATCAAACCGTTTTCGACATCTATTTATTTAAAAGACCGCCAAGGTGATAGGGGGATCGAGCCTGTTTTTCAGTCTAATTCTAGATTAGAGGGTTTCATGGCACATTTAGTCCAGTCTGAGCCAGACAGGAGCGAAGCCGAGTGGGCTGCTTGCTTCTTATATCAGTTAAGAGAAGCATCTGGTATTTACCGGATTTTATCCATTACTAATCCTCCCATAGTGCTGATTAGAGCTTATCTCCTATTGTTAACGTTATGTGATCAGCTCTTATTCAATTACCTACAGTTTGTTTGCTGGTCTGCAGCTCAATCGATCGCCCATCAGTTGAGTAAATCCCCTAATCTTGCGTTACATTATCCTGTGGAAGAATGTTTCATCATTGCTAGTGAAGCAGCCAGCAAGCCCGCTAAACTCCTCAGAGGATTTAAGTTTTATCCTAAGTCTTCTATCAATGCCTATGCTTTCAATGCCCTCAAGCGAATTATTAGAAATCAAGTTGCCAAGGAACTCAGGTTAAAATCTATCAAGTTTTCTGATTATGGCTTGTTGCGATATTTGGATAAAACCGAGCTTGAGCAAGCACTTAACGACTATGGCATCACTAATCAATATTTAAACTATTATCGTCTGGCTTGGCAATCCTTTAAAGACTACTTTAACGAGATGTATCCCCCCAGCAGCAATGGAAAGACTCGCTATTATTACCCAATTAAATTCCTAAACCAGCAACAGCTTAACCAAATTGGTACTCGTTACAACCAGCAGTTAAATCGGTTAAATAAAATCGTGAGCTCTGAGTTCCAAAGTGATGAGTTTCACAGGAATAAAGTCAAAAAAAGTGATTCAGATTGGTCAAGACAAGTCCTAATTTACTCAGCCTTCAGCCCTCAGCTAATGGGCTACGCGCACGCTACGCGAACAGCACTCAGCCCTCAGCACATTGAAGAAATGCTAGCCATTTGCATCCAAGCGGTGCGGATGTCTCAACACAGAAATTCAGTATCCTTAGATGAGTATGGGGAAATTACTGATATAGCATCTAATCCTTTGGAGATGGTAATCCAAGAAGAAGAAAGGGATGAATTGACTCAAGTCAGGACTATTATATTGAAGGAATTTGCCACTTTAGATCAGCTAGCTCAAAAATCCCTAAGACTTTGGCTTGGTCTAGGCATCAATCAACAAGATTTTATCGAGCTTTTCGGGTTTAAAAAGCAATATCAAGTGGCTCGCCAGTTTCAACGTTATCTTAAACGGATTTTGAAGGCAGTTGTCATCTTTTATTTTCAGGATGCTATGAGCACAACTCTCACCTCCAAAGACATCAAGCAGCGCCTTAATAAAACAACTCAAACTAACTATATTAATAACTATCTAAAAGCTTACCTAAGTGCTGATAGTAAAGAATTATTTGCTCAAATTATTTATAAAATTTATGATGAAATTGTTGATAAACTAATCACGACAAAGCTTAGCCAGATAGCAAAAAAACAACTAATTATAAACCAGAAAAATTTAATTGAATTAATTCAACCAAAATTTGAGGTATTGATTGAGAAAGATTTTGCTATAGAACTGATTAAATTCAGATCAGCTAAGCCAGCGATCGCTAAATTTATTGAGCGGTGGATCCAGCAAAATCAGGCACTACTAGAGCAATCCCAATCAGGAAACAGGCAAAAGCAATGTAGGCAAAGTAAAACTTGAAACGTGAAACTTCAAAACACCAAATATCCCAAATACCAATTAACGATTAACCAAAAAGGAGATGAGTCAATGAAATTACGTTTAGAGGATTTAGCTTGCCTACACCCAGACCAAGTGTTGATAGAATTCTCCCCAGAAGAACGAGAACAAGCATGGCAACAAACCCAAGCTCAAGGTTATTCTAACCAAGCTGCTCGTTGGCGAGCGTATCTGAATTGTCTCTGTCTAAATACGTTTTTAAGCTATCTGGACACAGAACCAAATTTAACAAAACCAAATTTAACAGGAGCAAATTTACTAGAAACAGCACTAGACAAAGCACTAAACAAACCACTAGATACACCACTAAACAAACCATTAGTATGGCCAGATTTGGGGGATTTACCAAGTTTCTGGGAGGTAGTGAATGGTACAGCTGTTGAGCTAAACCAGACGCGATTGGTATTAATTCCTAGTGAAGAAATCAAGTTTACAGCGTTGCGAGTACCGCGAGAGTGGGTTGATATTCCTGAGTGGGCTAGTCATTATTATGTGGCGATGCAACTGAATTTAGAAGAATGCTGGTTACAGGTGTCGGGATACACAACTTATCAACAGTTACGTGATCATGGTAACTATGACATCATCGATGAAACCTACGCTGTGGATGCAGTAGATTTAATTGAAGATTTGAATGTGATGTGGGTAACGGAGGAACTTACTCCCAGTCCCAAACTGACAGTAAAGCCCATGGCAAGATTATCCTCTGATGAAGCAACAACCTTAATCAAGCAATTGAGCCAGGAAACTCCTTACTCTCCGAGGCTAGATATTCCTTTTGCTAAGTGGCAGGCACTGGTATCAAATTCTAAATGGCGCAAGGAATTATATCAACAACGTTCCCTAGTTTACTCTCGTAAGCCATCTATAAACTTACTCTCATGGCTGGATAATTTCCTGGAGGCTGCTTGGCAAACTGTTGAGGAAATTCGAGCAGGTAATGGTGAACCTACTCTAAGATTAGCTTACCGGTCTCAACAGACTGGTTTGAAGGATAGTTTGAATGGTAATTCTTCAGCATCTTCCCCCTTTTCCGAAAATATCCCTGAAGCTGTGACCGCAATTATTAAACTATTAAAGACCAATAGCAGTAAACAAACTAACTTACCCGCTATAGAATTATTGGGTGAAATTGCTCATGGTAGCTTAGACGCGATCGCATTACTGGCTGACATGATCAATACTACTGAAGATCATGACTTACGTCGCCAAGCCGCTGTCAGTTTAGGAAAACTTGACCCAAATCATCCCCAAGCTGGGATTAGGCGAGTGAAGATAATTGATTTAGAAATGCAACTGAATGGGAGCCAAGTAGCATTTATGGTTACTCTCATACCTGAAGCAGATGGAGGAATTAATGTTCACTTACGGGTGTATCCTACTAATGGTAAATATCTAAAAACTAATCTCCAATTGCTCGTACTTGATCAGCAGGGAGAAATTTTCTTGTCGGCTCAGTCGAGAAGTGCTGATAATTGGATCCAATTAGAGTTTAATGGCGAAAGGGGGGATAGGTTTATGGTAAAACTGGTACTGGGAGATGCCAGCTTTTCCAAAGAGTTTGTCTTGTAACTTATCTTGGGTTGTTCCCGTAGCGTGGCCTTTTGGCCAAGGTTGTGAGGTTGTGAGGTTGTGAGGTTGTGAGGTTGTAAGGTTGTGAGGTTGTTTGCCTTTGCCGTTCGGTGTAGGGTAGGTTGTCTGTCAGAATGCAGAATGCAGAATGCAGAATGCAGAATGTAGAATGTAGAATGTAGAATGCAGAATGCAGAATGCAGAATTCCCAATTCTAAATTATAAATTCTACATTCTTAATTCAAAAATGTAGAATTCCCAATTCTAAATTATAAATTCTACATTCTTAATTCAAAAATGTTGTTCGCCTTTGGCGTTCCCGTAGGGTAGGGTGAGTGATTTGTCACCTATGTTCGGTTGAATGTTTTTATATAGCGTTTCTCATACTTATCAGGTAGAGTCAATTTTCTTACCCCGACTCCCGACTCCCGTTCCCCTCCTGGGAGGGGTTAGGGGTGGGTTCCGACTCCCGTTCCCCTCCTGGGAGGGGTTAGGGGTGGGTTCCGACTCCCGACTCCCGTTCCCCTCCTGGGAGGGGTTAGGGGTGGGTTCCGACTCCCGTTCCCCTCCTGGGAGGGGTTAGGGGTGGGTTCCGACTCCCGTTCCCCTCCTGGGAGGGGTTAGGGGTGGGTTCCGACTCCCGACTCCCATTAACCCAGGACTTTATCTCCAACCAAATTGATAAATTATATTAATAAATTCAAGGCTAGCGGATGAAAAATGACGAACTTAGTGACATTAAAAATAGTTGATGGTGACTTTGAACAAGGGTTTAGAGTCATCCTAAAAATTGGGATTGATCCCAATGAAAATAATTTAATGGCTAGAGAAATTGATGGTTGGTTACCACCAGCACCTCAGATTAACCAATTGTGTGACAGTTGGCTCTTAAGCTATCGTGCTCAAGGGAGAATCAAAATTCATCGGAAACTGATAGCTCCCCCAGAACAAATAACCAACTATTCAGTTATCAACTCAGCTCAGGATTTACAAGAGGCGATCAATAATTGGCTAAATTCAAGCGATAGAAAGTTTCAACGCTTCCGGGATCAAGTGTTAAAAGCTTTATCGAGCCATGGCAAGATTCGGTTTATTATTCAAACTAATAATATCAAACTTTGGCAACTGCCTTGGCATCTATGGGATGTTTTGTCCGATTGTGATATTGAGGTTAATTTCAGTACTTCAGAATTTCCAGTATCCTCAAAACCAATCGACCAATCTAGAAATAGAGTCAGAATATTGGCAATTCTTGGCGATGACACCGGGATTAATATCCAGAAGGATTTAGCATTACTCCAGCAGGAATTACCGAATGCAGAAATTGTCCCCTTAATCAGTCCCCAAAAAAAACAATTAAGCCAGGAATTATGGGATAAAATGTGGGATATATTGTTTTTTGCTGGTCATAGTTTTACCCAGAGAAAGAATTGCCAAGGACGGTTTTACATCAATCAGGATGAAAGCATCACCATTGAGGAGTTAAAGTATGGTCTAACCAATGCGATTAAGAATGGTTTAAAGTTGGCTATTTTTAATTCCTGTGATGGGTTAGGATTAGCAGCAGAATTGGTTAGTTTACCAATCTCGACAACCCTGGTAATGCGGGAACGGGTGCCAGATGAGGTAGCTCAGAAGTTTTTGAGGTATTTTCTCAACGCATTTGCCACAAAGAAAAAATCCATATCGGATTCAGTGTCGGAAACCCGGAAAAGATTGCAGGAGGAGGTAGAAGATAACTATCCCTGTGCCAGTTGGTTACCAGTGATATTCCAGAATCCTGCTCTGGAACCGCCAACTTGGCTAGACTTGATCCCAAATCCCGACCCTACTCCTCCAATCCCCCAGAATCCTAAACTCCCAAGGGTTTTACTGGTAAGTTTGATTGTCACTATCGCAGTGATCACAATGCGATCGCTTGGGCTGTTACAAGGATCAGAATTACATGCTTTCGACCATCTGATCAGTCTGCGACCACCTGAAAAGCGGGATGAGCGGGTTTTAGTAATTGCGGTGGATGAACCAGATATTCAGTATCAGGAAAAGATGGGTTGGTCGAGGAAAGGGTCATTATCGGATACGGCCCTGGCACAACTGTTGCGAAAACTCAACCGTTATCAACCGCGAGTGATTGGCTTAGATATTTATCATGACTTTGAGTTTGAACCTAACTTAGCGACTCAATTGAAGCAAAATCCCCGTTTCATTGCAGTGTGCAAAATGAAAAGTATTGATCACCCTGGTATCGCTTCACCACCTGGTATGACATCACAACAGATCGGCTTTAGTGATTTCCCTCGTGACCCAGATCATATTATCCGTCGCCAACTTCTAGGGATGAGCTATCCGGATAATTGTAATACTCCTTACTCTCTAAGTTTACAAGTGGCTCTGAATTACCTAGCCCAAGAGGGAATCCCGCCGATGAAGAGAAATTCAGCAGGGGATGTAGAAATCGGTGATGTGGTGTTTCGGAAATTCGCACACAATGCTGGTGGGTATCAGTTAAAGCCAGATCATGCAATGGGATATCAGATACTCCTTAATTATCGTGCCAAGAATCCCAAACAAGTTAATCTCCAAGACTTACTCAAGGGTCAACTCGACTCCGAACTGCCGGATTTAGTCAAAAATAAGATTGTCTTGATTGGGGTTGGTAAAGATTTAAAGGATGTACACCAGACTCCCTATACTAAAGGGCCATGGTCTGACAAAATACCTGGGGTTATGCTTCAAGCTCAGATGAGTAGTCAGATTATTAGTGCTGTTTTGAAGCAACGGCCCTTGCTCTGGTGGTTGCCACAGTGGTTGGAAGTGCTTTGGATTGGTAGTTGGTCTTTGGTGGGAGGCCTATTAGTTTGGCGTTTACATTCCCCATCCTACTTGGGAGTTGCTGTTTTTGTTGGTATCAGCCTCTTATCTGGAGTCTGTTATGGTCTCTTACTCCAAGGGGGATGGATACCCTTTATACCATCAGCGTTGGCCTTAGTGGCAACCAGTGGCTCAATCGTAGTTTATTGTTATTCATCTAGCTCAAGTTATAGCGCTGCGCCCAGGGAATAGGGCAGGACTTACGCACAGATTCCATGGGTAGGGTGGACAAAACCTTGCCCACCCTACAGGTAGCGTTAAATTGAGGGATTTGCGTAAGTCCTATAGGGAATAGTGTAGGCAGGGTGGGAGGTGTGGGGAGGGTGGGAGGTGTGGATAGTGGGGGGAGTGAGGTTAATGGTATAAACAGGATGAATAGGGGGGGAGTGCTTGAGACAGATTCACCAAGCTGGGCTTTGCGCGTTGGTAGGCACTGCAAGGGCTGTTTATTATGGGTCTTTTTGGAGATCTTCACACCGGGATTGAGCTTTGCTCACGCTACGCGAACGCGTACGGCGATAACGCCCAGAATGGGTATCTAGCAAGAGATACACTGTCTCATACTATCAGACAAAAAGTGCATGAAGTTTAAGCTATGGCCATCGCACAAAGTGAACAGCCTACCCCACACCTCACCCCACACCCCACACCCCACACCCCACACCCCACACCCCAGGCACTGCCCACCTTAGGATGAATGACAATGGTGCTGATTTGACACTCCCCGCCCTGGAAGGACGGGGATTCTTGATTCAACGAGATGACTTGTTCAACCAGGCCGGAGCCTGGAAAAATAGAGGTCTCCTCTCCCCAAGCGTAGAGGGTCTATGACCCAGGTTTCGGTGTGCCCCACCGTACCTTGTCTTGATGCAATAGCGAGTGGGGGAAACCCCCAAGACCGTAATGGTGCGTTTTCCGCATTAAGAATTAAATTCGCCACGGGTCGCACCTCTGCATCGCTTTTTTTTTATATAGATAGATAGATACTTTTTTAATCTAATTTTTTTCATAGACGTTTAAGTCGTTGTCTTGATGCAATAGCGAGTGGGGGAAACCACGGCAGTCGCTCATGGGGGAGACCACGGCAGTCGCTCATGGGGGAAACCCCCAAGACCGCGCTGCCTCCCCAAGACCGCGCTGCCTCCCCAAGACCGCGCTGCATCGCTAGACCAAATTACGCAATATGCATCTGATACATATTTTTTACGTTGCCTACTTATTTTTAGATAGTATTTATCTAGCTTTTTAGTTTTTTATTTATAATATAATCATAACACGCTCTGTGAAAACTGTCAAGTTTTAGCTTAAAAATAAAGCCGTCCTATAAGGACGGGGCTTTAAACCCAATTTTTTCGGTAATTTTTTATCGAGAATCAATTCCTAATTTTTGATTGATTATTTATACTATAGCGGTTTTTAAGCTGGTAAGGTACAAGTTTTTGGGTTTTAGGGAACAGGGAGCAGGGAGCAGGGAGCAGTAAACTCAGAAGAGGGAAGAGGTGAAAAATTCTGTGTACCTCATTAGGCTAAAAACCGCTATATTCCTATCTTATCAATTAGTCCTCCTGCTATTCCTAATTTGTAAGCATTCAGCTATCAGCCTTGGCCTTTGGCCACGCTACTTGAGGTGCTATCAGCCTTGGCCTTTGGCCACGCTACTTGAGGTGCTATCAGCCTTGGCCTTTGGCCACGCTACTTGAGGTGCTATTAGCCTTGGCCTTTGGCCACGCTACTTGAGGTGCTATTAGCCAAAGGCTTGTGGCCATGCTACTTGAGGTACTTTTAAATAAAATAAGCTGACGGCTGACCGCTGAGAGCTGAATGCTTAAAATAAGCTGACGGCTGACCGCTGAGAGCTGAATGCTTACCCTAATTTTTCTAGATTATTGACTATTATTTATTTTTTTTTAAGACACTATTTTTAGCTGATTTATATTTTTAATAACAAGGTGCTCATTTCACTTGTTCATGGATTATTACCTCAGTAATTACACTTATCATGGATTATTACCTCAGTAATTACACTTAAATAAGTATACCTCCTACTTATCACGTTTTATGCTACAAAACTAAGTGCAGTGGGATATGGATACTAGTGTTATATACCAGCAAATCCAATATTTACAGGACTTTTGGGCTGCTTTAGTACATTTGTACAAGGGGAATTTATTAATAAAGTAAAAAAAATTTTTTGAAGTCTTGACAATCAAAAAAAGCCTGGTTATGTTGAAACAGTTAAACAAATTGGTCGTGGTAAAGATGTAGTGATTTTGCTACGGTCTGGTCAAGGTTTCGGGGGCTAAAATCACTACTTGTGTACCACTACCAACAAATTAAATTCAGGGTTCAATTAATGTACAGGAAACTTAAAACTCTCGTATCATCTTTATTGTTTGGTCTGTTTGTATTGACCATGAGCTTTAGCTTCGGAGCAAATCCCACATTTGCTTCCCCCTTAGCACCTGAAGGTTATTTTTTCGTGCAGGCTACTAACGAAGCTGGTGTTACAGAGACCTCCACAAGCTTTGCTGATGTGAAAGTTAGCTTTGAAGGGTCTGGACAATGGAGCTATGGCGATCCTCAGCGTGAATTTGGAGCTTGTGGGGATCCGGAGTACGCTTATCAAAGTGGGATGACCTATCCTGATAAAACATCATTCTCCCTAATAGCAGACTGCGGCTCAGCAGGTGTCTATGAAGTCTGTGATAACACTGTGATCACCTTAGCTCCGGCGGAAACCTGTAACTTTAAGATGAACGATTCTCCAGGTGGATATTACAACAACGATGGTGCCTTGATTGTGAGCTACAACATTTTTGATTAAGGTTTTCAAGATTATAAAGTTGCCTTGATGCCTTAAGTATCTGACCAGCACCTGAAACCAGATCTTATTTGTCAGTTTGCCAATGCCCCTTGCCCTTAATTCGTTTTGGCAAGGGGCTGTTTTTGGTAAATAAATCAGCCATGAATGCCCCTTGCCCCTAATGAGTGCATCTCAGTTTTGAAATTAGACAAAAATTCGGGCGAAAATTCCCGCGCCCGGGCCCCACACTCCCCACACTCCCCACACTCCCCACACTCCCCACACTCCCCATCTCCCCATCTCCCCAAACCTCCCACACTTCCCTCTGTTTCCCTACTCCCGACTCCCTAAAATCCCAAACTTGTGTACCTCAGAGAACTGCTATCGTAAGCATTCAGCCGTCAGCGGTCAGCCGTCAGCTTTCCATAACTTAGATTAAACTTTTGCTTACTTGTTTGATTCAAAAGTTCCGTAGCGTCCTAATCGCCCATAAGCACATCAAGTAGCGTGGCCGTAGCGCATAAGCACATCAAGTAGCGTGGCCGTAGGCCTTTAGCTGATAGCTGATAGCTGAATGCTTACCTGCTATCTAGCATTTTCAAATGAATTGTAAATAAGGATGACAGTTTTTTCGATTCCCAAAATCCCTATAAACTTGATTAGCTCTTGCCTATTGCTAGCATGCCTATTCCCTTTACTAATCGCGATTATGTTTACATCTCAAATGTAAAGGCTAAATTTCTCACAAGTCTAGATAATTTTGAGAAAAAGGTTATTGGGTAAGCATTCAGCCGTCAGCCGTCAGCCGTCAGCCGTGGGCTTTTGGCCCACGCTACTTGAGGTGCTGACGTAACATAGATTAAACCAATGCTTACTTGTTTTATTCAAAAGCTGATACGCGACACGCTGATAACTGATAGCTGATACGCGACACGCTGATAGCTGAATGCTTACGTTATTGGTTTAAAGATTGAGTGAATTTGACTACAAGTAGAGAAATTAGTCGGGATTGATATGTAATAATATTTTTGGTAAATAAATCAGCCATCAAGGCTTGTGACAGTTGAAAAAAGTGTCCCTTAATATCCCAAAATCTGCTACTAATTGGTAGATTTAAGGGATGGCACTTATACCACGACCTAAGGCGGTCGAACTTACGGGACTCTCTAGGAACACTCTTCGGAAGTACGCAGACAATGGAACCATTAAATGCGAAAAAAACCCAGGAGGCACCAGACTCTTTGATACAGAAAGCTTGCTTAGTCTTGGACGACGGCAATCAAGACAACCAGCAACCGTCTGCTATTGTCGAGTCAGCAGTAGTAAACAAAGAGACGACCTCGCTAGACAAATCGCATATATGCATTCCCTCTTCCCGGAAGCGGAAATTGTCAAGGACATCGGATCAGGTCTCAACTACAAAAGAAAAGGTCTTAGAGCCATACTGGAACGGCTTATGCACGGAGATCAGCTCACAATTGTTGTTGCCTGTAGAGACCGACTTACCCGATTTGGGTTTGAACTCTTTGAATACTTGGTCAGTATCAACGGTGGAAAAATCCTGGTTCTCGAGCAACCTGAAAGTTGTCCAGAATCAGAACTTACCGCAGATATTCTCTCCATCATTCACGTCTTCTATTGCCGCGTTCACGGACTCCGAAAGTACGGTCAAAAAATCAAAAAAGATTCGAGTGTTCCTAAGCCCTGAGCAACGATTAATAGTTCGCCAGTGGTTCGGAGTGTCCCGTTACGTTTTCAATAAAACCGTCAAAATACTTTGCTCCGTAGGAGCCGCTACGCGAACAGATGGCGAGACCAAAGCTAATTGGAAAGCTATCAAAACTGGCATACTAAATGACCTCCCTGAGTGGAGTAAGACAGTGCCTTATCAAATTAAATCCATAGCGATCAAGGATGCTTGTACCGCTGTCAGGGAGGCCAAGAAAAAATATCAGAAAACTAAACAGATTAATCGGGTTAGATTTAGGTCTCGCAAAAATCCTGTTCAATCTTGCTATATCCCTAAGTCGGCTGTCTCAGTTCAAGGGATTTATCACACCAAACTAGGTGGTTTAACCTTTGCTGAGACACTTCCCGATAATATCTGTGATTGTCGATTGACTAGCACCAACGGGGACTATTACCTAGTAGTCCCTTACAAGACGACTCAAGTTAAAACCGAGAACCAAGGTAGAGTAGTCAGTTTAGACCCCGGTGTTAGGACATTTTTAACCTTTTTCAGTCAAACTTCCGTTGGCAAAATAGGCCATGGTGACTTTTCTCGGATTCAGCGCTTATGTCAGCACCTAGACAACCTAATCTCAAAAATTAGTAAAGCTAAAGGTAAGCGAAAACGTCGAATGAGAAAAGCCGCTAGGAGGATGGTGATCAGAATTCAGAACCTAGTTCAGGATCTGCACCACAAGGCGGCCAGGTTCTTGGTTGACAACTTTGATGTAATATTGCTCCCCACCTTTGAGACTTCTGAGATGTCCAAGAAGCAGAACCGAAAACTTAGATCTAAAACGGTTCGCAATATGCTAACATTCGCCCATTATCGGTTTAAAGAGTTTCTGAAGCATAAAGCAGCCGAAAACGGGAAGATCGTTGTTGATGTCTGCGAAGCCTACACTAGCAAGACTGTTAGTTGGACTGGCGAGTTAGTCAATATTGGTGGCAGCAAAATCATCAGGTCAAAGATTGATAACCAAGTAATGGATCGTGATATTAATGGCGCTCGCGGGATATTCCTAAGAGCTTTGGTAGATACACCCTGGCTGAGTAATCAGCTTGCATTGGCGAGCCTTGATTTGCCTTTGGTAGATTCTGGTAGCTAAAAAGTATCGGTTAACTACGTCATTGTTCTCATAGCTACCAACCTGAAGGCGTAAACGAAAAGACACCCAGGTTGAGGTCAGCACTTGAGTCTAGCATTTGCAGATAGATTGGGAAATGCTCTATATCCCCTCGCTAAGGGTGGCCGTAGGCCAATCCGTGGGGAAAGCGAAATTGATAAGAAATGTAAACGTTTGCAGAAAATCCCTGAGTAAAGGCTGATAAAGATTATGGAATCCTTTAAAAAAATTAACGTTTGTCAAACCTCTCAGTATGTATAAACTCAAGCTAGCGTTGCACAAACCTTCTTTGATCTTGGCAGTTGCCTGGGTACTACTTAATTTCACCATTTACCCTCTACGAGCGCGTTCCCATAGCGTGGCCGAAAGGCCATCGCAGTCTGTTGCCCTAAACAACAACTCTGTCAGGGATAGTTTATCCTTACCCGATACCCCATCAGCTGAAACAGATCTAGACTTTGAAGGTGATGGCAGAACTGATCAGATCACAACAGCTGGAGGACGTTTATATTTCCTCCCGCCAGACTACACTACACCAAATGCTACAGAACAGGAAAGCTTTGATGATGTGGGCAGACCACCGAAACGGACATCAGGAGGATCACGTGGTCTGTGTTCGGATCAGCTGATTGCTATAGTCCCTGGTAGTAGCGAGATTGTCGAGGCAACCGGAAACTGTAGTAATGACTCGAACTCTTCCGTAGCACTAACCTTAGCTGAGTCTCCTACCTTTTGGTTTTATGTTCCTGAACAGTCTACTCCTGAACTAACGGTAGAGTTTGTACTGCTCAATCAGAACCAACAGGCTGTACTAGTAAAATCGATGACCTTATCTGGAACTCCTGGTATTGTCCGTGTTCCCTTGAACCAACCCCTAGAAACTGACCAGCTATATCGATGGCAGTTCTCTGTTTTAGTTAATCCCCAAAACCCGTCTGGGAATCCGGCGGTGGAAGGATTAGTCAAACGCATCACACCAGACTCTAGCCTCAGTAGTAAGCTAAACGCTGCTACTTCGCCACGGGACCGTATTGCTATTTATGCCAGTCACGGTATTTGGCATGATGCGATGACAGCCTTAGCTGAACTACGGTCCCAGAAACCAGAGGATTCTAGGTTAGAACGGGATTGGCAGGATTTCCTAGGTTCCGTGGGTTTGCGTGCGATCGCATTCAAACCTCTAGTTGATTGTTGTACGACAAAGGAGTAGGGAGTAGGGAGTAGGGAGTCGGGAGTAGGGAGCAGGGAGTCGGGAGTCGGAACCCACCCCTAACCCCTCCCAGGAGGGGAACGGGAGTCGGAACCCACCCCTAACCCCTCCCAGGAGGGGAACGGGAGTCGGGATCAACAATTATCACAATTCCTACACCGATCCCTATATAGCACTACGCATTAAAGTTAGGAGGTGCAACTATTAGCCAGATATCTCACTAAGCCTTAGCAAACCTTACTAAAGTTTAGTATACTAGATTTAGTAAGGTTAACGGTCAATGAAAAAATATGTCACTCCAAAAGAGGCAGCCGAGCACCTCGGAGTCTCGATCTCAACTCTTAGGCGGTGGGACAAAGAGGGTAGACTCGACAGTATCAGGACAAAAGGGAATCAAAGGCGGTTCTGTGTCCAAGGAGAAGCTCCGCAAAGTAAGCCCATTGTCGCTTATGCAAGGGTCTCTACGCACTCCCAGCGGGACGACCTCGATAGGCAAGCTGAATTTTTACGGTCAAAATACCCAAACGCAGAAATTGTTACAGAAGTTGGATCGGGACTCAATTTTAAACGGCGCAAGTTCCTCAAAATATTGGAACGAATATACAGCTCTGATATCTCAGCATTTGTCGTCGCCTATCCAGACAGAGCAGTTAGATTCGGCTTTCCATTGCTTGAGTGGTTATGTCAAAAAGGTGGAGTCAAACTCGTGGTTCTCCATGAAGGCAAACTATCCCCAGAGCAGGAACTCGTCGAAGATATCTTGTCCATCCTCCACTGTTTCTCTGCTAGGCTTTACGGACTCCGAAAGTACCAAAAACAAGTCACGCAAGCGGTACAAGAAAAAACCTCGGAACCAGACGGTGAAGTTGACACCAAACAGTGTCTTGAAGATCAGGGTGTTTCCATCTAAAGAGCTTCACAGGGTATGGAAAACTTGGCTTAATGCATACAGGTGGATCTATAACTGGTCGATTGCTACTATCAAAAACGGCTACCAAGGTAGTGCTTACGATTTGCAGAAATTAGCTAGGAAAGCAGATAGGCCGGAGTGGGTAAAAACCCTACCAGGCCATCAACTACAAGAAGCTGTTGCCGATGCGATCGATGCCGTCAAACAAGCCAAGGCTAATGGGGGTTTTGCCAAATTTAAATCCTGTCGGCAAACAAGCCAAGTAATCAAATTCAAAGCTGGAAATTTCAAAAAAGGTTCCTGGTATCCAACAAAAGTCAAAGGCTTATCCTTCCGTTCACCTCAAGGTTTCCCTGATGAATGTATCTACGGTACTCAATTAGTTTGGATTAAAGGCAAATGGTACGGAATTTTTCCTGAATATATTGAGCCTACTCCCACGCCTAGGGATCGAGTAATAGCTTTGGATCCAGGTGTTAGAACATTTCTTACTGGTTTTGACGGTGAAAATTACATTGAAATAGGTTCTGGGGATATTGGTAGGATTCAAAGACTCTGTCAGGAGTTAGATCGGTTAATGAGTCGTATTGACTTAAGCTCTGCCAAACGGCAGAGACGAGCAATGAGGAATGCTGCTCACCGTTTACGTCAAAAGATTCAAAATCTAATTAAGGACACCCGCAACAAGTCAGCTTCTTTCCTTGTTAGTAATTACAAGCTCATCTTTTTACCAACGTTTGAGACATCTGAGATGGTAGTAAAGTCAGCTAGAAAATTAAACAAGAAGACAGCTCGCAATCTGCTTACCTGGAGTCATTACAAATTCCGCCAACATTTGATACAAATGGCAGATCGGCATGATGTAAGGGTGGTATTAGTTAATGAATCTTACACGAGCAAGACTTGTCCGGAGTGCGGTCATATTCACGAAAAATTAGGCGGTAATAAAAAATTCCAATGTCCAAAATGTGGCTTCTCGTTACCACGGGATTGGAATGGCGCACGGAACATAATGATTCGTGCTTTGTCGGCAACAACCACCAGGTTTTCCCCTGGTGCTATACAGGTCATTCCTGCTGATGAGTAG
The DNA here is from genome assembly GCF_010671925.1 of Moorena sp. SIOASIH. Taxonomy (GTDB): domain Bacteria; phylum Cyanobacteriota; class Cyanobacteriia; order Cyanobacteriales; family Coleofasciculaceae; genus Moorena. The sequence continues at coordinate 1,180,912 of NZ_JAAHIH010000002.1, read as the reverse complement.
GTTTGTACAGGTTAAATGTTGCACAAGCCTCCCCATCTCCCCATCTCCCCACACCTCCCCATCTCCCCATCTCCCCACACCTCCCCCAATTCCCGATTCCCGATTCCCGATTACTTTGTGGTAATTCTGAGGAAGCTATCATCAACAGGCAACTTTGGAGCTTTGAACAGTGGACAAGAATTGAGCAAAACACGATCAGCGAGCCCGTGGGTGGTGCATTACTCAGCATTCGTTTAATTTGAGTTAGGTCACAGGGTCGAAGCCTGTGCCACAAAGCTGATAGCTGATAGCTGATAGCTGACCCCGATTCCCGATTCCCGATTCCCGATTCCCGATTCCCGATTCCCGATTCCCGATTACAGCCAATTTCCCACTAAAACATAGGCTCCCCAGAACAATGGAGCTTTATAACCAGGTTCTTTTAAGAGATTAACTTGAGCACGGCGCAAGGCTTCAGCTTTGGTAACCGTTGCGCCAGAAGCAGCTAATTCTTCGTAAAAAAATGTCATCAGTTTAGCGGTAGATTCATCATTAATGAACCATAGGGAAGCCAGAGTACTCCTGGCTCCTGACTGAATCGCTACTCCGGCCAATCCTAAGCTAGCACGACTATCACCATCGGCAGTTTTACAAGCACTTAGCACTAGTAATTCAATTGCCTCTAAACTATTTTCACTTCTGTTCTGGATGACATTGCTTAAATCCTTGATATTGATTCGCTTATCCCACGCCAGCAGAAAGGTATCGTCTGGATCTGAACTAAACTGACCGTGAGTGGCTAAATGCACCACAGGAAATGGCACCGAACTGATTAACTCTTGCCATTTCTGACTGGTAAAGTCCTGATTGAGCAATTGCTGACTGGGAATTTGGGATTTAATTTCCCCTAATTCTGTTTTAACAAAGGGTATGTCAGCGAAACCTTGATGATCAGCCAAATCCTCGCGCATGTCTGACAGTCCAAAGGCTAAGGCATTTAACTCTACTTGAGCTAAGGGTTTGGGCTCCAGTAAATTCAAACCAGGAATCAGTGCGATCGCATAGCCTTTTTCTACTATATACTGTTCACCATCATGAAGGGTAGCCATGGGAACATTGCGAAATCCACCATCAAGAACAAATACTAAGGTTTTAACTTGATTGGCTTCGAGCAACTCTTCCGCCGGTCGAATTAACCAGTCATAAACCTGTTTGGATAAAGCTCGACTGTTTTTAGAAATAAAACGTTTTTCTAGCTCTATACGCAGACTTTCTAAGGTTTGCTCAAGTTTAGCTTTAGGTAAAGCAGTGGTATAGTGAATAAATTCTCCTGATTTTGGTAATTTCACGATCACCGCTAACCGGTCATCCAGAATAATCGGATAGACTAATGCTGCACTCGGATCGATTTCCTGCTCGGCCAATTCCACAATGTCAGAAAGGTTACACCCCAGAAAATTCTCAATTTGGGCTAGCTGGAGAGAGTCAATTGCTTCGGTAGCTTGCTTGAGCTTGTTATCTGCGATCCGGTTATCTGGAATCCGTTTATTTGCGATCGGTTCAGCGCTTTGCTCGTCCTGCAATAGTAAATCCACTAATTCTCGATAGACTTGCTCAACATTTTCTCGAAAGGAAAACTGCACATCTGAACTAAGAGCCAGTAAATCTTGGCGGAGAGAATCTAGGGTTTTGACCGTTGCTTGGTAAGCGGTGATCGCTTCTTCAGTTTTTCCCAGAGCTTGATAAATTCGTCCTAACTGCCATTGCCATTGATAGGCAATGTCATCCCCTTGAATTCCTTGAGCTAAGGTGAGGGCTTTTTCGGTAAATTCTTGAGCTTGATACCATTGCTGAGTTTGTTCATAGAGCTTCCCAAGGGTACCGAGGGCATAGGATTCGGCTCGTTTATCGTCCAAAAGTTGAGCCTCTTGGAGAGCTTTGACTAAAGTATGGGCAATTTCGTAAGGCTGAAGGATAAAGGATGACCGCTGAAGATTGTCTTGATGGTTGTTCGATTTTAGCTCATAGCTGATCAGGCTTTCGACAAAATTGATTTGAGCATAGATTGCGGTTCGACTAGCTGGTAATTTAGTTATCTCGCTGTTGAGTAATTCCTTGACTTGGTCATTAATTTGAGATTTCACGTCTTGGATATTTGGGCTTTGATTATCATTATTATCTTCATTGTTTAAATTCTCTAACCAATTGTGGTAATCAATGAGTAGACTTAATTGCTGTAGTTTTGGTTCAATGTCTAAGCTGGTTGATGCTGATGATTTGCTTGACTCTTGAAGAGATTCTTGATAGTATTTTAGAGCATGATTAACCTGAGCGATAACCTTTTTTTTAACTTCTTTTTGATCAGTTCTCAGCCTCTTTCTGGTGTATAATTGTTTATAGTGGTTGTACCAAGAACGTTCTGTATCCCCCAAACTCAGTAAGGTCTCTCGTTTTTCCAGAGGAGGTTGAGCTACTTTCAAACTTGCCTTAAGCACTTGCTGAGAGTGGTTCAAGTCCCCGAGGAGACGGAGACTATTCCCAAGGCTACGTAAGCCCAGGATTTTAATCTGGGGATCAGGGGTTTGTTGAAAGGTTTGCAGCACCGTTTCAAACCGTTCTTGATTGGACAAATCGCAATTATTGTCCAGCTTTAAGGCTTGTAATAAGGTTTTACAGGTGCGACGGTAAAGTCCTAAGGCTTCCATCGCTTGAGCTTGATTAATTAGGGTACCTGTAATGCCAATGTCATCTTTTAATTGTTGATAAATCTCAGTAGCGAATTGCCAGGCTTCTAGAGCAGTGTCTGGTTGTCCTAAGGCTAATTCTAGACTACCTAGGGTGTTGAGAGCTTGGGCGTGGATTTGCTGGTAGTCTGGGCTATCCCTGAGATCTGATCCGGTCTCTAACAGGTCGAGGCTAAATGCGATCGCATCTTCTGCATCAAACCACTGTTGCAGTTTCTGGTAAGCCAAGGACAGATAACTCAACGCCATCGCCTGATGTAATATATCCCCTTGGGATTCATAGGCTTGTGCTGCTTGTTTCCAAGTGCTTGCTGCTTGATTAAACTGACCGTTGGTGTAGAATTCTCTGCCTTGTTCCACTAATTCTGACGCTGACCAATCTTGAGGAATTGGCTTAACAGTGGTGGGATAGGATAAGACCGGGAGGATGCCAATGGGTATAACTAAATTTAGGAGAAAAAAAATTAGGGCTTGGGTGCCAACTAGGGTCGGGCGAAGCATGGGGACGCTAAATCTAGGGTTTCTATTTTTAATTATCTCTTGAATGAAGTGTAGTGTTTCACAGTAAGGCTGAGGTAAATCTAAATTTTTGGCATTGCTGAGGGGCGGGATGAATATGAGTGGGGTGGGCATCTTGTCTGCCTGAGGGAGGATACAGGCAAGATGCCTGTTCCACCAAGATGCTGGGCAGGATACAGGCAAGATGCCTGTTCCACCAAGATGCTGGGCAGGATACAGGCAAGATGCCTGTTCCACCAAGATGCCGGGCAGGATACAGGCAAGATGCCTGTTCCACTAAGATGCCCCTGGGAATGAAACAGGCAAGATGCCTGTTCCACCAAGATGCCGGGCAGGATACAGGCAAGATGCCTGTTCCAACAAGATGCTGGGCAGGATACAGGCAAGATGCCTGTTCCACCAAGATGCCTGTTCCACCAAGATGCCTGTTCCACCAAGATGCCTGTTCCACCAAGATGCCGGGCAGGATACAGGCAAGATGCCTGTTCCACTAAGATGCCCCTGGGAATGAAACAGGCAAGATGCCTGTTCTACACTGCATCCCTATTCCCTGCTCCCTGCTCCCTGCTCCCTACTCCCTATTCCCTGTTCCCTACTCCCTACTCCCTACCGCAAATAACAAGACCCAGGCACCTGCCTAAATCCATCCGGTGTCACAGTAGTTGGATAAGCAGTAAGAAAGATATTGCCTTCAGCATCAATCATGATGCCTTGAGCTTCTATAATCCGTTTTGGCTTAGGGGTAGTGGGGGGCTGAACGGGGGGCTTAACCAATGCAGTACGGGAGCGGTAACGTCCACGGGTAGTGGGACGGCGTATATCTTCCCAAGGGCTATTGCTGCTGATTTCACCTGGGCGAGGGGGTATGCCGCCACGTCCAGTATTGATAAACCTACTGCCAGTACTATTACTCGGTTGACAGCGCTGGTCAAATTGAGGCTGGGCTGGGTCCGTGGGTAAGCTGTTGGGCTCTCGCTCCAGAAAGTCATTTTCGGTGTTGATATTGACCACACCGTCTGTAGTACCAGAGGCATCTATATCATTGGTGCCATTGTCTGGGATGGCTTTGCGCTCTTCAATATCACCAAAAATGCTGAAGGCATTGATAGTGATATTACCCCCTTGACCCTCTGGAGCTCTAGCAATGATATCGCTACCGTTAGAACCAGTTGGGGGGAACACAATCAGGAATGGATTATTATTAATCGTGATATTACCTCCGGTGATATTACCTCCGGTAGCTTCTGATGATAAAGCCTCTGCTGAGATCAAACTTTCGTTTTTGAGCTGTATTAGGTCTGATATGTTTAGTATGATATCGGCTGCTGATGTCCCATCATCGAGGTTTTCAGCAGTTTCAGCGAAAAGTCTTCCTTTATTGAGCAACAGGGAATTAGCCGTAATGTCCAGATTACCTGCTCTCCCTTCCTTACTGCTTACTGTTATTATTCCTCTCTCCTCAACCTTCAGGGAATTAGTATTTATGGTGATACCACCAGCTTGAGCTGTCTGACTGCTTACGTTTATTTCCCCTCTCTCCTCAACCTTCAGGGAATCAGTATCGATGGTGATTTCACCAGCTACACCACTGAAATTGCCTGAGCTGCTAGACACTAAACCACTGGCAAGGTCACTCTTAGTGGGACTAACTCCAGAGATAGTAATGTCATCAGCTTTGACTTTAATGTTGCCAGCATTTGCTGCACGTTCAGAGAAGGATTCCGGAGATACACCAAGATTTAGTTGGCCCAGTAAGAAGTGACTAGTGATGCTTTCAGGGGATAAGGCTTTGTCATAGACTGCGACTTCATCAATCACACCATTAAATGCTTGGTCACCAATGTTCCGCCAAGCCCCGATTAAGAAACGGGGGTCTTGACCTTCAAAAGCACCTTGGTCGTTACCTGTGACTCTCTTACCATTGACAAAAATGGTATTTCTGTCGGAGATTTGGTCGTAAGTAGCTACAATGTGATACCAAGTATCTGGTTCAATGACGTTGTTTAGTGTTTCCAAGTCATCGGGAAAGTCACCAAAACGGACAGACCCGTTACTGGTCACTCTGAAATATAGACTGTCACCGTCACCATCGTTTCGGTTATTGCTTGGATGTATCCCAACATAGGATTGCTCTTTTAGTTCGTCTGGCTTGACCCAGGCTTCTACGGTGAAGGATTTATTGCTGATATCTAATTCTGAACCTGGTGCAATAATACCAACATCCACAGCATCATTGTTGCCATCAAATTCTCCTGCTGTGCCTGATATTCCTGGAACTCCCTGAGTTACGCCATTCCTGTAAGTACCGTCGAAGCCATTGCCAGAACTGTCAACAGCCGTGATCGAAGTGGTTTCGTCCAAACGCCAATAGGCTACTGGCTGATCTGCTAGCACAAATTCTTGATAGGACTGGTTGGTGAAATCAGAATCTAGAACTGCTTGACTTACACCTAAGGTTCCTGCTTCCACCCGCCCACCATTAATAAGGGATAGGGAGGAAGTAGTGATCTCAATATCTCCACCAGTACCAGTAGCTCCCTGGTTTACAGCGCTGGAAATGACTCCATTATTAACAGTTACTGTATTGCTACCGGTTAAGTTTATATTACCACCATCCCCCCTGCCGCTCGTGCCAGCACGTATCCTCCCCCGATCAGTAACTTCAATGGAGTTAGCTTGAATTTCAATATTACCACCATCCCCCTCGCCATCGGATTGAACATCACTAAATATGCCACTACCTGCTCCAATCAGCTCGCTGAATCCGTCAACTAAAACGCGATCGCGAGCTTTTATAGTTATATCACCCCCTTTTCCTGTGCTACGGGTTTGGGAATTTATCAGAGCACCGTTGGTAAAGGAAACTGACCCAGCTTCAATTGATACTTTGCCACCGTCGCCCTCTGCTTGAGGTCTAACTCGACTAAAGATAATACTTGAAAATACATTTTCTTCTCCATTTACTTCATTCTTAGCAGCGCCATCAAATATAACTTCCTCCTCAGCAATAATTGATATGTCGCCAGCATCTCCTATGTCATTGATTTCAGTACTTACTTGACCGCCATTGGTCACAAAAACTGACTTTGCCTCTATCTTGATCTCACCACCCTGACCTTCAGCTTTTGATTGGTTGCGAACCCTTCGGTCTTCTCTATCCGGACCGACCCTAGAGCGCAAACCGCTCGATATATTCCCATTACTTGCTATCCCGTCAATGGTAACTGTCTCGCGAGCTTTGATAGTTATCTCGCCTGCATTTCCTTTTCCCAGGGTGTCAGCTACGACTCTAGCACCATTGCTGATAGTCACCGATTCGGCCTCAATCAATGTCTTCCCTGCGTCGCCGATTGCGTCAGGATTGACTTGGGTCAGAATCGAGTTAATGTTCTTATCAAGGATAACTTGATCCTCAGCAATAATTGTTATATCACCACCATTTCTCTCTCCTTCATCCCGTGCTCTGATCCTCGACTCCAAGGAACCATTCTGATTAATGAACAAAGAGCCTGTGGTAATGGAAATACCACCACTATCACCGGTACCGTTTCTTTCTATGTTGTTTACAATACCAGCATTCCTACCCCTTGTTGCTTGCCCTTCTAAGGTAACTGTGTCATCAGCAACAATAGTTATCTGGCCAGCATCACCTCTGCCATTGGTGTTGGCTTCGATTTGACCGCTCTGGGTCAGGGAGAGAGAGCCAGTGCGAATGGTGATGTTACCACCGTTCCCGACCGCGTCTTGCCTAACGAATTCCCCGACGTTACTCCTAATCCGACTAAATCGATTGCCTGTTGTTTCCGAAACCGTTACGCTATCACTAGCATCGATTTCAATATTGCCCCCAGTGCCTGTACCGTTGAGGTCAGCACTGAGTCTAGCACCATCAAGGATTGATAAGGATTCAGTCTTAATAGTTATCGTACCCCCCTGGCCGCTTGCCCCACGCTCAACATTAACTCTGGCTTCACTGGAGGCTTCATTTTCATTGCCTCGGCTATTCTTTGCCCTCGGTGCCCCTTCAAATATCACTTGACGAGCCTCGATGTTGATATTACCTGCGCTCCCTTCGCCCCGGAGCCCAGCATCAAGGACAGCGCTCTCTGTGACTGAGACAGAATCCCCTTTGATGGTAATATCCCCACTCTTGCCTATGCCTCCGTTGTCCAGACGAGATACTAGTTCAGTGCCGTTGTTATTGGCTTCAGTGCCGTTTCTGCCATCAATGGAAACTGCGCCACTGGCCGTAATGGTAATATCTCCGCCATCAGCTTGACTGTTGCTGTTGGCTCGGATCCTAGCTCCTCGGCGGGCGGTGAAGGAACCGGTTTCAATGGTAATATCTCCAGCTTGGCCAGCATTGGAGGTACTGGTGATTATGTCACTATTTTCAAGGGTGATGTCATCAAGAGTAATTAAGTTAATCTGACCGGCATTACCGGTAGCGCTAGAGGTATTAATGCGATTCGGCGAAGCCGACGCTTCGCGAACGCTTATTTCAATCCCACCTCGATAATCGATAATCACATCACCACTATTTCCGACAAACCCACCGAAATCGTCATCAGTGCGGAGTGTTCCAATTTCAAGGGTGTTAGTAGGATTAGATCCGTTCGGTTGATACTGATTCGTTAAGAATACTAGTCCATTTGGTGCTTGAATCGAGATGTCACCAATGGTAATATCTGCACTAGTAGCAGCAGTCCCAAAGTTAGGCGCAAGGTTGCCAGTATCGGTATTTCCTGGAAAACCCCCCAGTAATGTCCAATCTATGCCAGCACGAATATCTAAGGTAGGTTGGTTACTGCCATCAATTACTACAGACGTTCCGGCTTGGTCAGACAAGGTAACATTAGCCAGACTAGCCAAGAACGGATTGGAGTTATTAGGACTAATGGCATTATCTGCTGTATCGGTAGAGTTAATCTCCAGGTCTCCAACCGTTACACTCCCTCCTGCCAAAATATGTAGTGATGCTCCGGTATAGTTTCCTAAACTGACATCCCCATTGGCCAAAATAATTGGGTCATAGGGACTCAGTAAATTTCCTGGGTTACCATCCAACTGCTCAATACTGAAACTTCCGCCAGCGGTATAGTGAGCATCCCCCGCTACAGGATTATGCGATCGCAACCGTAAATCAGAACCAGCGAATAAACCACTATCGGTATGGTTATGGGCAGCAATATCAATTAACTGATTCCCCTGAATTAGCAGCAAACCACCTGCATTGGCGATAAATGGTTGCGCTACACTATCCCTAATGCTAACCGTATCTTCTCCAAACAGAGTCAAATCCCTACCAGCCTCCAGTTGACCCTGTAAATCCAGATTGCCAGCAGCTAGAGTTAAATCTTGTCCTACTGCTAAATTCCCAGCATTTTGAATTCTTGTCCTGGGGTCATACTTGCCATACTGCAATCCTGGGGTTATATTAATTGTTAGCAGTGGCGGGGCTTCTGGGGATGTGGCACTAAACTCCAGCCCATTACCAAATACCAGGCTATTGGCGGTAGACGCTACAAAGGAACCAGCTACATCTAATCTCGACTGCGCTCCAAACACAATCCCATTAGGATTGAGCAAAAACAGATTTGCTGGCCCATCCACTCCCAAGGTGCCTAGAATATTGGAGAGATTACTTCCAGTTACCCTGGTTAGAATGCTCTCAATTCCAGAAGGATTAGCAAAATAAACCCGTTGCAGTTCCCCGACATTAAATTCCCCAAAACTGTGGAATAGGTTAGCACCACGTTTAGCGCCACCTTCGATCAGATCCCCGATTTCCCCTCGGACAGTGGTATTAGGTATAACCACAGACGATTCTGAACCCAAGGTCCCATCTGGAACAATCTCGGCCAAGGCATAGTTTCCTGACATGGCTACGGTCACCCCACCCAGGGCGATTGCCATTGCCCTGGCCCAACTTGCTGTGAGGGTGATCACTGGTTTTGCTGCACCCATATTCAGTTTCAAGTTATTGCTTGAAATAGCTTCGGCATAATTATAGCAGTTATTGGTACTTTTTAATTTCGGAAGTTGGGAGTCGGGAGTCGGGAGTCGGGAGTCGGGAGTCGGGAGTCGGGAGTCGGGAGTCGGGAGCAGGGGGAGATGGGGAGATGGGGAGATGGGGAGATGGGGAGATGGGGAGATGGGGAGAGATCACCCTACCATCAGCTAGTCATAAGTATATGGGATTGGGCGTTCGCGCAGCGTGGCCTACGGCCACAGCCGACGCTACGCGATCGCATGGTTGTTTAACAGTTAGGCTTTCGCAACGGTTAGGCTTCCGCAACGGTTACCATTAATCAGGATAAGAGCATTGAAAGCTCGTAGATACCCATATTCCGCAGGTTTGTCAGACCAGTAGATAAGATTTTTGGCAGGGAGCACCAAGAAACTGAAGACCCCTTATTATTTAATAATTTCATCATACTGATTGCTGTCATCTTGTTGTTGCTTGATTGAGTTTATAATCTCGTTTAATGGCTTTTGCTTTAGCCACTGATGGCGTTCTTGGGTATAATCACCTTGACCCCAGTTAAAATATTGAATAAACCGAATTGCATCAACAATTCCCAAAGCATCAACTAAGGCTTGATATCCTTGTTTGATAATTTCCTGTTGGGGTTTAATCATGATCGTTATTCTCCATTTGTTTGACATCTCCCCCGGCTGAAGCACGGAGGATTCTACAAGGTTGTTACGTGGCGGGTTGAAACCGCGCCACTTCACAGCTTGTTCGATATGATCTAGAAAGGGATTTAAAAAGATCATGTCGATGTGGGAGTGTCAAAGCTCCCCTACCCACCTTGGTCAGGTCGATACCTAACTGTGTGGCTACTTTTTTCGCTATGTTTGCGGCACCGTTACAATCGGCATTGATCAGGTGTCCAAAAGAAGTTTTGTACAGCCCGCGCCTCATCCTTCTACCTGATGCTTTCCATCCACTGGGTTTTTCACCGTGTTTTGGTAATGGGTCATCATCCAGAAAAGACGCCTTACTGGTGTACGACTCTTCAGTAATTGTTAGCTTGATACCATATTCGGTACAAAGTTGTTTCAGTCTTTCGATTAACCTTTTAGTGGGGATGACTACAAAGTTTTGATTTCCTAGTCGCCCCATATTTAAAGAATCTTTTTGACGTTCGTTCCACCCGATAATTAAATTTCCAATGCGGTCACTTAGGCAGCGATTGATTATAAACCTAGCCGCTTTATTTATCGCATCCCTGATCTGATTGTTTCGTTTTCTTTGCACCCGATCTAGGTTCGCATCCCAGTAAAACTCCGGTTTGCCGGTTTTATACTTCGCGACTAATCTGGCATAACCTTGATTCATTGATTTGAGTTTGCGGCCATCAATGATTAGGCTTTTTCCTTGGGTTGAGACACCAGTTAGCCAGTTATTACCACCGTGGTCAAAACTCCACGCTTGGGAATAGTCTAGGTTAGGATTATTTTCGATCAACTGCTTCTCATCATCAATAACCCAGTCAATCCATAATTGTCCTAGGTACGGGCGAACAGTTACCTCTTTAACCCAATCTGGATCTATAAACCCGGGCGGCTCAAGTGTAATCTCCGTAAGTAATTCTGGTTTGCTCTCTTTACTGATTGACGGGTAAAATAAGCCATTCTTATAAGTCAGCGCTTGCCGAGGAAAAGTAACAGCAGCCAGTCCCCCTTTCTGGCGGTATCTGAGGAGCCTTGGTCTATCTACCTGACCTTTATAGTAAAGACTAACTAGCTGGTTATAACTAGTAATTGATTCGGCTACAGATTTGAGGGTTTGCTGTGCGGACTGAGCAGCCATTGCTTTGTAGTGAGGGCTATCTTTAAGACTTTTGCACAATTCCGCGTATTTAACGCTACACTTGTAAGTTTTCCAGCCGTATCTTAGATCATCCCCTTTCCAGTAAGTCGTAAATGCTTCTGGCTGCTGTTCTAGCCAACCATAATGTTTTTGTTTGGAGTAATACGTAGCACAATTCCATAAACTATTGGCCTGTTCGCACTGAAATAGCCAAAAAGCATTTTCTTCATCTGAAAACTTTGCTTTTAATGGAATTGTTTTGTACACGTCACTATCACCTCCTTCTTTATATTATAACTTATTTGAATGGATACGTCGGGGTAAACCCCGTCGCGGGAGTTTCATCCCCCCTTTAGAAAAGGGGAGCTCTCACGTTCCCGGATCTTTTGGTAGATTCTATCTGTGGCCAAGCTACTGATTGCGCAGCTTGCCCGTAGCGCAATCAGTGCTTTTGAATAAAATAAGCTGAAAGCTGAAAGCTGACCGCTGAGCGCTGATAGCTGATAGCTGAGGTTGCTGTTACCCACAAGGAACATTCAACGCGCCATTTTCCTTGAGCCATTGGCACTGTTGAGCACTTAAGCCTTTAGCATCGGTAAACACTGCACCTGCTACCTCACAGTTAGAGAAATCAACACCATTCCAAATAGTATTCTCCAAAATAGCGTACTGTAAATCAGCATTTTTAAGATTAACCTTAGATAAGCGAGCGCCTTCTAAATTGGCAGAAAATAAAGACGCTTCAGTTAAATCAACATCCTTTAATAAGGCATTTTCCAAACTTGACTCCAGCAACTGAGCACCACGCAAAATCACCTCGGTCAAATCAGCAGCTCTGAGATTAGCAACAATCAGATTAGCAGAGGTTAAATCTGCTCTGACTAAACTAGCACGGCTTAAATTTGCCCGTTCCAAATCAGCACCAAGCCACTTAGTATCGATTAACTGAGCCCCTTCTAAGGTAGCTAGATCAAGGCTTGCTCCACTGAAATTAGCCTCAGGGAAATTCACAGCTCCTAAATTGGCCATCTTGAGATTGGCATTGATAAAGGTTATCCCTTTGCCAGTTGCTTCTCTCAAATCAGCCCTTTCCAGCTGAGCTAAGGACGCCTCAACCCCATCTAGTCTTGCTCCACACAGCTTAGCCTTTGTTGCCCAAGCCCCTCGGAGATTCGCCCCCTCCAAACCAGCACAAGTCAGTTGAGCTTCTGAGAGTTGGGCATAAACCAGAGTGGCCCCGGATAGCTTGGCCCAGCTGAGATTGGCTTGAGTAAAGTCTGTCTCTTGACAAGACGCTCCCGAGAGATTGGCATTACGTAGGTAGGCATGGGCAAAGTCAGCCTTATCTAGATTCAAGCCCTGTAAATCAATATGACTCAGCTCGGCTTTCTGTAACGACAGTCCTTGCTGAAGTTGTTTAACAACTTGATTAGTAGTTAATAATGTCATAGTATTGCTTCTATAAAACCTATAGTCAGTTGGTTTTGTATCTAATTTAACTTTAATCTGACCTCAAATGTAATTATTGCAAGAATATTTTACAGAAATGTTTACGATTCAAAATATACTTTCCACAAAAACAAATTGAGCGTTTGAGGCACTCGAGCAGCCAAAGTATTAGGGAGTCGGGAGTCGGGAGTCGGGAGTCGGGAGTTGGGAGTCGGGAGTTGGGAGTTGGGAGTCGGGAGTCGGGAGTCGGGAATCGGGAGTCGGGAGTCGGGAGTCGGGAGTCGGGAATCGGGAATCGGGAGTCGGGAGTCGGAATGCAGCTCAGTCTTGGGGGAAACCCTTACTCGTGCTTTGCATCAAGACGGGGTAAGAAGCTTGAATCTACCTCATAAGTATGATCAAAATAAGTATGATCAAAGCTATACCAACTTCATCGAAAACTACTTCTTACCTCTGTTGTCCCCCCTATCCCCCCACACTTCCCCCTCTCCCCACACTTCCCCCTCTCCCCACACTTCCCCCTCTCCCCACACTTCCCCCTCTCCCCACACTCTTCTCCCGATTCCCGATTCCCGATTCCCTGCCCTATAGCCTTCATGGTCAAGTTTTCTATCAGTCGCTTTATCCTCATGGCAGCTATAGTGATCGGTGTAATTGTTCTTGTCCCAACTATCAAGCAAATTACCCAGCAGCGAGCCATGACATCCGCTTACGAATTACTAACTGACCCATTCTTACAATTCCCGACAGAAGATTCCGTGCGAGTGGTTTGGTTTACCGACTTTCCTGGCTCCCGCCACACCCTTACCTACGGCACGACCTCTTACCGTAAGGCCACTGCTACTACTACTAAACTCAGCCGCACTCGGGAAGACCAAAAATCCCGAGTCGGCAACCAGACCGAAGACGCCCAACTCTACCAGAAGCCCATCATGCGGGATATTTGGCGTCATGAAGCCATCGTAACTGGACTGACTCCTGGTCAACGCGATCCCTATCAAGTCAGCAGTGTCAAGGAGAATGGGCAAGTTTTCACGAGCAAACTCTATAGCCTCAGTGCTCTCCCAAACCCTGAGACACCCCAGAAAATTCTTCTGACCTCTGACCATCAACTAATGCCCATGACAGCAGCTAATCTCCAGAAGGTGGTAGAAACCGTCGGCCAAATTGATGGAGTGTTTTATGTTGGTGATTTAGTTAATGTTCCTGACCGGGCTTCGGAATGGTTTGATGATAACCGGGGTGGTGCCTTTTTCCCCTGTCTTCAGGGTCGAGCCAATTACCAATTGGAGAAGAATGGAGTTAAAACTACCTACCATGGGGGTGAAATTATTCAAAATGCCCCGATCTTTCCTGTAGTTGGCAATCATGAAGTGATGGGGCGTTTTTCTATGGAAAAGGATTTGAATAGCCAATTCAATGACCCTTTTCCTCGCCCTGCAGCACAAGCCATCTATCGGCAAAAAGCTGAACAGTTAAATCCAGATAATGACCCTAATTATTACCAAGCTTGGCTAAAAAACAATACCTATAATACTGACACTTATAACGAAATTTTTTACCTACCTAATGGCAAACCTTATTATGCCGTAACCTTTGGTAATATTCGCTTAGTGGTGTTGTACATTACTAATATTTGGCGCACATATAGCTTAAGCCCTAATGCCAAAGGTAGGTATCAAGAACGGGAACAAGATTTAGACAATCCCATTGCTTGGGGATACGGACAACATATCTTTGAACCGGTTAGTAAAGGGAGTCCCCAGTACCAATGGCTCCAGGCAGAATTCAATAGCACTGAGTTCCAACAAGCTAAGTATAAAATTGTGATGCTTCACCATCCTCCCCATAGCCTAGGGGGGAATATTGTCCCAGCTTATACTAACCCAGTGCAGATTATTGAGCGGAATCGGGATGGGTTAGTGACAGCAGTGCGTTATGAGTACCCCAAAGACAAGGATTACATCATTCAGGATGTGGTGCCATTGTTAGAAGCTGCTGGTGTGCAGTTGGTGTATTATGGCCATTCCCATTTATGGAATCGCTTTGTTGATGGTAATGGCATGCATTTTTTAGAATCCTCCAATGTGGGCAATAGTTATGGCGCTTATGTTGGTGAGAATAACCGCCCAGTACCAACTGGCTATAAAGAAAACTATTCCGCTACTGGAGACCCAAATGGATTACAGCCAGTGATGCCAACCATAGCGCCATTGTTAGGAGAGAATAACCAGCCCTTGCCTTATATCGCCAGTAATGACGTGACTGTGTTTAGTATCTTGGATACTGGCACCGGTATAGTAACTAGCTATCGCTTTGATACGCGATCGCCTAATTCAGATGTGATTAAATTCGATCAGTTTGAGTTAAGGCCAAGGGATTAGCGTAGGGAGAGGGGGGACTGTGGGAAGTGTGGGGAGAGGGGGGAGTGTGGGAAGTGTGGGGAGATGGGGAGATGGGGAGATGGGGGGAATTTTGATTAAAGGTAATTATCCCGACATTATATTATACAATAATATATTTACTACTCTTGCCTGTTGCCTATTGCCTCTTGCCTGTTGCCTATTGCTAGCTTGCCTGTTGCCTATTGCTAGCTTGCCTGTTGCCTATTGCTAGCTTGCCTATTGCTAGCTTGCCTCTTGCCTCTTGCCTCTTGCCTCTTGCCTCTTGCCTTCCCCTCCTGGTCGGGGTTAGGGGTGGGTTCCTCTTGCCTCTTGCCTGTTGCCTCTTGCCTCTCTAAAAAAATAGACACCCTTAGACATTACTTACAAAATGGGTAATACTATAGAGGTTGTGATTAGATCTACCATTGATATGGAAAGTCATTCTGAGATGACATTAAGCATTGGGGAGGCAGCTAAACAGCTAGGAGTCTCTACCAAAACCCTAAGACGGTGGGCTGATGCGGGAAAAATCAGATATCAACGTTCACCTACTGGACAACGACGATTTTATCTTAAAGATATCAAACATATAACACCAAGAAATCCTCAGCCATTGACCGACAGATTGACCATTAATTATGCCAGGGTTTCAAGTGATGAGCGACAAAAAGACCTGAGGAGTCAAATTCAATTATTAGAAAATTTTAGCGCTGCTAATGGTTGGCAATATGAGACTATTTCTGATTTCGGGGGTGGTTTAAATTATCACAAACAAGGATTGAACAAATTACTCAAAAAAATTATGACAGGGGATGTGGAACGATTGGTGATTACTCACAAGGATAGATTGCTGAGATTTGGATCAGAATTAATCTTTACCATTTGTGAAGAGTTTGGCACAGAAGTCGTTATCATTAATAAATCCCCAGAGGGAGTCAGCTTTGAAGACGAATTAACCCAAGACATGATGGAATTGATCACAGTCTTTTCCGCCCGTCTCTATGGCGCTAGGAGCGAAAAAAATAAAAAATTACTTGATGGAATGACTCAAGTGGTCAAGGCATTAGAGTAAGGAGTAGGTGGAGAGGGGGTAGGGTGGGGAGATTGGGGAGATTTTTATTAAGGGTAATTATCCCGAGATGATATTAGAGAATATGGAAGAAACCCCGACTGTGAAACCAACTCCCAACCGATTTGAGCCAATCATACATCAAAAGGGAAGAGGCGGTCGAGGAAGGGGTTAGAAAAAAGTCGATCAGGATCAAATTCTTTCATAAGTAGAGCGAAGTCATCCCAACGTGGGTATTGTGAGCGCAGATATTCCCGATTGGAATAAAAGTGCTTGCCCCAGTTGGGACGCCCACCATACTCTAATAATATCTTTTCGGCTTCCCGGTGATAGTTTTCAATCACCTTAAAATCTGACCCTGATAAGTTAAGGCTAATATATACCGATTCTCTTTGATACAGTGGGCTTAACCAATGCTCTTCGGAACTAGCAAATCGAACTGATATGGGTAGGTTTATCCTAAATCCATGGTTTTCTATCATCTGGTGAATTTGCTCCAGAGCTTTGATTGTAGCTGACCTTGGTATGGCATACTCCAACTCTGAATATGTGAAATTAATATTCTCAAAAGCGAGGATTTTAAAGCTCTTATCCCAACGGTTTAATCCCCGTAGATTAGTCAGAAAAGCTACTCTAAAGATTAGAGGAATTATAGCAGGAAAATTTCTGGTAATCCAGTCACCGATTCCATTGCCGGATCTAGATATAGTTCTAGATAGGTCGTCTAGGAATTGTCTCCAGAATGGCATGGGAGTAACGGGCTCATCCATTTTATTAAACTTAAACCAATAGGAGCGTGAGGTGTGGGGAAATTCAAAGAATTGGAAATGGTCGTTTTCTTTAACTAATGTGTCTATTTCTTTTCTGAGAAGGTCGGTCAACATCGGTTGTTGAATATCTCGCAAGAAGAATGTAGGAACACAACGAAGGGTTAATCTAGTAATAATACCAAGGGCACCCAAGTTGACACATACTCCATAAAATGTTGGATTATCTTGTTGGTAGCGGACAACTTCCCCGGATGCTTTCATTAGCTCCAGCTCGACCACTGCACTGGCCAGTGAGCCGTTTTTGTCTCCTGTTCCATGGGTAGCCATTGCTATGGCACCAGAAATAGTCTGCTTTGTGATTGCTCCCAGATTTTGCAAGGCCATGCCGTGTTGGTCGAGGTATTGATTCAAGCTGTTTAGTGTTATTCCTGGCTCGACAGTAACGGTCCCCCGTTCTCGATCTAGCTCGATCACCCGGTTTAGTCGCTTCAAGGATACAAGAACACCATCCGTGCATGCAGCTTCTGACCATGAGTGCCCCGAACCAACCACCTTAACTTTCATCCTTTCGGTTCGAGCCATGGCAAGAACTTTCCTGAGATCTTCGTTAGAAGACGGCTCGACAATACTTTTGGGGTTGCAAGAAACATTACCCCTCCAATTTGACCACGCAGGTGACATATTAATTTATGAAAAATCTTGTAATGCTTATTCTATATTTTAGCATACAATAGATAAGGTATCAGTTATCAGAGATCAGCTTTCAGCTTTCAGCTTTCAGCGATCAGTTATCAGCGATCAGCTATCAGCTTATCGTAACAGCGTCGAAGCCTGTGCCACGCTATAGAAGCCTGTGCCACGCAAGCTACTTCAGGTGCTTTTGAATAAAACAGGTAACCATTTTTTTATATGAGTTACGTTTGCATTAGGCATTAAGCATTAGGCTGACCACTGACGGCTGACCACTGACGGCTGACCACTGACAGCTGACGGCTGAGCGCTGACGGCTGAATGCTTACATTTAACTATTATTAGCTCTGGCTGCTTCAGCAGCAATATGCCCAGCAAATGTAGTATTGACACTCCCCGGTCATTAGACGCGGGGATTCTGCGGACAGGTTAAACTGAGGTAGCTCCCACAGCCTAATCCTCGCTACGGTAGTCAAAGACCGTCTACCCAGTCGGCTAAGATCAAGTCCTAGCTTTCTGGCTACTTTGCGCATAATATTTGCGCTGCCATTTAAATCGGCATTAACAATTGATCTATTCGCAGATAGGTATTGTCCACGCTTAACTCGTCTTCCTGACGCTTTCCACCCAGTCGGTTTTTGGCCGAACTTAGGCAGGGAGTCACCGTCAAGATAGCTAGCTTTACTGGTATAGGCTTCTTCTGTTATTTCTAATCGAATGCCATGTAGATCGCATAACTGAGAAAGTCTGTCTTTGAGTTTACCTAAGGGAATTTGGACAAATTCTTGATTGTTTAACCTTCCCATATTGGAATTCTGTTTAAAGCCCTCATTCCAACCTAAAACAAGAGTATTGATTTTGTGTTTTAAGCAGTGATTTATTATCAGCCGAGCAGCTTTATTTATTCCGTCTCTTATCCTGTGATTACGCTTCCGAGTAACTCGGTCAAGCCATTTATCCCAGTACCCTTGCGGTTTGCCTTCTTTTCTTGTCGCAACCTGCTTGTTCCAATACTGATTAAACGACTTCATTGCGCGAGAGTCAATCAAGAAAGAATTACCTAATGTATCAACACAGGCAGCTAGATTACTAGAAGTCCCAAGGTCTATACTCAGAGCTTCATTCCCTACTTGTTCCTGAGGCTTTTGTTCCGGAATTTCGTACGACACTTCCAAGTATAAGGCTCCGTTCTTTGGTAGTATAGTCCACTCTTTGATTTTCCTCCCTTCTAGATTGGTAGGAAAGGGAAGGGAGAAACTCTTAACTCCAAACCAACGCCTCACGGTCAATCCCAAAGAGAAATGTAACTGACCTTCTTTGATTCTTGGTCTTTGTCCTCCTGAGTTAGGATAGGCCACCTTAAACAACTTCGACCCTTTTAAATATTTTGGAGGTCTAGGCTTGTCCGTTATTTGTCCTTCAAACCAGCATTTTCTCAGTTTTTTGTAAGACTTAAACGACTCAGCTACACTTAGTAAGGTTTGTTGAGCTGGAGTAGACGGGAGTGATTTTGCTATTATTGACTTTCCTATACTTTTCTCGTAAACAAGGTCAAATTTACCGGTCAATATTTTTCCTGTCTTGAAAAGCATTTGACGAGCAAAATAAACCCCCATGTTGTAGAGTTTACCTGACTGTTCGCACAGATAAGTCAAGATAGCTTCAGTCTCTTTGTCTGGGTGTAACAGGATTTGCTGCACTCCCATCTGCTTCTTGGTTTTAGCCATTATCGACCTTTCTTGGCTTATCGTTGCCTCTATTATAGACTACATTAGAAACGACAGCAAGTCCGGTCAGAAGTTACCGCAAAAACAAGGCAGCCTTTATGGTTGATCGATCTTACGTAAAGGGTTAAAACTTTCTGATTAAGGCTGCCTTGTTTTAAGGTTTCGTCTCCGGAAGGAAAATAAATTGATAAAAACCAGTTTTGAGTATAGGCACTACAATCATGCAGTGGGACTCTGTACTGTTCACTTGGTATGGATTCCAAAGCGCAGGAAAAAGGTGTTAGTAGGAAATATCCGAGATAGAATTTACGAGATATTTGCTGAAATAGCTTTAGAGAAAGACTGGAACATCAAGGCTCTTGAAGTTGCACCAGATCATATCCACCTATTTGTCGAAATCCACCCGACAGATGCAATATATCAAGTTGTCAGAGCTTTTAAAGGCAGAAGTGCCAACTATCTAAGAAAGGAGTTTCCCGATCTAAAGAAACTCCCATCTTTGTGGACAAATAGTTATTTTTTCTCTACAGCAGGTAAAGTGAGTACTGAAACCATCCAAAAATATATTAGCGATCCTCATCACGGTTAGTTCTAGGTGGCTTTAGCCACAAGGCGAGCATTCCTCCCCGGTCTTTAGACGCGGGGTTTCCTGCTACCTAGATTTTTATGAAAGTTTTGAGGTTTGTCATCTCGGACAGGTGACTATAGTCACCTGTACTGATAGCTGAACGTGGAGAAATTAGCAATGTGGCTGTGGTATAGAGTTGCTCGTGAATCAGCTTTCGACAAAGGATGTTATAACGGTCTGCATAAGAAGCTCCATTGAACTCCTGAAAAACGGTAAAATGTGGGGCACTATCACGAACGGGAGAGCGAGATTCATCACAGTCTTCAAGTAGTATCAGCCAACCGACAAATGGTGGAGGATTTTCTCCAAAGGCTCCTTCACGATAGGCAGTCCATAAATCAACAGCCGTACCGATAGCTTCTTCTGTTCGATTATTAAAATTGTTGCCAAAAGAAGGTCCGACCTGGCTCTTGAGTTCAATGGCTGCAATCAGTCGTCCGTGATTTATGATTAGCAAATCCCATAATTTTGTAGGACGAAAGTACCCTGGTAATGTAAGCACCCGTTTTTTTAAGCAAATATTGGCTGATCCAAGACCATTCAAAGTGACAATATCTGCCATGATGGTTAAGAAAGCATCCATATTCTTTCCAGTAGTGACACCAGCCCGTTCTCCCTGATCGGGGTTACCACTCTCAATTTGTTTTTGGCGAGCTGCTTCTCGATTTCCCCAAAATAGCTGGATAGCTTTTCTGGCTTTAACTTCATAGTTACCTAGATCGATACTCATTGCTTATTTATATCATGTCGGGATAATAGACCTCTTGCATAAGTCTCATAAACCGTGGGTGTTGACAAGGCAAAAGGAATCCCCCCTAACCCCCCTTAGTAAGGGGGGCAGGCAAAAGGCAAAAGGCGAGGTCTAATTACCCTTAATAAAAATCTTCCCCATCTTGCCATCTCCCCATCTCCCCATCTCCCCACCCTCCCTACACTTCCCACCCTCCCCACCCTCTCCTTAATTATGGGTATTCAACCAGACTTGATATTAGATCTGGTTATCTCTAATCACAGCTCGCTCCTGTGGTGTCAATCCATAAATTTCAGACACTGCATAGTTTCCAAGGTTAAAATCTCCTGTGTTTGCTGCTTCTATTAGCATTCTTCGAACATTCTCTGAAACACTTTGCCACTGAGGAAGTCTGATTCGCCGTAAGTATTGTGCTTGAAAGCGAAGATACCCTCCCCTGAGCTGAGTTGAATAAATAGATACAAATAGTTTAGCTATACCTGATTTGAGAACTGTTTGAAGGGCTTTTAAATCCCACTCTTGTGAAGTAATGAAATAAAGGTTATGATGGGGGTATAATTTTCCATCTTCATAGACGATATGTGCCTTAGATTTAATATCAGGAATTAGCAGTTTAGGAGAAACGGTCAGGCTGGGATAAATTCTATCAATTGTTCTGTACCAATTCTTGGGATTTTTCTTGGCACAGTTCCGTTTTAAAATTGTCTCGTAATGTTGGGTAAGGTAACTTGCTAGCTTGGGATAATTTTGAAGTTCAACTAAAGAACCATTGTCGTGAAATGGGTTTACAACACCAAGGCCACCCCACTTTATAATACCAGTTTTAATATCTTTTGTCTTGACTAAAGGCAATTTTCTATCGGGTTCAACGTCCAGTTTTTCAAAGGGTCTAATGTAAACTTTATCTGCTCCGGTCGCTACACCAATGCCTACCTTACAACCAACCTCTTCTAAACTAGGAAAGTCTTCTTCTAGGCGACGAACCACCATAAGTTCTTCAACAGAATCTAGAATCCATGGTTTTGAACCATTTGTGACACCCGTAAGCTCGATGATACCACTTTCCGGAGCAATAGAGTCAGCCGAAAAATTTTGTGCTAGTTTCTTAAGTGTGTTGTATTCAACTAATGGTCGATGAGCAACTCGAACAACTTCGGACTTTTGGCACTTGATGACTGTAATGGCAGGATAAGCACTAACTTCAGTGCGAAACGCCTGAGTATCCACCATATCAATATAGTAAGCAAGATGATAATGATCAGAAACCATTGCTCGTAGTAGCTTACCGTATTTATTCTTTAGCCATTGATTGGCACAAATAAAACCTAAAACCCCTCCAGGTTCCAGACTACTTAGGGCACGTTCAATAAAAGGGACATATAGATCGGCTCGATCATATATAGTGTTATATCTGGCTCGATACTCGGCCAATAAAATATCTGGAATCAGCTCTTGCCGAACATAAGGCGGATTGCCAACTGCATGAGTAAATGAGCCTGGTAAATCTACAAGTAGGAAGTCCCCTTCAATCAGCCAGGCTGTTAGCAATTCATAGGCGTCATCTTGATTAATTCCATGGTGCTGGAGCAACCTTAAAAGTTTAATTCTGGTATTTTCAAAGCTTTGAGGATTGATCTCAACTGCACGAATAGAATTGTGGAGACTATCAACTAGTCTGACTTGATTAGAATCATGGGCACCATAAGCAGTTAACAGTCGCTCTACAATCGGAACAAGAAAGTCACCATCACCAATCGAGGGTTCAAGTATCCGATAGTCTGGCAAAGGGCGATCTACGGTATAACCTGTCAGGTCAAGAATAAACTCTACAACCTCACGTCGGGTAAAAATTGCTCCTCGTTCCTGACTACTCTTTGCTGCAAAGCTTCCGACAGCAGAGGAAAAATCAAATAATGGCAAGCTTAGTTGCTGTTCCATTGTGACCGAACCATGACTTCTGGTATTTTAATTTATAGCATTTCTTAGCTGAATCAGTAGTCTAGCAATATGACCTTGAAGGTTTTCCCAATCTTCGGGAAAGTCCTCACGGGTAAAGATTTCTGAGGCATGTTCATAGCATGCGATCGCATTTTCCAGATTCTCTGTAGTATCTCCTACTATTCTGTTGCTGTAAGCATTACCCAGGTTATATAGGGTTCTTGCCCACTCTTCGGGGAAGTCTGGTTTGGTATAAACCTCCAAAGCTAGTTGGTATTGGGCAATTGCTTTTTCGAGATTATCAGCCCGGTCTCCACGGATTCTGTCACTATAGGCTATGCCCAGGTTGTTGTGAGTACTTGCCCAATCTTCCGGGAAATCTGGTTTGGTGCGAACTTCTAATGCTAGTTGGTATAGTTCTATGGCTTCTTCGAGATTATCACCCCGGTTTCCACGGATTCTTTCACAGTAGGCATTGCCCAGGTTATAGTGAGTCATTGCCCAATCAATGGGGAAGTCTGATTTGGTGCGAACTTCTAATGCTAGTTGGAATGCTTCAATAGCAAGTTCGAGATTATCAGCCCGGTCTCCACGGATTCTTTCACAGTAAGCTATGCCCAGGTTGTTTTGAGTACTTGCCCAATCTTCCGGGAAGTCTGATTTTGTATAAACCTCCAAGGCTATTTGGTATGCATCTATGGCAATTTCGAGATTATCAGCCCGATTGCCACGGATTCTATCACTGTAGGCATTGCCCAAGTTGTTTTGAATAGCTGCCCAAATTTCCGGGTTACTCTGATTAGTAAAAACTCTTAGCATCGTTTGGTAACCAGCAATAGCGATTTCCCTGTTATTGGCTTGATTACCCAGTGGAAAATCGCTGATCAGGGTGCTGAATTCCCAGATAGTATTAGCGATTTCTTTTGCTGTTTCTGGCTCGGCTTCTGAGAGTTTAGCTCTTGCCCAGGTTTCCAGGATAGGGATAAAATTATGATCGAGTTTGTCTAGGTTTGCTTCCAGCAGTTGGTAGATTACTTCGTGGTCGCCTTTGCTGTTGTTAGTTGCTAGCAATACCTCGTCTAAAAATTGCTGATACTCTTCCGATGAAGCCTTAGCTGAAGTAAGGGTTTCTGAAATTTCCAGACCCTTTAAAAGCTTACTCCTGATACGTAGTAAAAAGTCAGCAGCATTTTGCTGACCCTTTGCTGTCAGATAGTCGGCTGATTGTGCCATTACCTGCAATAATTCGGCATCCACTAACTCAAGGTTGCTATTAATAATTTTGATTTCTTTACCCTTGGGGCAAGTTAGGAGTTGGTGGAGCAAGTTGAGGTATGCTTGTTTTCTTTCTTGGTTCATTTACTACTCCCTTCTCGGCTGCATCTCCTAAAAGCTGTTTGACTCAGCAGTGGTGCGTTACGGGCATCAGGCGTGGAACGGGCATCTTGCCCGTTTAAATTCCCGGCGGGCTGTCCCAACCTTGGCTAGGAGCCTGAAAATGAGGGTTCGCCGTTGGGTGGTACGTTACGGGGCGGACTATCCCAACCCTGGCTACGACCCGCAAAATGAGGGCAAGTCCGCCCCTGAAGCACCACTAGCACTACTTAATTCTAAATTCTTCATTCTTCATTCTTAATTCTTCATTCTTCATTCTTCATTCTTCATTCTTCATTCTAAATTCTAAATTCTTCATTCTTCTTCATCTGACTGCTCTGACGGAGGCAAAAGTATGGGATTTCCTTGATATGCTGCTGCTTTATCTGTAGGTAAACGACGCACTAAGTCAAATTGGATTAATTTATCTAAAATCGGTAAAACTTGAGTAAACTGTTGAGCTTTAAGACGCTTGAGGTCATCCATGGTTACGTTTTCATCGGATAGCACTCCTTTTTCTAAAACTAAGTCAAGGACATAGTAATCTTCAGGAGTTAATTCTGACTGACCGCGCAGTTTCTGACTGACATACTCTAAACCTTGCTGAAAGACGTCTGGTGTAATCGTTTCTGCTTGTAAATCTGCTGCTTTCAGTAATACATAATTAGCAATACGATTAAACCAACGGGGTATCCCCTGGGAATGTGCGCACAGATTTCTAGCGGTTTCTAGAGTGAAGGGATGAACCGCATCAGGATTACTTTCGTCTTTGTTGGTTTCTCTAATCCGGGCGCTAGCGAGATAGTTAATTAACATTTGATAAGTGGTGGATTGGTCTAATGCTGTAATCTCTAAGGCTAAATCAAATAACCCTCGTTCAGAGATCAACAAATCCCGAGTCAACCCGGAAGGATGCCCAGTCAAAATAAACCAAGCATCACCTTTCAGCATCCCTTGAGCATCGTGCAATAGTTGACGCACCTTAGCTGGGTCTTGTTTATCTAAATCATCGATAGCAATCACCACACGACTATACTTTTCTAGGGCTCTTTCCAATAAGTCTTGAAAGGTGAGAGTGGGAAACTTTGGGGCATTAACCGGTTTAGCTTCCGCTTCAATACTTCCCCCAACCATTGGAATTTTTACATCAAGTTTGGTCTTGGTTTTGCGAGTCGATTCACTCATCAATCCCATGTTGTTTAACAGTTGTTGCGCCCACTCATCCTCTGGCATATGTCGGGCTAGGGCAATCAAAGCAGCAGTTGCTAAATCAGTTTCAAAGGGTAGACTAATATAGGTAACGAGAGTATCTTTACTTTTTCGTTGTAAGACGCTCAAGACTTCTAAAATAAATGCTGTTTTACCAATACCAACGGAACCGTAGACTAATATCCGCTTCCGTTCGCGACCCCGCAATAAATTAAATATCTGCTTTAACTCCTGGGTGCGACCTGTGAAAACTTGATCTAGGTTTGACCCCAAGCTGGAAGCACTTTCAGAAAAAGGAATTTCTTCAAGATTCCAGCTAGTAAAAATTTCGTCGGTTTCATCCCAAAGTTGATCGGCTTCACTCATGGCTATGGCTTGGCTTTAATTTTGTTAATTACTTGGAGTAGTTGTTGAATATTATCAATTCCTTGGTTATCCTTAATTGTATGACAAATTTCATAAGCTTGGGTTAGTTCTTGTCTAGCATCGTCGATAAATCCAATAGAAATCATCAGCATGCCTAATCCCGTTTTGCAGATAGCGATTCCTGGTTGATTATTGAGATGATTGTAGATGCGGAGAGCGTCCCGGTAATTCATCCGGGCTTTGTCTAGGTTCATGATTAAATGATGGGTGCGGGCAATGTGGTATACTGAATCCGCAAGGGCTTCTAGGTTTTCGGTTTGGCGATAGATCGGGAGACTTTGCTCTAAGCGGGATAATCCATCATACCAGCTTCCTTGCTGAACCAGCAGTCTACCAATATTACGTTGAACGTCTGCCCAATGTTCGTGAAAGTCTTCACAGGTGTAGATTTCTGAGGCATTTTGATAGGATGCGATCGCTTTTTCCAGATTCTCTGCACTATTTCCGAGTATGCGCTTACTGTAGGCATTGCCCAGGTTATTTTGAGTAATTGCCCAAGCTTGGGGGAAGTCTGGTTTGGTATAAACGGACAATGCTAGTTGGTATGCTTCTATAGCACGTTCTAGATTATCAGCTTGATCTCCACCGATTCTCTTACTGTAGGCATAGCCCAGGATGATTTGAGTAATTGCCCAAGCTTGGGGGAAGTCTTCTTTGGTATAAACGGACAATGCTAGTTGGTATGCTTCTATAGCACGTTCTAGATTATCAGCTTGATCTCCACCGATTCTGTTACTGTAGGCATTGCCCAGGCTATATTGAGTGCTTGCCCAAGCTTGGGGGAAGTCTTCTTTGGTATAAACGGACAATGCTAATTGGTATGCTTCTATAGCACGTTCGAGATTATCAGCTTTATCTCCACGGATTCTCTCACTGTAGGCATAGCCCAGGTTGTGTTGAGTGCTTGCCCAATGTTCGGGGAAGTCTGGTTTGGTATAAACGGACAATGCTAATTGGTATGCTTCTATAGCAAGTTCAAGATTATCAGCTTGATCTCCACCGATTCTGTCACTGTAGGCAATGCCCAGGTTATATTGAATCCTTGCCCAATCTTGGGGAAAGTCTGGTTTAGTATGAACGGATAAAGCTAGTTGGTATGCTTCTATAGCAAGTTCAAGATTATCAGCTTTATCTCCACGGATTCTGTCACTGTAGGCAATGCCCAGGTTATATTGAATCCTTGCCCAATGTTCGGGGAAGTCTGGTTTGGTATAAACTGACAACGCTAGTTGGTATGCTGCAATAGCAAGTTCAAGATTATCAGCTTGATCTCCACCGATTCTGTTACTGTAGGCATAGCCCAGGTTATATTGAGTCCTTGCCCAATCTTCGGGGAAGTCTGGTTTGGTATAAACGGACAATGCTAGTTGGTATGCTTCTATAGCAAGTTCAAGATTATCAGCTTGATCTCCACGGATTCTGTTACTGTAGGCAATGCCCAGGTTATTTTGAATCGTTGCCCAATTTTGCGGGTTACTCTCACGGGAAAAAACTGTTAGTATCGTTTCGTAACCAGCAATAGCAATTTCCATGTTATTGGCTTTATTGCCCAGAGTAAACTGCTTGATCAGGATGCTGAATTGCCCAATAACTCTAGCAATGTCTTCTCCTTTTTCTGGTTCCAATTCTGAGAGTTTAGCACTTGCCCAGGTTTGCAGGATATCGATAAATTTATCATCGAGTTTGTCTAGGTTTGCTTCCAGGAGTGGGTAGACAACTTTGGGGTCGCCTTTGCTTTTGTGAGTTGCTAGCAATACCTTGATCAAGAATTCCAGATAGTTTTGGGATGAAGGATTAGCAAAGGTAGGGGATTCTAAAATTATCTCTAAAAGCTGATTCCTGATACTGCCTAAAAATTCAGCAGCGTTTTGGTCGCCATCGGCTGCTAGTTCTTCTGCTACTGCTGCCATTAGATCCAATAACTCTGCATCCACTAACTCGCGGTTGCTCTCAAGAATTTGAACTTCTTCACCGCTGGGACAAGTTAGCAGTTGCTGGATCAAGTTGAGGTATGCTTGTATTCTTTGTTCGTCCATTTTTACTTATTCAGCTATCAGCTGTCAGCTGTCAGTGGTCAGCTATCAGCTGTCCGTTTGACCTGGTGGTGCGTTACGGGACGGACTGTCCCAATACTGGCTACCGATAAAATGAGGCCGAGCCCGTCTTATCACGCACCCTACGCCTACTCTTTTCCCCCCTTTTTTTAAGAGGGGTTAGGGGGGATCAAAACGGGTGCATCTCATTTTTGCAGTTTGACCTGGTGGTGCGTTACGGGACGGACTCTTCCAAGACTGACTACCGATAAAATCAGGCCGAGCCCGTCTTATCACGCACCCTACGCCACTCTTTTCCCCCCTTTTTTTAAGGGGGGTTAGGGGGGATCAAAACGGGTGCATCTCATTTTTGCAGTTTGACCTGGTGGTGCGTTACGGGACGGATTCTTCCAATACTGGCTACCGATAAAATCAGGCCGAGCCCGTCTTATCACGCACCCTACGCCTACTCTTTTCCCCCCTTTTTTTAAGGGGGGTTAGGGGGGATCACAACTCCCCTTAATAACTTCTATAAGTATAACAATCAATAAAAAAATTCGGTCAAGCTCAGATAAACTCTGATACTTGACCGATTTATATTGTGTAAACTTCAACAAGGACAGCTAAGCTGCACGTAAACCATATAACTCCTGACTGATTAATTGTACATTATTCCCGAGTTAGTCAGCAACTGCTGGAAAGCAACAACATACTAACTCATGCTTCATCCTGATTTATACCCCTCCCAAAAAAAACTTTCATTCTTCATTCTTCATTCTTCATTCTTCATTCTTCATTCTTCATTCTTCATTCTTCATTCTTCATTCTTCATTCCTGGTCGCCAGGGCGACGCCCTGGCAAATTACTATCCTAATCTACGTAAAAATATCGAATCAAAGTCACCATAACCTCACCAGGATTTCCGGTAGGTTCGGGAGTGCTCCACTCGTCAGGATAAGCGTATTTAAGAGAATAGATGGCAAGAATTGTTTTCCGAACTTGTTCAGGAGAACCGACCAAGATGTGCTTGGCTTTCTTAGGTTTGCGACCTTGGTTTTCAGGGTTTTGATTTTCATCAGGGTTTGAGGGAAAGTTTGTACTCATTAATCGTTATTGGTTTAAAGTGCTTACATTATTAAGATATTAATTTATTAATCTTTTGTCAAGGGGTTTAGGAATTTTTTTTTATTACCAAATTGCGAAGATTAATCGTAATTAAATTATTGAGATTAATCGTAGGGTGGGCAGTGGACGAGACCAATAAAATCCGATGGTAATCCCTTAAAGCACTGCCCACGGACAGTAAATTAATTAGTAAAAATTAGTTAATTATCTAGATTTTTACTAAAATTAATCTTCTGGTGGACAGTGCTCTATCCGATTTTTAACTATTACTATCCCTTGAAAAACCACTGCCCACCCTACAGGTATATCTGGCACTGCCCAGCAACAGGAAATAAATTAGTAAAAAAAGTAATACAAATAATCTTCTGTGATTAATCGTAGGGTGGGCAGTGCTCTATCCGATTTTCAACTATTACTATCCCTTGAAACAGCACTGCCCACCCTACATCACTACTATTACTATCCCTTGAGAAAGCACTGCCCACCCTACATCACTACTCCCTACTCCCTACTCCCTACTCCCTTGTTCTTGTAACGTTTTGCAACTATCGCCAAAATGGCGGGACAGATTGAGCCTACTGTCTCATTTTTTAGATAGGTCTGGGATTAGCAATATCTAGGGTAGGTACACAGGTTATGGATTTTAGGGAATCGGGAATCGGGAATCGGGAATCGGTAACAGGGATAAAATCCTGTGTACCTTATTGCTATCCAAAACCCTATATTGTTTCTTTTGCCTTTTGCCTTTTGCCTCTTGCCTTTTGCCTTTTGCCTTTTGCCTCTTGCCTTTTGCCTCTTGCCTTTTGCCTCTTGCCTCTTGCCTTTTGCCTCTTGCCTTTTGCCTCTTGCCTTTTGCCTCTTCCCTACTCCCTACTCCCTACTCCCTATACACACACATTTCATTAATAGGAAAGTAACCATGATAGTAATCAACGATAGCGACAATTCCAATTCACAACCAGTAATACCAGAACCAAACCCGAATGACCCTACTGGTTCTATTGGCGATTATGTTTGGTTAGACAGCAACAGAGATGGTCTCCAAAATGAGCCTCCTGAAAATGGTGTGAATGGGGTTACTGTTAATCTCTTCGACATCAACGGTAACTTAATCCAAACTACTACTACCAATGACGATAATAATGAGAATCCTGGGTTCTATCTGTTTGAGAATATCCCGGATGACCTTTCTACTCGTTATACCCTGGAATTTGTTGCGCCCCAAGGGTTTACCTTTACTACCCAAAATAACGACCCACGGCTGTTCATTGATAGCGATAGTCCGATAGATAGTGATGTTGATCCCAATACCGGTCGTGTCACTATCGGTCCGATCACCCGATTTTTACCGGAAGGGATTGACCAATTGGTGTGGGATGCTGGTCTGGTGCCAGTTAAATCAGGGACAACTGGTACCCCAGGGGATGACAAACTGATTGGTACTCGTGGTAATGACCACATTAGTGGTGGAAAAGGTAACGATACGATTGCCGGTGGTCGTGGTAATGATACCCTCTCCGGGGATGGAGGCAAGGATGTAATTAAAGGGGGTGCTGGTAAGGATGTGCTTGATGGTGGCACTGGTCGTGACATCATTACCGGTGGTCGTGGTAATGACACGATTAATGGTGGTGGTGGTAAGGATCGGTTAGTGGGTGGTCGTGGTAATGATCACATCACCGGTGGTGGTGGTGATGACAGGATTAATGGTGGTCGTGGTAGTGATACGTTAGTTGGTGGTGCTGGTCATGATGACTTTTTGTTTACTAAGGGCAGTAGCTTCCGCCACGGTGATGTGGATGTGATCGAAGACTTTGAAGTTGGTGCAGATCTGATTAAATTGAAGGGCTTTGGTGCCATTGATCCTCAAAAGTGGTTTAACAGAGCAGTAGCGTCTGGTATCCTATCTGATAGTGACAAGGGTGTTGTGCTTTCTCCTAAAACTGGTGGAACCCTTGTGATTGAGGATGTGGAGCTAGATCAACTCAGTGGTGACAATTTTCATTTGGTTTAGAATAGACTTCTTGCAGAGGGAATAGGGAACAGGGAACAGGGAACAGGGAACAGGGAATAGGGAACAGGGAACAGGGAACAGGGAACAGGGGAGAATAGTGGAACAGGCATCTTGCCTGTTGTGGCATGGCTATCTTGCCTGTGATGGGATGGGTATATTGGTAGAATAGGCATCTTGCCTGTGGTGCCATGGCCATCTTGGTAGAACAGGCATCTTGCCTGTGGTGCCATGGGCATCTTGGTGGAACAGGCATCTTGCCTGTTGTGGAAAGCGCACCTTTACAAAAGTCAGATCCACCTGTTCCCGATTCCCGATTCCCGATTCCCGATTCCCGATTCCCTGTTCCCTAAAACCAAATAATCTGTACCTCACCCAATTGAAAAGTGCTGTATGGAATTTCCAGTTTATTTAGGGATTGGTTCTTGGCGAATTCATCCCCATTTTTTGTTTGAGTCTTTAGGGTATGCGATCGCATTTCGGTTACTGCTATTGAAGTCTCGCCAGGACACGATTGCTCCAACTCAACGCAGCTCTGTGATTGTGGGGGGCATGGTGGGTGCTTTACTGGGAGCTAAAGGATTAGTATTGCTACAGCATTGTTATCTGGCTTGGGAGAATTGGCAACAATTTCTGTTACTGCTACTTCAGGGAAAAACTGTAGTGGGTGGGTTGCTGGGGGGCTTGATTGGGGTTGAACTGACTAAAAAAATAATCGGTCTTAAGCGCTCAACGGGGGATGTTTTTGTCTATCCCCTAATTGTGGGAACAGCAATCGGACGGATTGGTTGTTTCCTGACGGGATTAAGCGATCGCACTTACGGGATTGCGACCACATTGCCTTGGGGAGTGGATTTCGGTGATGGAATTTATCGACATCCTACCCAACTCTATGAAATTATTTTTTTGCTAGCATTGATAGTCTTTTTAAAGATTTGTACTCCCTATCAACGGCAAGAAGGAGATTTATTTAAGTGTTACATGGTCGCTTATTTAGGATTTCGCTTGTTGATGGATTTTCTTAAGCCTGACTTTCATCTCATCTTCGGGCTAAGTGCTATTCAAATCGCTTGTTTACTTGGTCTTTTTTACTATAGCAGGTCTCAATTGGGTAAGCTAGTTTCGTCCTTGGGTTTTAGGGAGTAGGGAGTAGGGAGTAGGGAGTAGGGAATAGGGAGAAGAGTGTGGGAAGTGTGGGGAGTGTGGGAAGTGTGGGGAGATGGGGAGATGGGGAGATGGGGAGATTTTGATTAATGGTAATTATCATCGACATCATATGACCCAAACAGTATGATAACAAGATAGCGGTTATTATATTAATTTTTTACCCTTTTCTATCTTCCCGATTCCCGATTCCCGATTCCCGATTCCCGATTCCCGATTCTCTGAAAACCTAATTTAAAACTCCTATGCCTACTCGACCTTACCTATTTTATGCCTTAACCAATAGTGTGTGTTCAAAATGTTTAGTAAAAGTCGAGGCAAAAATTATTTTTCAGGATGAGAGTGTTTATCTGGTCAAACACTGTCCTACTCATGGTCGTGAAGAGGTTTTAATTGCTGATGATATCCCCTATTACAAGCAATGTCAAGACTTCATTAAACCAGGGGAAATGCCTCTCAAATTCAATACCCCGATTAAGTATGGCTGTCCCTACGATTGCGGATTATGTCCAGACCATGAACAGCATAGCTGCTTAACCCTGATTGAAGTCACAGACCGATGCAATCTCTCCTGTCCCATTTGCTACGCCGATTCTGGTGTTCAAGATACTTTCCCAGGCTCCCATCAACCACGACGCCACCGAAGCTTAGGCCAAATCGAGATGATGTTGGATGCGGTAGTGGCTAATGAAGGTGAACCTCAGGTTATACAGTTGAGTGGCGGTGAACCAACCATTCATCCAGAGTTCTTTGAGATAATGGATTTGGCTAAGAGTAAGCCGATTCAGCATTTAATGATTAATACCAATGGGGTCAGAATTGCTAAGGACCGCAAGTTTTGCGATCGCTTAAGTCAGTATATGCCAGGCATCGAGGTCTATTTGCAATTTGATAGCTTTTCTGAAACAGCGCTCTTGGAGTTAAGGGGAGCGGATTTACGGGATGTCCGGGAAAATGCGATCGCTAATCTCAATGAGTTTAATATCTCCACTACTCTCGTAGTTACCCTCAAAAAAGGGCTAAATGACCAGGAAATTGGCAAAATCATCGACTATGCTCTACAACAGAAGTGTGTGCGGGGTGTAACGTTTCAACCAATTCAGGCCGCTGGTCGTCTAGAGGGATTTGAAGCAAAACGCGATCGCTACACTCTCACAGAAGTTCGTCGGTCAATTTTGGAACAGAGCCCCTATTTTAAACCAGAAGATATCATACCAGTGCCCTGTCATCCCGACTGTTTAGCCATGGCCTACGCCTTGAAACTCAATGGCAAAGTCATCCCCCTCACAGGACTAATTGACCCGAGCAAGTTAGTTGAAATTGCACCGAATAGCGTCATTTACGAACAAGAAGAAGACTTCAAGAGTAAGCTTTTTGAGCTATTTTCCACCAGTCATTCCCCAGTCTCTTCAGCAACGTCCTTAAAACAGTTACTCTGTTGTTTACCCATGGTATCCGTACCAGAAGGGATGACCTATGAAAATGTGTTTCGGGTGATGATTGTCCAGTTTCTTGACCCTTATAATTTTGATGTGCGCTCTGTCAAACGCTCCTGTATTCACATTGTCCATCCCGATGGGCGAATCATTCCCTTTGATACCTTTAATATGTATTATCGGGACGGGAGTGTGAGTGTGGAGAGTGTCGGAAGTGTGGGGAGATAGGGAGATGGGGAGATAGGGAGATAGGGAGATGGGGAGATAGGGAGATGGGGAGATGGGGAGATGGGGAGATTTTTATTAACGAGAATGATAGCGTTTATCATAGTTATGATACTCCCTGTTCCCTGTTACCGATTCTAAATTATAAATTCTTAATTCTTAATTATAAATTCTTAATTCCCGCTACAGTATACTTTTAAACTTGACTTTCAAGGTGCATTTATGTCACAGATAAATCCCACCAGGGAGCTATTATCAGGAATTTTTATTTTATTTGGAATACATATTATTGCAGTTACTATAGTAATTATACTTTTATGGCTTATCAACCTGATTATCCCAACCCTTGGCTATCAGCTTAATACATTCGGGGCATTTGGCTTGATGGGAATTGGGATATCCCAACTGATTTATGTAATTCCTTTGATTATTAGACTAAGGCAACAACAACGATGGGAGGTGATGAAAGGAGTGATTATTGGCGCAGTTTTAACAGCTTTATTAAATGGAGGCTGCTGGCTATTTATTTTGTCTCAATTTCAATAGCAAAGGGAGTAGGGAGTAGGGAGTAGGGAGTAGGGAGTAGGGAGTAGGGAGTAGGGGGAAGTGTGGGAAGTGTGGGAAGTGTGGGAAGTGTGGGAAGTGTGGGGAGATGGGGAGATGGGGAGATGGGGAGATAGGGAGTGTGGGGAGATAGGGAGATAGGGAGATAGGGAGATAGGGAGATAGGGAGATTGTTATTAGACATTTTTATTAAGGATAATTATAGCGTTTATCATAGTTATTCTGTTCCCTGTTCCCGATTCCCGATTCCCGTTCCCCTCCTGGGAGGGGTTAGGGGTGGGTTCCGATTCCCGATTCCCGATTCCCTGCTCCCTGCTCCCTGCTCCCTGTTCCCGATTCCCGATTCCCGTTCCCCTCCTGGGAGGGGTTAGGGGTGGGTTCCGATTCCCTACTATTCATGTGATATGCCAAGCAGAAATCATAAAAATCCTCTTGTAATCGGCAGTTTAGCCGTTATTTTTATCAATCTAGTAATAGCTATTATTTGTTGGATTATTGTTCAACAATCTACGGGTTATGATGGTCTGTTTTATTTTATTATCTTGTCTATGATTGGTATCGCTCAGTTAGTCTATGTTCTCCCAGCATTAATTGTGCTAAGATTGCTAGGACGATGGGAATTGATGAAAGGAGTGATTATTGGTGGTTTGATTACAGGTTTGTTGAATCTTGGCGGTTGCTTTTTAATGTCAGCTTTAGCTTAAAGGTATTGCTAGCAAGCGTTATTGAAGAATAGCTCTTAATTTCACTAACTGATTAAACTGTTGCGTCAAGGCTATCTTGAGACTCTTCTAATTTATCGTCGAGGTCCTCACTACCAGTAAACACTTTAGTAGTCACTGGAACGTTAGGGTCAACTTGGAGCCACACCGAATCACTAATAGACTCAGCTTGATTGGGTCTATAAACCAGTCGGCAGGCTCCTGCTATTTCTACCTCATGACAGTAATGAGTCCGCTCACCCCGTTTAACAGTAAACACTGGCAAAGATGTCTGGTTCTTGTGATTGTTCTTTAACGCTTCCTCATTAACGTGGATATAGGTAGCTTCCAGATGTTTCTCCTGATTCCATGTACCTTTTGGTCCCCTACGACCTTCCGTGACCACTGGCACACCATCATATAATGGAATCTGCCAAAACCGACCAACTTTTTTGGCTCCTTTGATGCGATCTTTACTTAATAGCATCCGCAGTCGCTGAGACGATATACCCAGCAGAGATGCAGCTTGTGTTGTACCGACAACCATAACTAAAATACTATTGCGGAATAGTATTGTAATCCCATCTAAGTGGGAAAGTCAAGCTAAAGTGGCGAGTAGGGAGTAGGGAATCGGGAATCGGGAATCGGGAGTCGGGAGTCGGGAGTAGGGAGTAGGGAATTCCCACAATTGATTTAGGTAGCTTATATAAGCTCTTTGTCAAGTTCTTGTTTAACCAGTTGAGCTAGGGTTTGGGCAGCTCCTGGTTTTCCCCGAACACTCTTGAGATGCGATCGCATTTCCGACAACTTCTCTGGATGCTCCAGATAGTCTAGGGCAAGTTGGGCAACCTCAACCGGCTCAAGCTTTCCTACCAATTCTGGCACAATTTCCCTTTTTGCCCAAATATTCGGCCATGCAAACAGACGCTTTTGCCCTAGCACCAACCAGTTAATCACTTTCGCTAGGCTAGACCCTACTCCTGGTAACTTGACCAATAGACCGGGTAAGCCATCCCAAGCGCGCATGGCATCTAACTGTTGCGTCGGCAACAGCACAATCATTGGTACGGCCAGAGACCCCAACTCAGCGGTATTCGCTCCCACTGTGGTTAAGCAAAGACAACATTGCGATAACAACTCATAGGCAGGAAAGGACTCCCAGAGTTCTACACACAAGCCACTGGGGGTTTTGAGGAATAGTTGCGGGGTTGTTCGCGTAGCGTGGCCTTTTGGCCAAGGTTGAAGGTTAGGAGGTTGAAGGTTAGCTGGTTGAAGGTTAGCTGGTTGAAGGTTGGGAGGTTGAAGGTTAGGAGGTTGAAGGTTAGCTGGTTGAAGGTTAGCTGGTTGAAGGTTAGCTGGTTGAAGGTTAGCTGGTTGAAGGTTAGCAGGTTTAAGGTTAGCAGGTTGAAGGTTAGCAGGTTGAAGGTTAGCAGGTTGAAGGTTAGCAGGTTGAAGGTTAGCAGGTTGAAGGTTAGCTGGTTGTTCGCGTAGCGTGGCCTTTTGGCCAAGGTTATCTGGATTAACAGGCGACTCTTGATCAATAGACCTATTGCAAAAGTATTTTTCTGATCGTGTTTGCGTCAATTCTTGTCCACTGTTCCCTGTTCCCTGTTCCCTGTTCCCGACTTCTGGAAGAAGTCTAATCAGTTGTGCCTCTGACCATCCTGTCTTGTTAATGATGGGATTGTGATCTCGATTGGCAAATTTGGCTAATGTTTTGAGATCTATGGTAGGAGCAACGGGAATCACAAAGCGAGTTTGGGGTCTAGCCCTATGAATGTGTTCAGCGATCGCTAAAGACAAAGGCACTCCCTGAGCTAGTTTGGCTGGTTTTGACCCTGGTAATAGTGCGATCAATTCAGTTGAAGGTTGAAGGTTATCTTCGGTTGAAGGTTGTTCGCGTAGCGTGGCCTTTTGGCCAAGGTTATCTTCGGTTGAAGGTTGTTGGGTTGAATGTTGAAGGTTATCTTCGGTTGAAGGTGGTTTGGTTGAATGTTGAAGGTTATCTTCGGTTGAAGGTGGTTTGGTTGAATGTTGAAGGTTATCTTCTTTGGTTGAAGGTGGTTTGGTTGAATGTTGAAGGTTATCTTCCGTTGAAGGTGGTTTGGTTGAATGTTGAAGGTTATCTTCTTTGGTTGAAGGTTGTTTGGTTGAATGTTGAAGGTTATCTTCCGTTGAAGGTGGTTTGGTTGAATGTTGAAGGTTATCTTTGGTTGAAGGTTGTTCGCGTAGCGTGGCCTTTTGGCCAAGGTTATCTTCGGTTGAACCTGTAACCTGATAACCTGTAACCTTCAACCTCTGAGTAACCTGTAACCCCTGATTAACCTGATAACCTGTAACCTGTAACCCCTGATTAACCTGACAACCTGCAACCTTCAACCCCTGAGTAACCTGTAACTCCTGATTAACCTGTAACCCCTGATTAACCTGAGAACCTGTAACCTGTAACCTCCTAATTTCTGCCATTAAATCCCCCACTATGGTGAATTTGTGGGCATAGTTCTTAGGCACTTGAGCTATGATATCGGGTTTCATCACTCCAAAGTGGTCAATCCAGCGGTACCAACGAGCATCCCACTCGGCATAGACCACACTGCGATACCCTAAGCGTTTACTAATCACTACTGGGAAAAATTGGTCTCCGCCTAGGAATAGAACCACCCCTTGTGGATGCCAGTCCCAGTTTTGAGCTGTTTTGCCCCACAACAAGAATGGCAAAAAATCCTCTGCTCCCTGCACCCGGTCTACTTCTGGGTAGGATTTTGCGATCGCATCTTCTTTGCCTGTGGCATGAGGGCAAGGTGATAGCACTACCGATATCCGGAGTAATGAACGGTCATTGCCTAGAGTTTCCCGCAATGCCTTCACCACTGGTCGCACCCAGGTGGTCACCTCTCCTGGGCCATTGGACATAACTAAAATATCTGCTGCTGGCACTCTTCCCCACTCCTGATTATGACTATCTGGCTTGCTATCAGTTATCAGCTATCAGTTATCAGCTATCAGTTATCAGCTATCAGCTATCAGTTATCAGCTTATGCGCTACGCGCACGCGTGCGCGTTCAGCTTTCAGCTTATGTCATAAATCACAGGCTAGAAGCCTGTGCCACGCCGCTACTTGAGCTGCCATTGGCCTGTGTCCAAGCTACACCGAACAGCTTTTGAATAACATAAGCTGACCGCTGACCGCTGACCGCTGACCGCTGACCGCTGACCGCTGACCACTGACCACTGACGGCTGACCGCTGACCACTGACCACTGACCACAAAATCTTAAGTAATAATTAAGGAAAAACGATAAGTAATATTTTTATAAATCGATAAAATCTCCTTATATATACAACTAAGCTTACTTTTGTCAAGGATTTTTATTGTTTAGTTTTTTTAAGCTAAGCGGATTTAATACTTCATTGATTGTTAAGTAATATTACAAAAAAGTGTAATTTTTATATCGAATTGTATCAGATAACGGCTGGAACTCCCTGAAAGTATACGTTTTTTGATAGAAACTCTTTAGTTGGCAAAACAAAACTATTTCAACCAAGAGTGAGTGGTCACTGGTAGAGACGTTCGATAGCACATCTGTCAATAAAATCTAAATACGATCAAAACTATCAAAGGTGATCAGCCACTTACCGCCACTCAAGGTAAGGCACAGATAACGAATAATCAGGAAGGAGATCTAGCCGCATGTTCACTCACGTCAAGTCCACCATTAGACACATCACCCCAGAAGCCTTGAATGGGCGTCATTTGCTCAAGGTGGTCTATGTCGTGCTAGAACCGCAGTACCAAAGTGCATTATCAGCTGCTGTTCGGTCAATTAATCAAAATCAACCAGATATCGCTATTGAAATCAGCGGCTACCTCATTGAGGAACTCCGTGACCCAGAAAACTATGAAGACTTTAAACGGGATATAGCAGAAGCGAATATCTTTATCGCGTCACTAATTTTCATAGAAGACTTGGCCGAGAAGGTAGTAGCCGCTGTACAACCCCATCGCGATCGCTTGGATGCCGCAGTGGTATTTCCATCAATGCCGAAAGTGATGCGCCTGAATAAATTAGGTAGCTTCTCCATGGCGAATTTGGGTCAATCCAAGAGTGCGATCGCACAATTCATGCGTAAGCGCAAGAAAAAATCTGGGTCTTCCTTCCAAGACAGTATGCTAAAGCTGTTGCAGACCTTACCGAAAGTCCTGAAGTATATGCCCATGGACAAAGCTCAGGATGCTCGCAACTTCATGCTGAGTTTCCAGTATTGGCTGGGGGGGTCTTCTGATAACCTGGAAAACTTCCTGCTGATGCTAGCAGATAAGTATGTATTTAAGCGGGAGAAGAAAAACAGCGAAGCCTCTGTCCAATTCAAAGACCCAGTGGTTTATCCAGATATGGGGGTTTGGCATCCTCTAGCACCAGAAATGTTTGAAGATGTCAAGGAATACCTGAACTGGTATAGTAGCCGTCAGGATATCTCAACAGATATAAAAGACCCTCTTGCTCCCTGTATTGGTTTAGTTCTGCAACGCACTCACCTAGTTACAGGGGATGATGCCCATTATGTAGCCATGGTGCAGGAACTCGAAGCCATGGGAGCAAGGGTGATTCCCATATTTGCTGGTGGTCTGGATTTCTCTAAACCTGTAGATGCCTATTTTTCTGAGGAACATGGCAAAACCGTAGTCCCCTTAGTGGATGCTGTGGTATCTCTAACCGGCTTTGCTCTAGTAGGAGGTCCAGCACGGCAAGACCATCCCAAAGCGATTGAATCCTTAAAACGCCTCAATCGCCCCTATATGGTTACACTTCCCTTAGTCTTCCAAACTACCGAAGAGTGGGAAGATAGTGAATTGGGACTGCACCCGATTCAAGTAGCATTGCAAATTGCCATTCCAGAGCTGGATGGTGCCATTGAACCAATTATCCTATCCGGACGGGATGGCGCAACTGGAAAATCCATTGCGTTACAGGACCGGATTGAATCAGTAGCCCGACGGGTCATGAAATGGGCGAATTTGCGCCGTAAGCCCAAGCTTGATAAGAAAATTGCCATCACAGTCTTTAGCTTTCCCCCAGATAAAGGCAATGTTGGGTCAGCGGCCTATCTTGATGTATTTGGTTCCATCTATAAAGTGATGGAAGCCCTTAAACACAATGGTTATGATGTCCAAGACTTGCCGGAATCTGCTGAGACACTGATGCAAGAGGTGATCCATGATGCCCAAGCTCAGTACGCTAGTCCAGAATTGAATATTGCTCACCGGATGTCGGTGATGGAGTATGAACGGTTTACTCCCTACTCCACTCGCTTAGAGGAAAACTGGGGACCACCACCAGGACATCTTAATAGTGATGGACAAAACTTGTTAATCTACGGCAAGCACTTCGGGAATGTATTCATCGGAGTACAACCTACGTTTGGGTATGAAGGAGACCCAATGCTACTGTTGTTCTCCCGTTCCGCAAGTCCTCACCATGGCTTTGCTGCCTATTACACCTATTTAGAACAAATCTGGCAAGCGGATGCTGTCCTGCACTTCGGAACCCACGGGTCTCTAGAATTTATGCCAGGGAAACAGATGGGGATGTCTGGAGACTGTTATCCAGATAATTTAATTGGTTCTATTCCTAATCTGTACTACTATGCTGCCAATAATCCCAGTGAAGCAACCATTGCCAAGCGCCGCAGCTACGCTGAAACCATATCCTATCTCACTCCACCGGCAGAAAATGCTGGATTATATAAGGGGTTAAAGGAACTCAGTGAGTTAATTGGGTCTTATCAAACTCTAAAAGATACTGGGCGCGGTGTTCCGATTGTTAACACCATTATGGATAAGTGCCGCTTGGTGAATCTCGATCAAGATATTGCGTTGCCCGAGCAAGATGCCAAGGACCTGAGTGCCGAAGAACGGGATACCTTGGTAGGTCAGGTGTACCGCCGTTTGATGGAAATTGAATCAAGGTTGTTACCCTGTGGGTTGCATGTGATTGGTAAGCCACCAACCGCAGAAGAAGCGATCGCAACTCTAGTCAATATTGCTAACTTAGACCGTAGCGAAGACGAAATCATCGGTTTACCCCGGATTATTGCTAACAGTATTGAGCGAGATATTGATGAAATTTACAGCAACAATGACCAAGGCATCTTAGCTGATGTGGAATTGTTGCAAGAGATCACTCAAGCTACCCGTGCTGCTGTTACTGCTCTAGTTCAAGCTCAAACCGACACCGATGGACGAGTCTCTAAAGTCTCTAAGCTCAACTTCCTCAACCTTGGTAAAAAAGAACCGTGGGTAGAAACCTTGAACAATCTAGGATACACCAAAGTAGATTCCGACGCGATCAAGCCTCTGTTTGACTATCTCGAATTCTGTTTAGAGCAGATAGTAGCAGACAATGAACTAGGAGCAATGCTCCAAGCCTTAGATGGGGAATATGTGCTGCCCGGTCCTGGTGGTGACCCGATCCGAAATCCCGATGTGCTACCGACCGGTAAGAATATTCACGCTCTTGACCCCCAATCCATTCCCACCCTAGCAGCGGTGAAATCTGCCAAAATTGTAGTAGACCGACTGTTGGCACGGCAAAAGCGAGATAATGATGGGGCTTGGCCAGAAACCATTGCGTGTGTGCTATGGGGTACGGATAATATTAAGACCTACGGCGAATCCCTAGCCCAAATTCTGTGGATGGTCGGCGTTAAGCCAGTGCCCGATGCCTTGGGACGGGTGAATAAATTAGAACTAATTCCCTTAGAAGAGTTAGGTCGTCCTCGGATTGATGTGGTAGTAAACTGTTCCGGTGTCTTCCGGGATTTGTTCATCAATCAGATGAATTTACTAGACCAAGGGGTGAAAATGGCCGCAGAAGCCGATGAACCCCTGGAAATGAACTTTGTGCGGAAACACAGTTTGCAACAAGCTCAAGAGATGGGGATTAATCTACGGCAAGCTGCGACTCGGGTGTTCTCCAATGCGTCTGGTTCCTATGCCTCCAATGTTAATTTAGCTGTAGAAAACAGCACCTGGGAAGAAGAATCCGAGTTACAGAATATGTATCTCAGTCGCAAGTCCTTTGCCTTCTCTTCCGATAACCCAGGCACCATGGAACAGAGTCAGAAGATTTTTGAGTCCGCCTTGAAAACCGCTGATGTTACCTTCCAGAATCTTGATTCATCGGAAATTAGCCTTACTGATGTTTCTCATTACTTTGACTCTGACCCCACTAAAGTAGTAGCCAACTTGCGGAAGGATGGTAAGAAACCAACCGCTTACATTGCTGATACCACTACAGCTAATGCTCAGGTTCGCACCCTATCAGAAACCGTCCGTTTAGATGCCCGGACTAAGTTACTTAATCCCAAGTGGTACGAAGGCATGTTGAATCATGGCTATGAAGGGGTTCGTGAACTTTCCAAACGCTTAGTGAATACTATGGGTTGGAGTGCAACGGCTGATGCAGTAGATAACTGGGTTTATGAAGATGTGAATACTACCTTTATCCAGGATGAAGAAATGCGTCAGCGGTTAATGAATTTGAATCCGAATTCTTTCCGTAAAGTAGTGTCTACGTTATTAGAAGTTAATGGACGTGGCTATTGGGAAACCAGTGAAAGTAATTTACAGCTGTTGCGCGAATTGTATCAGGAGGTTGAAGATAGGATTGAAGGAATAGAATAGGATTATTTGCTATAGCGGTTTTCAATTCAGTGAGGTACACAATTTAGGGAATAGGGAACAGGGAATAGGGAACAGGGAACAGGGAATCATATTCCCCCCTTATTAAGATTCCCCCCTTATTAAGATTCCCCCCTTATTAAGATTCCCCCCTTATTAAGATTCCCCCCTTATTAAGGTTCCCCCCTTATTAAGGTTCCCCCCTTATTAAGGGGGGTTAGGGGGGATCCCTACTCAAAGGAGACTGTACCTCATAATTATGAAAAACCCTATAGTCACAATATAGCAATTCTATATCCTATAAGGTACCTATTATCCCCCTAAATCCCCCTTAATAAGGGGGACTTTGAGCTTGAGAAGCGTACCTGATAACTGCGAGAAGCGATGGAGTGTGGTCTTGGGGAGGCAGCGCTCCATCGCTTTACGTCAATTCTTGTCCACTGTTCCCTGTTCCCTGTTCCCTGTTCCCGACTTCTGCAAGAAGTCTATTGTTAATTAATGATAATCAAAATGAATTAGGAACATCATCAAGTAAGATGGAACAGGAAATGTCCGTCACAACTCCCGTTCGAGTGTGCAGAAAACAGCACAACATTATCACCAGACCAGGACATCAACTCCACAATTTGACCGCTAGCAAAGGCTTGATGAGTATTAATGTTTAGTGAAACTATCGGAATTATTCGGGATTTGCCAACTGGATTTTCCCATGATGCCGCCAAAGAAATTGAGCAAGCAACTTCTCTGCCATGGCAAGAAAATTCTTACCGTGAGTATACAAGTCAGGGATATGAAGTTTGTTCACTCTTTAGTAAAAGTGGAGACTCCACCGATACAATTATTGACGATTGCAGCCCAAAACCAACTCCTGAACTTGATAAATTGCCAACAATACGTTCATTTTTAGAGCATTGCAATCTATCGTTGATGTGGGTTCGATTAAACAAGCTTGCTCCAGGTGCTTGCTTTTGGGAACATCGAGATTATTCTGAACTCTCTGAGAAGCAGAAAGTCAGGCTGCATGTACCAATTTCTACATCACCAGATAGCTATATGGTTTTTCAAGATACATCAGTTCACTTGAAGCCAGATACTCTCTGGCTTTTACGACCTGATTCTGATGTACATGGTTTTATAAATGGAAGCTCTGTAAGAATCCATTTAATCATAGATGCTTACCTAAACAATGAACTCAGTAATGAAATTGATCAGGTATATTTACCTGAAGAAAGTTTGACCCTACTGCCTGAGCCAACCCCTGAGACCTACAATAAACAACTTAGCCTTGCTGCTAGACTTGTTGATGATAATCGAGAACAGGATGCTGAAGAATTACTACTTAAAACCTTTTTGCAATACAATCAGCCCTTAGGTTTTTCCTATGACTTAGTTGTAAGTTTGTACGAAAAATATTCTAGGGGTAAAAAGGTGCAGGAATGGATTACTAGAAAGTATCGATTTTTGCATCAAGAAGAACTTCAAAATGTAAAGAATAAATAGGAGCAGCCAGATCATGCAACAAGATCATATTGAAGGTAAGATAGTTGACGGTCGTCTTGGACAATTTCACAGAGATGTTCATGCCCTCACTTATGATCCAGATAGGCTAGAGAGAGCATATGATAAGCATGCAGAGAATTACGATGAATTCCTTTTGGAGTTATCTGGAGACGGTACATCTGGCTGTAGCCACTATACAACTCTATTCTTTAGTAAGCACGTGCCAAAACATAAGGGTCTGCGCATCTTGGATGCAGGGGTTGGTACAGGTATTGGTGGAGTTGAACTGATCAATCTCGGTTACAATCCTCTCTCGATCATAGGTGTTGATCTGTCCTCAAAAATGTTAGCGCAAGCACAGAAGCGAGGAATTTATGAGGCACTTCATCATGCCTGCTTCCCAGAAACAAATGAAATTTTGCAGCCAGATGAATTTGACGCAGTGCTATGTGCTGGAGGCTTCAGTCATGCAGCAATGCCATCCTCAGCAATGCCTGAATTTGTAAGAGTCACTCGACCAGGAGGGTTTGTTGTATTTAGTGTTCGCAAATCTGTGTATGACAAGTCTGATTCAGCAATCAGTGCCATGATAAAACGCCTAGAAGAAGAGCGATCCTGGAAGATTTTTGCTCAAGAGTGTGGAA
Source organism: Moorena sp. SIOASIH (assembly GCF_010671925.1). Taxonomy (GTDB): domain Bacteria; phylum Cyanobacteriota; class Cyanobacteriia; order Cyanobacteriales; family Coleofasciculaceae; genus Moorena. Next base: position 1,136,353 of record NZ_JAAHIH010000002.1, on the reverse strand, counting down.
AATATCTACCTGCTGATGGGGTACAAGCAGTTTACTTTGCCTGCCAAGTTCTTTAGCTTCAGGTTTTTGCGCTCCGTAAGCATATGCGCTACGCGCACGCTACGCGAACAGCATTCAGCTATCAGCTATCAAACCAATTAAAGTAGGGTGGGCAAAGTAATATAATCATTAATACTCAAAACAAGCAAACTGTGTCTTGATGCAGTCGCTCATGGGGGAAACCCCCAAGACCGCGCTGCATCGCTTTTTGCCCACCCTACAAGCTGCTACTCACGGCTGACGGCTGACCGCTGTCAGCTTTCCATTTTCTTTAAAATACCTCCCCAAAAAAAATTTCTAAAAACCCTTGACAACTTAATTTATAATCATTATGATTTTAATATACAAACAACAAGCAAAAGGTGAACCTTATGGATTCAGAATTTCGCCCAAATCCAGAGACAAATCCCGAGGATATAACTCCTAGTAATAATCCTCAAGAATCGTTTCCCAAAAAATACCCTGTTCAGCATATTTTGAGGGGGTCCCGCAAGGGCTTGTGACAGTTGCTGAAAGTGTCTACTAATATTCCAAAATCTACAATTAATTGGTATATTAAATCTATGGCACTTGTACCACTTCGTAAGGCGGTCGAACTTACGGGACTCTCTAGAAACACCCTGAGGAAGTATGCAGATAATGGGACGATCGAATGCGAAAAAACTCCAGGCGGAACCAGATTGTTTAACACAGAAAGTTTGCTTAGCTTCGGACGACGGCAATCAAGACAGTCAACAACCATCTGCTATTGCCGAGTCAGCAGTAATAAGCAAAAAGACGATCTTGCCAGACAAATCGCCTACTTGCACTCCCTCTTCCCGGAAGCGGAAATCATCAAAGATATCGGATCAGGGCTTAACTACAAAAGGAAAGGGCTTAGAACCATACTGGAACGAATTGTGCGCGGAGATCAACTCACAATTGTTGTTGCCTGTAGAGACCGACTCACCCGATTTGGGTTTGAACTCATTGAGTACTTGGTCAGTCTCAACGGTGGAAAGATCTTGGTTCTCGACCAAACTGAAAGTTGCCCAGAATCAGAACTCACCGCAGATCTTCTCTCCATCATTCACGTCTTCTCTTGCCGCGTCCACGGACTCCGAAAATACGGCCAAAAAATCAAAGAAGATTCGAGTGTTCCTAAATCCTGAACAACGAACAACAGTTCGTCAGTGGTTTGGAGTGTCCCGTTATGTCTTTAATAAAACCGTCAAAATACTTCAAGCGGGCGTTGTCAAAGCAAACTGGAAGGCCATCAAAACTGGAATATTGAATGACCTACCTGAGTGGTGTAAAACAGTACCTTATCAGATTAAATCTATAGCGATCAAGGACGCTTGCACTGCTGTCAGGGAGGCCAAGAAAAAATACAAAAAAACTGCACAGATCAATCGAGTAAGATTCAGGTCTCGCAAGAATCCTGTTCAGTCCTGTTATATTCCCAAGTCAGCTGTCTCAGCTAAAGGGGTTTACCACACAAAGTTAGGTCAACTGACTTTTGCTGAGACACTTCCCGACAATATCTGTGATTGTCGATTAACTAGCACCAACGGGGATTATTATCTGGTAGCCCCTTACAAGACAGCTCGCATTAAAACCGAAAACCAAGGTAGAGTAGTGGCTTTGGATCCTGGTGTTAGGACTTTCTTGACGTTTTTTAGTGAGACTTCTGTCGGAAAAATTGGCCATGGTGACTTTTCTCGGATTCAACGTTTATGTCAACACTTAGATAATCTGATCTCAAAGATCGCTAAAGCAAAGGGTAAGCAGAAGCGTCGAATGAGAAAAGCCGCTAGAAGGATGATAATCAGAATTCAGAATCTAGTCAACGAACTTCATCATAAGGCAGCTAGGTTTTTAGTTGATAATTTTGATGTAATACTTCTTCCTACATTTGAGACGTCTCAAATATCTAAAAGACTAAATCGAAAGCTAAGATCTAAAACGGTTCGTAATCTGTTGTCTTTTGCCCACTATCGGTTTAAAGAGTTTCTTAAGCATAAAGCAACTGAAAACGGAAAAATAGTTGTCGATGTCTGCGAAGCTTATACCAGTAAAACTGTTAGTTGGACTGGTGAAATAGTTAAAATTGGTGGAAGTAAAATTATCAAATCCAAAATTGATGGTCGAGTGATGGATAGAGACATTAATGGTGCTCGCGGTATATTTCTGCGTTCGCGCAGCGTGGCCTACGGCCATGCTTTGGGAGATACCCCCTGGCTGAGAAATCAGCTTGCATTAGTGAGCCAGGGTTTGCCTTTGGTAGATTTTGGTAGCTAAAAAGTATCGGCATAATCAACACCATGCATTACCTCTATGTAGTGGGTTATGCGGAAATCTCCGAGTGGACTCCTCTGCAACCGACGGGACTTCCTGGAGAATTTATTACGATGATGACTAAATACCTAACTCTGGGTTAAGCTATTAAATTGCTGGGGGGCTTTGCCCCCTGGCAAAACCATCGGGTTTGCTCCCATGGGAGCATGTCTGGAATGGTGTGAAATCTGAATTACATAAGGTTCATCTGGCCGTGGATAGTATTTCTGCGGCTGTTTTTTTTTAAGGGAGTAGGGAGTAGGGAGTAGGGAGTAGGGAGTAGGGAGTAGGGAGTAGGGAGTAGGGAATCGGGAGTAGGGAATCGGGAATCGGGAATCGGGAGTAGGGAATCGGGAGTAGGGAATCGGGAGTAGGGTTTATCTCACTTTTGCTGTTTAATCCGCTGGGTGGAATGGGGATGTTGGTGGAATGGGGATGTTGGTGGAATGGGGATGTTGGTGGAATGGGGATGTTGGTGGAACGGGCATGTTGGTGGAATGGGGATGTTGGTGGAACGGGCATCTTGGTGGAATGGGGATGTTGGTGGAATGGGCATCTTGCCCGTTATCAATCTTTTCGAGCGGGCAGGATGCCCACTCTACTCCTATTCATGCCTTCAGCAACGCCAAAGTTAAATACCTTCGCCCAGCTTGCAAACCTGAGAATTTTTTTTGTATAGGGGAAAAAAAAGACCTGACGACGGGACTTAGAGAGGGTAATAAATTAGGGGATTACCTTTCCCAAGTAATAACAGGACTTATACAAGCACATTATGTGAGCATATAAAGTCACTGAAAACCTCTATTTTAGATTTATCCCTAGTTAGCAACTATGAAGTTTAAGCAAATACTTAATCAAATAAAAGTATCGATATCTGGGTCAAAAGCTTCTCGCCAAGATATTGATAAAATAGCTTTCAAGCTTTATAATAATCGTCAAATAACAGAAAAAACATGGAATGATCAACAAGACTGGCTTAAAGCTGAAGAAATAGCTAACAATCCCTTGAGATTACTAGTGTTTAAGTGCAATCAACCACTTATCAAAACCGAAAAAAAGTTTTTGGAACCAGTTTTAGATTACCTCAAGAGGTTAGCACTGCTAGAAATTTTAGAACTACTCGGTAATATATCTCTACTTGTTGGTGTAATTGTCTTTATCGCTGGTGAGGAGGATAGACGAAATAGTGAGATTTATCAAGCATGGCAGGTAATTACAGCAGCTTATAATCAAGCTGGCAGTGGCGGTAGAATACAAGCTCTGGAATTCCTAAACTCAGAACCAAAGCGTATTTCTAGGTTGTGGTTGTTAACTTGGGATAGAGAAAGTTTAAGAGGTTTAGAAGCTCCAAAAGCTTATTTAAGAGAAGTTCAACTCTCTAATGCTGACCTAGCTAATGCTAATTTACAGGAAGCTAATTTACGGAAAGCTGATTTACAGGAAGCTAATTTACGGGAAGCTAATTTACGGGAAGCTAATTTACGGGAAGCTAATTTACAGGGAGCTTATTTACAGAGAACTGATTTACATAAAACTGATTTAGAGGAAGCTAATTTACAGGGAGCTAATTTACAGGAAGCTAATTTGCAGGGAGCTGATTTACAGGGAGCTAATTTACAGGAAGCTTTTTTAGGAAAAGGTTATTTAGCGGCATTTTACCAGGAAGCTAATTTACAGAAAGCTAATTTACAGGGAGCTAATTTACAGAGAACTTATTTAGATGGAGTTAATTTACAGGAAGCTGATTTACAGGGAGCTAATTTACAGGAAGCTGATTTACAGGAAGCTAATTTACAGGAAGCTGATTTACAGGGAGTTAATTTGCAGGAAGCTAATTTAAAGTACGCTAATTTACGGAAAGCTAATTTAGAGGATGCTAATTTACAGGGAGTTAATTTAGAGGGTGCTAATTTAGAGGGTGCTAATTTACAGAGTGCTAATTTAGAGGGTGCTAATTTAGAAAAATCTAATTTAAAAAATGTACTTTATTCAGACAAAACCACATTGGCAGCTGTGTGTACAAAAAATAACATGAGCTATCCTTGCCCCACCATCTTTCCTAAAGACTTTGACCCTAAAGCTGCAGGAATGAAACTCATAAAAGATCTAAAAGATATACCTACCCAAGGCAACTATTGGATAGAGAGGTACAAGCCACCTTCCCATTGGAGTCTATGAGGTAAGCACCTGGGGGTTTTTCTGGGGTGCTGTCGAGCTTGTTTCGGATTATTTCAATCGGAAGTCAAGATAAAAAGGGAGTCGGGAGATAGGGAGAGCTGACCAAGTCCGATAAAATGCGATCGCATAAAACATCCCACTACTCCCTTGGGTTATCGACAGTATTTGTAACCCAAGCCATTAAATCCCCCTTGTAATAAATTGCTGCTCCAGGCCAGGTTTTCCCAAAGTCAACTGCAGTTTTCCATTCTTTCCATTCATCATTGATGCATAACAGGTGGGGGCATGGGCCCCCGTCAGAATGTTAGCGATAAATCCCGTCTTGGACAATTATTCTTTTACGTCCTGAACTTTGACCAGCATATCCGGCCAGGAGCGCTGATTATCCATATCAAACTGTGCACCTTGTTCATCTGCCCACTTGAAGCGTTTAAGAGCTGGAGTTTGGCTGGTTGCCTGATATAACCAATAAGCTTCAGCCCTGAGCGCTTCTTCAATTGACACATCGATAGACTCATAAACAGCCTGTTTAGTCGCATTGATCGACTCGGACGGCCAAAGGGCAATACGTTTTGCAAGATCTTCAACAAAAGGTCCGATCTCTTCGGGATCCAAGGCACGGTTGATCGTACCAACCCTTTCCGCTTCATCAGCATCAAAATCACGGGCACCCAAAACAATCTCAAGGGCACGACCAAGACCGACTTGGCGCGCCATACGGGATGCACCACCACCGCAAGGTAGGATGCCCATACCAACTTCCATCTGCATGAATCTAGCTTTACCGCGAGCTGCGAAACGCATATCGCAAGCAAGGGCAAACTCATGGCCTCCACCTCTGGCAAAGCCTTCGATTTTGGCAATGGTCGCCTGAGGCAGTTTGCTAATTCGCTCTAGCACTACCTGTAGATCTAACAACTTCACCTCGTCCCGTGAAACGGCTTTGCCTGACATATCCTTCAGGAAATTAGTATCAGCATGGCAGACGAAAATCTCAGGATGCGCTGATTGGAAAACCACAACTTTAATATCCCTGTCAGCTTCCAATTTCTGAGCTAACATATTCAGGTCAGCAAGCATTGGCAGCCCCTGAACATTCACAGGTGGATAATCAAACGTAACAGTGAGAACCCCATCATTAACTTCAGCGTTAAATGTTGTAAACCCTTCATAGTTCATTTGTATTGCTCCTGGTGTTGGTTAATGTTAGAATCCTTCGAGGGCATTCTTGCCGATCACAGGATCACTCTGGTGAAGCTCATGAGCCGTTTTAAGACAGTCTGGATCATAACATAGCTGAATTAGTATCGCACCTCGGCTAAAGAATACTTAGCGCATCGTCTTGTTGAGTTTGTTGAAAAAGGGGTTTGAGTCCCAACCATGCAAGAAATCGCCCTAAGAACGGCGTTGCTGAATTAAGGAATGAATGCGCGATAACCTGGTTTTGTTAAAGCCCCCTAAATCCCCCAAATTTGGGGGACTTTGATAGTTTTGTTCCCCCCAGAATTGGGGGGCTAGGGGGGCGAAAGCATACCCAAAATCAGCAACGCCCTAAGAACTGTACCAATTAAACCCTCTAACAATCAGGAGCCTCAAACCCTTGAAATCTCCTTGACTTTACAAGCCAGATACAAACACTATAGTCAAAGATCAAAATCCTCTGGATCTATCCCTTTCGCTCTTAATTGTTCCAGCAAGGCTTTCATACGACTTCTTTCTTGCTCTAAAGCTTTCTCCGCTTGCTGTTTCAGTTCAATAGCTTGCTCTTTGAGTTCAACAATTTCCAAATAGCTCGCAAAGCGCTCACCATTAGGATAATACAGTACCAATTCCGACTCTACTAACTCAAAGGTAATTCCTAAACGGGGACTAACCCAACCAAGCATCTGGGGGATAGCTTCTAACTTTTCTGATGAACGCAACCAGCCTTTTAGTGTTGTCCGATTTGGATCATAGAGATAGTACTCTTCTAGCTCATGGTTATGGTAAAACTTGAGTTTATCATCTTCTAATTCTTTGATAGTGTTTGTGTGTGACGCTATTTCAAAAACTACCTGGGGATTAATGTTATCTTCAACCCAGGTTTTGTAAGAACGCCGATGCCCTTTCGGTCTACCAATCACCACCATCACATCGGGTGCTTGGTTAATTTTTGGTTGTCCTTCTACTGGATACCACAACAAATCCCCTGCTACAAACACATTGGGGTCATCTTTAAATCTAAGGTCTAGGCCAGACTTAATGGTAGTAATTAGTTCAAATTGAAGGGTATTGTCCGCCAAAGGTTTGCCGTCACTTTCGGGATAAAAACTATCATCAGTAGTTGGCTGTAGCTGTTGAACCATTGTCAAACGTTTACCTGAGCTGATAATGAAGAATAGGGAATCGGGAATCGGGAATCGGGAAAATGGAGCAACTCGTTCCAATTTATTGATCATAAACTCAGTGCATCTCCTACCTTTTGGTGGTGCGTTACGGGGCTACTGGCTACGACCTTGAATATCATGGCAATCCCTCCCCTAACGCACCCTACGCACTTACACCAATCCCTTATGCGATCGCTTCAAACTTGATCAGGATCGACTCCCATAGCTCGTAAACGAGCAGCCAGTTGCTCAGCTCGTTGTTGAGCTTGGGTGGCTTGTTGTTGAGCTTGAGCTGCTTCTTGTTGAGCTTGGGTAGCTTGTTGTTGAGCTTGGGTAGCTTGTTGTTGAGCTTGGGTAGCTTGTTGTTGAGCTTGGGTAGCTTGTTGTTGAGCTTGGATAGCTTCTTGTTGAGCTTGGGCTGCTATTTCTTCAGCAGTAGGTAGCACAATTCCTTCTAAAGTAGCCCAACGTAACCAAGTCGTATCGACATTATTTTTATAGACCCCTTGCCAACGGACTAAGGCTAATCCTAATCTTTCGCTAATTAGTCGTCCTTGTTCATCTTCAGTTAAAGGCTGATAGACGCCATTGTGCAACCTAAATCCGGCAAAATCCTCTGGATTAAACGGATCGTACCAAAAATATTCTGGTACTCTGACTTGGTCTTGATAAACTACTTTTTTAGTAGTTTTATCCGTGTTAGCTGTACTGTCAGAAATTAGCTCAATAATCACATCAGGTGCTTTACCTTCTTCCCAAACTACCCAACTGAGTCGTTCGGCTTTGGGAACTCCAAGCACTACAAATACATCCGGACCTCGGAAGTCTTGATTCTTAATTTGTTCTGTACTGAAATAAAGAAACATATTACCCCCAAAATAGCCATCCTCCCGCTGGGCTAACCAAGGGTATAACGGGTCAGTCAGCAATTCCATCTGAAGTTTATGTCGTTCCGTTTCCATAGGAATACCGTCATCACAAGGAAGTTCATATTGAGTTGGCGGTATAGGAGGAGTATTAGGCACAACAGCAGAGGTCATAGTTTTAGACATAGTGGTGGTATTTCCTACTCAAATTTAACGCCTATCGCTAAGGTATCGTTGAAACTCGCCAAAAAACCCAGCCGTTGGTTCTGTCTTTTTTGAGCAAACTATGGTAAAGCGCTACGCGCAATGGCATTGGCAAGAGGCAAGAGGCAAGAGGCAAGAGGCAAGAGGCAAGAGGCAAGAGGCAAGAGGCAAGAGGCAAGAGGCAAGAGGCAAGAGGCAAGAGGCAAGAGGCAAAAGTCTACTACAAAAGCAAACCTTTTTGAGCTTTTATAAATGTCAAAGCCATAACGGAGTTGCTATACTAGCTATTCTATTAGTAGTCAATTTTTCTAGGGCAACATCGGAATAGTTATTGATCAGTGGGAATCAAAAACGCGATCGCTTTTAGCGGAAGCGAAGCTTCATCGCGTGACTCGCGTAGCGTGACCAAACGCGAACGCGTGGCCTTTTGGCCAAGGTCAATCGCTCAAAAAACTATATAGCGTTAATTTTAATTATTTATACTTATAATTTACCTTAAAGTTTCTTCTCCCAACTCCCAACTCCCTTTGCTAAATAACTTGAATATAGTGCTCTCTAGCCTAATCAGGTACACAATATTTTTTCGCTCTTGCCTCTTGCCTCTTGCCTCTTGCCTATTCTCTGTTCCCTGTTCCCTACTCCCTACTCCCTACTCCCTACTCCCCACTCCCTTTCCTAAACAATCATGAGCACTTTAACCCTTGATCTCCAATCAATTAACCTTACCGACGAGCAATTTTTCCAGCTTTGTCAAGACAACGACGATTTAAAATTTGAACGCAATGCTAATGGAGATTTAATTATTATGTCACCCACTGGCGGCAGCACAGGAAACCGTAATCTAGAAATAGGCTACCAACTTCAAGCCTGGAGTCGTCAAAACAAGTTGGGAATTGCTTTCGATTCCTCCACTGGTTTTAAACTCCCCAATGGTGCCGACCGTTCTCCCGATGCATCTTGGATACCATTACAAAGCTGGAATAGTTTAACTCCTCAACAACAAGAGAAATTTCTGCCCCTGTGTCCTGACTTTGTGATTGAATTACGTTCGCCCAGTGATCCCTTAATAGCAATTCGCAAAAAAATGGAAGAATACCGAGACAATGGCACTCGTTTAGGTTGGTTGATTAATCGTAAAGAGCGACAAGTGGAAATTTATCGACCAGGTAAAGAGGTTGAAGTTTTAGAGTCTCCCACTAGTTTATCGGGAGAAGAGGTTTTGCCTGGTTTTGTGCTGTATCTTGATCTAATTTGGTGAAGGAATCTAAGCATTCAGCGGTCAGTTGTCAGCAGTCAGCTCTCAGCAGTCAGCGGTCAGCGGTCAGCTATCTTGCTTTAAACCTGTATGGTCTTTTTTTACTGTCCAATAAAACTCCAGATCTCTTTTGCCTTTTGCCTCTTGCCTCTTGCCTTTTTCGGCAATCGATGAATTGACAACCCAGATACAAAAGCTGATTGCTGAAAGCTGAAAGCTGATAGCTGATTGCTTCTCTAAAAACAAGAGACTGAAAAAATATTTCTTTGTTGACAATTATTGACGATTTTGTTAACGTATCCAGGGAATTACGATGTAAGCAGTCAGCAGTAAGCGGTCAGCCGTCAGTGGTCAGCCGTCAGCCATCAGCCGTCAGCCATCAGCCGTCAGCCTTTAGCTGAAAGCACCATCTGTAGCACCATCTGTAGCGCTAATCGCTGTTCGCTGATAGCTGATAGCTGATAGCTTACATTACAATTCACTCAATCCTGGAAACGGGAGTCAAACAAAAAAACAAATAGTGGAATAAGCTTATGGCGCTAGTTGTCCAAAAATACGGTGGTACCTCGGTGGGCTCTGTGGAACGCATACAAGCCGTTGCCCAGCGAATTCTCAAAACAGTCCAACAAGACAATTCCGTGGTAGTGGTGGTGTCCGCTATGGGTAAGACTACCGATGGTTTGGTACAACTAGCGAAAGCCATATCCCCTAATCCCTGTCGTCGGGAAATGGATATGCTACTATCCACCGGTGAGCAAGTATCCATTGCTCTATTATCCATGGCCCTACAGGAATTAGGGCAACCAGCTATTTCCCTAACTGGCGCTCAAGTGGGTATTGTAACAGAAGCTAAACACAGTAGCGCTAGGATTCTGCAAATCGAAACCGAGCGGCTGGAGCGGTCTTTGAACGAGGGGAAAGTTGTAGTAGTTGCTGGTTTCCAGGGCATCACCAGCACTGATGACTTAGAAATCACTACCCTAGGTCGGGGTGGCTCTGATACCTCAGCCGTAGCCCTAGCCGCAGCACTGGGGGCATCTCGGTGTGAGATTTATACCGATGTACCGGGGATTTTAACCACTGACCCCCGGATTGTACCGGATGCTCAACTGATGCCAGAAATTACCGCTGATGAAATGCTGGAATTAGCTAGCTTAGGGGCAAAAGTCCTCCATCCCCGTGCCGTGGAAATTGCGCGCAACTATGGCTTAACCTTAGTAGTACTATCCAGCTGGAGCGATGAGCCTGGCACTAGGGTAATTTCCCCAAGCTCTCCCCCCCGTTCCTTAGAGGGATTAGAAATTGCTCGACCAGTGAATACCGTAGAATATGACACCGACCAGGCAAAAATAGCCCTCTTACGAGTGCCAGATTCCCCTGGTGTAGCAGCACGGTTGTTTGGTGAAATTGCAGTTCAAGACCTAGATGTGGATTTGATTATCCAGTCAATTCACGAACAGAATACTAATGATATTGCTTTTACCGTTAATACCGCTATTATCAATCGAGCGGAATCAGTAGCCGAAGCCATTGCTCCCGCCCTGCGTCGCCAAACCACCCCCGATACCCAAGAAGCAGAAGTGATGGTAGGTAGGGATATTGCTAAAGTCTCGATCACTGGGGCAGGGATGATTGGACGTCCTGGGGTTGCAGCTCAGATGTTCCAGGCTTTAGCGGATGCCGGTGTCAACATCGAGATGATTTCCACCTCCGAAATCAAAGTCAGCTGTGTGATTGATGCCCTCGAATGCGATCGCGCGATCGCGGCCTTGTGTAACTGTTTCGATATCAACAATACCCCCATTCATCTACCCATTCCTCCTGAAGCAGGAGATACTGACCACTCAAGCGAGATCACCCACCCCCCCGTTCGAGGTGTAGCTCTAGACATCAACCAAGCCCGTCTAGCCATTCGGCAAATTCCCGATCGTCCAGGCATGGCAGCCAAGATATTTGGAACCTTGGCAGAGCACAATATTAGTATTGATATGATTATCCAGTCCCAACGCTGTCGAATCATTAATGGAATTGCCACCAGGGATCTTGCCTTCACAGTACCTCAAGCAGAAGCAGAAATGGCTCAGAAAGCCCTACAACAGATGGCACCAGTGATTGGGTGTAGTGAAATTCTCCTGGATGCCGATATTGCCAAAGTAAGTATTGTCGGTGCTGGCATGGTTGGACAACCAGGCATCGCAGCACAGATGTTTGCTGCCCTAGGTTCGGAACAAATCAATATTCAAATGATTGCCACCTCAGAAATTAAGATTAGCTGTGTTGTTGCCCAAGACCAAGGAGTGCGAGCATTGCAAGCTATCCATAAAGCCTTTGGTCTTGCTGGAAGCCAAAAAATAGAGGTTCCAGCTTAGGAATCTAGAGAGGGGGAAGTGTGGGGAGAGGGGAAGTGTGGGGAGAGGGGGAAGTGTGGGGAGATAGGGGAGTGTGGGGAGAGGGGGGAGTGTGGGAAGATAGGAGAGTGTGGGGGGAAAAGTAGTTTTCAATAATTGGGTATACTTAAAGACATTGTCTTGATCCAAAGCGCGAGTGGTTTGATTTCTGTGTGGGTCACCCTTATTAAGGTGGGGGAAAAAACCCTTTCTGACTCCCCATCTCCCCATCTCCCCATCTCCCTATCTCCCCATCTCCCCATCTCCCCATCTCCCCACACTTCCGAAAAACCTTATTTATTATTGGTAGATCCAGGCAAGAACTTTAATATGTCATTAATCGAATCGGAGGAGTTTTTTCCAGGGGAGTTAACCTTAGGGACACCTGTTCCCGATGGTAGGGAAGGTATAAAGTCAATGGATTGACCTGAGGATCCCGGTAGAGTAGCTAGGGCTACGCGATCGCCTCCCACTTGTCGTAGCACATCCAATACCTGAACGACCTCGTTGTAACTGGCCTCCTTGGAAGCATAAAGCGCCATCAACCCATAAGGATTGGTTTGACGATATGCCTGCAGTTTCTTTTTGAACTGCTCTTGGGTTACCACTGGCTCCTGTTCAACATAGAGTTGACCAAACTCATTGAGGCTAACCATTAAGATTTGCCGTCCTTGAGGCTTAGCAGTACTTGCCTTAGGCAAATCCACGCTCAGGGCTTGCTGGCGAGATAAGGTAACAGCTGCCAAAATGAAAAAGGTCAGAATACAAAAAATCACATCAATCAGGGGAACAATCTCAACCCGAACCTCTTCCGGCGAGCTATCCATTCGCAGTCTTAGAGGACGGATTGCCATCGGGGAACTAGCTGAATCCTTTTTTTTATTCATAGATTTTTCCTTGGACTAAGAGCTTTCTTCTTGTTGTAACCAATTTTGTCGATAAAGCAATTCCAACTCGCTTCCGGCTTTGCGGAACACTTTAACTTGGTTAAACCAAAAAGCCTGAAATAGTCGATAGAAGGCCAGACTGATAATCGCCACAATCAAACCTGTAGCTGTGCTAATCAGTGATTCTCCAATCCCCTGAGTCACCCCATCGGTGGAAGCTGTTCCAAGGTCACTAATGCGAATGGAACCCAATGAATTAATCAAGCCCAACACTGTACCGAGTAATCCCAAAAGTGGTGCTAGAGCAATGACAGCTTCCAGGAGTTTGTCCCCCCGTCGCATAGCAGCTAATTCATCATCCGCAGCCGACTCTAGAGCCAGTCGGAATACTTCTGGGTCAGGATTATTCAGTCGTAAAGGAGCATACAAATATCTACCGATGGGTTGTCGGCGTGACTCTAGGGCAATCTGTCTAGCAACATGCCAGCTACCAGCTGCTGCCTCTAGAACACGATTAACAATTATGCCTTCCCTCAACGCTATAGTTGCCCAAAACCAGATCCGTTCAAAGATAGTACCCATAGTTAGGATCGATAGAGCCAACAGAGGCCACATGGCGATCCCACCTTTTCCAATAAGTTCGACAATATCCACGACTTGCCCTTACTTCCAAATAACTCAGTGGTCTATCAATCTTCTATTGATTTTCAACCACTTGCCAAGAAACTGATCCTATTTTCCACAAGTTAACTGATTAGGTCAGGAAATTTACACTTGGACTTTAGCATATCCGGTACAGAGTGTCTTAGGTAGTGCGGGCAGTGTGGGGAGTGTTAGGAGATAGGGAGATAGGGAGATAGGGAGATGGGAAGATGGCGAGATAGGGAGATGGGCAAAAATTTCATTTGATCTTCTTCCTCTGATTACGATAACCAAGTTCCATATTAGGGAAAGCCTCAATTTTTGGTTTCATGGTGGAACGGGCATCTTGCCCGTTTGATGGTGGAATGGGCAAGATGCCGGTTTGATGGTGGAATGGGCATCTTGCCGGTTTGATGGTGGAATGGGCATCTTGCCGGTTTGATGGTGGAATGGGCATCTTGCCCGTTTCATTGTGGAATGGGCATCTTGCCCGTTTGATGGTGGAATGGGCATCTTGCCCGTTTCATGGTGGAACGGGCATCTTGCCGGTTTGATGGTGGAACGGGCATCTTGCCGGTTTGATGGTGGAACGGGCATCTTGCCGGTTTGATGGTGGAACGGGCATCTTGCCGGTTTGATGGTGGAATGGGCATCTTGCCGGTTTGATGGTGGAATGGGCATCTTGCCGGTTTGATGGTGGAATGGGCAAGATGCCGGTTTGATGGTGGAATGGGCATCTTGCCGGTTTGATGGTGGAACGGGCATCTTGCCCGTTTCATTGTGGAATGGGCATCTTGCCCGTTTCATTGTGGAATGGGCATCTTGCCGGTTTGATGGTGGAATGGGCATCTTGCCCGTTTCATTTACCTAAGTCCTAAAATATATAATTCTAGTAAAAACTCTAATCAAACGGGTGGTTATCCCCATAGTCGGTTTCTGGAAGAATCTGGCAGTATAAATAGTAGCTATAGAGTATTGAGCTGTTGTTTGGTACATCAGAGCCGGAGAGTTCCCCAGTCCGGTCTATAAGCAAAACCGCTTGTCCGGTTGCTTCTAATCCGGAGAAATCTTAACAAGTGTGGCCCTTGGGGATAACGAGTTTGGCTGGTCTCGGCTTATTAGCATTTCAAACCAGTCCTTTAAACCATTAGTTGGAGGTGTGGCTTTCCTACCCACGCAACTTGGTATGGGATGAGGTATTCAGCCGCAAATTTTGATGAACAATCCAATTCAATCTTTTTACAACTGGTATCGCAACACTATCCGCCATTCCAAGTACCGCTGGTGGATCATCTTGGGGACCCTAGTTTACTTTCTTAGCCCCATTGATATTTCCCCAGACTTTATTCCCATCATTGGGCAAATTGATGATATTGCAGTTATAACCCTGCTGGTTTCGGAGCTGTCTCAGTGGCTAATTGACTTTGCCAAAGCCCGCCAAAGCGAAAAGATTGCCAATGACTCTCAAGACCCTGAAGTCAAGACTGTGGATGTAGACTCTATTGGTGTCTAGTTAAGGGTCTTGAAAGGGTTAACGCAGAAGTAGATTGACACAATTACTTCTGCATTTTTTTTTGGCATTACTGAGGGGCGGGATGAATATGAGTGGGGTGGGCATCCTGTCCGCCTGGGAATTGTAACGGGCAAGATGCCCGTTCCACCAAGATGCCCGTTCCACCAAGATGCCCGTTCCACCAAGATGCCCGTTCCACCAAGATGCCCGTTCCACCAAGATGCCCGTTCCACCAAGATGCCCGTTCCACCAAGATGCCGGAAATTTGAAACAGGCAAGATGCCCGTTCCACAGTAAGATGCCGGAAAGTTGAAACAGGCAAGATGCCCGTTCCACAGCAAAATGCTCATTGCACTGACCTTTAGGGCGAACGACGGGACTCGAACCCGCGAGTGGTGGAACCACAATCCACTGCCTTAACCACTTGGCTACGCTCGCCATAATCTTACCGTTGTTGATTATAGCATCTTATTTGTTGGTTTATCAAGAATCCATCAAAGTTTGATGATAAGTACTCAGTCCGTCAGTCCTGTGGTTTGCTGACAATTGCTGAAATGTCAAGCCCTGAGGGATTTCCATCAAACATGCAAGACGTTACCACTCCTTTGCAGTTAACCTGGAACTCGAAGGCTTCATAGCCATCGTAATAAATAATATATCCTTAAAAAATTCAGATGAAGATTTCACAGGTTGTCACCGCTGTTGGCACGATGGTGCTGGCGGTGGTGGGAGGCTCAATGGTGGTGACCAATCCTGGACAAGCCACCTATGAGGATTATGCCGTTGAGCAACTGAGCAAGTATCTAAAAGAAGAAGTTTGTCCCCAAGCACCGGAAGCCCTGGGAAGTTTTCTGCGCCGTCAGTGTACCATCCTGGTGGATACAGGGCGACCCCAAATTAAGCAAGTTGTTGCCCAGACCACAAAGCGAGAAAATTTCTTGCTCTTTAGTATTTACCGCACTGACCTAGATGTTGGTACGCTGATCCCTGCATACTCTTTTGAAACTGTGGGCATCTGCCAACAATTTTACCTTTACAAGGCTGATGAAAAATCATACTAAGGGTAGTTGTTAGATGGCGAGTACTGGTATTTTTGTGGGGATGGTTACCTTAGACCTGGTATACCTCAGCACCAAGCTACCAAGCAGCAATGAAAAAATAACTGCCTCTGACTATACGGTAGCGGCTGGGGGACCAGCGACGAATGCAGCAGTAACGTTTAGCTATCTGGGGAATATAGCTAAAATTTTAGGTGTGGTGGGAATTAATCCGATTACTCAGCTAATTCGTAGCGATTTGACCAGTCATGGCGTAATCATTGCCGATCTTGACCCAGCTAACCCCCAACCGCCGCCAGTATCTTCGATCATCGTTACAGAATCCACAGGCGATCGCGCAGTTATTTCGATCAATGCTACTAAAATCCAAGCCAGTAGTACACAGGTACCTCAGGATTTAGAGTTGATGGTGGATGTGGTGCTCATTGATGGTCATCAGATGGTGGTTAGTAATGCGATCGCAAAATTTGCCAAAACTCATCATATCCCTGTAGTCATGGATGGGGGTAGCTGGAAGCCAGGATTTGAAACAATTTTGCCCTATGTTGATTACGCCATTTGCTCAGCCAATTTCTATCCACCAGGGTGCTCTGGTCAAGAAGAGGTGATGGCTTATCTCCTAGAAGCTGGGATTAATCACATTGCCATTACCCAAGGAGAAAAACCAATTCAGTATCGTAGCTTAGGAGTCTCCGGTGAAGTACCCGTACCCCAGATTCAAGCAGTAGATACCTTGGGAGCTGGGGATGTGTTTCACGGTGCCTTCTGTCACTATATTCTACAGAAAGAGTTTACTGATGCCCTAGCAGCAGCAGCAAAGGTAGCTACCAATTCCTGTCAGTTTTTTGGAACTCGTCGGTGGATGGAACAAGATATGGGAAATTAGAGCAACAAAGGGTTGTCTGCCCACAGCGATGGGGAACTAGGAGGGCTTATACTCCGATGTGTAATCACAAATAGGCACGAAACCTGATGCAAGATTACCAAGCTCCCTGGTACCTAAGAAATGGCTTATTCCAAAGTATTGCTACCACTTACTGGTACGGCAAAACCTGGATTTGGTGGGGGGAAAGAGTACCTTGGCTTTCCCATTTGCCCCTGATTCCCTGGCAGGAACACATATTTACTGGTGCGGATCAGGTACCGTTGCGCGGATTGTGGAGTTGTCCTGACAATGCCAAAGGTACCCTGATTGTTAACTATGCCCTTACAGGGGATGTCGATAGTGGTTGGTATAGTCGTACCCTTGCTCGTAAAGCCTACAGCAATGGTTGGGCAGTGTTAATTTATGATTGGCGCAGTAACGGACGCAGTGCCAAACTATCCCCAGTTCCATCTTCTGACGGTTGGCGAGAAGGGGAAGATCAGTTGCAGCTAGCCATGCAATTAGTAAAGATGGGTTGCCCAGAACCTGTGGGTTTGGTGGGCTTTTCCATGGGGGGACAGTTGGCATTGTGGGGACTTAAGGCCGCAGTTGAAAACAATTGTTCTCTGGTCAGGTTTGGAGCAGTTTTGGCTCCTAATCTGGAATCGAATCGCTCCATAGATTATTTGCTATCTACGCCAATGGGACGTTTGATCGAAAAGAGGTTCACTCATAAACTCAGGAAAACAGCTCAACAACGGTTAGAAAACTTTCCTGAGGCTGTTAAACCTGGTGTAGTGGAGTGCATTAACTCAATGCGGAGCTTTGACCACTATATGGTGATTGATTACTACGGGTTTGCTAGCGTTAATGAATACTATCAGAAGACTAGTGGACTTTACCTGTTGGACAGCTTAGCTTTGCCCTATTTGATCATCTATGCTGCGGATGACCCGATTTTTGACCCTACTATTATTCCAGAATTGGAAGAGCGCACGAGTAGTAATCCCTATGCCAACTTGATTTTAACTCCCCAAGGGGGTCATGTGGCTCACATTAGTACAGGCAAAGGTGATGTGGATGAATTTTGGGGTTTGAATCGGCTTTTGGAATTTTGTGATGGTCAATTAATTCCTGGCAATCCTGAATCACGTTAAGCTAAACATGACCAGTTGGATTTTTGAGTCGCTATTATCAATTTTATATGGGCACAATTACCAAAGTCGTTGTTTATTCCCTGGGAATTTTCTTTTTCTGTACTACCCCAGTTTTTGCTCAACATAATAGTTCAACTGCCACTAGCCAGCAACAACAGATAGAAACTGTCAATCTGGTATCCCTACCAGAGGTATTACCGGAATGGAAACAAGCCCGGGTTATCTATTTAGGAGAAACTCACAACAGCAAAAAAGATCATGAGGCGCAGTTAGCGATTATTCAAGCACTAACCCGTCAAAATTCCAAAATTGCGATCGCAATGGAAATGTTCCAGCGCCCAGCTCAAGATATCCTGGATCAATACCTAGCCGGGGAAATAACAGAAGCTGACTTGGTTAAGCAAAGTGAGTATGAACAACGCTGGGGCTTTCCTTGGGAATATTATGCTCCCCTAGTACGCTTTGCTAAAACCAATCAACTGCCTGTGTTAGCCTTAAATACACCTACTGAGGTCACTCGTAAAGTAGCCCGTAACGGTTTAGAGAGTTTAACATCTGCTGAGCAGGAACATATTCCCCCATTATCGGAAATTCGCACAGATAACGCTGATTACCGCAACCTAATTCAGGGATTCTACCAACAACATCACCACGCCGGTCATAGCAATAGTCCCAACTTGGACAATTTTTTCACAGCCCAAGTGTTATGGGATGAAACCATGGCAGAGAAGATTGCTTTGTTTGCCCAAGCTAACCCAGATTATCAAGTAGTAGTGATTGCTGGGCAAGGTCATATTATCTATGGCTACGGTATACCCAGTCGGGTTGCTCGACGATTCAATCATCAGTTAGAACAAATTTCAGTTTTGTTGGGTGCTCAGCAAGAGAAACTCGCAGGAGAAAACGCGATCGCAGATTATTTATGGGAACATCCCTTTTGAATTAAGAATGTAGAATGTAGAATTAAGAATTAAGAATTAAGAATGTAGAATGTAGAATGTAGAATGTAGAATGTAGAATTTAGAATGTAGAATTTAGAATGTAGAATTTAGAATTTAGAATGTAGAATTTAGAATTATACATTTGGCCTTCTACATTCTCCATTCTGCCTTCTACATTATACATTTGGCCTTCTACATTCTCCATTCTTAATTCTCCATGCTCCATTCTCCATTCTTAATTCTCCATGCTCCATTCTCCATTCTTAATTCTCCATGCTCCATTCTCCATGCTCCATTCTCCATTCTTAATTCTCCATGCTCCATTCTCCATGCTCCATTCTCCATGCTCCATTCTCCATGCTCCATTCTCCATGCTCCATTCTTAATTCTCCATTCTTAATTCTTAATTCTTAATTCTTAATTCTCCATTCTCCATTCTTAATTCTACATTCTTAATTCTAAATTCTACATTCTACTTGCCTTAGCCCCCAAAAACTCTACCAAGGGCTTAAACACACTCACTAATTCCGGACGTGCTGCAACTAGAGTCGGAAACGACCGCTGACCGTAATCTTCGCCCACTTGCAAGGGGAAAATTGGCTGAGAATCTAGGGGTACCCAAACTGCCCCAGCTGCGTGAATAATCACCCAAGCTCCAGCAAAATCCCAAATCTTGGGGGTGGCTTCCACTCCTCCTAAGGTGACACCGTTGGCGGTGGCGAGAAAGTTGTAACTGGCAACCCCTAGCATCCTAATTTTGCAGGGGAAGGGTTGCTTCATAACTGAGGTACTACGGGCGCACAGGTTGAAAAAGTGGTTTTGGCTAGGGGAATCCTGGCTGCTGTGGATGGGACGTCCATTGAGAAAAGCACCGTTGTCTACACCTTTGAGGTCTGATTTACCCAGCCAAAAACCATGAAAGGATTGCTGGACAGGGGCAAAATGAATGTAACCAAACACTGGGGTTCCCTGATACAACAAGCCTAAGGAAACCCCCCACAGGGGAATTCCTCTAGTAAAGTTGGTGGTGCCATCAAGAGGGTCAATAATCCAGCACCATTCAGACTCAGGAAATTGGTGGGATGCTTCTTCACTCAGTACGCCATGGCTGGGGAAATGAGATGCGATCGCATCTCTAATTTCTTGATCTGCCCACCTGTCCGCCTGGGTCACTAACGTACCATCCGCTTTTTCGGACCCTTGTACCTGACCAAAGTCCTGAAGGTGCCGATTCCCGACACGGTTTGTGGTGTCTTTGGCAAAGTTGAGAATATCTGTCCAAAAATCATTCATATCCTGTCCGGTGGTGCGCAGTAGTGGTTTTAGCCCTTGGGTGGTTTTGGTCCTTAGCTTTTTTGGTAATGGGTAATCCCTTGGGAGTAATCACAATTAGCCATTACCCAATTAGCCCAAGCTTGACCATATTGATCCTCCCGGAAATGATATCATGGTGCAGTTCTGCGGTAAAAACAACACATCTGCGTTAGTTTGCGGTTTGTGTAGCTCTATACAATCGGGATCTGAGTATAGCGTTTTCCATACTTATGAGGTACACAGGATTTTTTCCCTGCTCCCTACTCCCTACTCCCTACTCCGTACTCCCTAAAACCCAGAACTTTGTACCTCACCCAATTAATAAATACTTTATGAACTTATTCGGTAGTAATCGGCAAGACTTACCAGCAAACCATTGGCAACGCCAGTTAGATCAGTTTGTTAAAGCCAATCAGAAAGAACTAGCTGCACTGGCTTGGGGGCTATTTCTAGAAAAAGGAGAAAGTGATGAGACCCTCGGACTTGACCTGAAACCAAAGCCACATTTTGTTTACTGTCCTAGGGAAGCAATAGAGACCCTAAATCGTCAGGTTAATCACCAAATTCAGGAAATTTTGGGAGTGGTGGATGCTCATAAACCTGAGCAAGAAGTTTTGATTATTGGTATTGGTAATGGACAGTTGAAACTGATTCAATTTGAACCTGAACTTTCACCACCGGAGTGCTTTGAGCAAGTTGGTAAAGATGTCGATCAATTATTAGAAGAATTGGAGAAACAGATGAGTGAAACCATCCAGTAGTGCTCTCAATTCCGGTTAATCACTTTGTTTTTATTCCCCCTACTCCCTACTCCCTACTCCCTACTCCCTACTCCCTAAAATCCTGGACAAAAGTCCCTCAAACTTTTAGCCAAATTGATAGTGCTTTCTAACATTAGAAATAATCTTCCAGGTGCAAGACATTCCAGCTGGGAAAGTTACCAAATCTCCTTTGGCAATTTGAACTGGTTCACCGCCATCTGGGGTGACAACTACTTCACCCTCTAGCAAATAACAAGTTTCCGGCTCATCGTAAGTCCAGGGAAATTCCGAGACTTCCTTTGTCCAAATTGGCCAATTTGAGACACCTAAGTTATCAAGATGGTCTTGGCTAGGACGTTCAATCAGAATTTTATTGATATTGGTCGGTGTAGACATAGTTTTTGGAACTTAACCGTTTTCAGTGGTAACCATTCATTTTAATGAAAGCTATCAGCTGATACGCGACACGCTGATAGCTGACGGCTAATAGCTGACGGCTGAATGCTTACATTCTAATCATATAGGGCATCGAGCAAAAACTTGGTAATCTGACTTTCCTCCATAACTGACAAAAGCTTAGTGTCCGCAATGTCTAACTTAGCTCCCGCAGCATGTAAATCATCATCTAAAGCCGTTAGAAAACCACGAGTAATGGGGTCTTCCCCCACTTGGGCAAACATCACACCCAGTTCTTCCTGAGAATCCATCTTCTTAGTTGCTGCCACTAGCAATTTGACTACAGCCATCCGTGGCTTTGGTTCACTATCGAGGATGACGATAATAATATCACCGTTTTCTTTTGTCTGCTGGCGGGATTTACGGCTAAAGTGTTCATCAACTGCCACTTTTAGCGGCTCAACCAGATTGATGCTGTCTGAACCATAGGGCTGCTCAAACAGGTCAACTAATGCCTGACTACTGGTATTGTCATATTTTTGATAGGGAGTAGATGCAATGTAAATGGTGAGTCCGTCTGGATCGAGTTCCTCACATTTCTTTGCCAAGGCGATAATAGACTCCTGAGCTAGCAACCACTGCTTGTCCAGTCCAGGCAGGGTTCCAAAGGTTTTAGAGGCATTTTTAGCCAGAATTATGGTGTAGTCTCGGTTTTGCAATAGGTCTTGAGACACAGTTATCCTCTGATCTCCATTTGCATCTTATCCTAAGTTTTCCCAGAAATCCTGATCAGATCCAATCATATCAAGTCCGGTTGAATACCCATCATAAAAGTGTGGGGAGGGTGGGAAGGGTGGGGCGGGGGCGCGGGGAGATGGGGAGATGGGGAGATGGGGAGATGGGGAGATGGGGGATATTTTTATAAAGCGATGCAGCGCGGTCTTGGGGAGGCAGCGCGGTCTTGGGGAGGCAGCGCGGTCTTGGGGGAAACCCCCATGAGCGACTGCCGTTCCCCCAGCGACTGCCGTGGTTTCCCCCATGAGCGACTGCATCAAGACAGGGTAATTATCCGGAGATCATATCAGGAGTTGGGAGAGTCTGGTTGAAAATGTTCTTTTTCTATAGCTAAGTAGTCGGAAACAATTAAAGTTGACTGTTCCCTGTTCCCTTTGCTATATGGTTGGACGAGAGTCTGGGAGGAATTTATTTCCCATTAGGGTTGACAGTCAATTTTTTTCGTGCTAGAGTTTTTTTTATGATGGATTCGGTAAGTCTCATTGATCATAAACCTAACTACAGTTAAAACCGTTAAAAAACTGTTGATAGGGAGCAGCAAAGCGTTGAAAAACCCTCTTTCCAAAAGAGCTTAAAACTTCCTTCCGAAATATGAGATGTTCAGACCGTAAGTTTCTTAACACAGTTAAAAAAAATTATGTCCGAGTACTTAGTCCGAGTACTTAGTTTTATATAGCTATTCTTGGACGAAAGTCTGGGATGAATTTATTTACCATTAGGGTTGACAGTTGATTTTTTCGGTGCTAGAGTTTTGTTTGTGCTGGATTCGCTAAGTCTAATTTATCATAAACCTAACTACAGTTAAAACCGTTAAAAAACTGTTGATAGGGAGTAATAATGCCTTGACAAACGCTCTTTCCAAAGGAGCTTGAAACTTGCGATAAAATATCAGATGTTCAGACCTTAAGTTGATTGATTAACACAGTTAAATAAAATTATGTCCGAGTACTTAGTTTGCTATAGCTATTGTTGTTGAGCGAAAGTCGGAAATAAATTTACATCCAATTAGGATTGACAGTTATTTTTTTTTGTGCTAAATTTTTGTTTGTGCTGGATTCGGTGAGTCTCATTGATCAGAAAACCTAACTACAGTTAAAACAGTTGAAAAACTGTTTAGTTAAAAAACTGTTTATCGGGAGCAAGGAAGTGTTTAAAAACGCTCTTTCAAAAGGAGTTTGAAACTTGCGAAATATGAGATGTTCAGACCTTTCCGACAAGTTTTATAATCTGGTAGAGTTGTTGCGCTATAGAGCCCTAACTCAGCCTGATCAAATCGCTTATACTTTCCTAGAAAAAGGGGAAAAAGAAACTGATCTACTCACTTATCAGGTATTAGACCAACGCTCAAGGGCGATCGCCAGCCAGTTGCAGTCTCTGGGAGCAACGGGGGAACGAGCTTTACTAGTCTATCCACCAGGTATAGACTTCATTGCTGCCTTCTTTGGGTGCTTGTACGCTGGGGTAATTGCAGTGCCCGCTTATCCACCACCCCGACGCAGTTACAATCTGTCTCGGTTGTTAGCGATCGCATCAGATGCAGAGGCGTTGTTTGCCCTAACTACCACATCTCTATTGACCGAGTTAACCAGTCGCTTTGCCCAGCATCCAGCTCTGGGGAGGCTGCATTTGCTTGCTACCAATAAATGCGATCGCGACCAAGGGTTAGACTGGTCTGAACCAACCCTAGACAGCAGTAACCTGGCCTTTCTCCAGTACACCTCCGGTTCTACCGGGACACCGAAAGGAGTAATGGTAAGTCACGGTAATCTGCTACACAATCAGCGGATGGTTAAGCACGCCTTCGGACATAGCGAACAAACCATTTTTGTTGGTTGGCTGCCTCTATTCCATGATATGGGGCTAATTGGCAACGTGCTTCAACCCTTATATTTGGGGATCCCCTGTATTCTGCTCTCACCCCTGGCATTTCTGCAGATGCCTATCCGTTGGTTAAAAGCGATTTCCCGATACAAAGCTACTACAAGTGGTGGCCCTAATTTTGCTTACGATCTGTGCATTCGCAAGGTGAAGCCAGAGCAGTTGGCTACTCTAGATCTGAGCAGCTGGGATGTGGCTTTTACAGGAGCGGAACCAGTCCGTGCCGAGACCCTAGAGCAGTTTGCTGCTAAATTTGGCCCCTGTGGCTTCCGAAAAGAGGCGTTTTACCCCTGCTATGGCATGGCAGAAGCCACGTTATTTGTGTCTGGGGGTTTGAAAACAGAGCCACCGGTTATTTGTTCAGTGGACGGGAAGGCACTAGAGCAAAACCAAGTAATACCAGTGTGCAAGGAAGTTACAGGTGCCCGTAAGGTTGTAGGTTGTGGTCAGCCATGGTTAGATCAAAAAATCGCGATTGTTGACCCTGAATCCTTAAGGCTATGCGCTGATAACCAAGTAGGAGAAATTTGGGTGTCCGGTGCCAGTGTAGCTGGTGGCTATTGGCGGAGACCAAAGGAAACAAAGCAGACGTTTCATGGCTACATAGCAGATACAGGACACGGTCCCTTTATGCGGACTGGAGACCTAGGATTTGTAAACAATGGAGAACTATTTGTTACAGGTCGCCTCAAGGATATTATTATCATTTGCGGTCGCAATCATTATCCCCAAGATATTGAACTGACTGTAGAGCAGAGTCATCAGGGGCTCAGACCTAGTGCTGGAGCAGCTTTTACAGTGGAGTTGGGAAATGAGGAGCGACTGGTAGTTGTCCAGGAGGTAGAGCGCAGTTACTGGCAAAAGCTAGATGTGGATGAGGTAGTGGAAAATATCTGCCAAGCAGTGGCATCTGAGCATCAACTTCAGGTTTATGATGTGGCACTGATCAAACCTGGGAGTATTCCCAAAACTTCCAGTGGTAAAATTCAGCGCTATAACTGCCGTGTTGGGTTTCTAACTGGGAGTTTGAATGGTGTGCCAGGTAAAGTCTTCAGGAAAAGCCAAATTTCAACAGTTGGAAACTGATATCAAATAGCTTTTAATAAAAGCTTAGGAAGGTAACTATAATTCTATAAAAATCAATCTTAAGGAAGAATGGTGTGAAAGATAATGGCGATAGATAGTCCAAGTCAGTCGTTGAAAAGTTCAAGTCGTGAACGTGCAGAGCAAATCATTTGTTGGTTACGTGATTATGCCCAAAGACGAATCAACTCTAGACTTATGGATGAGCGACGGTGTATTACTCCTCACATCGTTCTAGACTTTGGAAAAAAAGGCTTATTGTCAATGATCGTCCCTCAATCATACGGGGGGCTTGGCTTGGGTTATCGTGAAATTATCCAAGTTGTTGAACAAGTCGCGGCTATTGATCTTAATTTAGCTTTATTCATTGCTCTGAACAATGTTCTAGGCATTTATCCTATTCTTAAGTATGGTACAGCTCAGATCAAAGAAACCTATCTTAAAAACTTGACTGAGGGGAGAGATTTAGCAGCCTTTGCCATTACAGAACCAGGTGCGGGATCTAATCCAAGAGGAATCAAGGCTAAAGCTCAAGCAGATGGAAAGGGTGGATGGTTACTGAGCGGAACCAAGATTTGGAGTGGTTCTGCATCTTGGTCAAGTGTGATCAGTACTTGCGCTTATGTTGTAGATGAACAAGGGGAATCTCTGGGAATGACAGCATTTACCATACCAGAAAATGCCCAAGGCTTGAGGCAAGGTCCGGAAGCTCTCACTATGGGAATGCGAGGTATGGTGCAGAATAAGATTTACTTTGACCAGGTAAAAGTAAATCGTCAAAATGTCTTAGGCGAAATTGGTTCTGGTTTTAAGGTGGCTCATGATGTAATGCAACTGGGGCGACTGGGAATTGGTGCTATCAGTCTTGGGGGAATGAAGCGTTGTGCTCAACTGATGCTTCGTTATGGAAAACGTCGTTCCCTTGGTATGGAACGATTAATAACTAAACAGATTACTCTGGAACGTCTTAGTGATTTAACAGCAGCAATTGGTGCAATTGAGTGCTTGCTAAATAGCATCGCTACATGGTTAGATGAAGGAAAGCCTGTTCCTGAACAGGCGTATATTGTATCAAAGATAATTGCACCCGAATTAATGTGGCAAGCAGCAGATAATCTGGTTCAGCTTCTAGGTGGACGAGGTTATATTGAATCTAACCTTGCCCCCCAAATTTTAAGGGATGCTCGTGTGCTTCGTATATTTGAAGGACCTACAGAAACGTTACAGATACACTTAGGATTTTTAGCTTTATACCATACTCCTCAACTCTGTTCATCTATTAATGAGTTTCTGGAAGCAACAAAAGTCAGCGATAAATTGCAAAACACGGCTGACTTTTGTCGCTCTTACATGAAACAAAAAAAACTATCTTGGAACGCTCATGATAAAATCAGTGAAAAGAAATTAAGTCAAAGATTATCCCAAATAATAGCCGAAAATTTGGGTGATGTTGCGGCCTGGGCATTTATGTTTGGTTGTGTACAAAAAATATATAAAAGTGAGCAAACCGATGAATTAAAACGTATATCAAATTGGACTCAAAAACATTTTTATACCAAGATAGCTAATGCGATTCAAGAGGATTTTTATGAACAAAGCCGAATGAATAATAATCAGGTAGAAAATATTATTAATCAGTATGCTGAAACAATTGGTAATGTGGAACAGACTTTAGCAGGAGAAGACAATCAACTTGATGAATATCTCTGTAAAAATGAAAAGTTGCAATGAAAAAATCAGCGCTATAACTGCCGTGTTGGGTTTCTAACTGGGAGATTGAATAGTATGCCAGGGAAAGTACTCAGTAAAATCCAAATTACAACAGTTGGAAAAGGAGATAAAAGCCCTGTGAATAAAAACGCAGTAAGTAGGAGTTAAACAAAATTGAATCAGTTAGATAAAACTAAAATAGTTGAGCCGTTTACCGGTTCATATAAGCCAAATAAGATAACGATAACAAACAAAAACCTACAAAAACTGCAACGACGCTTTGCCTTTGCTAATGTTTTAATTCCTTTTCTGGGTTTACTTGTTGCCATCGAACTAGCTTGGCAACCAGGTATTAGTTTTGTGGCAGTAGTATTGTTGGTGATTATGTATTCCTTGACCATGTTCGGTGTCGAAGTAGGTCTTCACCGCTACTTTTCCCACGGAGCCTTCAAAACTAATACTGCTATCCGAGTTACTCTTGCTATCCTTGGCTCTATGGCAGCTCAAGGACCTGTTAACTACTGGGTATGTCACCATCGCTGCCATCACCAATACAGCGATCAGCCAGGAGATCCTCATTCCCCCAACCTCCACCAAGGACAAAAGTTTGGTTGGCTTCGGGGACTATGGCATGCCCATGTGGGTTGGCTATTCGAGAGTGAGTTTAGAAATCCTATAATCTATGCCAAAGATTTGCTTCGAGACCCTCTGATTGCCAGGGTCAATCAGTTATACCTGATCTGGGTAATGCTGGGTCTAATCATTCCCACTGTCCTGGGTGGATTAATTACCTGGAGTTGGATGGGCGCACTGCAAGGCTTTCTATGGGGAGGGTTGATTCGGATATTGTTGGTTCATCATGTTATTTGGGGAATCAACTCAATCGCCCATGTCTATGGAAGTCGTCCCTTTGATACAAGCGATCGCAGTACTAATAACATCTGGCTAATGCTTCCGAGCCTAGGAGGCTCGTTGCACAATAACCATCATGCCTTTCCTTCCTCAGCTATCTATGGACTGGAATGGTGGCAAATAGACTTAGGTAGCTGGGTTCTGCGCCTTATGGAAAAGTTTGGTTTGGTGTGGAATATCAAGAGGCCAACAGTTGAGATGGTCTTGGCTAAAAAGATCAAGCATGATAGCTAACAATTATCCTTTTTTATTTGATATTTTTCTTTGATATACTAACTAGGACAGAGCAGATCAATGTCAATACAGTCCAATAGCAGCACTGACGTCGCTTCTACTAGACATTCAGGCCATAAACCGCGAATAACCATAGACAATGAACACCTGCAAAAACGGCAATGGAACTTTGCTTTTGCCACTATTGTAGTTCCTTTTGTTGGTTCCTCAGTGGCGCTGGGACTTTGTTGGCAATGGGGCATCGGAGCTGTTGAGGTAGGTCTTCTGGTTGTGATGTACATATTGACGATTACCGGAGTAACTGTCGGTTTTCACAGATACTTTTCCCACAAAGCCTTCGAGACAAAACCACCAATCAGGATTATCCTTGCGATCCTTGGCTCTATGGCAGCTCAGGGCTCCGTGATCAATTGGGTAGCTACTCACCGACGTCATCATCAATATAGTGACCAGCCTGGGGATCCTCATTCACCTCACTTCCACGAAGAGAAAAGCTTGAGTAAACTTCATGGACTATGGCATTCCCATTTAGGGTGGATGATGAACAGTAAATTGACCAATTATGGTCTATTTGCTAAGGATATCTTACGAGAGCCTATCCTGCTCAAAATCAATCAACAGTATCTCACTTGGGTTATTCTCGGTCTAGCGATTCCGGCTGCATTAGGAGGAGTTTTGACCTGGACTTGGTTGGGAGTATTCAAAGGGTTTTTGTGGGGAGGACTCCTGCGTCTTTTCCTAGTACATCACGCTTATTGGTACATTGGCTCTAGTTGTCATACAATTGGCAGCCGCCCCTTTGATACTAGAGATAAAAGTGGAAACCAGATCTGGGCTGCTATACCTACTTTTGGAGAAGCATGGCATAACAACCATCATGCTTTTCCTAACTCAGCTAGGTTCGGTCTGCAATGGTGGCAAATTGACTTTGGATCTTGGATAATTCGCTGTCTTGAATTAGTTGGTTTAGCTTGGAATCTTAAGGTGCCAACCCCAGAAATAGTAGAGGCAAAAAAAACGACATACTAAGTATTGTAAAGTATGTGGCTTTGGTTTTTAAAAAACCTCACGGGGTGACAACAAAGCTCAAACCTATATAGGGGTTAGATTTTAGGTTTTAGGTGTTGGGTAAAATGAGCGCATCGGAGTCATTTGTATTTGCCAGCAATTGAAGCAATTTTCACGCATACTTCGTCAATGATAGTTTTAATCAATCAATCCCGCCAGGGCAATCTTCCCGCTTCACCTAACCCCTAAAACCTAACCCCTGTAAGATTTTAAGTTAGCTTGTTACCCCCTGAGATAAAAAACAATAAAAATTTAAAATAACGAGGTTTTTAATCATGAAAATAGAAACTGATCATATGCCTTCAGTTTCTGAGATTAATCAGGAAAATTTTGAAGATGAACCCAAGACTCAGTCAACAGTATCAGAAATTCAGGACTGGTTAGTTTCCTATCTAGCGGAATTACTGGAAATAGCTCCAAATAAGGTGGATGTGAAGAAACCTTTTGAACGCTATGGTTTGGATTCGAGTACAGCAATAGGTCTGACAGGAGAACTCGAACAGTGGCTAGGATATGAGATTGAGCCAACGCTATTATTCGATTACCCCACCATAGAAGCAGTGGCGCAGCATTTAGCTAATCAATAAAGCTAAGAGGTGAAGGATATATAAGTGCGATGATGGAAAATAAACGTTGTCTAATTGTAGGGGCTGGTCTATCGGGCTTAGTGACAGCAAAGGAGCTATTAGATGTCGGCATTGAAGACGTGACCATTCTTGAGCAAGAGGAAGATTTAGGAGGCGTTTGGCGAAAATACTGCTGGTCTACTGCAACTCTTACCTCTTCCAAGTGGATTACGGAGTTTGGATCTTATCCGATGCCAGATGATTACCCAGACTTTCCCACCCCAGAGCAAATGATGGAATATCTTCGTTCATTTGCCAACAAATTTGGACTGGAGGAGCGTGTCCGTTGCGGGATTACTTTGCGCGCGATTGAGAGGAAAGCTGACGGAAAGTATGATGTAGTTACAAATGATAGCACATACAGGGACTATGACTTTGTTGTCCTCTGCACCGGATTGCACGGGGAACCAAATATGCCTGCCTTGCCAGGGTTAGACCTCTTCCGGGGCAAGGTTCTCCACGGGAGCAAATATAAGACACCAGAAGCATTTCAGGGCAAACGGGTGCTATGCACTGGCCTTGGTGAGAGTGGTATTGGTATTAACTCAGAGATTAGTAGCGTGGCAGCAAGAACTGTTGTCTCCGCAACTTCTTATACACCCTTTCCTCGTATTTACCCTTTCACCTGTAATCCTATTGATCAAATGATGTATTGGCCAATCGGTCAGTACATGGGTTGTTACCAAGAAATACTTACCTTTGGGATGAGCTGGTACACTCGGTTACCCAAGATTTTCAAGCCAGCATACGCACGCTTCCATCGGTCATTACGATGGTCCCCTAAAGAGTGGTTGCCAGAAGCAATGCTTCCATATCGGTGGCACGGCAAACACTGGACAAAACCTGGTCTGCGGTTTGGTAAAATCAGCGGCAACCTGACCCGACCTGAGGCACCGACGGATGATATCTTGTTTTTGGTTCACAGCAAAAAGATTGTACCAAAGGGCAGGGTAGTTCGCTTTGACGAGACCAGTGCCTACTTTGAGGATGGCAGTCGAGAGGAAGTTGATGCTTTAGTGGTAAACACCGGCTACAAACCGACTTTGCTGTCTATTAAGTTACCAAACGACTGGAAGTACCGACACCTAGACCTCTACAAGGGTTGTTTCCACCCGGAGATGCCTAACCTGGCTTTCGTTGGTTTAGTCAGACCAACCATTGGCTCAATACCTGCTATGGCAGAGATGCAAGCCCGCTTTGTTGCCCAGGTTTTCGCTAATAAAGTCAAGCTACCAGAACCACAGAAGCTGGAGAAGCTGATCAAAAAAGAGGCAACCCAACACACCCGTGAGTGTCCGACTATGCAAGAGCGCCTTCCCCACGTCTATTTCTTCGATCGCTGGATGGAGGAGATGGCTGAGTTAATTGGCTGTAGACCTAGAATTGGCAAGCATCTAAGTTCTTGGAAACAACTACAAGCTTACCTATTGGGTGCGCCGATACCTCTGCGCTTTCGCCTACGGGGACCAGGTGCGATCGCTAATGGCTATGATCGTTACGCGGCAAGGGTAGCAAAAATCTATGGGAACCGCTTTGGTGCTGAATTGAGGAATCTCATTTTCTTTGACTTCTTTTACCCAAACGTCCTCGCACTGTTGCTGGCAGCAATCCTTTTCTGGGTAGTGAAGCTATCAGCAGGTACCAGCCTTGGTATCGCCATCCTGTTTTGGGTTTTGTATATGAAGGTGGATCTGTTTCGATATGTAGTTTGGTTTCCTGTTTTGTTGAGGATACAAGCTATTCTCGACTCGACTTCTATTACAGCTGGGTTGAGATCAAATCTGCCTCCGTATGAGATACCGAACTACAAAGAGCCGAAAATACTTCAGACTGAGGCTACTGTTGTGGACTAAAAAGTAAAATAAACACATTACCAGTATTGATTTCTAAAGATAACTTTTCTATGATGGATTTTGTTGACCAGATTTTGCCCCTTACCCGGTTGCTGAAAAAATCAGGAAGGATAAACATCCCCTGATGCTACTAGATACCAACAAACAATTATTTTTTAAAAAAAATTCTATTGTTGAAGTAATTGTTAATAAATAATAGTGAGAAATTTATCAAGTGTTTGCTGTTATTAGTATTTGGGATTATCCTCGTTTTTGTTAGCTCAATTAAAAAACGTTTAATATTTGTATTTACTAGTTTGGAAACCCGTGATTTAAGTAGTATTTTCAATCATTGAGTAAGTATTGATGATTTCAGACTCAACACATATAGCAATTGTTGGCATTGGTTGTCGTTTTCCTCAGGCTGAAACACCACAAGAGTTTTGGCAACTTCTGCATGATGGGATAGATGGGGTCACTCAAGTACCTAAAGACCGATGGGATATTGATGCGTTTTATGAACCCAAACCAGCTACCCCAGGCAAAATGAATACCCGTTGTGCTGGTTTATTAGAACAAGTAGATGGATTTGAACCCAACTTTTTTAGTGTTTCCCCCCGGGAAGCTAAGCAGATGGATCCCCAGCAAAGACTGATTCTGGAAGTGGCTTGGGAAGCCTTGGAAAATGCTGGAATAGCGCCAGAACGATTAGCTGGTAGTCAGACCGGGGTCTTTGTTGGTGTTACCAACTACGAATACTATATGCTTGTTTCCAGAGATATTCCTGGCTTAGATGCATACAGTGGAACTGGAACAAGCCCATCGATTATTCCTGGTCGCTTATCCTATGTGTTGAATCTGCGCGGACCAAGTCTGGCTGTGGATACCGCTTGCTCATCATCTTTAGTAGCACTTCACTATGCTTGCCAAAGTTTGAAAACAGGCGAATCTGATCTGTGCCTGGTTGGAGGGGTGAACCTAATTCTTTCTCCAGAGTTTACAATTATCTGCTCCCAGGCTCAGATGATGGCAGCAGATGGGCGTTGCAAAACGTTTGATCAAGCTGCAGATGGTTATGTTAGGGGAGAGGGATGTGGCGTTGTTGTCCTGAAACGGCTGGTGGATGCAATCCGGGATGGGGATAATATTCGGGCAATTATTAGAGGTTCAGCGGTTAACCAAGATGGTCTGAGTAATGGATTGACAGCTCCCAATGGTCCTTCTCAACAAGCAGTGATCCGGCAAGCCTTAGCCAATGCTGGGGTTAAACCAGCACAGATTAGTTATGTAGAAACCCACGGTACGGGAACCCCTTTGGGAGACCCCATTGAGGTAAATTCTCTCAAGGCAGTGCTGATGGAACACAGGCAGCCCAATCAACCTTGTTGGATTGGTTCAGTCAAGACTAATATTGGTCATTTAGAATCTGCTGCGGGGATTGCAGGGTTAATTAAGGCGGTGTTGTCCCTACAACATGGTGAAATTCCACCCCATCTCCATTTGAACCAGTTAAACCCTTATATTAAAATTGCAAATACTCCTATTCAAATTCCTACTGAGCTTCAGCCTTGGTCAGTCCAAGAAGCACCCAGATTGGCAGGGGTTAGTTCCTTTGGTTTTGGTGGAACCAATGCCCATGTGGTATTGGAAGAAGCGCCTTTAGAAAGTCAAAAGTCAAAAGTCAAAAGTCAAAATTTACTACTAGAGCGTTCTTGTCATTTATTAACCCTATCAGCAAAAACAGAAGCAGCTCTCCAAGATTTAGTCCAGGGTTATCAACATCACCTAAAGGCTAATCCCAACCTAGCAATGGCAGATATTTGCTTTACGGCAAATACGGGGCGATCGCATTTCGATTACCGCCTTGCTGTTGTGGTTGACTCAACGGAGCAGTTGGTTGAGCAACTCAGTGCTTGGGCAGCCCATAAAGACACCACCGGATTGATTAGTGCTCAGCTGGAAAGCCAAAAGCCGCCCAAAATAGCCTTTTTGTTCACTGGTCAAGGCTCCCAATATCTCAACATGGGACGCCAACTCTACGACAGCCAACCCATCTTCCGCCAAACTATCGAGCAGTGCAATGAAATTCTGCGCCCCGAACTGGAGCATTCCCTAATAGAGGTACTGTATCCTACTCAAGTAGAAGAGCAGGTTTCATCTGTTTTAGATCAAACCGCCTATACCCAACCAGCCCTATTTGCCATTGAATATGCCCTCTATCAACTTTGGAAATCCTGGGGTATTGAACCGAATGCCGTCATGGGGCATAGCGTTGGAGAGTATGTTGCTGCTTGTGTAGCTGGGGTTTTTAGCTTAGAGGATGGTCTCAAACTAATCGCCCATCGTGGAAAATTAATGCAGCAGTTGCCGTCTGGCGGTGAGATGG
This sequence comes from Moorena sp. SIOASIH, assembly GCF_010671925.1. Classification (GTDB taxonomy): domain Bacteria; phylum Cyanobacteriota; class Cyanobacteriia; order Cyanobacteriales; family Coleofasciculaceae; genus Moorena. The sequence goes on along the minus strand of NZ_JAAHIH010000002.1, from coordinate 1,102,684 downwards.
TTTCACTTTTGGCTTCACAGGAGCAGGTTAAAGAAGCGATCGCACCATTACATGATCGAGTAGCAATCGCGGCCATTAATGGCCCATTAAGTATCGTGATCTCCGGAGCCAGTGAAGATCTTGGTACTATTTGTGACAAATTAGAATTAGAAGGAATCAAGACCAAAAGGCTACAGGTATCTCACGCTTTCCATTCACCCTTAATGGCACCAATGTTGGCAGAATTTGAAGCAGTAGCCCATCAAATAACTTACCATCAACCCAAAATACCAGTAATATCCAATGTCACAGGAGTAAAAGCCGACAAGAGCATTGCCACAGCCAAGTATTGGGTAAATCATGTGTTAGAACCAGTGCAATTTGCCCAAAGTATGGAGACCTTGCATCAAGAAGGTTATGAAATCTTCCTAGAAATCGGACCGAGACCAATATTATTAGGGATGGGGCGGCAATGTCTAGCAGAAGAATTCGGTGTATGGTTACCGTCCTTGCGGGAGGGAGTATCCGAATGGCAACAAATGCTGTCTAGTTTAGGACAGTTATATGTACAGGGAATCAAGGTAGATTGGTCAGGGTTTGACCGAGAATATAGCCGTAATAAAGTAGTATTGCCGACATATCCCTTTCAACGAGAACGGTATTGGGTAGAAACCAAAAATGGCTATCAACAGCAACAGTATTGGTCAAAAGAAAAAAATCGGCACCCATTACTAGGAGAAAAACTCAACCTAGCCGGAATAGAGAATCAACATCGCTTTCAATCATATCTAAGGGCAGAATCCCCAGACTACCTGAATCACCACCAAGTATTTGACAAAGTGCTATTTCCAGCCACAGGCTACCTAGAAATGGCAGCAACAGCCGCTAAAATTCTGTTCAACAAAGCCGAAGTAGAAGTAGCCGATGTGGTCATAGCAAGAGGGTTAGTTCTACCAGAAACCGAAATTTTGACAGTACAAACAGTAGTCAGCCCCTTAGAAAACAACAGCTATAAGTTCGAGATATTTAGCACATCTATGGCTGAAAATCAACAGACATCCCAATGGCTGTTGCACAGCGAAGGAAAGATCTATACCGAGCCGACTACCAACCGCAAAGCCAAAATCGACCTAGAAAAATATAAAAGAGAGTGTAGTCAAGCCATAGACATCAAACAACATTATCAAGAATATCGGTCAAAAGGTATAGACTACGGCAGCAGTTTCCAAGGAATAAAACAGTTGTGGAAAGGTCAAAGGAAAGCCCTAGGGGAAATCGCCTTACCAGAGGAATTAACCGCACAAGTAACAGACTATCAGCTACATCCAGCCCTATTAGATGCAGCTCTACAAATCCTAGGTCATGCCAATCACAACACCGAAACCGACCAGACCTATCTGCCAGTAGGGATAGACAAATTGAAACTGTATCGCCAGATCACAAACCAGGTATGGGCGATAGCAGAAATACCCTCAACCAGCTTAACCGCAAACATTTTGCTGGTAGACAACTTCGGCACGATACTAGCCTCCCTAGAGGGATTAAGGGTAAGGGCAACCACAGCCAATGCCCTATTTAGAAGTCTGCAACCAGATATTAGTCATTGGTATTATCAAATCAACTGGGAAGCGATAGCCAATCCATCAACAACCCCATCACCAGCAGCAACTAGGAAATGGTTAGTATTGGCAGAAGATACTCACCTGGTAGAAGCACTAGAACACATTGGTCACGAGTGCATCAGAGTATCAGCAGGACAGACCTATGAGCAATTAAGTCCACAACACTATCAAATCAATGCCACCAGTGCTGAACAATTCCAACAACTGCTAGAAGAAAACCCAGGGATGACAGGGGTTGTGCATCTGTGGAGTGTGCCGGAACTCCTTGGCAAAAACCACCTAGAATTAGAGACAATTCAAGAAAAAAGTTGTGCCGCAGCGCTGCATTTGGTACAAGGAATCCTCAACAGCAAACCGGAAAAAATCCCGCAGCTATGGTTAGTAACACAAGGAACTCAGAGGGTCAACTCAGACCAAGAAGTAATCAACCCCGAGTATGGAAGTTTATGGGGACTAGGGCGAGTAATCGCCCAAGAACACCCAGAATTAGCCTGTAAACGCCTCGACTGTGACCCAGAAAAGCAGATTACTCAAAACCTAGAAGCCTTAGTCACAGAACTGTTATCAGAAGATGTAGAAGACCAAATCGCCATACGTCAGGGCAGTCGTTACGTAGCCAGACTGGTACAAAAACCCCACAAACAGCCAATCACCTCTACCGACCAACCAGTGCAATTAAAACTGTCAGAATACGGAGTGATAGACCATCTCAACTGGCAGCCAATGCAGCGGCGTGTTCCAAAAGCTATGGAAGTAGAAATTGAAGTAGCTGCAGTGGGACTAAACTTTCGAGACGTGCTCAACGCCCTAGGATTGCTCAAAGACTACTACGCCTCCCATCACAGCATCAGCAGTGCACAGCAACTGACCTTTGGTTTTGAATGTGCTGGTAAAATCACTGCCGTAGGAGAACAAGTCTCACAGTGGCAAGTAGGAGACGAAGTCATAGCCACCATGCTCCACGACGGCTTCAGCAGTTTCATCACTGCCCCAGTAGAGCATGTGATGCCGAAGCCAAAACACATGAGCTTTGCAGAAGCAGCAACCCTACCCCTGACATTCCTCACTGCCTACTACGGGTTGCAGCACTTAGCGAACATTCAACCAGGAGAGCGAGTATTAATTCATGCCGCAGCTGGTGGTGTAGGGCAAGCCGCCGTGCAAATCGCCCAACGAGCAGGGGCAGAAATATTTGCTACAGCAAGTCCGAGTAAATGGGAATTTCTCAAATCTCTGGGAATCAAACATGTCATGAACTCCCGCACCCTAGAGTTTGCCGGGGAAATCCTGGAGCGCACCGCAGGAGTTGGGGTAGATGTAGTCCTCAATAGCCTCAACGGAGAGTACATTCCCAAGAGCTTAGAAGTATTAGCTCCAACAGGCAGATTTGTCGAAATTGGCAAAATTGGGATTTGGAACCAACAGCAAGTATGGGAACAACGACCAGATGTTAGTTACTACCCCTTTGATTTAGGAGAAGTAGTACAACAACAACCAGGTGTAATGGCTCAACTGACAGAGGAATTAACTCAGGGATGGAACCAAGGACAATTTAAAGCATTACCCCACAAAGTATTTCCCAGTACAGAAGTAACAGCAGCCTTCCGGTATCTGCAGCAGGCCAAGCATATAGGGAAGGTAGTGGTGGAGATGCCAGAAGCTTTATCTGAGGCAAAGTCCATCAAACCAGAAGCCAGTTATTTGATTACAGGAGGATTAGGAGCCTTAGGGTTGGAAGTAGCCCAATGGATGGTCAATCAAGGAGCCAAGCATCTAGCCTTAATGGGACGTCGGGCTCCGAATCAAACAGCACAAAAAATCATAGCAGAGTTAGAAACAGCTGGAGCCCATGTCACAGTAGTATTAGGGGATATTTCCCATACTGAAGATGTAGCCTTGACCCTAGAGGAAATATCAGCATCATTACCCCCACTCAAAGGAGTGATTCATGCAGCTGGGGTATTGGATGACGGGTTACTGCAAAACATGAGTTGGCAGCAGTTTACCAAAGTGATGGCACCAAAAGTAGCTGGAACTTGGCATTTGCATCAACTGACCCTTGATTTACCTTTAGATTTCTTTGTCTGTTTCTCCTCGATGGCTTCGATGTTGGGTTCACCAGGTCAAGGAAACTATGCCGCAGCTAATGCTTTTATGGATGCGATCGCCCACTATCGTCGAGGGCAGGGATTACCAGGATTGAGTATTAACTGGGGAGCCTGGGCAGCAGCAGGCATGGCCGCTCGTTTAGATAGTCTCAATCAGCAACGCCTCGAAAGCAGTGGCATGATTGCCATCAAACTAGAACAGGGAATGATGGCATTGGGGTCATTGTTATCAGAGTCTCAAAGTCAAGTGGGGGTGTTTCCGATTAACTGGTCAAAGTTTTTGAGGCAATTTCTTGGTGGGCAAAAGATGCCATTCTTAGAGGCTTTGATTTCCACTGAACCATCATTGACCCAAAAGTCGGCATTTAGGGAACAACTAGAAGCAGCAGCAGTTGATGAACGTCAGGAGTTATTAACAACTCAGATTCGTTTAGCGATAGCCAAAACCTTAGGCTGGAAAGATGCACAAAAGATTGGAATGCGGCAGCCTTTGTTTGAATTAGGGTTAGATTCTCTGATGGCTGTGGAATTGAAAAATCGCTTGGAGTCAAGTTTAGAAACAAGCTTCAGTTCAACATTGTTATTTGATTATCCGACGGTAGAAGCACTGGTAGAGTATTTAACCAAGGATGTCATTACTCTAGATTTCTTTGATGAAACAGAAAAAAAATTAAAGGAGGAAGATCTTCCTGGGGAGCACTCATACCAGTTATCAAAGGAACCCATAGCGATAATTGGCATGAGTTGTCGCTTCCCTGGAGGAGTCAACTCTCCTGAAGCATTCTGGCAACTACTCCATGATGGAGTAGATGCGATCTCAGAAGTACCATTAGCACGATGGAACATTGATGACTACTATGACCCTTCTCCAGATGCTCCAGGTAAACTTTATACCCGCGACGGTGGTTTTATCTCACACATAGATCGCTTCGATGCCCCATTTTTTGGAATTTCACCCCGAGAAGCTCAAAGCTTAGACCCCCAACAACGCTTGTTGCTGGAAGTGAGTTGGGAAGCCATAGAAAGGGCTAACATCGTCCCGGATAAATTGTTTAATAGCCTGACAGGAGTATTTATTGGCATTGGTAGTAACGATTACTTAAATCAGCTGGCGACCTGTGAGATGCCACAGGCTTATTGGGGGACAGGTAATGTGCCTTCTGCTGCTACAGGTCGTTTATCATACATCTTGGGACTCACTGGACCTAATCTGGCAGTAGAAACCGCTTGCTCTTCCTCCTTAGTATCTGTGCATCTGGCTTGTCAGAGTCTGCGACAGCGAGAATGCAATATGGCTTTAGCTGGTGGTGTGAATCTACTCCTATCTCCTGAGTTGAGTATTGTTTTCTCTAAAGCCAAAATGTTATCTCCCGATGGTCGCTGTAAGACTTTTGATGCTTCGGCTAATGGTTACGTCCGTGGAGAAGGATGCGGAATAATTGTTTTGAAGCGACTTTCAGACGCCGTAGCCAATCAGGATAATATTCTGGCGGTAATTCGTGGCAGTGCTATCAATCAAGACGGAGCAAGTGGTGGATTGACAGTACCTAATGGTCCGTCTCAAGTAGCTGTGATCCGTCAAGCCCTGGAAAATGGGGGAGTAGACCCAGCAAATGTTAGTTATATAGAAGCTCATGGTACAGGAACTTCCTTGGGAGACCCGATTGAAGTCGGAGCAATAGGAACAGTATTTGGAAAAACTCACTCTCAAGAACAACCATTAATTCTTGGGACAGTTAAAACTAACATAGGTCACTTAGAAGTAGCAGCAGGAATTGCCGGTTTGATGAAAGTAGTCCTGCAACTGCAACACCAAAAAATAGCACCATCACTGCATTTTAACCAGCCTAATCCCTATATTAATTGGTCGGACTTGCCGGTGCAGGTGTCTACTCAACTGACTCCTTGGCAGGTCAATGGCGAAATTCGAAGGGCTGGAGTGAGTTCCTTTGGCTTTAGTGGAACTAATGCCCATGTGATCCTAGAACAAGCTCCAGAACCAGTCAAAGTCAAACATGAAGACTCACAAAACCGTCCACTACATCTGCTCACCCTGTCAGGAAAAACGGACAAAGCCCTAGCAGAGCTAGTCAATCGTTATCAACGTCACCTAGACAGTCATCCAGACCAAGAACTAGCAGATGTATGTTACACAGCTAACACAGGAAGGGCTAATTTCCAGCATCGCCTGGCAGTGCTCGGCTCTGAGCCAGAGGAATTAGCCGCCAAACTGGTTGAGTATACAGCAGGGGAGGAAGTAGGCGAAGTATACTCAGGACAACTGGTCAATGGAGATAGTTCAGCTAAAGTAGCCTTCCTGTTCACTGGTCAAGGTTCCCAGTATATAAACATGGGACAACAATTGTATGAGCAAGCCCCAGTATTCGCAGCAGCTATTGACGAATGTGACCAAATTCTGGGTTCGGAGTTGGAACATCCACTGCTAAAGGTGCTCTATCCAGCAGACAAAGATCACTCCAGTTCATCTCTGCTAGACCAAACAGCCTATACCCAACCAGCCCTATTTGCTATTGAATATGCCCTGTTTAAGTTATGGCAATCCTGGGGCATAAACCCAGATGTAGTCATGGGGCATAGTGTCGGAGAATATGTAGCAGCAACCGTAGCAGGAATTTTTAGTTTAGAAGAAGGTCTGAAACTAATTGCGACTAGGGCAAAGTTGATGCAACAGTTGCCCTGTGGTGGTCAGATGGTTTCAGTCATGGCTAACGAGTCAAAAGTCCGTGAGCTGATTACCCCATACACAGAAAAAGTAGCGATTGCTGCCATCAATGGACCGGAAAGTGTGGTGATTTCCGGTGAAACAGAAGCCATTGAAGCCATCATCAGCAGCTTAGAATCAGAGGGAATCAAGACCAAAAGGCTACAGGTATCTCACCCCTTCCATTCACCCTTGATGGCACCAATGTTGGCAGAATTTGAAGCAGTAGCCCATCAAATCACCTACCATCAACCGACTATTCCACTGGTTTCGAATGTGACTGGAATTCGAGCCGACGATACCATTACTACGGCCAACTATTGGGTAAATCATGTGTTAGAACCAGTCAGGTTTGCCCAAAGTATCGAGACCTTGCACCAACTTGGCTATGAAATCTTCCTAGAAATCGGACCGAAACCAATATTATTAGGCATGGGGCGGCAATGTCTCCCAGCAGAATTCGGTGTGTGGTTACCATCGTTGCGGGAGGGAGTAGATCAATGGCAGCAGATGCTGTCTAGTTTAGGACAGTTATATGTCCAGGGAGTCAAGGTAGATTGGTCAGGGTTTGACCGAGAATATAGCCGTCAAAAGGTAGTGTTACCTACTTATCCATTCCAACGACAAAGGTATTGGATTGACAGCAATAATGGTAACCGCAAAAAACCGTATTTATCAACCGAAAAAATTCTCCACCCCTTATTGGGTAAAAGGTTCTATTGTGCCGGTCAGCCACAACAACTTCAATTTGAATCTTTATTAGCAGAAGATGAACCAGCCTACCTCAAGCACCATCGAGTATTTGGCCAGACCCTATTGCCCACAACGGCTTATCTAGAAATAGCTCTAGCCGCAGGAGCAAACCGCTTTAAAACTGATAATTTAGTAGTAGAAGACCTAGTCATCCAAACCGGATTGATTTTACCAGAAGGAGAAATCAAAACACTTCAGACCATACTAACCCCATCAGAAAACCAAACCTACCAATGGCAAGTATTTACTCAACAGGAACAGCCGAACCAGGACCAACCCCAGTGGATACTTCATGCCAATGGAATAATTCGAGCCGCAGAAATCGACAATGGTGTGGCTACTGTTGACCTAGACAAATATTTAAACCAGTGTAATCAACCCCTAGAAATCCCAGACCATTATCAACACTATCGACAAATAGGAATTGAGTACGGAAGCAGTTTCCAAGGAATCCAACAGCTGTGGAAGGGGTCAAACCAAGCCATAGGAAAGATTGAGTTATCTCCAGATTTACTCCCAGAAGCCACAGACTATCATTTCCATCCCGCTTTATTAGATGGGGCGCTACAGGTGCTGATCCATGCACTACCCCAAACCAACACCAACCAAACTTATCTGCCAGTAGGAATCGATCAATTAAAAGTATATAGTCGTCCGGGGCTGTGGTTATGGGCAATTGCCTCAGTGACCATTGAAAGCCAAGACAATTGGACCGCTCAACTCACCCTGGTCAATGGCAAAGGAGAAATTCTGGCCACCCTATTTGGCTTACGAGTCAAACTAGCTAGCCCTGAAAGCTTACTAGGAAATGAAGCCCAATCCATTAGCAATTGTCTGTACGAAGTGCAATGGCAACACAAAGGTCGTTTTGGGCGATTACTACCCCCGACTTATCTGCCCTCTCTAGTCGAAATTAGTCAAAAACTGAATCCAACCCTTTCTCAATTAACTTCTCAAACCGATTTAGATAACTATGGTCAACTCATAGCCGAGTTAGAAGACTTGAGTGTGGAGTTTGTCTTACAAGCTTTTCGGGAAATGGGTTGGTCTTACCCTGTCGGAAAAAACTTTAGTGCAATCGAAGGGATACAACACTTAAGAATCGTACCAAGCCATCACCGACTATTCAGCCGTCTGCTACAAATATTAGGGGAAGTGGGCATCCTCAAGAAAACTGAAGACAAATGGCAAGTACAGCAAGAATTTGGAGTTACCAACCCCACACAAAAAACCAAGACGCTACTAAGTCAATATCCCCAAGCTCAAGCCGAACTCACCCTGCTCAACCGTTGTGGATCCCAATTGAGTGCCGTCCTCAGAGGAGCGATAGACCCAGTACAAGTAGTATTTCCAGAAGGGGATTTAACGACTGCTACCCAACTCTATCAAGACTCTCCCGCAGCGAAGGTGATGAATAGCTTAGTCGAAAAAGCGATCGCCACCGCCTTGGAGAAGTTACCACCACAGCGAGGAGTGAGACTATTAGAACTAGGTGCAGGGACAGGAGGAACAACGAGCTATATTCTCCCCCATTTGCCACCGGATCAAAGTGAATATGTCTTCACGGATATTGGTGCTTTATTTACCGCCAAAGCCCAAGAAAAATTCCGGGATTATCCCAATGTTACCTATCAAACCCTCGACATAGAACAAGACCCAACTGCACAAGGATTTATTGCCCATCAATACGACATAATTATCGCCGCTAATGTCCTGCACGCCACCACCTCCTTAGAGCAAACCCTATCCCATGTGCGGCAATTATTAGCCCCTGGGGGAATATTACTATTGTTAGAAGGAACAACTCGTCAGGGATGGCTAGACTTAATCTTCGGACTCTTAGAAGGATGGTGGAAATTTAGGGATTTTGAAATCCGCCCGGACTATCCCCTTCTGGGTGCATCACAGTGGCAAAAGTTACTCACCAGAAGTGGTTTTTCATTAGTGGTAACTCTGCCAGAGTCTCAAGATAGTAATGATGTTCTTTCTCAACAGGCGCTGATGGTTGCCCAAGCTGAGCCAACCTTAACCGCTGCGCCTCGTGGAGCCGACTCCCGAAATTGGTTGATTTTAGCAGACATTGAGCAAGTAGCTCAACACTTAGCCCATCAACTGCGTGCTCAAGGAGAAAGATGTACCTTAGTGTATGCAGGAGAAACCTATCAACAAGTCACAGACTATGAATTTAGGATTAATCCCCATCAACTTCAAGACTATCAGCAACTGGTGCAACTTCTAACAGCCAACTCAACCAGTTTAGATGGGATTGTCCAGTGTTGGAGTTTAGAAGTAGGAGAACAGAAAAACTTAACTGGGCAAGAATTAGAACGATTATCCCACATCGGTTGTGGAACCACCTTATCCTTAGTACAGGCATTAGTGAAAGCCGACTTATCCCAACCCCCAAGATTATGGATAGTCACTCAAGGGGCTCAACCTGTCCCTCCCAAGAATCCAGTGGTTTCCGGTGTGGCTCAATCTTCGGTGTGGGGGATGGGAAAAGTAATCAGTTTGGAACACCCGGAACTTAAGTGTGTTCGCATCGATTTAGACCCCAATCAAAGCCTAAAAGATAAAGCTGAAGCACTATGGGCAGAAATTTGGTCAGAATCTATTGAAGATCAAGTTGCTCTGAGAAAAGACAGTCGCTATGTCCCAAGGTTAATACCAACTCCATTGGCAATAGCAACAGAAACACAACTGTTGAAAATGTCATCCCAGCCATTCCGACTAACAATTACACAGAGGGGTACCCTCGAAAATTTAACCCTAGAACCAACACCAAGACGTTCACCCGCACCAGGAGAAGTAGAGATTAGAGTTCGCGCCACAGGACTTAATTTTAGGGATGTTCTCATCGCCTTGGATATTTATCCAGGAACGCCAGTAATGGGAGGAGATTGTGCCGGTGAAATTGTAGCAGTGGGAGAAGGAGTAGAAAACTTGAAAATTGGCGATCCAGTGATAACTCTGGCTCCGGGAAGTTTCAGTCAATGTGTCACTGTCAGTGCTATGATGGTTGCTCCCAAACCAGATTTTCTCACCTTTGAGGAAGCTGCCGCCATTCCAATTAATTTCTTAACTGCCTATTACACACTGCACCATTTAGCCAAAATCGCACCAGGAGACAAAATTTTAATCCATGCTGCTGCAGGAGGGACGGGAATGGCGGCAGTACAAATTGCACAGCAAGCTGGGGCTGAAGTTTTTGCTACTGCTAGTTCTCCGAAGTGGGAAGCTTTAAAAGCTATGGGAGTTAAACATATTATGAATTCCCGTACCTTAGAGTTTGCTGCCCAGATCATGGAGAAAACACAAGGAAAGGGGATAGATATTGTCCTTAACTCTCTGACCTCTGGAGAATTTATTGCCAAAACTGTATCAGTTGTAAGTTCTCAAGGTCGTTTTGTAGAAATTGCCAAGCGGGGAGTTTGGGAATCAACTGAGATGGCAACTCTCAGGTCAGATATCTCTTATTCAGTGCTTGATTTAGTTAAAGTATCTCAAGACAAACCTCAATTAATCAAGTCTCTGTTAGAGGAAATTATTGACAAGTTCAACAATGGCTTGCTAAAACCACCTCCCTTGACAGTCTTCTCTATCGAGGAAGTAGTCAGCGCCTTTCGTTATATGCAGCAAGCCAAACATATTGGCAAAATTATCGTTACTCAAACCGGACTTGCAAAAACAGGACAACCAACTAATACCGCCACCGAAATGCCTCTGAGTTTCCGGGAAGACGGAACTTACTTGATTACTGGTGGTTTAGGAGGATTAGGCTTACTAGTTGCCCGTTGGATGGTAGAGAAAGGAGCCAAGCATTTAGTCTTAGTAGGACGCAGTAGCCCTAATCATGCTGTTGTCAAGAAATTAACAGAGTTAGAACAAGCGGGAGCCTCTGTAGTAGTGGAAAAAGCTGATGTGTCTGAATTTGAAGCTATGGGGAGGGTGTTGTCTAAGATCAATCAGTCAAGCTTGCCACTAAGGGGAGTCATTCATTCGGCAGGGATGTTATCTGATGGAGTCCTCCAAAACCAGAGTTGGTCTAGCTTTGAAAAAGTGATGGCTGCCAAAGTGCAAGGAGCTTGGCATTTGCATCAATTAACCAAAAACCAGCCAATGGACTTTTTTGTCCTGTTTTCTTCAGCGGCATCTTTGTTGGGTTCCCCTGGTCAAGGAAATCATGCTGCAGCTAATGCCTTTCTCGATAGTTTAGCCCATTATCGTCGAGGTATGGGGTTGTCAGGATTGAGTATTCATTGGGGTGCGGTATCTCAAGTGGGAGAAGCAGCTGAGCGAGGTGCAGACCTGAAGGCAGAGCTCAAGGGCATGGGTACGATCTCTCCTGCTGGGGTGTTGGAAGCATTAGAGCGATTGATCAGTACTGAGGCGGTAGAAGTAGGAGTAGTACCGATCAACTGGTCACAATGGACTGCTAGAGTTTCTAATTGGCCATTTTTAGCTGAGTGGCAAGAAAAGATTCACACTTCGGAGGTATCTAAATCCGAGTTTCTTGAGCAGTTAAAAACCGCATTACCATCGGAGCAAAAAGAGCTATTAACCGCCCATGTGCGTAGTCAGGTGGCGAGAGTATTGGGGATAAGTTCGGCTCAATCGATTGGTTTAGAAGAAGGATTTTTTGATTTGGGCATGGATTCTCTTACCTCAGTAGAGTTGCGCAATCGCTTGCAAGGTAGTTTAAGTTGTTCAATTCCTTCAAGTTTAGCTTTTGATTATCCTACGGTAGGGGAATTGGTAGATTATTTAGCTCAAAAATTATTAGTGGAAAAAGAAGAGACTGAACGAATAGAAGAAAGTGCTCAAAAACTCGCCAAACAATTAGGATTAGATTTGGAGGTATTTCAATGAGTAATAACCTAGAACAATCTTACGGAAAATTGATAAAAATGGCATCTGAAAAGATAGCCAACCTAGAAAAAGAACTTGAAGGTTTTAAAAGTAAAAACCAATTTGAATCAATCGCCATTATCGGCATGGGATGCCGTTTCCCTGGAGGAGCAGATAACCCCGAATCCTTCTGGACTCTCTTATCTCAAGGAATAGATGCCATTAGTGAAATTCCTTCTGAGCGATGGAACATCGAGAAATACTACGATCCTAACCCAGAAACCCCAGGGAAAATGTACACTCGTTATGGTGGCTTTGTCGGTCAACTACAAGAGTTTGACTCCCACTTCTTTAATATTGCTCCTATTGAAGCAATTTCCCTTGACCCTCAACAACGTCTACTCTTGGAAGTAAGTTGGGAAGCCCTTGAGCATGGGGCGATCGCTGCTCAACAACTCGCCAAAACTCAAACGGGTGTATTTATGGGCATCTGTAGTAATGACTATAGTCAACGTTTAACTAGTCGTGATTTTACAGAAATTGATGCCTATTTAGCCACAGGTAATGCCCACAGTACCGCTAGTGGTAGACTTTCTTATTTTCTCGGACTAACTGGGCCTTCAATAGCTGTGGATACAGCTTGTTCTTCTTCCTTAGTAAGCCTTCATTTAGCCTGTGCCAGTCTGCGTAACCGAGAATGCAATTTAGCTTTAGCAGGAGGGGTTAATCGGATTATTTCCCCAGAATATACCATCAATTTTTCCAGGGCGAAAATGCTTTCTGCTGATGGACGCTGCAAGAGTTTTGACGCGAGGGCAGATGGTTTTGTTCGCAGTGAGGGCTGTGGGGTAGTGGTGCTCAAGCGATTCTCGGATGCAGTGGCAGATGGGGATAATATCTTGGCCGTAATTCGAGGAACAGCGATTAATCAGGATGGCCATACTAGTGGTTTAACGGTACCGAATGGTCCTGCTCAAGAGTCAGTAATCCGTCAAGCCTTAACAAATTCAGGAGTAAAGCCAGAGCAAGTCAGCTATATAGAAGCCCATGGCACCGGGACATCTTTAGGAGATCCGATTGAGGTCACTGCTTTAGGGAATGTATTTGGAGAATCACACTCATCACAACAACCGTTGATCATCAGTTCTGTTAAGACGAATATCGGACACCTGGAAGCAGCAGCGGGCATAGCGGGGTTAATCAAAGTAGTATTGCAGTTGCAACATCAACAGATTGCCCCCCATCTCCATTTTGATCAGCCTAATCCTTATATTAATTGGGAGCAATTACCTGTATTAGTACCGACTCATGGTACTCCTTGGCACATAGAAGAGAAACCTCGTCTAGCTGGCCTTAGTTCCTTTGGTTTCAGTGGCACTAATGCCCATGTCATCGTAGAAGAAGCCCCAAGTTCAGTTCACACTGAGCATTTATCAGTTACCAGTGGCGAACGTCCTGTTCATCTATTCACCCTATCGACTAAGGATGACTTGGCTTTATGGGAACTAGTGCAGAAGTATCAAGAATTTTTAGAGAAAAATGGCACTGCTAATCTGGCAGATATCTGTTTTACTGCTAATACAGGGCGCTGCCACTTCCAGCATCGATTAGCAATTATCGCCTCTAATCAGCAGGAATTAGCTGAAAAACTGGCAAAAGCGAGAACAACAGAGCATGTTTCCGCTGTATTTACCGGCATTATCCCCAAGAGTAAAAGTTCACCCAAAATTGCGTTCCTGTTTACGGGTCAAGGTTCTCAGTATGTCAACATGGGCAGACAACTCTATGAGACTGAGCCGATCTTCCGTCAAGCCTTAGACCAATGTCACCAAATCCTACAGTCCTATTTAGAAAAACCGCTCAAGGACGTTATTTATCCTCAAGAGTCTCAAGACCTAAACACTTCAGATATTAACCAAACTGCTTATACTCAACCAGCCCTATTTGCCATTGAATATGCCCTATTTAAACTTTGGCAATCCTGGGGCATAAACCCAGATGTAGTCATGGGGCATAGTGTGGGGGAATATGTAGCAGCAACTGTTGCAGCGGTATTTAGTTTAGAAGACGGTTTAAAACTCATTGCCACCCGGGGAAGGTTGATGCAACAGTTGCCCTGTGAGGGTGAGATGGTGTCGGTGATGACATCGGAGTCAAAAGTGCGTGATTTCCTTAAGACCGACACAGAGCAAGTAGCACTTGCTGCTATTAATGGACCGGAAAGTGTAGTAATTTCTGGAGCCAGTGAAGATATTGGTGCTATTTGTGACAAATTAGAATTAGAAGGAATCAAGACCAAAAGGTTACAGGTATCCCACCCCTTCCATTCACCTTTAATGGAACCAATGCTGGCAGAATTTGAAGCAGTAGCCAATCAAATCACCTACCATCAACCTGAGATTCCACTAATATCAAATATTACAGGACTTCGAGCCGACAAGACCATTGCCACAGCCAACTATTGGGTAAATCATGTGTTAGAACCAGTCAGGTTTGCCCAAAGTATGGATACCTTGCACCAGCAAGGCTATGAAATCTTCCTAGAAATCGGACCGAAACCAATTTTATTAGGCATGGGGCGTCAGTGTCTCCCAGAAGAATTCGGTGTGTGGTTACCGTCCTTGCGGGAGGGAGTAGATCAATGGCAGCAGATGCTGTCTAGTTTAGGACAGTTATATGTCCAGGGAGTCAAGGTAGATTGGTCAGGGTTTGACCGAGACTATGCTCGTCAAAAGGTAGTGTTACCGACATATCCATTCCAACGAGAACGGTATTGGGTAGAAAGTAATCAGAGTAACCGGAAAAAACCCTATTTATCAACCGAAAAAATTCTCCACCCCTTACTGGGTCAAAGGTTCTATTGTGCCGGTCAGCCACAACAACTTCAATTTGAATCTTTATTAGCAGAAGATGAACCAGCCTACCTCAAGCACCACCGAGTATTTGATCGGGCGCTATTCCCCACAACCGCCTATCTAGAAATAGCTCTAGCCGCAGGAGCAAACCGCTTTAGGACTGAGCATATGGTTGTGGAAGACCTAGTTATGCAAACCGGATTGATTTTACCAGAAGGAGAAATCATTTCAGTTCAGACCATACTGACCCCATCAGAAAACCAAACCTACCAATGGCAAGTATTTACTCAACAGCAACAGCCCAACCAAGACGAACCCCAGTGGATACTTCATGCCAATGGAAAAATCCGAGCCGCAGCAATGGACAATGGTGTGGCTACTGTTGACCTAGAAAAATACTTGACCGAGTGTAGTGAACCCATAGAAATCCCAGATCATTATCAACACTATCGACAAATAGGAATTGAGTACGGAAGCAGTTTCCAAGGAATCCAACAGCTGTGGAAGGGGTCAAACCAAGCCATAGGAAAGATTGAGTTATCTCCAGATTTACTGCCAGAAGCCACAGACTATCAGTTCCATCCCGCTTTATTAGATGGAGCGCTACAGGTGCTGATCCATGCACTACCTCAAACCAACACCAACCAAACTTATCTACCCATCGGAATCGAGCAATTAAAAGTATATAGTCGTCCGGGGCGGTCGTTATGGGCAATTGCCTCAGTGACCATTGAAACTCAAGAAAATTGGACAGCTCAACTGACCCTGGTCAATGGCAAAAGCGAAATCCTGGCCACCCTATTTGGCTTACGAGTCAAACTAGCTAGCCCTGAAAGCTTACTAGGAACTGAAGCCCAATCCATTAGCAATTATCTGTACGAAGTCCAATGGCAACACAAAGGTCGTTTTGGGCGATTACTACCCCCGACTTATCTGCCCTCTCTCGTGGAAATTAGTCAAAAACTGAATCCAACCCTTTCTCAATTAACTTCTCAAACAGATAATGATAACTATGGTCAACTCTTAACGGAGTTAGATAAATTGAGTGTGGAGTTTGTCTTACAAGCTTTTCGGGAAATGGGTTGGTCTTACCCTGTCGGAAAAAACTTTAGTGGGCTCGAAGGGATACAACATTTAAGAATCGTACCAAGCCATCATCGACTATTCAACCGTCTGCTACAAATATTAGGGGAAGTGGGCATCCTCAAAAAAACTGAAGACAAATGGCAAGTACAGCAAGAATTTGGAGTTACCAACCCCACAGAAAAAACAAAAACGCTACTAAGTCAATATCCCCAAGCTCAAGCGGAACTCACCCTGCTCAACCGTTGTGCATCCCAATTGAGTGCCGTCTTCAGAGGAGCGATAGACCCAGTACAAGTAGTATTTCCAGAAGGGGATTTAACTACTGCTACCCAATTCTATCAAGACTCTCCCGCAGCGAAGGTGATGAATAGCTTAGTCGAAAAAGCGATCGCAACCGCCTTGGAGAAGTTACCACCACAGCGAGGAGTGAGACTATTAGAACTAGGTGCAGGGACAGGAGGAACCACTAGCTATATTCTGCCTCATCTACCACCGGACCAAAGCGAATATGTCTTCACGGATATTGGTACTTTATTTACCGTCAAAGCCCAAGAAAAATTCCGGGATTATCCCAATGTTACCTATCAAACCCTCGACATAGAACAAGACCCAACTGCACAAGGATTTATTGCCCATCAATACGACATAATTATCGCGGCTAATGTGCTGCACGCCACTACCTCCTTAGAGCAAACCCTATCCCATGTGCGGCAATTATTAGCCCCTGGAGGCATCCTGGTGTTGTTAGAAGTAACAAATCCTCCGCGATGGGTAAACTTATTCGCCGGACTATTAGAAGGATGGTGGAAATTTAGGGATTTTGAAATCCGCCCCGACTCTCCCCTTCTGGGTGCATCACAGTGGCAAAAGTTACTGAGAAAAAATGGTTTTTCATTAGTGGTAACTGTGCCAGAGTCTCAAGATAGTAATGATGTTCTTTCTCAACAGACCGTCATCGTTGCCCAAGCTGAGGAAACCTTAACCGCTGCCACTCGATCAGAGTCACGAAATTGGTTGATTTTAGCAGACATTGAGGAAGTAGCTCAACACTTAGCCCATCAACTACGTGCTCAAGGAGAAAGATGTACCTTAGTGTATGCAGCTCAGAACTTTCAACAAGTCACAGACTATGAATTTAGGATTAATCCCCATCAACTTCAAGACTATCAGCGACTGGTGCAACTTCTAACCGCCGACTCAACTAGTTTAGATGGGGTTGTCCAGTGTTGGAGTTTGGAAGTAGGAGACAAGAATTACTTAAGTGGGGAAGAATTAGAACGATTATCCCACATCGGTTGTGGAACCACCTTATCCTTAGTACAGGCATTAGTGAAAGCCGACTTATCCCAACCCCCCAGATTATGGATAGTTACCCAAGGCGCTCAACCTGTGCCAGAAAATAATCCAGTGGTTTCCGGTGTGGCTCAAGCTTCGCTGTGGGGGATGGGAAAAGTAATCAGTTTGGAACACCCGGAACTTAACTGTGTTCGCATCGATTTAGACCCCAATCAAAGCCTTTTAGATCAAGCCGAAGCACTATGGACAGAAATTTGGTCAGAATCTATTGAAGATCAAGTTGCCCTCAGAGAAGATAGTCGCTATGTGCCCAGGTTAATACCCACTCCATTGGCAATAGCAACAGAAACACAACCAACCGATGCTGCCACTGAAATGCCTCTGAGTTTCCGGGAAGACGCTACCTACTTGATTACGGGAGATCTAGGAGGATTAGGCTTACTGGTAGCTGGTTGGATGGTAGAGAAAGGAGCCAAGCATTTAGTCTTAGTAGGACGCAGTAGCCCTAATCATGCTGTTGTCAAGAAATTAGCAGAGTTAGAACAAGCGGGAGCCTCTGTAGTAGTGGAAAAAGCTGATGTGTCTGAATTTGAATCTATGGGGAGGGTGTTGTCTAAGATCAATCAGTCAACCTTACCACTAAGGGGAGTAATTCATGCCGCAGGAATGTTGTCCGATGGAGTCCTACAAAACCAGAGTTGGTCTAGCTTTGAGAAAGTGATGGCTCCCAAAGTCCAAGGAGCTTGGCATTTGCATCAATTAACCAAAAACCAGCCAATGGACTTTTTTGTCCTGTTTTCTTCGGCGGCATCTCTGTTGGGTTCCCCTGGTCAAGGAAATCATGCTGCGGCTAATGCCTTTCTCGATAGTTTAGCCCATTATCGTCGAGGTCTGGGGTTGTCAGGATTGAGCATTCATTGGGGTGCGGTATCTCAAGTGGGAGAAGCAACTGAGCGTGGTGCAGATCTGACCGCAGAGCTCAAGGGCATGGGTGCGATCTCTCCTGCTAGGGTGTTGGAGGCATTAGAGCGATTGATCAGTACTGAGGCGGTAGAAGTAGGAGTAGTACCGATCAACTGGTCACAATGGACTGCTAGAGTTTCTAATTGGCCATTTTTAGCTGAGTGGCAAGAAAAGATTCACACTTCGGAGGTATCTAAATCTGAGTTTCTTGAGCAGTTAAAAGCCGCATTACCATCGGAGCAAAAAGAGCTATTAACCGCCCACGTGCGTAGTCAGGTGGCGAGAGTATTGGGGATAAGTTCGGCTCAATCGATTGGTTTAGAAGAAGGATTTTTTGATTTGGGGATGGATTCTCTTACCTCAGTAGAGTTGCGCAATCGCTTGCAAGGTAGTTTAAGTTGTTCAATTCCTTCAAGTTTAGCTTTTGATTATCCTACGGTAGGGGAATTGGTAGATTATTTAACTCAGCAAGTATTAGAGGGAGACAAAGGGGATAATTACTATTTAACAAAATCCCTTAACAATAAAGATCATGAAAAAGAAGAACAACAATTATTAGCAAAAACCAAAGAGTTTTCCGAAAAGCAATTAGAAGAAATGATCAACCAAAAATTAACGTCACTTATTAATGAATGAGGTATTTAATTAATGAAAAATTTATCAAATGAAATTCAAGAATTAACTCCTCTACAACGTTCCTTTTTGGTAATTGAACAATTGCAATCTAAGCTGGACAAATATGAGCGTTCTAGCAAAGAACCAATCGCCATTATTGGGATGGGATGCCGTTTCCCTGGAGGAGCAGATAACCCCGAATCCTTCTGGACCCTGTTATCTAAAGGCATAAATGCCATTAGTGAAATTCCTTCTGAACGATGGAACATCGAGCAGTACTACGATCCTAACCCAGAAACCCCAGGGAAAATGTACACTCGTTATGGTGGCTTTGTCGGTCAACTACAAGAGTTTGACTCCCACTTCTTTAATATTGCTCCTATTGAAGCAATTTCCCTTGACCCTCAACAACGTCTACTCTTGGAAGTAAGTTGGGAAGCCCTTGAGCATGCAGCGATCGCTGCTCAACAACTCGCCAAAACTCAAACGGGGGTGTTTCTGGGCATTTGTAGTAATGACTATCTTCAACGTTTAACTAGTCGTGATCTTACAGAAATTGATGCCTATTTAGCCCAGGGTAATGCCCACAGTACCGCTACTGGTAGACTTTCTCATTTTCTCGGACTAACTGGGCCTTCAATAGCTGTGGATACAGCTTGTTCTTCTTCCTTAGTAAGCCTTCATTTAGCCTGTGCCAGTCTGCGTAACCGAGAATGCAATTTAGCTCTAGCAGGAGGGGTTAATCGGATTATTTCCCCAGAATATAGCATTAATTTTTCCAGGGCGAGGATGCTTTCTCCTGATGGACGTTGCAAGACTTTTGACGCGGGGGCAGATGGTTTTGTTCGCGGTGAGGGCTGTGGGGTAGTGGTGCTCAAGCGATTCTCCGATGCAGTGGCAGATGGGGATAATATCTTGGCCGTAATTCGAGGAACGGCGATTAATCAGGATGGCCATACTAGTGGTTTAACGGTACCGAATGGTCCTTCTCAAGAGTCAGTAATCCGTCAAGCCTTAACCAATTCAGGAGTAAAGCCAGAGCAAGTCAGCTATATAGAAGCCCATGGCACCGGGACATCTTTAGGAGATCCGATTGAGGTCACTGCTTTAGCGAATGTATTTGGAGAATCACACTCATCACAACAACCGTTGATCATCAGTTCTGTTAAGACGAATATCGGACACCTGGAAGCAGCAGCGGGCATAGCGGGGTTAATCAAAGTAGTATTGCAGTTGCAACATCAACAGATTGCCCCCCATCTCCATTTTGATCAGCCTAATCCTTATATTAATTGGGAGCAATTACCTGTATTAGTACCGACTCATGGTACTCCTTGGCACATAGAAGAGAAACCTCGTCTAGCTGGCCTTAGTTCCTTTGGTTTCAGTGGCACTAATGCCCATGTCATCGTAGAAGAAGCCCCAAGTTCAGTTCACACTGAGCATTTATCAGTTACCAGTGGCGAACGTCCTGTTCATCTATTCACCCTATCGACTAAAAATGATTTGGCTTTGTGGGAACTGGTGCAGAAGTATCAAGAATTTTTAGAGAAAAATGGCACTGCTAATCTGGCAGATATCTGTTTTACTGCTAATACAGGGCGCTGCCACTTCCAGCATCGATTAGCCATTATCGCATCTAATCAGCAGGAATTAGCTGAAAAACTGGCAAAAGCGAGAACAACAGACCATGTTTCCGCTGTATTTACCGGCATTATCCCCAAGAGTAACAGTTCACCCAAAATTGCGTTCCTGTTTACGGGTCAAGGTTCTCAGTATGTCAACATGGGCAGACAACTCTATGACACTGAGCCGATCTTCCGTCAAGCCTTAGACCAATGTCACCAAATCCTACAGTCCTATTTAGAAAAACCGCTCAAGGACGTTATTTATCCTCAACAGCCTCAAGACCTAAACACTTCAGAGATTAACCAAACTGCTTATACTCAACCGGCTTTGTTTGCCATTGAATACGCTCTGTTTAAGTTATGGCAATCCTGGGGCATCAACCCAGATCTAGTCATGGGGCATAGTGTAGGGGAATATGTAGCAGCAACCCTAGCAGGAGTATTTAGTTTAGAAGATGGTTTAAAACTCATTGCCACCCGGGGAAGGTTGATGCAACAGTTGCCCTGTGAGGGTGAGATGGTGTCGGTGATGACATCGGAGTCAAAAGTGCGTGATTTCCTTAAGACCTACACAGAGAAAGTAGCGCTTGCTGCCATCAATGGACCGGAAAGTGTCGTGATTTCCGGTGAAACAGAAGCCATTGAAGCCATCATCAGCAACTTAGAATCAGAGGGAATCAAGACCAAAAGGCTACAGGTATCCCACCCCTTCCATTCACCGTTGATGGCACCAATGTTGGCAGAATTTGAAGCAGTCGCCCATCAAATCACCTACCATCAACCTGAGATTCCACTAATATCAAATATTACAGGACTTCGAGCCGACAAGACCATTGCCACAGCCAACTATTGGGTAAATCATGTGTTAGAACCAGTCAGGTTTGCCCAAAGTATGGAGACCTTGCACCAACAAGGGTATGAAATCTTC
Source organism: Moorena sp. SIOASIH (assembly GCF_010671925.1). GTDB lineage: Bacteria > Cyanobacteriota > Cyanobacteriia > Cyanobacteriales > Coleofasciculaceae > Moorena. The sequence continues at coordinate 1,081,281 of NZ_JAAHIH010000002.1, read as the reverse complement.
CTAGAAATCGGACCGAAACCAATTTTATTAGGCATGGGGCGTCAATGTCTCCCAGAAGAATTCGGTGTATGGTTACCGTCCTTGCGGGAGGGAGTAGATCAATGGCAGCAGATGCTTTCAAGTTTAGGACAGTTATATGTCCAGGGAGTCAAGGTAGATTGGTCAGGGTTTGACCGAGAGTATGCTCGTCAAAAGGTAGTGCTACCGACATATCCCTTTCAACGACAACGCTATTGGATTGACACAACTAATCAGGCTAACTCAATTCCTATTGCCTCAGTCAAACTTCATCCTCTGATCGACAAAAAATTCCAATCTCCTTTATCGCAAGAGAGCTTTTTCGAGTCATACTTTAGTACCACTACCCTCCCCTTTCTATCAGACCACCGCGTTTATGAACAAGTTGTGGTAGCTGGTGCTTGCTATATTTCTCTTGTGTTAGCAGCGGCTTCTTTAAGCTTTAACACTCAGGGATATCAATTAGAAGAGATTGTCATTCCTCAACCCCTAGTCCTCACAGAAAAAGAAGAACGAACCGTTCAGATAGCCTTAACTCCCCAAGGAAAAGATCATGCCTTCCAAGTGATTAGTTTTGATGGTGCTACAGACTGGCTAACTGTTGGCACTTCAGACACAAATAAAAGTAGAGGTGCTTGGACGGTTCATGCAACCGGAAAAATTACGCCTCATTATGATAGCCCCTCACGGGTATTGTTAGAAGAGATTCAAGGGAGATGTAGGCAAGAAATAGCTCCTCAAGAAATTTACCAAGCTATTTGGGATAAACACATTCAATTAAGAGAGAGTTTTCAGTGGATTAATCAGGTATGGCTAGGAGAAGCAGAAGTTTTATGCCAAATGACATTGCCAAAAATATTAGGAGATGTCACTGACTATCAATTACATCCAACTTTGATTGATGCGTGCTTTCAATCCTTATCTGCCCTGACTCTAACACTAACAGTAGATGGGGAGGAAACCTTTGTTCCTTTTAGCATTGAGAAATTCACGTTTTACCGTGCTTGGGAACAGAGCCAGCTATGGTGTCATACTACAGTACGAGGGGGTCAACTATCTTCAGCACAAACCCTAAAAGCAGATATAGAGTTATTTGACGAGGGGGGACAACTCATTGCTCAGATAAATGGGTTTGAAGTCAGGAAAGCGAATCCTCAACTGTTATTGCAAACTCTCCCATCGAACATTTCAGATTGTTTCTACGAAGTGGAATGGCGACCCAAAGCTCGCTTGGGTGGTTTTTCTGAAGTGGTAACTGTGCCAGAGTCTCAAGGGAGTTCAGATGTTGTGTCTCAACAGACCCTTATCGTTGCCCAAGGGGATCAAACCTTAACTGCTGCCACTCGATCAGACTCCCGAAATTGGTTGATTTTAGCAGACATTGAGCAAGTAGCTCAACACTTAGCCCATCAACTGCGTGCTCAAGGAGAAAGATGTACCTTAGTCTATGCAGGAGAAACCTATCAACAAGTCACAGCCGATGAATTTAGGATTAATCCCCATCAACTTCAAGACTATCAACAACTTCTGCAACTTCTAACCGCTGACTCAACCACTTTAGATGGGGTTGTCCAGTGTTGGAGTTTGGAAGTAGGAGACAAGAATTACTTAAGTGGGCAAGAATTAGAACGATTATCCTACATCGGTTGTGGAACCACCTTATCCTTAGTACAGGCATTAGTGAAAGCCGACTTATCCCAACCCCCGAGATTATGGATAGTCACTCAAGGGGCTCAACCTGTCCCTCCCAAGAATCCAGTGGTTTCCGGTGTGGCTCAAGCTTCGGTGTGGGGCATGGGAAAAGTAATCAGTTTGGAACACCCGGAACTTAATTGTGTTCGCATCGATTTAGACCCAAATCAAAGCCTAAAAGATAAAGCTGAAGCACTATGGGCAGAAATTTGGTCACAAGAGCCAGAAGATCAAGTTGCTCTCAGAGAAGACACTCGTTATGTCCCAAGATTAATACCTAGTCGTCAGGCAATAGCAACAGAAACACAACTGTTGAAAATGCCATCCCAGCCATTCCGACTGACAATTAAAGACAGAGGGACACTGGAAAATTTAACTCTAGAACCAACACCAAGACGTTCACCGGCACCAGGAGAAGTAGAGATTAGAGTTCTCGCCACAGGACTTAATTTTAGGGATGTTCTCATCGCCTTGGATATTTATCCAGGAAGGGCAGTCATGGGAGGGGATTGTGCCGGTGAAATTGTAGCAGTAGGAGAAGGAGTAGAAAACTTGAAAATTGGCGATCCAGTAATAGCTATGGCTCCAGGAAGTTTCAGCCAATATGTAACTGTCAGTGCTAAACTGGTCGCTCCCAAACCAGATTTTCTCACCTTTGAGCAAGCTGCCGCCATTCCAGTTAATTTCTTAACTGCCTATTACGCACTGCACCATCTAGCCAAAATCGCACCAGGAGACAAAATTTTAATCCATGCTGCCGCAGGAGGGACGGGAATGGCGGCAGTACAAATTGCACAGCAAGCTGGGGCTGAAGTTTTTGCTACTGCTAGTTCTCCGAAGTGGGACGCTTTAAAAGCTATGGGAGTTAAACATATTATGAATTCCCGTACCTTAGAGTTTGCTGCCCAGATCATGGAGAAAACACAGGGAAAGGGGGTAGATATTGTCCTTAACTCTCTGACCTCTGGAGAATTTATTGCCAAAAGTGTATCAGTTGTAAGTCCTCAAGGTCGTTTTGTAGAAATTGCCAAGCGGGGAGTTTGGGAGTCAAGTGAGATGGCAACTCTCAGATCAGATATCTCTTATTCAGTGCTTGATTTAGCTAAAGTATCTCAAGACCAACCTCAATTAATCAAGTCTCTGTTAGAGGAACTTATTGACAAGTTCAACAAGGGCTTGTTGAACTTATCTCCGTTAAAAGTCTTCTCTATCGAGGAAGTAGTTAGCGCCTTTCGCTATATGCAGCAAGCCAAACATATTGGCAAAATTATCGTTACTCAAAGCCAACAACAAACCGATACGGCCACCGAAATGCCGTTGAACTTCCCTGAAGACGGAACTTACTTGATTACTGGTGGTTTAGGAGGATTAGGATTAGTGATGGCTCGTTGGATGGTAGAGCGAGGAGCCAAGCATTTAGTCTTAGTAGGACGCAGTAGCCCCAAAGAATTTGCCCAGAATCAATTAACAGAGCTAAAAGAAGCGGGAGCAAATCTAGTAGTCGAGAAAGCCGATGTATCTTCCCTTGAACAAATGGCTAGAGTGGTCACTAAAATTGAGCAATCTTTACCGCCTCTCACCGGAGTGATTCATTGTGCTGCTGTATTAGAAGATGGAGTCTTGCAACAGCAAAACTGGTCTAACTTTACTAAGGTAATGAACCCGAAAGTACAGGGAGCATGGCATCTACATCAGTTGACCCAAAATCAGCCCTTAGATTTCTTTATCTTATTTTCTTCTATCGCTTCTTTATTTGGTTCCCCTGGTCAAAGTAACTATGCTGCGGCTAATGCTTTTCTTGATGGTTTAGCCTATTACCGTCGCACGATAGGATTACCTGGATTGAGTATAAATTGGGGAGCTGTCTCTAAGGTGGGGCTAGCTGCTGAAAGTGGGGCAGATAGTAGAGCAATACAAAAAGGAATTAATCCGATTTCTCCTTCTCAAGTGTTAGAAGCATTGGATTTATTAATAAGTAGTTCAGCGGTAGAAGTTGGGGTAGTTCCAATTCAGTGGAATCAATTTTTTAACCAACTACCTAATGGAGTCAAACTACCCTTTTTAGAGGGGTTTACTGCTACCACAAAATCTACAACAGAATTTCAACAATCTCAACTTATATCTCAACTAGAAGTGGCTTCAACAGCTGAACGGGAAACTATCTTATCAAGTCACCTTCAATCTGAAATTGCTACGGTGTTAGGAATGGGAGACATGACCATTGACCTACAGCAGCCTTTAACTACGATGGGACTGGATTCCTTGATGGCTTTAGAATTGCGTAATCGAGTTAAAAGTAAGTTGGGTGTAGATATTCCTATTGTGCAGTTGGTAGAGGGAATTAATATTGCTGAGTTAGGAACAGAAATTAATCAGCAACTAAAATTAAGGAATAATTCAATCAATAAAAAATCAGAAATGGAATTAGCTGCTCCGAAAGACCTTTCCCAAGCAGAGCGTAACAATACCCCTCAGACTACGATTGAATCACCAACAACAATTTCTGAGCCTAGTAATTCTCCATCTGACTTATTCCCCTGTCTCATTCCTATACAACCAGAAGGTAATAAATCTCCTTTCTTCTGCCTTCCTCCCATAGCAGGAGTTGTTTTTCCCTATTTTGACTTAGCAAGTCTTCTAGGAAAAGACCGACCGTTTTACGGAGTTCAATCCCTTGGGTTTATGGAAAATGAAAACCCCCTAACCAGTATTGAGGAAATGGCGTCTTACTATATCAAAGCGATAAAAACAGTTCAACCTCATGGTCCTTATTACTTAGGGGGCTGGTCTTTGGGAGTTGTAATTGCTTTTGAAATGGCCAGACAGTTAGAAGAAATTGGGGAAGTTACTGAGCGTCTTATTTTGATTGATTTGCCACCTACTTCAACGAGTAAACTAACTAAGTTGTATGTTGGTTTTAAGTTTTTGCTCACACAAGCCTTGCCTCAAATTTGGCCCTATGTATATGATTATGTGCAACTCCAAAACCAACCTAACGTCAGGGTATTTTCTCAATATGGTTTACCATCTATACAGTCAAAAAATCACCCCCAAACCGCTGGCAAAGTATTAAACAGAATTAACTCTCTTATTCGTTATAGTCGTCCATTGCTTCGAGTTATGCAAGGGAATACCCAGGCGCTATTTCGTTATACTCCTAAGCACTATACTGGTAAAATTACTTTATTACGAACGAGCAGAGCTTTGAATTCAAATACTCAAGACCCCACCTTGGGTTGGAGTCAGTTTTCGGCTCAGGAAGTAGAAACTCATTTTATTCCAGGTCATCACCTTAATCTACTCCGATACCCTCATGTTAAAGTGTTAGCTCAAACCCTAAAGAATTTGCTTAAGTAAGATATAGTCTTTTTACTGCGGGGGTTTTTGATAGCCTGTCCTCAGCGAGGGCGGGCTTTTTGATATGATATAGCGCTACTCGCAATGGCATTGGCAAAAGGTAAAAGGCAAAGGTGCGCTCTTACCATTAAGAATTAAATTCGCCACGGGTCGCACCTAAAAGTGTAGTACAAGAGCTTTTGCTGCTTGTATCAATGTCAAACACCTTAATAGGTAGTGCTATATCATGTCAGGATAATTACCCTGTCTTGATGCAAAGCGCGAGTGGGGGAAACCCCCAAGACCGCGCTGCATCGCTTAATAAAAATCTGCCCCATCTCCCCATCTCCCCACACTCCCCTAGATTATGGGTATTCAAGCAGACTTGATATTAGAAGTGGTTGCGACTTGCACCAGGGAAGCAAGTCTATGCCAAATGTAAGGGAGAGTAAACGGTAACGGTGTTCACATTTTCCAGATTGTGGCACAACTATGAGGTACTTTTAATAAACCTGTTTGCCTGTCTCATCTCCCCAGAGTGCGCCAGTGTGCCTGATCTGCTTCAGCTCTGATTGCGCCCTGATCTCACTTAATCTGCAAAACGTTGTTTTATTATTAAAATAACCCGGCTGCGATCAGGTTAATAAGCACTTCACCTAAATTATAAAAATGAGAGGAGTAAGTCAAAAGTAGTAAGTAACGATTGAAACGAAATGAGAGGAGTAAGTCAAAAGTAGTAAGTAACTATTGAAACGGTTGATTCAAACGTTAGTAAAGAAACCGAACGCCCAACGAACAACTTTAGTTTACCCTAAAAATGCCTCATTATGTTGTATTTTAATCTAAAAATTAATCTAATTATAAGAATTGGACGGAGCAAAAAAGTGTGCCAACATATGAATAAGCTTAGGAGGTCAATGAACTATGAATATGCCCCAGAATATCAAAAGTGGTTTTAGCTTTGATGAAGCCATATTAATGGCAAAATTTTGCCAGCAAATATATACGGTATACCAGTATGATGATGGAAATGTCAACGACATAGAAATTCAAGAAATCTACAATTCCCTTTACCGCTCTCAAGACTGGAAATTTGTCCACAGCATCCGCAATGATGAAAGCAATGTGCGTGGATTTATTGCCAAAAAAACAACCACTCATCAGTATACCGTGGTTTTCCGAGGCTCAATCGTGACCGATCGCGGAGCTTTTGAACTAACAGACCTGGTATCTGACTTTGACTGGGATTTAGTCAACTACGGTTCCGTCACTGATAAAAGAATTAAAGTGGTTAAAGGATTTTGGGAAGCCTCTGAATCGGTTTGTGATCAACTCGAAATCTTTTTTAAGACCTTACTAGGTAAGCTCACACCCAAAGATTTTGACAAGATCCACCAGATGACTTATGAAAGGCAGTTTGCCTGCATCACAGCCATCGCCGATGCTGGCTCAATTCGACTTGGTACTGATTTTGAGCTCGAAGCCAGAGCGCTGATTGAGCAAGCAGTGGCAGATGAGGAACTTGGTAACGATGACGAGCTAACAGAAATATTAGATTTTCAACAAAGTACGGTGCTAGCACTCGAAGAACTAAACGAGTCAGTGGAAGTTTATGTCACTGGTCATAGTTTAGGTGGGTCCTTAGCCTTTCTGGGTGCTAATGCTTTGCGGCGTTACTTTGGTTCGGCTGTGATGCTCAAAGTATACACGATTGGCGCACTAAAAGTAGGCAATGAGTCATTTGCCAACTACTACGAGCGACAAATCGGTAAGGGGCTGACCCATCGCGTGGAAAATTTATTGGATATAGCTCCTAGTATGCCATTTCCGCCCCCCTTCCCCTTAAATATGTTGGCTGGGAATGGTTTGCGAGTCGGGAACTTGTACCTATCAAACTGTAGTCCTGTTGGAGAGTTACACACTGTGATGGGACTGGGTTCCCAGGGTGTCTCTGTGGATTTTGGCGGAGCTGTAGAATTCTTGGGGGGTATTCCGTTTCCCCACGGTAGTGATGCCTATTTGCAGCTACTTGAGGAAGACCAGCAACGTTGGCAACAATTGTGGCGACCCATACGAAATATTGTGGAAAACTTTATGAACGAGCTTCTCCAAGACCAAACTCAGGCTATTAAAGATGAGCTGGATCAGGTAAAAAAAGAAATTCTTGCATTAAAGAAACAATATAATGGGAAAGTAGAAGAGAAGGATGGCAAGCCAGCAGAGGTAACAACAGCTACAGGGGCTGGTTGACTGACAAAACTCAACAAGCATAGTCATTTGACCTTACTGTAAACTAAGCGCCGATACCTCTTCTGGTCGTCCTGTTTTCGGGAAGCCATCCCTGGTGATGGGTTGGGTTTTCCACTTAAAATTAGGGTTTCAAACAACTCCCAACCAAGAGTAGCGTGCAGTCAATACCCATGCCCAACCAATGGATGAGATAACTGTTACAGCACCTCCTGTGAGGATCTACAAAACCGCGTTTTCCTTTGGCTACGACAAAAGTTCCAAAGGCAGTAAGATAAAGAGTAGCGTACCCCAAGACAAAACACAATCGCGATCAGGCGCTTTGCATTGCTTTTCTCACAGCTTTACTACTCTTACCCATTGGACTTGTCATCTTGAAAGCTCTCTTCAATATCACTGGGTTTGCCATATTCCCGAAATGTCAGCAAGGGTGGTCGGTTCGTCCCTGACGATGTACCAAAGTTCCCCGCTAATTCCATCACTTGCCAGACCCAGATTAACTGCACCAAAAGATTATAGTTCTTATTGACCGAAAATCCTGAGGGCGCAAGCCCCTGGATTCTATCCATGGGGTTAGCCCGAACAGGAATTTATTCCCTAAACCTCTTTTTGGTTGGCAACGTACCGTTTAATAGTTTCAAGTGGAGCACCTCCAACTGTGGACAAAAAGTAGGAATTAGTCCACAAAGTAGGTAATCGACTTTTCAGGTGAGGAAACTGCTCTCTAAGGTACCTACTGGTTGCCCCTTTAAAGCGCTTAACCACTCTGTGAATAACAAACTGAGGATCGCATTCACAGAGTAGATGAACGTGGTCAGGAATTACCTCTAATTCGATAATTTCGACTTGGATCTCCTTTGCTATTTGGTAGAGGAGTTCTTTTAATTTTACTTCCACCTCTTCCACTAGCACTGGTCGGCGGTACTTAGGGCACCATACTACGTGATATTTACACGAGTATACGATATTTTTGTTGTACTTAAATTTATTTAAAATTTTGTCATGTAAATTAGCTAAATCTTATGTATATACTATAAAAGTACACGCAAAATAACGTCAAGGAGGTGATTATAGTGCTAGTGATGGAGTTCAAGGCCATTCTCAAAAAGTCCCAGCAAGAAGCTGTAGATGAGGCCATTCGTACATCCAAGTTTGTGCGAAATAAGGTGCTTCGTTATTGGATAGATAACAAAGGAATTGGCAAGAAAGAACTCTATCGCTATAATACTCAATTAAGAGACGAGTTTAAATTTGTCAAAGATCTCAATAGTCATGCTTGCCAGGCGTCCGTAGAAAACGTGGAGCGGGCTATTAAGCACTTCTTTGATAACTGCAAAAAAAAGACTCCCGGCAAGAAAGGCTTCCCAAAATTCAAAAAACACTGTCGATCAGTTGAATACAAGCAGTCTGGCTGGAAATTATTGCCAGATAAGAAATCGATAAAATTCACCGACAAAAAAGGCATCGGGAAAGTTAAGCTTAAAGGTACTTGGGATTTGTGGTGGTTTGACCAAAAGCTGATAAAACGGGTGCGGATAGTAAAGCGAGCTGATGGCTATTACATCCAGTTCTGTGTCAAAGTAGATAATTTTGAAAAATTAGAAAATACTAGATGTGCTGTTGGGTTGGATGTAGGGTTAAAAGAATTCTATACAGACTCTGATGGCAATACCGAACCCAATCCCAGGTTTTATCGTAAAAGTGAAAAACGAGTAAAGTTTTGCCAGCGACGAGTATCCCGAAAAAAGAAAGGCAAGGCCGTAGGCCACGCTTCGCGAACAGCCAACCGACGGAAAGCTAGGAATAGATTAGGTAGGGCACACCTCAAGATAAGCAGGCAACGTAAAGAACACGCCAAGAGACTGGCGCGTTGCGTAATCCGGTCTAACGACCTGGTCGCCTACGTTCGCGCAGCGTGCCGTAAGGCAAGACTTGAAGGTCAAAAACTTAGTAAAAAATCACTGCTTAGCCAAGTCTATTAATGATGCTGGTTGGCGTCAGTTTCGGGAATGGTTGGAGCATTTTGGTCAAAGGTTTAGTCGGATTACCGTTGCAGTTAATCCTGCCTATACAAGTCAAAATTGTTCTGAGTGTGGCGAAGTGGTCAAGAAGTCTTTATCAACCAGGACTCATATCTGCAAATGTGGATGCCAACTTGATAGAGATGTTCCTTCGGAACCGCTTCGCGAACACAACGCCGCAAAAAATATACTCAATAGAGCCTTGAGTACCGTGGGGCACACGGAAACTTATCAAAACGCTTGGGGAGATCTGGCCTCTACTTTTCCTGATTCCGTTCGCGTTCGCGCAGCGTCGCCTACGGCGAAAGCGTCGCCTACGGCGAATCTGGTTAAGCAAGTCAGTTCGTTGAACCAAGAATCCCCCGATTTCTAATCGTGGGGAGTGTCAAGAAGCAAAAAGGATTTGGGGGGGAGCAGGTCTGGCGTTGCTGAAACATTAGTACTATGTACCAGATGAGCTTGGCTTTTACCCGGGGGCTATAGATAATGTACAAATATTCCCATCTTATCCTAAGTTTTCCCAGAAATCCTGATCAGATCCAATCAGGAGTTGGGAGAGTCTGGTTGAAAATGTTCTTTTTCTATAGCCAAGTAGTCGGAAACAATTAACGTTGACTGTTAAAACAAGGAGCTTCGGATCATGGAACAGAAAGGGTTTGAGCAACTTCAAGTTTCTTAATAAAGTTTAGGGTTGACAATTATTTTTTTTTGTGATATAGTTTTTTTTGGTTGTTGATTCGGTAAGTCTCATTGAGCAGAAACATAACTACAGTTAAAACCGTTGAAAAACTGTTGATAGGGAGCAGTAAAGCCTTGAAAAACGCTATTATAAAAGTCATTTTGTAAATATAAGCTCTTCAGACCTTAAGTTTTTTAACACAGTTAAAAAAACGTCCGAGTACTTAGTTTTATATAGCTAGTGTTGTTGGGCGAAAGTCGGGAAGGAATTTACTTCCAATTAGGATTGACAGTGATTTTTTTTGGGTGGTAGAGTTTTTTTTGTGCTGGATTCGGTGAGTCTCATGGATAATAAAACCTAACTACAGTTAAAACAGTTAAAAAACTGTTGATAGGAAGCAAGGAAGCGTTAAAAAACGCTCTTTCCAAAGGAGCTTGAAACCAAAGGAGCTTGAAACTGGCGAAATATGAGATGTTCAGACCTTTATGACAAGTTTTCCAATCTGGTAGAGTTGTTGCGTTATAGAGCCCTAACTCAGCCTGATAAAATCCCTTATACCTTCAATGAAAAAGGGGAAGAAGAAACTGATCGTATCACCTATGAGGTATTAGACCAACGCTCAAGGGCGTACGCCTGCCAGTTGCCGTCTCTGGAGGCAACGGGAGAACGAGCTTTGCTAGTCATACCACCAGGTATAGACTTCATTGCTGCCTTTTTTGGGTGCTTGTACGCTGGGGTAATTGCAGTGCCCGCTTATCCACCACCCCGACGCAGTCGCAATCTCTCTAGGTTGTTAGCGTACGCATCAGATGCAGAGGCGTTGTTTGCCCTAACTACCACATCTCTTATGACCGAGTTAACCAGTCGCTTTGCCCAGCATCCAGCTCTGGGGAGGCTGCATTTGCTTGCTACCAATAAATGCGTACACGACCAAAGGTTGAACTGGTCTGAACCAACCCTAGACAGGAGTAGCCTGGCCTTTCTCCAGTACACCTCCGGTTCTACGGGAACACCCAAAGGAGTAATGGTAAGTCACGGTAACTTGCTACACAAGGAGTACTCATTACTGATTCTTCTTCGTTAAATCAAAATGGATAGAGAACCGATTGCAATTATTGGCATGGGATGTCGTTTTCCAGGAGCTAAAAATCCAGAAGCATTCTGGGAACTACTATAGTAATTTACCTGATTTAAAAGAGGTAGACGTAGATGACAATATTTTGCCAGTTATCGAAGATATTTCAGAAGAATAATTTGAAGCACTAGCCGTTCAAAAACTTTAATAAATCAAAAGTATAATAATTTGATACATAACAAAAAAAATAAACTTTAATTACTCAAAATTCAAGGCTAAAAATTCATGGAAGCGACTACCAACACAGAGCAACTATCATTATCCAAACAGATGTTTCTGGCGCTAAAGCAAGCAGAAGCTTTGGATATGATGGAGCGTTCAAAAAGTAAACCTATTGCCATTATTGGCATGGGCTGTCGATTTCCAGGAAATGCCAACACACCCGAAAGCTTCTGGCAACTGTTATCTAGTGGTCAAGATGCAGTTAGAGAAATTCCACCTGAACGCTGGGATATAGATTATTGCTATCACCCTGACCCTGATACTCCAGGGAAAATGTATATTCGCCATGCTTCATTAGTTAATCAGGTAGATCAGTTTGATCCTGAGTTTTTTGGCATCTCTCCCCGAGAAGCAAATAGCCTTGATCCACAGCAACGTTTTCTTTTGGAAGTAACTTGGGAAGCTCTAGAAAGAGCTGGAATTAACCCCCAACAATTAGAAAACACTCAGACCGGGGTGTTTCTGGGCATCGGTCAAAACGATTATGCTGATTTGAGCTTCAGCCAACTCGAAAATATCAGCCCTTACGATGGTACAGGAAATGGGTTTTGTTTTGCAGCAGGTCGGTTATCTTACTCATTAGGATTGCAAGGCCCATCTATGGCAATAGATACAGCTTGTTCAGCGTCTCTGGTAGCTGTACATGAGGCTTGTCAGAGTCTGCGTCAGGGTGAGTCTAATCTGGCTTTAGCAGGAGGAGTACAACTAATTCTCTCTCCTCAAATCACCACCGCACTATCAAGATTAAAGGCTCTATCACCCGATGGCAGGTGTAAGACTTTTGATGCTGCTGCTGATGGTTATGGCAGGGGAGAGGGATGTGGCATTGTGGTACTCAAGCGTCTGTCTGATGCGGTCAAAGACGGTGACCAAATCTCGGCAGTGATTCGTGGTTCAGCCGTTAATCATGATGGACCTAGTAGCGGACTGACAGTGCCCAATAAACTAGCCCAGGAAAAGTTAATTCAGCAAGCTCTCAAAGCGGCGAAAGTAGAACCATCTCAGGTGGGTTATTTGGAGGCTCATGGTACAGGAACTTCTTTAGGAGACCTTATGGAAGTAAGAGCCTTAGCCAGTGTGTTTGAGCAGGGACATAACCAGGACAATCCCTTGATGATTGGTTCAGTTAAAACTAATATTGGTCACCTAGAAGCCGCAGCGGGAATTGCCGGTTTAATTAAGGTAGTTTTGCAACTGCAACATCAAAAAATTGCGCCTCATCTGAATTTTATAAATCCCAACCCCTATATTGATTGGGAGAATATACCTCTAAAAGTTCCAACTCAACTGACACCTTGGTTGTCATCAGAGGGTAAACGAGTGGGAGGAGTCAGTTCCTTTTCTCTTAGTGGCACGAATGCTCATATAGTGCTAGAAGAAGCCCCTCTTCAAGTCAAAAATCAAAAGTCAAAAGGTAACAGTGAAGGTGTTCATCAGCGTCCTTTTCATTTGTTAACTTTGTCAGCTAAGACTCCAAAAGCTCTCGAAGATTTAGTAACTCTTAATCACAATTATATCGAAACTCATACAGAATTAGCGATAGAACTCCGTTCCACTGACGCGATCGCAGATGTATGTTACACAGCTAATACAGGAAGAGCTCATTTCAACCATCGACTAGCGGTTATTGCTTCTGACCGAAAGGAATTAGCAGAAAAACTACTTTACTGGAAAACTGGGGAGGAAGTAGTTGGACTATTTTCTGGACAACTTGATAGTGGTAGCAAAAGTCCAAAACTGGCTTTCCTGTTCACCGGTCAAGGTTCCCAGTATGTGAATATGGGAAGGCAACTCTATGAACAAGAGCCGACTTTCCGTCAAGCTTTAGATGAATGTGAGCAAATCTTACAGCAGTATCTGGAATATCCACTCAATGAAGTTATTTATCCTCAAGACCCACAGCACTCAAGCTCCTCTCTACTAGACCAAACAGCTTATACCCAACCAGCCCTATTTGCCATTGAATATGCTCTGTTTAAGTTATGGCAATCCTGGGGCATAAACCCAGATGCAGTAATGGGTCACAGTGTAGGAGAATATGTAGCAGCAACAGTAGCAGGAGTATTTAGTTTAGAAGACGGTCTCAAACTAATTGCCACCCGGGGAAGGTTGATGCAACAGTTGCCCTGTGGTGGTCAGATGGTTTCAGTGATGGCTAACGAGTCAAAAGTCCGTGAACTGATTACCCCCTACACAGAAAAAGTAGCGATTGCTGCGATTAATGGACCATTAAGTGTAGTAATTTCAGGTGAAGCAGAAGCCATTGCTGCGATTATCAGTAGTCTAAACTCAGAAGGAATCAAAACCAAAAGACTACAAGTATCCCACGCCTTTCATTCACCATTGATGGAACCGATGTTGGTAGAATTTGAAGCAGTAGCCAATCAAATTACCTACCATCAGCCAAAAATACCACTGATTTCCAATGTTACAGGAACAAAAGTAGACAATAGTATTGCCACAGCTAACTATTGGGTAAATCATATACGCCAACCTGTCAAGTTTGCTGCTAGTATGGAAACCCTGCAACAACAAGGCTTGGAAATATTCCTAGAAATAGGAGCAAAACCAATATTATTAGGCATGGGGCGTCAATGTCTACCAGAAGAGTTCGGTATTTGGTTACCGTCGTTACGTCCAGGAGTAGATGAATGGCAACAAATGCTGTCTAGTTTAGGACAGCTGTATGTACAGGGAGTCAAGGTAGATTGGTCAGGGTTTGATAGAGATTATAGCCGTAATAAAGTAGTATTGCCGACATATCCATTCCAACGGGAAAGGTATTGGGTGGAAACCGCTAAGGGCTCCGATTCAAAAGCGATCTCTTCAAACAAGCTCCATCCTCTAATTAATCAAAAGTTCCAATCTCCCTTATCAAAAGAAATCTTTTTCGAGTCTGACTTTAATACCCAAAACTACCCCTTTTTAGCCGACCACCGTATCTATGAAAAAGTTGTAGTTCCTGGTGCAGCTCACATTTCCCTATTGTTAGCAGCTGCCTCTTTAACGTTTCCGAAAACTGAATGTCAACTGGAGGATATTCTCTTTCCTCAAGCCCTAGCTATTCCGGAGGAAGGAGTACGAACTGTGCAGGTAGCTTTGACTCCACAAGATAGCTCTTATTCATTTCAAGTGATTAGCTTTGACGACTCTTTTAACGATGGCAGAGAAATCAGTTCTTGGGCGGTTCATGCTACCGGAAAGATTTCGACTGACCCGGTTGAAAAATCACGGTTATCTCTGGTAGATATTGAAGGAATTCAATCTCGCTGTAGTCAAAAACTAGAGAGCACAGAAGTTTACCAGTATCTCTGGGAGCGACAAATTCAATTAGGGCAGAGTTTCCGCTGGATAGATCAGGTCTGGTTAGGAAACGGAGAAGTTCTTTGTGAAATGAAAGTGCCCCAAACAGTTCTAGAGGCAACAAAGTATCAACTACATCCGGCTTTGGTTGACTCGTGCTTCCAATCACTAGTTGCACTTCAATTAAGTCTGTCTGACGACAATACTGAGATGTTTGTTCCGTTCAGTGTAGAGAAATTTACTTTCTATAATCGTCCTCAGAATGGACGGCTTTGGTGTTATACCCGTAGGTCACAAGACAAACAATCATCAGAAAAATTCAAAGTTGATCTACAATTAGTTGACCAAAATGGGGAACTAGTGGCTCAGGTTAGTGGTGTTGAAGCGAGGAAAGCAAATGCCCAAACATTGCTGATGACTCTGGGTTCAGATTTGAGTAATTGGTTTTATGAAATTAACTGGCAAGCTATACCCCTACCATCAAAAACCCGATCTACTCATGAACAGGAAACAGGGAATTGGTTAGTATTTGCACTCACCGGTGAATTGACAGAGGGTATTGGGAAGAGTTTAGAACAGAAAGGCCACAACTGTATTTGGGTATCTCCCGGTTCAGAGTATAAGCAAATAGATGCTCACCATTATCAAATCAATCCCACTGTTGCTGAACAATTCCAACAACTGCTGCAAGACAATGGTGATCTTAAAGGAATTGTGCATTTATGGGGTGTAAATCAAACCAGTGAATCTTTGGGTATCAAGGAGTTAGAAAAAGCTCAAGAACTAGGTTGTGCTACAGTACTACATTTAGTGCAAGCCTTAATTCAAGCTCGACTAACTCATCTACCGCCGATGTGGTTAGTTACTCAAGGAACTCAGAGTGTATTAGATGAAACGGAAGTGGTACAACCCCAGCAGGGAGCTCTATGGGGACTAGGGCGAGTTATTAGTCTCGAACACCCAGAATTAGCTTGTTTTCGAGTTGACCTAGAGCCGAAATCTCATATTTCTGAAACCGTCCCCAGTTTGGTAGATGAACTGTTGTCTAATCAAAACGAAAACCAGATCGCAATTCGTCAGGGAGTCCGTTATGTAGCCCGATTAGTACCACAACAACAGCAGAAATTAATATCATTACAACTATCAATTGAATCAGAAGCCTGTTATCTTATTACTGGTGGTTTGGGAGCATTAGGGCTACAGGTAGCCCGGTGGCTAGTTGCTAAAGGTGCTAAACATCTGGTTTTGATTGGGGGTTGTGCTCCCTCAGAGATGGCGATGGAAACAATTCAGGAATTAGAACAAGCTGGAAGCCAAATCTCAGTTTTATCAGGGGATATATCCAATCAACAAGATACGGTCAGGATTATGAAGCAAATTCAGGGATCGTTGCCACCACTCAAAGGAGTGATTCATGCCGCCGGGGTATTGGTTGACGGGTTACTGCAACAGATGAGTTGGCAGCAGTTTACCAAAGTGATGGCACCAAAGGTGGCAGGAACTTGGTATTTGCATCAACTGACCCTTGATTTACCCTTAGATTTCTTTGTCTGTTTCTCGTCGATGGCTTCGATGTTGGGTTCACCAGGTCAAGGAAACTATGCCGCAGCTAATGGGTTTATGGATGCTTTAGCCCATCATCGTCGAGGACAGGGATTACCAGGATTGAGTATTAACTGGGGACCATGGGCAGCAGCAGGCATGGCCGCTCGTTTAGCAAGTGGACATCACAATCGGATGCAGAGCCAGGGCATAGTTGCCATTGAACCCGAACAGGGAATGCAGGCATTGGGGTCATTGTTATCAGGTTCTCAAAGCCAAGTTGGAGTGTTCCCGATTAACTGGTCAAGGTTTGTCAGCCAGCTCCCTAGTGGGCAAAAGATGCCATTCTTAGAGGCTTTGATTTCATCAGTAACAGAAACTAAAAACGAACAGCTTTTAGAACAGCTAAAAGCAGCTCCACCAGAGCAAGGAGAAAAAATCTTGATAGATTACCTCAAAAATAAAATTTCTCCTCTTTTGGGAATAAATGCTGCTAAAATAGAAATAAAGCAACCTTTAACTAGTATGGGTTTTGATTCTTTGATGGCCGGTGAATTGCGAAATTTTATACAAAGGGAAATAGAAGTTGATATTCCTATGGAAATAATAATTAGCGGTATTAATATTATCGCAATAGCAAATTTATTGGTTGATAAAATTTTGTTAAATCAAATTAGTTTATCAAATTCTTCAAAAACCCAAAATATCATTGAAGATAGGGAAGAAATTACTATATAATTTTATAAGACATTTATAAATATATGAAAACACGTGAAGGTATTAGTTTGATAAAAATAGCGCGAATGAATAAAGTACTTGAGTGACTTTGGTTATAAAAAAATAGTTCCTCAAACCATCAAAAACCCAAAACATGAAAATAGGGAGTAAATCAATCATGAACCTGAAGCAAGTTTTGTATCAAATCTCTAGCCAAGGCATTAAAATGTGGGCTGAAGGAGATCAACTAAAAATTAACGCTCCTAAGGGGGCATTAACAGCAGAAATTCGAGATATTATCTCTCAAAATAAGACCGAATTATTGCGGCTGCTTCAGGAAAAAAGCCACAATTTTAGTGCTCAATCTATACCTTTAATTTCTGTTAATAGAAATGAACATTTTACTCTATCCTATCAACAGGAACGTCTTTGGTCTGTAACTCAGTTAATTCCAGATAGTGCAGCACTCAATATATCTCAAACAATACGGCTCGAAGGTTTAATAGATATTCAAGTTTTGCAAGAAAGCTTAAATAAAATTGTTAGTCGCCATGAAATTCTCAGAACAAGTTTTGCCTTAAAAGAAGGCTCCTTGGTTCAGGTACCTCTTCCTGAGCTAGATATAAGTATTTCCGTTGACTATTATCCTGGTTTAAGCACAAATGAAATAACAGCTGTTATTGAAGAAAATGTTGCACAAGAATCCCTGAAAAATTTTGATTTATCTCAAGCTCCACTATTCAGTTTCAAACTGCTACAGTTCAGTGATACAGATGCAGTATTAATATTAGTATTTCATCATATTATTATCGATGTTTTATCAATTAATTTATTAATTCGGGAACTCCTAACTTTATATGATTCCTCTCTGGATAAAAAACACTCTCCCTTAACGGAATTAGATATTCAATATGGCGATTATGCTGTTTGGCAGCGACAATGGTTACAGGGAGAAGTATTAGAAAAAGGATTAAATTTTTGGAAAAAACAATTAGCTGGTGTTTCTACTTTATATCCAGTACCAGTTGATAATTTTCAAATATATCCAGGATTTCAAGGTATACAAAAAACTTTTAACATACCTAATACTACATTGACTGCAGTTCAACAGTTAAGTAGTCAATATAGTATTACTCCTGTAGTTTTCTTTCTTTCAGTATTCTATGTATTGATATTTAAATACTCCCTAAAACAGGATATTGTCGTTAGCTTTCCAGTGTCAGGCAGGGTGCATCACAAACTTAAATCTGCCATCGGTTTTTTTGCCGATATTATCTTACTGCGTGCAAAGCTTGATGATAATTTTACATTCAAACAATTACTATACAAAGTTAAAGAAATTACCCTAGAAGCTTATGCCAACCAACATATTCCTCTAAATTATGTAGCGGAATTTATTGACGCTCAAACCTATCAACAATACAGAAGCTTGTTTCAGATTTTATTTGATTATATTGACATCGACGGTGATAAAAATAATCAAAACTATTCTAAGTTTAGTATCTCAAATACAATAGATGGTAAATTGCCTACAGACATAGATTTATTCTTTGCTTTGTTAAAGGATAATCAAGAGTTAAAGGGGTTGTTTACTTACAATGCTAATTTGTTTGGGGAAGATACTATTACAGCTTTAATAGAATCTTATTTGTTGATTATAGAACAATGTCTTCATTTTCCAGAGACTAAAGTTAATGAATTGGAATTGTCAGAAAAGCTGAAGGTTCGTCAAGTAGATATCCACAGTCAGTCAAGAAAACAAGCTCTGGTAGAAACTGCATTAAAATCTATTCCCGAAGTCCAGGACTATGCTATTTTAACCAGGGATAATCAACAGGTTGCTTATGTGGTTGTTTCAGGTAATTTTTCTATAGAGAAAATACATTCATACCTACAGCATCATTTATCTCCTGAGTTGCTCCCTTGTGCTTATGTGCCCATATCTGCCTTACCTCGGACAGAATCAGGACAAGTAGATGAAACTATTCTAAATAGTCTAGAAGTTATTGACTCAGATTTGATCGCCCGTTGGGAAGAAAAACTGCGTTCGTGTAGCGTCTCCGTAGGAGAATCGCACCCACAAATAGAACAAGCAGCAGTAGTTGTCCAACCCCATAAAACCAAAGCAACCCCACCAGTTCATCTATTAGATCTAGTTCCAGAAGCATCTATCACTGGTATGTTCTCTGCAACAACAACAGAAGTTCCGTCCCTTGAAAAAGTTGCATCTCAACCAGAAAATCTGACACCAGTTGTACCCGCATTCAGTGATGGTGGTTCATTAACAATTCCAGATGATGCACCTTTAACCTTAACTGAAGCACTAATTCAAACAGCAACTCGATGTCAACAAAAAGAAATAGTCTATATCCTTTCCCATAAAAAACAAGTCTCCCAAACCTATAGTAGTTTACTGGCAGAAGCTAAATGCACTTTAAATGGTTTGCGTCATCAAGGTTTAAAAGCAGGAGACCGAATCATACTGCAAATCGAATGCCTGCGAGATTATTTTCCAGCACTCTGGGGATGTATTCTGGGTGGAATTCAACCAATAACCGTAGCTGTAGCCAAAACTTATAAACAACCAAATGCTGTAGTCAAAAAGTTATACAATACCTGGGAATTACTGGAACATCCACCAATATTAGCTAGTGAATCCCTGCTCGAGCCACTGCAAAATCTTCAACAGTTACTCCCACTCTCAGGAGTGCAAGTTTTCTCGGTACAAAGGATGATAAATTATCCACCTACCGAAGAAATTCACCATAGTCAACCTGATGATGTCGCATTCTTACAATTAACTTCAGGCAGCACAGGAGTACCTAAATGTATTCAAGAAACTCACCAAGGTATTGTCACCCATATCCATGCTGCTCAACAATTTAATGGATATCAGGAAGAAGATGTTTCCCTAAATTGGTTGCCAGTAGATCATGTCGCTCCCATCCTCACCTGTCACTTCAAAGATACTTATCTAGGTTGTCAGCAAATTGAAGTGGCAACAGATGTGGTGTTAGCTAACCCCATTGTCTGGTTAGATTTACTAGAAAAGTATCGAGTTTCCCATACCTGGACACCCAATTTTGGATTCAAGTTAGTAAGTGATGCTTTATCAAAAGTCTCTCATTTAAGTTGGGATTTGTCTTCGGTGAAATTCTTCATGAATGCAGGAGAACAAGTAACTCCTAAAGTAGTACGAGAATTTCTAAGGTTAGTGGCTCCCTTTGGAGTACCTTCCCAAGCCATGCAGCCAGCTTTTGGCATGGCAGAAGTTTGTACCGCCATGACTTATCAAAATCAGTTTGATTTTGAATCAGCTATCCATCGCATCCGAAAATTCTCCATAGGAGGACAGTTGATTAAAGGGGAGGCAACTGATACAGATGTAATAGAATTTACAGATTTAGGTCCTCCCGTACCAGGAGTTCAAATTCGCATTACCGATGAGAACAATAAACTCTTACCAGAAGGTGTGATTGGTCTATGTCAAATCAAGGGCAAGGTAGTAACTCCTGGTTACTTGAATAATCCTCAAGCTAACTCAGAAGCATTTGTAGGAGATGGCTGGTTTAATAGTGGTGATTTAGGTTTTATCCTTGATGGAAAACTGGTATTAACAGGTCGAGAAAAAGAGCTAATTATTATTAATGGAGTTAACTATTATTGCTACGAGATTGAGGATATCGTTAATAACATTGAGGGAGTAGAACCGGCTTTTGCGGGAGCAGTTAGTTTCTCTCAACCAGAGACAGGGACAGAAGGGCTAGCAATTTTCTTCACACCGAAACAGCTACAACTAGAGTCTAACATTGAGTTAATCAAAACTATTCAGCGAGAAGTATCATCTCAACTAGGCATTACTCCCACTTATGTAATACCCATATCGGCTGCAGAGTTTCCCAAGACAACAAGCGGTAAAATTCAACGGGTAAGACTGAAAAGGATGCTGGAAGGTGGGGAATGTCAAGAAGCAATCAAAGCGATTGATATTCAATTGGCAAATAACCGGACAATTCCCAACTGGTTTTACAAAAAATCTTGGCTACTTAAAGAAGCTATTGTTTCCCCTTATCCTCAGCAGGTAGGTCTAACTTTAGTCTTTGTTGACTGCTTAGGATTAGGAGATTTTTTGTCAAATAAATTAGATAAATACGATCAACCTTGTATCCAAGTTGATTTTGGTTCAGGCTTTGCTCAAGTGAATGATCGCCACTATACTATAGTTCCGGGAAATAGACAGCATTATCGAAAGCTATTTGAGTCCATAGCAGTCAAAAAAACACCAATTTCGCGGATATTACATTTAGGTCACTACCAGGATTACACCGAAGAAGTTGCGGACATAGAAAGCCTAGAAAAATCACAGTACCAAGGACTTTTTAGTTTACTACACTTAGTTCAAGCCCTAGAGCAAGTTCAAGGTACACAACATCAGGTACAGTTACTTTTTATCAGCAGTTACATTCAGTCAGTCCAACCTACAGACAATATAGCTTATGAAAAAGCCACGGTATTAGGCTTACTCAAAACCATTCCCCAGGAAATGCCTTGGTTAAGCTGTACTCATATAGATTTACCAGTAGCAGAGGTAGAGGTAAATGGGAATTACATTTGGCAAGAACTCTGTAGTGTTTTCAATGAACTAGAGATAGAAATAGCTTACAGAGATGGAAAACGCCTCGTTTCAGGCCTAGGGGCAGTGGATTTGGCATCAGAATCGCAAAAAGAACTACCCTTCAAAAAGGGAGGTATTTACCTAATCAGTGGCGGTCTCGGAGGAATCGGGGTAGAAATTGCCAAGTATATTTTAGAGCATTACCAAGCAAGGCTGATATTGGTAGGTCGAACAGACATAGAGCAACCAAACAATGGGAAGCCAACCCAGGAAGAGGGAGATAAGCTCTCGGAAAAAATGCTGGCGTACCAAAAGTTGCAGCAACTGCCAGGGGAAGTAGTATATCAAGCAGTAGATATCTGTAATTTAGGACAGCTACAACAGGTAGTAGCTCAGGCAGTATCTCAATTGGGTGGAGGTCAACTAGATGGAGTTATTCATCTGGCAGGAATTTACCACGAACAACTCTTGTCATCGGAAACTCAAGACAGTATGAGTGCATTGCTGCGTCCAAAAGTTTTAGGAACTTGGGTGTTGGATCAGCTGCTCAAAGATAATGCTAATGCTTTGTTTATCCATTTCTCATCTATATATGGTTTCTTTGGTGCTACAGCTATAGCTGCCTATTCAGCAGCTAATAGTTTTCAAACAGCTTTCTGTGATCGCCAAAAAGCTCAGGGTAAGAAGCAAGTCTATTGTTTGGCTTGGAGTATCTGGGATGAAAAGGGTATGAGTCGTGGTTACCAAATCAAGGAACTCAGCCGTCTCAAAGGTTACCATGTTATAAAACCATCACAAGGAATATATTCTTTATTGGCAGCTCTGTGTCATCATCACAATAATCTGATAGTGGGTTTGGATCAGAGTAATCTACAGATACAGCGCTTGAGCAGGGATTGTCATAGTTTACAACAGTTAACTGCTTATTTTTCTGCTAAAACAACAGAGTTTCCTGTTCGTCAGTTGCAAGAGTTGGAGGTGCGCGATCGCTTTGGAACTCTTAGCAAAATAATGCCTTCCGCTTTTGTTCAATTAGAAGCACTCCCATTAACACCTGATGGCCAAATAAACCGTAAAAGGTTGCGAGAACCTGACAAAAGTACTACCTTTAATGAAACCGAGCCAAAAATCGCTGCTATTTGGCAAGAGGTTATTCAGATAGAAGAAGTCGGAATTTACGATAATTTCTTTGAACTGGGCGGAACATCAATACTCCTAATACAGGTTCACAGCAAATTGCAAGAAATATTTGATATCAAGTTTAAAATTGTTGACCTGTTTGCCCACCCAACTGTACATTCATTAAGTCAATTTATTACGGGCAATGGTGAAGCCCAATCAAGGAAAAAGCGCCAAGTTAAGCCGTTAAAGAAACCTCAGGATGATAATGATGTTGCGATAATTGGAATGTCGGGACGTTTTCCCGGTGCGAAAAATCTAGAAGAATTTTGGGATAATCTGAAAAATGGTGTGGAATCTATCTCCTATTTATCAGATCAACAGTTGGGAGAATCTGGAGTCGGGACTGATTTACTTAATAATCCTAACTATGTCAAAGTTAATGGTCTGATTTCAGACATCGATCTGTTTGATGCTAACTTCTTTAACTACAGTCCAAGAGAAGCCAAAACAATAGACCCGCAACAAAGGCTTTTCCTAGAATCTGCTTGGGAAGCAATAGAGAGTAGTGGTTATAATCCAGAGACTTATGACGGTTCCATAGGGGTTTATGCTGGCGGTGCGATGCCTACTTACTTAATGTCTCACCTTGACGATCAAAGTTTTATAGTGCTAAGTAATCGCTCCTTTGAACAAATGATTGGGAATGACAAAGATTACCTAGCAACACGCGCTGCTTACAAATTGAATCTCACCGGACCAGCAATAAATGTTCAAACAGCTTGCTCCACTTCATTAGTTGCAGTTCATCTGGCTTGCAAAAGCTTACTCAATGGGGAATGTAATATGGCACTTGCAGGTGGTGTCTCCATCAAGATTCCCCAAGAGGTCGGATACTTATATCAAGAGGGAATGATTGCATCTCCTGATGGTCACTGTCGAGCTTTTGATGCCAGAGCTCGGGGGACAGTTTTTGGTAGTGGTGTTGGAGTTGTATTGCTCAAAAGACTCCAAGATGCAATAGCAGATGGAGATTGTATTCATGCTGTGATCAAGGGTTCAGCCATTAATAATGATGGTTCCTTAAAATTAGGCTACACTGCACCTAGTGTGGAAGGTCAAGCAGCAGTTATTTTAGAAGCTCAAGCTGTTGCTGGAGTAGGTGCAGAGACGATCACATATCTAGAAGCTCATGGCACTGGTACAGAGTTAGGAGACCCAATTGAAATTGAAGCTTTAACAAGATCATTTTCTCAGCACACTCAGAAAAAGCAATTTTGCGCCGTAGGTTCCCTGAAAACTAATGTGGGGCACTTGAATACAGCAGCAGGGGTAGCAGGATTGATTAAAACTGTGCTGGCTATCAAGCACGGATTAATACCTCCTAGTCTGAACTTTGAGCAACCTAATCCCCAGATTGATTTTGCCAATAGTCCGTTTTACGTCAATACCACTCTGTCTCAATGGAAAAGCAATGGCTCTCCCCGTCGAGCAGGAATTAGTTCTTTTGGTGTAGGAGGAACTAATGCTCATGTAGTATTGCAGGAAGCTCCTATTCAAGTTAAAAGTCAAAAGTCAAAAGTTACCAGTGAGGATGATCTAGAACGATCGCTCCATATATTAACTTTGTCTGGGAAAACAGAAAAAGCTCTCGAAGATTTAGTCGGTCGTTATCATCATCACCTAGACACCAATCCAGAATTGGATATAGCAAATGTTTGTTACACTGCCAATACAGGAAGGGTTCACTTTAACCACCGACTAGCAGTTGTAGGTTCAAGCCAAGCAGAATTGCTCGAAAAGCTGCTCCAATTCCAAGCAGAAAATGGAGTAGCAGGAATCTTCTCAGGG
The DNA here is from genome assembly GCF_010671925.1 of Moorena sp. SIOASIH. Taxonomy (GTDB): domain Bacteria; phylum Cyanobacteriota; class Cyanobacteriia; order Cyanobacteriales; family Coleofasciculaceae; genus Moorena. Next base: position 1,056,784 of record NZ_JAAHIH010000002.1, on the reverse strand, counting down.
GAATTACCTAAAAAGCTTACTTCAAGAAAAGTAGCTTTCCTGTTTACCGGTCAAGGTTCTCAGTATGTCAACATGGCAAGAAAGCTATATGAACAAGCACCTGTATTCCGAGAAGCACTCGACCAATGTCACAAAATTATCAGTAGTACAGAAACATTCCAGGAAACTTCCTTACTAGAAATTCTCTATCCAGTAGACAAAGATCACTCCAGTTCATCTCTGCTAGACCAAACAGCCTATACCCAACCAGCCCTATTTGCCATTGAATATGCCCTGTTTAAGTTATGGCAATCCTGGGGCATAAACCCAGATGTAGTCATGGGGCATAGTGTGGGGGAATATGTAGCAGCAACCGTAGCAGGAGTATTTAGTTTAGAAGAAGGTCTGAAACTAATTGCGACTAGGGCAAGGTTGATGCAACAGTTGCCCTGTGGTGGTGAGATGGTTTCAGTGATGGCTAACGAGTCAAAAGTCCGTGAACTGATTACCCCCTACACAGAAAAAGTAGCGATTGCTGCTATTAATAGTCCATTAACTCTAGTGATTTCCGGAGCCAGTGAAGATATTGGTGCTATTTGTGACACATTAGAAGCTGAGGGAATCAAGACCAAAAGGCTACAGGTATCTCACGCCTTCCATTCACCCTTGATGGCACCAATGTTGGCAGAATTTGAAGCAGTAGCCCATCAAATCACCTACCATCAACCGACTATTCCACTGGTTTCGAATGTGACTGGAATTCGAGCCGACGATACCATTACTACGGCCAACTATTGGGTAAATCATGTGTTACAACCAGTCAGGTTTGGCCAAAGTATCGAGACCTTGCACCAACTTGGCTATGAAATCTTCCTAGAAATCGGACCGAAACCAATATTATTAGGCATGGGGCGGCAGTGTCTCCCAGAAGAAATCGGTGTGTGGTTACCGTCGTTGCGGGAGGGAGTAGAAGAATGGCAGCAGATGCTTTCAAGTTTAGGACAGTTATATGTCCAGGGAGTCAAGGTAGATTGGTCAGGGTTTGACCGAGACTATGCTCGTCAAAAGGTAGTGTTACCTACTTATCCATTCCAACGAGAACGGTATTGGATAGAAAGTAATAAGAGTAACCGCAAAAAACCGTATTTATCAACCGAAAAAAATCTCCACCCCTTATTGGGTAAAAGGTTCTATTGTGCCGGTCAGCCACAACAAGTTCAATTTGAATCTTTATTAGCAGAAGATGAACCAGCCTACCTCAAGCACCACCGAGTATTTGACCGGGCGCTATTCCCCACAACGGCCTATCTAGAAATAGCTCTAGCTGCAGGAGTAAACCGCTTTAAAACTGATAATCTAGTAGTAGAAGACCTAGTCATCCCAACCGGATTGATTTTACCAGAAGGAGAAATAAAAACAGTTCAGACTATACTAACTCCATCAGAAAACCAAACCTACCAATGGCAAGTATTTACTCAACAGCAACAGCCGAACCAGGACGAACCCCAGTGGATACTTCATGCCAATGGAAAAATTCGAGCCGCAGAAATGGAAACTGGTGTGGCTACTGTTGACCTAGAAAAATACTTGACCGAGTGTAGTCAACCCATAGAAATCCCAGACCATTATCAACACTATCGACAAAGAGGAATTGAGTACGGAAACAGTTTCCAAGGAATCCAACAGCTGTGGAAGGGGTCCAACCAAGCCCTAGGAAAGATTGAGTTATCCCCAGATTTACTGCCAGAAGTCACAGACTATCAGTTCCATCCCGCTTTATTAGATGGAGCCCTACAGGTGCTGATCCATGCACTACCCGAAACCAACACCAACCAAACTTATCTACCCATCGGAATCGAGCAATTAAAAGTATATAGTCGTCCGGGGCTGTCTGTATGGGCAATGGCCTCAGTGACCATTGAAACTCAAGAAAATTGGACAGCTCAACTCACCCTGGTCAATGGCAAAGGAGAAATCCTGGCCACCCTATTTGGCTTACGAGTCAAACTAGCTACCCCTGAAAGCTTACTAGGAACTGAAGCATTTGCCCTGAGCAATTGTCTGTACGAAGTCCAATGGCAACACAAAGGTCGTTTTGGGCGATTACTACCTCCGACTTATCTGCCCTCTCTAGTCGAAATTAGTCAAAAACTCAAGCCAACCCTTTCTCAAGTAAGTTCTCAAACCGATTTAGATAACTATGGTCAACTCTTAACGGAGTTAGATAAATTGAGTGTGGAGTTTGTCCAACAAGCTTTTCGGGAAATGGGTTGGTCTTACCCTGTCGGAAAAAACTTTAGTGCCATCGAAGCGATACAACAAATAAGAATCGTACCAAGCCATCACCGACTATTCAGCCGTCTGCTAGAAATGTTAGGGGAAGTCGGCATCCTCAAGAAAACTGAAGAGCAATGGCAAGTACAGCAAGAATTTGGAGTTACCAACCCCACAGAAAAAACCAAGACGCTACTAAGTCAATATCCCCAAGTTCAAGCCGAACTCACCCTGCTCAACCGTTGTGCATCCCAATTGAGTGGCGTACTCAGAGGAGCGATAGACCCAGTACAATTAGTATTTCCGGAAGGGGATTTAACGACTGCTACCCAACTCTATCAAGACTCTCCTGCAGCGAAGGTGATGAATAGCTTAGTGGAGAAAGCGATCGCCACTGCCTTGGAAAAGTTACCACCACAGCGAGGAGTGAGACTATTAGAAGTAGGTGCAGGGACAGGAGGAACAACTAGCTATATTCTCCCCCATTTACCACCGGACCAAAGTGAATATGTCTTCACGGACATTGGTGCTTTATTTACCGCCAAAGCCCAAGAGAAATTCCGGGATTATCCCTTTGTTACCTACCAAACCCTCGACATAGAACAAGACCCAACTGCACAAGGATTTATTGCTCATCAATACGATATCGTGATCGCGGCTAATGTGCTGCACGCCACCACCTCCTTAGAGCAAACCCTATCCCATGTGCGGCAATTATTAGCCCCTGGGGGAATCTTGGTGTTGTTAGAGGCAACAACTCGTCAGGGATGGGTAGACTTAATTTTCGGACTCTTAGAAGGATGGTGGAAATTCCAAGATCTAGAATTACGAGGGGACTATCCACTGTTAAGTAGAAGCAAATGGAAACAATTGCTCAGGGAAACAGGTTTTACCGAAGTGGTTACTCTACCAGAGACTGATGGAGTCCCTACAGTTTTGTCCCAGCAAGCAGTGATTATTGCTCAACTAGAAGAAACCACTATAGAGAAGACATCATCAGAACCCAAGGGTTGGTTAATACTAGCAGACCAACAGGGAATTGCCCAAAAAGTAGCTACTCAACTGCGCTCATCCGGACAAGTGTGTACCTTGGTATTTGCTGGGGAAAAATATCAACAAATCGCCGCCGAAGAAATTACCATCAACCCCCACAACCCAGAGGAATTTAAGGAACTGGTAGCTCACCTAAAAGCCCAATTACCTTCCTTATATGGAGTAGTGCAATGTTGGACCACCGAAGCCGGAATTGGTAAAAACATCAGCTCCGAGGAGTTAGAAAACTTATCTCAACTAGGGTGTGGCACCACATTATCCTTGGTGCAGGCATTAGTCAAAGCAGAATTCTCCTCACCGCCACGATTATGGTTAGTCACTCAAGGAGCCCAACCAGTACCTGAAACTGCTGCGATCATACCAGGAGTAGTACAATCTTCGGTGTGGGGACTAGCAAAAGTGATTAGCTTAGAACACCCAGAACTCAACTGTGTGCGAATTGATTTAGACCCCGAGGACACTCTAGAGCATCAAGCATGGGAACTGTTCTCAGAAATTTGGTCAGAGGATAAGGAAGACCAGGTGGCTTTGCGAGGAAAGACTCGTTATGTGCCTCGTTTAGTGAGTAGTCGTCAAGCTGAAGCAGAAGTGTCTTTGAGCTTCCGGGACGATGCGTCCTACTTAATTACAGGAGGTAATGGAGGTTTAGGTTTACTAGTTGCCCGTTGGATGGTAGAACGAGGAGCCAAACATTTAGTATTGCTCGGACGCAGTTCCCCAGACGAGACGGCACGAAAAAAATTAACTGAATTAGAACAAACCGGAGCCTTTGTAGTAGTAGAAAAAGCTGATGTGTCTGATGTTGCATCAATGACAAGGGTGATGTCCAACATCGAGCAGTCCAACCTACCATTAGCAGGAGTAATTCATTCGGCAGGATTGTTATCTGATGGAATCCTCCAAAACCAGAATTGGTCTAGCTTTGAAAAAGTGATGGCTCCCAAAGTCCAAGGGGCTTGGCATTTGCATCAATTAACCAAAAACCAGCCTTTGGACTTTTTTGTCCTGTTTTCTTCTGCCGCTTCTTTGTTTGGTTCTCCCGGTCAGGGAAATCATGCTGCAGCTAATGCCTTTCTGGATGGTTTAGCCCATTATCGTCGAGGTCTGGGGTTGTCAGGATTGAGCATTCATTGGGGTGCAGTATCTCAAGTGGGAGTAGCAGCTGAGCGTAGTGCAGATCTCGCAGAGCTAAAAGGCATGGGTGTGATCTCTCCGATTCAGGTATTAGAGTCACTGGAGCTATTGATGAGTAGTTCAAATGTGGAGGTTGGGGTAGTACCTATTAAGTGGTCGGCGTGGCAAGACCGAGTTGCACAATGGCTATTTTTATCAGATTGGCATCAAACCACCCACGCTTATGACCATACTTCTGAATCCTTGAAATGCTCGCTTTTACAACAGTTGAAAACAGCGGTACCCAGTGAACGACGAGAAATTTTAGTTGCTCATATTCGTCGTCAAGTAGCTGAGGTATTGGGCTTCAATTCATCTCAACAGGTTGATTTAAAACAAGGATTTTTTGACTTAGGAATGGATTCCTTAATGGCTGTGGAGTTCAGGAATCGTTTGCAGAAAAGTTTAGAATGTGATTTACCCTCTACTTTAACTTTTAAATATCCGGATTTGGCAGCATTGATAGATTATCTGACTACTGAGGTGTTTGCCAACTATTTTTTGGTTACCTTAGAGGATAAAGAGAAGAAAGTACAGGAAGAAACTTCGCCATCATCTCGTTTCCAAGAAATGTCTGAAGATGAGATTGCCAAATTACTTGCTAAAAAAATAGAAGCTTTGGAATAAAAAAATGATGAAAGAAAGTAGCCGAAGTATTGACTATAAACCCTTAATGGAAAAGGCTCTTATCAAGCTAGAAGCTTTGGAGTCTAAATTGAAGGATTTAGAGTATAAAAAAAATGAACCTATAGCTATTATTGGTATGGGATGTCGCTTTCCTGGAGAAGCAAACACTCCAGAACAGTTTTGGCATCTTTTACGTAATGGAGTGGATGCTATAACTGAAGTTCCACTAGACCGCTGGAATATCGATGAATACTATGACCCTGATCCAGAAACTCCTGGCAAAGTTTACACAAGAAATGCTGGATTTTTACATGATATAGATATGTTTGAGCCAGGGTTCTTTGGCATTTCTCCCAGAGAAGCTCTTAGCCTTGACCCTCAGCAGCGTTTGCTGTTAGAGGTGAGTTGGGAAGCATTAGAATACGCTGGGATTGTGCCCCAAAACTTGAAAAATAGCCAGACAGGAATTTTTTTTGGTATTACACAAACCGAATATAGCAGATTGCGATTAGCAGACTCCAATTACCATGAACAGCTGAGTATCTATGATGGCACAGGGAACGGTTTGTCTTTTGCATCAGGACGACTTTCCTTTTTTCTAGGGTCACAAGGCCCCAATATGGCTATTGATACTGTCTGTTCTTCTTCTTTAGTAGCAGTACACCTAGCTTGTCAGAGCTTACGAACCACCGAGTCTAATTTAGCTATAGCTGGAGGTGTCAACCTCAATCTCTTTCCAGAAGGAACAATCTTTTTGTCAAGAGCTAAAGCCCTTTCCCCAGATGGCAGATGCAAGACTTTTGATGCTAGTGCAGACGGGTTTAGCCGTAGTGAGGGTTGTGGCATAGTTATCCTGAAGCGCCTATCGGATGCGATCGCAGATGGAGACAAAATTTGGGCTGTGATTCGAGGTTCAGCTGTTAACCATGATGGACCTAGTAGTGGTTTAACTGTACCTAATCAAATGGCTCAGGAGAAATTAATTCGTCAAGCTCTTACCAATGGTAAGGTAGAGCCAACGGAAATTAATTATATTGAAGCTCACGGTACTGGTACATCTCTGGGAGATCCGATCGAGGTGGGAGCTTTGGCATCTGTATTATGCCCCAATCGTAGTCGGTCTAATCCCTTAGTGATTGGTAGTGTAAAAACTAACCTCGGTCATCTAGAGGCAGCAGCGGGAATAGTAGGTTTGATTAAAGTAGTGCTGTCCCTACATTACCAGGAAATACCACCTCATTTGCACTTTTCTACCCCAAATGCCCACATCCCTTGGGATGAGTTTCCTCTGGTAGTTCCTACTTCACCAAGACCTTGGTCTCCTGGAGAGAAACCCAGAATTGCAGGGGTGAGTTCCTTTGGAATGAGTGGGACTAATGCCCATGTAGTGTTGGAAGAAGCACCAATTCAAGTCAAGAGCCAACCCCCCCTGCTCAAGGATTCTTTAGAGCGTCCTCTTCATTTATTAACCCTGTCAGCAAAAACTCCAAAAGCTCTGGAAAATTTAGCTAATCGTTATCATAATCATCTGGAAACTCATATAGAAGATGCGATCGCAGACATTTGTTACACTGCCAATACAGGGCGCTCGCACTTCAACCACCGCCTAGCCCTTATAGTCTCTAACCAACAGGAATTAGCCGAAAAACTGCTTCACCACCAAGGGGTCGAAGCAGTAGGAGGATTATTTTCTGGACAAGTTCCGAGCAATACCAGTTCACCTAAAGTAGCCTTTCTGTTCACTGGTCAAGGTTCCCAGTATATCAACATGGGACAGCAACTTTATCAAACCCAGCCAGTGTTCCGTCAAGCAGTTGACCAATGTGAAACTATCCTAAGTTCAGAGTTAGAACATTCTTTACTAGAAGTTCTCTATCCTAATTTAGGGAAAACGGAACCAAGAAAAGGGAATACAGAAGTTTCATCTTTACTAGACCAAACTGCTTATACTCAAGCAGCCCTATTTGCCATTGAATATGCCTTGTTTAAGTTATGGCAATCCTGGGGTATTGAACCAAATGCCGTCATGGGGCATAGTGTGGGGGAATATGTAGCAGCAACGGTAGCAGGAGTATTTAGTTTAGAAGACGGTTTAAAACTCATTGCCACCCGGGGAAGATTGATGCAACAGTTGCCCTCTGGTGGAGAGATGGTTTCGGTGATGACATCGGAGTCAAAAGTGCGTGATTTCCTTAAGACCTACACAGAGAAAGTAGCAATTGCTGCTATTAATGGTCCATTAAGTGTGGTAATTTCTGGAGCCAGTGAAGATATTGGTGCTATTTGTGACAAATTAGAAGCTGAGGGAATCAAGACCAAAAGGCTACAGGTATCCCATGCTTTCCACTCCCCTCTGATAGCACCAATGTTGGCAGAATTTGAAGCAGTAGCCCATCAAATCACCTACCATCAACCCAAAATACCAGTAATATCAAATATTACTGGACTTCAAGCCGACAAGAGCATAGCCACAGCCAACTATTGGGTAAATCATGTGTTAGAACCTGTAAGGTTTGCCCAAAGTATGGAGACCTTGTACCAGCAAGGCTATGAAATCTTCCTAGAAATCGGACCGAAACCAATTTTATTAGGCATGGGGCGGCAGTGTCTACCAGAAGAGTTCGGTATTTGGTTACCGTCGTTGCGGGAGGGAGTAGAAGAATGGCAGCAGATGCTGTCTAGTTTAGGACAGTTATATGTCCAGGGAGTCAAGGTAGATTGGTCAGGGTTTGACCGAGACTATAGCCGTCAGAAAGTAGTATTGCCAACATATCCATTCCAACGAGAACGGTATTGGATAGAAACCAAAAATGGCTACCAACCGCAACAGCATTTGTCAACAGCCAAAAATCTGCACCCATTACTAGGAGAAAAACTCAACCTAGCCGGAATAGAGAATCAACATCACTTTCAATCATACCTAAGGGCAGAATCCCCAGCCTATCTCAGTCACCACCAAGTATTTGAAAAAGTGCTATTTCCAGCCACAGGCTACCTAGAAATGGCAGCTTCATCAGCTAAAATTCTGTTCAACAAAGCCGAAGTAGAAGTAGCAGATGTCGCCATAGTAAGAGGCTTAATCCTACCAGAAACAGAAATTTTGACAATACAAACAGTAGTCAGCCCCTTAGAAAACAACAGCTATAAGTTCGAAATATTCAGCACATCCATTGCTGAAAATCAACAGACACCCCAATGGCTGTTGCACAGCGAAGGAAAGATCTATACCGAGCCGACTACCAATAGCAAAGCCAAAATCGACCTAGAAAAATATAAAAGAGAGTGTAGTCAAGCCATAGACATCAAACAACATTATCAACAATGTCTCGAAAGAGGGATTAACTACGGCAGCAGTTTCCAAGGAATAAAACAGTTGTGGAAAGGTCAAAGGAAAGCCCTAGGGGAAATCGCCTTACCGGAGGAATTAACCGCAGAATTAACAGACTATCAGCTACATCCAGCCCTATTAGATGCAGCTCTACAAATGATAGGTCATGCCATAGACAACACCGAAACCGACCAGACCTATCTGCCAGTAGGGATAGAAAAATTCAAACTGTATCGTCAGATAACCAGCCAGGTATGGGCAATAGCAGAAATACCAGAAACCAGCTTAACCGCCGACATTTTGCTGGTAGACAACTTCGGCACGATACTAGCCGAGCTAGAGGGATTAAGGGTAAGGGCAACCACAGCCAATGCTCTGTTGAGAAGTCTGCAACCAGATATCAGCCATTGGTATTATCAAATCAACTGGCAAGCTCAAGCCCTACCATCAACCACCCCATCACCAGCAGTAACTAGCAAATGGTTAGTATTGGCAGAAGATACTCACCTAGTAGAAGCACTAGAACAAAAAGGTCACGAGTGCATCAGAGTATCAGCAGGACAAACCTATGAGCAACTAAGTCCACAACACTATCAAATCAATCCCACCAGTGGTGAACAATTCCAACAACTGCTAGAAGAAAACCCAGGGATGACAGGGGTTGTCCATCTGTGGAGTGTGCCAGAACTCCTTGGCAAAGACCACCTAGAATTAGAGAAAATTCAAGAAAAAAGTTGTGGGGCTCTGCTACATTTGGTGCAAGCAATCCTCAACAGCAAACCGGAAAAAATCCCACAGCTATGGTTAGTAACCCAAGGAACCCAGAGGGTCAACTCAGACACAGAAGTAATCAACCCCGAGTATGGAAGCTTATGGGGACTAGGACGAGTAATCGCCCAAGAACACCCAGAATTAGGCTGTAAACGCCTCGACTGTGACCCAGAAAAGCAGATTACTCAAAACCTAGAAGCCCTAGTCACAGAGCTCTTATCAGAAGATGTAGAAGACCAAATCGCCATACGTCAGGGCAGTCGTTATGTAGCCAGACTAGTACAAAAACCCCACAAACAGCCAATCACCTCAGGCGACCAACCAGTGCAATTAAAACTGTCAGAATACGGAGTGATAGACAATCTCAACTGGCAGCCAATGCAGCGGCGTGTTCCAAAAGCTATGGAAGTAGAAATCGTTGTAGCTGCAGTGGGACTAAACTTTCGAGACGTGCTTAACGCCCTAGGATTACTTAAAGACTACTACGCCTCCGATCTAGGCATCAGCAGTGCACAGCAACTAACCTTCGGTTTTGAATGTGCTGGTAAAATCAGTGCCGTAGGAGAACAAGTCTCACAGTGGCAAGTAGGAGACGAAGTCATAGCCACCATGCTCCACGACGGTTTCAGCAGTTTTATCACTACCACAGTAGACCATGTGATGCCAAAGCCGAAACACATGAGTTTCACCGAAGCAGCCACCCTACCCTTGACATTCCTGACTGCCTACTACGGGTTGCATAACTTAGCCAAAATTCAACCAGGAGAGCGAGTATTAATTCATGGCGCAGCAGGTGGTGTCGGGCAAGCCGCCGTGCAAATCGCCCAACGAGCAGGGGCAGAAATATTTGCTACAGCAAGTCCGAGTAAATGCGAATTTCTCAAATCCCTGGGCATTAAGCACGTCATGAACTCCCGCACCTTAGAGTTTGCCGGGGAAATCCTGGAGCGCACCGCAGGGGAAGGGGTAGATGTAGTCCTCAATAGCCTCAATGGAGAGTACATTCCCAAGAGCTTAGAAGTATTAGCTCCAACAGGCAGATTTGTCGAAATTGGCAAAATTGGGATTTGGAACCAACAGCAAGTATGGGAACAACGACCAGATGTTAGTTACTACCCCTTTGATTTAGGAGAAGTAGTACAACAACAACCAAATGTAATGGCTCAACTGTCCAAGGAATTAACTCAGCAATGGAACCAAGGAAAACTCAAAGCCTTACCCTATAAAGTATTCCCTGATCAGGAAGTCACAGCAGCCTTCCGGTATCTGCAGCAGGCCAAGCATATAGGGAAGGTAGTGGTGGAAATGCCAGAAGCTTTATCTGAGCAAAAGTCCATCAAACCAGAAGCCAGTTATTTGATTACAGGAGGATTAGGAGCCTTAGGGCTGGAAGTAGCCCAATGGATGGTAAAAGAGGGAGCAAAGCAGATAGTATTAATGGGACGTCGGGCTCCCAACCAAACAGCACAAAAAGTAATAGAGGAGTTAGAAACAACCGGAGCCCATGTCAGAGTAGTATTAGGGGATATTTCCCTAACTGAAGATGTAGCCTTGACCCTAGAGGAAATATCAGCATCATTACCCCCACTCAAAGGAGTGATTCATGCGGCAGGGGTATTGGATGACGGGTTACTGCAAAACATGAGTTGGCAGCAGTTTACCAAAGTGATGGCACCAAAGGTGGCCGGAACTTGGCATTTGCATCAACTGACCCTTGATTTACCCTTAGATTTCTTTGTCTGTTTCTCGTCGATGGCTTCGATGTTGGGTTCACCAGGTCAAGGAAACTATGCCGCCGCTAATGGTTTTATGGATGCAGTCGCCCACTATCGTCACGGTATGGGATTACCAGGATTGAGTATTAACTGGGGACCTGTTTCTAAGGTGGGGCTAGCTGCTGAAAGTGGGGCAGATAGTAGAGCAATACAAAAAGGAATTAATCCGATTTCTCCTTCTCAAGTGTTAGAAGCATTGGATTTATTAATAAGTAGTTCAGCGGTAGAAGTTGGGGTAGTTCCAATTCAGTGGAATCAATTTTTTAACCAACTACCTAATGGAGTCAAACTACCCTTTTTAGAGGGGTTTACTGCTACCACAAAATCTACAACAGAATTTCAACAATCTCAACTTATATCTCAACTAGAAGTGGCTTCAACAGCTGAACGGGAAACTATCTTATCAAGTCACCTTCAATCTGAAATTGCTACGGTGTTAGGAATGGGAGACATGACCATTGACCTACAGCAGCCTTTAACTACGATGGGACTGGATTCCTTGATGGCTTTAGAATTGCGTAATCGAGTTAAAAGTAAGTTGGGTGTAGATATTCCTATTGTGCAGTTGGTAGAGGGAATTAGTATTGCTGATTTAGGAACAGAAATTAATCAGCAACTAACATTAAGGAATAATTCAATCAATAAAAAGTCAGAAATGAAATTAGCTGCTCCGGAAGACCTTTCCCAAGCAGAGCATCAAAATACCCCTCAGGCTACGATTGAATCACCAACAACAATTTCCCAGCCTAGTGATTCTCCATCTGACTTATTACCCTGTCTGATTCCTATACAACCAGAAGGTAATAAATCTCCTTTCTTCTTCCTTCCTCCTGTAGCAGGAGTTGTTTTTCCCTATTTTGAGTTAGCACGTCTTCTAGGAAAAGACCGACCGTTTTACGGAATTAAATCCCTAGGGTTTATGGAAAATGAAAACCCCTTAACTAGTATCGAGGAAATGGCGTATTACTATATTAAAGCGATAAAAACAGTTCAACCTCATGGACCTTATTACTTAGGGGGCTGGTCTTTGGGCGTTTTGATTGCTTTTGAAATGGCCAGACAATTAGAAGAAATTGGGGAAGTTACTGAGCGTCTTATTTTGATTGATTTGCCTCCCAATTCAACGAGTCAACTAACTAAGTTGTATGTTGGTTTTAAGTTTTTGCTCACACAAGCCTTGCCTCAAATTTGGCCCTATGTCTATGATTATGTTAAAATCCCAAACCCAGCTAATGTCAGGGTATTGGCTCAAGAGGCTTTACCATCCATACAGTCAGCAAATAAATCCCAAACCCTTGGCAAAGTATTAAATAGAATTAATTCTCTTATTCGTTCTAGTCGCCCATTGCTTCGAGTTATGCAAGGGAATACCCAGGCATCATTTCGTTATACTCCTAAGCACTATACTGGTAAAATTACTTTATTACGAACCAGCAAACCTTGGAATTCAAATCCTCAAGACCCCACCTTGGGTTGGAGTCAGTTATCGGCTCAGGAGGTAGAAACTCATCTTATTCCCGGTCATCACCTTAATCTACTCCGACAACCTCATGTTAAAGTGTTAGCTCAAACCCTAAAGAATTTGCTTAAGTAAGCTATATAGCAATTCTCATCACGAGTGAGATATAGCGTTTATTGCATTTATGAGGTACGCTTAATTGCCTCAAAGTCCCCCTTATTAAGGGGGATTTAGGGGGATCTCTTTGTACCTTATGGGAGAGAGAATTGCTATAAACAGCATTTTTTCCTACTCCCCCCCTCCCCGCGCCAGAGCCCTGATCAGGGTAGCTTTTTAACAAAGACGTGACTGTGGGGTATGGGGTGTGCGGTAGTGGTGCATCTCAAAGTTGAAAATCAATGTCTTGATCCAAAGCGCGAGTGGGGAAAACCACGCCAGTTGCTCATCGGGGAGGGGCTGCGTGGGTCACCTGCGAACACCTTGAAAGCCCCGTGGAACGGCAGTCGCTCATGGGGTGGCCTCCTTTGAGCGCGCTGCCTCCCCAAGACCTGGCTGCATCGCTACTCCCTACTGCCATTAACCCAGGACAAAAGTCCCTGACCTAATTGAGAACTGCTATATATTTAACCTACAGCAAACTGCTAGAATTTTACGGCTCAAAAAAGTGTGCCAAGATCTGAATAAGCTCAGGAGGTCAATTAAAGATGAATATGCCCCAGAATATCAAAAGTGGTTTTAGCTTTGATGAAGCCATATTAATGGCCAAATTTTGCCAGCAAATCTACTCGATATACCAGTATGATGATGGCAATGTCAACGACATAGAAATTCAAGAAATATACAATTCCCTTTACCGATATCAAGACTGGAAATTTGTCCACAGCATCCGCAATGATGAAAGCAATGTGCGTGGATTTATTGCCAAAAAAACAACTGCTCATCAGTATACCGTGGTTTTCCGAGGCTCAATCGTGACCGATCGCGGAGCTTTTGAACTAACAGACCTGGTATCTGACTTTGACTGGGATTTAGTCAACTACGGTTCCGTCACTGATAAAAGAATTAAAGTGGTTAAAGGATTTTGGGAAGCCTCTGAATCGGTTTGTGATCAACTCGAAATCTTTTTTAAGACCTTACTAGGTAAGCTCACAGCCAAAGATTTTGATAAAATCCACCAGATGACTTATGAAAGGCAGTTTGCCTGCATCACAGCCATCGCCGATGCTGGCGCAATTCGACTCGGTACTGATTTTGAGCTCGAAGCCAGAACCCTGATTGAGGAAGCAGTGGCAGATGAGGAACTGGGTAATGATGACGAGCTAACAGACATTTTAAATTTTCAACAAACTAGGGTGCTAGAACTCGAAGAACTCAAGGAGCCAGTGGACGTTTATGTCACTGGTCATAGTTTAGGGGGGTCCTTAGCCTTCCTGGGTGCTAATGCTTTGCGGCGTTACTTTGGTTCGACTGTGATGCTCAAAGTCTACACGATTGGGGCACCAAAAGTAGGCAATGAGTCATTTGCCAACTACTACGAGCGACAAATCGGTAAGGGGCTGACCCATCGCGTGGAAAATTTATTGGATATAGCTCCTAGTATGCCATTGCCGCCCCCCTTCCCCTTAAATATGTTGGCTGGGAATGGTTTGCGAGTTGGGAACTTTTACCTATCAAACTGTAGTCCTGTTGGAGAGTTATACACTGTGATGGGACTGGGTTCCCAGGGGGTTTCTGTCGATTTTGGCGGAGCTGTAGAATTCTTGGGGGGTATTCCGTTTCCCCACGGTAGTGATGCCTATTTGCAGCTACTTGAGAAAGACCACCAACGTTGGCAACAATTGTGGCGACCCATACGAAATATTGTGGAAAACTTTATGAACGAGCTTCTCGAAGACCAAACTCAGGCTATTAAAGATGAGCTGGATCAGGTAAAAAAAGAAATTCTTGGATTAAAGAACGATTATAATGGGAAAGTAGAAGGGAAGGATGGCAAGGCTGTAGAGGTAACAACGGCTACAGGGGATTCACCAAATTGATAATCAAGTTAAGTGGCTTCTTTAGGGATTAGGGAATGGTTAATGGTTTATGGTTAATGGCAATTTAAAATTTAATATTTTCATTGATGTCTTTTGCCTTTTGTCTTAATCACCAGTTAATCGGGTTTATAGCGTTTATCGTACTTATGAGGTACACTCAATTTTATTCCCCCTACTCCCTACTCCCTACTCCCTACTCCCTACTCCCTACTCCCTGCTCCCTACTCCCTAAAACCCAGAACGAGGTACCTCACCCAATTGAGAACTGCTATAAATAACTGATGTTCCCTGATTTTCTGCCCTCCAATACCCAGCAGCTAGTTGAGTCTACCTCGATTGACCTTGCTCAAAGTATCCAGCGTCAAGCTATCTCAACTCCCCTGAGCCCACAGGCCATTGCCACAACTTACGTTAATCAGGGTAAGGGTGGCACGCCGATTCTGTTACTCCATGGCTTCGATAGTTCCCTGCTAGAATTACGCCGCTTGCTACCACTGCTGGCTCAGGAAAATGAAACCTGGGCAGTGGATTTGTTGGGTTTTGGGTTTACGGATCGCATGGCAGGGACTCCGTTTAGTCCAAATGCGATCGCAACCCATCTCTATTATTTCTGGAAAACCCTGATTAGAACACCAGTGATTGTAGTCGGTGCCTCGATGGGGGGTGCAGCGGCGATTGATTTGACCCTCTCTTACCCCCAGGTGGTTAAACAGTTAGTATTAATAGATAGCGCTGGCTGCACCAAGGCTCCCCCGATTGGGAAATTCTTGTTTCCTCCCTTAGGCTACCTAGCGACAGCATTTTTGGCTAATCCCAAGGTAAGGCAAAGTATAAGTAGAAACGCTTACTATGATAAAGGTTGGGCCTCTGAAGATGCCCGAATTTGTGCTGCATTGCACCTAGAAATGCCTGGTTGGCATCAAGCCTTGATTGCGTTTACCAAAAGTGGTGGTTATGGTGATTTTGGAGATAAGCTGGCTCAGATTAGCCAGCCAACTCTAATTTTATGGGGTGACCATGACCAAATTTTAGGGACTGCTGCTGCTAGCAAGTTTAAGGATGCGATCGCACAATCTCAATTAATCTGGATTAAAGACTGTGGTCATGTGCCTCACTTGGAACAAGCTCAAATTACGGCTGAGCATATTTTAGAATTTGCTTAGAATTCGTAAGCTATCAGCTATCAGCTATCAGCTATCAGCTATCAGCTATCAGCTATCAGCTATCAGCTATCAGCTATCAGCTATCAGCCATTAGCTTATGCGCTATGGGCACGCTACTTTACGAACAGCTTTTGAATACAATAAGCTGACCACTAACGGCTGACGGCTGACAGCTGACGGCTGAATGCTTACTACAAAAATATAGCATTTTCAGTTGAGATTTGAAAACGCGATCGCATGTCCAACATACCAGGGGATATTGGGATAAGCTGGTTCCAGGGGCATGATTTTATATCCTAGAGAGTCAATAAACATCTCAATGGTTTTATTCTTGAGTTTAAAGGACTCTTGATTCCCATCATCTACTTCATAAATCAGGATGGGCTGAAATTCTTTAATAGTTTGGATCATCCCCCTTAAAACATTAATTTCTGCTCCTTCCACATCGATTTTGACAACCGTTGGGGGTTTCAAAGTCTTTTGGGACACCAAATCATCAATAGACACAAGGTCAACTGTCATTTCACCCCTGAGATCTGGAGGTGTACCCGCTGTAGCTAAAGTAGCTCCCCCTGAATGATGGGCCAGCAACAATTCTCCGGTTCCGGTTGAGTCAGAAACTGCTTGTGGGAAAACAGTAACATTGGAGAAACTATTAAGCTCCACATTCCGTAGAATAATGTCAGCATTGTTTGGCACTGGCTCAAACGCATAAACCTGTCCAGATGACCCAACTAGCTTCGCAGCAATAATAGTAAAAAAGCCAATATTGGCACCGATATCATAGAAGATATGATCACGGTTTAAGCAGCTTGCTAAAGCGTTCTGAAGTGGAAGTTCATAGGTACCACGTGCAAAATCAGGATTAGAACCATCCCCATGGAATTTTAGTCCTGCACCTACTCCATTGTTAAGGGTTACCTGTTGATTGCTTAAATTCATTAGTCTAAACCTTTGCTACAAAATTTTGAAATACACTTCCTGTATCATTGCCCCATTCCCAGTTAGCGACAATCCCAACTCGGTTAATTCTAAGACGCGCCGCATCTGGATAAACATCTGTCAGGGCACGATACAATAGTGGTTCATCATTGATGAATATCATGTAATTCATGCCATCAAAAATCATGCGGAGCCGATGGGAGACACCCCAGGAAATGCGTTTACCCACATTTGTCCAGACAGCATCAAATAATTCTTCAAAGCCATTGAGATAGAAAAAGGAAGACATTGAAGCACCACCGTAACAGTCATCTAACCAGTTATTGATAGTGATATAATTGTCAGCATCCTGCCAAAAGATAAACCCTCCACGACCTTTTTCTCCCTGTCCTCGTCTAGTTCCAGGGGGAGTAATGTCTACCTGTAAATCCGCTATGTCTGGGTGATCCCAATCAATGGTGTAGGCAGTGCGACCTGGATTAGGATGTTTAGCATCAGCTTGGACTTTGGCTGTACTATTCCCAGTCAGCTCAATTACCCCTAGCCCAATATTCCGATGCCAGACTTTGCTACCACTAGTTGTAGTTTTTCCCATCAAGTCCCCAGCTGCACCAGCAAAATCTTCAGTGATAGCTATTTCGGTACCCTCTACTACCCAAGGGGAGCCAAGGTCGAGTTCAGACGGAATAGGGATAGTGCGTGGGTGAGCCTCAAAGGCGCGAAAATACAGACTATTATTAGGGTTAACCCCACCAATGCCAACACCGGTAGCGTTTTCCAGGCGGGTATCTGTAAAGCACTTATTAAAGACCAACTTGCCATTGAGATACAGGCTAAAGGTCTTACCATCATCCAATATCTGTAAGGAGTTGATTGCTAAGGGCTGTAAATACCATAGATCGCTAACAGCTAAACATTCCCAGCTATCATGGTCTTGAATCATAAGTTGACATTTGTCCCCGTCTGCTAGGAAACTCCAGTATTGGTTTTTATCCTGAACACGCCACACAATCCGGACTCCAGTTATCTGAGTAGACGTTTCGACCAGCAAATGGATTAGCCCAGAGGGTGTGGGACACTCCAACATAGCGAGGCTATCCGGTTGAGTGGCTCTAGCACCATCAGCTGTTAACTCATAACTTCCTTGAGAGACACTCCAGAAACCACCCTTGTCCGCTTCAGCACCATCTAGCAAACCATCACCAATCAGGTCATCTGCTGCCTGAGCTGTACCGTACCAGGTGGCGATGTCTGAAATTTGGGCTACATTAGCGCCATAGATTCGCGTATCGACTTCAAAACCATTCTGTCCCAGAATACTTTGGTATACACCAGCATATACTGTGGCATCATCATTGAAAGGATCAATAGCAATGGGACGCATGTTAGGGTAAGCGGCCAGACCATGAGCATTAGGAACAGAAGCAGCATAATAGGCAGCTCCCTTTTCCCGCAGAACTACGATGTAATAAACCTGGAGATTTTGTAAGCCCCTAAATGCTGAGAGCAGATACCCCCCCAACCGAGTCCACAACTCTCCATTTTCTGCCCCAGTGGCATGAACAATAAAGGCATTTCCCTCTGCAGTCGGGTCCACAGGAACTTCCCTGGGGAACCAACCCACTGCTAGATTCTCATCAATATTTGGCAATTTAAACGGTTTGAAATATTTTGAAATTCTGGAGGTGCTACGAATCCACCATAGGAGCTTTCGCAACATCCTGCTTTTTCCCTGACTGGAAGTCCAACGCAGAAGTCGTTTAGCCGGTTTATCTGTCTCAGGACCAATCATCCACCGATGGAGTCGTTCTTTAAGGGGCTCAATCCTTTCGGTCTGGGATGTATTATGACCATTGCTCAGAAACACTGCAAAGGCCAGTCCATTGGTACGGGTGTACGGACCATAAGCAATGCCCTGTCTGCCCCACGCAGGTTTTAGCAGAGGCTGGAGACGTAATGCCCCATTGTCAATCCCAATCAGCTTTTCGACATCTATACCCTTACGAACTGCACCACTGGGAGTTTTAGTACCAATGGTTTTACCTGCACAACAGTTATCTGAGAATGTGTCTGTGAAGGATTTGTTTACTAAATTTTCTGGTGGAGTTAATTGTTGCATGTTGTTACTTATTTATATAGCGTTTTAAATTGGGTGAGGTACTTTCATCCTAGGGAGTAGGGAGTAGGGAGTAGGGAGTAGGTAATAGGGAATATATAACAGGTAACAGTAGGAAAGATCCTCGAGTTTTTTTTGGTGTTATGCTAAATAAGCAATGTCAAACCCTATCGGGTGTATCTCACTTTTGTAAATTTTGCGTAGGGTGCGTTAGGGGTGGGATTGCCCTGATTTTCCGCCTCTTCGTTCCTGGTTGAAATAGCCCACCCCGTAACGCACCACCCGCTCAAACAGCTTTTAGGAGATGCACCCAATCCTATCTCACCTGCTCCCTTGCTTTCAGAACCATTAAATTTAAATGAAGACCAGCTTAGATGATAGCTGACATTGTCAAGAACAACAAAAAAAATAAAATGGATATATGATGTCCCATATATCCAGAACTGATATGACTGACTGATAAAGGTCTTGAACACTCTTATTACTTATGATTTCATAATTATCTTGAATGAAGTTGCCAAATTGGCTAATTTATCGCTATTTTTTAGACAATTTATAAATTGTGATAGGTACAAATTCCAGGGTTTTAGGGAGCAGGGACTTCGGAGCAGATAACAGCGGCTCTGGGAAAGGGGAATAGATAACAAAAATATGTCTTAACCTTTACTTAGAAGGCTATAGACGGCTATATAGTTATTAAATAGGGGTAAAACAGCACAGGCTAAAAATCAAGTGCATTGTTATATAAAATTTGAAGTCTATAGCAATCCTAAATGAATTGTTATAATTTTTGTTCCCTACTCCCTACTCCCTACTCCCTACTCCCTATTCCCTTTGCTATAGCGTTTATTATAACTATTCATAATTATGAGTCAAATTATATCGACGAAATAATTCATAGTTTTGAAAAAAGCAGTCTAAAAACTCACCCTCTGACACATCCTTTAGGGTTAGCCAGCGTGGATGAGTAATGAGTTGTTTCATTTGAGATTGATGTTGGTCTAGGGCAGTACGTTTGATATCAAAAACATCACCAATATAGACAGATAATCTAAAATCATTCAGTAAGCTAAACCCTGACATGATAGTTTTTTTAAAAAAGGAGACTAGGTTTGGTTTACTCCCTTCCACCCTTGTCCAAGGCCAGTGATTCCAGAACCATATAGGATACTCATAAACTGTCACATCAAATTTAATTGTTTTGAGTGCAGCTACGACAATTTCATTGGTAGCATTATGGTCAGATACCCCATCGTTGTAGTAGGGAATAAAAATTTCTTCAGGAAGATAGTTAAGAATAATTTGTGCGACGTTATGGATAGCCAAATTTCTGGTTTTATCTAATGTTCCATCTTTGAATTCCAGGAAGCTCACATCATGCTGTTGCAGACCAAGTTTTTGAGCGGCTGCCAAGGCTTCATTAGCGCGTATTGATTTTACCTGATTTTCTGGAATCAGATGACCATGAGATTGACACCCATCTGTCATAAAAACAATTTTTACATCAGCTCCGGCTTGCTTTTTACGGATAATTGTTCCACCACAGCCCAGGGTTTCATCATCCTGATGGGGTGAAAAAATAATCGCCGATCGTCTTAGATTATTTCTGTCATACTCAACTCTGGTTCTATGGATTAGAAAACGATAAAACTGGCGTACCAGAGTTTTTAAGGATAATTTATTGTTCATTTTTAACTTGTCACTTGTCACTATTCTCTGTTCTGAAGTTCAACACTTCTGTCTTTTACTTTCGTAAGCATTCAGCCGTCAGCCGTCAGCCGTCAGCTTTCCATAACAGAGATTAAACGAATGCTTAGCTGTTTTATTCAAAAGCTGTTCGGTGTAGCGTGCCCTATGTCCATAAGCACATCAAGTAGCGTGCCCTATGCCCATAAGCTGATAGCTGATAGCTGATAGCTGATAGCTGTTGGCGTAGCCTGCGCGTAGCGCATATGCTTACCTTTCAAAGAATAGTCTTGTACTGCTTGAGTAAATCATCAACAACTTTCTCGAAAGAAAATAGTTCAACTGCTCGCTGATGTCCAGCTTGTCCCATGGATGTTCTAAGTTCTTGGTCAGAAAGAAGTTGCAAGATGGCGTCTGCCAAAGCATCAGCATTACTCCGTTCAACCAGCAGACCTGTCTTACCATCTTCCACAATCTCGGGAAAAGCACCAGCTTGGGTAGCAATAATAGGAAGACCTGCGACCATAGCTTCCACAATTGGCATCCCAAATGCTTCGTGACATACTGAAGGAAATACAAAAATGTCTGCCTGCTGATAATAATTGACTAACTTGGATTGAGGAAGCGAGCCAGTGAAGGATACTTGGCTGGCTAGATCAGCACCAAAGTGATCATTCAATTCGGACAGGTATCGTCTCAGGTAACCTGTCCAACTTTCATCACCGTAGAATGACGTTAACTCTGCCACTTTGGAGTCATCACTTAATCCGACAAGATAGTCGTAGGGTAATGCACCTACAGGACCAACGAGATCAAGTTTGGTTTCAGGGCAGCGCTCGAGCACTTTTTTAAAAGCTTCTAATAAGACATGGGAGCCTTTTTCTGGAGATACTCTCCCCACGTAGAGTAATCGTTTAGCCGGATTGTTATTGCTGCCATTTTGCTGATTATCGCTGACATAGAAATTCATGAAGCGATCAAGGTTTACCCCATTAAAAACCGGCTGACAGCGCTCGGCAAATTTAGGAAAACGCTGGCGAATCCCTTCTGTGATATACTTACTAGTACCAATAACTAAATCTACCTTACTAAGCCGCTTTTCTAGAATTTGGTGATCGAGTTGGGTCAACCACTCACAATGCATGTGCAGGGCAATTTTTATTCCTGGGTTCAAGGCTCGTATCACTGGAATAAACTGAGATAAGTTGTGAATGTGAACAACATCACATTGCTGTTTTCTCAAGTCATTGGCTACCTGTAAAATATATCCCAGGTAATAGAGTTGGGAGCCAAATATAGGACGTTTTTGATTCTGGAATCCTGGAATTTTTTCGAGATAGTTTAGCAGTGTTTGATCCCGACCTATGGGAATATATCGATAGTCTACTCCGTCATGACTTGCTGTCTGAAAGCGTACTCCTGGTGTATAGACAATAACATCACCATCTTGAACTAAAAGACGCACGAATTCATAGGTCAAAATACCGATGGAATCCATCGGGTTTGGAAACGATGTCATTACAAAGGGTTGACAGACAAATGCTATCTTTAATCGTTTCTTAGAATCTGCTCCATTTAACTGGTTATTTAATTTGTTGTTTAATTTGTTTTGCTCTCGGTCAATCCTAGCTAATTTATTGCGCACTAAAGTCGTGTAGACTACAGTGTTACTGGGATGGAGTTTGAGGACTTTGTGATAGGACGCGATCGCATCATCTAATTTGCCTTGTTCTTGGAGAGCAACCCCTAAGGTATAATGACTGTTTACCAAGTCTGGCTGTATTGCGATCGCTTTCCGGTAGTAGGCCACCGCAGTCTTCAAATCGCCTCCTATTTTCCGAGTAACGCCCAAATCGTGATTTAAGGCAGCGTAGTAGGCGTGTTTTTCTTGGGAAAGCTGCCCCTGAGCGTAGAGAGCATTACCCAAATTGACATCAGCTTCAGCACAGTTGGGCTGAAGCTCCAAAGCTTTTTGATAGCATGCGATCGCATTTTCCCACTTGCCTTGTTGTTGTAGAGCATAGCCAAAGTTGTTGTAAAGCGCTACCGAGTTTGGCTGTAGGGCTAACGCTCGCTGATAAGCTTCCACTGCTTCTGACAATTGACCTTGGGCTTGACGCAAATTGCCTAAACTGAACCAAGCCTTGAAAGACTCGGGATCCACAAGGAGGGTTGTATTGAAAAACTCCTCAGCATTTTGGTACTGACCTACCTGTTGTGCTAGCATTCCTAACCCATACAAGGCATCTGGTTGGTTAGGTATTCCTGCCAGAATCTTACGATAAACTTGCTCAGCTTCGACCAAGCGATTGGCTCGATGATATTGAAGAGCAACTTGAAGTGCTTCAGAAAGTTTTGTCACTGTTGTAATCCTAATTTTTTAGTTTTTAATTGGTGATAACTGCTATAGGGTTTTTATTTGATATGTAAACCTAGGAAAGTTTTTTTAAAAAAAAACTCCATATTTATTTACCCTCTAGCATGCATGCCTCTTGCCTTTTGCCTTTCCTGGCAATAAGTGTGTTTACAACCCAGATAAAAACCCTATATCTAACTAGGGATAAGCAAAGTAAAAACTCTCTGAACTATGATTCAACATAATCGAGCGCAACTTTGAAGCAATTTCATCCCGTAGGGGAGCAGCTTCGGCTTGAGTCAGCCAAGTAAATAGTTTCTCCACAGCTTGAGGAGACGGATCAATTTTGAGTGCCTCTTGGAGTAAACGAAACGCACCAGCAAGATTCCCAGCCTTTAGGGGAATTACCATATGGTTTAGACAATAATTAAAGTAATGGTTACGAGCTTTGGCTGTAATTGCGGCACAATGCTCAGCAGGAAGATAGCTCTCGGAAATTTCAATCCCCTGGCGGATAGACGTTGCTTGAGCTCCAGATAATATCAGTTCAGTGGTCATATTATTATCATGCTCACGGTAACGTGCCAAAATATCGCCTTCATACCACCAATCATAAAAACTAGCAATGCGCTTATAAAGTTCCCAGTCAGGAGTATAAGTGTTCCCCGGATCGTAACACCCCAGATGTTCATGAGTAGAGCGACGAATCACAACTGCACAAGGATTCAAGACATTGGAGGTTCCAATTTTCCACAGCCAATCCTGATGGATACCCGTGTCTTTTCCATACACTTGTTGGGAGAAAACTATCTTTCCTTTCTCATTGATATTTTCATAACCCGTAAATGCTGCTCCCACAGAATCACTACATGTTTCTAGACTCTTCTTCAACCGGGAATAAAAACCTGGAAGAACATATTCATCCTCAGGAAGCACATGAATCCACTGACCGCGACTGAGAGCAATACCAAGATTAAAATTGCGTCGGGCACCGATATTTTCTGGATTGCGGTAGTAGCGAACTACCCCTCCCCCAATCGAATTCACCAAATCGTATAGAGGAGGTGTACTGGCATTATCCATAACCAAAATTTCCATCTCCTCCTCTCCCTGCCATTGAGCCAACACACTCGCCAGACATTCCAGAAGATAGTCAGTACGGTTATATAAGGGGATAATTACTGTCCAAAAGGGTCGCTTGTCTTCACTGACCGATACGGTCGGAATCCCTGGAAACTGATATCCCCCGATAGTAACTTCTGGTTGTTCTACCTGCGGTGGCGTTAGTGTCTCAGGAGATACTGTAGAACCGTTGTCAGAACCGTTGTCAGGATTTACTACTTTCCCATAACGGGGATTGACTAGCATTAACCCTTGTCGATAAGCAGATGCTGCCTCCTTTAACTGCTTCTGAGTTTGGTAAATCCTGCCTAAGTTAAAGTAGACTTCCCCATAACTAGGATTGAGCTCCAGAACCTTCTGATAAGATGCGATCGCATTTTCAAACTCACCTTGGTCTTGAAGCACCACTCCCAAATTGTAATGAGCGCTTACCAAATCTGACTGCATTGCTATCGCTTGGCGATAGTAAGCCACAGCATTAGTCAAATCCCCTGCTTTTTGCCGGGTAACCCCTAGCTCATGGTTTAACTGTGCGTAGTGTGCTTGTTTTTCTAGGGAAAGCTTCTCTTGAGCGTGGAGTGCATTACCCAAATTCACATCAGCTTCAGTGCAGGTAGGCTCAATCTCCAAAGCTTTTTGATAGGATGCGATCGCATCTTCCCAATTACCTTGTTGTTGCAGAGCATACCCAAGGTTGTTGTAAACCGGTACTAAGTTCGGCTGTATTGTTAAAACTCGTCGGTAACACTCCACCGAGTCAGACAACTGACCTTGACCTTGGCACAAATTACCTAAACTGAACCAACCCTTGACAGAATTTGGCTCCGCTTCCACAGTAGCTCTGAACAACTTCTCGGCACTCTCGTACTGACCTGTTTGCTGTGCCAGCACCCCTAATCCATATAAGGCTTCCGGATGATTAGGCTGTTCTTCCAAAATCTTATAGTAAACCTGTACAGCTTTGTCTAAGCGATTGGCTTGACGATGTTGAACAGCAATTTGTAGTGCTTCAGAAACAGTTTCCATCGCAAATTGTCTTGTTTTATGGACTACATTCAATAGAAAATCTTCCAATGCTCTTACCGGTTTTAAGTCACCATATAACTTATGCTTATTTTCAGCAACTTGATCAGATATGTATTGACGATATTGAGCATCTTGACCCAAGCGTACCGCAATTTTCACATAATCCTCTTTACTCGAAGCAATTGTCTCTTCCAGACCCATCATTTTTAGAATTGCCATCGTATGCCGACCACGCATCAAATCTCCTGGCAATGTCACAATCGGAATATTATGGGCAATAGATTCCAAACTAGAGTTACATCCAGACCAACCAATGCTATCCAAGAATACATCCGCTATGGCTGAGGTTCCAGCAAACCTCCTGTTATTCATGAACGGTAAAAATATGCAGTAGTCTTTATAATCAAGTCCAAATTCATGAAAAGCATCCCTTAAACGCTGGGTAAATATCTCAGTAACATGGTCACTTTTGACATATTTAATAAATCCAAACTTACACCGTTCTAACTGCTTAGCAATTCTAGGAAAAACATCATCATAGTCAGGTAAGTACTTATATAAAGATTGGCAGCACCAGAACATAATCTCATCATCATCTAAGCCTATGTCCTTTTTAGCGATCGCTTCCGGTGTAATCTCCAAAGGCTTGTAATGGATAGAGAGATTCGGTAATCTGACTAACGTCTCAGTGTAATGCTCTTGAGCATTTTCTGCTTCCATTAAATCACTACTCAAGTAATAGTCAATCGTCGGCATCCCACTAGTATCCGGATGTCCCCAAGATGTCATTTGAATCGGAGCAAGTCTTAAACAACCCAACTTAACTGTGGTTGGGGACATCCCGAATTCCGGAAAAATAAGGATGTGTAATTTATCTTCCGTAATTACCTCACACCATTGTTCGATAGTCAAAGAACCTTGAACAAATTTAACAAATGATTTCGCCGCTCTTGCTGTTTCCTTATCCTGTTTTAACCCTGTGTGATAACCAAATAGTTCAAAATTATGCCTATCCAGATTTTCTACCCAGCCCTTAATCGGTATTTTCCAATTAGAATGATCCCAAAAGAATTCCGAAATAACCCCGATTCGGACTTTTTGATTAGGCGCTAAATTTGGTAGAGGAATTTCCTGGCTCCACTGGGGATAGCACTTCGACATGATCTGGCAAATCATTGCTCCATAAATTTTCTGTAACTCTCGGTTATTTAACCCTTGATAGGCCAGATAAAAAGGCTGAAACGCTCCCACCGCCTTAGCAGCACTTACCAGTTCCCTTGGACTTAGCCCTGTATCGCTCTCTGTATAGCTATCCGCTAATTTTTGGAGACTAGCTTGGTAATTCTTTCGCCTTACCTTGATTTCATCAAGACTTGAATAAATGATCGGAATCTGACACACACACATGGCCAGTTTAGCTTCAGCCAAGTTAGGGTTAATACTTAATGCTTGCTGGTAAGACTGTAGCGCTTCCTCTAGCTTGCACTGTTCGTGGAGTGTATTTCCTAAATTGTTATAAGCCTCAGCAAAGTCAGGTTTCAGCCTAATCGCTTCCTGATAGGACTGTACCGCTTCCTCTAACTTGCCCTGTTTTTGGACTATTGTTCCCAAATTGTTATGAGCGTCAGCATAGTCAGGTTTAAGCCTGATTGCTTCTTGGTAAGACTCTCTTGCAGCATCCAACTTTTCCTGTTTTTGGAATAGAGCTCCCAAATTGTTATGAGCCTGAAAACAATCAGGTTTAATCCTAATTGCTTCCTGGTAGGACTCTCGTGCAGCATCTAACTTGCCCTGTACCTGGAGTACATTTCCCAAATTACTATAAGCCAGAGCATAGTCAGGTTTAACCCTAATCGCTTCTTGGTAGCACTGTACCGCTTCCGCTAACTTACCCTGATGATGAAACAAATTTCCTAAATTGTTATGAGCCAGAGCATAGTCAGGTTTAAGCCTAATCGCTTCTTGGTAAGACTGTACCGCTTTCTCTAACTCTCCTTTTGCCCATAGGACATTTCCCAAATTGTTATGAACTTCAACCAAGTCAGGTTTTAGGGTTAAGGCTTGTTGGTACAACCCTACCGCTTCCTCTAACTTGTTTTTTGCCTCAAGTATACTTCCCAGATTAGCAATTGCTATCAGGTTATAGGGCTTCGATAAAAGCTTTTCCTCACCCTGATTATCCCCCTGAATCTGTAGTACCTGTCTGTAGATAGATTCAGCCTCATCTAATTTACCTAATTGATGATTTTGAGCAGCTGTATTGATTAGAGATTCAAGGTTTGATTCTAACAATTGGTTGGTAGTCATATAGCGGTTTACAGGGCAGAGCTAGGTGGCTGTAATACTAAATCCGGTTTGATTAGATATCAATCATGAAAAATTATTTCACCCTAGTTGTCCGGTCAGTTTGGCAAAACTTTACATAACTTCACATTAAGGCATCCAAAAATAAATTTTTGCTATACTAGTTTTATAGGAATAGTTAGGGAATCCGAACATGAACCACTGCGTTGGTACTACCGAAGCCGCATCTCTATTAGGTATTTCTTCTCGACGATTGCGCCAACTCCTGGAGAAGGGTCGGGTCAGGGGTGCCTATAAAAGCGGCAAATTCTGGATTATTCCTCTTTTCAAGGACCTACCACAAATCACCAAAGGTACCCGTGGACCAAAGGGCAAATGGCGCACCAGTCGTCCTCCCGCTCTAGCCACGATTAATGTCAACCGCAATCGGATTGGCACTAACAATGGTAAACCTGCCGAAGACCGTCAGCCAGTGATTTCGGTAAAACGAAGCGGCAACAATCTATACGGCAACCAGATCGAAATCCTTGGTCCATGTCGGATTGTCTATCAGCCCGATCATCCACTGCGTTGTGGTGCTCGTCTATGGATCGAAACCTTCAGTGATGTTCATTTCATTTCTTGATGCAATAGCGAGTGGGGGAAACCACGGCAGTTGCTGGGGGAACGGCAGTCGCTCATGGGGGAAACCACGGCAGTCGCTCATGGGGGAGACCCCCAAGACCGCGCTGCCTCCCCAAGACCGCGCTGCCTCCCCAAGACCGCACTGCCTCCCCAAGACCGCGCTGCATCGCTGGTGGTAGTTTTCCGGCTAGTGCCTAATCCTAAGGGCATTGCTGATTCTGGCTATGGTTTTCCCAATTCTGGGGGTAACAAAACTTTCAAAGTCCCTCAGAATTCGAGGAGCAACGGGGGCTTTAATAAAACTAGATTATCGCGCATTTATTCCTTAATTCAGGAACGCCAAAACTATGAGATTTATCAGCCCAAAAATAGATTATGTCTTCAAAAAAATATTTGGTTCCAAAGAAAGTAAAAACATATTAATTAGTTTCCTCAATGCCATTATTTACAATGGCGAACCAATCATTCAATCTTTAACCATTATTAATCCCTATAATCCCGGTCAAGTGTTGACGTTAAAAGACACTTATTTGGATGTAAAAGCAGTGTTAGCGGATGGAGAAATTGTCCTAATTGAAATGCAAGTCTCATCCATGACTGGTTTTAGCAAACGGGTACTTTATAATATGGTGAAAGGATATGTTAATCAGTTAAAAACAGCAGAGGACTATATTCGTCTTAAACCTGTTATAGCTGTCACAATTACGGATTTTATTTTGTTTTACGAAACTCAGCAAATTATTAATCAATTTGTGTTTCAAGAAAAAACAGAAAAGTTTGAATGTCTGGAAGAGGAATTGCAGTTAATATTTATAGAATTACCGAAATTCCATAAAAGACTCTCAGAATTAGAAACTTTAGCCGATAAATGGATTTATTTCATCAAAGAAGCTTCTAGCCTCGATAATATTCCTCCTTCTTTAGGAGAAGTATCAGAGATAGAATCAGCGTTAAATCTTGCTAATCAAGCTGGTATGACACCAGAAGAATTAGAAATTGCCGATCGCCGTGCTATGGCATTACAAGATGAAAGAGGAAAACTAACTTATGCTGAAGAAATAGGCAAAGAAATAGGAAGAAAAAAAGAAGCGATCGCCTTAATCATTCGTCAACTGAAAAAGCGTTTCGGGGAAATTGATACAAAAACCATTAGTAAAATAGAAAATTTAACAATTGAAGAGTTAGAAAATTTGGGAGAAGACTCCTTAGATTTCAATAACATAACTGATTTAGAAAATTGGCTTAACTAGCATTCAGCGATGCAGTCGCTCATGGGGGAAACCCCATGAGCGACTGCATCCCGGATATAGCGTTTATAGGACTCATGAGGTACACATTATTTTTTACCTCTTCCCTCTTCCCTGCTCCCTGCTCCCGTCTTGATGCAGCGCGGTCATGGGGTAAACCACGGCAGTCGCTCATGGGGGGAACCCCCTTTGGCGGCGCTGCCTCCCCAAGACCGCGCTGCCTCCCCAAGACCGCGCTGCATCGCTGCTCCCTGTTCCCTGTTCCCTGTTCCCTAAAAAAGCTAATTTTGTACTTAATTAAGTACCCAATTGCTATAGTTGTTAAGGTAATAGGATTGCCCGAACAGCAGCAGCGAAGCTGATCGCAAAAACGATTAGCCCGAAGGGCTACGCTACGCGATCGCAAAAATATAATTATGATCGACACTTATGATATTGTTGTGGTTGGTGCTGGTCCAGTGGGATTAGCCACTGCCATTGGCTTACAGCAGCGAGGTATATCTAATTTTATAGTCCTTGATCAAACTCGTGCCTTTCGTCGAGTTGGTCAGGTTATCGATCTTCTGCCCAATGGATTAAAAGCGCTTAACCACATAGCCCCTTCTGCTTACGAAGCCGTTAAAAACACGGATCTGGAGTTTTTGGAGAAAGCCCAAGCCAATCAAAATACCGAAACAACCATCAGCAAACAAAAACTACCCAAGACTTCTCCTCAATGGGTTATCAAAAATTTTAAGGGAGAGCAAATTCACTCAATTCCTCTTAGCTATGAGGATTGGTTCAAGGATTATGAAGAGGGTCGAGTCTCAATTTCTTGGTACGATTTACAGACCACTCTCAGACAGCAACTTCCCGTTGAACAGGTTAAAGCGAATCATCGTTGTATTAATGTAGTGGATGAAGGAAACACCGCATATGTTCGGCTAGATTTTGTTTCTGATGCAGCCATAGAAGCAAATCCCTATGCTCATTGGTCAAACAGACAAAACGATCAGGATACAGTCTCCTTCAATTCAGAGCATAGTGGCCAACAATTTAAAAAAAAATCAATCCGAGCTAGGCTAGTTGTTGCTGCAGATGGTATCAACTCTACTATTCGTCAGATTGTTTATAAGGATAGTCCCTACAGTGGTTTAGCACGACCTGACTATTCCGGTTTTGCCGCCCTATTCTGTATGAAAATCACGGATATTCCTCCAGAGCTAAGCACAGAGCTTGAAAACAAATTTTTTCAGCAGGAACGGATTCTCACCATCACTAATGATCAAATCTCAGAGGATTCGGCTTCTATGGAATCCCCACGGATGCTCCTATTTCGCCGTCCCAATGCTCAGTTTGGGTATTTGATCCATCTTCCTTTAAACCAGGAAGAGTTGACAGAAAAATCTGGAAGTGCCTTGATTGCTTTAGCATTGCGAGAGTTGGAAAACGCTAATTTTCCCAAAGCTCTCACACAATTAGTGGCTTTATCTCCTCCTGTCAAAATCAAATCCCGTCCCTATTACATTCACCGTGCAGAAACTCTATCTCCCTGGAGTTCAGGTAGAGTTGTCTTAGTGGGTGATGCCGCCCATGGGATGCCTCCTTTCATGGCTCAAGGGGCTAATCAAGGATTGGAAGATGCTCTGGTTGTAGCTACCATGATCGCTAATATTGTACAGAAAAATAATCTTGATAATATCCAAGCAATCGCCAATGCTTGCCTTAACTACGAATCTCTTCGTCGTCCCTTAATGGAGAAGATTCAACAAGCAACATTGACCGGAATTCCCTACAGTAACAAACAAGCATGGCATGACTACCAACAATTGGTATATTGTCGTAATTTTGACCAACTTCTGGAGCAATGTAACCATTCAGCCGTCAGCCATCAGCCTTGGCCTAAGGCCACGCTACCCGAATGGCTGATAGCTGATAGCTGATACGCGACACGCTGATAGCTTACAAAAAGCCAAACTTATTAAGCTTTCATCCTAATCACATCCTGACTCAAAACTTGATTTAATTTGCCACTGCGATATCCTTCTAAATCCAGGGTCACATAGACAAAACCCAACTCCTGAAACTCTGCCACTAACTTCGGTAAATCTGTTGTTACCACAAATTCCTTAATCTCTTCCGGTAGTAACTCAATCCGTGCGGTATCTCCTTCTGAACGAACCCTCAAATTGGAGAAACCTAACTTCCGTAAATAGATCTCTGCTCGTCCTACCCGTTGTAACTTAGCTACTGTAATCATTTCCCCATAGGGAAAGCGAGAACTCAGACAAGGTTGGGCAGGTTTATCCCACCAGGGCAGTCCTAATTGTTTCGACAGTTGGCGCACTTCCGCCTTAGTTACCCCCACTTCAGCTAAAGGCGATCGCGCACCTCGTTCCTTGGCCGCCTGAATCCCTGGACGATAGTCCCTTAAATCATCCCCATTCACCCCATCTACTACATAAGGATAGCCTCGTTCCAGGGCTAGAGGTTTGAGAGTGTCGTGGAGTTCACTTTTGCAAAAATAACAGCGATTGACCGGGTTAGAAGTATAATTGGGATTATCCATCTCATGGGTTTGGATAACCTCATGGGTAATGCCAATGGTAGCGGCTTGGATGCGAGCGTCTTCTAATTCTTCTGGTAATAGTGAGGGGGATTCAGCAGTGACGGCTATTACGCGATCGCTTAAAACATCGTAAGCAATTTTAGCAACTAGCGTGCTATCAACTCCCCCAGAATAGGCAATCAAAGCCCGTTCCATCCCAGCAAATATAGTTTTTAATTGCTTGAGTTTCTGCTCTAGCATGGTTTTGATAAATAATTTTCCCTATTTGTAGCATTCTCCCAATCTACTATGATGCCCCATTTCTCATCATTAGACTTCGCGATAGTTGTTGGGAACAGGGAACAGGGAACAGGGAACAGGGAACAGGGAACAGGGAAAAAAATTATGCTGAGGGCTGATAGCTGATAGGTCTTGGCATAACTCAGAATTCCCGTTGCCAGAAGATTAGGATAGCGATCGCTAACAGTAGCACGATGTACAGTAATCCATAAATTCCATTTAAAAACAGTTCTGGAAACGGGGGTAAGACACCATACACGGCATCATTCTTTAAATTGAGCCGTGATAAATCCGGGATAACCAAGTATAGGGTTTCAGTCATCCGCTCAATGCCAGGATTCTCGCTCAACTTGCTTAACTCCACTAAATCACGGCTCAAGTGTCCCATCATATAAACCCCAAAGGTCAGTAAGGTTGCTAGCAGTGAACTAGTAAAGACACCAAACATTAGCGCTACTGCTGTGATTAGAGACAGTTCTAGAAATTGGTAAAGCACGGAAACCAGGATGCTAACCACAGGGTATTCAATACTAGAGGCACGTAACCCCAGCAGATAAATGGCGGTCATAGCCACAACCAGCACAGCCAATACACCCGATAACCCTAAGTGTTTGCCAATGATAAATTCAGCGCGGTTTAGAGGCTTGGGAATTAAGACTAAGACAGTACGCTTTTCGATTTCCTTGTTAATCAACCCCGTACCAACAAATACTGACACGATTACACCCAGGATACCCATCGCCGCTAGACCCAAATCCAGAAAAATTTTCTCTTCTGTGGTTGCTGCTACCTCCGGTAACAGCCTCAGGGCTATGCCTAGAGCTAGGGCAAAAAAGCCGATCAGATATAAAACGCGATCGCGTATCACTTCCCGAAAACCATTAGCTGCGATCGCCCAAATTCTTGCCAAACTCACCCGCTATCTCCTATGCTCGGAATTCTTTTGCTTCCATCATAGGGGAGGTACACAAGGCAAGGGATTTTTGCTATACCAAAGGGAACAGGGAACAGGGAACAGGGAACAGGGAACAGGGAGTAGGGAAAAGGGAACAAAAATTCTCACAATTCCTACACGGATTGGTATATAAGGTTAAGTAGTGAATATAGCGAAGTTGACACTCCCCGCTTTAAAAAGACGGGGATTCTTAGATCTACGACCGGCCTTAAACCTTTCGCCGTAGGCGACGCTTCGCGAACGTATCCTTGCGGCAATACCTAAACCAAAATCCCGTCAAGACTAAGATTTTAGTTCAGTTTACAAAAGACCCAGCGGGCTAGTCTCCTTAAGCGTTCGGTTAGTTTTTGAGAAGTGCCTTATGAAGTCCGTTGCTTCCCTGTTTCACCTGGTTTCGGCGTGCCCCGCCGTACCGTTTTTTTTCTCAAAATGTGATCTTGCTGGGTTCACACACCAATTGTTAGTTGATGTAGTGGTGTTTAAGGAGGATTTTCCCTACCCTCCGGGCATTTCTTCTTTAAGGTCAAGCAGTGGCGGGTCTCTGACCCGGTTGCGCCAAGGCCAAAGGCCACGCTACGCGAACGGATTTGCAGCCTGTACCCATATCTAAATAATACTCTAGCGCGCATGTATTGTCAACCTTTTTTTTGCAAAATTGTGCCTAGGCGACTAAAGTCGCAGCGAGCCTACATCCGGTGGTTTAAAAACGCGGGGTTTTGGCTTGTGGGAATTTCCATAAAACTATTCCGGACGAGGCATTTATGATTTTTGTACTTGATCACTGCGCCGTTGAAGGGATTTCAGGAGTTGCCAAATACCGCCCAGAATTCGCTTAGGTGCGCTCTTACTATTAATAATTAAATTCGCCACGGGTCGCAGCTCTTACTATTTAGACTTTTAAACTATCATCAAGTTAGACTCTAAATAGCAATCATTAATAATTACTAATCACCAATTATAGCGCTTTTAATACTAATGAGGTACACATAATTTTTGCCCTGCTACCTCTTCTCTATTCCCTATTCCCTATTCCCTATTCCCTATTCCCTATTCCCTATTCCCTATTCCCTATTCCCTATTCCCTGCTCCCTGCTCCCTGTTCCCTGTTCCCTAAAACCAGAAACTCTGTACCTCACCAAATTGAAAACCGCTATATCACTAATCACTGTAATAATTGCGCTTCATCCACCAAGCCACTAAAGCTAGAAATAGCAATCCCATTATCCCAGCAGTAGGATCGCGATTAATTCCAGTAATCCAGGGAGCAACCTTGCCTGAATAGAGTACTAATTGCCCAACATCAATAATATAATAACCCCAAACTAAGCCAGCATGGAAACCAATAGATAAACCTAGCCGTCCCTGAGTGGATCGCTTTGCCCAAATCAGGATTAACCCTAGCAGCAATAAACTTGGAAATCTCGGTAAGCTGCGAATCATCTCAGGAATTGGTTTAAGGAAATGCAGCAGCGCAAATGCGATCGCACCAATCCACTGTGATGTCCTAAAACTATAATCCCGTTGCAACTCATCAAGCAACCAACCCCGAAACACCAATTCTTCAGCGAAGCCTATGGCCAAAGCACTGATTAATCCCTCTACAATCAGCCGTGACCATGGCAGTGGAGGGGTTTGGAATGCTAGCCAACCCAGCCACCCTTGTAATCCAAACAGACTAAGAGTCATTAACAGACCTAGACCTAGTCCTCTGATTAACTCAAGAGCGTTTTGCGCTGTTAGCTGCAAACCATATTTTTTTAACAGTCCTGGTTGGCGATAGACCTTTCTTCCCCAAACTCGGACTAAGTACAGAAATACCCCGAACATTAGCCCCATAGTCAGGATTGTCACTGAGTTTGGGTCTCTACCAATTAAGTATATTGGTGCTGCTATGGGTAACCAAAGCGACAGCAAAGCCAGTATAAACATCCCCAACCTGAATGGTGCTGGGTATAGGGATAATCTAGCCAGCCTGGGTGTAAAACGTTTTATAATTTCAACATTTGGAAAGGGAAGAATTTCTCCTATTGCCCCTTATTCTTCAGGTTCAATTGTACTAGTCAGACCCCGGTTCTTCAGGGTTTCGCAATAAAACTCAGCATGCTCTTGAGCACAGGTAATCACCAATGCCAGCCCTGATGTATGGGCTTCCATCATAATGTTGACTGCTTGAGGTTGAGTCAGACTCGCCACAGTTTCCATCAAGGTTTTCACCACATACTCCATAGAGTTGAAGTCATCATTATGGAGCAATACGCGATAGCGAGGCGCGTGTTTACGAACTGTTGAACGCTTCTCAATGGTTTCGACTGACAAAGCTTGTCCCTCTCTGTTTTATATGTTTACACAAACTCTCCATTATATACTGCCATTAGTCTAACATCAGACATCTGGCAGGGAGCGCTATGATCAAAAAGTTAACATTACTTAATAGTTTACCGTGACTACCCAGGTAAGTGCTACCCCTTCTCATACTCCCATCCCTGGAACTTACTGGCAGTGGCGGGGGGAATCTATATATTATGTACAGGCTGGACAGAAGCCATCAGGATACCCACCCTTACTGTTAATTCACGGATTTGGGGCATCTACAGACCACTGGCGCAAAAACATTGCTCAATTGAGTCAGGATTTTGAAGTTTGGGCGATTGACTTGTTGGGGTTTGGACGTTCCGCTAAACCAAATGGGGAGTACAGTGGCAATTTGTGGCGAGACCAGTTGCATGATTTTATTACAGAGGTGATTGGTCAACCAGTAGTCTTAGCTGGAAACTCCTTGGGGGGTTATGCAGCTTTGTGTGTCGCTGCACAGCGTCCTAGCTCCGCCGTAGGTTTAGTATTGCTCAATAGTGCTGGACCGTTTAGTGATACTCAATCTGTCACTAAGGTCAATCCTGTTAAAAAAGTTCTCAATCAGGTAACCAAATCAATTTTTCTACAACCTTGGGCAAGTTTCCTCTTATTCCAGTACCTACGGCGACCGTCAATCATTCGCAAAACCCTCCAAAAGGTTTATGTTGACCAGAGTGCGGTAACGGAACAGTTAGTAGACGAGATTTATCGCCCGTCTTGTGATCCTGGTGCGGCTCAGGTATTTGCCTCCGTTTTCAAGTCACCCCAAGGGGAAAAAGTCGATGTGTTGTTGGAACAGATGACTTGTCCATTATTGATGCTATGGGGAGAAGGGGATCCTTGGATCAAGAGCAGAGAACGGGGAGCAAAGTTTAGGGAATATTATCCTCAGTTAACCGAATATTATCTACAGGCAGGACACTGTCCCCATGATGAGATACCAGAACAGGTGAATAATCTGATCAGGTCTTGGGTAATGGGTAATCGGTAATGGGTAATCGGTAATCGCTACAACGAATGAAAATTTATTGCCCTATTCAGAAGTCAGGAACTGACGCACTCAGGATTATTTGACACTCCCCGCCCTATAAGAGCGGGGATTCTTAGTTCTACGACACGCCTTAAAATTAGTTATCCTGAAAGGCAATACTTAAGCCAAATACCCGTTTGAAAACGCGCATATCGAGCCTAACTTAACTAACCCCAGTGGGCTTATCTCCCTAAGCGTTGGGTCTCCCCCGTTCCCGTGTGCCCCACGGTACGTTTATGTTTTAAGTTGCTATTTTACTGGTTTCGGTATCCGTTAAGATCCATGCGTTTTAGCGAGGTTTTTCGCTCCTCGTGTACTAGTATCGCTTTACGTCGTTGTTTTTAAATTGGCAGTACCGACGAATCCTGCCTGTACTAGGCTACATGTTCATTATATCAAATTCGTGCTTATTGCCGTCGAACGAAGGACGGGGCTTGAAACCCAAAATTTTTGGTCAAAGATTAACATAACTTAAACCCCATCAAAAACGCGATCGCTAACATCCAACTCTGATACTAAAAAAAAGACACCAAGTGCTGCCAGCAACCTCAACAAACTCAAAGGGAGACATGTCAATGAAAAGCACAGTAATGAAAATGTGGCTCGGTGCCTCAATTCTTGCCGGTATCAGTGGGATCGCCACTACCCCAGCTGTTGCTGGAAGCCTCACCGGAGCGACCCTAATCGGTGATGACTACTACAAGATTGCATCTGACGGTACGGAGACCTATATAGATCAAAATGCTATTTTGTCAACTATCTTGCAAGGTGACGCTAGTGACCCTGGTGGAAACGTAGAGCTATTTGCCAGCAGTGAAACCCTGACCAACAGCCAATTTGATAACTATACCGATGTCACTAGCCTAACAGGTCAAATTGGTGGTAAGGACATCACCTTGAGCAGTCTGACATTAGCTGACTGGAAGAGTGATCTTGATAGTGACGGCATCACCTTAGGTCAGGAGTGGGTCAGTGATGCCTTAACTGCACACGGTCTCGGATCTTATGCTAGCAGCAATTTCATAGTTAATCAATTCTATACACTATTTAGCGATAATGGAGGATTGCAACGATTTAGCGATCCCAATATTTCCTACGTCAACCAAAACGCAACAGGCCACATTAGCATTGGGCTAGCAGGTCACCTTGATGCTCGAGATGCGTTCGAAGATACGTTTGATAAGTTGGAACAGATGATTGCTCTATTATCGCCTGGTTTTCAACTACCACTACCACCTAGTATAAGGGCTAGTGAAATTGTCAAGGTTGAATACAATGGGAAAACTGAATACCTTTACGGTTTCACTCCCACAGCATCTGGGT
Organism: Moorena sp. SIOASIH; assembly: GCF_010671925.1. GTDB lineage: Bacteria > Cyanobacteriota > Cyanobacteriia > Cyanobacteriales > Coleofasciculaceae > Moorena. Next base: position 1,019,236 of record NZ_JAAHIH010000002.1, on the reverse strand, counting down.
TGGTCAGCCGAGAAGATGGTATATCTCACAACGCCACCTACCAAGTGGCCTTCCTTGGCGCTCCTCCAGGACCGTCTTCATCGGACCCACAACCTGTGCCTGAATCATCTACTGTGCTTGGTCTAATCGCTTTGGGTGGTTTGTTTACTGCTGGAGGTAAACTGCGAAAATCTAACTCCTAGTCTAAGCCTTGGTGATTCCCGGTGAATTCCGGAATTACCAACTAGGATGCAGACTGAGGATTAATTTCCTACGTTGCTATGGTCACGATACCTAGGGGTGAACTCCAGCCCCTAGCTCTATCGCTAGCCATTAAGACAAAGGCAAACGTGTGGTTAGCCTAACAAGCCATGGCAACATTGTCGTTCGCGTAGCGGGACGAAGTCCGGAAAACATTACCAATTTTGAGGCATTTAACGATGCAAAATTACGTATTTGTCATAGACACAAACAAACAACCATTAAACCCGATCTCCCCAAAGAAAGCTCGCAGACTACTAGATAAAGGGAAAGCAGCTGTTTTTCGGATGTACCCTTTTGCCATTATTTTAAAAACTGCGATCGAGAATCCTGTTGTTACTAGCTGTCAACTAAAAATCGACCCTGGTAGTAAGGTGACTGGATTCGCCTTAGTCCAAAACAATCAGGTCATTTGGGGAATGGAATTAGAGCACAGAGGAGGATTAATCAAGAAAAAACTAGAGTCTAGAAGGGCTGTAAGACACCGAAGGCGTAACCGCAACACCCGCTACAGAAAACCCAGATTCCTTAACCGTAGACGAAAAGAAGGCTGGCTTGCCCCTAGCTTAGAGCACAGGGTTTTGACTATTGAAACTTGGGTGAAACGATTAATTAAATTTTGCCCGGTCAATGAGGTTTGGGTCGAAAGAGTTAAGTTTGATACCCAAAAAATGCAGAACCCTGAAATCAATGGTGTTGAGTACCAGCAAGGCGAGCTAGCTGGATATGAGGTTAGAGAGTACTTACTAGAGAAATGGGGAAGGGAATGCACTTACTGCGGTAAACAATCCGTACCATTGCAAATCGAACACATTCACCCAAAGTCATTTGGTGGAAGTGATTCGGCAAAGCCGACGCTACGCGAACGTGTAAGTAATCTTTGTTTGGCTTGCGAAAAATGTAATCAGCGCAAAGGGAATAAGCCTATAGAAAAATTCCTAAAAAAGAAGCCAAGCCTACTGCAAAAAATCAAAACCAAAGCCAAACAACCACTGAAGGATGCGGCGGCAGTAAATGCAACTCGGAACAAATTATTAAAAGTGCTCTACAATATTAAGTCCGTAATTACTGGAACAGGAGCACAAACCAAATACAACCGGACTAAGTTGGGTTTTCCCAAAGAGCATTGGATTGATGCCGCCTGTGTCGGGGATATTGAGACCTTGGTCTTGAGAACCTCTCAGCCACTGTTAGTCACTTGCAAGGGACCCGGAGGCAGACAAAAAGCAGCACTTAACAAGTACGGTTACCCGATCAGGCACAACCCATTAAAACCGATTAAAGGCTGGGTTACTGGAGATATAGCCAAGCATCAAAAGCTAGGAATAGGCAAAGTAACTCCTAGAAGTAAAGGAAGCTTTGGATTTACCCCGTTAGGAATGAAAGGCTACAAAAGTTGTAAACCTCAAGATATATCGGCAATACATCGAAAAGATGGATACATTTACAGCTTTTGCAAGTACCTACCGGAATTTGCCAGGGAATAGTTGTCCTAGACGTTCCTGTTAAAGGAAACAGTGAACAATTTTATTGAGAGGGGCGCACAACCAACCGTGCGCCCCTCTCAGTGATCAAGCGTGAAAAACTAGCTTTAACCCAAAGGAATAAGCTTAAAGAGTCAACGATTGCGGATCAGTTTCAATCAACTTCGCCAAGTCTTGCAAGAACGCTGCAGCATCAGTACCATATATAATCCGGTGGTCACAGGTAATATTCACTTGCATCTGACGCTTTACTCCCATCATGCCGTCAGGGGTAGCTACTACAGTAGGACGGGATGCACCAATGGCCAAAATAGAACCCTGTCCTGGGGGCAAAATCGCATCAAACCGGTCTACACCAAACATTCCTAAATTGGATAGGGTAAAAGTACCCGAATTATATTCCTCTGGCTGCAACTGCTTAGTTCTGGCACGGTCTACTAAATCTTTCCAAGTGCGAGACAGAGAATAAATATCCAGCTGCTCCGCATGGCGCAATACTGGGGTAATCAATCCACCATCAGCCATTGCCACAGCCACAGCTACATTAATCGAACTGTGATACTGAATTCCCCGTTCGGTATAACTAGCATTGACCAAGGGATGCTTCTGCAAGGTAACCGCTACTGCCTTAGCCAGCAGCCCGGTCATGGTAACACCCTTAGGCTTAATTTTTTTGTATAACTTATCCAACTCATCCGTAGTGATGGTGTAACCAACCCTGAAGGTAGGCACTTGCAGGCTGACCATCATATTCCGCACCACTGCATTTTGCAGGGTATTGAACGGCACCACTTCTCCCAGGGGTACAGCCGCAGGAGGAGCTGGCAGAGGAGCTGGCATAGTTGCTGGGGTGGGAGTGGGCATTACAGCCGGTGTCTGGGGTGCTGCTGGGGTGGTGGTTACTGGTGCCGGAGGAGTACTCACTTTACCTGCTGCTGCTTCCACATCCTCAGCCACAATCCTGCCATGGGGACCACTTCCTCTCAAGGTATTCAGATCAACCCGTAATTCCTTCGCTAGTTTACGAGCTCGGGGAGAAGCAATAATTCGTCCATTACGGCGGCTGGGAGTATCAGCAATTGCAGCGGGAGCGGTCTGTACCGGTTCTGGGGTTGATGCCGTTGCTTGCTGAGCTGTTGCTGTGTCAGTAGCTGGTGTAGATTGGGCAGCTTGTTGTTTAGCTGCTTCAATTTCCGCTTCCGTTTCCGCAATCAGAGCAATCGGGGCTCCCACCGGAGCAGAGTCACCAGCTGATACCGTGATTGTGGCAAGATATCCTTCATAGAAGGACTCAACGTCCATATCAGCCTTATCCGACTCAACCACCACCACGGTTTCACCTTTTTCGACTTTGTCTCCGGGAGATTTTTCCCAGGAAACGATTTTGCCTTCGGTCATGGTTGAACTGAGGGCGGGCATGAAAACTTCGTGAATCATGGGGTGGTCTTCTAAATCAATTCTAGTGAGCTAGCAAAAACATTATGCCAGCTTGCATTGTAACTTGAATAAGCCCCAGAAAGCCATCGTACTGTGTAAAGAAACCATGAGCCAGAGGGCTTCGATGGTTTTCTACAATACGGATATCCTCTTTTTGCTCAGGATTAGGGATTAGGGGAGTGGGTAGCTACCAATCAATCTATACATGCTAATAGCTCTTATCGGTTGACTGCTGACAGGGTCGGTCTAAGAGCTGGGTAAGCATTCAGCCGTCAGCTGTCAGCCGTCAGCTTAAAATAAACCTCATTTGGGAGAATTTAAAGGTGCGCTTGACCCATTAAGAATTAAATTCGCCACGGGTCGCACCTAATAGTTCGAGATGAAAAGCTGATCAGCTTTGTGGCACAGGCTTTGGCCTTTGGCCACGCTGTGCGAACGACGCTGGGACGTCACTCAGATTAAACGTTCACGTAGCGTGGCCAAAGGCCAAAGCTTACCTCTTTTCTTCAAAAGCTGATAGCTGATTGCTGATAGCTGATTGCTTACAGAGCTGGTTTAGTATAACCTTAAATCTTATCGATTTTGGTCGCCAGATCAAAGTCACTTCACTCAATCTTTAATTAACTGACTCAAACGTTAAAGAAATCACTAATTTATCCCAAAAAAGGAAACTTATACCTAACCTATAGGTTAATTCACCATAAAATAACTATAATCAGATATTTATTACCTGAATAGTAGATAGTAATGGTTAATCAAAATCCTCAAAAAAAGATATAAAAACTGATTTTAGCGCTACAATTCAGTCAGTATTGAGGGGTATAAAAACCATGAAAAAATTATCAACACTTACGCTCACAGCTGCCTTAGTTAGTTTGGGCACAGTAGGTGCTAATCCCGCTCTAGCTGATGAATACTTACTGGATTTTGAAAAGGATGATGCTGGTCAACTTCTCAAGGCAGGAACTAAGACAAATATTGGTGAGCAATGGGCAAAATTTGGTGTGCATATAACCAGTAACAAAGGGTCTAATCATCCCTTAAGGTTATTCAACAGCAATTGCGGACCTGATTTTGGGATTACATGCACCGGTGGAGACGCTGATTTAGCCACTGGACCTTCATTTGGTACGAAGCCACAGGGTAACGTTCTAATTATCAACGAGAACAAAAATCAAACACCCGATGACTGGGCTGGCGGTGGCATCATTTCCTTTGTTTTTGATAAAGCCGTTTCTGTCGATTACGTCACGCTTCTAGACATTGATGAGAATCCGAAAAATAAAAACGGATATGTTAAAGCGTTTCTGGAGGATGGCACAACAGAGAAACAATCACTAAAATTTGGCACAGACAACTCCCTATCCACTTACGATTTCAGCTATCTTCCTGAGTATTCAGTGACCAAGCTAGATATTAAACTACCAGGAAGTGGTGCGGTTTCTGGCATCAAGTTTCGCGATTTCCCAGATCCCCCTAAGCCTTCTAAGAAAGTTCCCGAACCAACTTCGACATTGGGTCTGTTGATGTTGGGTGCTATCGGTGCCGGGTCAGTGTTCAAGCGCTATAAATAATGCCATCGTAAGCATTCAGCTATCAGCTATCAGCTATCAGCTTTTGAATGAAAGAGGTAAGTATTCGTTTAATCTCAGTTCCCTGGCCTTTCGGCCAAGCTACTTGAGGTGCCCAAGGGAAAAATTCATAGTCTTTGGCTTTGAGTCCGTTGAACTCGTCAGCGGGATAGCTTGTTTTAAGCTGACCGCTGACGGCTGATAGCTGAATGCTTACGCCATCAGTAATTAAATGGGCTTGGATTGAGGGGATAATGTGTTTTGTTGAGTGTTAAGTGTTGACTCTTGAGTGTCGAGTTTTGACCCTTGACGGTTGACTGTCAACAGCCGACAAGTTAGCTTGATTTCTATTGAATGCAACTTGGTATGAGATGCTTAACAAAAAACTTTCCCTAACCCTGCTTACAGGTATTATCATAATCCTGAGTGCTTGCAATCTGATTAGCAAACCCCCTGAACCCAAAGCAACTGAGTCTCCTGCTAATGTCCAGACCAAGCGAGAAGACTACAAAGCCATTGACCTAGCCAATAAGGCAAAACCTGATCAACTGATTGGTGCCGATCCAAAAGCGATCGCATTATCTACCTTTGGTCAAAACCAATCGTTGATTGAAGGAAACTTTGATCAACAGGTCAAGGTAGATTATCCTCAACCTGATCAAGCGGTAGTCACCATCACTCAAACGGGTTTACCGGATGACTCTGTACGTGGCATCCGGTATCGTATTGAGTTATCACCCAAGGAATCAGCCCAAACTGGCAAACAATGGCAGATCATGTGGGCTGGTCAACAGTTTACCTGTCGAGAGGGACGGGGTCATCAGGATTGGTCAACGGAATTTTGCCAGTAATCGCTGGATCAATGGCAAAGGGGTGAAAGACAATACAGAGATTTTTAAACACGGATAGACAGATAACCAGCTATCTGTCTATCCGTGTCTATTCATCTGGTGTGACCTTTTCCTTAATCTGTAGCTATCAATTCAGCCTTGACATAGTACTAAATATCACCGCGAATCTCTTCGATAACCCCATCCCGCAGCAGAATTTCCACGTTCATCTTTTTGACTAGGTTATCTCCCTCTTCCACCCTGAAGAAGCTTTCTAGCTGACCTTGACTAACTTCCTGGTCGAGTTCGAGGGTTTGGACTTGTTGTAGTTGCTGAAGTTGCTGGTTTTTCTGCTCTAGCAGTTCACTTTTCTTTTGATTGACCTGGGTTTGAATGCTTTCAATTTGTTGCGATACCTGAGGACCAGGAGGATTCACGCTCTGGTTTTTAATCTCAGCGATCGCTTTTTGTCCCTGCAGATCAATCTGTTGCAGTTGGCCGTCGAGTTGGTTGATTTGATTTTGTAGTTGTTGCTGAACCTCTTCCTTCCATCGAGGGGTAACGATGGCTTTGATATTAATTGGCCGTTTCAAGAGTAAGTTCTTATTAGAGTCGTCCATATGCGTTCCACTATGTAAGTTTGAGGGATTGAGAGTTTGACTGGTTATATTGCTCAATAATTCTTCAAAAGAAGATTGAGGTTCAGTCTCAAGGTTCGAGGCCCGCACCTCTAAACCTTCTAACGTTTTAACAGAAACTCGCGGAATTCCCCACCTTCTTTGAAGGTGGGGATGGATAGCGAGACTACGGAGGCGCGCTTTCCGTTTGAAGAATTTAATTACGGGGTCGCGCCTCAACTTACGACGATTCGTGATATAATCAACTTGGTCGTTGACCCGCCTGACTGACTAAAAGGCTACCTTATTAGAAAACCATTTCACTGAAAACTCCGCCACAAAGCGAGCCCAGCTCAGATGAAAGTGACTAGCGCGCTTTTAGCCTAAAATCATAAGGCAGAAAGTTGACATTTCTCTGGCGCTACAGTATATTAGAAGTATAGGGTACAGGCTGAAAAACCGAGGCGCAACCGGGGTAGAGACCCGCCACTGCTCGACCTAAAAGTAGTAATGCCCAGAGGGTAGGGAAAATCCTCTTTAAAAACCCAATCGTTAACTAACAATTGACGTGTGAACCCAGAAAAATCACGCTTTGAAAGAAAACGGTACGGTGGGGCACACCGAAACCAGGTGAAAAGGAAGAGAAACGGACTATGCACATGCACTTCCAATCAAGTAACCAAACCCTTAGGGAGAATCGCCCTCTGGGTCTACTATGAACTAAACTGGATTCTTGGTCTTGACGGGTTTTTGGTTTAGGTATTGTCTAGTTTTTGGCGGCGTCAAGGATTAGAACATAGTGGTTTAAGGCGGCTCGTTGATCTAAGAATCCCCGCGCCTTTAGGACGGGGAGTGTCAAGAAAGGTGTACAAAGTACTAGCTCCAGCTCAGGGAAGAGACTTGCCCCGGCTGCTTAGCCATATAGCTGTAATTCCATGGTAAGTCTGTCGTAAAAGTTATACGTCGATAGAAGGCGGATGTCTGCCTGTGGACTGGACGCTGAGTAAGACCAATTCCAGCAGCCGCGCGCCTCCTAGGCCGGGGAACCCGGCCTAGGGTCGCGCCTCTGGTTTAGGCGTCGGGGACGCGCGCGGGAAACCCGAAAGACGAATAAGACCGTCCCTGAATTGACCTGAGAATGCGAGCAATCCCATGGCCTTTGGTCAAGCCGGTTGGGATACTTCACGCAAACATCCCGTCAATGATAGCGCGATAGCGTTCCGTGACTACAGGCCGTCGGATTTTAAAGGTTTGAGTCATCATGCCATTTTCCTGGGAAAACGGCTCTAGAATCAGCCTAAAGGTGCTGATGCGGTCATCTTGCCGATAACCTGGTCGATTTTGGACTTCTCGGTTTAATTCAGTCCGGTATAAAGTCTGAACCTCTTTAGTATTTAAATCAACATCTTGAGCGAATACGTCAAGGGGAAGATTTTGAGCCGCTGCCCACCCTTGCAAGGCATCTAGATTTGGTACTATTAAGGCACCCAATGCCTTTTGGTCTTGACCCACCAGCATAATCTGGTCAATGTAAGCACTGCGTAGACAAGCATCTTCTATCGGTTGTGGTTCGATATTTTCCCCATTGGTCAGAACTATAGTATCTTTGGCTCTGCCAGTTAGGACTAAATCATTCTGGGGGGTCACCCAACCTAAATCCCCTGTATCAAACCATCCGTCTGGATCAATTGCCTTAGCGGTAGCTTCTGGTTTGCGATAATATTCCTGCATCACCTGTGCTCCTTTTACCATCACCAAGCCTGTTTGACCTTGGGGTAAAGGCTGATGAGTCTCAGGGTCAACAATCCGGATTTGAGTTTCTGGTAAAGGTGGTCCAGCACTAAAACGCAGGTTACGATAGGAACGCCGGGCATTAGTAACGGGAGATGTTTCGGTTAACCCATAGCCTACTAGGACTTCGACACCAATAATCTCAAAGAAGTTATCCAAGTGCCTCGCTAAGGAACCCCCACCACTAATGACTTGCTTGATTTCTCCCCCAGTGGCTTCCCGGACTTTTTGATAAACTAGTTTATTAGCCAGTTGATGAACCGGCCATAAATAGGAAGCTTGCACTGTGGCCAATAGTTTTTGGATTGGTGAAGGATTTAAATTATCTAAGGTCAACCCCTGAGCAAGCCGCCGTGCCTGAATGTAGCGTTGACTTATCCCTAGCAGGTTTTGGACTAATTTCTGCTTACCTTGCGGTTGCTCACGAAACTGCTTTTGCACCCCCTCATAAATCGATTCCCACAGTCGGGGTACTCCGACCATAAAGTTAGGTTTGAAGGTTTTAAGGTCTTTTTTGACATGGCGCAGGTTGGTGTAAATCTGGGTGGAACCCTGAGATAATAGAAAATACTCTGCTGAGCGTTCGTAGGCGTGCCAGGTAGGCAGGATAGAAAGAACGCGATCGCTTTTTTGGATTTCTATTACTGTACCAAGGGTGTTGACCTGATGCAGGAGATTACCATGGCTCAGCATCACCCCTTTGGGTTTGCCTGTGGTACCAGACGTATACAGCAGAGTTGCCAAGGTTTCCCGGTTGTGGTTAGCTTTTGTAAGAGACCGAGATGCCCCGGCTTCCATGAGTTGAGTATAGTTAACAATTTGTCGGGATGATCCGGTCGATAGTGGTTGTTCTTCAGAAAGGAGAATCACTAATTCAATGGGTAGCCCATCCAAGCGATCGCCTAATTTTTCCAAAGTTTTGAGGTTTTCTAGCACCACAGCAGTGCTACCGCTATCTTCGAGAATATAAAGCAATTCCTGCCGTTCTGCTTGACCTGAGCGCACCACATTTACTGCTCCTGCACTCATGATCCCCTGATCCGCAACTAGCCATCGAGGAGAGTTATCAGCAAATAACGCAATTCGGGTAGGAATACCCTTGTCATCGAGTTTTGGCTGGAAACCTAGGGATTGTAATCCAGCCGCAAATTGCTCGATTTGCTCGTACAACTGGGTATAGGTCAGGGTCGAGGGTGGAGCACCATGAGCTCCCACAGCGTGAGGGTCTTGCAGAGCAATGATTGACCCAAAGCGTTGGGCAGCAAGGGGCCAAATTTCTGGTATCGACTGTAGTGAAGAGTAATCAGCAACACGGTTGAGGTAAACTCTCTCTTGTTGTCTGAGGCGCTCTGCATACTGGTTTTTCAACATTCATCAACTCCCTGATTGTAATGGTAGCTCTTTCTACCATACTCTTCTGCTCAGAGGTGATTGGGAGTGTTGAGTGGACACTATAGTTTCTGTCTTAGATCAAGTCTGGTTAATCACTGGGAAAATACTCCACACTCACCAGAGTCACCAGAGTCACCAGAGTCACCCCATGACCTGATCACCTGATCAGTCCCTTCGGGACAGGGGGTAGGGGAAAAACTGTCCCTTACTCATAGGGGTCTAATACCCCGCCTAAAAACTTTGTTTTAGGGGCAAACAAGTTTAGTAGTAGTCCAATCTACTAATATAACTTGTCCCCACACCCCACACCCTACCCCCTACCCCCCATTGATTACCCGAGCATCCTATACCCTAAGGATGAGCGATCGCGTGGTAATCTCAGTAAAAATTCATGGTGTACTACTCTAAAAATTCATCTGGCATGAGTTTAATAGCATCTAAGGGTGAGGCAAGGGATTGTACCGTTGCTTGCCTGAAAACAAATTGGAGCAAAAGCCTGCAACCGCCGTTAATTCCAAATCCCCTACCATAGCTTCCCTGCCTAAACCAAGAATCAATCGCGGCTAGACATAGGGGAAGCGTTCTCGAAGATGACAAAGTCCGCACTTCGCTGACTATGATGATCAAAATAATCAACGGGGTTTTGAAGCGGAATTTGGTATGATACGATACATCAATTTTGTAGCCTCAAAGCTCAATCTAGGAATTCTATTGGTTCAGAATTAGTTTTCAATTTCCACCCTACTATCAATAGCATTACCATCTTTGCCAAGTAAAGGATTCAGATGACCTATCTCGAAACAACTGCTGAATTTTATTCTGAAGTCGCTCAAACACCCCAAGTTGGTTTGTGTTGTGTCCAAAGTAGCCCCTTACAACTGCCAGGACTGAAAATTCCTCCAATGATGGCGGATATGAATTATGGTTGCGGTACTACGGTACATCCCACAGAACTCAGCAATCAGCCAACTGTCCTCTATGTCGGTGTTGGTGGTGGCTTGGAGGCGTTACAGTTTGCTTATTTTTCCCAACGTTCAGGGGGGGTGATTGCTGTTGAGCCAGTGAAGGCAATGCGGGAGGCGGCTACCCGTAACCTGAAGATTGCTGCTCAAGACAATTCCTGGTTTGACCAGAGTTTTGTGGAAATTCGGGAAGGGGATGCCTTTGCCCTACCGATGCCAGATGATTCTGTAGATGTGGTTGCCCAGAATTGCCTATTCAACATCTTTGAACCGGCTGACCTGATGAAGGCACTCAAAGAAGCCTATCGAGTTTTAAAACCAGGTGGACGACTGTTAATGAGTGACCCCATTGCAACTCGTCCGATTCCACCCCATCTACAGCAAGATGAGCGGCTACGAGCTATGTGTCTGTCTGGTGCGCTCACTTATCAATCCTATGTTCAGCACCTGGTCAGGTCAGGTTTTGGTCAAGTAGAAATTCGAGCAAAGCGTCCCTATCGGCTTCTGGATTGCCAAAACTACAACCTCGAAGAACCCCTGTTGCTGGAAAGTCTGGATTCTGTTTCTTTCAAAGTTGTGATCCCAGAAGATGGACCATGCATTTTTACTGGCAAGACAGCAATTTACATGGGCGCGGAAGAGTTTTTTGATGACAATGCGGGACACATCCTCTCCCGTGGTGTGCCAGCCGCTGTTTGTGATAAAACAGCCGCGAAATTAGGAAAGGTGAATCCAGAAGAAATCTTAATCACTGATTCAACTTGGCACTATATTGGTGGTGGTTGTTGTTAGAGGTGAAGTCTGTTCGCGTAGCGTCGGCTTCGCCGAAAGTCTGTTCGCGTAGCGTCGGCTTCGCCGAAAGTTTGAAGTCTGAAGTCTGAAGTCTGAAGGACCTTCGCCTAAGGCGTCCCTTGTCCAGTAGGGTGAGGGATAAAAAATTAGTTAGGAGTTTTTAATTAACCAATCCATGGTATAATTAATAATTACAAAAATATAACTACAACATGAAAGTTCACACTTCATACTTTAGACTTCACACTTACTAAATCACCCATCTTAAGTGAGAAGTAATAGTTTATAATTTCTTGATAATTAATAATTAATTATAATTATTATTAATTTCTAGGAATTACAAGGCGATAAAATTATGATTAAAACAGACGTTTCAGCTGTTACACCGTTCCGTAAAAAACTGCAAGCTCCCTTAAGTAAACACCCAATCACGGTTTTACAAATTAATCTGGGGAAGCGTTGTAATCTAGCTTGTACTCACTGCCATGTGGAAGCTGGTCCTAAACGAACTGAAGAACTTTCTCCAGAAATTTGTGACCAGCTTATTAAGCTGATTCATCAGTTTCCTCAAATTACGACGGTTGACTTGACTGGTGGTGCGCCAGAGATGAACTATGGCTTTAAGCCATTAGTTGAAGCAGCATACAAAACCGGAAAGGAGGTGATTGTTCGGTCAAATTTGACCATTTATTTTGAACCGGGATATGAAGATATACCTGACTATTTCGCTAAGCACCAATTACGAGTAGTGGCTTCTTTGCCTTGTTATCTCGAAGATAATGTAGATAAAATGCGCGGCAAGGGGGTTTACGATGATTCGATTCGGGCGATTCAATGGCTGAATCGGTTGGGCTATGGTAGAAACCCCAAATTAATTCTTGATTTGGTCTACAATCCTTCGTTACCACTGAGTGAAAAGTTTTCTATGACTCCTAATCAGGTTAAGTTGGAGAAGGATTATAAAGTGTTCCTAAAAGAACAGTTTAATCTTGACTTCAACCAGCTATTTACAATTACCAATATCCCCGTTGGTAGAACAAAGTTTCATTTACAACGCACCAAGCTATATGCTCCCTATATGGCGTTTCTAGAAAACAGTTTCAATGCTAGTACCGTGGAGCATTTGATGTGTCGCAATGAATTGTCTATTGACTATCTGGGTAATGTCTACGATTGCGATTTTAATCAGATGGAAAATGTAGCAGCAACGTCTGGCACTGGAGAAAGGTTGACAGTTAGTAAACTTCTGGAAGCAGGAAGTTTAGACATCATTGAGGAAATTCGTACCGCTTCCTATTGCTATGGCTGTACAGCAGGGTCTGGTTCCAGTTGTGGTGGTGCTTTGATTTGATCCAATCAGAGTTTTTTTGATTATAATGTCAATAACTCACCGCTAAGTCCTATGGGACTATAGCGGGAGCTTGTTAAAAGCTCGTAGTTGACCAGTCTAAGTTCTCAGAGAACTACGTTATTCCTAAGTGTTCAAGTTCCTACCTGAGGATGCGTAGCTAGTCTTCAGCTCTAGAACCCGGTCGTTAAACAGGTGTATTTGGGTTAAGCCAGTGCGACTAGGAAAGTACCGAGGAATAACATTGACTAAGCTAACTTAACCCTAGTAATAGGAGTAAACACAATTATGCGTGTCTTTGTACTCAACAAGAACCGACAACCTTTAGATCCGTGTAAACCTGTAAGAGCTAGGATTTTACTTTCGTCAGGAAAAGCGAAGGTCTATCGTCGTTACCCATTTACCATAATTTTGACGGAGGAAATAAAACAGCCAATAACTCATAAACACCAGCTCAAAATAGACCCTGGAACAAAAACAAGCGGTTTAGCTATTATTCAAGGAAAGCGAGTAATTTGGGGAGCCGAACTCACCCATAGAGGTTTTCAAATACGAGATTCTTTGACCTCTCGCAGGCAGTTAAGACGCAGTAGGCGGAATCGTAAGACTCGATACCGCAAGCCCAGATTTCTTAATAGAACCAGACCAGAAGGTTGGCTAGCTCCTAGCTTAATGTCTAGAGTTCAAAACATTTTAACTTGGGTTGAAAGGTTGAGTCGATTGTGCCCTATTACCGGCATCTCTCAAGAATTAGTCAGGTTTGATACTCAAAAACTGCAAAATCCTGAGATATCTGGAATCGAGTATCAACAAGGAACACTTTATGGCTATGAACTCCGAGAATATTTACTTGAAAAATGGAATCGTAAATGTGCTTATTGTGGGACGACAGGAACTCAATTAGAAATTGAGCATATTAAGCCTAAGTCCAAAGGTGGCTCTGATCGAGTTTCTAATTTAGCGATTGCATGTCACCCATGTAACCAGGCTAAATCTAATCAAAACATTGAACTTTTCTTGTCTAAAAAGCCTAGTATCTTGAGACGCATACTAAGTCAAGCTAAACGCCCTCTGGCTGATGCGGCTTCTGTCAATACAACCCGATGGAAGTTGTACCACGATCTCAAGTCAACAGGGCTACCTGTTGAAGTAGGTAGTGGCGGATTAACCAAATTCAATAGGTGTCGTCAAAATCTTCCGAAAACTCATTGGTTGGATGCGGCAAATGTCGGGAAAGTCGAAACATTGATTATCGAAGTAACCAATCCTTTGATAATAACCGCCAAAGGACATGGCACTCGTCAGCTCTGTAGAACCAATAAGTATGGGTTTCCCACTCGTCATTGCTCCAGAATCAAATTTCACAAAGGCTTTCAAACAGGCGACATCGTTCGTGCTGTAGTAACCAAAGGAAAAAAGATCGGTACCTATATAGGACGGGTCGCAACCAGAAAATCAGGGTTTTTCAATATCTCAACTAAATCAGGATTGGTGCAGGGCATCAGTCACAAATATTGTCAATTTATTCACAGGAAGGATGGTTATGCTTATAGGACTTAGATCCTGTCCTTCCTTTCCTCTCACCGCTAAATCAAAGATTATAGCGGGAGACGACCGGGAGGCAGACAGATGAACTCAAAAAGTCCATCATCTCAAGCCTTCTGTGTCCGTAAGCTGAAAGTTTTGGCGGACAACACTCGTCTAACTGTTATGGAAATCCTGATGGAAGGACCAAAACATGTTGGGGAGCTCAAAGCTGTGTTGGGAATAGAGCAAAGTCTCCTATCCCATCATCTCAGAGTTTTGCGGGATGAGGGATTTGTTAGGGCGACGCGAGATGGTAAGGCCGTGCTTTATCAGTGTTGCCTCGCCATTCGCCAAGGAAATGGTAATAGAGCAATTGATTTGGGATGTTGTTGCCTATGTTTTGATTAACAAAGTGCTGAGTAATTGCTCAGTTTTGAGGTAAGCATTCAGCTGTCAGCTATCAGCTATCAGCTTATCCGCTACTTGAGCTGGTAGCAGGCGCTTTAACTGCACGGGTTCGGATGAGTAAAACTTGCAGGGATTTTCAACCATCCGTAGCAGCACCCCCCAGCTTTTTGACTACCGACCGTTGATTAGCTGACGGCTGACAGCTGATAGCACCTCAAGTAGCGTGCGCGTAGCGCATATGCTTAGCTGAGCACTCTCATTATTTTATAGATAAGATGGCTGACTGATGATTGATGAAAAAATTAACAACACTGGCATCAATGTCTATGGGTTTAGTAGCTTGCTTTTGGCTACAATCCTGTGCCCAATCCCCAGAAGTAGCTACCCAATCAACCGATCAGTTGCAGGGTAAGTTAGTTTTAACCGGTTCTAGTACAGTAGCCCCCCTGGCGTCGGAAATTGGCAAGCGTTTTGAATCAGAAAATCCTGGTGTACGGGTGGATGTGCAGACAGGAGGCTCGTCTCGCGGTATTGCAGATGCTCGCCAAGGAGTCGCTGATATTGGCATGGTGTCTCGTGACCTCAAGCAAAGCGAGAAAGATCTGCAAGGGTTTGCGATCGCTCGTGATGGGATTGGCATTATCGTCCATAAAACTAATCCGGTGCAATCCCTGAGTAATCAACAGATTGTGGATATCTATCAGGGCAAAATTGACAACTGGCAGGATGTGGGAGGCAAGAGGGCACCAATTACAGTAGTCAACAAAGCCGAGGGGCGCTCTACCTTGGAGTTATTTCTGAAGTACTTCCAGCTGAAAAATAGCGAGATTAAGGCAGATGTGGTGATTGGGGATAATGAGCAGGGGATTAAAACAGTAGCGGGTAATCCTAATGGGATTGGTTATGTGTCCATTGGCACAGCAGAATATAGCAGTAAACAGGATGTTCCGATTAAGTTACTGCCCGTTGCTGGAATAGCAGCAACCACAGAAAATGTTCAAAACGGCACATTTCCCCTATCTCGTTCCCTGACGTTAGTCACCAAAACTATTCCGGTTGGGTTAGATAAAGCATTTATTGAGTTTTCGCGATCGCAAAAGGTACAAGACATTGTTAAAGAGCAAAACTTTGTCCCCCTCGAAGAATGAAGAATGAAGAATTAAGAATGAAGAATGAAGAATGAAGAATTAAGAATGAAGAATTAAGAATGAAGAATTAAGAATTAAGAATGAAGAATTAAGAATGAAGAATTAAGAATGAAGAATTAAGAATGAAGAATTAAGAATGAAGAATTAAGAATGAAGAATTAAGAATGAAGAATTAAGAATGAAGAATTAAGAATGCCAAAAACTTCCAAGTCTCAAGTCTCAAGTCTCAAGTCTAAAGTCTAAAGTCTCAAGTCTCAAGTCTCAAGTCTCAAGTCTCAAGTCTCAAGTCTCAAGTCTCAAGTCTCAAGTCTCAAGTCTCAAGTCTCAAGTCTAAATTCTAAATTCCCAATTCTAAATTCCCAATTCTAAATTCCCAATTCTAAATTCCCAATTCCCAATTCTAAATTCTCAATTCTAAATTCTCAAGTCTAAATTCTCAAGTCTCAATTCTCAATTCTCAATTCTCAATTCTCAATTCTCAATTCTCAATTCTCAATTCTCAATTCTCAATTCTCAATGCTCAATTTTTTTCGGAGTGATTCTCTCCTAATCTCGACCCTACAAGGCTGTGCTGTGGTGGCTGGTGCTATCGTGGTCCTGATTCTTGTGTTCCTAATCACAGAAGCCCTGCCAGTATTGGGACAAGTAGGATTACTCCCCTTTTTTACCGATCCATCCTGGCATCCTGCTGAGACTCTGTACAACTTCACCCCGATGCTTTGGGGCACCCTGTTGGTCACCGCTGGGGCGATGGTAGTGGCCACACCCCTGGGAATTCTATCTGCAGTCTTTTGTCAGTATTACGCACCTCCACCGATTGCTGGACTTTATCGACGGCTAATTGAATTGTTGGCAGGGATGCCCTCAGTTGTTTACGGCTTCTGGGGTTTGGTGAAGCTAGTTCCCCTAATTGGACGCTTTCAGCCACCGGGAGCCAGTCTTCTAGCTGGAATTGTGATTCTGACCCTGATGATTTTACCAACTATTGCTCTGACCGCAGACGCTAGCTTTGCGAAAGTCCCCCCAGAATACCTACAGGGAGCAGCAGCTCTGGGACTATCCCGCTGGGCAACAGTCAGAGGTGTTGTGTTTCCGGCTGCTAAATCGGGGCTGTTTACTGGCTTGATTTTAGGAACAGGACGGGCGATTGGAGAAACCATGGCGGTGCTGATGGTGTGTGGCAATGTGGTGCAAACTCCCAAAAGCCTATTTGAGCCGATGCGAACTCTTACTGCCAATATCGCCTTGGAAATGGCTTACGCTATGGGCAATCACCGCTCAGCACTTTTTGTCAGTGGCTTGCTGCTGATGGCAATAATTTTGGTACTGGTAGCAATTGCAGAAATCATCAGCAAGGGAGCAATCTATGAGTAAGAATCCTACCAAAACCAAGCCACAACCGACAACCGACAACCTGCAACCTGCAACCGACAACCGACAACCGACAACCGACAACCTCCAAGTTTCAACAGTGATGATTTGGGCGATCGCACTGTTCGTAACTGCTGTATTCCTCTGGATTTTGAGTGATATCGTCTGGCACGGTGTCGGACAAATTAACTGGGAATTCCTGACTACTGCACCAAAGAATGCTGGACGGGAAGGAGGGATTGGTCCAATTCTGGTCTCGACTGTCCTAATTTTAGGTGTATGTATGACGGTTTCTGTTCCGATTGGAGTAGGAACAGCAATACTGCTAGCTGAGTTCACAGATACTAAGAGTATTTTCGGGCGTCTGGTTCGTCGTAGCTTAGATGTGCTAGCAGGGGTACCGTCAATTGTCTTTGGACTATTTGGCAATGCCTTTTTCTGCAAAACCCTAGGGCTAGGCTTTTCAATTTTGTCTGGGGGGTTGACATTAGCCTGTATGGTGTTGCCAATTCTAATTCGATCAACAGAGGAAGGGTTTCGCGCCGTTAGTGATGATTATCGGCTTTCTGCCACTGCCCTTGGTTTATCCCGCACTACCACTCTCTGGAATTTGCTGTTACCAGCCGCAGCACCCGGACTAGTGGTGGGATTAGTGTTAGGCATAGGGCGAGCGATCGCTGAAACAGCAGCACTGATCTTTACTAGTGGTTATGTGGATCGGATGCCAGAGTCTTTGCTGGATTCTGGGCGATCGCTCTCGATTCATATTTTTGATTTGTCGATGAATGTAACAGGGGGAAATGCTAATGCTTATGCCTCAGCTTTAGTGTTGCTGGTGTTGTTGTTGCTGATTAATGGTACAGCAGCATGGATGACTGAGTATTGGTTGCATCGGAGGGTGGAGTCTGTTTATAAGCAATCAGCAATCAGCAATCAGCAATCAGCTTTTTGAATAAAATAAGCTGATTGCTGACGGCTTACCTAATTACTAATTAACAATTCACATTAACAATTCCCAAAAACAATGGTTAACCCTTTAGAAACAATTGAGCGATTACCGGTAAGCCAGTCTATAAGCGACCCATTGATTCAGACCGAACGGCTATGTTTACATTACGGAACAAAACCGGCCTTTGCTGATGTATCGTTGCCAATTTATAAAGGTTCCATTACCGCACTAGTGGGACCGTCTGGTTGTGGCAAGACTAGTTTTTTAAGTTGCCTAAATCGCTTGACAGATTTGATTCCTAATGCTAAAGTTACCGGTAGGATTCGCATTGGTTCCCTAGATGTGCTGAGTCCTCGGATGGATGCGATCGCAAAGGGTGGTGCTGTGGAACTAATTGCACTTCGCCGTCGTGTTGGAATGATTTTCCAAAAGCCGACTCCCTTCCCCTTATCAATCTGGAAGAATCTGGCCTTTCCGTTGCGGGAACATGGTGTTAAAAACCGGGATAACATTGCTCAGCTCATCGAAACCGCACTCCGGGATGTTGGTTTGTGGGATGAAGTCAAAGACCGACTCCACACCTCGGCTCTTGCTCTGTCTGGTGGTCAAAAGCAGCGCCTGTGCATTGCCCGTGCCTTGGTATTGCAACCGGAAGTACTCCTGTTAGATGAACCCTGTAGTGCCCTCGATCCCATATCCAGCGGTGTGGTCGAAGACTTGATAGCTAGGCTCAGGGGACGCTACACCCTAGTGATTGTTACCCATAACCTAGCTCAAGCCAGACGAATTGCTGACTATACTGCCGTCTTCTGGGTTAAGGAAGCAGTGGGGCGATTGATTGAATACGGCTGTGTGGAGCAGATTTTTGAATCACCTCAACAAGCCTTGACAGCTGCCTATGTCAATGGAATTAGAGGATAAAGCTGTGCTCTTCCCTGCTCCGAATTCCCGTAAGCATATGCGCTACGCTCACGCTGCGCGAACAGCGGTCAGTGGTCAGCGGTCAGTGGTCAGCGGTCAGTGGTCAGCGGTCAGTGGTCAGCCGTGAGCTAAAAGCTCAAGCTACTTGAGGTGCCGTCAGCTTATTTTATTCAAAAGCTGAACGCGCACGCGTGCGCGTAGCGCATTAACTGATAGCTGATTGCTGATTGCTGATTGCTTAGCCTAATTCATACTGGTGTCAGGCAACCAGTTAAGTTCCTTTCTCATATAAACATGGAGCTGATTAATCTCCTCGTTTTCCAGGATTTCTAATATGGCTAGATTCAAGTTGCTCTGGACATCATAGTAGAGCTTGGGCTCAATCACAAATACCCTAATTTTAATCACACGAGCATTCTGTTCAAGGCGGGAAAATACAACTTTAATTTTATCCTTGTTCACGCCATCGATAGTCGGAATTGTTTCTTTAATAGCCTGACAAATTCGCCTAGTTTGCTGGGCCGAAATTCCATCAATTTTTAGAGTTAAATTTATGCCCCACTGAACCGTATCGCCAGTCTTATCTGACCAATTTGCAAAAATTCCAGAAATCATTTGAGAATTGGGAAGTTTTTTGATATAACCCCACTCAGTAATAAGAAGCCTTGTACTTCTCAGACCAATATTAAGTATCTTAACCCTACCACTTACTCCGTCCAATACTATCACGTCACCGGGTTTATAGAGACCATCAGCGTAGATAATCACCGTACAACACCAGTCATAGACAATGTCTTTGAATAACAAACCTAAGGCGACACCTGCGCCACCGAGTAGACCGATCAGTGCACCGGCAGATGCCCCCAACAAAATTTCACTGGCTTTAATGGCGGCAATCAGGATTGCTGCGATCTGAAAAAGCTTTGGGAAGTAGGGAACGAACAAATCGTCGAGTTCAGTCTCAGTGTGTGCCGCTAATCCGGCTAGAAGCTCCCCCAATAGTGGAGCAGCACGGTAAAGAATATAGGTGGCAATGAACAGAACGCTCACAAACAGAATCTCGGGGATTTTCTGATTCTGTGTATCACTAAGATGGGTGGCCACAACTAGATGTACTAGCCATAGTCCAGCGATCCAAATTAGCCAGCCTAATGGTGTCCTAAGAATCCTAATGAACTCATTGTCTAGGGTGGTTTCTGTACCGCTAGTCAGACGCTCGAGTCTGTGAATGATTATTGAAGTGAAAAAGCCTCGCAATATATGGGTGAAGAGGAGGATGAGCACCACAATAACTATCGTGGCAACAGGAATGTTGGGGAGCTGTAAGTCGGACTCAAAGATCTTTTCTTTGATTAGGTTGATTGTACTGTTGAATGTAGTCTTAAGGTTTTCCATAGTTTCGACCAAAATACACTAACAGAGATCGACCTGTGCTTAGTTCAATGGCAAGTCGATGGCAAGTCTCTTGGTGGAGTAATTTTACTATAAGTTGCGAATTTAACCAATACTCCTAGGTATGCAATCAACAGGATTTAGAGCAATTGACCGTTTGCCCAGCACCCTAGGAGCCAGTTTGAAACGTTTACTATCTGTTTGGAGGATACGTATTCGGTCAATCAACTCGGGAATTTACCGAAAAGTATTAGCTAGTACAAGACGGCAGAAATAGCGACGGGTGCGCCTTCATGGCGGACTTTATCTGTTCCGAAGCTAGCTGCATCGCTTATTCAAAGGATTGCTAGCATTTATATGTTACCTCACTAACTAAATTTTAGTTCAGCTGTTTGTAGTCTTTTAGGTCTTTTTTAAGCTCAACATGCAGGTGATCAATCTCCTGTTTTTGGAGGATTTGTAATATGGCTATGTTCAAGTCATTGATGGCAGAAAAGTAGAGTTTTTTATCAATACTAAATGCCCTAACTAGGATCACACGAGCATTCTCTTCAATGCTGGATAATAAAACGAACATTTCCTGCTTGTGCAATCCATCGATAGTCGGAATTTTTGCTTTAATAGCCTGACAAAGTCGGGTAGTTTCATCCGCTGAAATACCATCTATTTTCAGAGTTAAATTTATGGCTCCTAACTCCAACGTATCCCCAGGATTCTGTGACCAATAATTAACCACAACTCCACCAATCATTTTAGAATTGGGAACTTTTTTGGTACCACCCAAATTAATAATACGAACCTTGGTACTTCTCAGACCAATACTGAGTATCTCAACAAAACCATTTATTCCGTCCAATTCTACCCAGTCACCGGGTCTATAGAGACCATCAGCGTAGATAATCACTGTACAAAACCAGTCATAGACAATGTCTTTTAATAACAAACCTAAGGCGACACCTGCGCCACCGAGTAGACCGATCAGTGCCCCAGCAGATGCCCCCAACACAATCTCACTGGCTTTAATGGCAGCAATCACGATTGCTGCTGTCTGAAAAAGCCTTGGAAAGTAGGGGACGAACAAATCGTCGAGTTCAGTTTCAGTTTTTGCCGCCAATCCCGCTAGAAGCTCTCCCAATAGTGGAGCAGCACGGTACAGAATATAGGTGGCAATGAACAGAACGCTCAGAAAGAGAATCTCGGGGATTTTCTGATTCTGTGTATCACTAAGATGGGTGGCCACAACTAGATGTACTAGCCATAGTCCACCGATCCAAATTAGCCAGCCTAATGGTCGCCTAAGAATCCTAATGAACTCATCGTCTAGGGTGGTTTTTGTACGGCTAGTTATCAGCTCGAGTCTGTCCATGATTATTGAAGTGAACAAGCCTCGCAATATATGGGTGAGGAGGAGGATGAGCACCACAATAACTATCGTCGAAACAGGAATGTTGGGGACCTTGAAGTCGGTATCAAAGATCCTGTCTTTGATTAGGTTTATTGTACTGTTGATTGTACTCTTAAGGTTTTCCATAGTTTCGACCAAAATACACTAACAGAGATCGACCTGTGCTTACTTAAATGGCAAGTCGATGGCAAGTCTCTTGGTGGAATGATTTTACTATAAGTGGCGAATTTACCGAATAGTGCTAGGTATGCAATAAATATGATTTAGAGTAATTGCCCGTTTGGGCAGCACCCTAGGAGCCAGTTTGAAAGGTTTACTATCTGGGGTGCATCTGAATATTTATAAAAAAGAAGGGGCCCGGGCGCGGGGAGTGTCCGGCCTGGGCGCAGGAATTTTATTAGAATTTTTGCCTAATTTCAAAGGTGCGCTCTTACCATTAAGAATTAAATTCGCGCTTATTGTCGCACCTAAAAGCGATGCAGCTTCGAAGGGATCCAGTGCTGGATCGCTTGTTCAAAGGATGGCTAGGATTTAGATATCACCTCACTAACTAAATTTGCCTTCATCTGTTTGTAGTCTTCAAGTTGCTTTTCTAGCTCAATATGCAGGTGATCAATCTCCTCTTTTTCCAGGATTTCTAAGATGGCTATGTTCAAGTCTTGCAGGGCATCAACGTAGAGGTCGGGCTCAATCACAAATACCCTAATCATAATCACACGAGCATTCTCTTCAATGTGGGAAAATAACACTACCATTTTCTGCTTGTGCAAGCCATCGATAGTGGTAATTGTTTCTTTAATAGCCTGACAAATTCGGAGAGTTTGCTCCGCTGAAATCCCATCAATTTTCAGATTGAAATTTATGCCCCACTCCAAGGTTTTGCCAGTCTTCCGTGACCAATTTTCTACAACTCCAGCAATCATTTTAGAATTGGGAACTTTTTTGATAGAACCCCAACTACAAATACGAAGTGTTGTACTTCTCAGACCAATACTGAGTATTTCAACAAAACCACTTACTCCGTCCACGACTACAAATTCACCGGGTTTATAGAGACCATCAGCGTAGATAATCACCGTACAACACCAGTCATAGATAATGTCTTTGAATAACAAACCTAAGGCGACACCTGCGCCACCGAGTAGACCGATCAGTGCACCAGCAGATGCCCCCAACAGAATCTCACTGGCTTTAATGGTAGCAATCAGCACTGCTGCGATCTGAAAAAGCCTTGGGAAGTAGGGCACGAACAAATCGTCGAGTTCAGTTTCAGTGTTGGCCGCCAATCCCGCTAGCAGCTCTCCCAGTAGTGGAGCAGCACGGTAAAGAATATAGGTGGCAATGA
The DNA here is from genome assembly GCF_010671925.1 of Moorena sp. SIOASIH. Classification (GTDB taxonomy): domain Bacteria; phylum Cyanobacteriota; class Cyanobacteriia; order Cyanobacteriales; family Coleofasciculaceae; genus Moorena. The sequence goes on along the minus strand of NZ_JAAHIH010000002.1, from coordinate 996,306 downwards.
ACAGAGCAGTCACAAACAGAATCTCGGGGATTTTCTCATTCTGTGCAGGAGTAAGATGGGTGCCCACAACTAGATGTACTAGCCATAGTCCAGCCAGCCAAATTAGCCAGCCTAATGGTTGCTTAAGAATCCTAATTAACTCATAGTCTAGGGTGGTTTTGGTACGGCTAGTCAGACGCTCGATTTTGTCAATGATTATTGAAGTGAACAAGCCTCGCAATATCTGGGTGAGGATGAGGATGAGCACCACAATAAGTATCGTGGAAACAGGAATGTTGGCGAGTTTGAAGTCGGTATCAAAGATCCTTTCTTTGATTAGGTTGATTGTATTGTTGAATGTACCCTGAAGGTTTTCCATAGTTTCGAGCAAAATACAAAAGCATAGATCGACCTGTGCCTAGTTAAATGGCAAGTCGATGGCAAGTCTATTGGTGGAATGATTTTACTATAAGTTGCGAATTGACTAAGTTGCGAATTGAGCCAATAGTGCTGGCATTGCTGAATCTTCGAAGGAATATGAGTGGGGTGGGCATCCTGCCTGCCCGGGAATTGTAACGGGCAAGATGCCCGTTCCACAGCAAGATGCCCGTTCCACAGCAAGATGCCCGTTCCACAGTAAGATGCTTGTTAGACAGCAAGATGCCCGTTCCACAGTAAGATGCTTGTTAGACAGCAAGATGCTCATTCCACAAAACTATTCAAATCATTCCATTATTAAGCAAAGCCCTTGTGCCGATATTTCCCAGGGTCGTGCCAAGACCAGATGCCTAGATCTCAAATAGCGATGCAGCGAGGCTGCATCGCTTGTTCAAAGGATTGCTAGGATTTATATGCCACTTCACTAACTAAATTTCCCTTCACCTCACTAACTAAATTTTCCTTCAGCTGTTTGTAGTCTTGGAGTTCCTTTCTAAGATAAACATGCAGGTGATCAATCTCCTCTTTCTGGAGGATTTCTAATATGGCTATGTTCAAGTCATTCATGGCAGCAAAATAGAGTTTTCTATCAATCACAAATACCCTAACTATAATCACACGAGCATTCTCTTCAATGCTGGATAATAAAACGAACATTTTCTGCTTGTGCAATCCATCAATAGACGGAATTTTTGCTTTAATAGCCTGACAAAGTTGGGTAGTTTGTACCGCTGAAATTCCATCTATTTTCAGAGTTAAATTTATGGCTCCCAACTCCAACGTATCGCCAGGATTCTGTGACCAATAATTGACCACAACTCCACCAATCATTTTAGAATTGGGAACTTTTTTGGTACCACCAACAGTAATAAGACGAACCTTTGTACTTCTCAGACCAATACTGAGTATCTCAACAAAACCATTTATTCCGTCCAATTCTACCCAGTCACCGGGTCTATAGAGACCATCAGCATAGATTACCACTGTACAAAACCAGTCATAGATAATGTCTTTTAATAACAAACCTAAGGCGACACCTGCGCCACCGAGTAGACCGATCAATGCACCAGCAGATGCCCCCAACAAAATCTCACTGGCTTTACTGGCAGCAATCAGGATTGCTGCGATCTGAAAAAGCCTTGGAAAGTAGGGGACTATCAAATCGTCGAGTTCAGTTTCAGTTTTTGCCGCCAATCCGGCTAGAAGCTCTCCCAATAGTGGAGCAGCACGGTAAATAATATACGTGGCAATGAACAGAGCGCTCACAAACAGAATCTCGGGGATTTTCTGATTCTGTTCAGGACTAAGATGGCTTGCCAGAATTAGATAGACTAGCCATAGTCCAGCCAGCCAAATTAGCCAGCCTAATGGTTGCTTAAGAATCCTAATGAACTGATCGTCTAGGGTAGTTTCTGTACGGCTAGTTATCAGCTCGATTCTGTGAATGATTATTGAAGTGAACAAGCCTCGCAATATCTGGGTAAGGAGGAGGATGAGCACCACAATAACTATCGTGGAAACAGGAATGTTGGCGAGCTGGAAGTCGGTATCAAAGATGCGTTCTGTGATTATGTTGATTGTAGTGTTGAATGTACCCTGAAGGTTTTCCATCGTTTCGACCAAAATACACTAACATAGATCGACCTGTGCCTAGCTAAATGGCAAGTCGATGGCAAATCGATTGGCCAAACGATTTTACTATAAGTTGCGAATTTAGGGAATCATGCTAGGTATGGAAAAAACATGATTGACACCAATTGCCCGTTTGGGCAGCACCCTAGGAGCCAGTTTGAAAGGTTTACTATCTGGGGTGCATCTGATATTTGTAAAAAAGAAGGGGCCCGGGCGCGGGGAGTGTCCGGCCTGGGCGCAGGAATTTTATTAGAATTTTTGCCTAATTTTAAAAGCGATGCAGCTTCGGAACAGGTGAGTCAGCGCGGCCAAAGGGGGTTCCCCCCATTCGCGACTGCATTAAGACATGGATGTTGAATTCCGCGAAGGATTACTAGCTATTGGTTTGTTTAGCGATCGCGAATCAACTGCCCAGTTCGGTTGATTAGAGCCATGGGCTTGTAGAATGAAAGGTCTTGTGCCCATTCCAGGGTCGTGCCAAGACCAGATGCCTAGATCTCGAATAGCGATACAGCTTCGAAGGGAGCGAGCGCTGCATCGCTTGTTCAAAGCATTGCTAGGATTTAGATATCACCTCACTAACTAAATTTCCCTTCATCTGTTTGTAGTCTTGAAGTTGCTTTTCCAACTCAATATGCAGGTGATCAATCTCTTCTTTCTCCAGGATTTCTAATATGGCTATGTTCAACTCTTGCTGGGCAGCCTCGTAGAGGTCGGGCTCAATCACAAATACCCTAATCATAATCACACGAGCATTCTCTTCAATGTGGGTAAATAACACTACCATTTTCTGCTTATGCAAGCCATCGATAGTCGGAATTTTTGCTTTAAGAGCCTGACAAATTCGGGTAGTTTGCTTCGCCGAAGTTCCATCAACTTTAAGATTGAAATTTATGCCCCACTCCAACGTCTCCCGAGTCTTCCGTGACCAATTTTCCACAACTCCAGCAATCATTTTAGAATTGGGAACTTTTTTGATAGAACCCCAACTACAAATACGAAGTGTTGTACTTCTCAGACCAATACTGAGTATCTCAACAAAACCATTGACTCCGTCCACCATTACAAATTCACCGGGTTTATAGAGACCATCAGCGTAGATAATCACCGTACAACACCAGTCATAGATAATGTCTTTGAATAACAAACCTAAGGCGACACCTGCACCACCGAGTAGACCGATCAGTGCACCAGCAGATGCCCCCAACAAAATCTCACTGGCTTTAATGGCCGCAATCATCACTGCTGTGATCTGAAAAAGCCTTGGAAAGTAGGGCACGAACAAATCGTCTAGCTCAGTTTCAGTGTTTGCCGCCAATCCCCCTAGAAGCTCCCCCAGTAGTGGAGCAGCACGGTAAAGAATATAGGTGGCAATGAACAGAGCGCTCACAAACAGAATTTCGGGGATTTTCTGATTCTGTTCAGGAGTAAGATGGGTGCCCACAACTATATGTACTACCCATAGTCCAGCCAGCCAAATTAGCCAGCCTAATGGTGCCCTAAGAATCCTAATGAACTCATCGTCTAGGGTAGTTTCTGTACCGCTAGTTAGACGCTCGATTCTGTTAATGATTATGGCAGTGAACAAGCCTCGCAATATCTGGGTGAGGATGAGGATGAGCACCACAATAAGTATCGCAGAAACAGGAATGTTGGCGATTTTGAAGTCGGTATCAAAGATCCGTTCTTTGATTAGGTTGATTGTATTGTTGAATGTACTCTTAAGGTTTTCCATAGTTTTGAGGAAAATGCAACAGCATAGATCGACCTATGCCTAGTTAAATGGCAAGTCGATGGCAAGTCGATTGGTGAAATTATTTTACTATAAGTTGCTAATTTACCCAATAGTGCTGGGTATACAATTGGGATTGTGATCCGCAAACAGCATTGAGAGCGATTGCCGGTTTCCACAGCACCCTACGAGCTAGTTTGAAACGTTTATTATCCGTTTGTAGTAAAACTATTCGATCAATCAACTCTAGAATTTATCGAAAAGTATTAGCTAGTAAAAGACAGCGGAAATACCGATTGCATCAAGACATGGATGTTGAATTCCGCGAAGGATTACTAGCTATTGGTTTAGCGATCGCGAATCAACTGCAATCAATCAACTGCCCAGTTGGGTTGATTAGAGCCATGGGCTTGTAGAATCAAAGGTCCTGTGCCCATAGTTTCCAGGGTCGTGCCAGGAGCTGAGGCCGAGATCTCGAATAGGGACGGGTGCGCCGACCTGAGGGGGTTCCCCCCCACTCGCGCTTTGTATCAAGACAAGCATCAAGACAACCCAGTTACTCCTGCTTGGCTAGACTTGTCAACCAAACTTGTAAACAATTAATTACCTATAAACGGCTAGTTGAACTTGAAACTAAAACTTGATCATTTGCTAGACCTCCCAGGCTGACTAGTCTATAGTCATCTCGTAAAGACGGACATAATACTAGCATGTTCTACTTGTGATATGGGTACCCTATTTCTAAAATTAATCTAAATTCTCTTATGTAGATGGCGAAAACAATACCCTATTGATTTGTTCTATAGCTAGTCTATCTAGTCATTTCCCCATCTCCCCATCTCCCCATCTCCCCATCCTCATAAGGGTAGGTTTTTTAAAAAGACCTCAGGTGTGGGGTGTGGGGTGACCGGTTGTAGGGTGTGGGGGATAAGAAAGCGATGCAGAGGTGCGACAATAAGCGCGAATTTAATAATTAAATGCGGAAAGCGCACCAAAGCCCGACCTGCGGGGGTTTCCCCCACTCGCGCAAAGCATGGCTGACAATGATGATTTTTAACGACAAATTAAGTATATTGTCTTGATGCAGTCGCTCATGGGGGAAACCCCCTGTTCCCTTGCTGCATCGCTTTCTTATCCCCCACACCCCACACCCGGTCACCCTACACCCCACACCTGACGTCTTTGTAAAAAACATACCCTTGAAAGGATCAGGGGGATGAGCTTGTGATCAGCAAGTAACATCACCAGAAAGCAACTTGCTATCAGGGACTTTTGCACTTTTGCCTAAGTTCTATCTGTATGATTTGCACTGATTCCCTGATTTACTAAACTAGCTCGTTATTGATTAAGGCTATTCTCAGTAAAAACTCATTAAGCTAGGATTTAATAGATTCATGTATACTGGAAATATCTAGGACTTAATGAGCATTTAAAAATGACGATTAACAATCTCTAAAAATTAGATCATTGGGACGTTAAAAAGAGCGATATTGTGTAAATAAATATAGTAAATATTGATATAATATGTGATAAATTTAGATTCATAATTTGTTTTTAATTACAAAACTAATGCTATTGCAAAATCACCCTATTTCAAAATTACCAATTACCAATTACCTTTTCCCCAGCTCATGAAAGTTTCATCCTCGACATCTCAAAATCTGCCCCATTCCAAGATACAGCTAGGACTCAGGTTAGGGATTGGGGCAATAGTTCTAGTGACAGCTGCCTTAATTTTGCTATTTACGCCGGTTGGGTCTTGGCTGAAGCTGGAAAATTTGAGATGGCTTCAGGAAAGCATGGGTATTTTTGGACCACTGGGGTACATTTTGATTTATATTGTTGCCACAGTACTAGCTGTTCCTGATGCGATTTTAACCTTTTCGGCTGGTGCTCTGTTTGGACTAATGCTGGGTACTTTGTGGACTGTGATTGGTGCTACTTTGGGAGCAACGGCTGCGTTTATGATTGCTCGCTTTGTTGCTGGTGATTGGGTTAAGGATAAGTTTCAGGACTCTCGTTTTGATCAACTCAGTGAGGGCATTGAGAAAAATGGTTTTTGGTTTGTGCTCTCAATTCGCCTCGCACCAATTTTTCCATTCAATGTGGTGAACTATTTGTTCGGCTTAACACCAATTCCTCTACCCACCTATGTGATAGCCACCGCAGTGGGAATTATCCCGGCTACCTTTGCCTATGCTTGGTTAGGTCGCAGTGGTCTGGAAGCTATCAGCGGTAGTCCCCCCTGGCAACTGATCGCAGCACTAGTTGTATTAGCGGTGCTATCTACCACCCCCCTACTTTGGAAACAATCAAAACTTAGGCAATAACTCTGCTTGTAGGGTGCGTTATTAACGCACCCTACACCATAAAGGCGAATATAGGGGCGAATGAAAGTCCAGTGTTGCGTAAGTCCTGACCCTAAGTCCTGACAATTTAAGGTGATTAAGGTAGAAGATTGATGAGATTGAACAGATTGCTGAAAAGACGAAGCCTTTGGTTAGCGATCGCGCTATTTATTTTGGTTCTATTGTGTTACTCGACTCCTGTAAGAGCCTTATTTAACCAGAGGTTCCTAGTGCAACAGTTGCAAGAATTAGGCCATTGGGCAATCTGTTTATTTATCCTGGTTTATGCTGTGGCAACCGTTTTAGGAATTCCTGGCACAGTACTGACTATCGCTGGTGGTACAGTGTTTGGTTTAGTTTGGGGTACCTTCTGGTCTGTTATCGGAGCCACCTTAGGCGCATTGGGAGCATTTTGGGTAGCGCGTTACCTATTGCGAGATTGGGTTGAATACAAGTTCAGGCATCATAAAGCATTGGTCAGCTTCAATCAAGCAGTGATGCAGACACCCCTGATGTTTGTCTTAGCAGTACGCTTTGCCCCCATTTCTCCCTTTAATGTAGTGAATTTCTTGTTTGGTCTAACCCCGATTGGCTCGGTAGAGTATACCCTTGGCACTTTCTTTGGGATTATTCCTGGTACCCTCGCTTATACTTGGCTGGGAGTAACTGGGGGGGAAGCTTTGCAAGGAGGCGATCGCTTACCATTTTTCCTAGCACTCAGTTTCCTAGGTATACTGTCTGCCTTGCCACTGTTGGCAAAGCGAAAGTAAGCATTCAGCTATCAGCACCTCAAGTATCAGCTTATTCCCTACACGCACCCTACCCGAACAGCTTATGGGCTACGGCTGACCGCTGACGGCTGACCGCTGACCGCTGAATGCTTAGCGAAAACAGAAATAGTCTTCCTGTTGCCCATTCTCCAGCTCCGTTCTCCTCATTTTCCTATCTTTCCCATCCTCCCTATCTCCCCTATCAATCAAAGGAAGTACCATGGCAAGAAAGCAACGTGGTATGAGTGGGTCAATAGGGTAAAAAATTTTCTGATCAACTAGCCCAACTTGCTAGGCTTTTCCTGAAGCGTATCCGTAAGACACGTAAACAACAAGACAGGGATTTACGGGAATCTGTTATATTTGTTAATATGAAGGGTGTAACCCCTCATCTTTTCCCTGAGGTCAGGGGAAAAGGAAGGTTCTGTCAGTAGTCCCTTTTAACTTAAACTTTACTGGTTAAAGTTTTTACCTTATTTTTTTAACGTTAAGTTTTCACAAGTCGGGTGATACCGAAGGTGAGTGCTTGCCATTCGTTTTGTATAGCAAGACACTTAAAGTGTTCTTCACCAAGTGTTTTTCACCAAAATTTCACATTTTGGGGGATATTTACTATACAATACTGAGGATAGCCTTCCCAAGATTTTCACAATGTGCGATTAAACTCCGTGATTAACTCCAAGAACATCTCAACCAGAATACTAATTTTCTATGCATGTTGATAGAGATGAGTGTCTGTTAATAGGTAATAGGTAATAGGTAATAGGTAATAGGTAATAGGTAATTGCGATATACAAGTGGTGTTTAACAGCAGCAATAGTATGATCCTCAATTGGAAATTGGGAATTACCAATTATCAGTTACCGATTACCTCTTCCCGAAGAATTATCTCTCTCCGACTTTAGACATAGGCGTGAAAATTAGGTTTCAGGTTAAGTGGGGTAACTCTTATATAATTGTTTTTACCCCTATGTCTATTAATAATCAAATATCCACCCTTGGCGACTTTGAGCTTGGCAGGAAATGACTAAAGAACAGTATTCTAAAAATTGGTTCAATGGACAATTGTTCATGATTACTACTTTTTGCCTGTTACCTTCTCTAGTAATTATCTTAGGGGTAATCAGCCTGTTTATCGAAAACAACAATTTTCGATTGACGGATTCATCAACAATTATTGTAAATCCAATAGAATCACTGATTAGTTGGTTCAAAGACACGTCAGAACCAAAAAACTCATTATCAAGTGTTACTTCTACTAGTTCTGAACAACTAGTATATAAAGCTTCACTGCTCAATAAACTAATGCTACCTATTATAACTGACTATGAAGAAACTGGACTAGGGATAGGGATAGGTATAGACAATATTAAGCCTGGCTTTGAAGCCATTGGTTTTACCTTTAACCAGGGAGAAAATATTCACAATCAAATTAATTTAATCGGCAGAAATACGGGGGGCACAGTATTAATTAATATCCTGGGAAATGTTAACAATATAAGTCAAGCTTCGATAGCCACTAAAATTCCCTATAAATACTCTCATGAAAGCCAAGCTGCTTTACTTTTAGGATTATTCATTAGGGTAGTATCACCGGAATGGGAAAATGGTAGGGCTTGGATTAACTATGGGTTGAAAGAAGTTAGTGAAAACCAGAGAAATTTATTAATCACGGAACAAAAAAACTATCAGATTCACTTAAGGGTTGACCGCGAGGTAGATTTGGTGATTCTCACCATAAAATCCCGCTCTAAATCCTAAGTGAACAGTAATCTTTAATTGTGTCGGATTACATAAGTGTTGAATCGAGTAATACTCACATCTTGCACCATTATCAATAAGCTTGGTTCATGTAGGGTGGGCAGTGCACCAGACAGATAATGAAGCTTGCAAAGCGCGTTGGTAGGCACTGCCCACCCTACGATTAGCTTGCACCATTATCAATAAGCTTGGTTCATGTAGGGTGGGCAGTGCACCAGACAGATAATGAAGCTTGCAAAGCGCGTTGGTAGGCACTGCCCACCCTACGATTAATGACAATGGTGCAAGATCTCAGTAATAAACGTTTCCCAAAATGGCTGATTTCTGTAGATATCTGGTTTTGTTGGGAGATGACAACAGGCAACAGGCAACAGAAACGTTTATGGTTCTGTTGCCTGTTGCCTAATGGTTAACAGTTAATGATTCGATTAAGTTTTGAGAGTTTTCAACCCTTAACACAAACAACCTGCTTCAGAGTTGCCACTACCTCAACTAGATCTGACTGATTAGCCATCACTTGATCAATTGGCTTATAAGCACCTGGGATTTCATCGATAACGTCCTTATCTTTACGGCACTCAACACCTTTAGTTTGCTCAACTAAATCATCAACGGTGAACTGCTTTTTTGCTTTGGTGCGAGACATCAAACGACCAGCACCATGAGCACAGCTGCAGTAGCTGTCATGATTGCCTTTACCTTTAACAATGAAAGACTTTGCCCCCATGGAACCAGGGATGATACCATAGTCGTCGGTACGAGCTCGCACTGCTCCTTTTCGAGTGACATAAACTTCTTCGGAGAAATGCACTTCTTTCTCGGCATAGTTGTGATGGCAGTTAACTGATAACAAGGGCTTGAACGACTTACCACCAGCCAGATGTTTCTCAACAATTCCCTTGAAGCGAGCCATCATGATATCGCGATTGTAACGGGCATAGTTTTGCGCCCATTGCAAATCCCGCCAGTAGGCAGCAAATTCAGGGGTTCCTGCGACAAAGTATGCTAAATCTCGGTCAGGAAGGTGAGTATGTGCCAGCTTTGCTAATTCTTTAGCGGTATTAATGTGGCACTTAGCTAGCTGATTACCAATATGCCGTGAACCGGAGTGTAGCATCAGCCACACTTGGTTTTCGGTATCAAGACACAATTCAATGAAATGATTGCCACCACCAAGGGACCCCAGCTGTTTCATGGATTTTCCATCTAGCCGTTGCACACCTGGATGAAGTTCCTTAAAATCACGCCAGCCTTGCCAGTTTACCACTGCTTTCTCGATATCTGTGTTTTGCTCAAAGCCAACGGGAATAGCTGCTTCAATTTCCAAGCGAATCTTCTTGAGCTTGCCCTCCAATTGGTCTGCCACAAAAGGGGTTTTGATGGCAGACATGCCACAGTTGTGAACAAACACACCAGCGGTCAAGGCAAAGTTATGATACTCTGGCACGGTTAGGCAGTAGACATCTTGTCTTTCCTGAAGTGGTAAGATATTGACGACTTTGTGATTTGCCCCCCCTACCAGATTTGAGCTTCGATGCTCCGCAGGATCAACCTTATGGTGGTCAATGACTGTTCTCGGACGTGGAAAAGATGGTACTGTTCCTGAGAATTGAGATTCTAACAATTCAGAGGAAGGGATATCAGAGGCAGGGATATCAGTGGGAGAGATAATCCCATCTGCCTTTTGCCATCTTCCAGAATAGGGTTGCTGGATTAAGGTGTAACCATCTTTATCGGTTTGGGAGTAGAAAGGCATCAAGGATGTCCCTGGTTTGAGGTCACGGGCTTCCCGGTAACTACCATCCCTGAGCATGAATCGATGATCGGGAGTACATTTAATTTCTTCTGAGTTGTCGAGAACGACCTTTAAGAGTAGTTGGTTACGGCGGGTTAATTTGGCTGTAGCCTTAGCCGGGACGATTTTTCCGGTTTGTGTGCAGGAGTAGACAATAATTTCTCGCTGACTGCTGGCTAGTGCTTGGAGTGAGTAAGATTTGCCATCAGCCAAGGGAACGAGGGTATCACCTGTAAAACAACCAATATCTACCCCGACAGCTGCTGGCAGGATGGCATCTTTGGTGGCAATTACAGAGCCAACTAATGAGCCTTTACCTAGGTGAACGTCTGGCATTAATGCGACGTGCTTAAACACAAATGGCAGAGACGCAACATTTTTCGCCATTTGGGTTTCCTGAGCAGCTAGGGAGTGATTCGCCCAAGACAGCACAGGTTTTGGGGTGGAGATGTCTAGTTTTTCGTAAGGCATAACAATAAATTATCTGGCTTTTATATTACATGTATATTACATTAATAATACAAAATTGTCCATAAGGTCGAATCTGATCACCAGGTGATAATCACAAGTTTTCTTGAAGGAATCTGTGGACAGTTTTGTAAGTGTCACACTATCCCCCTGTCCAGCTAAAATACTCTTGACCTGAAACCTAGCCAGACTCTGGATGATCAGCTTTGCTGAAAGACCAGGGGGCTAACCCCATAACCAGATAATTCCCAAATGAATTCCACTTCTGCAGGAGGTGGCTGTCTCAAATTGAACTATTATAAGATTTGGAGTTATTGAGTAATTTTTTTATATATTGCTATGGATATTCTGACACTAGGCTGGGTTTCTGTACTGGTTTTGTTCACTTGGTCAATCTCAATGGTTGTCTGGGGTCGTAACGGGTTTTAACAGTATCGTGGAAAATCCCGTAATCACTATGTTGTTCTTTGCTGCCGCTGGATTATTAGTGGTGGTCAGCGGAGGAATCATTTATCTAACTGCTGCTGAGTGGCGCGATCGCCGCCGCAAACAGCGGGATAAATAGGGATAAAAATCTGACAGCGGATGGCTGGGGGTTTTTATCCCTCTAAAGGTTAGTAAACAGCTAGAGAAAATGTCGCAGAGTCTACCAAAAACTCTTATTATTTGTTAGACCTAAATTAGGGTAACACCGACAGGGATTATTATGTAACTTAAATTAAAGCCGAAAACCAAGGGTTTAATAGTTGCGCTCTCTATCCCGGTGGAACGAACTTTTTTGACATTTTTATGGCGCTCGCGGGATATTCCGTCAGAGAAGCGCGGAGATACCCCCTGGATGCTATTGCATCTTGCATTGGCGGGCCAAAGTCGATCTTGGTAGACTTTGGTAGCTAAAAAGGATCGGAAGCACTACCAACTTATATCTCAACCAAACGTTAATTGGTTTTGTTTGAACAGAGTCCTAGGAGGCTAAATCGTTGGACTCGCTTGATATCGCTAAAGCTTATTCGTCCTAAATCAATACTAAAATTTATAATCCGTGATGTCACATGACGGAACACCCTTTTATAGTTTCTGCTCAGTATCTGAGTGAGCATCTTGATGATCCCGACATCGTAATTGTGGATTGCCGTTTTGCTCTATCTGATCCAGACCTGGGGTATGAGCAGTATAAAGTTAGCCATATCCCGGGCGCTCACTATCTCGATTTGAATAAGGACCTTTCCCGACCCGTAGAGCGTCATGGCGGTCGTCATCCTTTGCCTGAACCTGGGAAGTTAGCCCAGAAATTAGCAGGGATTGGTGTTAATTTCCGAAAAACCCTAGTGATTGCCTATGATGATTCCCGTTCTGCTTTTGCAGCCCGCTTGTGGTGGCTGCTGCGCTACTTGGGACACGACCAAGTGGGGTTGCTGGATGGGGGTTGGACGGGATGGCATTCCCAAGGGTATCCAGTAACTGATCAAGAGCCTACCACAAAACCAGGAATCTTTGTAGAGCAGTTGCGCTCTGATTGGGTGGTGGATATTAATACTGTGAAAGTACGTAAAGATTTGCCAGAGGTGGCGTTGGTAGACTCTAGGGAAAGCGATCGCTATTTAGGTAAACGAGAACCGATTGACCCTGTTGCCGGTCACATTCCCGGTGCACTCAACTACCCTTGGCATGGTGTGACGGACAGCAATGGTTATTTGCAACCATTAGCATCGCAACAAGAGCGCTGGACTGAGCTGGAGAACAAACAAGAAATTCTAGTTTATTGTGGTTCTGGTGTAACCGCTTGTGTGAATCTCTTCTCCCTAGCATTGGCAGGAATTAAAACTGGCAAGCTCTATGCTGGGAGTTGGAGTGACTGGTGCTCTTATCTATAATTTTCCCAACCCGTTGACGTTGCTTGCTTTGAGAAACTGTGGCACTACCCAAAGCAAGCAACAGGTTAGGTGTGTTGCTTGCCCAAAAGCTTGCCAGTCCCGTTAAACTACCACTACTTTGATACTCCTGATTGTTTCGATCTGAGTTGCTACCCTTCTCCCTAGGACTTAACTGAAGCGGTGCGACAAGGCCCTGCCTGAACCTCGCCATGGTATAGCAGTCGCCAGGGCAGTTAGGACATGACAAAAGTCTCAAACCTAAGTAAGCGCAAGAGTTTGACTTCTGACTTCTGACTTCTGACTTCTGACTTCTGCTATAACGCGCACCAAGACAGAGGAGGGTAAATTTGGCATCCTATCCTCAAAATCAGGAAATTATCCCCCTATTGCTTACTCTTTCACTAGGTAAGTACAGATCAGTCATCACTATCAGTAGTAATCAAATCACTAATTACCAGTAACTAGTTAAGTCTTAGGTAATTACTAATTTACTAGCTAAAAACTGCTAGAATAAAAAATTATATTAAAGATTATATAGAAAATTGTTAGGTTTAAGTAAATATGCATTGTCCACTTAAACGTATGTCTATTTTTGTAGACGGCAATAATATGTTTTACGCCCAACAAAAGAATGGGTGGTTTTTTGATCCTAGGCGAGTTTTGGACTATTTTAAAAATGAGCCTGGTATTACTCTAGTTAATGCATTTTGGTACACCGGACTCAAAGATCCCCAAGACCAGCGGGGGTTTCGAGATGCTTTAATTAGTCTAGGATACACGGTTCGTACTAAAATTTTAAAGGAATATTATGATGATAACTCGGGTCGCTATTCACAAAAGGCTAATTTAGACATAGAAATTGTTGTCGATATGTTTAATACTGTGGAACAGTATGACCGAGTAATCTTGTTTAGTGGAGATGGGGATTTTGAAAGAGCCATTGAATTACTGCGTTCTAAAAATACCCATATTACGGTGGTTTCCACAGAAGGGATGATTGCTAGGGAACTGCGTAATGCCACTGACCGTTATATTGATTTAAATGATGTCCGTGATCAAATTGAAAAAATTGATTCATAGTTATAATTATAAACGAAGCAAACTTTCGGTCTAGTTGGCTGACGACCGTTCCCTTCAAATCACTGACTATCAAGCAATCGAGTTAGTTATGAACCAGCAACCTCAATCAGAGCGCATTATCATTTTTGACACTACCCTCCGGGATGGGGAGCAATCTCCTGGAGCAACCCTCAATGTGGATGAGAAGCTGATTATTGCTCACCAACTGGCACGATTGAGAGTAGATGTGATTGAAGCTGGCTTTCCCTACGCTAGTCCTGGGGATTTTGAGGCGGTGCAAAAAATTTCTGAAGCTGTGGGCATAGAATCTGGACCAACTATTTGTGGTCTAGCACGGGCAAGTCGTGATGATATCAAAGCGGCGGCGAATGCCCTCAAACCGGCAGCTAATGCCCGTATTCACACTTTCATTGCTACTTCGGATATTCATCTGGAGTACAAACTGAAGAAGACTAGAAAGGAAGTGTTAGAGATTGCTCCAGAAATGGTGGCTTATGCGAAGTCTTTTGTGGATGATGTGGAATTTTCCCCGGAGGATGCAGGGCGCAGCGATCCCGAGTATCTCTACGAAGTCCTGGAACGGGTAATCGATGCGGGGGCTACTACGGTTAATATTCCTGATACTGTAGGTTACACTACCCCAAGCGAATTTGGTGGCTTGATTCGTGGGATTAAGGAAAATGTTCCCAATATTGACCGGGCAATTATTTCTGTCCATGGTCATAATGATTTAGGTCTGGCAGTGGCTAATTTCCTGGAAGCAGTGAAAAATGGAGCCAGGCAATTGGAATGCACGATTAATGGTATTGGAGAACGGGCTGGTAATGCGGCTTTGGAAGAGTTGGTAATGGCATTACATGTCCGCCGTCAGTATTTTAATCCTTTCTTCGGACGCCCCCCAGAGTCGAAGGAACCCCTAAGCATTATTGATACTCGTCAGATTTACAAGACATCCCGTCTGGTTTCGAGTCTTACGGGGATGTTAGTGCAGCCGAATAAGGCGATCGTGGGTTCCAATGCTTTTGCTCATGAGTCTGGTATTCACCAGGATGGGGTCCTTAAGCACAAGCTGACCTATGAAATTATGGATGCGGAGTCGATTGGGTTAAAGGAAAATCAGATTATACTGGGTAAACTATCCGGTCGCAATGCTTTCCGTTCTCGCCTCAAGGAGTTGGGCTATGAGTTGTCGGATAATGACCTGAATAAGGCGTTTGTTCGCTTCAAAGAGGTGGCGGATAAGAAGAAGGAGATTACGGATTGGGATTTAGAAGCTATTGTTAATGATGAAGTTTATCAGGCACCGGAAGTGTTTCACTTAGAGTTGGTGCAGGTGTCCTGTGGGGATCGTGCTAATCCTACGGCTACGATTACGCTGCGAACACCTACGGGTGACGAACTTAGTGATGCTGCTATTGGTACTGGTCCGGTGGATGCGGTGTACAAGGCCATTAATCGGGTGGTGAATGTGCCTAATGAACTGATTGAGTTTTCGGTGCAATCGGTAACGGCAGGAATTGATGCTCTTGGGGAAGTGACTATTCGTTTGCGGCACAATGAACGGGTCTATTCGGGTTATGCTGCCAGTACGGATATTATTGTGGCTTCAGCACAGGCGTATGTGAATGCCCTGAACCGACTGTATTCAGCTATGCAGAACGGGAAGTTGAGTAATGATCCTGAGTTATCGATAGGTTCTCGAGCAGGGGTCTGATCTGAAATTGCTATGGAAATATAGCAGTTCTCATACTCATGAGCGACATTGCTTATTCCTTTAAGGCAAAAGGCAAAAGGCAAAAGGCAATATTAAAGAGGGTTTTAACGAAATTAGTGTCAAAGAATGAATAGTGTACCTCATAACTGCGATAAACGCTATACAATGCTTATCTAATATCTAAAAGGCAAACCTCTGCATACTTTTTTCAATAATTGTTCAATAATTGTCCCACTGGTTGAAACGGTGGGATTTCTTTTTGCTGAAATGTTTTTGTTGACCCACATTCCGCACTTTACAGTGTAATACGTAATAATTAGGGCTTATGTGTAGCTTTTATAACACATAAACTCAAAAAAATCCCCAAGCTACACAGGATTAGGGTATTACTTTCTATACTATAAAGTAATCTGCGGAATGTGGGAATGATGACTGACTAGAGAATGCAAATCTTTGCACATCCGATGGTTAACTGCAAGAGCTGCTCTGGGACAGCCTCGATCACAAACAAACTGGTCTACCTATACGCCCTGTTGTTTGTCAAGTACGATGTATAGCGCTACGCGCTATACCAATAAATTCATACTTAAATTCAGCAACGCCCAACATGGGATTACCCTGCTCGGGCACCTTGACAGGGGTTGCAAAATCCTTAATACTCACTGCCATGGCAAAACAGGTTTTTGCAGAAGTGGTTATGGAATCTAAATTCAGTCAAAATGATACCTGATATACAGTACACTGTCACCAATGATATTCAAAAAGTAATTGAAGAAGCGTGCCATGAACTCGGTGCTTTCTATGTCACCCATGATCGGTTTGACAGTGGTTTTGTTGATCAACTCTTTGTCGAGTTAAGGGCATTCTTCCATCTGTCTCAAGGGGCGAAGATGGCATCTAAGGCTGACTTCGACAACTACTACATGGGGTTCCGACCGATTGGCAGCGAGAAAAGTATACTTGGCGGAGACTATGAGCAATGTGAGCAATACAAGCTCGGGTTCGTGAAACGGCTGAACGGTACGAGCTACTCAAATATCTCGGAGCGTCTTTCGAATGATGTCTTTCAAAACAAGACTACTCGGATGTTCTGGGAGAACGTCCGGAAATTCTCCGATTCCCTGCAAGGCTATTTTGCCAGCATTCTTGGTTTCAATGCTGACTATTTTGACCAGTTTATGGACAACCCCCTGCATAACCTTGGTCTGAACTATTATCCTAGTAACCCTGAACCGAAGGACAGACTATTTCCTCATGTAGATTTCAGTATGTTTTCGATTATCATCCAAGAGTCACCGGGGCTCCTCATCAAACCTCGAAGCGGCGACTGGATTGAGGCACCGGTTATGAAAGGTAAGCTCCTAGTCATAATTGGCGAGTACCTAAAACGATGGTCAAACGGGTACCTCTGGGCACCTCCACACAGAGTCAAAGGAAATAGCAGTAAGGAACGATACGCAGTTGTATACAAGCAGCGGCCAAGCTTCAATACCGTTATATCGATTCCGGGAAAACCGGATGTTCATGTCGGAAATTTGTACGAAAAAAAGTTGCAGTCGATCGTTGGAAATTTTCCACAAGCTACGGAGCACAAAACAGCCAATCTGGGTTAGGATGGCAACGCCCCTTCCATAGGTAACGATCCAACACCGCGTCCAGGTCGTGGTAAAGATCTAGTGGTTTGGCTACGGTCTGGTCAAGGTAACGGAAGCTAAAATCACTACTTATTTACCACTACCAATATAATGTTATATCACTACTTATTTATCACTACCCGATGTTGTTGGGGCCAAGACGATTGGTGCGACGTCGATTTTGGTGAGAACTGGCAAGTATGCAGAGCAACGCTTGGCCATAGACGAGACTCAGATCGATTATGAGATTGATTCCCTAGGGGATCTACCAGAGCTTTTAGCTCGGTTGAGTTAGAACCAAGTAACCGTTTTAAGAGGTATAAGTTAGGAAATAGTATTGCGTATGTCAGCTGCCCAGCTAAACACTCACAGAAAACACCAACTTCACACAGAGTCAGGCTTTTACTATTTTGCTTATGGCTCTTGTATGTGTCCAGTAGATTTAAAGCGATCGCTTGGGGAAGATACCCATAATTTTGTGATTGGTACTGCTACCCTCAAGGATTATCATATCGGTTTTTACCGCAAATCTCCAAGTCGTAATTGTGGCACCCTGGATGTGGTGAAAACTCCTGGGTCAATGGTTGAAGGAGTGTTGTATCATTTACCTTGGCGGGTTAGTGAACCTTTGGATTTGCGGGAAGACGTGCCTAGCGGTGGCTATCGACATGAAATGGTAAATGTCCACTGTCAAGATAAGTTGTATCAGGGCGTTCGGACTTATGTGGTGGTGAATAAGTTAGACCGGGAAATGGCTCCTAATGATTGGTATTTCCAGGTGGTACTCCGGGGTGCTGTTACCTGTGGGCTATCTGAGGAGTATTGCTGGAAGTTGTTTGATCATATGCACCAGTTGCAACTAAAGGCGAGCTGAGGATTGCTATTTGAAGTAGGGAGTAGGGAGTAGGGAGTAGGGAGTAGGGAATAGGGAACAGCGGATCTGGGAACAGGGAATAGGGAACAGAGAAAAACCAATTTAAATGCGCATCACCTTACAGCGGTTTGCAATGTACCTAATTGAATTGCAAACCGCTGTTTTATATTTATTTTAATCAAAAAATATAAAAATAAAAACTAGTTTATATTACCAAATTTTCCACCATTAATAAACTCCTAACCCTCTCCAAACTCTCCATATTTCGTAATAAAAAAAATTTATAAATCCCTTGACAATATATTAATTTATAAATATATTAATAATATAAACCATTTACAGGAGTCACGATTCATGACCAAGAACATTCCACCTAGCTCTGATGACAAGAACACCCCAGAAAACCCTGGTCGCAAACCTAAGAAAGTCAAGCTGATCTTAATCGGTTCTCCTGAAAAAGTTTGGAAGACAATTCTTGCCCTTTATGGCCTTAAATACGCCTATCCCAACGAGTGGAGCACTCCGGAGCCTACGGGGAAGCCTGATGAGATTATGACTTTTTTGATTCGCTATTTTTACGTAGACTAGGATAGTAATTTGCCAGGGTTTTGACCCCCTGGCGACCATGAGTGAAACTTGTTTTGTGGAGGTTAGTTTACTGAGTTAGGATGTTGTTGTTTTGAATCAGTTGCTGAGGTAAATGGTAAGTAGTCAGTGGTCAGTGGTCAGTGGTCAGTGGTCAGCCTTCAGCCTTCAGCCTTCAGCCTTTGGCTGATAACTGATCACTGATAACTGATAGTTGATGGCTGATAGCTGATAAGCTCAGCTTTACTTGTAATGGCTTACACAATAGAAATCGGTCAAACATTGGTTAACCAAACCTTGACCGATTTTTTTTGGTAAGCAGTTAGCCGTCAGCCGTCAGCCGTCAGCCGTTGGTCTTGGCCAAAGGCCACGCTACGCGAATGGCTGATAAATGATCACTGATAACTGATAGCTGATGGCTGATAGCTGATAGCTGATGGCTGATAGCTGATAGCTGATGGCTGATAGCTTACGAACAAACTTCACGGTACTTCATGTGGGTGAAGCTCTAAGAAGATATTTGTGATTATTTTTTCACAGATAAACAAAATTTGTGAACTTCTTGTCTCAATCTCGCTCAACTAATCAATAATACTCTAAACTAACTATAGGACTACCTACGGCTCATTTTTACTGTTTGACACGGTGGTGCGTTACGGGACGGATTGTCCTAACACTGGCTACCAATACAATAATGGCTCCCCCGTCCCTAACGCACCCTACGAACATTTACAAAAGCGATCGCTTATGATTAGTAAAGAAGCCTTCGAGCAAAAATTCAAGACCATGCCTCCGAAAAGGCGACAAGTGTTAGAGGCGGTGGTTGGTGGTAAGACAGATGAAGCAATCAGAGACAATGTTCTAGTAGATGTCTATGATATATCTACCGTAAGAAAGCATATTTCTAATCTATATAAAGACTTTGATATTGAAGCTAACGGTTGTAATAGTCGTTGGGAATTAGTTGAAATCGTTAATACCTATAAGCCGGAATTAGTAGCTGAGCAAGTCTTAACAAAATACGAGTTATCTCCTAGACCTAGAGCAACTCAAGAGATATATATTGAGCGCCCACCTATTGAAGGTCGTTGTTACCAGGAAATTGTAAAACCGGGAGCGTTAATTCGGATTAAAGCACCGAAACGGATGGGCAAAACGTTACTGATTCAGCAGATTATCAGTCATAGTGAAAAACAGGGTTATGCTCAGGTTTATTTAAATATGAATGAGCTACCTTTTACTAATTTAGATAGCTTTTTACAGTCGTTTTGTGTACGAGTATCTGATAACTTAGGATTGTCGGATCAGTTAGACAGTTATTGGAAAAAGCGTTTACCCAGCAAGGTAAACTGCAAACGATACTTAGAGCAGTATTTATTAAAGTCTTTAGATAGTCCGGTAGTTTTGTGTTTGGATGAAGTAGAGCAAGTCTTTTCTCATCAAGAGATTGCTGAAGGGTTTCTGACGTTGCTGCGTAGTTGGCATGAAGATGCTAAGAGTAAAGAGGTTTGGAAAAAACTACGGTTGATTGTGGTTTATGCTACAGACGTTTACGTTACCTTACCTACTGAACAGTCACCGTTTAATGTGGGATTACTGATAGAATTACTAGAGTTTACTGAGCAGCAGGTTACGAGCTTTGCCCAGGCTTATGGCTTGAATTTGTCTGGTGATTCAGTAACGAAACTGATGGCAATGGTGGGGGGAAATCCTTATTTATTGTCCCAAGCCTTTGATTATCTCAAGAATCACGAAGCAGCAGAGAAGACACTGGATACTCTTTTGGCTAATGCCCCCACAGAAGCCGGAATTTATGGCAGTCATCTCCGTCAACTGTTAACTAGTATTCAAGACCATCCGGAATTACTGGACGCTGTTAAATTATTAGTTAGTACAACTAAACCGGTGCGCCTGGATGCTACTATCACTCGCAAGTTGGAAAGTATGGGTCTGCTGCAACGCTATGGCAATGATTGTAGTTTGATATCTAATTTGTATCGTCTCTATTTTAGCGATCGCATTTTAGGGAAAAGGGAGTAGGGAGTAGGGAGTAGGGAGTAGGGAGTAGGGAGTAGGGATTCGGGTAATATTATTATTATCAATAGACCAGGAACAGGACTTAAGCAATGCCCCCTAAATCCCCCAATTCTGGGGGACTTTGAGATGATTTACCCGCCCCCTAAATCCCCCAATTCTGGGGGACTTTGACATCACTCCCCATCTCCCCGCGCCCCCGCCCCACACTCCCCACACTCCCCACACTGTTCCCTGTTCCCTGTTCCCTGTTCCCTGTTCCCTATTCCCTGTTCCCTTTCCAACCATGATCAATCAATACTCAACAATCTACAAAGTAGGAGGTAGTTTACCTCAGGATGAACCTACTTATGTGACCAGACAAGCGGATGACGAGCTTTTTCAGGCATTGATGGCTGGGGAGTTTTGTTATGTGCTGAATTCCCGACAGATGGGTAAGTCGAGTTTGCGGGTAAGAACCATAAAACGGTTAAAACAAGAGGGATTTGCTTGCGCGTCTATCGATCTGACCGTGATTGGAAAAGAAGACATCACGGTGTCCATGTGGTATGAAAGTTTGATGATGTTATTGGTGGATGATTTCGAGCTTTTCGGAACATTTGATGAAGACAGTTGGTTAGAGGAGCGTGCTCAAATATCTCCGGTCTTGTGCTTAAGTAAGTTTATTGAGCAGATCGTGTTAACTAGTATTCCAGGAAAAATTGTGATTTTCCTGGATGAAATTGATAGTATTATTAAAGTTAAGTTTAAAGATGATTTCTTTGCGTTAATTAGAGCCTGTTACAATCAACGAGCAGAAAAGCCAGCTTACAATCGTCTCACCTTTTGTTTGCTGGGGGTGGCAACTGCTGCAGATTTAATTCAGGATAAACAGCGCACTCCGTTTAATATTGGTCAGGATATTGAATTGACTGGGTTTACTTTTGAGGAAGCCAAACAGCCGTTGGTTCCGGGTTTGGTAGGTAAAGTTGATAATCCTGAACAGGTGTTAGGTGAAATAGTAAACTGGACGGGGGGACAACCGTTTCTGACTCAGCGGTTATGTCGTTTGGTGGTGCAGACTTGGGAATTGGGAAATAGTCTTTCCCTAGACCAGATCGTGCGTAGACAGATCATTGATAATTGGGAAGCCCAGGATGAACAGGAGCATTTGAAGACTATACGCGATCGCATTCTCAGAAAAGAGCAACGGGCTGGGATGCTGTTGGGTTTGTATCAGCAAGTATTGGATCACGGTTGTCTAGCTGCTGATGGTAGTGAAGAACAGACGGAATTAAGGTTATCGGGGCTGGTGGTTGAGCGCCATGGCTGTTTGGAGGTTAACAATCGGGTTTATGGGGAGGTTTTCAATTCCGATTGGGTCAATCAAGAATTGGCCAGACTACGCCCCTACTCTGAGGCGTTTACCGCTTGGGTTGATTCTGGGTTTAAGGATGAGTCTCGATTGTTGCGGGGGGGAGCATTAGAGCAGGCGGAACAATGGTCGAGGGGAAAAGCCTTAAGCGATTTGGATTCCCAGTTCTTAAGAGATAGTCAGGTTTTAGATAAGCGAGAAATCCAAAAGGCTTTGGCTGCTGAGAAAGAGGCTAGTGAGATATTAGCTAAGGCTAAAGAACAAGCCCAGTGCATCATATGCACTGGGGGAATTGTACTGGGTGTGTCCTTAGTTGTGGCAAGTGTTGCTGTGGTGACTCTAATCAAAGCTACACAACAATTAGAGGAAGCGAAATTCGTCACACTAGTAGAACGGCAAGGGCGTAGTATTTTACGACAGTTACCGGATAATAATGTTTACTATGGCCCCAGTACAAGAGGGGAAACGCTTTTGTATGAGGCCATGGAGACTGGGCAAGACCTATTGGATAGAGTAACAGATGGTCGCCCCCTGGAGCAATATCCTACTACTATTCCTCTATATGCTCTCCACCAGAGTATTAGTCAATTTCGAAAAGGGGCTGTGCTCACCGGCCATCAGTCCTCGGTAGAGAGTGTAGCCTTCAGCCCGGATGGACAGAGGCTGGCCACGGCTTCATGGGACGACACTGCCAGAATTTGGGACAACCAGGGCAATCAAATCGCCGTGCTCACCGGCCATCAGGACTCGGTAATAAGTGTAGCCTTCAGCCCGGATGGACAGAGGCTGGCCACGGCTTCACGGGACGGCACTGCCAGAATTTGGGACAACCAGGGCAATGAAATTGCCGTGCTCACCGGCCATCATGACAGGGTATTTAGTGTAGCCTTCAGCCCGGATGGACAGAGGCTGGCCACGGCTTCATTAGACAACACCGCCAGAATTTGGGACAACCAGGGCAATGAAATTGCCGTGCTCACCGGGCATCAGGGCTGGGTATTTAGTGTAGCCTTCAGCCCGGATGGACAGAGGCTGGCCACGGCTTCATCCGACGGCACCGCCAGAATTTGGGACAACCAGGGCAATCAAATCGCCCTGCTCACCCGGCATCAGTCCTCGGTAGAGAGTGTAGTCTTCAGCCCGGATGGACAGAGGCTAGCCACGGCTTCATCCGACGGCACTGCCAGAATTTGGGACAACCAGGGCAAGGAATTAGCCGTACTCAGAGGGCATGAGTCCTCGGTAGAGAGTGTAGTCTTCAGCCCGGATGGACAGAGGCTAGCCACGGCTTCATCCGACGGCACTGCCAGAATTTGGGACTTACAGGGACATGAATTAACTGTGCTCACCGGCCATCAGTCCTGGGTGTCCAGTGTAGCCTTTAGCCCCGATGGAAAGACGCTGGCCACTGCTTCATGGGACGACACTGCCAGAATTTGGGAATTACAGGGCAATGAAATCGCCCTGCTCACCGGCCATCAGTCCTCGGTAGAGAGTGTAGCTTTCAGCCCGGATGGAAAGATGCTGGCCACTGCTTCAGATGACAACACTGCCAGAATTTGGGAATTACAGGGCAATGAAATCGCCCTGCTCACCGGCCATCAGTCCTCGGTAGAGAGTGTAGCTTTCAGCCCGGATGGAAAGAAGCTGGCCACTGCTTCATCCGACAATACTGCCAGAATTTGGGACAACCAGGGCAATGAAATCGCCGTGCTCACCGGGCATCGGGACGAGGTATGGAGTGTAGCCTTCAGCCCGGATGGACAGAAGCTGGCCACTGCTTCAATGGACAAAACTGCCAGAATTTGGGACAACCAGGGCAATGAAATCGCCCTGCTCACCGGCCATCAGTTCTGGGTAAATAGTGTAGCCTTCAGCCCGGATGGACAGAGGCTGGCCACTGCTTCATCGGACCACACCGCCAGAATTTGGGACAACCAGGGCAATGAAATCGCTGTGCTCACCGGGCATCATGAGAGGGTATCAAGTGTAGCCTTCAGCCCGGATGGACAGAAGCTGGCCACTGCTTCAGCAGACGGCACTGCCAGAATTTGGGACTTACAGGGCAATGAAATCGCCGTGCTCACCGGGCATCGGGACGAGGTATGGAGTGTAGCCTTCAGCCCGGATGGACAGAAGCTGGCCACTGCTTCAAAGGACAACACTGTCAGAATTTGGGACAACCAGGGCAATGAAATCGACGTGCTCAGAGGGCATCAGGACGAGGTATATAGTGTAGCCTTCAGCCCGGATGGACAGAGGCTGGCCACTGGTTCAGCAGACGGCACTGCCAGAATTTGGGACTTACAGGGCAATCCATTAGGCGTATTCACCGGGCATCAAGACTGGGTAAATAGTGTAGCCTTCAGCCCGGATGGACAGACACTAGCCACTGCTTCACGAGACGGCACTGCCAGAATTTGGAAGGTGGAAAGTTTAGGTGAGCTGCTAGCTAGGGGTTGTGACTTGCTGGAAGATTACTTTGTTAGGAATCCTGGAGCTAAAGATAAGTTATGGGTATGCGAGGAATAGGCAAGAGGCAAGAGGCAAGAGGCAATAGCTTCACAGGCAAGAGGCAATAGGCAATAGGCAATAGGCAATAGGCAATAGGCAATAGGCAATAGGCAATAGGTTCAATGTTGAGGTTCAGAGGTTCAAGGTTGAGGTTCAGAGGTTCAACAACGGTATTCAAATCCTCACTGTTGAGGCAATGAGGCTCAACAACGGTATTCAAATCATCGACGTTGAGGCAATGAGGCTCAACCACGGTATTCAAATCATCAACGTTGAGGCAATGAGGCTCAACCACGGTATTCAAATCATCAACGTTGAGGCAATGAGGTTCGTTCACGAGGCAATGAGGCTCAACCACGGTATTCAAATACTCACGGTCGAAGTCCAGATACTCGTCCACGAGTCTCTGAGACTGGTCCACGAGACTCAAATACTCGTCCACGATATTCAAATACTCGTCCACGAGTCTCTGAGACTGGTCTACGAGACTCAAATACTCGTCCACGATATTCAAATACTCGTCCACGAGTCTCTGAGACTGGTCCACGAGACTCAAATACTCGTCCACGAGACTCTGATATTCGTTCACGAGGCTCTGAGGCTCGTTCACGGTATTCAAATACTCACGGTTGAGGTTCAGATACTCGTCCACAAGATCCAGATACTCAAGGTTTATATTCAAATACTCAAGGGAGAGGTTCAGAACCCACTCGATCAGGTCTTGATAGCACGGCTTTTGAGTGCGACACCTAACCGGATTTTACTTATCCGTTAACTGGTTCAACCAATTGGTCAAATCCACTTCGGTTTCAAAATCTAACAACGCTTCTCCTAAATCTTCTAACTGGTCAAAGGATAATTCCTCAATTTGATTTTGTAATTGGGGATTAAGGTGACCTAGGCGACGGTTAATTTGACGGATAATTAACTTAACCTCATTCCGCTTGCCCTGTTCTAATCCTTGGCGAATAATTCGTTGATAAACTACTGACTCTTGCATCATATCCTCCCTAAAATAGGCTTGAATTAACTGCTCATCAAATTTCACCCCAGCCAACAGTTGCACGCAAGCAGATAGGTTACGCTGCTGTTGTCTATCTTCAATCATATCGATTCTGGCTGCTACTTGGGATAGCAAGGTTTCTGGCACTTCAGTTTGTGCTAACACGGCCAACGGTAGTAACCCTGGGGTGGTAAGTAATGGTTGTGGATCACATTCCCAAATCCGAATCACCCGGTAGCGGAAGGATAGGTTCCTCTCGGTAAATTGATTGACAAATACTCCGGCTAATCGGGTTGGTTTCAGGAATATTATTACCTGCTCAATGTCTTGATGCAGTCGCTCATGGGGGAAACCCCCAAGACCGCGCTGCATCGCTATCACAGCGATACTGGCGATATAACCTGACCCAATAATCAAGCATCCGCAGGGGTAACGGAGGTTCAGATTGGGGTAGAGTTTGAAATTCCAAATGCAAAATAGCATCAGCAACTCGCACAAAAAACAAGGCATCTGCCCGAATAGGTTCTGTGCTTAATTCGGTGTTGAGAATTTCGATATCCTGTGTTGGTTGCTGGTTCCACAACCAGCGGGTAAAGGCTTGGGGATATTTTTCAACTAAATATTTGAGAGTACTGTCGTAAGTCATTACATATAAAAGAGAACTAAGTCAATTCTGGTTAACTAATCGAAAAGAGGGTTAAGAGCCACAAATTCGACGACTCACTCGAACCTATCCCAAATCATCTTCCATAAAGTCAGGGTAAGGTACGTCGGAAATATCGGCAATTTAACTAACTCTTGAAATCCCCAGTAAACCCCGACAATCCTTAACGGGAGTTCGGGGTATAAAACCTAAGAAAATCAGGGTTTTTATTGGGTAATATTATTCAATTTTATCACAGTTATTAACCAGAATATTAGTCGAAATTTAGTGAATAAATTTAAGAGTTTTTTCGCTATAATCGGGAGGGGGATCGGTGTTGATAGGCTGACTTAACTCAAATTTTATTCAAAACAGTTTTTTCCTCAACCATCCCCATAGCCCATAAGCTAATAGCTAATAGCTTACCCTTCACTTTTGCTGTTTGATACCGTGGGTGTAACGGGCATCTTGGTGGAACAGGCTTCCAGCCTGTGATGGGGTGAGCGGTCTTAACCAAGTGCGAAGAAGTTGAACATCAGGGCAAGCCCACACCTAACGCACCCTACTGGACTGGCACTGAAGAGGAAGTGATTATAAAATGGATAAATTAGAAAACTATCGCCAAATTATTCGTCAAACCTTAACCCCTTATGTTAACATTGATTACTCTAATGTTAATATCCGTAACCATGCAGCATTTGACCGAGAAACAGACCAATATTTAATTGTTTCTGAAGGATGGAATAACCAAGAACATCTTCATAGTTGTTTGATTCATGTCGGAATTCTTAATTATAAAATTTGGATTCAATGTGATAATACTGAAGACGGCATTGCTAATGATTTAGTGGCAGCAGGTATTCCAAAATGTGATATTGTTTTAGCTTTTCATCCTCCAGATGTTCGCAAATTTACTGAGTTTGCTGTTAGTTAAAATCCGGTTAGGTTGCGTGGAACAGGCTTCCAGCCTGTGGCAATTTTCGGAAGGGCAGTTCCAACACTAGTCTTCCATCGCAGCAGCAATAAGTTTGCGGACGCTGGGAGAGCGAAATCCTAGTATAATATCTTTGGGAGAAACACCCCGCTCAATCAATTCACGATCAATATAAATCTCAGTGCTATTGTGCTGTATCCAGATTTGACCTTCGATTAGCTCAAGATGCATAGCGCAGCCATAGATGCGGTACTCATTACGCCATTCGTTGTGGAAAACCAAATAACAATCCCGTTCTCTATCAAAGATAAGTTGAGCATTGAGATCATAACTAGCAAAACTTTCTAAAAATTCGCAGGTAATTTGGCGATACTGATCTAATTTATCCATTGGTTAATCACCTCATGATTCGGATCGTAAACAATTAATCGGACTTGATATCTTTCAATCACAGTTTTTGCAGGTTCAAATCTTAGGTGCGCTTTCCGTTGGCGAATTAAATTCGCCACGGGTCGCACCTGATGAACATTTGGTAGGTATCTTTGGGAATCGCCAGATACAAAATGCGTTCTGGCTCATCAGAGATTTCTAAGGCAATCCGATAGTTAAGAAACTGACCAAGAGCGGTGTGAAATTGAGAGATAGTTGAGCCACCGGCAAAGCTTTTAACCTCCACTGCTATTTTACAACCTTCTTTCTCAGCAGCGATTGCTTCTTCCGCAGCCATATCGATATAGATATCAGCCATGCCGTGTCTTGATGCAGTCGCTCATGGGGGAAACCCCCAAGACCGCGCTGCATCGCTAGCGCAGTTGATAGGGATCGTGAGTAATCAGCCAACCATCTTTTTGTAGAGCTATTTTAACTGTATTGTGGAAAATATCTTTTGCCATATTTTGATTATTATCATAAAATTCCTAACACTGGTGGTGCGTTACGGGACGGGCTGTCCCAACACTACCAGGCGGAAAATCAGTGCGAGCCCGTCCCTAACACTGGCGGTGCGTTACGGGACGGGCTATCCCAACACTACCAGGCGGAAAATCAGTGCGAGCCCGTCCCTAACACACCCTACTGGACTTGATTATTGGCTCAGTAATTGATTAAAGCGCTTTAGGATTTTGAGAACCTGCTCCAAGCCTGTCTTATTCCGAAGAGAAAATGAATCCGATTCACCATACTTTGGTGTATTGTCTTTGCTCAGTTTTAGGAAAATAAAATCTGGCCCATTAGTAATAAATCCAAAAGCAGGTCTTTCTGATTCAATATTTCCTAGCATATAACTTAGTGCTTGGGGGATGCCAACTTCCAGGGAGTAATCGGCTCGTTTGGCTTCGATGACTAATACCCAAAATTCAGGAGTATAGATCAGTAAGTCAAGTCTTCCGGTAATAATTGTTTCTTGATCTTCGGAAGTAATTTCTACAACTTTTTCAGCAGTAATATAAAAGGGATAACGATAAAAGCCAGCTAGTTTCAATAATGGGGAAAGTACTACCATTTTGACAATGGTTTCCACCATTGGGCGCTCTGATAAGTGGAGATAGTCTTTCTTTATTTCCTTTAGCTCTTTTTTTTCTAATTCTGTTAGTTCTGGTAAATCATCTTGCCACTCCTGAAAGAATTGCTCATCATCAGTGCGCTCTAAGCCAAACTTTACTCTTAAATCATAGAGGGTAATCTGGTTAGCTGGAATTGCGGTAACCATGGCTTGATTTACTATAAGGTAGTAGGGAGCAGGGAGCAGGGAATAGGGAACAGGGAACAGGGAATAGGGAATAGGGAATAGGGAACAGTTCACTAAAAAAGCTTTTCAGCTTTTATCAATGTCCTAACGTAAGCTATCAGCTATCAGCTATCAGTTATCAGCTTATTCCTTGAATCACAGCGTCGAAGCCTGTGCCACTCTAATTGAGGTGCTTTTGAATAAAATAAGCTGACAGCTGACAGCTGACAGCTGATAGCTTACACTAGTACTAATTTGTAAGTAACCTAGATGCTAAATATCTAAATCGTTTAGATTGAGTCGAGCGCCATAGGTTTCAATGAATTGGCGGCGAGGAGCAACCCGGTCTCCCATGAGTACAGTAAAGATTCTGTCAGCTTCAGCAGCATCTTCGATTTCGATTTGCTTCATGGTGCGAGTTTCTGGATTCATGGTGGTGTCCCACAACTGCTGTGGCATCATTTCACCTAATCCTTTGAATCGTTGGATGTTATAGTTAGCGTTTTCGGGAAATTGGCTAATCCGCTCTTGTAGTTCGCGATCGCTATAACAATAGTTATGGTTGCGACCTCGTTCTAGTTTATATAAGGGAGGACAAGCAATGTAGATGTAGCCTTGGTCTACAAGGGCTCGTTGATAGCGGTAGAAGAAGGTTAGTAATAAAGTACGGATGTGAGCGCCATCCACATCAGCATCAGTCATTATTACGATGCGGTGGTAGCGTAAATTGGACGGATCGAATTCTTCTCCTTTTATCCCTAGCCCTAGGGCTGTAATTAGGGATTGGATTTCTGTGTTCTTGTAAATTTTGGCATCATCAGTTTTTTCAATGTTGAGGATTTTTCCACGCAGGGGGAGAATGGCTTGGAATTGGCGATCGCGTCCTTGTTTAGCACTGTTGTGAACAAACACCCCACTCTCTAGAGCGAAATTATGGGTATGAGGCACTTCGATATCATAGACATCTACCAATTGTTCTAGGGATTCAATGGAAACAACTTGGTAGTTATAGTTAGCAACAGCTTCACAAACCTGTGTCTGATTACCGGCAACAGTGGAATAAGCTTCTTTGTGTTGGGTTTTGAGGTTTGCCTGTTGCCTGATTTCTGCCAGTGGGCGATACAGAGGCATTAGTAAATCATCAGGAGTCAGAGATACTGCTGGCTTATAACTACCATCCCGCAACATGAACAGGTGATCGGGAGTGCAAATAATGGTTTCTGAGTTATCTAAGGTAAGTTTGATGACTTCAGCATTGGCTTTGGTCATTCTGGGATTGATAATCCGTTCTATTCCGATGCTGCCGTTATTGGTAATCGTGTAGCAAAAATGCTCTTTACCCATAGCTTGTTCAGCTACGAGTTCTTTGAAGCTCAAAGACCGTCCATCAGCCAGGGCAACCTGTGTCTCTCCAGAAAAACATCCCCCTGCACTATCTCCCTCAACAATGAATATCTCTGATTCCCCTGGGTCCCGAGAACTACAATCGGCTAACTTACCGGGTAAGGGAGAAGACTCTAGTACTGACTTGCGCCGGACTAATTCACGAGCACGACGAGCAGCTTCTGCGGCTTTATAGGCTTGAATCGCTTTTTCTAAGATAGTATCGACTACTTGGGGACGAAAATCCAGGTATTCAGTCAAGACTTCCCCAACTAGGGAATCTACAATGCCCCTTACTTCTGTATTTCCCAGTTTAGTTTTGGTTTGACCTTCAAATTCTGGCTCTGGGACTTTGACAGAAATCACCCCAGTTAATCCTTCTCGGATATTCTCACCACCTAGGTTAGACTCATTTTCTTTGAGTTTATTGCGCTTGCGTGCGATCGCATTCATGGTTCGGGTCAAGACTGTCTTGAGCCCCTCCAAGTGGGTACCACCATCAATGGTGCGAATATTGTTAGCAAAACCCAGCAAATTATCACTATAGGCATCAATGCACCATTGTAGTGCCACTTCCAATTGGATACCGTTGCGTTCCCCTTGTATATAGATAATCTCCTCGTGTAGGGGGTGCTTTTCTCGGTTCATGTAAGCGACATATTCCTGGATCCCTCCTTCGTAGTGATAGGTTTCTACTCTGGGTTCTTCCAGGCGATGGTCTGAGAAGGTAATTTTAACACCAGCATTCAGGTAAGCCAGTTCTCGGAGACGTCCGGATAAGGTGGTGTAATCAAACTCAATACCGCCAGTAAAGATTTCGGTATCTGGCTTGAAGTTTACTGAGGTACCAGTGTGGGTCTTTTTATAGGGCTTGACGAGTAGTTCAGTCATGGGCACACCCCGCTCATAGCGCTGGGTATGTTCTTTTTTCTCCCGCCACACCGTTACCTCTACCCACTCAGACAGAGCATTGACTACGGAAACACCAACACCGTGCAATCCTCCAGAGACTTTATAGCCGCCGCCACCAAATTTACCACCGGCATGAAGTACGGTCATTACGGTTTCCAGTGCTGATTTCCCTGTGGTAGGGTGGGTGTCTGTAGGAACCCCTCGTCCGTCATCGGTAACGGTTACGGAACCATTGCTATTGATATCAACTTCGATGTGAGTACAATACCCAGCAAGAGCTTCATCGATGGAATTGTCTACAACTTCGTACACTAGATGATGGAGACCCCTAGGTCCAGTTGTCCCGATGTACATCCCTGGGCGTTTCCGCACCGGTTCGAGACCTTCTAGAACTTGAATCTGATCGGCACTGTAACTACTCGTCATAATCTTTCGGGGTTCTCCCTTAAAAGCTTTGAAAGGCTATGATTCATCAAAAATGATAAAACACCCTAAAATTCTAACACAAAAGCCTTATAGGCGACCACAGCCCACTTTCATAGATTATTTCTATAGGGGATTCACTATATAGGTTATCACCTGGCAGTGGGTCAGTGGTCGAGTTAGTCCCAAATGCCACAATCGAAGATGAAACAGCCCTCCCCTCAAAACTCAAAACTCAACACTGAGCACTCACCAGTCATAGTAATTTGCGGTGCTACAGCCACAGGTAAGTCGAGTCTAGGGATAGCATTAGCACACCGGGTTAGTTCAATAATTCTTAATGCTGATTCTCGTCAGGTTTACCGAGAATTTGATATTGGAACGGCTAAGCCGACACTGACTCAACAACAGCAGGTACCCCATTATCTGATTGATATCTGTGACCCAACAGAAACCTTAACTGTAGCTGATTATCAACAGCAAGCCCAGGCAATCATAGCTAGCAAACACAGGGAAGACCGGGTAGATCAGGCTGACTTAAACAATAAACCTCTTTTCCTGGTTGGTGGTACTGGTTTATATATCAAATCGGTAGTGCGGGGGTTAAAAATTCCTCGGGTTGCGCCTCAGGAAGATTTGCGATCGCAACTAGCTGCTCTTGGTCAAGCTCAGCTCTATAACTTCCTTCAACAGATTGACCCTGTTGCTGCTCAGAAGATTCATCCCAATGACCAAGTGCGGACATTGCGAGCATTGGAAGTATTTTATGTAACTGGAATTCCGATATCACAGCAGCAGGGAGAGAATCCTCCTAATTATCCAATTCTCCAGATTGGCTTGGAATGTCGGGATTCTGAAACTATTACCCAGCGGATTGCTCAGCGTACTGACCAAATGTTAGCAGCAGGATTTGTGGCTGAGGTGGAAACTATTGCTCAGAAGTATGGATGGAATTTACCGTTACTTGATACGTTGGGATATCGGGAATTTAAAGATTATCTTGCTGGTAACTTATCCCTTGAGCAGGCCAGAGAGTTAACTGTTGTCCACACTCGCCAATTTGCTAAACGTCAACGCACTTGGTTTAAGGCTTATCCTGACATTGAATGGTTTGATGCTGATTATCCTGATTTGTTGGAGAAAGTTTTGCAGCGGGTAGAAGGTTTTTTAGAGACTGTTTGCTGAGGGGGTGACGTTTTTTTTATAACTGAATAATATCCAATTTAAATCCGCAAAATATTACTACCATTGCTATAGAAAAAATTTACATAAAAATGAATTAAAAATATTGATTTATTAAAGCAGTATTATTGTATATAAACGTATACAGTTGAGGCTGGTATGCTAGTAATACAGCGGTTTGCACTTCAGTTAGGTACAAAGTTTTGGGTTTGTAGGGAGCAGGGACTGAGGCCGTAGGCCACGCTACGCGAACGGAGCAGGGAAGAGGGAAGTCGGAAGTGGGAAGAGGAGAAACAATGTGTACCTGATAGTTATGCAAACCGCCGTAATAGGAGGTATGAAATAAATACCTTAGGAATTTCATGATTTTTAGCTGTAATTATTTGGCCATGAATACCAAACGTATACCGGGAAAAATTAAAAGAGAGTTTTTCCGAATACCGATACTCCATAAGTTATCCTATGGCAACTATCTAATCAGACTAGAAAACCATTCTAATTTCCTACCTAGCCTAGCACCAGTAGATTTACCATTGTTCAATTCTCTAAAGAGAGAAGGAACGTTTATTACTTCTTTAGAAGAGTTAGCAATTTCCTCTAATGAACTGAGAGATAGTGCGGAGGATATCGTAGCCAAATTACGGGCATTGCCCATACCGAAAATTGAGTCTTGTATAACCTATCGCAACGAGCTAATTAATTACCCACAAATTTTTAAGTGGGGACTTAACGAACGATTGCTTGATATTGTAGAAAATTACCTTGGTGTTCCAGGGTTCTTGGCTGGTCTAATCTTTCAAAGGAATATTGCCGATGGTAAACCAGTAAATGTCAGGCAATGGCACGTAGATGCAGAAGACTATCGCATTCTTAAAATCATTATCTACTTGAATGATGTGGGGTTAGATGGTGGCCCTTTTGAATATATTCCCAGACATTTAACCTCATCATTAGCTGAAGCCCTGAACTACAATTATTACTGTTCTGGTTTAGTCTCAGATAAATACATGGCAAGGGTTGCGTCTAAATTTACCAGTAACCCTTGCACAGGACCCTACGGCACAGTAATTTTTACTGACACACGCAACATTTTCCACCGTCTGAAACCACCTACTGCATCAGACCGATACTCAATTACTTTCGCCTACACCTCTAGACGACCGATCACAACCTTTGAGAGAATAAACTACTCTCAAAAACAGTTGCAAGCCATTGCCAGCGGTTTAAGCCAACGACAACAAGATTGTCTCTTTTTGAATTAAAGTTTTGATCATTAGAGTGGAGTTGCGCCATGATTAACCCAGCTG
Source organism: Moorena sp. SIOASIH (assembly GCF_010671925.1). Lineage (GTDB taxonomy): Bacteria > Cyanobacteriota > Cyanobacteriia > Cyanobacteriales > Coleofasciculaceae > Moorena. The sequence goes on along the minus strand of NZ_JAAHIH010000002.1, from coordinate 962,207 downwards.
TTTCGTGCTTACATGGACTTCACTAGTGAACCATAATAACCATGACCAAAAGCAAGGCAGAAAGCAGCAGGCAGCAGGCAGTAGGGAAAAGAGTTTCAGTTTTTTTTCCTGATTTAATCAAGCGATGCAGCAAGGGAACAGGGGAGGCAGCAAGGGAACAGGGGAGGCAGCGCGGTCTTGGGGGTCTCCCCCATGAGCGACTGCCGTTCCCCCAGCGACTGCCGTGGTTTCCCCCACTCGCGCTTTGCATCAAGACAAGGTCGTTTAAATGCGCGACAGCTTATTTTAAGGTAGCGTGACAGCTCCTACACTGACTCTGCTCTTACAGAGCCGCTCCGCGAACGAGTTCAGTGTAGGCAACAAGCGCCAATCCGGGCATCCCTTAGGAGGCGCTGGGCTTTAAGAACGGACTGCCCTCTCTTGATGCAATAGCGAGTGGGGGAAACCCCCAAGACCGCGCTGCATCGCTGCCGCTCTGTTTTCTTGGTCTTTTTTTTAAGAGTGTTTTGCTGACAAACCAGCATTTAAGGCCGTAGGCCACGCGGGGCGCGTTCGGCTTTGTTTACCAGTACATATATTATAGCAATTCCATGCATACCCTGTGCAAAATTCATCCCACACCTAATGCGCAGCATAGGTGTGGGATGAATTTTGCCGGACAGCTAAAACAAGCACCATTACTCCCCATCTCCCCATCTCCCCATCTCCCCATCTCCCCACCCTTCCCTCTCTTGCCCTACTCCCTACTCCCTACTCCCTACTCCCTAAAACCCAAGAGGAGGTACCTCATCCAATTAATCAATGGGATAAACAATTATCACAGCGATCGCATTTAAAACCAACCGCTTCTTGAGTAAAACCAAATGCTTTTAGTAAAAATTGCCAACGACACTGGCGAGTTTTCAGGTATTGATTCATCTGAGACTGGGCTTGCTGTTGGATATTACTAACCTGTGCCAGGGAGGAAGATTTTCTAGACCGGTGTTGCCGGTAATGGAATGGATCAATCCATTCTAGTTGACCAGCACTATCCAGGAGTGCTAAGGCTATGGCACCATTGGGAAATTCTTTGGCTACTTTGGCTACTTCTCCCTGGGCTGGTAATTGCTTTGCTAACTGTTGAGCTTGTTGGTATTGCGATCGCATTTGATGGGCAAAAAACTCTTGTCGTTGCTTATCCTCTGGATTTAACCATCCCGTTGGTTCACTGACTAAGGTCAAAGCATCTGCTGGTTTACCATCCCTTCCCCCACGACCTACTTCCTGAATATATTCCGATAAAAGTAAAGGTGCTTGGAAATGCACGACCCAGCGTACATCTGGCTTATTAATCCCCATGCCAAAGGCACAGGTACATACCACAAATTGGGTCTGACCACTAATCCAACTGGCTTCAATTTTCCGACGTTCCTGAGCACCCAAGCCAGCGTGGTAAGCTGCGGTGGAATACCCCAAGGAAGTAAACCATTGCGCTAACACTTCACTATCTTTTCGGGAACGGACATAGACTAAACCAGCTTGTTTAGGTCTGGCTTTAATATAGGTCAATACTCGTGTTTCGCGTCCTTTGGGAGTCCAGACGGTTTGGACGTGGAGGTTAAGATTGTCTCGATAGGGGCTAATTAAAAATGTTTGGGGTTGTTGCAGTTGCAAGACTTTGCGGATGGTTTGTTGAGCCTTGGGGTCAGCGGTAGCAGTAAAGGATGCGATCGCAATTTTTGTTCCCTTGGGCTTACACTTGAGCAGTGCTGGTCTTACTGCTCCCAAACGGCGATAAGCGGGTCTAAAGGTATCACCCCATTGAACCAAACAATGGGCTTCATCTAAAATCAATCCATTAATCTGAAGCTGTGGCTGACACAACCGTTTCCACACTGCTGCACTGAGTAGGGTTTCTGGGGATAAGTAGAGCAATCGCAGTTGTTGCTTTTCTAGAGCTTGAAGGGTTTGTTGCCGTTGGTAGCTAGGTAATTCACTATGTAACAGAGCAGCAGGTAATTTGCGATCGCGCAATTCCTGCACCTGATTTTCCATCAATGCTACCAGTGGAGAAATCACTAATGTTAATCCAGTTTGTAGTAAAGCTGGTAGTTGAAAACAAATCGACTTACCACCACCAGTAGGCAAAACAATTAAAGCATCCCGTTGTTCTAAAATCATCCGAATAATTTCACCTTGGGGAGGTCGAAAATCCTCGTAACCCCAGAATCGTTTCAACGCTGCACGAACATCATCCCATTGATGATTACTGGATTGATTACTATTAGTTTTATTGCTACTATTATTACTAGTCTTTTGAAGAACCATCCTGCTTTTGTTCCGTTGATTCCTTTTAAGCTTAGAGAAATGCTAACGGGTGATACACCAGAATATCAACGGATTTTGCTAGGATGATTACTGAAAGGATGTCCGTGAGATTCCCTAGGAAAGACATTGTCTTGATCCAGCGCGGTCATGGGTGAAACCCCCAAGACCGCGCTGCATCGCTGACTAACCACTCTACCTCGTAAACTGCTAACACCATGAGATTCATTAGTCCCAAAACTGACTTTGCTTTCAAGAAAATCTTTGGCTCAGATCAAAGTAAGGATATTCTGATTTCCTTTCTCAATGCCATGATCTACTCTGGGGAGTCGGTAATCCAGGATTTAGAAATCCTTGACCCCTATAGTGCCGGGGATGTAGTGGAGTTAAAAGACACTTATCTGGATGTTAAGGCAGTATTAGAGGATCGAACAACTGTGCTGATTGAAATGCAAATCTGGAATGTAGAGGCTTTCGAGAAGCGAGTGGTGTATAACTTGTGCAAAACCTATGGGAATCAACTAAAGTCGGGACAGGGATATTTCGATCTAAATCCAGTCATTGCTTTAACCATCACCGATTTTCAACTGTTCCCATCAACACAGAAAGTAATTAGCTGTTTTTGCTTTCAAGAAAAAGAAGAGCGATTGGCTTATCAGGAAAATGAATTAAAGATGGTGTTTGTGGAACTACCGAAATTCACTAAACAGCTGGAAGAGTTAGAAAGTGTGATAGATAAGTGGATATATTTTATCAAAGAAGCGCCCAGCTTAGAAATTATTCCTGACAATCTCAGGGAAATCCCACAGCTAGAAAAAGCCTTAACTATAGCCAATCAAGCGGGCTTGAGTGTGTCAGAATTGGAAAAACTCCGCAAGCAGGAGATGGTCTTGGAGGACACACGAGGTGCATTGAGTCTAGCTCAACGGGAAGGAATAGAACAGGGAATAATACAGGGAATAGAACAGGGAATAATACAGGGAATAGAACAGGGAATAATACAGGGACGAGTACAAGGGGAAAGAAGGGTAATATTGCGACAGCTTGAGCGCCGTTTTGGCAAACTAACCAGTAATATCATGGCATTAATCGAAGCTTTGACGAATCAAGAGCTAGACCGTTTATCAGAAGCCATCTGGGATTTTCAGACCAGTGAAGACTTACTCAACTGGCTCCAACAGAACTCTAACTAAAATCACAGCTACTATCATAGCTTGACTCCATAAACAAGATCCGGGTGCGATCAATTTTTTAACTGGGATTCACTAGACTGTCTGAGATAGTGTTAAGTTTGAACAATTTGCCTTGGCCTACGATAATATCTGTAAATACTTAGCAGAAGTGCGGCTTGTTCCTAGGAGGAGCCTCCTGAAAAAGGAGGGGTATAACTAGGGGAATTCGCGGGACAATCCCGAATTCTAACTGTCTTTCGGATGGTGGTGAAAACCCACCCCTTTAGGAGATAAGTGACTCCCTACCTTGGCCACACCGAATAAGCGGCAACTTATGGAGTGAAGCTGGCAACAGGGCGGAATCAGAGGTAAAACAGATTAGCCACACTGCCGCTAATGGGGAGACGACAAGGGTAAACAAGTCCTAGAAAAGTGTCTGAAAGTAAAGCCACAATCTGAACAAAAATGTGCGACTTTATCCTTTCTATTCTCACGGCGTTTTTTTTGCGACAGTCGTAATCTCCGAGAAGAGGATAGGCAAACTGGTTAGAAGTTACCGCAAGAATAGTGGAGCCTTTATAGTTAGAGGGTTATGGGAAAAAGGGTTAAAAATTTTGTAGTAAGGCTCCACTATTCTAAGGTTTCATCTCCGGACTGCCCTAAATCGTCAAAACAATCTGATAGACGGAACAAGTAAAAACGACAGCAAAAATGGGTCCCGGACGTAGTCGAACCCCGGTAAGTTATGCCAAACTTAATCCCCACTGTCGGGTAGGATGCCATCGTAAAACTGATGGCGGGTATCCAGAGTACACAAAACTAATGGAGAGCACGGGTAGACACATGTCAAATAGATATAGTGACCTATGGAAAAGCCAAAAGTGGAAACAACTCCGCCGGAATCTTTTCCGCCTACAGAGGAGAGTGTATAAAGCAGTTCGAGATGGTGACTTGAGGAAAGCACGGTCTTTACAAAAACTGATTCTGAAGTCCCGCTCAGCACAACTACTGGCTGTCCGTCAAGTGACACAGCTCAATCAGGGTAAACGTACCCCTGGAATTGATGGCCGGTCAAGTCTCAATTACAGACAGCGAATGGAACTGGCTCAAGCATTGAACGATTACGGCCACGACTGGAAACATAATCGACTTCGTGAAATCCCAATCCCTAAAAAGAATGGGAAAATAAGAGTGCTAAAAGTGCCTACAATCGCTGATAGAGCATGGCAGTGTCTAGCAAAATACGCTCTAGAACCCGCCCATGAAGCGACGTTCAGTGCCTTCAGCTACGGGTTTAGGACTGGCAGATGTGCCCAAGACGCACAAAAAATTCTGTTTTTAAACCTATGCTCAAACAAGAACGGCATCAACAAAAGAGTAATTGAACTAGACATCAAGAAGTGTTTTGACCGCATATCCCACAGCTCCATTATGGATAGATTGCTAGCCCCTGCGGGTCTGAAGATGGGGATATTCAGATGTCTAAAAGCAGGCATCAATCTGGAATTCCCAGAGCAAGGCACGCCCCAAGGAGGTGTGGTCAGTCCACAAAAGCGCCAATATCGCACTAGATGGAATAGAAGAGGTAAATAAAGGTGTCAGAAGCATCAGATATGCAGACGACATGATTATTATACTAAAGCCAAAAGACAACGCTGAAAAGGTGTTAGAAAAAGTTAAAAGTTTCCTTTCCCAACGCGGTCTGGAAGTAAATCTTGAGAAGACCAAGTTAACCAAAACGACAGACGGGTTTGACTTCCTATGAAGTTACCGTAAGAATAAAGAAGCCTTTACAGGGGACAGACTATGCAAAAAAGGGTTAAAAATTATTAATTAAGGCTTCTTTATTCTAAGGTTTCGTCTCCTGGGGTGGAGATTCCGCGTCCAGAAAAACGGTAAATTCCGATGCACTCCCTCAGAGGAAAATCACCGGAACATACGTAAGAAAATCAAAGCCGTAGTCAACAGCTCGAATTATGGCGCTGAAGTAAAAGCAAAAAAGCTAGCACCTATCGTGAGAGGGTGGAGGAATTACCACAAAAGTTGCGACATGAGCAGCTCACGAGATTCTCTATGGTTTATGAGCAACACCGCTCACCGAAAATTCCGAAAGGAAAAGAAAGTAAGTCGGTACAAAGCTAAGAAACTATGCGAAAAGGGATTCCCAGTCGTGGGGTATGAACAAAACCAGCACGTAAATGTCAAAGGAACTAAGTCTCCATATGACGGAGACTTAATATACTGGAGTCAAAGGAATTCAGTACTATATGACAACCTTACAGCAAAAGCTTTGAAAAAGCAGAACCATTCCTGTGGACACTGTGGACACAAGTTCCTAAGCGACGAATCTGTACACCTTCATCATGTAGATGGAAACCACGACAATTGGAAGCAAAAGAACTTATTAGCTGTACACCAAAGCTGCCACCAAGAAATCCATTGGAGCAAACCGAAAGGTAAACCGAAAGGTTGAGGATACTCAGGAGCTGGGTGCGATGAAAGTTGCACGCCCAGTTCTGAAGCGGAGGTGCCCTGGGTAATACCAGGCATCGACCGTAACGAATACCCATCGGAGTTTTTTCATTGGCTATTGGGTGAAGAACCTCGCGATATTCAGGTACTTAAAAGCGATGCAGCGCGGTCTTGGGGGTTTCCCCCATGAGCGACTGCATCAAGACACCGAATTAAGTGCTGAACCAATTCAAGCTGATGCTCTGAGTCTACTGCAAAGCACTAACCAAATTCTGCACCTAGAATTTCAAACCCTACCCCCATCCGAGCCACCATTACCATTTCGGATGTTGGACTATTGGGTCAGACTACAACGTAAATACCGATGTCCCATTGACCAGGTCGTGATTTTCCTCAAGTCTACGACCTCAGATCTGGTATTTACTAACGAGTTTAGGGATACTAACACCTGGCATCGTTATCGAGTAATTCGCTTGTGGGAGCAAGACCCTCAACCACTGTTAGCCAATCGAGCGCTGTTACCCTTGGCAACTCTAGCTAGGAGTAATAGCCCTAATCGGTTGTTAGAGCAAGTGGTTGCCGAAGTGGATAAAATTGAAGAAAAACCATTACGGGGAAATCTAGCCGCCTGTGTGGATGTATTGGCTGGTTTACGGTTTGATAAAGATTTAGTCCGTCGATTATTATCAGAGGAAATTATGGAAGAATCAGTCACCTATCAAGATATTATCCAAAAGGGAGTCCAAAAGGGACTCCAGCAGGGACTCCAGCAGGGACTCCAGCAGGGACTCCAGCAGGGACTCCAGCAGGGACTCGACCGAGGAAAGCAGGAGGAAGCGGTATTAATTGTGATGCGTTTGCTAACCCTGAGGTTAGGTTTACTTGACCCTGTGCTCCAACAACAGATTGAGGGATTATCGATTACTCGATTGGAGGAATTGAGTGAAGCGTTGTTGAATTTTAAGACCGCAACGGATTTAGCGGTTTGGTTGGAGCACTAAATCCCAATTTTTGAATTAAGAATTTAGAATTAAGAATTAAGAATTTAGAATTTAGAATTCTTCATTCTTCATTCTTCATTCTTCATTCTTCATTCTTCATTCTTCATTCTGCATTCTTCATTCTTCATTCTTCATTCTTCATTCTGCATTCTGACAGACAACCTTGGCCTTTCGGCCACGCTACGCGAACAACCTCAGAAGCTTGATAGATTAGGATTGCTCAAGAGCTATTCCGATTCAAACCACAGGAGTGATAACATGGCAGGAAAGCAAATCTTAATGCTCGTAGGTGACTTTGTAGAAGACTACGAAGTGATGGTCCCCTTCCAAGGGTTGCAGATGGTAGGACATACCGTTGATGCTGTCTGTCCTGACAAAAAAGCTGGGGACATTGTTCGTACAGCGGTTCATGACTTTGAAGGAGACCAGACTTACACTGAGAAGCCTGGTCACAACTTTACCCTCAATGCCACCTTTGATGGGATCAATCCTGAAGATTATGATGCCCTAGTGATTCCAGGGGGGCGAGCACCAGAATACATCCGCCTCAATCAAGATGTGATCAAAATCGTGCAGCACTTTGCCCAAGCGAACAAACCAATCGCAGCAATTTGTCATGGTGCTCAATTGTTGGCAGCAGCAGATGTACTTCAGGGTAAAAAATGTTCCGCTTATCCAGCCTGTAGTCCCGATGTTACCCGTGCTGGTGGAACCTATGCTGACATCCCAGTAGATGAAGCAGTAGTAGACGGTAATTTAGTCACAGCTCCCGCTTGGCCTGCTCATCCCCGGTGGCTAGCAGAATTCCTCAAGGTTTTGGGTACTCGTATCGAGCATTGATAGCACTTTTCAATGGGCTAAGGTATAAATTCCTGGGTTTTAGGGAGTAGGGAGCAGGGAGTAGGGAGCAGGGAGCAACTTTGAGATCAGTGCTGAACTATACTTTGTAAAGGTTAAGACATATTTCTGTTCCCTGTTCCCTGTTCCCTGTTCCCTTGAAACCAAAAACTATGTCCTAAACCATACTTCCCTTGTTAATATTGCGGTACTGATGAATCAATTTCCTGACTCCAGGCAGTAATACCTCCTTTGACATTAATCCCTTCAATACCAGCCTCTTTCAAAATTCCCAATGCTTTAGCTGAGCGACCTCCCTTCTTACAATGGGCAATCAAGCGATGACCATTAACCAGTTCCTTGACTTTTGCTACACCAGAACCCTGTTCAATCTCCGGTAATGGCACTAGAACTGAGCCAGAAATCTTAGCAATATCATACTCATGGGGATTGCGGACATCAATCAAAACAAAATCATCCGCACCACTATCCATGAGTTCCTTGAGCTCCTGGACATTCATCTCTTTGATATCCATCTGGCGTTTGGCTTCCTCTTCTTTAGCTTGGGGAATGCCACAGAATTGTTGATAGTCAATCAACTTCTCAATGACCGGTCGTTCTGGATTGAGTCCCAGTTTCAATTCCCGGAAAGTCATATTTAAAGAGTTGTACAGCAACAAACGTCCACTGAGGGTATCGCCCTTGCCTAAAATAATTTTGACCGTTTCCGTTGCTTGGATCACCCCAATAATTCCTGGCAAAATGCCCAAAACCCCTCCTTCTGCACAGGAAGGTACCATTCCTGGTGGTGGGGGCTCAGGGAACAAGTCGCGGTAGTTGGGACCACCTTCGTAATTAAACACTGTCGCCTGTCCCTCAAACCGGAAAATAGAACCATAGACGTTTGGCTTATTCAGAAGCACACAGGCATCATTGACTAGGTAACGGGTGGGAAAGTTATCTGTACCATCGACGATAATGTCATAGGGTGCCATGATTTCCAAGGCATTCTCGGAATTCAGCAGGGTTTCGTAGAGGTCTACCTGACAGTGAGGGTTGATTTCTAGAATCCGCTCTTTGGCCGACTGAATTTTGGGTTTACCTACCCACGAAGTCCCGTGAATTACCTGACGTTGGAGGTTAGAACTATCTACAACATCGAAATCGACTAGACCTAAGTTTCCAATTCCAGCAGCAGCAAGATACAGCAATAGGGGTGAACCTAATCCACCACTACCTATACATAGGACACTGGCAGCTTTGAGGCGTTTTTGTCCATCTAACCCAACTTCGGGCAAAATCAGGTGTCGGGAGTAACGTTCGTATTCGTCTTTACTTAATTGGATTTCATCTAGATTGGGATTTAACATGGCATGTTGGGTTTGAAGCGGTAAGACTCAGCACTTAACCTTTGATCATGATAGTTTCTTCTGGCTGGAACTGGTGGTGTTCATCCAGGCTCCAACTTCTGAAGTCACAGGCTTTACCTTCCTCAACAGCAACAATAATATACGAGTATTGCTGCCAAGCGATCGCACGATCAAATTCTGAAGGTACCGCTGGGTGATCCGGATGAGAGTGATAGATCCCGATTATATCGAGATTGCGATCGCGTGCGTCTTTTTGTGCCCGCATTAGCACCTCAGGAGCAATGCTGAATCGGCGCTGTCTGCTATAATCTCCCTGATGTTTGCCCTCAACCGTAGGATAGGCATCAGCCGCTTCAGCATCCCAGTTGTTCGGTGTGGGTAATACCTCAACCAGCGTTTTCACCTCACCCCGGTGCTTACCCAATAGTAAACCGCAGCACTCTTCAGGATAGGTGCTCTCTGCGTGGCTTTCAATTGCCAGTTGATGCTCAGTGTCCAGTTTTAAGCCCATACCCATTTAACCATCACCATGTCTTGATGCAACTCTTTTTTGTTCACAGTTGAGTGTATATGTAAGCATTCAGCCGTCAGCCGTCAGCCGTCAGCCGTCAGCTTATTTTATTCAAAAGCTGTTCGGTGTAGCGTCGCCACAGGCCAATGGCCACTCAAGTAGTGCATTAGCTGATAGCTGATAGCTGATAGCTGATAGCTTACGTGTATATTACCGTCAACTGTCAACCGTGAACCAAAAATTATCAATTATAAAATTATCAACTATAATATCACTTGTAATAGGTAAGATATTGTCGGGTGTAATACTTATTAGTCTTCGGGGTTGGTCAAATTTAAATTAACAAGTCTCAATTCACCAGTCTCAATCGTAAATTTTCAATTAACAAGTCGTTAAGGCACCAGGGTTTGATATGACTCCTAACCGCACTATAACAGCAAACAACGAAGAATATCGATTTTTTTTTCAGGAGAATGCTGCCAATATTTTTAAACACCATGACCGGGAAGTAATAGACTGCTTGCAACGTCGAAAAATTCCGATTAGCAACATTATCCCATTGGATCAGGTTTACAAGATATCTGTCAAAATCGGTAAAAATATTCCCTTTAAGTCAGTAAAAAAATTAGCCTTACAACAAATGGAGGCAGTAGGGGAATTTCTCCAATATTTTCAAATAAGCATCCTCGGTCAACCCACCAGTATCTTCCAACTCCATGAGATTGAAATTAAAATAGATAAAATTTTTACCCCTGGCTTAACCTATGAGGCCGGGAAACTACTAATCTCTATTCCTGACTCTTCCTTACCGTTTCAGTCCCGTTACCTGACCGATCAGGAGCTTAAAAATCAATGGAATAAGGGGAATCATCTCTCTAAAAAGTCTCTTTCTCGTAAAGCTTGGTGGTTATTAAATCCGATCGGGGAATTTAGGACTAACCTCAGAACAGTGCTATGGCAAGCTGCCCAAAAGCAAATTTTAGGTATTGACAAACTATTACTTAAGTTTGGCTTAATTGATAGATATGATAGAAGTGAGCAAAGCAGTGATCAACAAGGCTTACTGTTCAACCAGAATCCTCCACCACAAGCTCAGGGGTTAAACCAGAATCCTCCACCACAAGCTCAGGGGTTCAGAGAAGGTGCGATCGCATTGATCAAAAACTCTGTAAATGAAGAGAAGCTGGGCATAGACTTAGAAGTAGTACTTAAGGATCAAGATGAGGCTACATTAGGGAAGCTGCTGGGATTATTTAGACAAAACTTGGCAGACGCCGGTCAAATGGAAGAACTTATTGAAGCTGGTGCTTTAACCCTACAACAAGCAGTTTTCCATGAACAATCTGAAATTGATATTAAGATGTTTGGGTTTGTGAATGTGGGGAATTATCATCGCATTGATGTATCGCTGAATCTCAGTGCTGGTTACTTGAAAAAATATGTTGAATTGATTCCCCGAAAGGCTGTAATCAAAGCAATTCAATTCGGATTTGTTAATGTCTATACTATAGATGATATTACAGTAAATCCTAACTTTCATGGAGCAATAAAGCTTTATTGGGAAACTGCTGCTCTGGAAAAATCACTGCAAGAATTAAGTCTAGTAAATCTCTCCGAGCAGTCAAGTTAGTAAACGTAAGCGGTCAGCGGTCAGCGGTCAGCGGTCAGCGGTCAGCTATCATGCAAACGTAACTCACATTAAACCTCTTGCAAAAGTATTTTTCTGATAATGTTTACGTCAATTCTTGTCCACTGTTCCGGTGATCCGCTGTTCCCTGTTCCCGACAACTGCCCCGAAGTCTAATAAGCTGACGGCTGACGGCTGACAGCTGACGGCTAAATGCTTACCTAAACAGTCAACAGTCATGAATCCCTTGTTAATTGACAAGTCGGTAGTAACCATTGACAATTAACAAGCAATTTTATGCTTGCAATTATGGCCACTAGCAATCAATTGGAGTCTTTACTCCTACAACTCGATGATCGCAGCTACAAATCCTACAGAGATATCAAGGGCAGCTATCAGTTTCCAGATTTCACTCTAGTCATTGACAGGGTTCAGGGAGACCCCTTTGCCTCTCCTAGCCAAGTGCGCGTGTACTTACCCCAGTCAGTGGCTGGTTTCCCCAGTGAGCTGTATCGCACTGACAGCCGAGCCATTGCCCTAGAGGATTATCTAACTCGCTCATTTGATTGGGTAGCTGGGGAAATGAGCTGTCGGCGGGGTACCGGGAATAGTGGCTTGATTGCCATTACCCGTGTCGGACAATCAGTACTGGAGCGCACCTCCGCTTTGGTGAGTGATGAAGGGGTAGAAATCCGGTTTGTGGTAGGATTACCAGCTCGTGGTCGTCGGATTTCTGGGCGTCAGGCCGCAGAAATGCTATGCCAAGATATCCCTGATATTATAGAGCAATCCATCAAGTATGAAGTCCTCGATCCAGCTGCCATTAAGCATCATGTAGAAACAGTGGAAGATGCCGATTGGTTGCGTCAACAGCTGGCAAGTCATGAATTAGTTGCCTTTATTCCTAACGGTGCCATTTTGCCACGCTCGAGTGGGGTGGATGACAAACCATTGCAAGAGGATGCGATCGCATTTCAATCTCCCAAGACACTTGAAGTAGCATTCACTTGTCCCAATCGAGGATTAATTACCGGTATGGGAATCCCAGAAGGGATCACCTTGATTGTAGGAGGTGGCTATCATGGCAAATCCACAATGCTCAAAGCCATTGAATTAGGAGTTTACAATCATATTCCTGGAGATGGACGGGAATTAGTAGTCACCAATCCCACCGCTGTCAAGATTCGGGCTGAAGATGGTCGGGGGATTTCCGGTGTAGATATTTCCCCATTTATTAATCAATTACCTCACGGTCGCTCCACTGAAAAATTTTCCACCACCAATGCTAGTGGTAGCACCTCCCAGGCCGCAAATATTATCGAAGCACTTGAGGCCGGTACCAAGTTACTGTTGGTAGACGAAGACACAGCAGCAACTAACTTTATGATTCGCGATCGCCGTATGCAGGAGCTGATTGCTAAAGATAAAGAACCCATTACACCATTTATTGATAAAGTCAAACAGCTCTATACCGAGTATGGTGTCTCTACTATATTAGTCATGGGAGGCAGTGGAGATTACTTTGATGTAGCCGATACCGTCATTGCCATGGACAACTTCCAACCCCAGGATGTCACCGAAAAGGCTCAGTTAATTGCCGAAAAATACTTTACCGAACGCACCGCTGAAGGCGGGAAACACTTTGGCACTATTACCCCACGAGTACCATTAGCCGATGGGATTGACCCAAGTCGTGGACGCAAAGCCGTCAAATTGAAAGTCCGAGATGTAGATGAAGTAGGGTTTGGTGCAGAAAATATTGATTTATCTGCTGTTGAGCAAATTGTAGAAGTAGGTCAGTTAAGAGCAATTTCCAGGGCTCTTGTTTATGCTAAAGAAAAGTATATCGATGAACGGTTGACCCTATCCGAAATTTTAGCTCTGGTGATGAAAGATATTGAAGAAGAAGGATTGGATGTACTAACTTTCTTTCCTGAAGGGGATTTAGTCCAATTCCGCCGCTTGGAATTAGCAGCAGCTCTGAATCGATTGCGGACCCTGTCAGTGCTTTGAGGGTAATTTGATTTAACAGTCCTTTTAAAATTATCAATTATCAATTATTGAACTGATGAAAATAGAAGACTATTTTGATTTTATTGCTTCTGATGATATTCGCATCAAAGGAACGCGAGTGGGCATTGAAAATGTGCTGTATGAGTACATTTATCGGAATCGTACTCCAGAAGAAATTCTTAACTGTTTTTACACCATTACCTTGGAACAAGTTTATGCCACAATTCTTTACTACTTAAACAACAAAGAAGTTGTCAGCCAATATATTTATGACTGGCTCGAATGGAGTCATCAGCAACAAAAAGCTCAAGAACTAAACCCTCCTCCAGGTATAGTTCGATTACGAAAATTAAAAGCAGAACAAGAAGCGAAGAATAAAGCCTATGAGTCTGAATTATCTGCTGGATGAAAATGTAAATCCAGTCTATCAGATTCAACTACGTCGGCAAGCACCTGATTTAGTTGTCAGAGCTGTTGGAGATCCAGCCACTCCACCAAAAGGTACACAAGACCCAGAAATTCTATGCTGGTGTGAGGAATATGACTTCGTATTGGTAACCAATAACCGCAAGTCAATGCCTGTACACTTAGCAGATCACTTAACTGAAGGTAGACATGTACCAGGAATTTTTATTCTAAGGTAAGCATTCAGCTATTAGCTATCAGCAATCAGCTATCATTTAGAACTCATTATATATAATTAATTAGCTTAATTTAATAAAATCTAATTAATCAGATATCAGTAATAAGCTATCAGCCAGCTAAAGGCTGACGGCTGACGGCTGACTGCTGACGGCTGACTGCTTACGGTCAAACCTTACCCTGACCAGACATCCAACTGTCTTACCTAGAAGAGAACCGAGGCTACACCCCCTTGTTACTCTGACATGGCTTAGGGGATCATGCCCTAGTTTAGTCTAGCCTCGGTAATTATGTCTTTTTTTTTCATAGGATTGCATAGGAAAACCTATTTAGTTTTGCTAGTATAGAAAACAAGAGTTGAGGAAAAAGCCATTACCGAGTATATAAGTCCCAAAGAAGCAGCACGACGGTTAGGAGTGAGTATAGACTCCTTGAGGCGGTGGGAAGCTGCAGGCAAGATTCAGGCAATCAGGACACCATCCGGCCAGAGGAGATTCGATATCAACTCCTACGTACCAGGGGCTAAGCCTAAGCGCAAGACAAAGGCCAGCTCAAAAAAACAGACAGCAGATCAAGAACCGAGCCCTGAAGAAGCGATTCTACGCCAGATAGCAAAGGGAATAGTCCAGTACGCGCCGCAGGAAAAGTCGAGATCTGACCCTTATCCATCCGATCTGCAGCTGGGAGTAGAAAAGTTACAAGCTTTTTGTGTGAAGCAAAATAAAACCCAACCTCAAGGGGTTCCAGACTTTGTCACTAACTGGGCGCAGCTTGCTATCAAGGATTGGACTATTAAAATTAACTGCCCAGAAGACTGGAAGCAAGTTCGATTTATAGAAGACCAACAGCCTAGCGGATTTTGCATTGAGTTAGACGGGTCATATATCAACGAAGCTGACCAAATTCAAAATGAAGTGATCAACGAAGTTCGGAATAAATCAGCACTAGACCCAAACTTATATGTAGCGTTTCGCCGTTTCCTGGTCACCAATCCTGTAATCACAAAAGGAGATTTAGATGTTAAACGAGTGCTCGAACTTAAGCCATTGCAACAAGTCTTAGGAAATTGCTATGAAGAAGCTCCACCATCGTATAAAAAAGAAGGAAAATTTTATTGCTGTGGTCACTGTCGCGGATTAATGCATCGTACCAAAGACAATCAATTAAAGTGTGAGAATAAACATTGCGCTAAACAAAATAAAGAATCAATCCCGTTTAAGTTCGATAGCAATGACCAAGTTTTATGGCTAAAAAAAGGGCTGCGATATTTTATTCACCGTCCCGGATGTCCAGAAATAAGACTAGAAGAGGAAATTAAAAAGTTAGAGCTAGAGGTTAAACTCTATCCTGAACGTGATAAATATGACCTGCATATTGTCTTTCCTGATCAGACCGTCTGGGCAGTTGATGTTAAGTTTTGGGAATCGGCCTATAACTTAGCCAAGAATCTTAAGGAGCCTATCCCTAAACTTTCTGAAGAGCCATACAATCAAGCATTTTTTGTATTTCCTGATGAAATTAGAGAATACGGAGACGAGTATATTCAAGAATTTATCAATCATTGTCCAGTTAAATTAAACATCAACAAGTCTCAAGTAATGTTTGAAGCAGAGTTTATGAACGCTGTTGAAGAAAAACTAAAAATTTGCCAACAATGAGAAATACAACTAACTGGCGAAATAAACTAATCAAAGCAGGATTAGACAAAAAATTATGTGATGTAGAATTGGGACTATATTTATTAAACTCTCTACTTCCCAATGCCCCTGCAACTAGTCTTTGGGTATTGCTAACCGGTTATCCTTTCTGTACCCCAGAACTTGAAAACTGGGATGAGTCCCAGCATAACATGTATGCCTCTGGGCGTCATTTGCTAAAAAATTACCTAGGAAAAGAGCTGTGGTTAGACGCACTTAAGTATTATCGTTCTCTGCCAGTAGACCAACGAGGCTATGAACTGTCTGAATCTCTAGACGAGTTTGAACGAAACATTAATCTAACCACTGCAAATTTTAGATTTGACGAGGAGGTATATGAGAAGACCTTACTATCTCCTATCCCATTCTTAGAAAGAGGTAAACTCAAATGGGCTGAAGCTGGCAAACAATATAACTGTAAAGTCCATGGAATCATAGAAACACTTGAAATACCTGATACACTGGTAAAATCTGCACCAAGGGCTCATGAGTTAACTGGTAAGTCCCAACGGGAAGCTATAACTGTAACTTGGAAAGAGTTGGAAAAAACCGCAGCATGGATGGATAGACAAAGTAAGAAGCGGGAACTTAAAACACAGTGGAAAGAACGGATAAAAAACGCCAAGCTACAGGTATTTGGTGATGACGATTGTTTAGTTCCAGTGGAATCCCTTACGATAAACCGAATGATGCATCTAGTCGGGATGGTATCATCAGGCAAATCTAACTTAATGAAAGTCCTAGCTGTATGGGCAACTAGAAAAAAACTACATATTACCTTAATAGTAGCAGATGTCCTCCAAATATTTGAATTGGTGAAGACTTTTGCTGATGTAGGAATTACCGATGTCGCTCCAATTTTAGGTAATTCCAACCGAAAGAGTCATATTGAGCGATTGCATCAAGCTGTTTATAATAACAATCCTGACGAACCATTCAATCAAGACCATCCTGCTTTTAAATGGCTCAGTAACACTTGCTTATTGAGTTCAGAGGTTAAACCGGAAATGTCAAAACCCTTTGACATAGGAGAACAACCGTGCATGGATCTAGAACTTACTAATCAAGTAGCATCCACAGATCTAGAAAATAATCAAGCAGATGGGAAACAGTCAACTTCATCCCAAGTCAAAGCAGCTTGTCCTGTTTATAGTGCATGCTCTTATCATCAAAAAGAACGTGACTTAGTAACCGCTTCCATTTGGATTGGTACACCAGGAAGTTTAATTTACAGCCGAGTCCCACAACAGATAAACCGAGAAAGTTTACTGTATTATGAGTTAGTTTGGAGGCGTAGCGACTTAGTCATTATCGATGAAGTAGACCAATTTCAAGCTTATTTAGATAAAGCCTTTAGCCCTGACCAAACATTACGCCGACCAAAAAGGGATGCTTGGTTAGATACCATTTCACACAAGGTTGAAGCTGAACTAGGACGTCAAAATTCTCAACCCCTGATTAAAGAAATTGTTGATCATTGGTGGTCTGCTTGCCAACAAGCTAAACGAGTAACAGACAAAATTTATCGTATGTTGGGAGGAGAGTATCAGGAATTATCTCAATGGCGAAATAGCAAAAAATATTTCACAGATTGGTTGCTCTTACGGGAAGTAGCTACTGAGTTAGCTGGAATGGCAAATGCCGACACTTTCATGGATAATATATTTAAGCCCTATCTAAAAAATTTATCTTACAATCATGATTCCCTTTTTACACTAACTCATCAAGTTATTGAAAGTAGTGGCAAGGAAGAAGCTCTTGGTAAGTGGGTTGAGACACAAGCAAAAAAAAATAATATTACGTTAGACTCCGACAAGATTAAAGCAATAGCCATAAAGTTAGAGTTTGCCTTATTGGTTTGTGTTCTCCAAAAAAAGCTTCATTTTATGATGACCTACTGGAGACAGGTACAAGACATCCTTAAGCTCAAAGCAGAAGATTCAATGTGGTTTCAAGCCCCACCAGCCGACTATACCCCAATAATCCCCGCCATGCCAATGGGAAATCAGTTGGCATTCCAATACCACAAATCTTATCAAGAAAAATTAGGAAGTCTGCGATTTTTCCGTTGCACAGGTGTTGGTCGTTGGTTACTTCTAGACTTTAATGATTTATTCCCCAGCGACACCATAGCAAGTCCCCACATATTACTGATGTCAGGAACCAGTTGGGCAGGTAAATCCCCCGCATACCATGTTGATATACCAGTAACCGGAGTGCTATTACCAAATACAAATCAGGAATTTTCAATCACGTCAACATTTTTACCGTTAGCCGAGGACGATAATAAACCAATTTCTGTATCAGGAACAGGATATAAAAAACAGAATAACTTAAATAAAATTGTTAGTGTATTAGTTAATGAAGAGTATTTTGAAAGACAACTAACAAAGCTTAAGGGGCGAAAACTATTGTTGGTAGTCAATAGCTATGAACAGGTAAAACTAGTTCACGAATGTTTAATTAATCTCAACTGGGGAAATCGAGTTATCGGTTTAACAAGAGATGATCATAAATCTGAGTCCCTAAATCATGAAATAGAAAATAAAAATTATCATACCTTACAACGAGGGCGAGTATTTGAGTTCGCTCACCAACCTGACAAAGACATTTTAATAGCACCCCTAAAAGCGATAGAGCGTGGTCACAATATTGTTGATGAGAATGGCATGGCAGCAATTGGGGCAGCTTACTTCCTGGTTCTACCCCACCCAAGTCCCGATGATATCAGCTATGCTATTCACTCCATTAACCGTTGGGCAATTGAAAACTATAAAACAGCTACAGGAGACAATCTTGAAGATTTAGGTACTACATTTCGAGGCACAGCCTATGATCAATGGGTGCGCTTGCTACACCTACCATTAAGACTAAAAAACCTTGATCCAAACAACTTAAGGGCGATCCATTGGGATATTGCCGTTTCACTGTGGCAGGTGGTCGGTCGTCTGATTCGTGGTGGTAGTAACGCTGAATTATTTTGGTGCGATGCCAAATTTGCGCAAAAAACTGCACAGATTGAAGAAGAAGAAGATACCCCTTCAAGCAGCATCCTGGTTGGTATCCGAGATTTGCTAAAGCCCTATTTTGAAGAGTCATGTGAAGACTCAGGAGAGCAAATTAACAAGATTGATCAGCAAATAGTTCAGGCACTTTATGGCCCATTCTATAATGCGATCGCAAACACTACAAATCTTTTTTCATCTTAATACTGTAACCCTCTCACAACTAATTTAAGTTATGGCAATTCAATACCACACAATCCGCCTGGGTGCTGTCCGAGTAAAAGAGCAACATAAGTTACCTGCACAACAATTTTATGCACTTAAGTTTCCAGAAACAGCTCAAGATTTAATCAAAAGTCTTGTGGCACAAAGAGAAAGGCGTTACAACGAACCAGTAAGTATTCCGATCGCATCCCTCAACGCTGCTCTAAGGGCAATCATCCCTGGTTTAATTTACATTGATAAAATTTGGGAGGAATTTTGGCTATACAGTCGAGGGGAAATTCCCATAAATAAATTATTAGTTATTTTATCTCATTGGCTAGATACTGAGTTTCCTGATCAGAACCCCAACAGACGAAAAAATGGGATAACCGTTGAGCAACGACAAGCCGTAATGGAGCTGTTATCTAACAATTTACAGTGGGAATCGGTAACTCTAAAAATGGAATCATGGAAAACATTTCCGAACGGAACCGCCAATATTAATGAAAATAGCAATAGTTTTATCCTCTTACCTGACATTATAGCAACGGAACTAAGCAAACCCGACCTGAAGTTCAAATTTGATGATAAAACAATTCAGTTTTATCGCTGTTCCCCAATGACACGACCAGGAGCTGAGTTGATATCTTGGCCTCCGGAGTCAGACAATAAGAAAGTTAAATCCTATTACTCAATAGTTTTGAGGTTGACAGTAAAAACTGTTCCGTTCCAGCCATATCCTCAACTGCAATGTGATATGATTACACGTCGGTGGTGTAGTCTAGAGAAGACTGGTTTACTATCAGGGGGACAAGCTAGTTCTGTATATATTCGTACTCAAGTTAAATGGGGCGAGGAAATAAATCCTTATGGCTATACCGAATACTTTCAAGTCGCTCCGATGGTATGGAAAGGAGAGGCTAAGTGGGCTAATAATTTAGCTAAGTTGTTATATCCAATTATCTCTAGATCTGACACTCCAGATAAAATCACTCCAGATAAAATTTTAGCTAATCCGGTAAAATATCTAAATATTACTGATAGTCCTAACATTTGTATCACTTACAAAGATGGGATGAAGACAAAACATGAAGTAGGTAAAGGATTTCCCCCAAATAACTATCGTCAATTAATGGAACAAATTGCACTATTCTTCAAAGATAAGTGGGAGCTCATAAACTATCACCGGCTTAACTCTACAATAAAGCCAAAAAAATCCGATAGACTATATGAATTTAACTTACCTAAGCCAGATGGAATATCTTGGACTATGGATATTTCAAAAATAGAAGAATATGAAAAAGAAGCTAAAAGACTCCGTGAAGCCATACGTAACTGTATTGGTAAAGAGCTAACCATTGAGATTTGGTATATTCACGAGTCAACACTAGATGCACTTATCAAAGCAGTATGCTATTGCCTGGGATTGACAACATCAACAGAAAATACTTATAATTTCCCAGATATAGATTTGACTGTCACTATACGCCCCCAACCAATAGGTAAATTGGCAGAACGTTTACCTTTATCTACAGAGACTGAGCAGAAACCAACTTCCGAACAACGAGAAGATGCTATCAAAACCCGAATGGGTGAAATAGCACAAGCAATTAAGGACATGCCGCCTATAACTGGAAAAGTCGGAGTATTAGTTGAACTGTATGATGAAAACCATTGGAAGCATAAATGGATAGACCCCAAAGCAGCTATCCGCTTAGGTTTTGCTCAAGAAAAAATTGACAGATTATCACAATTTATTGCTCCCAAACATGAGAAAGTTAAACATGAATATGAGAAGCGAGCAAAAGAAAAGGGTAGAGAGTTAAACAAGAAAGAGCGGAAGGAAATTAACGACTTACAAAACGAACTAGTACAGAAAGCGATAAGTTCTGTTTTAGATATACTGCGCTCTTTGGGAGTACAGATAGCTCCGCCACGGATAGTTATCCCATCAGTAACACTTCCCGACCCAATTACTTATGTTGCTTTATGGTTAGTTAGCCGCACTGGTAAAACTAGCGCTCATGGGAAACAACAACTGATACCATGTATGGTCAAAATGCGTTCAGATTCCCAAACCATTGAAGCCACTTTTAATGGTTTATCTAAATGGTTACCCTACGATGAAGCGTTGGTTAAACTAAATAAATTAGGTAAATCGATAACAGGTGACAACAAACAAAAATCTTCAGAGATTAAACGATTTATCAGACGAATGCTGCAAAGTAAAGAATTAAGAGGTAAAGATACATTACTATTGTGCGATGCTCAAAATATACGAAGGTATTGGAAATGGTTACAAGATAGCGAAATATCTCCAGAAGGCTTAGTGTTCGGGGCAGAGTCTCCTCAATTAATACCAAACCTTCGGGTCGTTCGAGTCCGTGAAGATGAAGAAACCCCAAACTGGTATGCTCTCCATGATACAGACAAACAGAAGGTAAAGTTGTTTGATGATTTGGTAGACTTGGAAACATTAGCTACATCAACCTCTGGACTATTTTATACCGAAAGCAATGACCGGATATTTCTCAGCATTGGTGAAAAACATCCTACAATGTCAAACATAAGCCATTATTCAAGTAAGTCTAAGGAACCTCAAAAAAACTGGACACATCCACAAATAGTTGAATTAACAGTAGCTTGTATACAACCAGGAGATAAGCCGGAGCATTGGGCAATAGTGACCCATCAATTACGTCAGATGGCATTGCAATACAAGTCTCCACTTTCTCGCCCAATTGTTCTTCATTTAGCAGCACAGATGGCAGATTATGTTTTGATGGTGGATGAAGAATCTTCGGAAGAGGAAACTTAATGCCCATACGTCAAACCTTAGACTTACCAAACATCCAACTGTCTTACCTAGAATGGAACCAAGGCCAAACTCCCTTGTTACTCTTACATGGATTAGCAGACCATAGCCTAGTGTGGTCTAGCCTCGGGGATTACCTTGCCCCAAAGTATCATATCATTGCTCCAGATCTGCGCGGTCATGGGGAAAGTAGCAAGCCGGATCAAGGCTATACCTTTGATGATCACATCGCCGATTTAGAAGCCTTAATGGATCACCTAGGATGGTCTAGTGCTCATATCCTCGGTCACTCCTGGGCTGGTAAATTAGTTCCGATTTGGGCTAAGCAAAATCCATCCCGATTGCGCAGCCTAATTTTGGTCGATCCTTTTTTCATCGGCAAAATTCCGATGTTTTTGAAGGTTATGTTTCCCCTACTCTTCCGTGTGTTGCCTTTTGTAAAAGCTATGGGACCCTTTGTCAGTTATGAGCAAGCGATAGCACAAGCTCAAGAATTAAAACAATACCGGGGTTGGAGTCCCTTTCAGCAAAACGTCTTTAAAGCCAGCATTGAACCTAAACCTGATGGCAGTTGGGGCAGTAAATTTGTGGTTCAGGCCAGAAATGAGATTTTTGAAGACGTGATGCGCATAGCAGGACTCACGGAAATCATTGATATTCCTACGGTATTGATAGTACCAGAAAAGGGTCTTAATCGCTCGGATGGGCAGCTAAAACCTTATAAAACTTATCTAAAAAATTTAACTATTCGTCAAGTTCCTGGCAATCATTGGCCATTTTTAGTAGAGCCGGAAGAGTTTAATCGAGCTGTAGAGCTATTTTTGGAAGAGCAACAGCAAAAGCCCTCTGAGGTTGAGGGATGACTTGTTGCTCTGAGCTTTTTGCTCTGATGTTTCAGGATGAGACCATTGATTTTTATTATCCCTACTCCCTACTCCCTACTCCCTACTCCCTACTCCCTACTCCCTACTCCCTAAAACCTAGAACGAACTACTTCACCCCATTAACTGGTATACTTAAGTAGTACCAAGGGGATTAATAAAGGAGAGTCATGAGCCTTCTAGGAAACATTATCTGGTTAATCTTTGGCGGTTTAGTTGTTGGTGCCGGTTATATTATCGGTGGATTAGGGATTTGTCTGACTATTATTGGCATCCCCTTTGGAATACAGGCTATCAAACTGGGCATCGCTACTCTGGCACCATTTGGCAGAACGATTGAGGAAACGTCAGAGGTTGGTAGCCTCCTCAATATGATTTTTAACATTATCTGGCTGATCGCCTTTGGCTGGGAGATTGCTGTTGCTCATTTGGTCTCAGGGCTAATTTTAGCTATTACAATTATTGGCCTTCCCTTTGCCCAACAGCATTTTAAATTAATTCCCTTGTCTCTATTTCCCTTCGGTAGAGAATTGCGCTAAATTTGTAAGCTATCAGCTATCAGCTATCAGCTATCAGCTATCAGCTTATGTTTTGATGGGCTTTTCTCCAGACTTGAAATTATGATTAATCTCGAACTATTAAATTATTACGTTTGTGCGATAAGCACGTTACGCTGGGTTTATTATCAGCTGACGGCTGACAGCTGACGGCTGAATGGTTAACTAAATTTTCTATTCAATACTTTTGTATTTATGGATAACACAGTTTTATTTGGTATGGGCACTTGGCAGGAGTGGTTAACAGTATTAGGTTATGCATCTTTAATTGCTTTGGTTTTTTGGCGCGTGATGCTCACAAAGCCGAAGTGATATAGCGCTACGCGCAAGTCAGAAGTCAGAAGTCAGAAGTCAGAAGGCAGAAGTCAGAAGTAAGCTATGACTAAGTTTCGGAATTTAGGAATGTCAAACACCTTAATGTGTAGTGCTATATATTGAGATACTCCCCATAACGTAGGTTAGACAATTAAGCGATCGCGTAGCGGCTCTAAAAGAGCATCGCACTCGAATGGCTTTCTTTGGTATCATGATGATATCATAATAGTATAAACATTAGGGAAAACCATGACCAATTTAAGTCTACGAGATATTCCTGAAGAGCTTTACCAACAGATCAAAGACATGGCTGCCCGAGAACGCCGTTCTGTCAATCAACAGATTTTGGTGTTATTGGAGCGGTCTGTGCGACTCTCCCAGCGACCGTCAGCAGAGGTTCTCGAAGGAATTGATCGCACTAGAGAAACAATCTTTGCCCGAATTGGTATTATGCCTGATTCAGTCGAGCACATTAATCAAGACCGGAGCCGTTAATGCTGTTGGTGATTGATAGTAGCGTTGTTGCTAAGTGGTTTTTTGTGGAGCCATTAACCAAGCAGGCTCTGGCTGTCCGTAAAGATTGGGAGTTATCCAGAGTAGATTTGATTGCGCCAGAACTGATGCTAGCAGAAGTCGGAAATATTATCTGGAAAAGACAAAGAGTGGGTTTGATTACTGAGCAAGAGGGAAATAGTCTCATTGCCCACCTACTAGCACTATCTGTGCCAACAGTAGAGACAGAAACTATTCTACCGAGAGCCTATAGTTTGGGAGCAGCTTTTGACCGGACTGTCTATGATGCCCTCTATCTAGCCTTAGCAGAGGCAATGGGAGCTAAGTTCATCACGGCAGATCTGCGCTTGTATAATGCAGTTAGGGGCAATTTACCATTCATTGACTATCTAGAGAATTACTAAGTAGACTTGTTCCTTGTTGTTGTAAAGATATCTTCCCAGAGCATCTTTATCCTTGGCTTGGTGCGTTATTAACGCACCCTACACCGGATGCGATCTACCTGAGGGGGTGACAACAAGGCTAAAAAGTAGACAGGGTGTGGGGTGTGGGGTGTGGGGTATGGGGAAAATAGAACCGAATTTGGAGTGACCCCAGCGATTTACTTGGGTCCGAAACCTGATTCAAGCGTCCCTACCAACGTGGCCAGCTCCTGATCTTCCCCTACACCCTTCACCCCACACCCCACACCCAGTAAGGCTTTTAAGGCTGTTTGTCACCCCTTCAGGCGATCTACACAGGATGCGATCGCACTCCCATGGCTTTTTTTTAGATCATTAGAGTATAAATCTTAGCTCAGATGCGCTCCCAGGTTAGATAATGATGATTGCCGTCTTGATCAGGTGTACTCAATACTAGCCTGCTATCTGATGAAAATTCAAAGGTACGTTCCAAGTCTGTACCAGTCCAGTCAGGAATAAGGCTAACTTCCACATGATGAACGACTTTGTTTCCTTTAATTTCATATTTACCGCTATAGGAAATGTAGTTAGTGGATGCCTGAAGATATCTAAAGATACCTTTAATATACTTCCACCCATTGATTAATAACCAGGGTTTTAATAAGACTTGTCTTGCTTTGATCAGCTCTTCAGGAGGAATCTCAATATTCGGGCGATTTTATTTCATAATGGTAGCAGACATATGTTGATATTGTGTGTAGGTAATATAACCAATGGTATTTTTACCGAATGGGTGGTAAATTTTTCCCTTTGGAGTTTTACTTTCCCAATAAATAAGCTTCCAAGTACCAACAAAATTATTGTTTGTCATCTTTTCATCCTTATGTATTTAAATTAGTTATCAGTTATCAGTTATGTACCCACACGGTAGTGGTACACAATTCGTGATTTTAGCTCCCGTTACCTTTATAGCGCTACGCGCTATATCACCCCAGAGCACCTCTATTCTTGGGTTGGTGCGTTATTAACGCACCCTACACCGGATGCGATCGCACTATTCTTGGGTTGGTGCGTTATTAACGCACCCTACTATTCTTGGGTTGGTGCGTTATTAACGCACCCTACACCGGATGTGATCGCACTTTTGCCTTTTGCCTTTTGCCTTTTGCCTTTCGCCTTTCGCCTTTTGCCTTTCGCCTTTCGCCTTTTGCCTTTCGCCTTTTGCCTTTTGCCTTTTGCCTTTTGCCTTTTGCCTACTCCCTACTCCCTACTCCCTACTCCCTACTCCCTACCCCCTACTCCTCACAACCAATTTCCCAGCAAAATAAAAGCCGACCAGTAAAACGGGTGATTAAAATCCTCCGTCTGCAACAGCTCCAGTTGAGCTTGTCGCAGAGCTTCAGCCTTGGTAACCTCGCCCTTCGCGAACCTCTGATAGAAGTGAGTCATTAAATCTGATGTGGCTCGATCGCTGACAGACCAGAGACTGGCAAGGGTACTGCGTGCCCCCCCACGCACGGCTATGCCAGCCAATCCCAAAGCGGCTCGGGAGTCTCCTTTGGCTGTCTGACAAGCACTGAGGACGAGTAATTCAATCGGATTTTTTTGCTTTTGATCGGCTGATATCATACTATTTAACTCATTGAGATTGATCACCTCGTCCCAGGTCAGCAGAAAGGTTTCTTCAGCTACTGAACTGAATTGACCATGAGTGGCTAGATGGAGGACTTCGTAAGCAGAGCTATTAACTTCTGTATTGAAGTTGGATTCAGTAAAGGACTCATTGAGTAGAATCAATGAAGGAACTTGAGCCTTGATATTATCTAATTCCACCTTCACCCCAGGAAGTGGTGCTAAATTGGGACGATGGGGACGAGTTTCCGTGACTCCAGCAGTCAGAACCGAAAATTTTTCTCTGACATTGGCTTGAGAATCGATTAATTGTAAACTAGGTGCTACGGCAATACGATATTTCTCGACCAAATAGTTTTCCCCGTCATGAAGCACCGACATGGGAATATTGCGCAGGGCTCCGTCTGGGATAAATACTAGGGTGCGGATGTTACTCTTGGCTAGTTCAGCTTCAATGGGGGTGATTAACCAGTCGTGTATTTTTTGTAAGTTTTTCTTCTGAAGACCTCGCAAATGCTCAGGAATATCTGTTCGTTGAGCTCGCCAAGGGTTAGTAATATCTCTGAGTACCCACTTCAGTTGTCTTTCTATTTTTGTTTGAGGTAAGTTAGTGGTGATCTGGCGCAGAGGTTGTCCCGGCAAAGTCACAATTACTTCCAGTCGGTCTGGCAAGATAATGGTATCAAAGATTGCGGCGTTGGGGTCTATTTCATCAATATTAACTGGTTTAGCATCTAAACAGGCATCCCGAAAAAAGTTGTCTAGTTCCGCTAGTTGCAGGGATTCAATTACATCTCGTGCTTGTTTGAGGTTTTCTTGAGGTGCATTCGGTTCCAGCAGTAGTCCTACTAATTCTCGGTAGACTGGTTCAACACTCTCTCGAAACTCAAACTGAATATCGCTACTAATCGCGACTAGGTCGCTACGAATTGATTGCAGGGTTTGCACCGATTGAGAATAGGCCGCGATCGCACCTTTTTTATCTGCTTTTTGGTTGAGGATTCTGCCCAGTTGCCATTGCCATTGATACCCTAAATCCGGAGCATTGACTTGTTGAGCAATGAGTAAGGCTTTTTCAGTCAATTTTTGGGCGTCATCAAGACGTGATTGCTGTTCGTATAATGTCCCTAGGTTACCAATTGCTTCAGCTTCCGCTCTTCTGTCTCCCAACTCCCTAGCCAACTTAAGGGCATCGGTGAGATAAGTAGCCAGGGAGTTGGGAGTTTTGAGTTGGGAGTTTTGACTTTTTGAAAGGGTTTGGGCTAGATTAATTCTAGCACTTATTGCGGTTTGATTTGGAGATAATGTCGTTAAGGTATAGTCTATCGCTGACAATAACCTTCTGGCTTGTGACCACTCTTGGTTAGCTATCAATATACTCAGTTGATTTAATTGTCCCTGAATCTTAAGATCCGGTAAGGGAGATTCCTCCACAACCCGTTGATAGAAATCCAAAGCGTCTTCTGTTTTCCCAAGTAATCTAGCTGTATCCCCCAAACTGAGGAGACTTTCAGCAATCAAAGTCTGATTTGATAAGTTTTCCGCTATGGCTAAACTTTGTTGTAAAATTTCTTGAGAGTCTTGGAATTTCCCCACTCGGCGCAAGATATTACCTAAGTATTGGAGGGCGGTACTTTTGAGTTTGCTATCCGGTTGCTCTTGAAGGGTTTCCTTGATTTGAGTTAAGGTTTTAGTGGCTTGATTATACAACCCTAATGACCGTAAGGCTTGCACTTGGTAAATCTGACTTTCTGTTAATCGATTTAAGTCTCCTAGGTCTTCGTAAATATCACTAGTTTTCTCCCAATTTGTTAAGGCTTTTTTGACATCACCTAGGGATAGGTATACTTGTCCTTCGACTGACAGAATTTGGGCTTGTAATTCTTGACGTTCTTTGGTATTATGGAGTTGTGATAATTTGCTATAACTCTGGGATAGTGTTTCTTGAGCTTGTTCCAAGTTTCCCAAACGTTGATAAACTAAAGCCAGATTAACTAAGCTGTTAATCTCACCAATAATGTCCCCACTATCGCTGTAGTTACTAATAACTTGCTCCAACAACGGTATCGCCTCTTGATATTGCCCTGTTTCATAGAGGTGTTGGGCTTGTTGTTCTAGAGAATCGGGAATCGGGAGTCGGGAATCGGGAATCGGGAGTCGGGAATTGGGAATCGGGAGTCGGGAATCGGGAATCGGGAGTCGGGAATCGGGAGTCGGGAATCGGGAATCGGGAATCGGGAATCGGGAATTTGATAAGGCTTTCCCTGATGGTAGGAAGCATGTTAATGCGATTGGAATTAGAAATGATAGTTTTTTCATAGTAATTAATTAAGGGAACAGGGAACAGGGAATAGGGAACAGGGAATAGGGAATAGAGAATAGAGAATCAGGAACAGTAATAATAGTTGATTAACTCTTGCCTCTTGCCTCTTGCCTCTTGCCTCTTGCCTTTCTTTCAGAGAGTATGTTCACTACTCTTAGAAAAATGCTATATTACTCTTCCCTACTCCCTACTCCCTACTCCCTACTCCCTACTCCCTCTTCCCGAATTACAATCAAGATTGGGCAATATCTGCTCAACAGGAGTCCCCCTAAACGGATGAGCCGTCAGAATAATGGTGCCATCTTTTGCTGTTACCCAGCCTTGGGCTTCGATAATCACTTTTTTTTCTTGGGCAGGTTGAGGGCGTCTGACATTAGCTTGCTGCTGTAATTGTTGTCTTCTGCTGCTAGCTAAGCCAGGACGAGTTCTCCAGCCCACTGTTCTGTCGGTATTAATCACCGGATCTAATCGAGTCGGTGGTAAACCCCCTTTGCCGGTAATGGTAAAGGAACTCCCGCCAGCAATCCGATTGTTCTCAAAGCCACAAAGGTCATTGGCCAGGATAGCTTCTGCATCGACAAGGCTTGCTGGCAATTCGGTTAAGCCTGAGGTGGGGTCTACCTGTGGGGTGTTGAGTATGACTTCACCGCTGAAGGATGGGCCACGTTCGGAGGTGGAGGTGATGTCATTTCCTGGAGTTAGACGGTCTCGAAACTCCAAGCCAAAGATGCCTTGGGCTTTAATCTCAACACGACCTCCTCGGCCTTGTTCAGCATTGGCGGTGATGTCGCTATTTCCCAGACCGACTAAGGTATCAGTATCAATGGTTATATTGCCCCCAGTTGTTGTATTCCTAGCGTTAGTTATAATCTTGCTTTCGTCGAGGAGTCGGATGTCACGGGAATATAGATTAATATTGCTGTCGTCTCCTCCTGCTGTTTCTGCTGTGATGATTCCTTTGTTGTTCAGGAAGATGGAGTTGGCATTAATCTCTACCGTGCCTGCTGAACTCCCCGGTTGAGCGCTTCCAGTACTAATAACTGCTCCATCTTTGACTATTAACTGCCCAGTGGTAATTTTCAACAACTCTCCGGCATTTCCATTTCCTTTCCCTTGAGTTTGACTAAACAAGCCGCTGGGAAACTGACCATCGGCTGAGGTACCAATGAGTTGAACAGATTCAGAGGCATCCACTGTCAAATTTCCGCCGTCCCCTTGACCAAAAGTGCCAGCTGAAACTTGCCCTCCATCTTTGACAATTAACTCCTCAGTGGTAATACTCAAATCTCCCCCGTCCCCCTCACCGAGGGTGCTAGCTGAAACAACTGCTCCATCTTTGACTATTAACTGCCCAGTGGTAATCTTCAAATTTCCCCCGTCCCCCTCACCGAGGGTGCTAGCTGAAACAAGTGCTCCATCTTTGACTATTAACTGCCCAGTGGTAATCTTCAAAATTCCCCCGTCCCCCTCACCGAGGGTGCGAGCTGAAACAACTGCTCCATCTTTGACTATTAACCGCCCAGTGGTAATTTTCAACAACTCTCCGGCATTTCCTGTCCCTTGAGTTCGAGTAAACAAGCCGCTGGGAAACTGACCATCGGCTGAGGTACCAATGAGTTGAACAGATTCAGAGGCATCCACTGTCAAATTTCCGCCGTCCCCAAGACCAAAACTGCCAGCTAAAACTTGCGCTCCATCTTTGACAATTAACTCCTCAGTGGTAATACTCAAATCTCCCCCGTCCCCCTCACCGATTGTGCTAGCTGAAACAACTGCTCCATCTTTGACTATTAACTGCCCAGTGGTAATCTTCAACTCTCCGGCATTTCCTTTCGTTTGAGTTTGAACCCACAAGGCGCTGCGATATTGACCATCGGCTGAGGTACCAATCACTTGAACAGTCTCCTCGGCATCCACAGTCAAATTTCCCCCGTCCCCAAGACCAAAACTGCCAGCTGAAACAACTGCTCCATCTTTGACTATTAACTGCCCAGTGGTAATCTTCACATCTTTCCCTTTTTCTGTCCCTTCATTTTGAGCAAACAAGCCGCTCGGAACCCGACCATCGGCTGAGGTACCAATCAGTTGAACAGATTCAGAGGCATCCACAGTCAAATTTCCCCCTTCCCCAAGACCAAGAGCGCTGGCTGAAACTATCGCTCCATCAGAGACAATTAACTGCCCAGTGGTAATACTGACATTTCCTGCTTTTCCTGTCCCTTGAGTTTGAACCAACAAGCTGCTGCGCCTCCGACTATTATTGGCTAAGGTACCAATCACTTGAACAGATTCAGAGGCATTCACTGTCAAATTTCCCCCGTCCCCTTCACCAACAGTGAAAGCTGAAACAACTGCTCCATCAGAGACAATTAACTGCCCAGTGGTAATACTCAAATTTCCGGCATTTCCAATTGATCCTTGATCAGCTTCAGCAAACAAGCCGCTGCGAAACTGACCATCGGCTGAGGTACCAATCAATTGAACAGTCTCCTCGGCATCCACAGTCAAATTTCCCCCGTCCCCAAGACCAACACTGCGAGCTGAAACTTGTGCTCCATCTTTGACTATTAACTGCCCAGTGGTAATACTCAAATCTCCCCCCTGTCCTGAGCCCAATACATCCGCAGTTATCCTAGAACCACCCTCAAGGCTGAGCTGAGAAGCCTCAACAACTATCCCACCGCCGTTCTGACTTCCGAGGGTATCCGCAAACACGAAAGAGCGATCGCGTAAACTCACCTTAGCCCCCTGCAGCTGGATACTCCCACCACCTTCCCCACTGGTATCAACAAAAGCACCCTCGGACAAACTAATATCCTGAAACTCTTGAACTGCTGAATAATCCAACCCAAAACTAGTATCCGTTGGTATCAAGTTCACCAGACCATTAGGACCAACACTCCCCAACTCAATTCGTCCATCGCTTGCTCTTAAGCGACCACCAGGAATAGTAACCTCACCACCAATCAGCCCTAATGTTTGAACATTTGGTACCTGAAAAAGACTAGAGTGATTAGTAATACTTCCTGGATTGGATCCAAATTGCAACCGAGAGGGGATATTAATCGTCAACAATGGTTTTCCATTGGGATTTTTAGCACTGAATTCTGTGCCATCTTCAAACAACACCCGATCAGCAGTAGTCCCAAAAAATGACCCTCCCAGATCTAGGCTGCTATTGGGACCGAAGACAATACCGTTTGGATTTATCAGAAACAAGTTAGCATCACCCAACACTCCGAGAGTTCCCAAAATATTGGAAACCTTAGTTCCCGTTACCCGAGTAAGAATGTTCTGAATTCCCGCCGGATTATCAAAATAAACCCGTCCCATGTCTGGGACATTGAAATCTGAAAAGCTGTGGAATAAATTGCTTTCTCTAATCGCCCCACCTTCTATCAAATCCCCTAGGTTTCCTTTAAGATAAACATTGGGAGTTACTACAGATTTTTCCTTCCCCAAGGTATTATCTGGAGTGATTTGGCCTAATGCAGTAGTTGCACCCATTAAACAACAAAAAACAAAGGTACTTGTTTGCACAAGTCCGAAAATCCGAGGTTTCATGTTAATTAATGAGCTACCGTTTTTTTATGATTATTACAGGAAATTTAGTTAAAATTTACTAATTAAAAAACTCTTTAAAAAGACTTTAACTAAATTTAATAAAACCAGGATTATATCAGCTATCAGCTAATAGCTTACGGCGGTTTGCATAACTATCAGGTACACAGGATTGTTTTCCCACTTCCGACTTCCCTCTTCCCTGCTCCCTGCTCCCTGCTCCCTGTTCCCTAAAACCCAAAAATTTCTACCTCACCCAATTGCAAACCGCTGTACCTTATTAATTCAACTCCTCCCTCAATTCCTGTACCTCCTTAACTTTCGACCGATCACCTAAGCTTTGATAATTCCTTTGTGCTTGGGTTAGCCACTCTATTGCCTGATTTGGTTTGCCTAAACTGTACTCTACTTGTCCTAGTCCAACTTGCGCCTGAGCTTGCCCTTCTAAATTTCCCGTGGGTTTGGCTAGTTCCAAAGCTTGTAAATAACGACGTTTGGCCTGCTGGTTCAATCCCACGTCCAGGTATAAATCTCCCAAAAGTTGATATACTGCTACTGTCTGAGTTTCCTGTTTCACCAACCCTTCTAGTAAATCTATGGCTTCCGCCTTCAAGTCATAACGTTGGTACAAATAGGCTAAGGCTAGCCCTTCCGCCCCTTGGGTTAATTGCTGTTGTTTTAATTGGGCAACTGCTGTTCTGACTGACTCAGCTTTTTGGGCATCCAACACAGTAAAACCCAGGTCAGTTCCCTGTTCTTCTTCAGAGGAGTCTCCCTTCTCGGTTTCTACGATCAAAAGATAATAGGAGTCTGGTTGTAGGGGAGGACCGGAATAGTCAATTTGGGTGTTGCTCGTTTCCCTTTGCCAGTCTAATGTTAAACCAGCATCTTCTACTCGAACCCTATAGCGAGTAGCCCCAGGAACAGCATTCCAACGTAGTACTGGACGATCATTTAGTAGAGCCGTATTCCGAGGGCTGATGATGTAGGGAATGATCTGATCAGCGCTGCGAGTACGACTTGGGCGGTTAAATCCCCTTCCCCTTGGCTTTCGTGAACCACAACCCTCAGACACCAGGGACACTTGTCCTGCAGGAACAACCCAGACTTTTGAGTTGTTGCACATCACCCTAGCCGATGCCCCGGGACTAAGTTCTAACTGGTCAGAAGGATTGAGTAAAGCTCCAACATTAGCTTTTCGATAGTCTTTCCATTGACTCCGCTTGAGCCTGACATCGCCTTTAATCTCGGAGATAAAATTTAACGCTATTGTATTTGCCCAAGCAGGATTTGCCGAAGCAGGAGAGACAAACCCAGGCAACATCAGGCTGATCATTACTCCTGTGAGAATTTTAAACGTCAAGGTTGCTCGCATGATTTTTCTGCCTCCTGTAACTTTTTGTGAGCTAGATGCAACCAAGTATCCTCATCGGGATTGAGTGTAGAACCCAACCAACAGCATTGCTGCCATTGTTGGATAGCTCCAGGCTTTTTCTGCCGTTGTAGCACCTGAGCTAATAAACAATGAGCTGAGCTCCGATTCCGGAGATATTGAGCGACTTCTGGGTTACTCGCAATGCCGATGGCAGCTTGTAGTGCCTGCTGTGCCTCTGTATCTCGAACTTGCTGAAACCTCGCCCATCCCAGATTTTTAAAGAGGTTGTAATTAACCTCAGGAAAGCTATCCTGCTTGCTTGCTTGTAAAAGACCTTGATTGAGTAGGGCTACTGCTTCGGGATATTGTTTCTTTTGAATCAACAAGCGAGCCAAATTATTATAGGCTTCTGGCACATCCCCTTTCACTGCGATCAGATACTCGGTGCGAGCTTTATCAAACTGCTGCAAGTCCTCATAGAGATTGCCCAAGTTGTGGTGAGCATAGATATTATCGGGATTCAAGGCAATGGCTCTCAAGTAATTCTCTTCCGCTGCCCCCAACTGTCCCTGCTCATAGTTTTTCTCTCCTCGATCATTGTAGGCTTGAGAAATTAAGGGCAAGGCAAACCAAAAGCCCAGTAACAGCCCAGACAAACCTAAAAGAGGGCTGAATTTTGCCTCTTCTCGATAGTATTGGGGAATTCCTAGTTTAGTGATTAGTTTTTCCAGTCCTTCTCGTCCTGCCTCCGTCAGTTCGCTCCTAGCTTGAAGCAAGGTCAAGAAACTAGGAAAAACCACTGCTGCTGCTCCCAGAACCCCTACTCCTCCAGTTAGAAACCGACTAGCAATATTAGCCAGCAGTCCCAGACTACCAGTCCACGTGATTACTGTTAGCCCTCTGATTAACCAGTTAACCTCTTTGCTATCTAAATGCCACCACCAATCTTGAGGGGGTGCAGGCAAACTTTCCCGACATTCAGGCAAGTTGAGGACTTTCAGGATCCTACCAGCGTTTTGTTTCAACCGTAAATCGAGCTCCATCACTTGGGATAGGATATCCACAGCAACTGGCTCCTGAGTTTTCAATACCTTTTGAAGAGCATCTCTAGCCGATAAAATTTCTAAAGCTTTTTCCTTAGATAGAGAATTTTTTGCACAGTCTAAATGCTCCCAAGCATTCCGGCAGCGAACCACGGCAAAGTCAAGTCCCGAATTAGCGTTTTTCATACGTAAGTCAATCTAGAAAATTTGTTGTTTAGCCGCCTTATTTTCTAAATTACGTTCTGGCTGATTAACCATGATATAGCATTTATAAATAAAGGGAAGATAAAGCCACCCCTAACCCCTCCCAGGAGGGGAAGAGGGAACAGGAAAAAAATTCTGTGTACCTGATTAGGTTAGAAACCACGATACATAATGGTTTGATAAGCGATCGCGAAAACACAAGAATTTCGGGGTGTGAAGTTATATTTCGGCAACAACACCAGCCCCGTAACGGGCAAGATGCCCATTCCCCCCACCGGATCAAAGAGCTTTCATGAGATCCACCTGCAGGGAGCAAGCAAAAAACCCGTGTAAATTATTAATAGATGAATATGATAATCGCTATAGCTTAATTACTTTGAAGTTATAGATGCTGCCTTCGTTTTTTTGAGCAGGAAAGACAAAGCGTTCATCGTTGAATAAACACTAAAAAACCGACTTCGTCTTGAGTTACTCTACACCCTGAACTCGAACGAGTCGTTGCTTAATCTCAAAGAATAATTATATCATCTAGCAAAATTTTTGTCAATCAAATTCTTTTTTTTTACACTTTTTAACATTTGATGAGTGTGAGGAGTGTCGGCAGAAGAGAGAAGATAAAAGGAGAAGTGGGGAGACGCGGCTCACCCCGACTCTCTCGGTGCGCTTGACCCGTAATTAAATTCGCCACGGGTCGCACCGCTCCGGGTGCATCTCAGTTTTGAAAATTTTCCGTAGTGGACCGACACATCTAAAATGGTGCAATAAGCGTAGGTTGGGTTGAAGAATGAAACCCAACACCAGTAAAGCTTTGTTGGGTTTCCCTACCGCTCAACCCAACAAACATTTTTAGGTGTGCCACGCCAGTAGGGTGCGTTAGGGGGGCCTTCATTTTTCGCCTCGTAGTCAGGGTTATGTTGCTGCCCGTAACGCACCACCGTGTCAAACAGCTTTTAGGAGATGCACCCCACCGCTCCCGACTCCCGATTACCGATTACCGATTACCAAGAGTTTCTTTAAAAGCTGGGCGTTCAGACAAACGCATCAGATAATCAGCAACAGCTGGATAGTCTTTAAACTCCAAATTTACCAGTATTTTGGCATAAGCCAAATAAGAGCCTACTGCAATATCCGCCACACTTAAATTATCCCCTAATAAAAACGTTTTATCGGTTAATATTTCATTTATTGGCTTCAACAAACTGGGCGTTTCTTTCTCCCGTCTATCTTCCACAAACAATCCTAGTCCTAAGGTAGCATTAGCAAACAACACCCACTGCACAATCTCCGACTGTTCTTCTAGAGAACTAGGCTTTTCTCCATACTTATTAGCTAAGTAAACCAAAATTGCTCCCGACTCCCAAAGTTTAAAGTCACCATCCACAATTGCTGGCACCTTCCCCATCGGATTAATCGACAGGTATTCCGGCTGTTTATGCTCTCCAGCTTTCATATCCAGCAAGATATACCAAAAACATCCGGGAGCGTGATAGCCCCTTCTTTCGCGCGTAGGGGTGGAAACGCGACGCGACGAGTTTTAACTCGTCGTATCCAAACAGCCCGTAACTTTTGGATTTTGGTTGTGCTATAATGTCCATAAGGAGGTAATAGTATTGTGTACAGAACAATTACAATAAAAGCGACATTTTCAGATGAAGAAAATGCTTTCTGGGTATTTCAGTGTCAGCAAGCCAATAACCTATGGAATTGTGCTGCATACTATTCCAAACAAAAGCATTATAGTTGGCTAGAACAGCAACCAGAAGCTTTCACAACTTACTGGCGCGGTGATGACTTAAGATATGGCTGGAAAACTTACAAGTGTGCCATAAAGTATGCTGAGTTGTGCAAGGAATTAAAATCAAATCCACATTACAAAGCAATGGCTGCTCAGTCCGCGCAGCAAACCCTTAAATCTGTAGCCGAGTCAATCACAAGTTATAACCAATTAGTCGGTCTATATTACAAAAAACAGGTAGATAAACCAAGGCTTCTTAGATATAGAAAGAAAGGTGGATTAGCGGCTGTTACTTTTCCCCGTCAACCGCTCAAATATAAGAATGGAGCATTTTATCCTCCAATCAGCAAAGAATCAAAATCGGAGTTACTTACAGAGATAGCTTTAGAACCACCAGATTTTATAGATCCAGACTGGGTGAAAGAGGTAACTGTTCGCCCGTACTTAGGGGAATTGTGGATTGACTGGGTGATTGATGACGAGAAACAACCAGTTGAGCATAACTCCAATTTGGATTATTCCCAGGCTTGGAGCTTCGATCATGGTGGAACTAACTGGTTGACCGGAGTTTCGACTCAGGGAAAGAGTTTGATAATTGACGGCAAAAAGCTTAAATCAATGAATCAGGGGTACGCCCGATTGGTCGCAAAGTATAAGACTGGGAAGCCTGAATTTTATTGGGACGAGAATTTAGATTCGCCGAA
The DNA here is from genome assembly GCF_010671925.1 of Moorena sp. SIOASIH. Lineage (GTDB taxonomy): Bacteria > Cyanobacteriota > Cyanobacteriia > Cyanobacteriales > Coleofasciculaceae > Moorena. The sequence goes on along the minus strand of NZ_JAAHIH010000002.1, from coordinate 925,293 downwards.
GGCGACGCTACGCGAACGTGTCCAACGAAAACGGAATAACCAGATGCGAGATACGATAAACAAGGCGGCAAGATTTATCATTAACCGTATCTTGCGCGATTCGGCAAAGCCGACGCTACGCGAACGCATTGGGAACCTAATAATTGGCTGGAATGAGAAACAGAAGAATGGCTCTAATATGGGGAAGCGGGGTAATCAGAACTTTGTAGTTATCCCAACAAAAAGATTAATTAATAGACTTGAACAACTTTGCTCTGAATATGGTATCAAATTAACAATTACTGAAGAGTCTTACACTAGCAAAGCATCTTATCTGGATGACGACAGCCTCCCAAAACATGGTGAAAAACCCACAGGATGGACACCGTCAGGTAGAAGGATAAGACGTGGAATGTACAGAACCTCAAGAGGTTACCTGGTTAATGCAGACTGTAACGGTGCAGGTAATATCGCCAGGAAAGTAGCCAGACAGTTAGGAATAAACCTGACCAAGCTGGGTAGGGGAGCGTTGACACTCCCACATCGCTATGACATTTTCAAATCCCTGAAAAGATCATATCGAATGAGAAGTGAAGTGGCAGGTAACAACGCTGCCACGTAACAACCTCATAGAATCCCCCTCTTTTAAGTGGGGGAGATGTCAATCATAGGGCACTCCCAATTCCTCAAGATACCACTGCACAATCGAAGCTCGGCTCCGAAGACCACCATAAAGTTTTAGTTGTGGAGACGATTGACTGACTTGAAAATTTTCTTGACTACTGAATTCTGACTCTTGACTAGGATAAGACATTGTTCTAGATCTAGATTCGTTTACCTTAGGAGTATTACAGCTGTTTTCAGATGAATCGACTTCACTACCTTTAGCTGCAAGCCCCCTAAATCCCCCAATTATGGGGGACTTTAACTCAATTTCCCCCCAAAGTTGGGGGGCTAGGGGGGCGAAAATTGCTGTAAATTCACTTTGTCCACTGACAGGATTAGCGTATCCAAGGATTATAGTGGAGAAAGTAGCTAATAAACAGAATAATAGACCCATAGCAATAAGTAAAGTAGTTTTTCAATGTTTTAGGGAGCAGGGAATCGGGAATCGGGAATCGGGAATCGGGAACAGGGAACAGGGAACAGGGAACAGGGAATAGGGAATAGGGAATAGGGAATATTAGGAAAGAGCCATGCAGTCGGCCAAAGGGTGTTTTTACGGGTCTTATAGCGATGCAGCGAGGTCAAAGGATGCTACCCCATTAGCGACTGTATCAATAAGCTCCAAAGACTTTTTGATGTTATGAGAAATCAGCCAGATTGTTAAGCACCTATTTACTATTTATAAATGCTATACAGCGTTTTTCATAACTATAAGCTATCAAGGTAAACAGGATTTTTTCCCTATTCCCTATTCCCTGTTCCCTGTTCCCTACTCCCTACTCCCTACTCCCTACTCCCTACTCCCTACTCCCTATTCCCTACCAGTTTGTCACAAAACTTTTCAAAATATGTTATAATATAAGTTTTTTTATGCTATACTATAAAAGTGGGCGCTGAGACGCCCGGAGTCAAGAGCTAGCCCAACGAGAGTGCAATATCCACGGGCTAGCTCTGGCTCCCTTACACAAGGAGATAGTTTGATTATGAGTTATTCTGAACGCCTTCATCCGTGGGTGGTCATTCGGCTGTTACCCAAGATGCAGCGGATAGTCGTTGCTCGCTTCCGAAACCGGTCGGATGCAGAGGGACATTTATGGGCCCTGAAACGATTAATGCCTGATGCCGAATTTATAATTGTTTTTGATGTCGGTAATCTAGACCTCGGTAATCCAATGGATGAGGAATCCTAGGGATTTTGCATCGATCAGCCGTCAGCGGTCAGCGGTCAGCGGTCAGCGGTCAGCGGTCAGCGGTCAGCGGTCAGCGGTCAGCGGTCAGCGGTCAGCGGTCAGCGGTCAGCGGTCAGCGGTCAGCCGTTGGCCTTTGGCTGTTCCCGTAGCGTGCGTGGCACAGGCTTCTAGCCTGTGAGGTAGCGCTGATAGCTAATAGCTGATAACTGATAGCTGATAGCTGATAGCTAATAGCTGATAACTGATAGCTGATAGCTGATAACTGATAGCTAATAGCTGATAACTGATAGCTAATAACTGATAGCTGATAGCTGATAACTGATAGCTCAGCAGTAGCAAACAACTCTGGTGTAGTATGTCACAATGAACCAGATAAATCTCTATCGCGCTATTATACTAAAATATTATGACTAAGTTTGTCTTCATCACTGGAGGGGTTGTATCCAGTATTGGCAAGGGGATTGTTGCTGCTAGCTTGGGACGTTTACTCAAATCCCGGAACTATTCCGTTTCCATTCTTAAACTAGACCCCTATATTAACGTAGATCCGGGCACCATGAGTCCCTACCAACATGGAGAAGTGTTCGTAACATCAGACGGTGCTGAAACAGATTTAGATTTAGGTCACTATGAACGCTTCACCGATACCTCCGTCTCTCGCCTCAACAGTGTCACCACTGGCTCGATTTATCAAGCCGTAATCAATAAAGAACGTCGCGGTGACTACCAGGGGGGGACAGTGCAGGTGATTCCCCACATTACCAATGAAATCAAACAGCGCATTCATCGAGTTGCCCAAAATTCCAATCCTGATGTATTGATTACAGAAATTGGTGGCACATTGGGGGATATTGAATCCCTACCGTTTTTGGAAGCAATTCGTCAATTCCGTAAAGATGTCGGGCGCAATAACGTACTTTATATGCACGTCACCCTATTACCCTGGATTCCTGCGGCTGGAGAAATAAAAACCAAGCCAACCCAGCACTCCGTAAAGGAATTGCGTGCCATTGGGATTCAACCGGATATTTTAATTTGCCGATGCGATCGCGCTTTGCCACCCGGATTAAAAGATAAAATTTCAGCATTCTGTGATGTACCAGTAGAGTCAGTTATTTCTGCACAGGACGCCAGCAGTATCTACGAAGTCCCCCTAATGCTAGAAAAAGAAGGACTAGCCCAGCAAACCCTAGAGTTATTCCAGATGGAGCAACGGGAACCGGATTTAACCCAGTGGCAGAGGTTAGTTGAGCGTCTGCATCATCCCACTCACCACCTTGAAATTGCCATTGTTGGTAAGTATATCAAACTAACCGATGCCTATCTATCCGTTGTGGAAGCTTTGCAGCATGCTGCGATCGCAAAGGATACCAAAATCAAAATACACTGGGTTAGTGCTGAGGATGTGGAAGCTTACGGCCCTGAACCCTTCCTAAACGGTTTTAACGGTATCCTTATTCCTGGAGGCTTTGGGATTCGGGGAGTAGATGGCAAAATTGAGGCAATTCGGTATGCTAGGGAAAATCAGATTCCCTTGCTGGGCTTATGTTTAGGGATGCAGTGTTCTGTAGTTGAATGGGCAAAGCACATAGCCCTCTTAGAAGATGCCCATAGTGCCGAGTTTTTCACTGATATCAAGAATCCCGTCATTCATCTATTGCCAGAGCAACAAGATGTAGTGGATTTAGGCGGTACCATGCGTTTAGGGCTATACCCATGCCGTATAGCACCTAATACTCTAGCATCTTCCCTCTACCAAGAAGAAGTCATTTATGAGCGCCACCGCCACCGCTATGAATTTAATAACGCTTATCGCAACCTATTTTTAGAAACAGGTTATGTCATTAGTGGTACTTCTCCCGATGGTCGCCTCGTGGAAATGATTGAATTGAAACAACACCCCTTCTTTATTGCCACTCAGTTCCACCCAGAATTTAGCTCCCGTCCCAGTCATCCCCATCCATTGTTTCTCGGATTTGTGCAAGCTGCCATTGACAAAGGACAGGTTAAACAGTCTAGCACTAACGGCAGTACTAGCGAAAACCAGCAATCCGTTGCCGAAGTAAGCTGTTAAGTATGTGAGGCAGGTTCTTTCGGTATCGATCCGGGTAAATAGGGCAACGGATGTCACCGATGTCGCAGATTAGGGTATTAATGACATCATGCCGGATAATTACCCTCGATCAAAACATGATTCAACGGAAATTATCCGGCTTTGAGGAATAAAGCCCTGAAATATGACTTAGCTTGATCAGCAGCTAGGTAACAGTGAAGTACCCCAATCTACTTCGTGTCGGTTGGGGCTTCCAACTTTCGCTCAATTCAGGGACAGTCTTAAGAAAATGTAGAATTTAGAATGAAGAATGAAGAATGAAGAATGAAGAATGAAGAATGAAGAATGAAGAATGAAGAATCCAATTCTAAATTCTAAATTCTAAATTCTAAATTCTAAATTCTAAATTCTAAATTCTAAATTCTAAATTCTAAATTCTAAATTCTAAATTCTTCCTATCCTTCTTGGTTAAAAGTCAAGTAACAAGTAACCAGTGTTAATTAACAACAAGTAACCAGTAATCTCAATAAGAAGAGCAATCCTAAATGAATTGTGATCATTTTTGTTCCCTGTTCCCTGTTCCCTATTCCCTGTTCCCTTTGGGAAAGTGATTAACTCGAATCGCTCAAATTGGTAATTGCTAGTATTACCAACCCATTATTCCAATAAGGAGGTTTTGTGAGTTACTGGATAAAAGTTAATTACGATCATCGAGAATATGTCATTGATCTGGACCGGCTTAGTACATTCACCCATGGTCCCAACGGAAAAATAACCTTCTGGTTACCCGATAGTACTATTCCCATTATTATCAACCGTCAAAGTGACCCAGACGGTTATCAACGAGTAGTCAACTACATTCAAAAGTTATCAGCAAGATCACCTTCAGGTTTTTGGATTACATTCAGTTACGAGCGTCATGATTATATCCTTGACCTCAACAAAATCAGTAGTTTTTGTCACTACCCAAATCAGAGATTAACCTTTTGGTTACCTGACAGTTCCATGCCCATCATTATTAGCGAACAAAAATATCCAGACATTTATCATAAAATAATAGACTACATTGAACAAAAAACTGGCTACCTACTAACTTAATCCTAGATGGGTGCATCTCATCTTTGAATTAAGAATTAAGAATTGAGAATTAAGAATGTAGAATTGAGAATTGAGAATTGAGAATTGAGAATTGGGAATTAAGAATTGGGAATTGAGAATTGAGAATTGGGAATTGAGAATTGAGAATTGAGAATTGGGAATTGAGAATTGAGAATTAAGAATTGGGAATTGAGAATTGAGAATTGAGAATTGAGAATTAAGAATTGAAAATTAAGAATTGAGAATTGAGAATTAAGAATTAAGAATTGGTAATTTCGTAACTATTCAGCTAATGCGCTACCTCCCAGCGTCGTTCGCACAGCGTGGCCAAAGGCCAAAGCCTGTGCCACGAACGCTACTTGAGGTGCTATCAGCTATTAGCTAATGCGCTACGCGCACGCTACGCGAACAGTTATCAGCTTATGCAATACGGGCACGCTACTTGAGGTGCTTTTGAATAAAATAAGCTCTTCGCGCAGCGTGAGCTTTAGGCTCACAGCTGAATGCTTACCTAATTCCCCATTCTGCATTCCCCATTCTACATTCTTAATTCTTAATTCTTAATTCCCCATTCTACATTCTTAATTCTTAATTCTACATTCTACATTCTTAATTCTACATTCTTAATTCTACATTCTTAATTCTACATTCTTAATTCTACATTCTTAATTCTTCATTCTTCATTCTTCATTCAATGTAATTACTGTAACTTCTGGTGGACAAAATATACGACCTGGCCAATAAGTTCCTAAACCACGATTAGTATATAACTGGTTTTTACCGATCCGATGTAGACCCTCGGACCATTCCCAATGCTTAGTTACTTGTGAACATACTTTCAAATAAGGTATCCAGGGCTGCACAGATTTAGGAATATACTTCCGAAGGGTTTTCAACAATGCTGGCGCAGGTCCGATTCCTGGAATCACAATCTGACCACCATGGGTATGACCAGACAACTGCAAATCCACTCGCCAACGCTGTAATATCTCCGCAGTATCAGGGTTGTGGGATAAGACAATCCGGGGTGTTTTGGGGTCAATTTGATTGAGCACTGGACCAGGATTGAAATCACCAGACCAAAAATCAGCAAGTCCTACTAGAGGTAATTGTGCTCCAAACGGATAAGCGATCGCATTCCACAACACCTTCACACCAATCTTAGTTAGAGCCTGAGTAATTGTTGCTTTTGAACGACGCCAGGCTAAATCATGGTTACCCAGTATAGCATAGATTCCATGGCGACTTTCCAGGTACTTCAATCGCCGCGCTAGTAGATAAATAGGAGTTGGGCTATTGGTTACGTAGTCGCCAGTTAACACGACTAGATCAGGTTCAGCTTGATTAGCGGCTTCAATAGCGTCAGCTAAGATATTTTCTGGTAACTGCTGTCGATCATAATGTAAATCGGATAGTTGTACAACTTTTGTGCCTCGCAATGACGTAGGTAAATCCGCGATCGCAACGGTGACTTTTTCTACCCTTAAGGGTTCTGAAAATATCCAATTCATCCAGCTAATCGTGAGGGTCATTAAACACTTGCCTCCAGCATAGCTCAGCCATACTACTATCAACATCTAAGGCTGACCGCTGACCGCTGACCGCTGACCGCTGAATGCTTACGATCTAATTTATAATTAGTCTAATTTAGAATTACGGATAAAATCAGGATTTTTTTTGACTAAGGAAAATTTTGACCTTGTCTTTTGACCAGGCTTGGGTATAACTTCTGTTTTGGTAAGTTATCTGCTCGCCTTGGTTAGTTTTATCAGATTCAGGTTTAGTTGAAAAAATTGCACAAGGAATAAATTTGCTATTGTTGGAAAGTTCAGACTTACTGGCTGATGTATTCTTAACGTTTATATGTTTAATCCTCACTGGTGAATCAGTCTGTTCTTGTAACAGTATCCACAATGGGTATTCCCAGTCATTGTCACCTAAATACAGTCCAATATCTGTACATTTATTACTTTTCAAAATATCACTAGCACCGAGGTAAGCTGATTGGATTCGAGACTTACTGTTAAAATATTGCTCAGTACGGCTAGTATTTAAAATACTGTTAGCGCCCACAAGAGGTCGTTCTCTGCCAGATAATGCCCATGGTAATGATGTGATGATCAGAACCACTGCTATCACATTGGCAACGTGACGTAGCTTAATTTGGGACAATACTATTCCGACTACTGCAGAAAAAAGTAAGAAAATTGGTAAATGAAGCCGACTATTCCACCATTGCCATTTCAACAGGAAACAAAATAGCATAAATATGCTAATAATTACAGCAATATAACTAATTAGATAGCGTTGCTTTCGACCCTGTCGTTGGATGAAACAAGCAATGACAGAGAAAACGATTAAAACTAGATGAATGGTATTGCTAGTGTTGTTTTCTGTAGCATTCATTCCCACAGTTGATAAGCTACCAGGAATCCCAAACTTTCCGGTATAGGTGGTGCGGGGGTCACTAATATCTACACTTAAAACGAGATGGAATAAATTAATTATCTTATTGGATATAGCATTAATAATCCCAATCGGTGTTCCCAGGTGAAGACCAATATTTCTCAAAATATTGGAGACTAAGACTGACGCTGTAAAAATTTCATTAGTATATCGTAGTTCTTCTGAAGCCGTGGCAATTGGAGTGCCATACAAGTCCAAGTTACGGATATAGTGACCAAGATTAATTAAAATAACAATAACCCCTACCATTAAAATTGGCTTCCACCATCGCCAACGTAGGCGCTTAATCATCATCAGTGAAAACCAGATAAACAAGGGTAATGTATAAATATAGGCTGTTGCTTTCGTAACAATAGCCATCCCCATGGTAGCACCAACCCCTAATATATTAATCCAGCTAACTCTGGATTTGAGAGTCAAAATAATAAAGTAAGCCAAACAAATCACCCAGAACGAAACCACATAATCATTCTGGGTACTTGACCCTTGTAGGATTCCCATAGGAATAGTAGCAGCGACGACAGCAGCAAAAACCTGTCCTCGTATAGTCGCTCCCAGTTGTTTAGCAATCAGAGATACCCCAATCACGCTACCAATCATACTGAACCACTGGACAAGATTAGCAAAGCGATCGCCCCCACTCAGGAGTTGAAAATGCATGATCGTAAATTCAGCCCAAGGGTTTTGGTAAAGCTGTCTGGGAATATGGGTAGGATAATGGGCAACACTGTGATGCTGCATCCAATGAAGCACACGACTCATGTGGTAAGTCATGGAATCCCAGGTGTTGGGAGGCGCAACGATAGCAGTTAAGCCTATGATAGCGACCAGAAATCCTATACCTCCAAGTAAGACCAGTAAAAAACCAGATATTTGGTCATTCCTATCCCTTGGGTTTTGCCCGTTTGTGGAGGGTGAGCTTTGCCCAATCCCATTTTGCCCAATCCCATGTTGTGAATCCTGGGTGAGGGTGACTCGTCCTGGTTTAAAAGTCCGAAAGTAGGCAAAAATCAACGTCAGACTCAGTAAACCCCAGATTCCCGCGATCCAACCCCAAGTAATTAACTTAAATAAACTTAAAACTTCAGTGATAAAGGTTAATAAGACTCCCCAGGTAATAGCTGCCCATAATAGGGAACTACGCCAGCAAGAATTGTAACGATAGATGAAGAGAAAGAAAACAGTGAAGGTAATCAGAGGGAGCAAAGCCAACATAGTTAGTTAATATAGCAAAGGGAGTCGGGAGTCGGGAGTCGGGAGTCGGGAGTCGGGAGTCGGGAGTCGGGAGTCGGGAGTCGGGAGTCGGGAGTCGGGAGGTCGGAGCGGGAGTCGGGAATATGGCATCAAAAATTATCACAATTCCTACAGGGATTGCTATAGTTAATTAATTTATAGTTAAGGAATAGTTAATTAATGATGATAATAATATCAAATCTGGTGGACTACTTATCCTATCTTTTCTGGGGTAATGGGTACTTGACAATTTCCTATTATCCATTACCGTAACCCAAAAATCCAGGGACTATTTGGTAAGTGATTAGTAAGCATTCAGCTAATGCCCGTAGCCGATTAGCCGCTAGCTGATAGCTGATAGCACCTCAAGTAGCACCATCTGTAGCGCATTAGCTGACTGCTGATAGCTGAGAGCTGAATGCCCAGCGCACAAGCTAAAAACTGATAGGTTATTGTTTGACCACTCCCTAATGAAAAAGATTGTATTTTAAGATACAGAATATTGCCCGAAACCCATCCCTCCAGCCAATTTTTTTCCCTTCTTCGTAAGTGCGACCATAGTAAGATATTCCTACTTCATAGATGCGGCATTTCTTTCTGGCAACCTTAGCAGTAATTTCCGGTTCAAAGCCAAACCGAGATTCTTCGATTTTGATAGATTGGATAATTTCACGCCGGAATGCCTTATAGCAGGTTTCCATATCGGTAAGGTTAATATTGGTAAACATATTGGAGAGCATGGTTAAAAATTTATTGCCCACCATATGCCAGTAGTACACTACCCGATGGGGACCACCGCCAGCGAAACGGGAGCCATAAACCACATCCGCTTTGCCATCAATAATCGGCTGCATTAACAAGGGATATTCCTGGGGATCGTACTCTAAATCAGCATCTTGAACGATTACGATATCTCCAGTAGCCAAGCCAAACCCAGTTCGTAAGGCAGCTCCTTTGCCCCGATTCTTGTGATGATAGACAACATGGTCAATCTGGGATTCTAGTGATGACTCTAAAATCTCTCTAGTGCCATCGGTTGAGTAGTCATCGACAACAATAATTTCGCACTCTTTAACCGCAGATGCTTTGACAGCTTCAATAACATTGGCAATTGTGTTGACTTCGTTAAAACAGGGTATTACAACACTTAGCTTCATAAGCTTAAACCTTAATAATAAGCAAATAATTCGATTAGCTTAAAAATTTACATAATCTTTACATAATGCCCGCATAATTACCCTAGCCTTTGGTTAACTAGAGAGTTTGAGGCACTAAACACATTACGAAATCTTTACATAACGTCAGTTACATAAAGTTATGGGAAGTTTCCCCGTGATTAGATGGGATTGATCCCTCAAATTCAGGGCATGACCAGGATTGATAGACAGGTTTGAGTTTGACTACTTGACACCCTGAATAAATTAGTATAATTCTACTGTAGGATTATAAATATATCAACTAAATAGAGCAACTACTAAACCATTACGCTCAAGCCTGATTGGGGAGTCGTTGCTCATTAGTATTTTGGTAAGCATTCAGCCGTCAGCGGTCAGCCGTCAGCGGTCAGCCGTCATACTTTGGCTGATAGCTTGTAGGGTGGGCAAAAACAGTTTGCTTATGCGTGAGTATTCTAGATTATACTACTTTGCCCACCCTACTTTAATTGGTCTGATAGCTGATAGCTGATACGCGACACGCTGAATGCTTACGTATTTTGACTAATGACTGATAACTAATGAGTAATCACTAAACTAATGACTAATGCCATAGGCTTGATAGCACTAGGTATTAGGCGCGCTAGACATTAAGTACTAACACCATTAACCCAAAACCTAACAGCTAACATCTAACACCATTAACCAAACAAAATCCCATCAACCAAAAGAGTATGTCTTTGGATACCAGTAATGACTACACAACACCAGAAGAATCTGACCTTGGTGATTCTTCCTTATCCTTGGTGATTCCCACCTATAACGAGAGTAGAAACATCGGGGAGCTAATTAGAATCCTGAGCAATTTGCTCGATGAAGCAATACCAAACCAATACGAACTGATTGTAGTAGATGACGATAGTCCCGATCGTACCTGGGAAATCGCCCAGGCTCTGATGTCGGACTATCCACAGTTACAGGTAATTCGCCGTCAGCATGAAAGGGGGTTATCTACAGCAGTTATTCACGGCTGGAAGGTAGGTACTGGAAAAATTTTGGGGGTAATTGATGGGGATTTACAGCATCCACCAGAGATATTATTAAAACTTTTGCTAGCAATGGAGGATGGAGCCGATATCGCTATTGCCAGTCGTCATGTAGACGATGGTGGTGTTAGTGATTGGAGTGTAGTGAGGCGTTTCTTATCCAGAGGTGCTCAACTTTTAGGATTATCGATTTTACCAGAGGTTATCGGTCGTGTCTCTGACCCGATGAGCGGTTATTTTATGGTACGCCGTAGTGCCATTCAGGAAAAAGACCTCAATCCTCTAGGGTACAAGATTCTAATTGAAGTGCTAGCTAGGGGAAAAATTGGCCGGATTGCAGAAGTTGGCTATGTATTTCAAGAGAGACTCTCAGGAGAGAGCAAAGTTACCTGGAAACAGTATGTAGACTATATTAGACACTTACTCAGGTTAAGGTTTTCTCTCGGAACCATTGGTAAACTTAGAAAACGCATTCCCTTCCCTTTAAAGCGGTTTATTCGTTTTGGCTTAGTAGGATTCAGTGGCGTATTTGTGGATATGACTGTGCTTTACTTACTCCATGACCCTGCTAGTTTGGGTTGGGGACTCACCCGCAGTAAAATTATTGCTGCTGAAGCGGCTATTCTGAATAACTTTATTTGGAATGATGCCTGGACGTTTAGGGATATAGCCAGTCAGCAGTGGGGATGGGGTAAGCGCTTGAAACGGTTTTTGAAGTTCAACCTTGTCTGTTTGATCGGTTTGTGCCTGAATGTGCTGTTGTTGAATCTGTTGTTTAATCTCCTGGGAATTAACTATCTGATTGCAAATGCTATTGCGATCGCAGCAGTTACTTTCTGGAATTTCTGGATTAATCTAAAACTCAACTGGCGAGTGACCCAAAAATAACTATAACCGCTTGACTGTTGACGGTTGACCGTCAACAGCAAAGGGTTTTAGGGAGTAGGGAGTAGGCAGTAGGGAGTAGGGAGTAGGGAGTAGGGAGTAGGGGTAATAAAATTGAATGTACTTCATAACAATCAATATCATCTATGGTAAACCTATATGGTAAACAAACTTCATAAAAGTCGTAGATTTACATCAACTTGGTTAGGGGTTTTAATTGTTATCCTGTTGATGCTAGGGATAGTGTTTAGATTCGTGAATCTTGACCAAAAAATCTACTGGATTGATGAAACCTTTACCTCGCTACGGATTTCTGGTTATCGATTATCAGAGATGATCCCAGAAATTTCCAATGGGGATGCGATCGCTATTAAAGAGTTACATAAGTATCAGCAGACAAATCCGGAAAAAAACCTGATTGGTACGATTAAGGGTTTGGCGTTTGAAGAACCTCAACATCCCCCATTATATTACGTAATGGCGAGATTTTGGGGGCAGTTATTTGGTAATTCAGTAGCAGTGAGGAGAAGTTTTTCAGCTCTGATTAGCTTGCTGATGTTTCCTGCTATCTATTGGTTATGTCAAGAATTATTCGAGTCGTCCTTGGTGGGATGGGTAGCTATGGCCTTAGTTGCCGTTTCTCCCTTTCAGGTATTGTATGCCCAAGCAGCAAGACAGTATGGCTTATGGAGCGTAACTATTTTGCTATCAAGTGCAGCACTGTTACGGGCAATACGGTTAACTAAACCAAGAAACACGACTAGTAAGATTAGAGACATCCTACACTTTCTCTCTACCTGGGGAATTTACGCCCTGACGTTAGTGACAGGATTTTATACGTTTTTATTTTCTATATTAGTAGCCATCAGCCATGGCATCTATGTACTGATAACAGAACGGTTCCGCTTCAGTAAACGTCTTGTTTACTATGGGCTATCATCGTTAATGGCTTTGATGGTATTTGTACCTTGGTTACTGGTTTCTAACAGTAACCTTTCTAAGGTATCCAGCAAAACCAAATGGGCACTCAAAGAAGTTCCTTTATCATCATTAGCCCAAACCTGGCTGATTAATATTAATCGGAGTTTCTTTGATATCAACCAAGGCTTAAATTTACCCAGCGTACTGGTCTCTGTAATAATCTTAATCCTAGTCGGCTATGCCATTTACTTTCTCTGTCGTCATAGTCCCAAACGAGTTAGTCTATTCATCTTGACATTAATTGGAGTTACCGCCTTAGCCCTAGTGCTACCGGATCTAATTTCCGGAGGCAAGCGTTCTAGTGTAACTCGCTATCTAATTCCCTGTTATCTTGGTATTCAGCTAGCAGTTGCTTACCTATTTACTAACAAAATAACTAACAAAGTAACTAGAATTTTTCAGGGAGTATGGCAACAGAAGCTATGGCGACTCGGAATGATTTTGCTACTGTCTGGTGGAATTCTATCCTGTGTGATCAGTTCTCAAGCGGAATTTTGGTGGAACAAGTATACTAGTGCTAACCATACCCAGGTAGCAGCAATTATTAACCAGGCTGAGCAACCCCTCTTGCTGACAAAAAGTCTGGAAGTGATATCGCTATCTTATCTTCTTGACCCCAAAGTAAAGTTTTCCTGGTTAAGCCACAAATCCGTAAAGATGCCTAATGGCGAAAAAAGCAAACAGTTAATCATCCCCGAAAATACCGATGAATTCAGTGATGTATTTTTATATAATCCATCTAAGGAATTGCGAGAAAAAATCGAAAAAGAACACAACTATAAATCAGAACTTATTGGCAAATGGAACCATCAACTTGAACCAACCTACGAAATTAAAGCTTTTCTGTGGAAACTAGTAAAAGAATAAACCTAAGCAGCATTTAGCTATCAGCCGTCAGCCGTCAGCCGTCAGCTTTCAGCTTATTTTATTAAAAGGTGCGCTTTCCGCATCTAATTATTAAATTCGCCACGGGTCGCACCTAAAAGCACCGATTGCGCTACGCGCACGCTGCGCGAACAGTAGCCTGGCCACAGGCCCAAAGCTGATAGCTGATAGCTGATAGCTGATAGCTGATAGCTGATAGCTGATAGCTGGTAGCTAATAGCTAATAACTGATAACTGATAACTGATAGCTAATAACTGATAGCTGATAGCTGATAGCTGATAGCTGATAGCTGATAGCTGATAGCTGACGGCTTGTTTATAATAATCCCTAGAATAACAGGAGCTTGCTCATGGCAATGATTTGCCGTAAATACGGCTTACTCTACCTGATGGCACCGCGAACTGGTTGCACAGCAGTAGAAGATGTCCTGGAAAAAAAGCTAGAAGGCGAACTAGTCCCCCCCCAAGACATCCTAGACGCCAACGGAAAATTTTTGATGCACAGAAGACATCATTCTCTACGAGAGATGTTCAGACGGAATCTTTTGACAGAGGAAGAAGCAGCATCTTATCTAAAATTTAGTTGTATTCGCAACCCTTTTGACAGTCTAGCTTCCGACTATGTAAAAAGAGCCTCAAAATACCAACACTTTATCCCTGACTCCACGTCATGGGTTCACCGTCTACCGGGTTATATAGAAGACATGGAATTTTGCAAAACCCATTCATTTAATGATTGGATTGAGAAACACTATGGCTCTATTTACGGCAATGGACTGAAACGAACCCTTCAATCCCTGGTTCGGAATACTAATCGAAACCGACTTAAACAGTTTGTAGGTCTTCCAGCTGAACCTTACACACTCTACGGAAGCTATACCAAAGGTATGGATAGTGTGATGCGTTTTGAAACCCTTCAGGATGATTTTGACAGAGTCCTGGATAAAGCTGGAGTGCCCTTCAAAGTCCAAATACCAGTGATCAACAAAACCGAAGAAAGAAAGACAGACTACCGGGATTACTATAATGAGCGATCGCAAAAAATTGTCCAGTACGTTTTTAACGAAGAAATAAAGCGCTACGGTTACGAATTTTGAACAAGTTAGTAGCGGTTAGGGCATGAGCTGTTACCCTTGAGCTGATCTCTAACCGCTTTGAGGCGATTAAGTATAAATTACTATGCCATCTGCTACGCTCAAATATGCCTATTTTCCCGGCTGTGTTGCTCAAGGAGCCTGTGGAGAACTATACCAATCTACGTCAGCTTTAACCCAAGCGCTAGGGATTGAACTGATTGAGTTGAAAAAAGCTGCTTGCTGTGGTTCTGGAACCTTCAAAGAAGATTCCCAACTCCTAGAAGACACTGTTAACGCTCGCAACATCGCCCTAGCTGAGGAGCTGAATCTACCCCTGTTAACCCATTGCAGCACCTGTCAGGGAGTAATTGGTCATGTAGATGAGCGTTTAAAGGAATTCCAAGAGACCGACACAGCTTATTTGGAAAAAGTGAATGGCTTGCTGAAAAAAGAAGGCTGTTCTCCTTACAAAGGCACTACGGAAGTCAAGCATTTACTGTGGGCATTGGTGGCAGATTACGGCATGGAAGCCCTAGCAGCACAGGTGAGTCGTAAGCTAACTGGACTCAAGTGTGCTGCATTCTATGGTTGTTATTTGCTGCGAGCTCAGACATCCATCCCCTACGATGACCCAGTGCATCCAGAATCCATGGAAACTGTATTTCGCACCGTAGGAGCAACACCTGTATATTACCGAGGTCGTACTAAATGTTGTGGTTGGCCAATTTCTAGTTATGCCACAGAACAATCCTTCAAGATGGCAGGGATGCATATTCAAGAAGCCTTGGATGCTGGTGCCGACTGCATGGTGACCCCTTGTCCGTTGTGTCATCTTAATCTGGACTCCCGTCAACCGGAGGTAGAAAAGGTGATTGGGCGTCAGTTAAGGTTACCAGTATTGCATTTACCCCAGTTAGTTGCCCTAGCGCTAGGGGTTAGTCCAAAGCAACTGGGTTTAGAACGGCACGTGGTTTCGACCGCACCTGTACTAAAGAAGTTGGGGCATACTTGACTAGTCATCATATCCCTTATCGGGTAATGGGTAATTGGTAGTTAACAATTACCCATTACCCATTAGCTTTTGTCTTTGCCAGACAGAAAAGCACCCCCGAGGGGGTGCCTCATCAGTTACCATCAACAGCAGCCAACTGCTGATGGAGGGATTTCAGTCTCAACTATAAACCGTTGTATCTAAGCTGATGCTTCGGTTTCAACCGGGTAAACGCTGACTTTTTTTTGGCTTTTACCCCTTCTTTCAAAGGTGACTATGCCATCAGCCCTTGCAAACAGGGTGTCATCACCGCCGCGACCAACATTGGTACCAGGATGAAACTTAGTACCTCGCTGACGTACCAAAATGTTGCCAGCCTTGACAAACTGACCACCGTAGCGCTTGACTCCTAGGCGTTTGGAATTAGAGTCACGACCGTTACGAGTACTACCTGTTCCTTTCTTATGAGCCATAATGTTCCTTTATATTTCAGTGTTTGTACGGGAATTTTGAGGTAATTGTGAACTATCTACAAATCTGAGGGATAAAAATAACATACCTATCAAACTGTAGACGAGGGGAATCACACTCCTAAGTAGTTTCCATCCCTGCCGCTATTGCATAGGGGGTTTCCACTGGGGAGCTGATCCAAGCATCTCTACCATCATTAAACTATTTCGGATAAACTATTCCGGAGCAGTTTCAGCTGTTTCCTGAGTTGCTGGTGCTTCAGTTGCTGGTGTTTCAGCAGTAGTTTGTTCTAAGACTGGTGCTTCCTCCGTTTCCTGAGTTGCTGGTGCTTCCTCTGCTTTGGAAACCGATGCGAGGACAGAACCATTCATACTAATAGCATCAATCATCAGACGGGTTTTTTCCTGTCGGTGTCCCCGCTTCTTACGGGTTTTCTTCTTGGGCTGCATTTTATAGACGATGATTTTGCGATCGCGAAAGTGTCGCATCACCGTTCCTTGTACGGTTGCTCCTTCAACTAAGGGCTGACCGATGCTGATTTCACCATCATGATTAACGAACAGGACTTTGTCGATGGTGACATTTTGCTCTGGTTCAACGTGCAGTAGTTCGATGTCGTAAAAGCGACCGGGTTCTACTCGCAGTTGCTTTCCACCAGTTTCGATAATTGCGTAGGTCATGGATTTGTTTTTCTAGAGTTGCCGTACAGGTAGCTGGTTAGTGTTTGTTCCGATGGATAGGATTTCTTGCGTGTGCCAGCTTTTGGTATGCCTTCACCTGATCCGAGCAGGAATGGACACTTAATCTACCATTCTCTTTGATTAGTTAGTCTTTGTCAATACCATAACCGTGAATCCTGACAGCGAATCTACCACTAGGGTGACCTTACTACTGATCAGATTTGGTGTCCAGTTTTTGGTAAGTCCTGGTAAATTTGTAAAGAAGTATTGCTAAAAGACGTTGACACTAAATCCTATTTTTTTGAATTTCCCCACTCTAGCTCTAGCAGCAAAAAACTCGGTTCTAACTAACCTGATCGCTATTGTTAACCAAATCTTAAATGGCATATCCCATGTACTCTTCTTCAGCATCGGTGGTATGCCACTGATTGTCTTGTGGCTAGTCTGTGGTACTGTATTCTTCACCTTCCGGATGAACTTGATCAACATCTGGGGATTTCGACACGCCATTGACATTGCCTTAGGCAAATACGATCAACCCAACCAAAACGGTGAAATCTCTTCCTTTCAAGCTCTATCAACTGCCCTATCCGCTGGTGTTGGACTCGGTAGCATTGGCGGTGTTGCCTTTGCCATCAGTATCGGAGGACCAGGAGCTGCGTTCTGGATGACCCTTTCTGGGTTATTGGCGATGAGTAGTAAATTTGTAGAATGTACCCTGGCTCAAAAATATCGAGTGGTCAGACCAGACGGAACTATAGCTGGTGGTCCAATGTATTACCTCTCGGCTGGTTTAGCCGAAATGGGATATCAAAAACTGGGCAAAATTGTGAGCCTCCTATTTTGCATCTTTGCCATTGCTGGGTCATTTGGTGGTTCGAGCATGTTTCAAGCTAACCAATCCTTTGAAGTAATGGCCAGCGTAGTCCCCTGGCTGATCAATCGAGGCTGGCTTTATGGGTTAATTCTGGTTGGTCTAGTGACATTGGTGATTATTGGTGGCATTCAACGTATTGGCTTAGTGGCTGGTACCATCGTACCCGTCATGTGTGGGATCTACATTTTGGCATCCCTCTGGATTCTGATGCTCAATTTCTCCACCATCCCATCTGCCATCGAAACTATTGTGACAGAAGCCTTTTCTCCCCAAGCCGTTGAGGGAGGTTTGATTGGGGCGTTAGTACAGGGATTAAGGCGTTCAACCTTTACTAATGAGGCAGGTATTGGTTCATCTGCCATTGCCCACGCCGCTGCCAGGACTCAGGAACCAGTGCGGGAAGGGATTGTAGCCCTACTCGAACCCTTTATTGTTACTGTGGTCATCTGCAATATGACTTCCTTAGTATTAGTCATCACTGGAGTATACAAAAATCCTGAGTTTGCTAACTTCGGTGGTGCCGAAATGACCGCCGCTGCTTTTGGTAGTGTCATTAGTTGGTTTCCCATCCTCCTAGCCATCTCTGTGTTCTTCTTTGCTTTCTCTACCATGATTTCATGGAGTTACTACGGTGAAATCTGTTGGGATTATTTGTTTGGTTCGAGAACGTTAATTGTATACAAAATAGTATTTTTGATCACCATCTTTATTGGAGCTGTGGCTAACCCAGAACCAGTCATTAATTTCAGTGATAGTATGCTTTTTGCTATGGGTTTACCTAATCTTTTCGGTGCCTATTTCCTGTGTGGCAAAGTAGCCACTGAACTTAAAGACTATATGGACCGCTTGAATTCTGGAAAAATACTTACCGTAACTCAATCTTCCTAGAAGATTAGTATTTATAATATTTTTAAACAAGCCATAGGAGTCAATAATCTATGAGCTTATTTTCCACGGACCGTGTACTTGTACCCATTGATTTTTCTGAAATCTCCTTTGAGGCTTTAGCAAAAACAATAGAATTTGTCAAGGATGCATCTCATCTATACGTTATCCATGTCCTACCCCCTCTCAACCCTGGTGAACCGGGAGTGATGTGGCGTACAGTAGATAGCCAGACTCGTAAATCCCATGTGGAAAAGGTACTTTCTGACAGATTCAAGGAACCTCAATACGAAGGAATCCATGTCCACATCACCATCGGAAATCCTGCCTCAAACATCATCGACTACGCCAGGGAACAAGCCATTGATCTGATTGTGATCCCATCTCATGGCTACACTGGTCTGAAACGATTTGTCTTGGGGTCAGTAGCTGAGCGAGTCGTTCGATTTGCCCACTGTCCCGTACTTGTCCTGCGACGGTAAGTCTGACAGTGGTTAAATTTTTTTGATTTGGTTTGGGGCATTATCGGGAAAATATAGACAATAGATTTAATACCAAGTTGCGGTCCAACCTAAAACTTTCTGTTCCCGATACTTTTTAGCTACCAAAATCTACAAAAATAGATTTTAGCTCACTAATGCAAGCTGATTTCTCAGCCAGGGGGTATCTCCCAAGGCATGGCCGTAGGCCACGCTGCGCGAACGCAGAAAGATGCCACGAGCGCCGTTGATGTCTCGGTCCATTACCTGCCCATCAACTTTAGATTTAATTGTCTTACTTCCACCAATATTAACCATTTCACCAGTCCAGCTAACTGTCTTGCTGGTGTAGGCTTCACAGACATCCACTACTATCTTTCCGGTCTCACTAGCTTTATGTTGTAAAAACTCTTTAAACCGATAATGAGCAAAATTAAGCATATTGCGGACAGTTTTAGATCTAATTTTTCTACTTCCCTTCTTAGACATTTGAGCTGTTTCAAAAGTAGGAAGCAGTATTACATCAAAATTGTCAACAAGGAACCTAGCTGCTTTGTAATGAAGTTCATTTATCAGGTTTTGAATCCTAATTATCATCCTTCGAGCAGCTTTTATCATTCGGCGTTTTTGTCCGCGTTTAGCTTTGCTGATTTTAGACAGTAGAGTATCTAGATGCTGACACAGCCTTTGGATTTGGGAAAAGTCTCCATTCCCAATTTTTCCAACGGAAGTCTCACTGAAGAAAGTTAAAAAGGTTCTAACTCCAGGGTCTAAAGCAACTACTCGCCCTTGGTTTTCGGTTTTCTCTTTCGTTGCTTCGTAAGGGACTACTAAATAGTAATCCCCATTATGACTAGTTAGCCTACAATCTCCAATGTTGCTGGGAAGAGACTCTGTATAGGATATCTCCCCTAGCTTAGTGTGATAGACGCCTTTCTCTGATACTGCCGACTTTGGGATATAACAAGACTGCTTCGGGTTTTTACGAGATCTAAATTTAACCCGATTTATTTGAAAAGTTTTCTTGTATTTTTTCTTTGCCTCCCGGACGGCGGTGCAAGCGTCCTTAATCGCTATAGACTTAATTTGATAAGGTACTGACTTGCACCATTCCGGTAGATCATTTAAGATGTCAGTCTTAATAGCTTTCCAGTTAGCTTTTACTTCACCGCTCTGGAGAAGCTTGACTGTTTTATTGAAAACATAACGGGACACTCCAAACCATTTACGAACAGTATATCGTTGTTCAGAGTTTAGGAACACTCGTATCTTCTTTGATTTTCTTCCCGTACTTTCTGAGTCCGTGGATATGCCGCGAAAAGACGTGAATGATTGAGAGAATATCTGCGGTAAGCTCGGATTCGGGACAACTTTCAGACTGGTCGAGAACCAAGATTTTTCCACCGTTGAGACTGACCAAGTACTCAATGAGTTCAAACCCAAATCGGCTGAGTCGGTCTCTACAGGCAACAACAAGCGTGAGTTTATCTCCGCACACAATTCGTTCCAATATGGTTTTAAGACCTTTCCTTTTGTAGTTGAGTCCTGACCCGATGTCTTTGATGATTTCCGCTTCCGGGAAGAGGGAGTGGAGGTAAGGGACTTGGCGGGCAAGATCGTCTCGTTGTTTGTTACTACTGACTCGACAGTAACAGATGGTGTAACAACGCAATCTGTCAGACTTTGGAGCTTTTCCAAAACGGAGAAGATCTCTAGAGTCAAAGAGTCGTGTTCCGCCAGGGGTTTTTTCGCATTTGATGGTTCCATTATCCGCATACTTCCGTAGAGTGTTCCCCGACAATCCCGTAAGTTCGACCGCCTTACGTAGAGGAACTAGTGCCATGGTTATAATCTAACACATTTTTGTAAATAGTGCTAGATTCTTTAAGATTTTATTTAACAGTTGTTAGCCCCAATCTCCCAATCTGCCAATCTCCCTATCTCCCTATCTCCCTATCTCCCTATCCAACCAATCTACTATCTTTGAATGCAACTCGGTATAATATCTGTCTTAATATGTTTCTATCTTGACAAATCTACCTTTGAATCATAATGAAGTGCTATCTTGCTGCTGCCATTCAAATGACTAGCTCCCCTGACCTAGAACAAAACCTAGTCCAGGCAGAAGAACTGATCGACCTAGCCGTGCGTCGTGGTGCTGAACTGATCAGTTTACCGGAAAACTTTTCCTTTCTAGGTACAGAGGAAGACAAAATTACCCACGCTGATGCGATCGCAGAGCGAAGTGAACAATTCCTCAAAACTATGGCGCAACGGTTCCAGGTCACCATCCTTGGTGGTGGCTTTCCGGTACCAGTGGGTACTAGTAAAGTCTACAATACTGCCCTACTCATCGGTTCGAGTGGCAATGAACTAGCTCGCTACCATAAAGCTCATCTATTTGATGTGAACCTTCCTGATGGGAATACCTATCGAGAATCAGAGACAGTTAAGGCTGGAACTGAGCTACCGACGGTCTACTCGTCCCCAAAATTCGGCAATTTGGGACTGTCTGTGTGTTATGATGTCCGATTTTCGGAACTCTACCGACACTTATCCCAGAATGGAGCGGATGTATTGTTTGTGCCTGCTGCCTTCACCGCCTACACTGGCAAAGACCATTGGCAAGTTCTGCTCCAAGCTAGAGCCATAGAAAACACCTGCTATGTGATTGCCCCAGCCCAAACTGGTCGTCACTATGCCATGCGCTACACCCATGGTCATGCTATGATAGTGGACCCTTGGGGGGTAATCTTGGCAGATGCTGGAGACACACCAGGAGTTGCGATCGCAGAAATTGACCCAAACCGCCTCCAACAAGTCCGCCAACAGATGCCTTGTCTAGAACACAGAGTCTTTGTTTGATTAGTTCTTAGTTATTTTATTAGTTATCAGTGTTTCTTAACCTGAGTTCTCGATAAAGTTGGTTATGTCGAACTCAGGTCATCACTAAGAACTAACCACTAATGACTAGCAACAGCCACAGCAGATTCAGGCCAACGCCCTACGGCTTGACCGATTACCGCCATTTCTTTCACCAACTCATCAAACCGATTCGGTGTCAAGGATTGTGGTCCATCAGACAGGGCTTTAGCGGGGTTGGGGTGAACTTCTATCATTAACGAGTCAGTTCCAGCTGCGATCGCAGCTTTTGCCATAGCTGGAACATAATCAGACTTCCCTGTGCCGTGACTGGGGTCAATCATAATCGGCAAGTGAGTTAGGGTGCGCAAGACTGGCACTATTGAAAGATCTAGGGTATTCCGGCTGTATTTACGATCAAATGTCCGAATTCCCCGTTCACAAAGAATCACATTAGAATTACCCGCTGCTAGGATATATTCAGCAGCCATCAACCACTCATCGATAGTTGCTGACATGCCCCGCTTCAGGAGTACTGGCTTATCTTGAGCTCCCACTTTTTTGAGTAGGGCGAAATTCTGCATATTACGGGCACCCACTTGCAGAACATCCGCTACCCTACCAATTTTATCCACATCAGCAGTGTCCATCACTTCGGTAATGATGCCCAAGCCACTTTCTTCCCGTGCCTTGGCTAGCAAATCCAAGGCACTTTCCCCATGACCCTGGAAAGAATAGGGGGATGTCCGGGGTTTGTAGGCACCTCCCCGCAGGAACTTGGCTCCTGATGCCTTAACCCGCCGTGCTGTTTCCACGATCATATCCTCGTTTTCCACGGAGCACGGACCCGCAACAATCACCAAGGGATGGTGTTCACCGAAGACAACAGGCCCATTCGGCGTTGGCACTAGTACCTCACTGGCTTCCCCGTGACGATACTCACGGCTAGCCCGTTTAAACGGTTGCTCTACCCGCAGTACCTGTTCTATCCATGGACTAATTTCCTGAATTTGTAGGGGGTCTAAAGCAGCCGTGTCACCGACTAGACCCAAGACTACTTTATGCTTACCAACAATTTTTTCTGGAGTCAGCCCCCATTGGCTCAGTTCCTGGCTAAGGCGAGTCACCTCGACTTCTGGAGAGCCTACCTTCATTACTACTATCATAAAAAAATCCTCGTGAGTTTAGAAACCCCGCGTCTCATGACCGGGGAGGAAAAACGAGCGGACTAATTTGTTGGGAATCTCAACAAAGATAATTCTCAGACTGAAACCCAAGATTTCCCTGAGAATGTCTCATACAAGTAGATTCTTATTCACAGCTTAGGGACTTTAGTCCCACTTAGGGGATGTGGGTAGGAAATGGTCAAGTTCCTACCCTTTGCTGTTGACAGAGTGCTTTTTTATTATTCTATAGAACACTTTCTGGCTCTAGATATGCCTTTTTGACTTATATTAATATTTCACTAGTCAAGATATCTGCTTTTAGCAAAATTTTGAGCGAATTTACCCTCTACAATCTTTGATTTAAGGGGAGTAACCCACAAAATATAACTAATTAAAAATATAAGAATATTATAATTACCATAACACAATCCTTGGCCAGCTTAGTTAGGAAGGGTCACAGTGCTTCCTAACTGCTAACCTTATCCCAAAACTTAGAGCATAGGATCCCCAAAGGGTTAACTCTTTGTCTTAGCAGCACGCCATGCTGATGTCAATCTGCCTAGGTTAGTGGTGAACTCTTGCCAACCAAAAAAGGTTCCTGGTGTATCTTCCTCCCAAGAAGCAGATAGAAGACCATAGCTCAACCCCAACACACCTAGACCAAAGCATCCCATACTCACCAGAATGACTGCCACATGGGGTAACTCTACCCCAACCTGTGTGATCAATAAATAGCTAACCACAAATGTAGCTATCCCTAAGAAACTGGGAATACCACACATTAGAGCCATCCGACGCACCATCCGTTTACTGACCACATCGGGGATTGCCATTGAGTCATTTGAGGCAGCCGAAGGCTTATTTTGCTTCTTATCTTGTTTCTTCTCTGGCTTCTTATCTGGCTTGAGAGTAGTTTGACTGGGTTTTTCCTTAGGAGTAGTTTGGGGATTTGTAGATGAATTTTGGGCTTTAGGGTTCTTTTTGCGCTTTTGGCGTGGTTCAAAAGGCAATCGCTCCCGTGACGGTTCAGTAGACATACACTCTTTTCCACTAGGGTCTGTTCAACTAGGGTCTATCCCCGAATACCTAAGCGTTCAATCAATTTTTGATACCGTTGTTGATCGTCTTGACGAATATAGCTAAGTAAGCGCTTGCGGCGACCGATCATCTTCAATAATCCCCGTCTAGAGGAGTAATCTTTTTTGTGGCTTTGTAGATGGAGACTCAATGTATTGATACGCTCAGTGAGGATAGCCACTTGCACCTCTGCCGAACCAGTGTCAGTTTCATGAACCTGGTAGCCATTAATAATTTCAGTTTTACGTTCTTGAGTTAGACTCATCGATAAAGTTTAATTACTATAACTTAACAGTCTCCTATTCTATCACCATCAAGAATTGTTTGGGCAGGTTGGTAGGTTGTTCGCCTTTGGCGTTCCCGTAGGGTAGGTTGGTAGGTTGAAGGTTGGTAGGTTGAAGGTTGGTAGGTTGAAGGTTGGTAGGTTGAAGGTTGGTAGGTTGAAGGTTGGTAGGTTGAAGGTTGGTAGGTTGAAGGTTGGTAGGTTGAAGGTTGGTAGGTTGAAGGTTGGTAGGTTGAAGGTTGGTAGGTTGAAGGTTGGTAGGTTGAAGGTTGGTAGGTTGAAGGTTGGTAGGTTGAAGGTTGGTAGGTTGTTCGCCCTTGGCGTTGCCGTAGGGTAGGTTGAAAAGATCGAGGGTTAGGGTAATCAATTCCCCGACGGTGGGGGATTGTGATGGTTAGCTGAACGCCGCCTATCTAACCACTGTTGTAGGATAATAGCAGCAGCGTGACGGTCAATGAGTCCTTTATTTTGGGTAAGCGATCGCTTACTCGCCTTGAGTCTGGATTCAGCCTCCCAAGAGGTAAGCCGTTCATCCATATACTCTACCGGCAGCTGGAGTGCTGCTCCTAATCGCGTCGCCAATTTTTGCACCTTTCGTGCCTGGAAACCCAGGGTCCCATCCATCGAATAAGGCAAACCTACCACCAGTAGCTGCACTTCTCTGGTTTCAACCAACTCTCGCAGTTGGTCAACATCCCGTTGAAAGGAGGTACGCTCAATGGTAGTTAAACCAGTAGCAATCAAACCTGTCCCATCACAACCGGCCACACCAATACGTTTGCTTCCCAAATCCAATCCCAGTGCTGAAATTCTTTCCATAGTTTAAGCTCCTATCCTATAAAGTTACAGTCAAAGAGCTAATTTTGGAAATGGCACATCAGGTATGGGGCATCTGCAAATTAGCTGTTAGAACCCAACTTGGGATCCCTAACTACTTCTGCGGTGAAGATTTAACTGACACCCTCTCCTCTTGAGAGACTACACTGGAGGACTGGGAAACCCCAATGGAGATCTTTTTAACCTTAGCACGGTGTTTCTTCGATGGGGATTGTGACCAGGATATGCGGCTGGGGATTGGGGTTCGGGCTGGCTGTAGCCCCTGAAGCACATCCGATAACTCAAAAGTAACAGACTTGGTTTCGCGCAACTTATGCCAGACGGAACGGGACATCAGCAGAGTATGCTCAATCCGTTCTGCTCCCAGCTGAGCTAGATACTCTTCCTGCTCGGCTTGATAGTCAGCCGTTGCCAGATTTAGGGATTGGGAAGGCAGTTTTTGGGCAATCCGTGCTATTTGAGACAGTAACTCTGGATATAGGTGATTGTAGGCTGGATGAACTGTTAACTCAGCTGAGTTGGTTCGGTTACCATCACGGCACAGTCGCAGCCGAAAATAGCCAACGGCGACTTTACGCTGTGGTTCAAATACATAGGCACTGATTACTTCAGTATGATTTAGCCACTGCCACAGTGAATCAATGATTTTCCGTGACATACTGGTTTGAAAATCCTGAATATGGCGGTCAAAAACCTTACGCACTATTGGTGGCATTGATGCCGTATCCAGCTGATAGAGCAACTGAGCATCTGCGTTACTGACAGGCAACAGGTTCGGCAAATCTGGTTCACGAACCGCCAATTTTTCCAGCAGTTTTGGCTCAATCGCCCAATAGGTCATCTGAGCTAGGGGCTGGAATCCGTTTTGCCGATAAAGAGCCAGTGAACTTTTATGATTGATATTGACTTCCAATAACCAAGTTCGCGCTTGCCAAATTTTTTCAAAGCAATAGCGCAACAGAGCCGAGCCAATGTCTCGAGTTGCCAGGGTGTTACTTACTAGAGGAGTGTTGGCATCAACTAACACCTGCTCCACCCGCCAAGTACTACGGGTGTGATTAAATGGGGAAATTTTGATCAGTCCGCGCAGCTTTTGGAGTTCCTCAGCCACATAGATACAAAAGCTGTACTGATAGGGGTTGGGAAACCAACTTAAAAACTTCAGCAACCAGTACCAGCGTCTAACTTGCTTAAGTGGCTGTTGGTCAACTGATGGGCAGATCTTACTCTGCCCATCAGTTGCCTGTTGCAGTAGCTTCTCAATTGCTGCCAAATGATGGTATTGAAATGGGCGGATCAAGTTCTTCGGGTTTTCCGAGACAGGTGAAGTCATTTTGGGTACGGATGCCATGAAGCTGCTCGCTCTGTTTGACCCATGTTCTTGCGCTGTAACCTACATTTGCAAGACTAGGGTTACTGCCAATATATTAG
Source organism: Moorena sp. SIOASIH (assembly GCF_010671925.1). Taxonomy (GTDB): domain Bacteria; phylum Cyanobacteriota; class Cyanobacteriia; order Cyanobacteriales; family Coleofasciculaceae; genus Moorena. The sequence continues at coordinate 898,542 of NZ_JAAHIH010000002.1, read as the reverse complement.
CTGTTTTCCCATGATCCCAGTTTTGAAAAGACATATGAGTAATATCAAGTTGTGTTAATGGGGTTTAATCCACCAGTGGGACTGTTGAGTGTTGAGTGTTAATCCTTAACGTTCGGTCAAGGGTCAACACTCAACATAGTCTCAACATAGGTAAGCATTCAGCGTGTCGCGTATCAGCGTGTCGCGTATCAGCTATCAGCCTATGCCTATGCGCTACTTGAGATGCTACTTGAGGTGCTATCAGCCATCAGCCTGTGGCCACGATAATTGAGGTGCGAACAGCTTTTGAATCAAATAACCTGACCGCTGACCGCTGACTGCTGAATGCTGAATGCTTACCAACATAGTCTCAACGTAATATAGGCACGCCCCTATCTAGCTTAGTCTTGTAGGGCTTAGTCTTCATCCATTATATTCCCTTTGTCTACCCGTTCTAACTGCCACAGAATTTGATTCCCTTCACGCCTGACCCTTGACACAACCCAGTTGCGCCAAGACCAGTGGTTGCCCCGACTGGTGACAGCGCTGGCGTTGACATCCATTAAATCCGCCAGTTCAGAACTACTAATCAGGTAGCCTTGGCTGGCAATTTCATCCGCGATGTGTAGAGTTTCTACCAGATTACGGAGTTGAGCAACTCTCACCTCGCGGGGTAATTCGTCAGTAGTACTAACAGAAGAAGAAATAGCTGATTCCATAATTAAGAAAGAAGATATATATCGATGAGGTGGAAATGCTCGATTATATAGTTTACGTAAACTAACCGATCAGTAGTATGGGAGTCTGATATCCCTGTTACTATCTTTGGTGAAAGATTACCACCGAAGATCAAGGTTCAACAAACCCCTCTCTCCAGCAATCCCTAACAAGACCCCCATCTGTCTTGCCTAAAATTAAAACACTATTAGTAAAACACTACTAGACCAATCCGGTAAGCCCCCCACAGCAGAAACTCGTGAGCTACGAACCCCTACATCACAAATATCGTCCCCAGAGATTTGCGGATTTAGTGGGGCAAGATGCGATCGCAAAAACCCTAACCAATGCCATCGAGAGTGAGCGCATTGCCCCTGCTTATTTGTTTACTGGCCCTAGAGGTACGGGAAAAACCTCTTCAGCACGGATTTTAGCTAAGTCTCTCAACTGTCTCAAGAGTCCTTTGCCAACTCCATTTCCTTGTGGGGAATGTCACGTCTGCCGTGAGATCGCTGGTGGTTTATCCTTGGATGTGACTGAGATGGACGCAGCTAGTCATACCGGTGTAGATAATATCAGGGAAATCATTGAACGGGCTCAATTTGCCCCAGTCCAGTGCCGCTACAAAGTGTATGTTATCGATGAATGCCATATGCTTAGTACCGCAGCCTTCAACTCCCTTCTCAAAACCCTGGAAGAACCGCCCGAGCGGGTAGTCTTCATCTTGGCTACCACAGACCCTCAACGGGTATTACCCACCATTATTTCCCGCTGCCAACGTTTTGATTTTCGCCGCATTCCCCTAGAGGCAATGGTGTCTCATCTGAAGGCTATTGCAGTTAACGAAAATATCGCTATTACACCAGATGCCTTAACCCTAGTGGCACAAGTGGCTCAAGGGGGGCTCCGGGATGCAGAAAGTTTGCTAGATCAACTGAGTTTGTTAGATGAACAGGTCACGGTAGAGCAGGTTTGGGATTTAGTAGGCGCAGTACCTGAACAAGACTTACTGGCATTGCTAAACGCGATCGCATCTTCTGAAGCAGTAGCAGTACTAGAACAATGTGGCTATCTGATCGATAGAGGTCGAGAGCCCCTAGTTATCCTACAAAATCTGGCTAGCTTCTACCGAGATTTGTTGATTGCTAAAACTGCTCCTGCTCGTCATAATTTATCAGCCATCACCCTCCCAACCTGGCAGAAGCTGTGTGAGTTAGCTAAACAGCTGGATGTGGAGAGTATTTTACGTGGTCAACAGCATCTAAAAGACAGTGAAATTCAGATCAAAAACACTACCCAGCCCCGTCTCTGGTTAGAAGTAACCCTAATGGGTTTATTGCCAGCGGCTCTTGCCTCTCAATCCGTAGAAACCTCACAGTTATTCCCTAAAAATCCATCAGTCAAACCCTCAGCACCTGCGGTTAAACCTAGGCACCAGCCTAACCTAGCACCAGTTGGGAGAGATCAGCTCAGAAAAGAGCGATACAATCAACCAACCTCTTCCCCAGATCAGACTACTCCTAAACCAGAGCATCCAAGTAAACCAGCTCAGAAGCCGAAGACTCAGGAAACTGAGGAGCCTAAGCCTTCAGAAAGGTTAGGGTCTCAACCACACCCGGACACCTCTACCAATGGCATACCCAAAACCCCTGATTTAGCTACAACCTCAACACCGAATCAGGAGGTTGACCATAGCGCTAGGGTTAATCGAGACAGCGACCTTAGCAACCAGCCATATGAAATCGAGCAGGTTTGGCAACAGGTCATTCATAATATCGAACTGGATGGCTCTAGAGAAATACTGCGTAGCAACGGCTGTTTATTAGCTTTCAATGGCCGAGAGGCATCTATTGGCATCAAAAAGAAGGGTGTACAACAGCTTATAAAAGGAATGTTGCCCCAAATTCAAAAGGCATTTGCCAAAGTCCATCCAGGTCATGTGAAAGTTAATTTCCAACTAGTAGGAGCAAACCCGTCCCAGACCGCTCCTCAATCAAGAGTGACCCTACCAGCACTACCAACTCCGAAATTACCTCCACCAATCACTACCCCAGAAGCACCACAGGAATCTTCAAGCAGCAAGGGGGATTCAAAGGGGGATTCAACGGAGGCCAAACTAGTTGTGCCACCTAGCACCAGTGACTCTTCAAAGCCAGCGGTAAACCCCTCCCCCCAACCATCCCAGCCACAAAACCTTGCCCCTCCTAGCAATTCTGAAACATCTGAAGCAGTGGACACTGTATTATCCAAGGGAGCTTATGATTTCTCTGACTTAGACTGGGATGCTGCTCAAATAGAGCAAGCTTTAGGGAAAATTAAAGATTGTTTTGGTGGAGAAATTATTGATTTAAACGATGATATGAGTAATAATGAAGTGATGCCCAAGGAGCCATTAGTAGAATCGTTTGTCAATGATACTCAGGGTACCTTTGACCAAGAGCAACCCCAATCATCAGTAGCCGAAAATCAACCTGATCCAAGACCGTTTTCTATAAAGATTCAGAATAGGCCGCAAGAGTTAGAATATGATGAAAATGGTGAACTCCCTTTTTAGAGTTATGATAAATTTGGTAATTGGGATAGCAAAGGGAACAGGGAACGGGGAACAGGGAACAGGGAGTAGGGAGTAGGGAGTAGGGAGTAGGGAACTTCGGATCAAGAATTATCACAATTCCTACACGGATCCCTAAAATTGGGAATTGGAAATTTAAATTCGCTAATAAGCGCGTTTGTATTTGAGATGTAAACCTGTATGGTCTTTTTTTATTGGACAATAAAACTGAGGATCTCTTTCCCCTATTGCTAGCATGCCTATTGCTAGCATGCCTATTGCCCCAATTCCTGTGTTTACAACCCAGAGACAAACCCTATAGGCGAGGCAAAATTTCTGGTAATAGCTGACCGGGAACTTTGGAAAGGGCAAGGCTTTGTCCCGCAGGACCATTTTCCCGAGAGAATGCCCGAATGGTGTGGATCAGGTAGTTCAGAGAAATTTGGTAGGTTTCGGGTTGATCAACTGTACCCATACAAGCTTGCACATGTTGGTGTAGGGCAGCTTCTAAATGAGTTAACTTAGACCCTTTGGTTAAGGAAAATTGTGGCTGTGTGGCTAGCTGGAAATTCACTAGCCCCAAGTTGTTGTAGGTAGCTATAATATCAAAGTTAACTGGTACAGGTGATCTGTTCTGGTTAGGGACTTGGTCAGAGGGGTGTGGTTGATGTCCTGCGATCGCAAGAGCATTTTCATAAGCCCTGATACATTGCTTAAAGTATTCTGCTTTTGCCCCATATTCCTCCTTTAACTGGTCGGCTAAGTGCCAGTAGGCGGTACCTAGGTTATTCTGGGTTGCAGCACAGCCAGCTGGGTCAACCTCTGGTTTCCGGTATTTGAGAGCATCTTTATAAGCAAATATCGCTAGCTTCAACCAGACTATTGGTTGTTCGTGCTGGGCAAGACTCCAGTAAGCCGTACCCAAGTTATTTTGAATCATTGCCCAATTCTGAGGATTGGCTGTGTTGTCATGATCACAGATGGCTTCTTGGTAGGCTGCGATCGCTTTCTTTAAATTAGGCACTGGTGATTGATGTTGCGCTAGATTCCAGTAAGCCGTCCCTAAGTTATTCTGGGTTGAAGCATATTTAACCAAGTCATGATCAGCACCGCCATAGCGCAAAGCTTCTTCATAGGCACGAATAGAATGTTCCAGATTTTTAGCTAAATCTTGGTAGTGGGCTAACTCTCCATAAGCTGTTCCCAAATTATTCTGTATCATGCTAAAAATTTCGGGAGATTGTTCCGCTAAAAAGTCAGTTAGTGCTATTTGATAGCATTTAATCGCTTGCTCTAAATAAGAGACCATCAAGTTGTCATTGTTCGGACAACGAGATAGCATCCAGTAGAAATTTCCCACATCATTGAGGATAGCGGATTCTTCTATAGGTTTGAATTTTGACCATTGCAGCGCCTGCTCATAAGCCTGGATTGCGATCACTAAGTTTTCCTCAGAGGCATCTCCCTGTTCAATCAGGTAGCGATAATGATTGCCCAATTCAAGATAGGTTTGGCCTGTAGATGGTTTTTGAGTTCCAGGTGGCAGATGGTTTGGTTCGCAGTTATCTTGTGGTGTTTCAGTTTCAGTTGCCAGTGACAGGTTGTTTAGTTGAAAGTTATCTTGTGATGTTTCAGTTTCAGTTGCTGGTGGCACGTTGTTTGGTTGAAAGTTATCGTCTGAAGCTTCAACATTAAAACTTTCAACTGTCAACACCTCCTCTTGCCCTGGTAGTGTCTCCACATCTTCCTGACCAGAATCGATTACTGTTGTTGAAGGGGGTAATGTGTAGGAAGTCTGTGGTGTATCAGTCACCCGTTGGCATAGGGGTGTTGGTTCTCCTTCAAACTCAAAGAAACCAGTGTGCTGTTGCCAAAATTCTGGTACGGACTGCTGAATGGAATAAAACCAAGGTCGTGGCAACCAGAGCAAGAAAGTCAGTTCCCAGTAGCTGAGATTATGCCCAATTGCCTGTAAATGCCTAAGAAACAATCGTTGCAGTGCTGCGGGTTGCCGTGTTAAGTTTTCTATACCCAGAATCTGAAATCCCGGTATACTTTCAGAAGTGTAAGATTCCTGATGGTCGGTTAACCATTGATTAATCTGAGCTAGGGGATTAGGCTCGCTCAGATTTAAATTCAAGCTGACCAACTTTGGGTATCCTAGGCCGTTCCCTGACCCGTTTGCTGCACATAAGCCTAACTCCCGGTATAATTGATCTGCTAGGTGGTTGCGCAGATTCAGGTCATCACACACTGCCAAAAAAAGCTGGCGGCGCAGACCAATACTCAAAGCGAGTTTCAAACGTTGATAGGTTTGCCGATTCCAACTGGAAATTTCTTGATTTGAGGCAATGTCCGTTACTATCATGCTGGCATAGGTGTCAGAGCAAAGGGATTACATATCAACCTTTTCCTGCTTTTGTTACCTAAGTCAGGATTGAACTTGAATATTCTGTGATCGTGGCTTAATTTATCAGTAGTTAGCACTCAGGACGATTTTAAGGGAACTATTGTTTAAGTATCATTACAAAATAAATTACCTCTTCCCATTCTCGGTAATGCTTACAAAATCATGGTTTTGGTTTTGTAAAACAGGTAATTGTTTTTGTGTGACTACTTACAAATCACTTAGCATTGCTATATCCGTATTTATAACGATTGTTGAAAAATAAGACTATATAAAAATCAGTAATTGTAACCATAGCTATGACCATAAAATTAGTTAACAATAGATTAAAGTATATCGCTGTTTACTAAATTATCGTAAGCATATGGGCTACTTGAGGTGCCGTCAGCCGTCAGCCGTCAGCCGTCAGCCGTCAGCCGTCAGCCGTCAGCCGTCAGCCGTTGGCCTTTGGCACCTCAAGTAGCACCTCAAGTAGCCCATAAGCTAAATGCTTACTTTTATATTAATTAGTTACACATATTTTTACCTATTTACTATTCCCGATTCCCAATTCTAAATTCTAAATTCTAAATTCTAAATTCTCACTTCCCGATTCCCGATTCCCAATTCCCGATTCCCTGTTCCCTAGAAATGATTAAACTCAATCAACATTTAATATCCTATTTAGGTAGCTGCGCCTTATCTGCACTGGTGCTATTTCCCGGATTAGCTAAAGCTCAGGTTCAAGTTTCTCCCTTAGTTATTGAAGAAGAAGCAGAACGAGGTCAAGCCAGAGGTATCATCAACGTCACTAATCGCAGTAATAAGGCGTTTCGAGCCCGTGTCTATGCGACACCTTTCACCTACGATGAAAATGGGTTTGAGGCATTGGAATCTAGCTCTAATGACTTAACCCCTTATCTACAATTCTCCCCTCGTGAATTGGTGGTAGAACCAGGAGTAACTCGCCGCATCCGAATGATTTCCCGCTTTCCTCCTAGTATGGAGAAAGGGGAATATCGGGCAGTGATTTTTACAGAAAATCTGGAACATTCCCAAAATAACCGTGGTGGCGTCAGTATGGGCATTGTACCTCGCATTGGTGTGACTGTCTATGTACGTCATGGAGATATTTCTCCCAAGTTGACCGTAGAGGAAGCGAGCTTTGATGATAAGAGTAAGCAGATTCTCTTACAGGTTAGCAACAGTGGCAATGCCTCTGCACGTCCCAAGTTGGAGTGGACTCTGAAGCAGGGAAGCACTACGGTAACCACGGGCAAACAAAACCCATGGACAGTTATTGCTGGGGGAGAACGGAAGATTTCTCTAAGATATCCTAGTGATGCCAAGCAATTGACAGCTGGACAATACCAATTGACTGGAACCTTCCTTTGGGGCGAAGAAGAGAATTCACAAACCCTGCCTTTTAGTATTAATTTGAATGTTCCTAGCAGCACTACTGCTCAGAGTAATTAACCTGAGGGCGTTGGTTAATCATGGCATAATTTTAACAGCTTTGTGGAACGGGCATCTTGCCTGTTCCCTGCTCCCTGCTAGGGTGCATCTCCTAAAAGTTGTTTGACCCAGCAGTGGTGCGTTACGGGCAGCAACCTAAGCCTGGCGAAGAGGGGAAACATGAAGCCCCCCCTGAAGCACCACTAGCAACTGTTCCCTGGTCTGTGTTCCATTAAACTAAGCCAGTGAGTCACCTCACTTACTCGTCTACCCTTCGGGAAGGCTACGCCAACAAAACCGGGCGTGAAAGTTTCCCTTCACCCGGCTCCTCGTTGAAAGAACCACTGTCATTGGTACCTCTAACATGGTTAGAACCGTGTTTTTTTTCCATCGTGGCAGTGTAGATGAAGTAATTCTAGATTTTTATCCCAATTACTTCCACCTTGTGAGCGCGGTATGATATGATGTTTATCCAATAAATCTCCATTTCTGTTCGCGAAGCGTCGGCTACGCCGAAGGTAAGATCAAAGTGGGAGCACTTCTCTTTTTGCCTTTTCAACAGCCTTGCCAATTGAGCTGGTCATTTCAGGATGTTTTCCCATTCTGATACTCCAGTAAGTAAATGTAACTTCTCAATTACCCCTGCACCCCCTGTTTAGGATCTATGTTGCCAGTCCCCTTGCCAAAAGTACGTGAATCTGGTCTAACTCAGATATGACTGAAATTCCTGTGCTGGCCACTCTCGACGACACAACCGACCTCCCAGAGGAGGAATGTCTGCGCTTGTTTGTGCAACAGCAGCAAGCAATAATAGGGTTGTTGGCTCAGCCAAATCAAGCATTAGAGAAACAGGTAAAACAGTTAACCGAACCCATCAGTCAACTAGAAGAAGAGTTACGGCAGAAAAAGAAACTGAGCAAGAAGCCCCAGTTAAAAGCGAGTAAACTAAACCAAGGCATTGAGTCTCAGCAACAGAGTAGCAAACGACCTGGTTCTGCCCATAGCAGTAAGAAACAAGGGTTCGTGGTCAATGAAGAACGCAAAATAGAGCTAGAGGAGTTGCCAGAGGGAGCAAGATTCAATGGGTATCGGGAATATGATGTCCAAGAACTATGTATAAAGCGCAACAATATTCGATTTTTGTTGGCAGAGTACGTTTTAGAGGAGAGGTATCTGGATGATCCTGAACAAATCAAGCTGTTAGCCTATGAGTTGGATTTTTATTACCAATTAAATGAACCGAATAAAGAGCCTCTTTATCGCTTAGCTCAGGCGATGATGTTAGGGGAGTGTGGTTTAGTCAAAAAAGCTAATCGACAAGCTGAACAAGCATTAGTTGATTGGGGTAATAATAAAGTTAACAACTTTTTAGCTGATTTTAACTTAGTAATGGAGGTCGCCCAAAAAGATGATATTAAATTTTTAACCAACTTGCTAACTAAATGTCTATCCACTAGCTAATTGCCAAGAAGAAGCTATTAAGCTTCAAGAAATCATTCAAACCATCAAAACATCTAAATTTGAACCAATTGATTGGTTTGTTTACCATAAAAAATAATCAAGACCAAATAAGGAGACGTCTATCATGTCTAACAAAGCATTGCAAACTCTACAATTTATCTTTCAAGATCGTCCTGATGTTTTACGACTATTTGATTTCAGAGAAGTAGATTTAAGTGGTCGTGTAGATGAAGAATGGTTAAAAAAACAATCTGAAAAAGAGTTATTTCCAAAACCTGTTAATTTTTATGCTACTGGACGTACAGGTGCAGGTAAAACTACACTAGCAGTTACTTTGATAGATCCTGATAAAAAATTAGCAAATACTATTAATGATGTTAATAATGATGAGGTTTTTGAAAGTTCAGGTAAAACAGATTGCACTTGGATGGTGGTTTTCTTTAAAATGCGTAGTAACTTATGGTATTTTGATCTTCCTGGTGCTGGCGGTTGTAGCGACACATACGAAAATATTAATCGAGCTGCTTTGATGCTTCCCCAGATTGATGATGAAGATGAGGAATTAACACCTATTGATAAATTTGAGTTATGGAATTGCTCAGATTATCCTACTACTAAAAAAGTTGTCAAAGAAGATATAGGTGTAGAGCAATGGCAATCCCCGGAAAATCAGGAAAATTGTAAACCTGATATTATTCTTTATGTGGTTGCTCCTCATACTCAATTTGTGAAACCAGATCGTAAATATTTAAAAGCTTTACTCAGAAAACAGAAAAAACAAACTGATAAAAATAAAGTAATTTTTGCCTTGAATATTCATTTCACAGATGATGGAACAAGAATAACCAGTCAAGCAAGTGTAGAAGATGCAACGCAACAAATAACTAAAATTTTTAAAGAATTCTACCCTGATGAATCTGTGCCTATTGTTGAAATTGACTGTAAGCAAGGGACAGGAATTAATCAAATTACCAAACTAATGCTTACAATGTTACCAGATAATAAAATTGGTAACTTTAAACAAGTTTTACCCGATCAACTTAAGGAATTTGCTATACAAGAACGTAGTTGCCGTTATCGCAAAGCATTAATTCAGATTGCAAGTCGTTTAGCTACTCGTAAAGTAGATGAAAAACAAGGTAATCAAGACTTAATCAATGAAGCCTATATGGCAGTTGCTGATTATGGTATTCGAGTTTTTCAGGAAGAAGATGCTACCTTGGAAGCTGCAAAAGAATTGAATGATACAATTGTTCAGTTAGCTCAAGAGGCCAAAATTTCACGAGAAGAAGCGCAAACAATCTTAGTAGATCGGATTGTTTATAACAACCAGGAAGTCGAAAAAAGTGAGTATGTACCTGATTTTCAAGACGTAGAAGTTGAAAAGCAAGTTATAGAATATGAACAATCTCAAGAATCAAGAAAAAAACCTGTAGATGGAGAAGGTTCTCCTGGTGGTATGGCTGGTGGGCCTGATCTTGGTGGTATGGCTGGTGGGATTGATCTTGGTCAATTAGCAGGTGCAAGTGCTGCTGCCTTTGGTGAAATGGCGAGTGGTACAATGGCGGCAATAGGAGCTGGTTTAGCAACCGGCGGATTAGCATTTCTACCTGTTCTTGGTGCTAGTATGTTTGGTGCTTCTGGAATGGGTGCAAAGAAACAGAAAAAACAAGTTACTGTTAGTGAGGATGTGATTAAACCCGTAGTTAAAACTATCACAACTACTGAGAATAAATTTATGGGTATGAAAGAAGTTAAGAAAAAAGTTTTAGAACAAGTCCCAGAAGTAATACAACAAGAACAAGAGATAGGCAAAAAATATTTACAAGGGGGTTATCCTGTTGTTGAAAACTTGTTAGCTATTGGCTTAGGCATTGAAAGTGCTAATGGAAAGCAAAATTTGCAAACTGATTTTCAGGCAATAGTAGAAGTAGGGCGTCAAGAAACTCAAGCAATATTATTGCCATATAAGGAAGCGATTAACTCCTTTGCTGTTAGCGAGAATGAAGAAGAAATTAGCAAAATTTTAGAAAGGATTTTATTCTAACTCTAGAACATTTTAACAGAGTTTGTAACAGAGTGGGGAAATCCTAACTCTTCCCTGCTCTAGATTTAAAAATTATTCTTTAAGCACATGTTAGGAACAAAAAACTATGTATTCCCAACTTAAGCCTCCATCCATTTCTAAAATTCGTGCCAAGTTTATCATTGAAAAGCTCGGCAATTATCCTAGAAATATTGATAATATTAACTTATTTTTTACAGGTAGAACAGGAGCAGGTAAAACGACATTAAGTAATCGTTTAATTGGTAGTGATTACTTCTTGTCTACAGGTCATCAAGATTGTACTAAGGAAATTAATCTAATTGAGTTTCCTATTGGTTTAAAATGTTTTGATACTCCTGGTGTTTGTAGTGATGAACTCTTAGAGAATTATAATCGAGTTGCTTTAGGAATTAATCAAATTGAGGATTGTCCCATTGTAGAAGACCTTACTTTAGCAAGATATCGAGAAAATTGTTCAGCTCCTCAAGAAGAAAATCTCAGTATATCAGAATTTGTAAATCTACAATTTCAGCCAGATTTAATTTATTATCTCATAGCACCAGAAAAACTATTTACGAGAGGCGACCGCCAATATTTAAGAGATTTACTAAAATTTCACCAAAATGTTATTTACGTTTTTAATATGTTTGTTAACAAGCAAACAGGGATGAGCTATTTTGCCAAAGAAGCAAATATTCAAGACACAGCTACCCAAATTTTAAAAGTTCATCATAAAGTTTTAGGACAACATTCTCAGCCTGTTATTATTGGAGTTAATTGTTTTACAGGAGAAGGTATTTCAGACTTATTACATCAGTCTTACATAATGCTAAAAGGAAATAAAGGTAAACTTTTTAAAGAATTAATTCAATATCAACAGCAAAAAACTCCTGATGAATATGTTAATCAAGTTAAACAAGAATTAATCCGATTATATGCTCATGGTGCTTGTCAAAGAGCAACAGGGAGTGATACTTGCGATCAACCTTTACATCTACTATCTTATAGTCTCTTTGATTTTCTTGTCAGTCTTCCCATTCAGTCAGACCAAGACGATAATTCTATTGCTGAACAGGTTAATAATATAGTAAGCGATGTTTTTGATAATCCAATTTTTGAAAAAAAGTCTGAGTCACTGGAAGATAAATTTGAGTATTTAATTAGATCCAAAGAATATATATTTACAAAAAGAATTGAGTATTTTAATCAATTAATTAAGACTTCTATTTTTGATATACAAAAACAAGCCTATGAACTCAGAAATCAAGAATTTGAAGAATGGGAAATAGAAAAAGAATCTGTTAAGCAAAAATTAGATGAAGACTGGGATAGTATCTTAGCAATAATTCAAAAACTAGATAAATTAAATACTTTACTTGAATCCCTTAATCAAGAAATTGAGGAACTTATTGATGAGTATAATCCCCGTATTGATGCTAATAATTCTCGTTACCTTGACATTGTATCACGTCGTCATAATTTCAACTCTCGTCTTGATCGTTGGAAAGATAGACTTGATAATTATAATGCTAATATTGACAGGATTAACCGTAGTTCGGCTAGATTAACTTATGAATCTAAACGGTCTCTTGATAGAGAAAGTGATTATCTTGAGCAAGAAAGAAGTTCTATTAAATCAGAAGATAGTTATATTGAATCTCTAGAGACAGAATATAAAAAAAATCTTGAATATATTGAAGAAGAAAAAGCTACAATTAAAACTAAAATTGACCAGCGTGATGCTAAAAAAGAAGAATATGAACGCCAAAAAAAATTACTTTTAAACAAATTAAAAGAATATAATATTTTCAAGAAAAATGCTCAGGATGACAGTAAGTTTTGGTTTGAAGTGATTAAATATTTTAACGACGAATTAAGTGCTCTTGATGACAAAATTGAGCAAAGAATTCAAGAAATTAACCTTCATATTCAAGAAATTAGAAATCCTCTCTCCAAAGACTATCTTGAAAAATTTACTACAATAGAAGATGCGATTGATGAGTTGCAGGAATTAATTAACCGTTGTCTTGATGAAATGGCTGTCTTTGAAAACCAAATTTTAACTTTTAATCAAGAGCTAAATTATTGTATTTTCAAGGTCAATATCAATAAAAGGGTAACCCAAGTTTTACAAAAAACGACAGAACATCATTTTGATGAAACGGGACAATTTGAATATAGATTTAGTCATTACCATTATTTTGGTAAACATGGAATTACTGTTTTATTAGCATTGACAACAATGATATTTTTTGATATCGATCAAGACTATGATTTTTTTTATAGTGATTTACTCCAAAAAGTAGAAAACTTGGGAATTTTTCCGGAAAATCCAACAGAAGCTCAAATATATAACTTATTGTCTTGTAATTATAGTTTATTATTTGAAGCTGCTTTTGATAACAAAATTAAACAAGCTACGATGACAAACTAATTAGGAGAGACAGTAATCTTAAACTTATAGAGATATTCACCAGCCACCAGTGGTGTCAAAGATTCAATGGACAAAGAAGCCACAAGATCGTAGTTAACAGACTCATTAGTTTCTACTGTGGATTGGTCTCGATTATCAACTACTTGACCATTTTTTGAAAGTATCTCAATAATTTCCCCATCTGGACTGCCACCCATAGGACGACCTAAGATGCCATACTCTACCTGAATTGCTTGGTCTAAAAGTTTCCGAGACCGCTCATTCAAGGGAATCAATTCCCCAATACTGACGGTGACGTTAGAATTAAATATTAGGTTACTTCTAGCGGGTTGCTCAACTGTAGAGGTCAATCGATTGGCAGAAATTTCTAGACTTCCGATTTCTACGTTAACAAATGAACCGACTCCCTCCACTCTTCCAAAAAACATAAACTCCTGGTCGGATGTGGCTAACTGGGCACCAGCACCTATAGCACTAGCGGCTATGCCCAAGGCAGTTATCGTAGAAATGACTAAGGATTTAATCAGTTTTTTTGACATGGTAATAGGGGAATAATACGGTTTTATATCCGTATTATTCCCCTATTACCATTCAGATTATTCCCAAAGATATAGAAAATTTATCTAGTTATTAATTTTTATTAATTGCTAGTTAGTGGTGGCTGATGGCTCACATATAGCTGAATAATTATAGCGTGTTTCGCCGTTATAATGTACAGTATTATTTTACTTTTATTCCCTGTATTGATGCACCGCATCCTTATTAAATCTTCTGTATTCCCTGTTCCCTGTTCCCTGTTCCCTGTTCCCTGTTCCCTAAAATACCGAAAATTTGCACCTGATGCTATGATACTTGCTATATCAATCAACCGTTGGTAAAATCTCCGTAGGATAAATCGGGTAAAGCCGATTCCCACGGAGACAACAAAAAAATATAGAGGTTAATTGCATTTACATCAATTTTAAAGCGGGATACGTCGCTGGCTTCCAGCCAATAGTTGACTTTAGTTAGCTGTAGCTGTCACCGTAAACTTAAAGGCGTAATCACCACCTTCAAGGGGTAAAAGTCCCTCGATCTCCATGTCAGCTTCAACTTCGAATTCGCTAGGAGGTAAATTTAGTGGTTCTGCTGCAGGTCCTCCCATACTATATTCGATTTCACCAGTTGTTGGACCGTCAATCTCAGTAAAAGAGACGCCATAGTTGTAGGTCTCTGCGGTGTCTAAAAGGTCTTGAGATAGGTCATTCGTCGCCATCAAGTCTCCAAGAGAGATAGTTGCTGGACTATTACAAAGCATCAAACCTGTAGCAGGATCACCTTCTACTTCATTAGCAACTAATACTTTGGAATCAGGGTGTCCTAGAGTACCAGGTTGAACCTCTACAAAAGAACAGGTTCCCTCTACTGTGCCCTCAAATTCAAACTCCTGCTCTATAGGAGCAGGAGGACCAGGAGGTACCTGAGCAAAGGCACTGGTAGCACCAGCAGCAACACCTAAAGCAGTCAAGGCGGAAATAACTAAGGATTTACCGAATTGGTTTCTCATGTCCTTTATCTGGTGGAAATAAACTGTTTGTTTATACTTCTATTCTTTCCTAATTTATTAACTGAATACATCCGGAAAGATACCGAAGTTTAAAATTCAGTGAACTTGATTACGGTGGATAAAATTACCGGTGATGGGGTGATGGGGTGATGGGGTGATGGGGTGATGGGGTGATGGGGTGATGGGGTGATCGTTTTTCTAGTAGTAAAGTGCCAAAAGAAACCAATCGACAGGTAGAGTTACTACGTAAGTACTCCTAGTGCAACAACCCTGAAGTATCAAACCCCTTAGTTACTGTTACTTGATCTGACCAAATTGGGAAGTCTGTATGTAGTTTCCCTTACAAAATTTAGTCAGCTCATAGGTGTTGGATGAAAATTATTTCACTAGCTTATCTAGCTGTAACAACTCTCTTGTGTTCTTTGATTACCATAACTTCCGTTGTTGCCCAAACACTAGCACCTGAAATACCAAAACCGGAAGTCGCCGCCACTACCTCTAGCCCAAGGCGAAACGATAGTGATCAATTGATTATTCTTCCTGTCGGCGTCAATCTGGGAAAACAGAATGTGATTCCTAGTACCTTAGTGCGGGGATTTGAAGATGGTTCCCAGGCAATTAATTTTCAAACGTGGCTGATTCCCTTAGATGATGTGATTCAGGGCTTGAAATTAGATGTCAAACCCTTAGAAGACGGTCAATTAGAAGTGCGATCGCCTGGTTTAGTTACCCGCATCAATCCAGAAGAATTACCAACTGACCCAGAATTAGGAGTAGTCATTCCCGTCAAAACCATCCAAACTCTTCTAGGAGTCCCGACGGAGTTTGACATGATTGAATACGCCATTACGTTTAATCCCCCCTGGTTAAATCTACGGCGCAAAGGCCGGCGAACTCCAGAAATCCCAGTCGTACTGGAAGGATTATCTGAGATTGATGCCCCTGCCTTTAGCATATCCGCGATCAGACAACGGGTAAATATTAGTGGCAGAGGGGGTGGTAGCAGTTCCGTGTCTAATTCCACTAACTATAGTGGAGAATTTACCACCGTCGGCACCTTATTAGGAGGTAGCTGGTTTCTGAGGACTCGCCAACCAGATTTAACCGATACGGGGACGTTTCGGTTACAGGAAGCCCAGTATTTTCGCCAAACCGATGCAGCGGATTATGTCCTAGGTTCCCAGCCGACCTTTTGGCGCAATCAAGGGACAGGTCAATATTGGGGTGCGACCACTATCCAGCGCTGGGGATTTACCCCACCCTTATCAAGGGGTGGATTTAGTCCTACCCAACGGTTACAAGCCAATGACATTGGACGCAGCATTACTGGGGAAGCTGAACCGGGTACGTTAGTCCAGCTGACCCAAGGTTTTAATGATGTGGTAGTGGATGAAATCCTAGTGGACTCCTCTGGGGTTTACCGCTTTGAAAATGTCATAACTGGACGAGGCGGTAGCAATACTTATCGCGTCTTTCTATACCCCGATGGACAGCTTACTGCCGAACCGGAAATTCGAGAGGCCAATTTCTCTACTCTACCCGGTCAATTGACCAAGGGAGCCTCTGCTTTAGTTGTTTCCACTGGCTTGAGTCGAGAATCGAGCCAGAATGGGAATTTCTTCGGTGAGTTTACAGACGTGCGGGGGGGAATTGCCTATCGCTTAGGAGTCACAGAAGACCTGACCTTGGGGATGGGGGTGGTTTACGACGAGTCAGTGTTGGGCTTAGGGGAACTATTCTATCAACCTGCTGGCTTTCCGTTAAAGGTAAAAGTATCGGCTCTTTTGGGTACAGAGGATGAGGGGATAGACTATGATGCCAGTATTAACTTCCAACCCTCTCCTAAGCTGAGCTTTAACTTTAACAGTGATAGTCTAGCGCAGCGGTTTCGGGTCAACTGGCAAGTCTTTCGTGGTTTAACCTTGAGAGCCAGTGGAAACACTCGGGAGGAAGCCTTAGCTGCTGGTATGAGCATTTCCCAAACTAGCCAAAATTTCTCACTCTTTGCCAGTGCTGACATCGACACCAATAATAACTTGCGCTGGAGTTTGAGGTCTAACCTGGGAAGTCTGAGACTGTCCCATCGAGGCAATGAAATCACTACCAATTCAGAACTGATCTATTATTTGTCCGATAGCAGTGCCTCTAAAGGACATTCCCTGCTACTGGGTTACGAAACCCGGGATTCCAATAACCGTGATGATCACCTGGCTCGCTTAGCTTGGCGCTATCGTTCTCCACAACAGTCTAGTGATGGTCGATATCTCTGGGACTTGGATTTCGGCTATGGCTTCGGTTCTCGGGGTAATGGATTGATTGCCTCAGCTTCCAGTGCGGTGATTCCCGGATTAGTATTGCGGTTACGTTACCAAGAAATATCTACTACCTCTGATGGCAGCACGTTCAGGATTGAGCTTTCTCCCAATATCAATGTCCAATCAGGGATTAGCGGTGCCGACACCCGCTTTGACCGCTTACGCAGCCGAGGGGGATTGTTAATTCAGCCTTTCTTTGACAACAATGGCAATGGTAAGCGAGATTCAGGGGAAGAGATTTACCTCGAAGAACCGGATTTACTGTTACTGGTGAATAATAAATCGATAACCTCGTTTCGACCAGACATTCGTAACAATGGGATTTTTGTCAAACTCGACCCTGACACCTATCGCCTCGACTTTGACCCTGCCGGATATCCCATCGACTGGAAACCTGAGGAATCCGCTTATGCAGTGGAGGTGGTGCCCGGTAGCTATACTCCAGTTACTGTGCCAATGGTACTATCCTACACCTTTGCAGGTGTAGTCACTGATGCTGCTGGAGAAGCGGTGGAGGGCGCGAAGGTAGAAGCAGTACCAGTTGATTCAGGAAAATCGATTTTTTCGATTACTAACGGTGCTGGGGTCTTTTATTTAGAAGGGTTGCAGCAGGGTAAGTATAATTTACTGATTAATGGTGAATCGGCTCAACCGAATCAAATTGAGATTAAGCCAGATTCCGAACCTTTCCAAGAACTGAATTTATCGATACTCCTTAGTCCTTAGTCTTTAATCCTTAGTGTTTTGTAGCCAGGAGAGAGTGTATAGGTAATCGGGTAAGCATTCAGCTAATGCGCTACGCGCAAGCTGCGCGAACAGCCCTTAGCCGTCAGCTAATCAACAGGAGGTAGTAAACAAGGTTACGGGCTGGTACAGCTGGTTGAAAATCCCTGCTCGTTTTACTGATCCGAACCCGTGCAGTTAAAGCGCCTGCTAGCACCTCAAGTAGCATGGCACAGGCTTCTAGGGTGGCACAGGCTTCTAGGGTGGCACAGGCTTCTAGCCTGTGACTGATAGCTGATAGCTGATAGCTGACGGCTGATTGCTTAAGTAATAGGTAATCCTCAACTACCCATTACCCATTACCTGTTACCGATTACCGATTACCCCCTACAATCGGTAAGAGTTTAAGCTTCAACTTCTGCTGGTTCTGGTTTAGGGGCTGGAGATGATTCGAGTCTGATGGTCAGGTAGCGAATCACATCTTGACTTAGACGCATTGCTCGCTCAATCTTGGCCACATGGGTACCTGGTCCATTATAGTTCATTTGGATATAAATCCCTTCCCGGTACCTATCAATGGGATAGGCTAAACGACGCTTGCCACGATGCTGAATCTCGATTTGCTCTCCACCGAGTTCCTGCAACAGGTCTCGGTATTTGCCTATAGCTTGATCTACTTGTTCCTCGCCCAAATCAGGACGCAGGATGTACATCATTTCGTAAGTGTTTTGCACTGGTATTAATCTCCTTATGGACAAGTTGGCTTCTTTTTATCCGATGGACAGCACTAACAATCAACACTAACCATTAGCATTTCTTGTCTCGATGCAAAGCGCGAGTGGGGAAACCCCCCCATGAACGACTGCATCGCTGAACCACACCTTTGGTAAGGGTCAAGGTTGGGTAATTGATTTACTTGTTACTGGATAGTTAAAGAAGCAAGGAATTGATCTATTGCTACTCAAGCGGACAGATTGTCCTTAACAGATACATTCAACCCGGTAATTCCCGGCAGATACCGGAATCGGTGTTAAGCACGTCAATTAACAATTGACGAGGAGGTATCTCTCTTGGCTTTGCAGGAAAATCCCAAAAGCGCTTTTGCTTACAGCCAATGCATTTACGAAAGAACAACTTAACTGTTGTTTGATACAACAATTGCTCTGCTGCTCGATTATTGCTTCTGGAGTCTTGATCACAGACTCCCAAATCTCAAGCTTCTGTGGCTGTTACGGCAATTATACCAGGTAAACCCTACGACTTTCGGGAAACTTCCCGCAGAATCATTGATTAGGACTTACCAGTTACCGAATCGGCAAGTGTGTGGAGTTGTTACACTTATCTGAATGCTCTGAATGGTTTTATCTCAATATTTTGATCATCTCAATACTTTGATCTGAATCCTTGACAGGCATTACCCCTATTCTAGTATAACCCCTTGTGAAACCAATTTCAAAATAGTACCTTCGTCAAGGGGGAATAGCACTAGGCACCACCAGACACTACCAGAAGATGCTATGTCTAAATGCAGCTTGTTATCTATTGTACTCTTAAGGACAATCTGTTATCGGTACTCAGTACTGACGTACTACCAACTCAGGACTAATTTAGGTAAAGTAGAGAATTTTGGTAATATTATCAAGGAACATCTATTGTTATGACACAGCGCTACGTCCGAGTTAAATCTTCTAAAGGACAGACCTACTACGGCTTGTTACAGGTGACCCGCACTATTCAGGTGCTGGATGCACCACCTTGGTTACAGGGACAACCCATAGATTTAGAATTGGAACCAGAAAGTTATCAATTGCTGGCTCCGTGTGCACCAACTAAAATCGTGGCTGTAGGGAAAAACTATACTGAACACGCAGCGGAATTGGGAACATCAGTTCCTGAGGAACCTTTACTGTTTCTTAAACCCCCTACCACTATAATTCCTGACTCTCAAGCCATCCAGTATCCGCCTCAGTCTCAGCGAGTAGACTATGAGGGAGAGTTAGCACTGGTAATCGGTGACTATTGCTTAGACTGCACACCAGACGAAGCTCAATCCAAAATTTGGGGTTATACGATCGCTAATGACGTAACGGCTCGGGATTTACAAAAGCGGGATGCCCAATGGACTAGGGCTAAGGGATTTAATAGCTTTTGTCCCCTTGGACCCTGGATAGTCCGGGAATTGAGTGCTGGGGCAAAATTGCAGACATTTCTGAATGACAACCCTGAGCCAGTTCAATCAGCTTTAATTAGTCAAATGGTATTTCCGCCAGATGTTCTGGTATCTTACATTTCCCAGGTGATGACCTTAGTACCAGGAGATGTGATCCTTACGGGGACACCCAAAGGAGTAGGACCAATGGAAATTGGCGATCGCGTCCGGGTGGAAATTGAGGGAATTGGTCACTTGGAAAATACGGTGAGCTCACGCCCTTCACAGCCTAAGACTAAGGAAGACTAGGGGACTTGGCTGTAAACGGCTTGACTAAGGCTTGGTATTTCTGCGTAACGACCCATCAATGATTGAATCATGGAGTAGCCGCAGGCGGCAAGGATTCCTAAAAATACTATATTATATAAGGTTTCTGTTAGCAAGTTAACCCCTAGTGCTTGGACTAAAATTGGCAACAATAGAAAACCCAAAACTAAAAGAATGTCTAAAAGAATCGCTTGCATGGTGTTAAAGCGAACAAAATGGCTGATTTGTGGGTTTCTGACTACGGCTAAGAACAAAACAAAGAAAATAATTAACCCCGCCAACGGCAAACGGTAGTAAATTGAAATTAACGGTTGTAGTGGCAGGTAAATAATGCCCAGAATGGGAAACTGTCTTAGCAAAAATTGACCAAAGGGCAAAACTACAATTAGAGGGAGTAGATAAGCAAGGGCTGCAAAAATCCGGTCTTTAATATCTGTTGACCCGCGCCATGTCATGGTGCTTTCTCCTTGAAGATGTTCAAATAAGGGGTACACTAACTACTATTCAGCATAGCGCAGCACAACACTCTACCCCTGAGCGACCTGAAATGCGATTGACCTGCATGTCACGCGGGGCGCGTTCGCCTACTAGAAAAGTCAATCCATATTTACCAGACGGAATCCCATTTCACACTCATACTGTTGAGCTTGCTTCTCACTTAGCTTCTTGAGCACATGAGCACAAACCAATTTGCCTTGATGCCAGCGAGGTTGACCACTTGGGTCAGCCAGTAAACAACATTGGCAGACAAGGTCGGGGGAAATTACTTGGTTGTCCGTTAGAATGACTAACATAGCACTAATCCCGTTACGCTATCAGGGCTGATGCCGAAGCATGATTCTTTTATTTCTTCTCAACAGCAGACTGAAGGATAGGAAACAGTGTTTACTGGTGTTTATTTGCTCACTATACCACCCATACTCATCCTGAAACTATTAACTAATCAGCTTAGTGCTTAAGTTTTGTTTATTAGTGCTGTTGATTAGAACTGTTGTTCAATGCTATTCCTATCTTATTCGATACTCTAGATGCTAGGTATTGCATTATTTATATAATACTATAACTTTTAATAATATAATAAAAACTTTAAGTTTGGCTAAAACTTGGCTTAATCTGACTCTGAATCGTTTCAAACTCAAGCTTTCAGCTCATCCTTACCAATGAATTGTTTGACAGGACTTTTGGAAAGCTGGCGAAAAACTGGGCATTAAACGCCCATATGTAGTAGGAATAAGTAGTAGGCATAAGTAGTAGGGATAAGTAGTAGGGTGCGTTATTAACCCACCCTGTAGGTAGAGTTACTGGGTAAGTCCTGTTTAAGGGTCGTGTCCAAACAAACCACCTGCCAAAAAATCTTCAGGGCGACTAAAGCTGCTATTTAGCTACCGGTAGTCGCTGATGGGATAAACCCGTGCATCAAAGCGCTACCTCAGTTTTTGATTCCCGCTCCTGCCTAGACGGGGCTTGATTGCCTCAGAGGATTTTTTGTAAGCACATACACCTTTAAGGTTGTTGTGTCAATTAGCAAACGTGATCGATCCTAGGAACAAGTAAAGAAAGTGACTCAAACTAATTTAGATTTTCTCGCCGAAACCGATCCCACGATAGCCACCTATCTGGGAGAAGAACTCCAACGTCAACGGGAGCATCTGGAACTTATTGCTAGTGAGAACTTCACCTCCCCAGCGGTGATGGCAGCACAAAGCTCAGTGCTAACTAACAAATATGCTGAGGGATTGCCCGGAAAGCGCTACTATGGCGGCTGTGAATTCATTGACAAAGTGGAACAAGTAGCGATTGACCGTGCTAAAGAACTCTTTGGTGCTGCTCATGCCAATGTGCAGCCCCATTCTGGCGCTCAAGCGAACTTTGCGGTATTTCTAGCCTTACTAAAACCTGGTGACAAGATTATGGGGATGGATTTGTCCCATGGCGGACACCTCACTCATGGGTCACCGGTGAATGTGTCGGGCAAATGGTTTGAGGTGTGTCACTACGGTGTCAGCCAGGAGACTGAGCAATTGGACTATGGTCAGATTCGGGAACTTGCTCTGAAAGAGCGTCCCAAACTGATTATTTGTGGCTATTCCGCCTATCCCCGAATCATTGACTTTGAAAAATTCCGCGCCATTGCTGATGAAGTGGGTGCTTACCTGATGGCGGATATGGCTCACATTGCTGGCTTAGTTGCCACTGGTCATCACCCTAACCCCCTTCCTCACTGCCATGTGGTCACTACTACCACTCACAAGACCCTGCGTGGTCCACGGGGTGGCTTGATTCTGACCAATCAATCGGATTTGGGTAAAAAGTTCGATAAGGCAGTGTTTCCCGGAACTCAGGGAGGTCCGTTGGAACATGTGATTGCTGGTAAAGCTGTTGCTTTTGGGGAAGCCTTGACCCCAGCATTCAAAACCTATTCTGGTCAGGTGATTGAAAATGCTAAGGCTTTGGCAACAGCACTGCAAAACCGGGAGTTAAAGATTGTTTCTGGTGGTACAGATAACCATGTATTACTGGTAGATTTGCGCTCTATTGGTATGACAGGTAAGCGAGCTGACCAACTGGTGAGCGGCGTTAAGATTACGGCTAACAAAAACACTGTTCCCTTTGACCCAGAGTCGCCCTTTGTCACCAGTGGCTTGCGGCTAGGTTCCCCAGCCATGACTACCCGGGGCATGGGAGTGCCAGAATTTACTGAGATTGGTAATATTATTGCCGATCGCTTACTGAATCCAGAGGATGAGCAAGTGGCAACTGAATGTCGTCAGCGTGTGGGACAATTATGCGATCGCTTTCCTCTGTATCCCCATCTCACCAGTCTTGTACCAAGTTTGGTCTAAGGGTTGAAGGTTGAGGGTTAAGCAGTAGGGTGGGCAAACTTCTTTGATCTAGAATACTCAAAACAACCAAACTGTTTTTGCCCACCCTACAAGCTGATGTCAGCTGATGTCAGTAGGGTGGGCAAACTTCTTTGATCTAGAATACTCAAAACAACCAAACTGTTTTTGCCCACCCTACAAGCTGATGTCAGCTGATGTCAGTAGGGTGGGCAAACTTCTTTGATCTAGAATACTCAAAACAACCAAACTGTTTTTGCCCACCCTACAAGCTGATGTCAGCTGATGTCAGTAGGGTGGGCAAACTTCTTTGATCTAGAATACTCAAAACAACCAAACTGTTTTTGCCCACCCTACAAGCTGGTTAACGAGAAACGAGTACTACTATATGAGAAACCTGTACCAGTTTCTTGCTAACGGGTACTCGTTAGTGGTAAATGGGTACTCCTGTGTTAAAAGTCAGTACCCGATCTAGTTTGTTGTTGACCGTTGACCGTTGACCCTTAACCAGAGACTTCGCCAATAGTGTCTTTGGTTTATCAGGGAGTCGGGAGTCGGGAGTCGGGAGTCGGGAGTCGGGAGTCGGGAGTCGGGAGTCGGGAACTTCGGATTAAAAAAGCTGTCCGCCGTAACCCACCAATAGTCAGCGATTTCAGCTGTCTTAAGATTTACTTTATAAACAGTCTCTAAGTCCTATTCTGTCAACATCAATAATCGAACAGCCCTTATTCACAGATTTAAATTGTGAATAGGGGCTCTTTGGGGAGATGGGGAGATGGTCAGAGGGTAGACCGGCTTTTGCACAAGTGGATTAACCGTTGGTCACGCTACGGGAACGATTGGCCGTTGGCCACACTACGCGATTGACCGTAGGTCACGCTACTTGAGGTGGAAATTTAAATGCATCTTAGGTTACCAAGTATAGCGTTTTATTTGAGATGTAAACATAGGACTGCATCAAGACAGGGAACAGGGAACAGGGAACAGGGAACAGTAGGAAAGAGCTCCGAATAGTTTTTGATGTTATCAGAAATCAGCAATATTGTTTATGACCTATTTGTAAATGCTATATTTCCTAAATTATCTCTTATCAAAGGATTTTTCATCAAAACTTTATTAAGTTAAAGATTTAGTGAAGTTTCCTTTAAGTAGCTAAATTATTACAGATTTATATGTAATAGTGTTGTTGGAAAATAAATCATTCATCAATGTTAACTAGTTCATTGTTTTCATAGCTACCAACCTAAAGCCGTCAAAGAAAAGACCCCCATCTGGGGATAATAATCAAAAATGAACACTATCCTTAGAGCGCGCAGCTTAAGTTCCTAGGGATTTTTATCATTAGTTACATCCATGCTTAGACTAGTTGGCTTGGATGGGTCAGATCATGGTGCTTGCGTATTAAGAGGCTCTAGATTTTAGAATTAATTGATTTGAGCCCCTTGATGTTTAGATGATCTGACTTATTAAGGAATTTTCCAATACTCTCCAAAGCGATGCAGTCGCTCATGGGATAAACCTCCTTTGGCCGCGCTGCATCAAGACATAGTTCGAGCAAATAGTGTCGTCGCGAAAACCATAGCATTTTCCCTAACAAAGGAGGAATCAATTTTATGTCTACTCGCCAATTTTTCAATGTCTTAACCCTATGCTCAGGTACAGTAAGTTTAGTTAGTGCGGCAACTCTTTTAAGTGCTAACCCAGCCCTAGCAATTGTCAATGGCAGTTTTGAGACTGGTGATTTCAGCCCATGGGCAACCATAGGCGACACTAGTATTCAAACAGCCGCGTTTGGAAGTGGTCCCACAGATGGAAACTTCCAAGCTCTACTAACCACTGATTTTGGCTCAGTTCCTGTCTCGGATTTAGAAACATTTCTAGGATTAACAGCTGGAAGCTTAGCTACTATCCCTAATCTTCCCAATGTAGACACTCCCAGAGAGGGTTCTGCAATTCAACAAACCTTCACCGCCCATGCCGGAGATATTTTGACTTTTGATTGGAACTTTCTCACGGATGAATTTACATCTTCTAATTCAGGAACTTTTAACGATTTTTCCTTCGTGAGCATAGCTAAAATGGTAGATGGGCTAGCTGACACCAACTTCCCACTATTCATAGAATCTTTGACAGATTTCGATGAAGAGACTGGCTTTCAGAGTTTTTCTTATACCTTTGAGACCTCCGGAAGCTTTAGTTTGGGATTTGGAGTCTTGGATGAGGATGATTTTATTGTTGACTCTGGACTGCTGATTGACAATGTTCAGCTAACATCTGTTCCGGAACCTGCTTCAATTTTGGGCTTACTAGCATTAGGTGCTTTGGGAACAGGTGCAGCTTTCAAAAAAAAGACTGCTTAAGCATATGCGCTACGCGAACAGCGTTCAGCGCTCAGCGGTCAGCAGACAAAATACATTCTTGTCATTAGTTTAAATTAATCCTCAGCAAACCCCACTTGTTTAAGACACTGGTGGGGTTAATTTATGATTTGTGATTTATCATTTATCATTTGTAATTTGTAATTTGTCCACAAATCGACCGAAATTTAAATGCAGCCATTAATTTATCCCGTCTGGGATACAATACAGATGAAAGCCTATAGAGGGGTAACCGCTCCCTACTCCCTACTCCCTACTCCCTACTCCCTACTCCCTTAATAAAATAATCTTATCCCTCGGTTTTAGTACTTATCCTGATTTCAATAGAAGTTTTGAGGCTGTATACTTGACAAAACTTCCGGTAATCCTATACTACGGGTTTATGGCACGGTTGCTCCAACTGATATATGGTAGATATCTGCTTGTTCTGATGCGCGCCTGTGGCATTTCTCTAGAAACAGACTCCTTGGTGACAGGCGATATTCCTATACTGGCCTAATCAAAAGTACTTAAGACTTGACGCTACAGGAAATAAACAATGAAATCAAATCCTTTGCCTCAAAAGCACTTGTCCTCACCTCAACCAATTCAGGAAGACATTGATCAAGGGGTTCAACAGCAACAACAAGACCCATTACCCGAACTAGAAACGGAAGCTGCCAGGGAAGCAACCAATACCCCCGCCCATCCCTCCCGCAAAAAGCGACCGATGTGGCCTTTTCTTCTGCTCGGTATCGGTATTCTAGCATTGGGTGCGATCGCTTTCAAACAGTCCCAACCTAATCCTGAAGTATCACAAAACACCATCACAGCAGCCCCAGCTGAACCTAACCGGTTACCTGTACGAGCCACCCCAGTCAAAATTTATCCACTGCAACAGTTAGTTTTTGGCAATGGTTTCGTTTCAGCAGTGCGAGGCAAACACCTGACCTTCCAAACCTCAGGAACCATCACCTATCTCAAAAAAGTTAATGGACGGGATCTGCGAGAGGGAGATTTTGTCAAAAAGGGTGAATTACTAGCAAAATTAGATGACCGCAGACTGCGAGCCGATCTGGCACAAGCTCAAGCCCAAACTGCTGAAGCTCAGACCAAAAGGGTAACAGCACAAGCCAACTTGTCTCAAGCTCAAGCAAACGTAGAACAAGCCAAAGCACAAGTACTGAGCAACCAAGCCCAGTTTGAAGCAGCAAAAAATGATTTTGACTTAGCGATATCTGAATTCAAACGTCGTCTAGAACTTTTCGATGCCGGTGTGATCTCAGAGAGTGATGTTGATGTCTACAGAAATAGAGCCGAGGATGCTCAATCCCAAGTCAGAGCAGCACAAGCTCAAGTTAATGCTGCCTTGAGCAATGTCAAAGCGGCTGAAAGTCAGTTAGCATCTGCCCAG
The DNA here is from genome assembly GCF_010671925.1 of Moorena sp. SIOASIH. Classification (GTDB taxonomy): domain Bacteria; phylum Cyanobacteriota; class Cyanobacteriia; order Cyanobacteriales; family Coleofasciculaceae; genus Moorena. The sequence continues at coordinate 871,841 of NZ_JAAHIH010000002.1, read as the reverse complement.
TCACAATTAACTGCTACTCAAGCCCAGATTGCTTCAGCAAAGGCTGGACAAACCCGCTCTACCATTAGTCTAGAAGATACGGAGATTGTAGCACCTTTTGATGGCATTGTAGCCCACCTTAATATCCGAGAGGGAGACTTCTGGACAACTCAAATTTTAAACAGTGTAAACACTGGTAATTATCAGAGTGTAGTCGATTCAGTGCCTATCATTGTCAATGACCCTAGCGCTTATGAAGTCAATGTCGAACTACCCAGCTTTTATGGCCCATTGGTGCAACCAGGTCAATCAGCTTATGTGGTGTTAGATCAAGACATGAGTACTGCCTCTACTAAAGGAATGACCCAACAGGAATTGTTTCGCCTGGCTAAAGCCCGAGGCGCAATTTTTTCAGTCAGTCCTTCGGTTAACCCTGGTGAGCGTTCTGTACACGTGACCATCCGCCTGTACCAAGGAAGTAAGAATGTACTGGATCGAGAGCGAGTTTCTGTTTGGATCGCTCTAGCAGAAAACCCCACAGCCCTAAGTGTTCCTCTTAATGCAATTGTCTACCGAGACCAGAAACCCTATGTATTTGTTGTAAATCAACAAGAAAACGTCGTCAAACTGCGTCCGGTAACAGCGGGGATTAGGGGGATTTCTATGCAAGAAATTACAAGTGGTGTTGAAGTTGGCGACTTAGTGGTCACAGAAGGACTAAATCGCTTAGTTGATGGCACACCAGTTGAAGTGATTAACTATAGCAAAGGGAACAGGGAACAGGGAGTAGGGAGTAGGGAGTAGGGAGTAGGGAATATGGCATCAAAAGTAAGTATTCAGTGGTCAGCCTTGGCCTTTGGCCACGCTACGCGAACAGTGGTCAGCCTTGGCCTTTGGCCACGCTACTTGAGGTGCGGTCAGCCGTCAGCTTATTTTATTCAAAAGTATCTCAAGTAGACTGGCCACAGGTCTTTGGCTAATAGCACCTCAAGTAGCGTGCGCGTAGCGCTAATCGCTGATAGCTGATAGCTGAATGCTTACCATCAAAAATTATCACAATTCATTTAGGATCCCTATAGTAATTTTGGAAGTTGGTAATTGGTCAGATGACGTTTTACTTTGGTAGGTAATTGATGAGTAGTAAGCTGGTTTCGTCCAACTCTAAACCTGAGGTTTTACAGGATAAATTACATCATAATGGGCATCATGGGCATGATGTGCCTGATGTTAACCGAGCCTCAGGTTTAGCTAAATTCTTTTTCCTGAAAACAGTATTTGGTATTCTCTTGATCGTTTTGCTAACCTTGGGTGGGTTGATGGGTTATCAGTCGATGGTCAAAGAAGCCGATCCAGATGTGGAAATTCCGATGGCGATAGTGACTACTAGTTGGTCAGGGGCTGACCCAGAAACCATAGAAACTCAAGTCACAGATAAAATTGAAAAAGAACTCAAATCCCTCAAGGGATTGAAGAAAGTTGAGAGTGCTTCTTTCAACGGTTTCTCCCAGATATCAGTTGAATTCCAAGCTAATGCCAATGTTCAGGAGTCGATGGCACTGCTGCGGCAAAAAGTTGATGATGCTGAACCGGAGATTAATTCAGAGGCTAATCAACCAAATATAGAGCAAATCTCTGCCCAAGATGTCCCGATTTTCTCGATTGCTTTATATGGTAATCTCGATCCGGCGGTGTTCAGTCGGGCGGCGGAAGATATTCAAGAAAGACTCGAAAAAGTCTCGGGTGTACGGGAGGTTAATTTAGCAGGACAACGGAAAGAAGTTATCAATGTCCAACTTATCCCCAGCCGCATGATTACTTTGGGGATTTCCCCAACAACAGTAAGTGACCGCCTCAGAGTTGCTAACCAGGATATGCCCTGGGATCAGATTGAAAACGAACAGATTGGAGCCCAGGTGCGATTGTACGGTAGGTTTCGTACCTTGGAAGATTTACGTAGCTTGCCTATCACTCGTTTGGGTGGTAGTGATGGTAGGGTAGTGCGCCTAGATGAAGTTGCCTTAGTACGTCGGGATTTGGAAAGGGAAAAGACTCGTGCTTTCATGAGTTGGCAGGGTTCTGAGTTTGAACCCACCGTCAGCATGGATGTAGTGAAAGTACCAGGGTCTGACTCGATTAACGTCATCGAAAAAACCTTAGAAGAACTGGAGTCTCTCAAGCAAGACCTCAATGTCTGGCCTTTTGGGATGGATTATCGGATTACCTACAGGCAGGACGAAGAGATTCACGATGAGCAGAATAACCTGATCAGTAATGTGATTCAGGCAGTGATTGGTGTTTTTATCGTCTTGTTCATTGCCCTGACCTGGCGAGAAGCCATAATTGCAGGGTTATCGATTCCTTTAACCTTTCTCGGAGCTATATTTCTGCTCTGGCTTGGTGGGTACACCCTCAACAATATGATCTTATATGGGATGGTCATAGCACTAGGATTGCTGGTGGATGTATTCATCTTAATGATGGAGGGGATGCATGATGGACTGTTTGTGGAAGGGTTAACCTTTAATCAGGCAGCCCTTAAGACTGTGAGAACCTATGCAGCACCAGCCTTTTCCGGTCAGATGACAACTATTCTAGCTATGGCACCCCTGCTGGTAATTAGTGGCACGATGGGCAAGTTTATACGCTTGATGCCGATCACAGCAATTATCTGTCTGTTGCTCAGTTATGCGATCGCTTTATTAATCGATATACCCTTGTCTCGCTTTGTGTTAGGTAATGTCAAAGGCGGGATTCAAAAAACCCGCATTGATAAATTAACCGAATCCGCCTCTGAATGGTTTAAAAACTGGAGTCTCAAGTTTACAGTACGTAACCGAGCAATAGCTGGTGCTTGGATTGTCGGCACTGTAGTTCTTTTTATGACCTCTTTGGTTGCGGTTGCGCAATTACCAGGAACGCTTTTTCCTGATGCTGACACCCGGCCTATCAGTATCAATGTGGAATTACCCCCCACAGCAACCTTGGCAAAGTCTCAACAAGTGGCAGATGATTTAGGAGAAATTTTGCGTTCCAAGGATTATTTTGAAAGTGTCACCAAATTAGTTGGTCAAAAAAGTGCTTTAGTCCAAGAGAGTGGTCTTAAGCCCACACAGGATAACTATTTACTAGGTTTCTCAGCACTATTTACCAAAAAAAACGAGCGCGACCAGTTCTCCTATGACTATATAGATGACTTGCGAACAGAACTGAATCAGGCGATCCGTAATTATCCTGGAGCATCCCTAGTCATAAATGTTCCTGGTACTGGTGAAGGCGGAGACCCCATTGCCATTGAGCTAAAAGGCAATGACATGAACACACTGCGGCAGATTTCCGGTGAAGTCCAATTAGCACTGCGCCAGATTGATGGGACTGAAGATGTCCGTGATGGCTTGGGAGATTTGCGCAACGATATCAAACTTCGACCCAAACGGGAAGCTATGGATTTTTATGGCATCAGTGAAAATGACCTAGCCCTGCAGGGACGCTACATGATGACCGATAACGAGATTACAGACTCTGCCATTAGAGCAGGAAAAGACGACTTAGAAATTCGCCTGAGTACTGCGTGGCCCTCCCGCAATGGCGCTGTAGGTGGTCCCACTCGTCGTGATGAGTTGAGAATGTTTCAAGTGTTTTCATCAGACCACGGAGCAATATCGGGAGAGGCGATATTGGATATTGAGCAGAGCATGGCTCCCCTATCGATTACCCATACAGATACCGAACGCACAGTTACTGTTTATTCTAAAGCTAAAGGTCGCACGTCTGGAGAGATTTTGGCAGAGTTACAGCCAAAATTAGAGCAAATGAAGAAAACATGGTCTCCAGGTTATGATTACAAATTTGGCGGAGAGGCTGCAACTCAAAGTGAGACCTTTGGTTCCGCAGTTAACATGTCCTATGTATCACTTTTCTTAGTTTTTTCGGTACTGGTGCTGCAATTTGGCTCTTTCACCCAGCCTTTCATTATTATGCTCTCTATCCCCTTTGCTTTGATTGGCACCTTTAGTGGTTTCTCTTTGCTCGGGATACCCCTTTCGTTTCCTGCCATAATTGGGATTATTTCTCTAGTGGGAATTGTAGTTAATGATTCCATCGTGATCGTAGAAACCATGAACAACCATCGCTCCAGTGGAATGAAAGTGCGACAAGCTGCAGCTCATGGTGCTTCTGACCGACTGCGCCCGGTACTCACCACCAGTATTACCACCATGGTTGGTTTGATTCCTTTAGCACTAAGTGATCCCATTTGGTTTCCTTTGTGTATGGCAATTATCTTCGGTTTATGTGCCTCAACCTTGAGTGCCTTGCTGGTGATTCCTTGTTTGTATTTACAGTTGACCCCAAATAAGAGATAGGCACAACAGCAGAGGTCATGGTTTTAGACATAGCGATCGCATTACCTACTCAAATTTAACGCCCACAGCTACGGTATTCCCTACTCCCTACTCCCTACTCCCTACTCCCTATTCCCTACTCCCTACTCCCTATTCCCTGTTCCCTGGGAACATCTCTAGCTTCTGGCAAAATTAACATCGCATCACCAAAGGAATAAAAGCGATAACTAAGAGCGATCGCATCCTGGTACAAGGTCAGTAACCGCTCCCTCCCTACCATGGCGCTAACTAACATTAATAAACTCGACCGAGGTAAGTGGAAATTGGTAATCAATCCCTCCACTACCTGCCACTGATAGCCTGGGTAGATAAATAAGTTAGTCTTACCACAATAGGGTTGTAATTCCCCATCCACAACAGCTCCCTCTAGAGCACGGACTACCGTTGTTCCTACAGCAATCACTCTGCCTCCGGTTGCTCTAGTTTCCTGAATTTGCTCGACAGTTGATTGGGGGACTTCTAGCCACTCTCCGTGCATGTCGTGCTCGGTAATATCCTCCACTTCTACAGGCCGAAATGTACCAACCCCCACGTGTAGGGTGATATACCCTAGCCGAATTCCCTGTTGGCGACAGTTTTCGATTAGCTCATTGGTGAAATGAAGTCCAGCGGTGGGAGCGGCAACAGCACCGTTCTTTTGAGCATAAATGGTTTGATACTGGTCTGGGGTAGCTTGAGAGTCTTGGATATAGGGGGGTAGAGGAACCTGGCCATACAACTCCAATAGGGTTTCCCAGGATACTCCCTCTGGGAAATCAAACTGCAATATCCGCCCACTGGTCGCTTCATCTGTTGCCAGAACAGTTGCTTTAAGAGGAGGTAGGGGGGTAGTTAGGTGTTTTGAGACGGTACTATCGTTGAGCCCAACGTCCGATGAGGGAGTAAACCAAATCTCTGCTCCTGGCTTGAGACGCCTACCTGGTTTCACTAAAGCTAGCCAACTCTGGTGTTGTCCCTGCTGTTGTCCCTGCTGTTGTTCCTGATGTTGTCGCTCTTCTAACAACAAAATCTCTACAGGCACACCAGTGGATTTACGCCCATAGAGTCGAGCGGGGATAACCCTGGTGTTATTGAGGATCAATAGGTCACCCGGTTGCAATAGCTGAGGTAATTCCCTAAAGATGTGGTGGCTATGGTGAGTTGGTGAATCTACCACCAGCAGTCGTGAACCATCCCTCTCGCTCAAGGGTGTTTGGGCAATTTGCTCTTGAGGTAGTTCATAGTCATAGCTTGAGACTAATCGGTCGATTTGGTGCTTGGATGTCTGTTTGTCAATCCCTGTCATGCTGTTATTGGTAAATTGGGGATATTCCCCTATCTAAGATCGGGGGAATATCCCCTGTCCGTTAGCAATCCTGCCTTGCGAAAATAAAGATAGCGCATATGATATGAACCCTCGGTTGGTTACTAACTAACTCCTCTCTATGGATTACCTTTACTTTTTAGCTAATGCCAGTCTAACTCTGCGAGTCGTTGAGTATCTAAAAGACTCGCCCCAGCTACCTATCAAATTTGCCACGGTGATTCATCGGATTGATGGCTGGGTGGTTAAGGTCAAGATGGACACACCCTTAACCGCTCAACAACATGGAGACTTTCGGGCTTATATGAACGAGTTGGGGATTCCCTACAACCCAGACATTCGTGTGCAAATGGCTCTGTGGAGTCTGGAAACCGGACAGTCACCTGTAGAGGTCATGCGTCGCTACCAAGTTGCTGTGGTTTCTCATGGTTGTCCAAACCAGAGCGACATAGAAGCTTTTTGCGAACAATTCACCATGGGGTTGGGATATTGTCCAGAAACCTTGGCTTGAGCAACGCTCAATTAATGTAGGGTGGGCAGTGGATCAGACAGATCCAGAAACTGACCGAAAAATCTAAGGGCGCAAGCCCCTGAATTCTATTCATGGGGTTAGCCCGCAGGGAATTTATTCCCTGATAAATCTCCAGGAACTTTTGCTCTGAGATATCGACTATGATAGTAAGTAAAGCAAGGGAGCCAAGGAGGTGATTCGAGTGCTTGTAATGGAGTTCAAAGCCGTTGTTAAAGAACCCCAAAAAATCGCAATAAATGAAGCTATTAGGACAGCCAAATTCGTCCGTAATAAAGTGCTGCGGTACTGGATGGATAATAGGGGAGTCGGCAAGAAAGAACTTTACCGTTACAACACTCAATTGCGCGATGAGTTTAGCTTTGTCAAGGAACTCAATAGTCATGCCTGTCAAGCTTCTGTAGAAAATGTAGAACGGGCGATTAAGCGCTTCTACGACAACTGCATGGGTGAGGTGCCAGGAAAGAAAGGTTACCCTAGATTCAGAAAGCACTGTCGCTCGGTTGAATATAAGCAGTCTGGGTGGAAGTTATCGCCAGATAAAAAATCAATCAAATTCAGCGACAAGAAAGGGATCGGAAGAGTTAAGCTCAAAGGTACATGGGACTTATGGCAGTTCGACCAGAAACAAATTAAACGGGTAAGGATAGTCCAAAGAGCTGATGGGTACTATGTTCAGTTTTGCGTCAAAGTAGACAATCACGAAGAACTAGAACCAACAGGAAACGCCATAGGTTTAGATGTTGGCCTGAAAGAATTTTATACTGATTCCAATGGACACGCTGAACCTAACCCGAGATTTTACCGAACGGGTGAAAAGCGCTTAAAATTTTATCAACGTCGGGTTTCCCGCAAAAAGAAAGGCTCTGCTAACTGTCAAAAAGCCATTAATAAACTAGGTAGGACACACCTCAAAATAAGTAGGCAACGTGAAGAACATGCCAAGAGACTGGCACGTTGCGTAATCCGGTCTAACGATTTGGTCGCCTACGAAGAGTTGAGGGTTAAGAACTTGGTTAAAAACCGCTGTCTTGCCAAATCTATTAATGATGCTGGTTGGTATCAATTTCGGGAATGGCTGGAATATTTTGGCGATAAATTTGGCAGGACAACTGTTGCGGTAAATCCTGCTTATACTAGCCAGAATTGTTCTGATTGCGGCCAAGAGGTCAAAAAGTCATTATCAACTCGAACCCACGTGTGTAAATGTGGGTGTCGGTTAGATAGAGATCACAATGCCGCCATCAATATTCTCAGACGAGCCTTGAGTACGGTGGGGCACACCGGAACTTTTCTCAACGCTTGGGGAGAGGGTACCTCTACTCTTCTTGGTTCCGACCTGGAAGGGCAAGTAACCTCGTTGAACCAAGAATCCCCTAGCTTCTAGCTATGGGGAGTGTCAAAAAGCACGTTGCTAGGCACTGCCCACCCTAGGATTAATCACAACGTTGCCAGATCTTAGTAATACCTAGAATTTTGATAAAATCGGTTATGATGCAGCATGGTAATGTAACCGAAGTCTATGCCCTTGCCAGCCAATCTAGTCACCCTAACTACCACCGAAAATCAACAGACTTTAAGCATAAATCCCCCAACATCTGGTCTGTCTTTACAGGGAATGATCAGGATACCAGGGGATAAATCGATTTCCCATCGATCCTTAATGTTGGGGGCGATCGCCCAAGGAGAAACTACCATTAAAGGGTTACTTTTGGGAGAAGACCCCCAAAGCACTGCTAGCTGCTTTCGTGCTTTGGGCGCAGATATCTCGGAACTTAATACTGAACAAGTGATTGTTAAGGGTATAGGACTAGGGAAACTGCAAGAACCGGTTGATGTCTTAAATGCAGGTAACTCGGGTACTACCCTACGACTGATGCTGGGACTACTCGCCTCTGCTGCTGACCGATTTTTTACTGTAACTGGTGACAAGTCTTTGCGATCGCGTCCGATGTCCCGTGTGGTGAAACCCCTACAACAAATGGGAGCAAGCATCTGGGGGCGTGAAGGTGCAACGCTCGCTCCCCTGGCCATTAAAGGCTCCGTTCTTAAACCAATTCACTACCACTCTCCCATCGCCTCAGCTCAAGTAAAATCCTGTATTCTCCTGGCTGGTTTAATGACCGAAGGGCAAACAACTGTCACTGAACCAGCCCTCTCCCGTGACCACAGCGAACGGATGCTCAAAGCCTTTGGAGCTCAAATTATTACTGACCCAAAAACGAATAGTGTTACCGTCACAGGACCGGCTCAGTTGCAAGGGCAAACCGTAATTGTTCCTGGTGATATTAGCTCAGCGGCCTTTTGGTTAGTAGCCGGAGCGATTGTACCGGGTTCAGAACTGATTGTTGAAAATGTGGGTGTCAACCCTACCCGTACAGGTATTTTAGAAGCCCTATCCATGATGGGGGCTGATATTGAGCTGTTAAATCAGCGAGTAGTGGCTGGGGAGCCGGTGGCAGATTTGCGGGTACGTCACAGTAACCTCAAAGGATGCACGATTGCCGGTGACTTGATTCCCCGCCTGATTGATGAAGTTCCAATTCTAGCAGTAGCAGCAGTCTTTGCCCAAGGAACTACTATCATTCGGGATGCAGCAGAACTGCGAGTCAAGGAAAGCGATCGCTTAGCCGTGATGGCATCCCAGTTGAACCAGATGGGAGCTAAGGTCACTGAATTGCCCGATGGTCTAGAGATTATCGGTGGTACTCCCTTAACCGGTACAGACGTGGATAGTCATACTGACCACCGCATTGCCATGAGTTTAGCGATCGCAGCCCTCAATTCCCAAGGTACAACTACCATTCACGGTGCTGAAGCAGCTGCCATCTCCTATCCAAACTTCACTACCACCTTGCAAGAGTTGACACTCCCCGTCCTATAAGAACGGGGATTCTTGGATCAACGACTCGTCTTGCGTGGGCCAGCCGGAACCAGGAAGAGTAGAGGACAAATCTCCCCGAGCGTTTATATCATTTCAGATCCAGGTTCCGGTGGGGCACACCGTACCTTTTTTTTATATTAGATAGATAGGTACTTTTTTTTATCTAAATTTTTCGGCAGACGTTTAAGTCGTTGTCTTGATGCAGTCGCTCATGGGGGAAACCCCCAAGACCGCGCTGCATCGCTAGACCAAATTACGCAATATGTATCTGATACATATTTTTTACGTTGTCTACTTATTGTTAGATAGTATCTATCTAGTCTTTTAGATTTTTCTTTTAGCACACCTATCACAAACTGTCAATATAAAGTTTAAAGAAAAGCCGTCCTATAAGGACGGGGCTTTAAACCCAAAATTTTTGGTAATAAAGGCTTGTTGACCGTAAGTATTCAGCTATCAGCTGTCAGCTGTCAGCTATCAGCTGTCAGCTGTCAGCGTTTGAATAAGCGATGCAGCAAGGAAACAGGGGAGGCAGCGCGGTCAAAGACGAAACCTTAGAGAGGGTCGCCTTATTTCATATAACTTAAAAGTATGACCCATAACCTGTCCCTATAAAGGCGACCCTCTCTTACGGTAACTTCAAAGGGGGTTTCCCCCACTCGCGCTTTGCCGTTCCACGGGGCAAACAGCGGTGCGGACGCAGGTGACCCACACAGACCCATGCGCCACTCGCGCTTTGCCGTGGTTTCCCCCGGAGACGAAACCTGATTACGTTGAGCCTTTATGGTTGGTAGGCTATGCAGATGCATGGTTAAAACTTATTGATTAAGGCGAGCCTGTCTTACGGTAACTTCAAACCACTCGCGCTTTGCATCAAGACAAGAGGTAAGCACTCGTTTAATAGTCACGAAAGTCACAGCGCTTGTGGCCTGTGCCACAAAGAAGCCTGTGCCACAAAGCACCGATTGCGCTACGGGCACGCTGCGCGAACAGTAGCGTGGCCACGCTACGCGAATGGCCAAGGGCTTTTACCCAGACTTTCAATTCTCATTAATCTTGAACTATTAAATTCTCTCCTTAGAGGTTTATTTTAAGCATTAGGCTGACAGCACCTCAAGTAGCGTGGCCAACGGCCAACGGCTGAATGCTTACTGTTGACCGCTGACCGCTGACGGCTGACCGCTCAAAATAAATAAATTAATGGGTAAAAGTTTCTAAAATTACCCTTTACCCATTACTCGTTACCCTTTAACCCAAATTTTTACCCGAGCAGCTAGCCCAAATCATTAAGGCTATCACTCTATTTCAGGGATTGGAGAACTAAACAAAGCTAGTTTACGCAGCTGCTTGGCTTTGGATAGGAACAACCTTTCGTAGGCTTTAATATCCTTATCCTTAGCAAATTCCTCATCGTAACGCTCTTTGCTGGCTAGTTTCATTTTTTGCAGTTCATCAGCATCATTTAGCAGTATCTCCAGTTTCTCGTCCAATTCCGCTTCATTTTTGAAATAGTGAGCACCGGGTCCTGCAACCCAACGATTAAAGCGATTATTGTTTGCCAGAACAGGTTGACCAGCGCTGAGGGCTTCTACTAAAGAAGGATTAGTGCCACCAACTTGATGTCCATGAATATAGAGTCGTGCGTGGAATCTCAAGGCATTAACCACTGACTTATTATAGATAGCACCAGGAAAGATAACTTCATCACTGGCTGCTTCTAGAACTTGTTTGTGATAGGGGACTTGATCAGGTAAATAGCGACCAAGCACCACCAATTTAAGACCCCGAGGTCGCCTGGAAAAGCTAGAAACAATCTCTAGAATCGAGTTTTCTGGTTCAGGTCTAGCAATCACCAAAGCATACTCCTTCGGAGCCAGATTATAGGGAGTTAAAAGTTGTGAGTCGGCATTAACAACTTTCTCGGTTCCATAAGGAATCACCGTGATTTTATCAGAAGCTACTTTTCGGGTCAATAAATGACTCTTGATTGCTGGGTGATCAGCAATTAAACTGTTAGCTAACCAACACCCAGCCCATTCATTGAGATATAACCAAATTTTTTCAGGAAGCCTCCATTTACTGCGTTTCCATTCCAGACCATCCATATTCATAAAATTGGTAATCCCTTTGAGGCGATACCAAATACTGAAGATGGCTGTGTTATAGCCAAGGGTAAGCACGATCCCCTTTTGTTTGACCGCATGTAATGTAGATTTCCAGTCAAAAATTATCGATCCGAGTGCGTTGCCATACGGAACCGGTATATGAACCAGACGAATACCATGCCAGTATTCTTCAAACATCTGATTTTTGTGCTCTTCCTGACAGTAGACTGTGACTTCCCATCCCTGAGATACAAGATATTTTGACAACCGTTCCGCGAAAGTTTCAAATCCACCATATTGGGCGGGAATGCCACGGATACCAAGAATTGATAGTTTCAACATTTTAGATGCCCGAGTCTAACAGTATACAAAGGGAAAAATTTGCCTTCCCAATTCACGAGTTACTTGGACTAAGTGAGCTAAATCAGGACTAAGTGAGCTAAATCACGAAAATGCACCGAACAGCCGATAACAAACGGCTATCCAAGGTAGATAAACCCAATAATTTTTTTGTCTACCTTGAGCTGCTTTATCAATCAAGTAGATTTCCAGGATAAGGCTAGGCCATGATTTGTCAAAAATTTGTTAGTTTGGCGCGGTTTGACAATGGACTATCACCTGCCATCACTGAGATCATATTTATCAACAAACCCTTAAAACCATTAAGTATAATACGTTCCGGCGCGATTGTTAATGTCAGACTTGATTTGATTGTCATGCTGCTGGAACGCACTACCCGGAGCAGAGGGGATGTGACTCGCTTCACGCTGTGTCCCCTACAAATTTAAGAGTTGTGTGATAAATAGTCTCTGAACTTTAGGCGGTCGTTGAAGCGGTTGTGCCAAATTGTCAAAACTGCCATAATCTGTTACCATGTCAGGATTTTCGAGGACGAATAACTTGAACATAGATGCAATAATCACCATTAGTTTTGCAAACGGTTTAACGATGGCTTTGCTATTTAATCAGCCTTTCACACAGTATCTTAAAATCCCTGTCAAAAGTCGAGATTTTAAAAAAAGTTAATGTTGTCAACAGCGGTCAATCACTTGTAAATAAACTGCTACATATTGTAGTATATCCCATTCAATCAAATCAACGATGATCGACGTGGAACTGAGCGAGTTCATGGAAAAACCTCCAACAATTAAATTGAGCTGAAGCCACATCTGATTAGTGATCAGACTTTAGTGATCAGACTTGGGTAACACCTTAATCAGACTTTGTGAAAAACTTGTGAACTCATCTATCGAGTAGGGGAAACACTTAGCTATTTTAAGGTAATAAACTACCTAGTGACGTAGATTTGATGATTAAAGTTCCAGGATTTATAGGAGTTACGAAATTTAGTTGGTTTTGGCTCGCTAACCCACCAAATATGGTGGTTAATACTCAAAAAATATACTAAGTTTGGTGTAGCAACGGGGGCAATGGGTAAGTCCTGATTGATAAAAAAAATCTCAAAAAAAATCTCAAACAGCGCGCTGAGTTGGCTCACAGTAAATCGTTTTACCCTGTTTTCAGGCTAAGTATTGAATAAATCCGGTAAAAAAAGCTATGAGAGTTTATTTTTGCTATATTAGCTAACGTTTGCTGTTAAATATGACCAATCATGGCTCCGGCAAGTAATGGCTCCCGCAAGTAACCCAAGCTCGGTCAGGAACTATCCTTAGCAGTGATTAATGGGCCATCCCAATCGGTGATTAAAGGTCCTACTGATGCGTTCGCGTAGCGTGACCTTACTGGCAGTGCCAGACGCTGCGCGAACGGTCAATCGCGAAGCGGTTCCTTACTGGCAGTGCCAGACGCTGCGCGAACGGAACATCGCATTATTCAAAACCAATTGGCTCAACAAGGGGTAGACTACCGCAGGCTACATATAGCGCTACGCGCAAGTCAGAAGTTAAAAGTCAGAAGTCAAAAGTAAGCTAGGACTAGGTTTCGGAGTTTATAAATTTCCTAATCTGAATGCTTAGTGCTATACCTCCCATCGCTTTCATGCCAAGATGATGGAACCGATCTTGGACTCTTTGACATCATTACCAGAATAGTCGAAGTTGAAAACTCCTGCGCAACAGCGGCGGGGATGATAGTAAAGGGAACTTCGGATCAGCGGATCATCGGAACAGGGAGTAGGGAGTAGGGAGTAGGCAACAGGGAACAAAAATTCTCACAATTCATTTATGCTCCCTAGAAAACAACTGACAGACTTGAGTCTGTCGTGTCTAATTGAGGGATTTTCAAGTTATCAATCTAATCTTCAATGAGTTGAGTTATGGTTTGAGTTCGGATTTCAGAAATTTTACGCAAGCATTTTTTAAAATCTGCGGATATATATAGATTCATAGGCTGCCTATTTTGTTTTGCATTTGTAACCAACAAAATTAACATTATCCTTAGAATATCCTATCCTATAACTATATAAAAAAATGGAATACTTAAACTAACAATTAACGGTTATATCATGGAATAAATCACCTAATCAATAAAATTATATCAGTAAACAAGTCATGGAAAATCTGACAAACGGTTTTAAGCGAATTGAGCAAGACCTACAGGAACTAGGCAGCCGTTTTTCAAAGGGAGATCTAGTTGGAGTAGACTTAGATGAGATTCAAAGCCAATTGGAAAGTATTGCCGATACGGAAAAAAAACTAAAAGAATATCTAGCAGAAGTCTCACAGTTAAAGTCAGAATCAAAGGAGATAATAAAGGAGCTCACCCAAGCACAGAAAAGTTTTGAGCAGCGTTTCACGGAACTGACCAAGAGCCATGAGCGAGAACAGACAAATTTTGAGTACTTCAAGTCAGAATCAAAGGAGATAATCAAGGGGATCACCCAAGCCCAGAAAAGTTTTGAGCAGCGTTTCGCTGAGCTGACCAAGAGCCATGAGCGAGAACAGCAAAGTTTTGAGCAGCGTTTTCCTGAGCTTAGAGATAATAATCAGCTGCAAGTTGAAAACCTAAAGTTAGAACTATTGAAAGCCGAAACTCGATTAAACGTCTATGGTTATCAGATCCAAAAGCTTCAGGATTATATGAATAGTATCGAAACTAAGTTTAATGATATTATAAATGAGTTTCGTAGTTTTCCAAACAAAATACAAACTTTAGTTGAGCCAGAAGTATTTCAAAGTCAAAAAAATAATATTAAGAAACTTAACAAACAAATCAGGATGATATGGTATAGTATGATAGCTCTATTTATTTTATGCTTGTTTCTGGCCGCTTGGGCTGGGCTTAAGTAGCCTCCTGAAGATATAGCGTCAGCGGTCAGCCGTCAGCGGTCAGCCGTCAGCTTAAAATAAACCTCATTAGCGTAGCATGCCCATCCCACAAACGGTCGAATTTAATACTTCGAGATTACGCTGTCGCCCATTTAAACGACCTTTGATTAAATCAGACTAAGTATTGAAAAAAAATCTTAAAAAAAGCTATAGTAGTTTACTTTAATAAGTAAGGTTTGCTATATTAGTTAACGTTTGCTGTTACATCTGAGCAATCATGGCTCCCGCAAGTAATAGCTCCCGCAAGTAACCTAATCAGCAACCGGGAAATCAGGGATGTGTTAGAACCGAGTACTCGCCAACCCCAACAACTACCGAAACAACTACCGAAACAATTATTGATAAACGGCCAAGAGCCCAAGCTTCAGCCTGTGGCGTTTATGTTTCCAGGACAGGGAGCGCAATATGTCAATATGGGGCTGGAACTAACCCATGAAATATCAACATTTCGTGTACTGATTGATCGATGCTCAGAACTCCTCAAACCCCATCTGGGCATTGACCTGCGCCATGTACTCTACCCAAAGCAGGAACAGACTAATCAGGCCACAGAGCAACTGAAACAGACTACTATTACCCAGCCAGCCCTGTTTGTGATCGAGTACGCCCTAGCTCAGTTATGGATGTCGTGGGGAGTCCGTCCCCAAGCCATGATCGGTCACAGTATCGGTGAATATGTGGCAGCCTGTGTAGCTGGGGTCTTTTCCTTAGAGGATGCATTATCTCTGGTTGCTCTTCGAGGGCAGATGATGCAACAACTTCCTGGTGGTTCCATGCTTGCTGTTCCTTTACCAGAACAAGAGGTGCAATCCCTGCTAGGTCAGGAACTCTCCTTAGCAGTGATTAACGGGCCATCCCAATCGGTGATTTCTGGTCCTACTGATGCGATCGCATTATTACAAAACCAATTGGATCAACAAGGGCTAGAGTACCGCAGGCTACATACTTCCCATGCCTTTCATTCCAAGATGATGGAACCGATCTTGGACTCTTTCACCGACCAGGTAAAACAGGTTAGTCTCAATCCCCCACAAATTCCCTACCTATCTAATGTTACTGGCACTTGGATTACAGCCGAGCAAGCAGTCAATCCACGCTATTGGGCACAGCATCTGCGGCAAACTGTGCGATTTTCTCAAGGTGTGCAACAGTTGTTGAAACAACCAGAGACCATCCTGCTAGAAGTAGGGCCAGGGCGAACCTTGAGCACATTAACTAAACGACACTCTCAGAAAGCGATTGAGCAGCTGGTGCTAACGTCGGTACGTCATCCACGACAGGAGCAATCGGATCTAAGCTTCTTGCTCACTACCGTAGAACAGCTCAGGGCAGCAGGGGTACCAGTAGATTGGGATGGATGCTATGGTCAAACACCTGACCAGCAAGACATCCCAAGGCACAAGGGCCAAGAAGATGATGCCCAAAAACACAACAGCACTCTCCTAGCACCTGACCAACCTCAGCCAGAGTCATCCAAGACTTTTGTTGCTCCCCGAGATGACTTAGAACGTCAACTGACCAAGATTTGGCAAAACGTCTTAGGAATCAAATCTATCAGTGTTACAGATAACTTCTATGACCTAGGAGGAGACTCTCTGCTAGCGGTGCGCCTCTTTGCTGAGATTGAGAAGGTTTTCCATAAAAAACTGCCCTTAGCTTCTCTGCTGATGGCTCCAACTGTAGCCCAATTAGTAAACCAGCTGCGCCAAGACCAAGGGTCAGCACCTTGGTCGTCAGTGGTACCAATTCAGCCCAATGGTTCCAAACCGCCTCTATTTTGTATTCATGGAGCTGGTGGTAACGTTCTCAGCTTTCGGGATTTGGCACGTTATTTGGGTTCGGAGCAACCGTTTTATGGACTCCAATCATTGGGTCTTGATGGCAAACAGACTCCCCTGAGCACAGTTGAGGATATGGCTCGCTGCTACCTCAAGGAAATACGTAGTATTCAGCCCAAGGGTCCCTATTTTCTGTCAGGATACTGCTTTGGAAGTAAGATTGCTCTGGAAATTGCTCAGCTGCTCCGCTTAGACGGTGAGACAGTGGCTCTGCTAGCTCTGCTTGAACCTAGCCCTCTTGAATTCTCGACAAGTGAAAACCAAGTTCCCTATCAACGTAGCTATAGTGACCGATTAAAGGGACTGTTTCAGCGATTGATTCATAGAGGTTTTCAAGACGTACTCAAGCAGCAATTCCTAAAGCTTGTTTCTAAGTTATATCAGTCCTTTGGAATTTCCTTACCGCAATCTCTCCAAATCATCAAAGTCCAAGAAGCTAACACCTTCGCTTCAAAAAATTATGTGGCCAAACGCTACTATCCAAACCCAGTAACAATGTTCTTGACCAGTGAGCGAATTGCCCAGTCTCCAGAACTCCAAAAAGGCTGGATAGAGTTAGTTACTGGAAAGCTGGAAATCCAGGAAATCTCTGGTAAGCACTTAGATGACCAACCAGGGAGTTTTCTCAAAGACCCCCATGTAGAGCTACTAGCTCAAAAGATTAGAGCTTGTATAGATCAGGTAATTGTTAGTTAGTGGTTAATTAATTGTTAAGTTTGACGCGGTGGTGCGTTACGGGACGGACTGTTCCAATACTGGCTACCGCGACAATCAGGGCTAGTCCGTCCCTAACGCACCCTACAGAACTGTTCGCGTAGCGTGCGCGTAGCGCTTAAGCTTACGAATTGATAACTTCCTGATATAGACTCAGCATTTGTTCACCGATTATCTCCCATGACCAATTTTCTTTCACTATCACTCGTCCTTTGAGTCCCATAGATATGCGCTTTTCCCCATTAGTTGCTAACTGCAACAGTGCTTGATCTAAATCATTGATCACTTGGGATAGGTTATGGACAGGCACTTTAATTCCCCAGTCTTCTTGAACCATCAACGACGGTCCGCCAATATCGAGACAAACCACAGGTCTACCAGATGCCATTGCTTCCAACACCACCGTCGGCCAATGATCATGGAAACTCGGATGCATTAACACGTCAACTTCTGCCATCCGTTGTAGCACCTGATCACGGGAAAGCTTTCCCCAAAAACGTACAGCATCACTGCATCCAAGCTCCTTGGCCAATTTCTGTAGCCTCTCCTTTTCAGGACCATCACCAATGATCCAGTATTCACTAGTAGGGCGTTCACGATGGAACTGGGCAAAGGCACGGATGCCCAATGCAAACCCTTTCCAACCCAAAAATCGGCCAATACTTACCACTCGAAAGGGTTCTTCTTGGCGCTGGGGGAGTTGACCTAATCTCTCAATATCTTTTTGATTCAGACCAAAGGGAGGAAAAGCCTTAACTGGTAAATTGTCTGACCATTGGCTCGCTTCCCGAGATAGAATTAATTGGGCGCGAGAAGCAACAGACCACTCGGTAAAGCGACCTAGGGCATTCATCGACACCATCCGAATCCGTTCCATCATGGCCGATTGTAGGGATAATGTCTTCAAAAGTACCGACGGAATTTTATCTTTAGCTCCACCATTCCAAATCAAGGGCACACCTAGCCAGCCTATCCATGTTGGCAACCAGGAATTTTGATAGGTGACATGGTGAACTAAATCAAAGCCAATTTCGTCCTGGAGTTTTTTGGCCACAAAAAATGCTCTAATCTGCCAGGCGATATAGTACAAATAATGGGACAATCCTGAATTGCGAGACCCTTCAGACATTGCGACAAAGATAAAGGTGACATTGTCTAAAGGTGAATTAGCCAATTCCTGTTCAATCTGAGACTGATCAGTTGTGTTAGTGAGCACCCAACACTTATGGCTATGATCCTTAGCTATTTGTTTTACGACATTCCAACCTATACCATATTCAGACCCTCTTACTGGGGAACAGCCATAAGCAGAAATCAGGATATTCATGATTTTTTTTCCCTGATTAATTCAGCTGGTAATTAGTAACATTTTAACAGACTTACGCCCATTAATAATCTTAATAAATTGTAGTCAACTACTTCAATAATTACTATAGCGTTTATCATCCTGATGAGATACATTAAATTTTCCCATTGGTCACTCCCTGCTCCCTGCTCCCTGCTCCCTGCTCCCTAAAACCCAAGACCTTAATAGCAGGGTTACCATCTACAAGCGTCTGCGAATCGCTTCTACAATGTTTCGGGTTCGGTGAAGATTCATTAACAAGGCTAGGGTCAATTTGACCGGTAAAAATGCCCAGCTTAATGCTAACATCAAGGGGTTGGGCTTCATCGAAGCATAGGAGTAACCATGGTTGAGCATGTTAGTATAGGTTACTTGCTGGCAAATATGAATCTCTGTCACAGAAAGTCCCCCACGCCGCCATTTTCCAGTGGTATTGGGGTCAATCCCCCGACGTTTTGGTGTGATTTGCTTATGGGATGAGACACCGCCCTCATTTTGAGGAACGTCCAACATTTGAGGTTGGAACTCCAGACCTAGAAACTGGCAAATTTGTTCCATGGTCTGCTCTGGATTTGTTACCAAATCTTCAAATCTCACGGTACGACATCGGGGATGATTGGCAAATTTATCAGCAGCGTTAATCGAGGCATTCCAAAGTTTTGAGATGGTAAAGGGATGATAATTGCACCAAGACCGGAAGGCTTCTCGATAAGGAATATTCTTGGCACCCAGGAATTTGATTCGCCACTTATATTTTTGTGACAGCAGTACGTCTCGGGGGTCACGAACCATATTAATAATCCGGCTTTCGGGATAAAGTTCCAGGATTTCAGCTATGTATAAGACATTGCGCGGAGTTTGTTCACAAGGAATGCTCTTACCGTTTTTGGCAGCTTTGTATCCCAGAAATACTTTAAAGACATCCCCAGAGGTTAGTCTTGACTCCGGAAGCTGGGCAATAATTGCTTTGGCTTCTTCACTAAAGTCACTGGGATCCCCTGGACGCAGAACATCACTATACTGAATTGATAGGAGGCGAGCGGCTAGCTGTTGTGCTTCTGCCTGAGTTAGGTAAGAGTCCCGATGCTCCTCGGACCATAACTGCCCAAAAAAATGGAGTTCCTCAAAGGTGAAAACCTCTGAATTTAATCCCAAGATTAGACCCATCAGAGTAGTGCCACTGCGGGAGTTTCCTACTACAAATATCTGTTCGACTCTGGGTTGATGATCAATCATGATGGGCTAATGGGGTGATGGGGTGATGGGGTGATAGGGTGATGGGGGAATTGGTAACAGTATGATAAGTAGTATATCAGCAGTAAGGATTCAGAATAGCAAAAAAATCCTTGTCTTTCTTTTATATTGATCCGAAGTTCCCTATTCCCTATTCCCTATTCCCTTTTGCCTTTTGCCTCTTGCCTTTTGCCTTTTGCCTCTTGCCTCTTGCCTTTTGCCTCTTGCCTCTTGCCTTTTGCCTTTTGCTTATTCCCTATTCCCTATTCCCTGTTCCCTATTCCCTACTCCCTACTCCCTACTCCCTATTCCCTTGTTGAACAGACCAGGAATTAACTACCAGTCCAGCCAATAACCAAAAATAAAAACTAAAGGGTCGAAGTTTAAATGTCCGTTCCACAAAGGTGTAAAAGAAAGAAACAATAATTATAGTACAAAGCATCACCCCAAGGGATTTGTATTCCAGGGATGAAGAGGATTTAATCAGAGATTGAGAGGTTTGGTAAAGCCGTAGCAAGATTAGCCAAAAAATCCCCAAACCAACAATTCCGAAATACCCCAGAAAGGCAAACCAGTAGGCATCTTCCAGGAGTTCCACATGCCAGGATAAATGCCGTTGTTCATCTGGGGAGAGAATCACGGAATTTTCTATTCCTCTTTGTAAGGCACCAGGCTCTGGACCAAAGCCAAACCAGCCTCCTGAATTCATCAAACCATTAACAATAGTCTTGGCTGCCCAACCCCGCTGAGCTTCTAAGTTGTGTTGCCAGTAATCTGGAGAAAAAATCGAGAAGAAATAAGAAGTCAGATCAGGGATTTCACCGTCTTCAGAGACTGAAGCGGCTGATGTTTGAAGATTGAGTAATGGGGAAATTAAGACTACAGTTATCAAAATTGCTGTAGAAAACCAGAGGATGAGGGCAGTATCTCGTTTCCGTTTGAGATGAACTAAGACTAGAATAGGAATTAGTAGAGATATCATCAGTCCAGCTCGCTTTTTGGAAGCAAAGTTGGCGAAATATAGCACTAAAATACTAGCGGAGTCTTTGAAGCTGGGAATAAGATGACTAGAGTTGGTGTAGACATGGCTAATAAATACTGAAATTGCTAACATCAGGAATCCTGAGAGGATGGCACTGTCGCCAAAGGTGCCAATGCTGGCATTTTTTGCAGCCATTGTGCCGGAGTGGATGACTTGCCTGGTGAATAGTTTCTGACTGATACTGGCGGGTAAGAAGTATTGGATTGAGGCTATACCTGCCTGGATTAAACTGGCTATTCTAATACTTTTTAATAAGGTAGCCAGCTGTTCGATAGAAATGTCAATATTAACGACAGTATAGTAAACTGAAATATACCGAAAATTAGTGCGTAAATTTTTAATGGTACCTGGAATGCCAGCATGGTTAACAACAATGGAAATCATGCTACCAATGAAAAAGGCAATAATTAGGATATCAAGGGGGGTTTTTCGTATACCTTTACCAGAGGAGAGCCGCAGGTAAATTACCCTTACCATTAGGATGTAAAGGATAATTTCGGGAACAAAACGTATTAAGGCGATTAACGGTGAGGGTAAGGGCAGCCAGTTGAGAAAAAAGTCTTCAAAGGGTTGGTAGATGGTGAGGGTTAAAATTATCGCAAATGGTAGCTGCCCTGTTTGCATCGCCCATCGATACCAGGCAATTATTTTGTTCATTGTTGGAAGTAGGGAGTAGGGAGTAGGGAGTAGGGAGTAGGGAGTAGGGAGTAGGGAGTAGAGAGTTGAAAGTTTTATAAATGCTTGTTACTTTATGGGTTTATTCAGTGGTATTCTAGCTAAGTTGGGAATTCTGCTAACATCCATAGGGTAACTAAATGAATTAATTGTGAAAATTTTTGTTACCGACTCCCTGTTCCCTACTGGGTGCATCTAATTTTTGCTGCTTGACCTGGTGGTGCGTTACGGGACGGGCTATCCTAACACTGGCGGTAGAGCGGAAAATTAGGGCGACCCCGTCCCTAACGCACCCTACGCCACTCCCGACTCCCGACTCCCGACTCCCGACTCCCGACTCCCGACTCCCTATTCCCTATTCCCTGTTCCCTGTTCCCTGTTTCCGGTGCTATAAACTATGTCTGTTGCTTTAATTGCTCATTATCTTGGTCCTCGCTTAGGCATTGGGCAGTATCTCAATCGATTACTACCACCTCTAGTTGAGGAACTGATCAGCCGAGGAACTAAGGTTAAAATCTTGGCTTCTCCGAATGCGTTTGAGAATACCCCTAGCCTACAGGAGTTGGCAGATAGTGTTAATATCCTACCACCGCTGGATTACTCCCCAGCTAAGCGATATGCTTGGGTGGCGACTCGCTTTAGTGGGTATTGTGCTCAAGCAGGAGTAGAGGCTCTAGTTTGGCTATCTAACCCGATCGTTCTGCCGTGGCATCCACCTACTATTGCCGTGCTTCATGATGTCAATGAATGGAAAGCGGCTAATAAGTATGGCGATCGCATAAAAACGGCTTTGCGATCGCTAATTTACCTGGATGCCTCGATTCGTTTTGCCCAGCAGATTATCGTGGTCAGCAAAGCTACCGGGAATGACCTGCTACACTTTCGCCCTAACCCAAGGCTTCAACAGAAGCTGAAAACTATTCCGAATGGAGTAGACTCATCCCTAGCTAAGTTACCGACCGTCTCGATTTCTGCTCCCACTGGACCATTCTTGTTATCCGTAGGTCGGATCGACCCAGCTGCTAAGCGTTTACCGGAAGCTGTGGCATTAACTACTCAACTTAGAGAGCTTAGTGGTGAACCTTGGGAATTGCATTTAGTGGGAGGGATGAATACTTCCACCCAAGCTAGCGGTGAAGCGTTCCTCAAGTCAATTGAGAGCTTGCCTTGGGTTCAGTATCATGGTCACATAAGCGATCGCATTCTGGCTCAATGGTATCGAGAGGCAACAGCGGTAGTGTTTTTATCTGACCGGGAGGGATTTGGACTACCCATTGCCGAAGCCGCATCATTTGGTCGCTTCGTCGTCGTCTCTCAAGGGAATCAAGCCGGTTTGGAAGCAGGGGGTTCTGCCATCATTACCGTTGATCCTGATCAGCCTAGGGAGGCAGCCGAGAAGGTAATGGGTGGTTTGAAAGAAAAACAATTAGCTGAAATCAGTAGTAATTTGCCCAAGTGGGAAACAGCAGCAATGGCTTATGCTGATGCGATTAATGAACTATAGGGCTGCCCGTAGCCCTATCGATTTTCTATAGATTTTCTATAGATTTACTGCGGAAGTCCTGCTTATCTCCAACTCAGCTGATCTGCCACTAATTGGGATAACTTTTAACAATTGTTAATATTCTGGTGAGGTTAGTTGGTTTATACTAACTTCTAGTGCATCGAGCTAATCAAACTAATTGTTTAGCTACATCGAAAATTGCTGCTGTATTCTTTAGATTTTGATTACAGCACAATTAACTATAGATTCAGGAAACCTATAGATACAGGAAATCTGTTTAGGTATGTTTTACCAAATTAAACTCAGGGTGCTCGGAATCAACACTTGTCAAGGGATTCCACAGGTTTCAGCTCAGTCGCTACTTGCAGAATTCGGTGATACCGTCACGTTAAAAGGAGGGGGAATACCACCCTCCAACTAACACCGATAAACTGGAAAGGCGCTCAATCAAGACATTGAAGTATAAATTTAGATCGTCTGGTTTTGGGAAAGCCCCCTAAATCCCCCAACCTTGGGGGACTTTAGAGAGTTTTGTTCCCCCCAAAATTGGGGGGCATGGGGGGCGGAATCCTACCCAGATATCTGCCTTGCCAATCGTCGGGTTTTGGGAAAGCCCCCTAAATCCCCCAACCTTGGGGGACTTTAGAGAGTTTTGTTCCCCCCAAAATTGGGGGGCATGGGGGGCGGAATCCTACCCAGATATCTGCCTTGCCAATCGTCGGGTTTTGGGAAAGCCCCCTAAATCCCCCAACCTTGGGGGACTTTAGAGAGTTTTGTTCCCCCCAAAATTGGGGGGCATGGGGGGCGGAATCCTACCCAGATATCTGCCTTGCCAATCGTCGGGTTTTGGGAAAGCCCCCTAAATCCCCCAACCTTGGGGGACTTTAGAGAGTTTTGTTCCCCCCAAAATTGGGGGGCATGGGGGGCGGAATCCTACCCAGATATCTGCCTTGCCAATCGTCTGGTTTTGAGAAAGCCCCCTAAATTCCCCAACCTTGGGGGACTTTAGAGAGTTTTGTTCCCCCCAAAATTGGGGGGCATGGGGGGCGGAATCCTACCCAGATATCTGCCTTGCCACTGGAAAATAGTGGCCAATCGATAAGGCTTTTCCAAAAATATTCTTTTCCAAACATCTTCTTTTCCAAACCCATTCAGTCCAAAGCCATTGAGACAGCAGTAGCAGCGAAGCCGGTCAATCTGGATGCATCGCTCCCAATTACCCAGGGCTTACAAATGCTGAGCTTAGGATTGAGCGCATTTGGTTAATTGTTAATTGTTAATTGTTAATTGGGTTAATTGCCTAATTGCCAATTTTAACTTGACAAACAGCCAAAAAGGGTCAGTATGGTTGGAAAAGTTGCCCTCATGCTCAACCATGGGGATATGTAATCTTTTGTCCGCTGATCAAAGACTAATTAAAAAAAATTTGTCACTTATTTGGTGGGGTTTTGAGCTTTTATGGCCACCCTCTAATCTGTTTAAAGTAGGGTGGGCAAAGTAATCTAATCATTAATACTCATTTGAACCAAACGGTTTTTGCCCACCCTACAGGCTGGTATCAATTGCAACCGTGAACCGTTGGTTCCGTTCACGATCGCACACTACACACGAAGGAAATAATAGTTATGAACAACCAAAGTGTTTTTGATAATTTCATCTTTGATAATTTCCTCAAATCCTATGAGGACAAAACCTACAAACATCCCACCCTGGTGCGACACAAAGGCACAGTGATTGCCTTTGCCATGGACGATGAGCGACGTATCTATTACACAGTCCTCGACCTCAGCGACAGTGATGAAAACAAAGGACCAATAGATGTAGAATACTGGTCTAAAAATCCCAGCCCCCTGTATTTCTCCAACGAAATTGCCCAGGTGGGTTATGGCTTGGTGGGGGCTACCAGAATGCCCACAGTCAAGAAAGGAACACGAACTGAAGACAAGCCAGAAAAATTAAACCTTGACGAAATTGACGACTTCCTCTCAACCACAGCAAGACTAACAGCAGATGCGCCTTTCCAGGTACTTTCTGACGATCAGTATATCTATGTCTTTCGTCAGTCTATTGCTAGTAGTGACCCAAATATAGTCTATAAACTCACCAGACTCGAAGGTGGTGGCTCATCTGGGGATAGCACCAGAGATAACTCCGAATTTGTTCTTTCTGGAGGCAATAAAGTCCCCCTAGTCAACAATACTCTGTTATTAGACCGCTTTGTCCTTGCAGGTGCTCAATTACAGCCCAAGATGGAAGTGCGTTATAAACGCAGCCGCAACAAAACCCAACCAGCTAATGCCAAGGATAGTCTAGGGGCTAAAGATATCGAAAGCAAACCTTTCTATGAGCCTACCCAAGAACTAGATTTCGTGCGCCAGCTTCAGGGAGGACGTTTCCAAGTTCTGTTGTTGCCGACCCAGATAGCTAATATTCAGCGCTGGCAAGTCTTTGCTTATAACAGTGCTACTAGCAAGATTGACTCCTTTAATATTGAGCGGGCTGGTGATGGCTTGTTTAATACTAAAGGCACTATCTATTACACTAGCCCTAACCCAGAATATCAGAATGCCGTTTTCCAACGTCGTAGTGGAGTAGACTCCTTTACGAATGAGGAGTTAGTGCCAATTCTTAGTGCCCAGGGTGCAGCAGAATCAGCACTTAGTTTTGATGGTACTGATGATTATGTGGATTTAGGGAATCCCTCGGAATTACAGATTACAGGCAGTCAGACCATCGAAATGTGGGTCAAACCCTTGTCTTTGGCCAACAGGCAAAGTCTTTTCTGTAAAGCCTATAACGGTGAGGGAGCAATTACCCTAGAAGTAGACGGCAAACTTTCCTATTACTACGGTACTGGTGGTAATAATCCTAGTGAGGCCAATATCAATCATGATACTTTTCAGGGAATTTTAAGTAGTTTTGGACTGCTGCGGGATGAATGGTCTCATATTGCGATTGTCAGGAATTTCGAGAGCAGGACACTAACCTGGTACATTGACGGTGCTTTTGCAGGTGAGGAGATTATTACTCATAGTGCAGCTACAGCAGGTAATGAAAATGTTTTTCTAGCCAAAGGGTATGCCGATAATTTTAACGGTTGTATAGATGAAGTCCGGATTTGGAATCGCGCCCGTAGTGGTTATGAAATTAACGAGGATAGGCATCATCGCTTGGTAGGAAGGGAACCAGGATTAGTTGGTTACTGGCGCTTTGATGAAAATACTGGTACTACAGTTTATGACCAAACTGATTCGGCTAACAACGGTACGATTTCTGGTGCAACTTGGCAAAAGTCAGATGCCCTCATTGGCAATCATCCAGGGGTGAGTCGGGATAGTTTTTCATTTACTGGGCGCACCATTGAATCAGGATTAACAGCGGTGCAGTATTTCCAACAAGAAGATGCTCAAATCGGTAATGAGCAAGAAAGCAAGCCGATGAAAACTAATGCCCGGGTGATGTTGGCAGTGGCTACAGGTGGAACCGATGCCAATGGAGCGACAACCACTAACAAGTACATTGCTGGATTAGATTTTGCTGTTTCTCGTGAAGGGAAGCTAACACAGGTACCAGATAATCTCTCTTTGAGTTGGCTCAATCGAACGGATCTTGATGGTGATTCTATCGAGACCTCTTTTGCTGCAGTTGGGAGTTTAGAAGCGGAAGTTAGCCAACTGAAACGAGAGATTCAAACACTTAATGCAGAGATTGAAGAATTACGAATAATACCTGAGAGGTTGCAAATAATCTCTGAAGATAAGGAGGAATTTGAAAATCAATTACAAGAATTACAACCATTATTAGAAACTGAAGCAGAGTCTGTATCCTTTTCTTCTTCTTCTCCTTCATTACTATCCCTATTTGACTATCAACTCATTAATCATAGCTCATATCCAGTCACGGTATCTATATCTTTATCAAGGCAAAGATTCGAGGACGGAATTGAGAGATTAAAGACAGTAATTAGTGTATTAGAAAATCAAAAGGTTGCCTTAACAGCTCAAAAGGCTGAGTTCGATAGTAAAACGGCAGAGCTAAGTCAAAAACAAGCTAGCCTGAGTACCAAACAAGAACAACTTGAGCGCAAAAAAGAAACATTATACGGTCAAGTATCATTGCCCATGGCTCTGTTACATACCGACTCTGATGGCTTGACTGCTTCCGGGGCATTACTAGGCTTTGCCCATACTGGTGATACCCCCCAGCTATTTGACAGTGCTATGGGTAAACTAGCTCTTTATTTCCAAGGAACCAACACCCAGTTCTTTACTGCTTACTACGATACTAAAACAGCCCGAGCTCAAAAAGTTATTGATACAGATGGAGGCAAAGTTCGCTTTCTCGCTCGTTCAACTGGTGCTGAGTCAAACGCTGCTACCATTACTATTAGTGATGGCAATAGTGATGATACCTGTGAAGTTACTATTGCTAACTCGGAAACAGGGATTACCGAAACCTGGGAAAATGTGCCGCGAGACCCCCGGATGTTTAGCAAAGTTCTCAATGGACAGGCAAAGCCTCTCTATTTAGCACAAGTCGCAGCAACATCCGGTACAGTCAGTGAACTTACTCTAGTAGAAACAACCAACCGCCAGCTAGCAGCAGGTGCGGTGTTGAAAATTGGTGATACCACAGTTACCACAAGTGCAGAAGTTTCAGTCAACTCCAGCAGTATTCCTGTCAACAGTGTATCTCTAGATGTAGAAGAAGAGACTCCAGTTTATTTGGTTTTATACGATTACGCTTCCGATTATGCTGTCAATACTCCTGATGCATCTGCCAATACTTCTGTAACTCTCTCAGCAC
This sequence comes from Moorena sp. SIOASIH, assembly GCF_010671925.1. Lineage (GTDB taxonomy): Bacteria > Cyanobacteriota > Cyanobacteriia > Cyanobacteriales > Coleofasciculaceae > Moorena. Next base: position 844,197 of record NZ_JAAHIH010000002.1, on the reverse strand, counting down.
TGAGTTTTGATGGCTCAGGTGATTATATAGATTGTAGAGTAATTGATTTTGCCCGCAACAATTACACTGTTGAAGCCTGGTTCAAGACCTCTGTCTCCTCTACACTAGACATTTTTGCTGCTACTTATTACAATCACGGTATTTTGCTTGAAGTCCGTCCTCAGGGAACCTTGCGCTACTTGCATCGCCAGCCAATAGGAGGCAGTGGCGGAACTAGCCTTTTCACTACAAATACTTACACTGATGGTCAGTGGCATCATCTGGCAGCGGTTAAGAGCAGCACCAATATGTCACTGTATGTAGACGGTTCTCTACAAGTACAAGAATCTGCTCCAAGCGACTTTACCGACTCCCTAGAAGTTGTCATTGGCAGGCTAAGCAAAAGCAACAGTGCCAGATATTTCAATGGTGAACTTGATGAAGTCCGTATCTGGAATCGCGATCGCACCCTAGAAGAAATCAAAGCTGATATGAACCGCCGACTTAGCGGTAAAGAATCTGGATTATTAGGGTACTGGCATTTTGAAGAAGGTACAGCCAGGGACTATAGTGGCAATGGCCATGATGGAACTATATATGGTAATCCTCAAAATGTGTCATCTCCTCCAGCCTTAATAAACAATAGTGATCTACAACAAGAAAATCTACAACAAGAAAAGAGTTCCCGACAATTTCTGGTCTATTCGGAGGCAACCGCAGGCACAATTCCTAATGGCACAGTCACAAGTTTAGGGGATGCTCCTTCTTGTCGTTGGGTAGCTGATGCTCCTGGCTTGGCTTTAGACTTTGATGGACAAAGTCAATATCTAGCTATAGGTGAGGATGAAATACCTCAGATGGATGCTACTGCTAACCTAACTCTGGAGGCATGGGTTAAACCCAAAGTAGTCAGCACTGCAGCTCGAATAATAGTTTATAATGACAGATCAAAAAATAGTCAATATACTCTGGGGTTACTAGAGCAAGGCTCCTCAGCACTAGAGTTTGATGGCTCCAATGATTATGTAGACTGCGGTACCCAAATCCAAATTACTGAAGCCATTACCGTAGAGGCATGGGTAAACAAAATTAGCAATCAGGATGGTTTGATCCTCTATACAGGAGGTGGTTGGAGTGATTATGGATACAACCTATTCTGGTATCAAGGCAAGATACGTGTTGAGCTGCAAAGATCTGGTGAAAAAGTTACACTCGACAACAATAGTCCTAGTTATGATGAGTGGCATCACATTGCATATACTTGGGATAACACCTCAAATACAATAATTGTTTACATTGACGGTAACCGACAGCCTTCGACAAGAACATTTACAGGTCCGATTGGAACTCCGAACCAACCATTGAATATTGGTAGGAGCCAAACTAGAAATAACTACTTTAAAGGTCAAATTGACGATGTCCGCATCTGGGACTATGCCCGCAGCGAAGAACAAATCCAAGCTAATAAAGATCGAAGACTCACTGGTAACGAACCCGGTTTAGTAGGTTACTGGCACTTTGAAGGTGGAACAGCCCAAGACTATAGTGGCAATGGCAATGATGGAACGATACATGGCAGTCCTACTAATGTCTCTTCTCCCCTCCAGGAAGGCTACAAAGTCTTTGCCGGAGTAGGAGATAGCTACCTCAAAACTAAGGATGTCTTCCCCCTTGATAACTGGAATCATTTGGCTGTCAGTTATAACCAGTCTTATGCCCTGAATTTCGATGGTAACGACTATCTCGACTGCGGCAAAAACCGGGCACTCAATCTGTGTGAGGACTTGACCATAGAAACAGTAGTACAGGTGAGTGACAGCAACTTACGCAGTATTCTCAGTAAAGGTCAGATGGGTTATGGGTTAGAAAAAGAAAGTGTACCCTATGCTTTGCAAGTAGAAGCAGGTCAACTGACTTTCTCCTTTGAAGACAGTCAAGGCAGGATTCATAAATTAGAGTCTCCTGCAAACCAAATTCAGACCAATACAGTTCACAAAATCGCTGTTACTCGTCAAAAAGTTACTCAAACTACTGACAGTGGAGCAGACCCCGATGCTTGGGGCACTGGAGATGTAGCAGATATTGATGCCAAGACTGGTGATTTTACCTCTAGTGAAAATCAAAAAATTGACAAGGCAATGAAAGCTGACTACGTTGCCTCCAAAAAACGAGGTAAAAAGCTCAAGCAAGGGTTGAGAGACCAGGATACTGCAACTACCTCCGAGCAACCGACATTCATCACTGGTCAAGGAACTGCTCAGTGGCTAGAACTGAAAATGTATATTGATGGTTTGCTGGTATGCAGTCGAGTGATTGAACCCCCTGTTAGTCCTGAAGGTAATAGTCAGCCCTTAGAAATTGGCAGAATAGGTAACAGTTATTTTCAGGGTAAAATTGCCGAAGTAAAGCTTTGGAGTCGGGCACTAGAAAAAGGTGAAATTCACCGAAATCTTACCGGGCAGGAAGAAGGTTTAGTTGCCTGGTGGCAGTTGGAAGAAAACGAAGGAAATCTAGCCAATGATTTCAAAGGAGGCAACCACGCTCAAATTAAAGGTGCGACTTGGTGTAAAAATCCAGATGTAGAAGCTTCCGAGTTTCTCCTTTATAGTAATGGTGTTGTCCTAGGAACAGAATCAGTAGCATCTAATGATTCAATGGTGTTCCCGATGAGTTCTCAATTCACCCTTGGCGCTCACAAAGCTGGTGGTGGTCCTTCAAATTACGATCAATGCTTCAATGGCATTATGGAAGAAGTACGAGTTTGGAAAGTCGTACGCACCCAAGAGCAAATTCTCGACAATGTATTTACCCGCCTCAAAGGAGAAAAGCAAGACCTAATCGCTAATTACACCTTTGATGAAATTTTTGATAATGAGTTGAAAGACAGCAGTTTGATGGGAAATCATCTGATCCTGCGAGCACAAGCAGGCAAACCGACATCTGTTTTTTCTGATGCTCCGATCAGCAACGATATTCCTCAAGTGCGTTCAGCCTTAGCAGCAATTCAAACTGTATTCAATGCCCAGATAGACAGTAGTCCTGCTGTCACCGAGTACGGGGATATGCAATATGACAGCCAGCAGAATCTAACTGGAGTCTTCAAACGCTGCTACACTTACATTAAAGATGGTAAATGGCGGTTAATTACTGGTTACAAAGTCGGTAATTTGATTACTGAATGGGTCTCTCAGGTACAGTTCGACCCTCAAATTATTGGTTACATCGAAGGCGCACCACCTATACCAAGTGAAAACATGACCGTCGGCCCCGTATCGCTTGGAGACACTGACACTTACAAACAAGCTAGCACAGTAGAATTAATTGAAGCAGAAGATGTAAATTATAACTTCTCTAGTTCCAAAGAAAATGGTTTTGACTCTTCCTTTGAAGCAGCAATGTCTACAGGTGTAGAGTTAGACCTACGGACTCTACTTGCTCCCCTTGGTTTTGGTGTTTCCTTCAAAGCCAAAGTACAATTAAAGGTCTCAGGTAGTGGCAAGTTTCAATCCTCCGGCGGTTGGACTGATGAAAGCAGAATCACTAGTGGGCGAACAGTGACCAGAAATATGCGGGCAACTGCCGTAGGTTATTGGGAAGATAAAAATAATCTGCTCAATCCCCGCTTAGGCCAACGGTATGTTCCTAATAATCAGGGATTTGCCCTGGTACAATCAGAAACAGCTGACGTTTTTGCGTTACGTTTAGCTCACAATAACGCTCTGATTTCCTATCGTTTTCAGCCCAACCCTGATATTCCCAAAGATTGGAACATTATCTCGTTCCCCATCAACCCCCGCTATACTAAACAGGGAACCCTAGATGGTAAAGTTGGTTATCAACCTGATGGCAGCGTTCAAACTGACCCAGATTATCCCCAAGCCACTCAGTATGGAGAATATAGCTACTTTAAGCCCATAGAAACCTATGCTCTGAAACGGCAAATTGAGAGGGAAGCGGCAGAGTTAACAAATTATTATCAGAACTACGATGCCTCACCCCTATCTAATAGCATTCTCAAAGATGTAATGAGCACCAATGCAGGACTTTTAGCCAGTGCTGCTGGAGCTATTCCTATTGGAGGAATAGGTTTAGGAGCTGCTAGCACCTTTGGCAGTCTTGCCGATGCCCTGACCAAAGACCAAAGCTTACCAGAAAAATTTGCTACTCGCAATATTGCGAATACCTATGTGTGGACAGCAGACGGGGGATTCTATGCTGAAACCACTAATACTATGGATGTCAGGCAAGAATCGAGTAGTGGTTCCTATTCTTTTAATACCAATTTTACTGGCGGTATTTCTTTGAATGTATCTGCTGCTGGCTCTTTTGGATTTGATTTGAATGGTAGTACAGGCGGTCATCTGAACATGACCCAATCTAAAAGTGCGGAAACGTCTGAATCTTTCCGAGTTGAAGTTCAGGTTAATCCCCAGAACAACTTGTACAAATATGAAGTTCCTGAAGATCAAAAAGATTGGGAGTCAACCTATGTAGATTATTTGCTCCAGTATGATACTGAGGGTAATCCGATTAAAGTTCCTGGCAAGGTCGATGCCTATCGGTTTATGACTTTCTACCTAGAGCCTAAAGCAGAAAACTTTGAAGACTTCTATGGTAAAGTAGTAGACCCGATCTGGATTGAGCAGAGCAACGACCCTAATGCTCAAGCCCTACGGGAAGCCAAGCAAAGTGAGAAAAAACCAGCCTGCTGGCGGATTATGCACCGAGTTACTTTTGTCAGCCGTCTGCTACAAGATTTTAATGATAATGCTGCTTCTCAGTTAGCTAAAGATGCCAGGGCATTGAATATTGAAAGCAACTGGCAACTGATTAAAACATTGGAGCCTTTTGTGAAGAACAAAACAGATAATTTTGTGCAGTTTGCGGATGCAGTGCGGGATGCTTTAGAAGAGCATTTACCAGAATTGCAGCCCCACTCACCAGAAATTATCGCATACATGGCTCAATACTACGGTTTAGCTGAGGATGCCTAATCCTCTTTAGGTTGGGTTTTGCCTCTTAACCCAACCTAACTGTGGCTTCAAGGGGTAGCCTCAGCTATTACTAGCAGGAATCTACACCTTGAAGCCCAACCTTATAAAAGCTATTTCTTTACTACCACAAATAGGAAATAATCATCATGCCAACTGAAACAAGTCAAATCGATATTTCTGATTTTGACCAATTTAAAAATTTGATGCAGACAGTTATCACCAAGTTAGACAATTTTCAACCAGGTGAACTGAATAAGATCAAAGCCCAAATTGCAGCAGAGGATAGACAGATTGTAGGGCTAGAATCAGAAATATCTGATTTAAGCTACAAACTATCCTATATCTCAACTGTACAACGATTAGACGAGCTTAAGGACGCAAGCGATCCAGACTCCATAGCTGAGAGATCAGAACTGAACACAGACGCTCAAGGACTTTTGACAGCACTAGGATTAACCAGAGATACATTACTCGATGGTAAAACCTTAGAGGAAGCGAAGGCTCAATTTGAACAGGAACAAGAGTCGAAAATCTCTCTTGTAAAGAAGTACAAAAATGACAGGCCAAAACTAGAAAAAGAACAAGATAAGTTAGTTTCAAAAATTAACCAGCAACTGCAATCTTTCAACACAGTAAAACAAACTATTCAAACCCAATTGAACAGTCTGAGCAGTCCACCTACAGAAGAACAAAAAAAAGCTTTATACAAGTCTCTGCAAACTCTGTCTAAAACAGTTCCAGATAACACATATCAAAGAACTCTCACACTTTTAGACCTCAACGCCCGTGCTAGTTTATCAGAGAAAATAACTCAGCAAATACGGGAACAGCTAAACCAGCAATTTACCCCTCTTTTAAGCAAACCAGGAAATTCACAAAAAATTAAAGTTAACTTAAGTTTAGGAGCTGAGTTCGGCATCTTATCTGCTCTCACAGCTGGTGTCACCCTTAATGGTGAATTGTCTTACTCAATTACCGTCAACAACGATCGCCGTATCCAGGTAGAGAATAGCAAACTTGTCTCTTTAAGTTTAGGTGGAAACCTAGGGTCAGATGACGAAGAAACCTTATCTGCATCAGCAAAATTGACAGGAGACATACAATCTGGACAGAAACGTACTTATAACAGAATTGAGGATTTTGTACAGGCAGAAACTAGCCGTATTAGCACCGCTATGATACAATACAGTGCTAACAAAAATCCACTCAATCTAACTCCTTTCGAGAAATTATTCCGTCAGAAGAAAGCTCTTAAGCTCCGTGACGAAGCACGTAGAAAGCAATCAGAACTGAATCGCAATGCACAACTTCTAGGTTTGGTAGATACAAGCAACAGTTTTACCGTACCCCCAGAGTCAACAGTTGACTACCGAACTACAGACTTTCGTGCAGTATCCGGTAGCAGCGAATTAGGTCTGAACACAGGGTTAGTAGAATTGGGTATCGGCAGAACGGATAAACTGAAGTTAGAGAAAAGCTCCCGTACGATCAACTTTCTCGACAATATGCTAGAACACAGATCGCCTTCAGTAATTTATAGCATCAAAAAACCAGAGTATGTTAATTTTACTATTGAGCAAGGAGGGACAAAAACCGTATATCAAGGCCGTGAAGGTGCTGAAAAACTTGAGAATTTACAGGTTGGTATTAATGCTCTGAAAACAGACATCAAGTCAAATCCAACTTTGGAAAACCAATACGCCCTCCGAGAATTGCGTCATGAACTCAAAGATGCCCTGCGTAATTTGTACTGGGAATATCAGGAATTTACTCAATTAGCGAACCGTAAGGATAGCCCAGATTCACCTGCGGAAGTTAAACAACGACTGGAAATATTAAAGAAAGACCGAGGTATATCTATTCAGTCGAGAATATTTGACAGTGATAGTGTAGGTAGTCGCGCCGAGTATCTCAAGGCTATCAGTGTACAATATTCACAGTTAGCCAATTTGTATTATGACAGCTTTCCTGAGGGACAAACTCCTTTGAACTGGGATTATGAGTTTAATGATTATTTGCAGGATTTTAAAACGTTACTCAAAACTCCTCAATATTTTATTCCATCAGATGACCTGAATCAAGTATTTAATGCTAAACAAATTGCCCTAGGTAAAGAAATTTCTCAGGCAGCTTCCTTTACTGTCGGGGGGGATGTAATTTCCTCCATCGCTGGTTCTTTATCAGTAGAAGCAACCTATACCGAGATTCTCAAAGCTGATAACGAGTACACTGAAGGTAAGGGTATTTCAGTAGAAATTAAACTTTCAAGTACCGAATCTTTACAGGATACAATTAAAGGAGTTATTGAACAGCTGAACAGCAGGACAAACCTGAATATTGATGAGTCGATAGTAGACGCAACTATTGGCAACGATACAGTTCGATTAGAACCTAGTTTGGAAGATGGGGAAACTAACAAAATAGAGTTTAGTTTAGCCGAGAATGCTGGTTCATACTATCTTCAGTATATACGAATTTCTGATGAGTATACCCGCGACTTGAGTGCTGAAGTACCAATTGAGACTGGGCAAGGTGTTACCCTCAAAATAGGTGGCGGTGTAGGTCGGACCGCTACCCGTAACCGCTGGGAATTTATTGCTAATAACACAATTACCTATATACGTGATATCTATACTGGCTTCAAATTAGGAGAACGGAACGAAGACTGGGAAAAATTTAAGACAAAGGAAGAATCCTTTTTACGGAGGTTGTTTGACCAGTTGAGCAAAGAGAATACTAATGCAGCTCACGAAATGACTGACAATCTTAACAAAATTAACAAATCGGCAGTGACCCAAGCCTGGAATACAGCGTTGGCAAATTATCGCAGGGATCCACAAGGCAAATACGGAGAACTTGTGAGTGCTTTCGATCAAGTGATGAACGAGCGTTATCTAGTATTCAAACAAAACTCTGACGAACGCTTTGTCAACAACTTCAGAACTCGAGATTTGAAAGAATATGTGAACATGGTACTGTCTAGAGCAGCAACTGAGTTTGCCATAGAATACAGAGTCCCAGCAACAGTTAATCAAGATATCAATAGTTTGCGAACATGGGCAGAAGCAGAATATGCTAACAGACCAAGTCCAAATAAGCTTGACATTCTCAAGCAAGTCTATGCCCTAGATTATGCTAGCAATTCTTTAAATGACCTCCTGAAATCTCCGGATGAGATTAAGCGCAAAGGAACTACACTACAACTGCTCGATGATAATTACATTGATGAATGTCGCCGAAATCCCAAGGTTTACCTCCAGGATGGTGTAAGTGGCCAAATTGTGGTCAATCGAAGAGACCCTCGCTTGATTTCCTTAGATGTCACCATAGGGAGTGATGTTACTAGGCAAGGAAATTACCAGCAACTAATGAACAATAAGTTCAGCAATATTACTGCCAATAATATCCTTGTACAAATGGGTAAAATCACAAGGGAAGGAGAATCAGACCAAGATAAATCTCAACTACCTGATAGTTATCCTAAAGTACTTGCTCAAATTCTTCAGAACTACGGACTGGGTAGTATCACTCGCAACGAAACTGTTAACAAGATAGCAGAAGGAAAAGCGACGGCAAATGAGCTCGACAGATATACTAATCAGATAGTAGAAGTTTTTCAAAATGCTCTCAGTAAAAAAGACCCACCAAATTACAGCGACAGTGATCTGGAAATTATTACTCGTCTGCTCCATGAAAATTCTACTCGCTTGCAACAAGCTTCGGATACTGAAACTTATATGAAGGTCATCTCCAAAGCCGAAATTGAAAATCTGCTCAAAAAAGAATCGGGAGACCCAACATTGACTGGGTTCAGTAATTTTAATCAGTATTCGGAAACATTACCTGCCAGCGATGTAATCAGACAATTTGGACTAGATTACCAATATCAAAATGATTCTGGAGAAATGATCAAACCTTATCTGATGTCAGCAGCTGGACAAGATCGAACACTTCCCTTCGTTTACTATGTCACCACACCCATGACAGAGGAGATCAAAAATAATGCCAAGATACCCCTCGACCGCAAAGTGAAAGCGAAACTAGAAGCGATCGCCAATGACCCCCGAAGAAGCGACGACGATGAAATCAAAACAATGGCAAAAGAACTCACTGCTGTAGGAGTTTATCATGAACTTACTCCTCAGTATACCTATGATCAACCCAGATATGGTACTCAAACTGATGGCAAAAGCTCCTATGCAGGTATGCTGCGAGCAACTTATTCCACTTCCAACTCTCAACTCTCACCAGGAGCTACGATTCGAGCCAAAGGACCTAACGGCGAAGATTTTAAAATAGCTGATTGGAATGGTTTGGCATGGACTGTATCTCCTCAAAGTTCAGTAGATTTACCAGATTGGCTCAAGGATCGGGGACGACCAGAAGACCAACTCAATGTTGAGGCAGAGTTAAAACCATGGAAGATAGTAGGTGACAATAGAGTTACACCACCAACCAATCTTCCAGAACCAGTAAGAGCCTTTATGGCGCACCATTTCCAAATGAGTTTAGATGATATCACCATCCAAAGAGTTAATAGTACAGATAATGATGATTCAACGGCTACATTAATTAAATTTAAGCCTGGAGAGTATAATGATACTTCAGAAGAAGGGTTGAATAAAATTGCTAACAAATTGGGTGATACACTGAAGCTTAAATTTCCCAGTCATGACAATCAATCTAATATTCCCAGAGCCATAGCTGCAATCAATAGTGAGTTAACTACCAGGTCTGGACCTATGAAGACTGATGTAATGATGGGACGCCGACCAAAAGCTCCGGTTAAACCGAGGAAGAACAACAACTCTAAGCACTATACAGGTAAACCATCCCTTGGCTCTACACTAAGAAGAGGAACTCGCCCGAAATAAACCAAAGTTTTATCATAGCTTGTTAGGCTATCCTCAAACCACAGAAAATGTAGATTTCTGGAAATGGATATAGCATTCCTATATCCTGATCAAAGTCCAAAGCAATTTTAACTAGCTCAGGACTTACGCAAAGACACTATATCTAGTAGGCAAAAACTATAAGGTCACTAATTAGTGGTAGGCGTTGATGAGGGTTTTAATCGCCCATCATACGCCGCTAAATTGCTGATTGCTGATTACTGACAGCTATTCAATTAGGAGATTAAGAATTATGCCTGAAGCTAACGTTGCCAATAAGACAATTATTTCTCTGGAAAACTTTCTGGACAAAATGACAGAGAAATATAAACAGGATTTTATTGATAAAGTTACAGAACACTCAGATGGAAGTATAGACCAAACTAGAGCTGACGAGTATTTTCGGACCTTTGTTAAAGCTTTATACAACAATCGAGTCGAAGGCATAGGACCAGGTTACGGTTATTTCTATGAAGGTGGAGCAGCAGGGGAAAAAGGAAGACAAAACTTAGTTGAAGCCTTTCACGAAGAAGTATCCGAGTTTATTCGAGCATTTGGTCCAGTAGCTGCTCAGGGTTCAACTCTATTGTGGAGTTCCTATGCCATTGGTCGATTTGCTGCTGAAGACAAAGAAATTCTCAGAAGTGCTGGAGTTACGGATGAAAATGCCGAAACTCTCAATAAAACAAAAATTGGTGAACTTTGGGATAAACTGAAGATTACCACTGAAATGGATGAGCAAATTGGTTATATATGGGACAATCAATATCATGTCTGGGCTAGCGTGTCTAAAGAATTTGCTTCTAATGCTGAGGGTGAAGTCCATGTCTTTCTTCCGAAAAATATTGCTGCATCCACAGTTTTCTGGAACGTAGAATTACCTGAGCTGCGTCAGCGGATGCAACCTTTTACCAATGACCCTAAGGTTGATAAAATCACTATTCATCGCCTGACTGATCAAGCACTTGCAGACGTGAACGAGATCAATAATAGGCAATGGGAATGGCAAAAACAACTCAACGAAGCCACTGATGATAGTGAGAGGAACAAGTTTCAAGCAGAGATCGATAAGTGCAATGAAGAAAAGAAGCAAGTTATGCTCAAAACCGACAACACTAATAACTATATTAGTTGGCAAAATTTAGACTTTTCAGAAGCTACTTTAGAAGTACCGAAGTTTTCCGATAAACAAAATAAACTGTTAGAGGATTCCAATCCTTTATTGCTTGCCCGAATGGACAACTACGTCAGAAGTAATCACAAGAGTAGCGAAATTACTATTAATAAGCTTACTGAGATTGCTCGACGCTGGAAAGATAAAGCTAACACCCCGAGCACAGATATTGAGGTATATCGACAAATTGCAGACAAGTACGGTCACTTTCCAACATTTGTGCCCTTTCCCATTGTTAATAAGATAGCAGCAGGTCAAGGGACAAGTGGTGATATTAGAAAATACGGTGACAAGTTAGTAAAAGCTTTTCAAAACGATCTCAGTACAAAGGAACCACAAAATTATAACGACAGTGATATAGAAATTATTACTCGTTTGCTTTATGACAATTATACTCGCTTGCAACAAGCTTCGAGTATTGAAATGTCTACAAAAGTAATCTCCAAAACCGAACTCGCAAAGCTGGTCAGAACAGACCCTGGAGCTCTCACATTGGGTGGCTTCAGTAACTTTAATCAGTATTCTCAACAATTATCTGCCGGAGAAACCATCCAGCGATTTGGACTAAATTACCAATACCAAGATGCTTCAGGACAAACAGTTAAACCTTATCAAATGTCAGTAGGTGGTCGAGATCAAGCACTGCCCTTTGTTTACTATGTCACCACACCAATAACAAACGAGATCAAAGATAATGCCAAGATACCTCTCGATCCTACAGTGAAAACCAAGCTAGAGGCGATCGCCAATGATGCCAACAGAGATGACAACGATGAACTCAAAAAAATGGCAAAAGAACTTACCACTCCTGGAGTTTATCATGAATTGACTCCTAATACTGATAACCATCTACCCAGATATGGTACTCAAACTGATGGCAAAAAATCCTATGCAGGTATGCTGCGCACAACTTATTCCCCAACCAGCTCTGAACTCTCACCAGGAACAATGATTCGAGCCAAAGGGCCTAACGGCGAGGATTTTAAAATTGCTGATTGGGATGGCTTGAGATGGACTGTATCTCCTCAAAGTTCATTAGACTTTCCCAGCTGGATGCAAAATCAAGGGCGACCAGAAGATCGACTCAACTTTAATAACGATTTAGAACAATGGAAGATGATCGGTGAAAGTAAAATGATACCACCAACCAGGATTCCAGCACCAGTAAAAGGTTTTATGGAACATCATTTCCAAACGAGTTTAAATGAGATCACTATCCAAAAAGTTGGCAGTCTAGATAATGATGATTCAACGGCTACATTAATTAAATTTAAGCTAGGAGAGTATAACGATAGCACAGAAGCAGGGTTAACTAAAATTGCTAACAAGTTAGGTAATGCACTCAAGCTTAAATTTGCTAATAATGGCAATCAACCTGATATTTCCAAAGCCATAACTGAAATCAATAAAGAGTTACCTACGAAGTCTGTATCTATTAAGAATGATTTGATGATACTACGCCGGGTAAAAATTATCTCCGACAATGTTACTAAGAAATTAAAGTCTAGGTACCCTACAGGTAAAACCCCCTCTGTGTCACCGGCTACAAGAAGACCGGTCTCAAGACGATCCAGATGATGATCGTCGGGTAAAGAAGAAATACGTGCAAAATTGAACAAGAGGTAAACGTTTGTAACAAAGAGTAGATTAGACCAATAGAAACTTTGCCTAATTTGAGTTATTCTAGGCAAAGTTTCTCCCCTTTATAGGCTTTGTTCCATGAATCGATGTCGGGTTGACACGGCTGGGCATCTTGGCGGGGGGGAATGGTTGCCTTGGCCTGCCGTTGCCAGCTGAAAACTATTCCGAATCCTGACATGATATAGCAGAAGTCAGAAGTCAGAAGTCAGAAGTCAGAAGTCAAACTCTTGCGCTTATTTAGGTTTGAGACTTTTGTCATGTCCTAACTGCCCTGGCGACTGCTATATCAACTCTCATATCATGTCAGGATAATTACCCTTAATAAAAACCTCCCCCATCTCCCCATCTGGCCATCTCCCCATCGGGTGCATCTCATATTTGTAAAAAAGATCGGAAGTGTGGGGCCCGGGCGCGGGGCCTCACAGGGGTAGGTTTTTTACATTAAGGTCAAACATGGGGCGACCCAGAGGGAGAGGAAAAGGAAAACAACGAAAAAGCGGTGCAGCGCCGACCTGCGGGGGTTTCCCCCACTCGCGCTTTGCATCCCTTTCTTATCCCCCACACCCCACACCCCACACCCCACACCCCACACCTGAGGTCTTTGTAAAAAACCTACCCTTATGAGGGGCGCGGGGCCCGGGCGCGGGGAGTGTGGGAATTTTCGCCCGAATTTTTGCCTAATTTCAAAAGCGATGCATCGCTTTGCGTCAATTCTTGTCCACTGTTCCCTGTTCCCTGTTCCCTGTTCCCGACTTCTGCCAGAAGTCTAATGATGAAACCAAGAATCACTCAATTAAGCGCGTCTCAGTTTTGTGCGATACATCAGATAATAAAATGAAGTAAATAAAATCAGGGCAAAAAATCCAGCCGAAACTACAGATGTCGTGAGCGGAATCAACAGTAAAGAAGTCAGCAATTCAATTACAATTAAACTAATCAAAATCCCAACCACCATTTGGCGTTTCATCAGACTACAAAGAATTGCTCCGGTTGGCGCACCCACTACCACAACCGGAACCGCCGCTAACCAATAATTACTGACGGGAGTGACAAAATCCCCCAGGATAAAGTTATGAATTAAAAAGCCTGTGACGGCATTAATTGCCATCAAAATTACTGACGTTGGAGTGCTAACTTTCTCACACAAGCCAAACAGTAACACCATTACAGAGTAGGCAAAAACATCCATTCCACTCCCAACTAACCCACTAATCATACCCCCCATCACTCCGACGACTAGAGATAAAATTTTTTCTCGTTTACCCCAGTGTTCAATCGTCAATTTACGTTCAGTCTTAGTTAAATTTAAGTGAATTAAAATGAGGGCAAAACTGCTCACCATCATTGTAAATGAAATTTTAATGACTTCGGGAGGAAGTAAAGGAGCCAGAAAAGCTGTTCCCATAAAAATACCTGGAATTCCCCCTAAACTCACCCAACGAATTAACTTCCATTCTACTGGAGTTTTCATAGCAACAATCGTAAAAGATGCGGCACTCATTCCAATACTTTGAATGGCTAAAGAAAAGAGTTTTGCATCGGGGGGAGAGACGTGAAGCCACTTTGTTAAAGCTGGAAAAGCAACTGCCCCTCCTCCCATACTTGTCGCTCCTGCAACCATGGAACCAAAGACCATTGTGAAGGCAAATTCCCAATGTTCAATCAGGTTATAAATAGCTCGACTGGGTTCAAGAATAATCAGCCAGCTTGTCCAAACTGTGAGTACACACAATAGACTATAACGAATAGAACGTTGGGATAAAATAAACTGAAACAATGAATACATAAACTTTAAAATATTGAATATGATTAGATTGTTGTGGAAACTAATTTGATAAGTTTTTTGATTGATTTTTTGCTCAAACCTAATTAATATCGTTTAGGTGATTATAAAAAAATTATATTTCACTGATTACTGATTTAAAAAACAGTAAAAAAACGTAATTTTAGTTTTATAATTTATCGAAAAATCTAATCAGTTTAGCATCAAAAAGTGACGAGTTTTGCTATTTATCGTAGGAATTATCTCAATTTTATAGTTGAATTAGACTCAATGAAGTGTGTAAGTAATTCTAACTAAAACTTAAGAATAGTTATTGTTTGCTAATAAATAGACCTCTTGCCAAAATAAATATGAAATCAAAATTTATCGCCTTTGCCTTTTGCCTTTTGCCTTTTGCCTTTTGCTTTTTGCCTTTTGCCTTTTGCCTTTTGCTTTTTGCCTTTTGCCTTTTGCCTTTTGCCTTTTGCCTTTTGCCTTTTGCCTTTTGCCTTTTGCCTTTTGCCTTTTGCCTTTTGCCTTTTGCCTTTTGCCTTTTGCCTTTTGCCTTTTGCCTTTTGCCTTGTATTCACCAAGGTTTATGAGACTTATGCAAGAGGTCTAATGATATGGAACCCATAGTTTATCTTGCTCATCTTTGGAAAAAACACGACTTATGCTTGTTTGTTGATTGTGGGGGAATTTAGAATATTTAATTCCCCCTAAATTTCCAATATAAACGTTTTTTATAATGGTCTCACTATAACCTTTATAAAATTCAGTTGACTCGAAAATTAATCTTCTGATCTAATGATTTCCGATTTTTCTTCAACAGAGAACCTGCACTGCAAGCCATAAGTAGTAAACCTGAAATCAAAGAAGGCTCAGGAATATTTACATTGTCTTGATCATCTGAAATCCCAAATGTCATAACAAATTCTTCTAATTCAGACGGATTATCAGCCGTAAATAGTAGAGTGCGAGCGGAAAATGTTTCAAAGTTACTAAAACTGTACTTGCTTCCTTCTGGCAAGTAAATAAAGGTATCCGGATCAGCACTAAAGGATTGATCGGCAACATTAATAGTTAGCTCTCCATCCAACGTGTAGAGTGCTAAATCAGTTGGAGCTGTTAATAATTCTTCAATCCCTGAGTTTTGTTCGGGAATAAACACATCAAATAATGAGAGCAGTCCTTCCGTTTGATTCAGGTTAGCAACCTGTGTATAATTACTTCCACCTAACCAAAAAGAATTCGGATTCGGATCAGGGAGTAACAGAGGAAAATCATCTGGAGAATACCCGTCAGTTAAGGTGTAAGTATTATCCTCACCCAAGGTTAAAAGGGCTTTATTTTGTAGGAGTGCAATACTGGTATCAATCGGATCAACTAAGGTCAGTTCAAAGTTCTGATTTTCTGCACCTTCAATACCCGTAATCTCTACGTTCTGAATGCGTTCTCCATCCTCAAAGGTAACAGGAATTTCAGCAACAGTTGAGTCATCTTCAGGATTACTAACAATCAGTGTCGCACTCGCTTCTCCATCAGCTTCACCCGGACGAATTACAACAAGTTCAGGATCACCCTCTTGCGTAATTCCAAATTGAGGGGGAGTAATGAGTAATGAGTCAGGTGCCACCACCCCAAAATCGCTCAACAGTTGGAAGCCACCCTCTAATAATTCAGGTGTTGGAAGTTGAGGAAAAGGTGGATTATCAGAGGTTCCCGGTTGACCCAGCAGTTCAAATAGGCCATCAATTCCAGCTGGGATTACAAACTCTATGTGACGGGCAGGTTTTTCACCTGCATTAACAAAAGCGTGGAGAACATCTTTCGGTTTAGAAATGAAGGTTCCAGGTGTCGCCGTAAAGACTTGATCTCTGACTTGATAGGTGATTTCTCCATCAAGAACGTAGACAAACTCATCTTCAAGGGTGTGATAGTGAGGGAGTGGCCCACCCGGTAAGGTAATGAAATCAAAGAGTGCTAACTGCCCATCAGTATTGTCACCGATTTCAACAAACTCTGCGTTGTCACTGAATAGCCAAAACCCTGGACGATCTACATCAGGTAATACAACTGGAGTGTCACCATCTGCTGTGATTTCAAGAGTATTTGAAGCTTCAGTAGCATTGGTCGGAATGGTGAAAGAAGAAACATTTGAGGAATCCTGTTGTCCATGCTCATGGAAATCAAAACCAAAGTGAGCTTCTGCTGGAAAACTGATTCCCAAAGTTAATAGAAATGAACTAGCGACGTAAAATGCGGTAGACTTAGTCCTGACATTCATGGGTATACCTACTAAAAATTTTGACAATGTAATGGTCTGAAATTCCCTGGTCTCCCAAGGAATTTAAAAAATTAAACAATTCCAACGTAGTTTCGGGCAAAATTTTTAGCAAAAGTTAATGAAGTTGTCAATTGAGACAGTTTGGATTCACTTAATTTGCGTCGAAAACGCACATCTTCTAAATCTTCTCCTTCCGGTGAGTGCAGCATGGTTAACAAGCTGTAAGAGAATTCTTGAGCACGCCAGATGTAGGGCAAGCGAATTTTGGAGTACCGCTCAAGATAAGAAATATCATGGTTTTCGAGGTAGTAGCTAATCAGTGTTTCTGCTAAAACTCCCGCATCTTGCACCGCTAAATTTAAGCCTTTTCCACCCATTGGGGTAATAATATGAGCCGCATCTCCTGCTAATAATAATCGCTGATAACCCATGGGTTCCATCACATAATTTCGCAGCTCCATAATACGCTTTTGAAAGATTTCACCTTCATTTAATGGGCATCCTTCTTTAGCAAGCCGCTGGTGTAAATTAGCCCAGATGCGTTCATCTGACCAATCTTCTAAAGTATCGGTGCTGGGAATTTGAAGGTAATAGCGAGAAATCTTGCTATTGCGAAGCATATGAGCCGCAAAACCATCTGGATGTACACCATAAAGAGTATGCTGGGCTGAAGGGGGAGCGTAGGCTAAAATGGCTAACCAGCGATAGTTGTATTGTTTGCGGTAAATCTCTACAGCTTCAGGGGGAACAGATTGACGAGCTAACCCATGATAACCATCACATCCAGCTACAAAATCCGCTTGGATGATTACAGTTTTTTGACTATCTAAATCAGAACATTCAACTTCGACTTTGTCATCACTTTGAAAAATCTTTTTGCCTTCATGATGAAAGAGTAACTTACCGCCATCTTTGATATATTTTTCTATCAAATCATCGTTGAGATCGCTTTGAGGATAAACATAATGAACATCTCCTCCACTTAAGGTCGCATATTCAAAAATTAGGCTTTTATCGGGATAGCGAAACTCACAAGAACCGTGAGTATAAGCCTTTTTGAGCAGGGTATCCGCCAGGTCATTTTTTCTGAGGATTTCAACCGTTGTACTTTCAATCACTCCGGCTCGTCCTCTGGCATAAATTTCTTCACGATTGTATTTATCAATGATAATACAGTCTATCCCGTTTCTCAGCAGAATACTTCCGAGAACAATACCAGCAGGGCCAGAACCAAGAATACAGACCGATGTTTGTAACTGTGTATAAGTTTTCATCGTAAACTCCTGATATGTGTCATTTTTTGTTGAGGTCAAGGTGAGTTAAATACCCACCTTATTACTCAGTTTAAGTGAATCCTTAAACCGTGACAAGTTGCTTAACAACTGAAGGAAAATTAATTTTTTTTCGCAGCTGTTGAGTCATTGGATGTAAGTCACGGGGTTGAGTTCTGGGGCGGAATAATCCATCCTTTTCCCATCGGTGTTCATTGAGGCTAATTGCCCAAGCATTTAACCAGGCAGACTCCGGAAAATCAGCTAATTTTTCAGGCATTGTATCTTCAAGTGCCATGCGAAAAATTACCTGGGCAAGTTCCTCAAACATTTCCAAACTAGCAATATGATCATCGATGAGTTGCTGTTCAGTTTTATTGGATTGTAAATTTCGCGATCGCAATTGTTTTACGAAATCCATTTCCAAGTAATCAATATACCCATAGGTTCCCCGATTTTGCGAGAGTTCTGCCCAGTCTATAAACAACTTTTGCATCCGGTGAGCTAACAGAAAAAATTGACCTGAACCTTGACGAATTTTTGCCCGTTTTTCAGAGTCAAGGAAAATCGAATTAAACATCAGAGGCGCACTAAATGCCCAGCCGGATAGGGTATCCCAAATTACCTTAATTGCCATCACCAAATCTTGATCAAAGCAGGAGTAAACTTTGTTAATATTCTCTTTTACCCCTTCGGCATAGGTGAGTAAAAAGCGATTTGCTTCCGCCACTATTTCTGAAGTCAACTTACCTTGCAAATCCGCTTCAATCATCTGAGTGACGAGAGAATTTCCAAATCCAATTAGGTCAGTACCAGGAGAATAGAAGGGATCGGGAAATACCCCAGATTCACCAACACAAGCCCAACGATTATTCGAAAAAACTTGCTTAGAGGAATAGCTATAGTGAGGCATCTTCATAAATTTTTGAGTTGAAATCCCTTGAAGATGATTAGCTAGAGTAGGTTCATAGGTTTGGAGCCAATTAAATGCTTTTTCCTCAGTGTTATGTTCTCCGAAAGGATGAACCGTTTCATCAGTGACAATCCCAATACTGGTATAGTTACCGGGGAGGGGAATCATCCAAATCCAGTAGCCTTTTCCACACAAGTGATTGGTTGAATAATATCGTTGATTTCCAGGGACACGCTCATGCCAGTTTTGGTTACTTTTGGGAACAAAATCACTGACATCCACCCGTTCATTTACCCAAAACCAAACCGCACTATGTTTAGAGCTATTCCGTTGAGCTAAACCCAGTTTCTTCTGCAAAAATCTACGACGACCCATCGCATCAATAACCCATTTAGCTTGAATGGTATTCTTTTGCTTCGTGTCATCTTGAGTGTAAATAATTTCATGTAATTCTTGATTATTTTCAGATAGGATAATATCAAGAACCTTGCAATTTTCTAAAAATTCAATTCCTGCTTCAATGTTTAAGTTTCGCAGATCATTTTCAAACTTACCTCGGTCAATTTGATAGGAGGAAGGCGAATGAAATTTAGAGAGTCCGAGTTCAGGACGTTCTTCAAATTTACCTTGAGCATCACCTAAGAAGAAACGGAGTCCCAACTTTGGCATATGATTCAGTTTGAAATAATTATCGCTAAACTGAAGTATTTCAGCCAGATAATAGGAACCCACTTCAACCGTTGATTCTCCAACTTTAAAAGCACCTTCAGGTAGAGGTCGAGCCAAACGATCCAGGACAATAATAGAAAGATCAGGCATTGTTAACTTCAACTGTCTAGCTAAAGTTGAACCCGCTAAACCACCACCGCAAATTGCTACATCATAAGTCATTGTATTCATTGTGAAATCTCCTGCTGTATTGAGAGTAAACATTATTTCGGTTAACATTAATTCAATGAAAAGTGAGACTAACCTAAGCAAGCCTTTAAAGTCTCAGCTAACACCTGTACATTTGGTTGATAAAAAATTGAATAATGGTCTCCCGGTACATCGTGAATTTCTAATTTATCGCTTGCTAAATCACCCCAGCCCTGTTCAGGATCACGAGTTTCCCAATCTGCTTGATTCGGTAAATAAAACTTGTTAAATTTAGCAGGTTTGTTAGCCCGAAACAGGGTAATTTTACCGGAATAAACCTGTGGTGAATAAGCCCACTTTGCCTGCATATTAGCCTCAGCTACGATAGCACGACTGAGATGATGAGGTAGAGGTTTTCCTAAACGTAGATAAAGCTGGCAAAGGATGGCTTGCAGTTGGCGTTGAGTAACCTCTTTGAGTTCCTCAAATAGTGACTTGGATAGTCCCAATTGGGATAAGTATTTGAAGTAGTGTTGGTTTCGGAATACAAGGCGAGGAAAAGCACTTTTATTGAAAGTGTCAAACATCACCAGTAATGCCACCTTTTCTCCTTGCTGTTGAAGTTGTTGTGCCATCTCAAAAGCAATCGTACCCCCCATAGAGTTTCCCCCGAGAAAATAGGGGCCATGGGGTTGAACACTGCGAATTTCTTTAAGATAATTAGCCGCCATTGCTTCGATTGTAAAGTCAGGCATTTGTTTGCCATCTAACCCTTTAGCTTGCAATCCATAAAACGGTTGCTCTGAACCTAGAGATTTGGCTAATTCTCGTAAGTTCAACACATTTCCTTGTTGTCCATGAATGCAGAAGAAAGACGGTTTAGAGCCACGAGGTTGAAGTGGAACTAATGAAGACCAAGGGAGAGAAGATTCGTTTTCAGCAAGAATTTCGGCCAGTTGTTCAATGGTTGGAGATTTTAGTAGTGTTGCCAAAGGTAACGTTTTACCGAAGGTTTGTTCAATTTGAGTAAACAAACTCATCGCCATTAAGGACTGTCCACCTAAATCAAAGAAGTTATCTCGAATTCCAATGGATTCAATTCCTAATACTTTACTCCATAATTGAACGAGTTTGAGTTCAGTTGAATTGCGGGGTGCAATATAAGCAGGTTTAGACGAATTACTGGATGGATTGAATGTAGATTGATTGGCTCGTTTCTCCTCTAATTGTTGCTGTTCAGTTGCGCTCAAAGGGAGTACATCCAAAATAGACTGCTCTGGATTGATTAAAATGTTTTCCAGAATAGTACGATAATGCTCCTGCATTTGAGCAATGGTTGCTTCCTCAAATAAATCAGCATTGTATTTGAAGATAGCAGCAAAAGTATCACCTTCTTGAATCAGATAGAGATAGAGATCAAAATCCGCTGTTCCGCTATCAAGATTGAATGTTTCGACATTTAAACCGGGTAACTTTAAGGTATGAATTGTTGTATTTTGCAGTGCAAACATCACCTTAGATAGAGGAGTTTGCAGTAAATTTAGAGCGTTAATAATTTCTTGAATGGGTAAATCTTGATAAGCGTAACCTCCGGAAACAACCTGACGAACTTGACTCAAAAACTCCCGAAAAGTTTGGTTTAGGTTCAACTGTGTCCGTAGAATCAGTAAGTTCGCAAAGTAACCGATTAATCCCTTTGTTTCTTTCCGACTCCGATTCGCAATTGGACTACACACAAAAAAATCGTCTTGGTCAGTGTAGCGATATAATAGCACCTTAAATGCAGCTAATAACGTTGCAAATAACGTTGCTCCTTCTTTTCGACTGAAGCTTTTAAGTTGAGTCGTGAGTTCAACAGAAAGTAACTGTTTATTGTAGGCACTAGAATGGCTAGGATTAGTCGGATAAGGATGGTCAGTTGGCAGCTTTAAGGCTTGTAAATTATCGCCAAGTTGTTGCTTCCAATAGTTTATCAAAGTCTCTTTAAACTCACCTTGAATACATTGACGTTGCCAAACCGAAAAGTCCGCATACTGCACTGGAAGTTCTGGGAGGGGTGAAGATTGACCGAGAGAAAATGCTTCGTAGAGTGTTGCTAACTCCTGAAATAAAACTCCTTTTGACCAGGCATCGACGATAATATGGTGAACATTCAGTAACAGAAAATAATCCTGTTCATCAAGTTTAAAAAGTGTTCCTCGAAACAGAGGCAGTTGAGTCAATTCAATCGGTTGCTCAATATCTACCTTCACTAATTCCATTACCTTATTTTCCCGTTGTTTTTGAGGGAATCTCTGTACATTAATTACAGATAAACGAAAGGAAAACGAGGAGTAAATTACTTGAGTGGGTTGACCTTCAACTAAGGTAAAAATCGTTCGCAAAGCCTCGTGACGTTGAATAAGTTCATTCAGACTTTGCTCTAAAGCCAATGGATTGAGTGAGCCGGAAATGCGAAACCCAAACGGCATATTATAAGCAGCAGCTTTTCTTGGTTCCAACTGTTGTAAAAACCATAACCGCTCTTGAGGAAAAGAGAGAGGAAGTGGATTTTCTCGGGAAACAGAGACTAAGGGTGGAGCTTGATTTTGTAAGCTAATGAGCGTTCTAATTGCTTCCCATAGCTCCTTTTTAGCAGCCACTGATTGAGTTGAATTCTTGGCAACTGGAGAAGTTTTCTGTTGTTTTTTGTTCAATGTTTCGAGTGACATATCAGAGCCTAGATACTGTCCAGAGAGTTGGTGAGGAGGCGGCTGGAGTAAAAAATACTCGCAGCCTAGATATAATTTAAAGACTTAACAACTTTTCTTTTCTTCAATCATCTCCACAATTGTTGAGATATTTTGAAAGTTATCAAAACTAATCTCACTCACATCTAACTCAATTTCAAAAGTCTCTTGCAAGTTAGAAATTAGAGTCATAGTGTTAATTGAATCTAGACCCAAGTTGAAGATATCTACATCGTCTTGCAAATCTTCTAGGGTCACATCGGGTATAACTTCCAAAACTAACCCTTGAACTTGTTCTTGAATTGTTGTAGTAGTCATCATGGTGTTATGCTCCTTACAATTTCAGTATTTGGACTGTGATGATATCGGTTTAAACTAATTCCTTTCTCAGAATTTTTCCAAGTGGACTTTTGGGAATCTCTGGGCGGAATTCAATGATTTTCGGAACTTTAAACTCCGCTAGACGCTGCTTACAAAATGAAAGAATCTCTTGATACTCACAATTTTTCCGACTTTTTTTGACAATTACAGCTTTAACCAACTCGCCAGCATAAGACCCTTTTACACCGACCACAACAGCTTCTTTAACGTGAGGATGATTCATCAAAATATCCTCTACTTCTATCGGGTCAACTTTGCGACCTCCGGTATCAATGAGCAGCTTCTTGCGACCGGTAATATACACTCGACCCCACTCATCTTTTTTACCTAAATCACCTGTATAGAAACATCCCTCCTTAAATGCTTGTTGATTGAGTTCTGGCTGATTAATATAACCTTGGGTTAGAGAACGACTTTTTATCACAACTTCTCCACTCATTCCCATGGGTTGTTCATTCCCACTTTCATTAACAATTTTGAGTTCAACATTATTGAGCGGAAACCCAACAGAGTGATAAATTTTGTTGATGTCTTCCTCTAAATTAATTGCCACAGAGCCAGCCTCAGTACAGCCATAAAGCTGTCGAACAGGAATCCTAAATCGCTGCCAAAACTGATCGAAAATGTCTTTGGACAAGAAGTTTCCGGCTGAAAAGCATAATCTCAAACTAGATAGGTTCACCGAGGTTTTTGTTCTAGTTTCTGCTAAAGCCTTGAAGATATAAGGCACTGCTGGAAAGATTGTAATCTTCTCCGTTTCAATCAGTTCAAAAACTCGCGGACACCGGAAGACAAAGGGAACTTCAACAGGTGTACCATCCTTCTGCAAAACCTGTTCTAAAATAACTAAGGTTGCACCATTACAAGTTGCTGCGAGGAGACAATTTCCTAACCCATGGGCATGATACATCGGAACTGCACAAATAATCTTGTCTGAGGGCTGAATTTGGGTGGTTTCTGCGAAGTTTTTTACCTCATGGTAAAGACTCGCTTGGGTGCGTGCAATTCGTTTTGGTTTCCCCGTTGACCCGGATGAATATTGATACAGAAGCTCATAAGAAAGAGCGTTTTCTGAATACTCTTGATGTTGAGATTTTACTGGCAAAATTAGATTGTAGAGATAGTGGCTTCCGGGATAAACACCATCCACAACAATTAACTCAATTTTTCGGTCAATATTTGCAATAATATCCTGACAAATTTTGGCACGTTTGAGGTCAGTAATTACTGCTTTTGCCTTGCTATCACTGAGACAATAACTCAGTTCTTCGGCTTTGAATAAATGATTGAGAGGCAGAACAATTCCCTGTAACTGAGCAACAGCATAAAAGCTATAAACAAACTCAGGACAGTTGGGTAAAACGAAAGCGACACAATCACCTTGACCGATTTCTAGAGAACTTAATCCCTCACTTAATCCTTGAACTTTGGAGTCAAGTTGTTCATAGCTAATTCGGGACTCATTATAGACAATCGCTGTATGTTTTGGAAAGGAATGAGCCGCTTCTTTCAACTGTTTAATAATCATAACTTTACCTCTATGGAACCTGAACAACCGATACTATTAGAGCTTTCGCCTAAAATTATTTTCCGGAAACTTCTCTGTAATCATCATGGTGTACTGATTATTGGAGATGACGCAGTAGGTTCTATACAGGAGATTGTCTTTGGGTTGAATCTGGAAATAATCGGCTAAATCACCTGCATGTTCTTTGCCAAGTTCGACATTTTCTTTGAAGATTTCAACTTTGTTCTCGACCCAGAGTTTCCCAATGGGAGTTTTGGTCTCTAACAGTTGGGTTCGCATTTTTTCATTCAGTCTGTCGAGAACTAAAATTGAATCGGCATAGACATAGTTGCGGTCACTCATTTTACCTTGAAGTAGCACTTTGCGAGCGATAACTTCTGTGCCTTTTTTGAGGTTCATCGGCAGGATGTCTTCTGTGATTGTAATCTGGTCTTCAAACAGCTTTTTGATTTTGATTGCTTCCCCCGAGTAGGCTTCAATCATATCCGTAACAGTGCCGTTTGTCGTCAGCAATATTCGCTGGAATGGGCTGAGTAATACAGGTTCGATGTAATTCCGTTTTCTCGGAAAGTTTTGGGAAAAAATTGGCCTTAAGACTAGGGTTTGAGCGTTCATCTGCATTATTTCTCTAGAATTGGGCAAAAAGACTTGTTTGATGAGATATTGTGAGTTGAATCAATTCCATGTTAGCCTTCAATTTTTATTTCAACTCACAACAAATTTTAAACAATGGCACTGAATTTTTGGGTAGCTTGATGGGATGAAGGGGTGAAGGCTAACTTTTCCGGCCAACGACCCACTGTTTCACCAATAACTGCCATTTCTTGCATCAGTTCTTGATAGCGATGAGGCGTCAAGGATTGAGGGCCATCAGACAGGGCTTGGGAAGGGTTGGGATGAACTTCTATCATCAGAGCATCAGCTCCTGCTGCAATTGAGGCCATTGCCATTGCCGGGACGTATTCGGCTTTACCAGTCCCGTGACTGGGGTCAATCATAATGGGAAGATGAGTCAGTGTCCGCAAGACAGGAATCACGGATAAATCGAGGGTATTGCGGGTATATTTGCGGTCATGGGTGCGAATTCCCCGTTCACACAAAATAACATTAGAATTTCCCGCTGCTAAAATATATTCAGCCGCCATTAACCATTCCTCAATGGTTGCGGACATTCCCCGCTTCAGCAGAACCGGTTTCTCTTGAGCACCAACTCTTTTTAACAGAGAAAAGTTCTGCATATTACGAGCACCAACTTGGATAATATCTGCAACAGTTGCTATCTTTTCAATGTCGGCTGCATCCATTACCTCGGTGATAATTCCCAAGCCGGTTTCTTGACGTGCAATGGCCAGCAATTCCAAACCACTCTCACCATGCCCTTGAAAAGCATAAGGAGAAGTCCGAGGTTTGTAGGCTCCACCACGTAGGAAATGAGCACCTGCTGCTTTAACTTGTTGGGCGGTTTCGACAATCATCTGTTCATTTTCAACCGAACAAGGGCCGGCAGTTTGAACGATGGGACTGTGTTCGCCAAAAGCAACAAAACCGTTCGGTGTTTCAACAATAATTTCACTGGGTTCACCATGTCGGAAGTCTCGACTTGCCCGTTTAAAGGGATGTTCAACTCGTGAGACTTTTTCAATAAAAGGACTGACAGCCTGAATTTTTAAGGGATCGAGTTCAGCCGTTTCACCGACTAAACCAATCACCACTCGGTGTTTGCCGATGATTTTTTCGACGCTGACTTTGTATTGGGACAGTTCGTATTTAATGTGTTCAATTTCGACTGTCGGAGTGGCTGCTTTGAGGACAATTATCATGCTTTATTTCCGTTGAGATTGGGTTGTCTGATTTGGGGAGTGATTAACCGGACTTGATCTAACATCAACTTAGTTTTGACGAAGATCAGAATTTGATATGTAGAGTGTGTAGCTCTTGGTGTGCATACTGAAAAACCCTTGATTGTTAGCTTCTAAAAACTTATCGGGGTTCAGCGTATGTTTTATGCAGAGGAACGATTTTTTTTTCGAAACTTATCAAAACTGACCTAGACCATTGGGTGAACAAGATTCACCGAAGCCTTGCTCCACTTGAGCTGAAACCAATTTCCAAACCTAGGTCTCACCAAGGGAACAGGACTTACTCAAAACTGGAATCCAAACCCTATAAGTGGTAAGTTTAGTTAGTAACGCACCGTACCAGTAGCCGTTGAGATTGGGTTGTCTGATTTGGGAAGTGATTAACCAGACTTGATCTAACATCAACTTAGTTTTGACGAAGATCAGAATTTGATATGTAGAGTGTATAGCTCTTGGTGTGCATACTGAAAAATCCTTGATTGTTAGCTTCTAAAAACTTATCGGGGTTCAGCGTATGTTTTATGCCGAAGAACGATTTTTTTTTCGAAACTTATCAAAACTGACTTAGACGATTGGGTGAATAAGATTATGGAAGCCTTGCCCCACTTGAGCTGAAACCAATTTTTACCCAATGGTCTCATCAAGGGAACAGGACTTACTCAAAACTGGAATCCAAACCCTATAAGTCGTAAGTTTAGTTAGTAACGCACCCTACCAGTAGCCGTTGAGATTGGGTTGTCTGATTTGGCAAGTGATTAACCAGACTTGATCTAACATCAACTTAGTTTTGACGAAGATCAGAATTTGATATGTAGAGTGTGTAGGTCTTGGTGTGCATACTGAAAAATCCTTGATTGTTAGCTTCTAAAAACTTATCGGGGGGTCAGCTTAAGTTTTATGCCGAGCAGCGATTATTTTTACAAAACTTCACAAAACGGACCTAGACCATTGGGCAAACAAGATTATGAAAGCCTTGCCCCACTTGAGCTGAAACCAATTTCCACCCAATGGTCTGATCAAGGCAACAGGACTTACTCAAAACTGGACTCCAGGAAAATTGCCGTATACCAATTACCAATTACCAATTACCAAGTCAACTTGGTATCTCCTAGGAGGGATGAATACTTCCACCCAAGCTAGGGGTGAAGCGTTCCTCAAGTCAATTGAGAGCTTGCCTTGGGTTCAGTATCATGGTCACATAGCGCGTTCGCGTAGCGTGGCCGAAAGGCCATCGCATTTTGGCTCAATGGTATCGAGAGGCAACAGCGGTAGTGTTTCTATCTGACCGGGAGGGATTTGGACTACCCATTGCCGAAGCCGCATCATTTGGTCGCTTCGTGGTGGTATCTCAAGGAAATCAAGCCGGTTTGGAAGCAGGGGGTTCTGCCATTATTACTGTTGATCCTGATCAGCCCAGGGAGGCAGCCGAGAAGGTAATGGGTGGTTTGAAAGAAAAACAATTAGCTGAAATTAGTAGTAATTTGCCCAAGTGGGAAACAGCAGCAATGGCTTATGCTGATGCGATTAATGAACTCAAGAGTTAGGCCACAGAGTAGGTTTAGCAGACCGAGATGATTGCGTTTCTCATAGTAATGAGGTACACAGGATTTTTTTCCTATTCCCGACTCCCCACTCCCGACTCCCCACTCCCTTTGCTAAATGTAAATTAACCTTACTCTATTAGTTAAGTTTGGCTAACTTTTGTGACTAATTGCACTCACCAAATTCACTAGGATTTAAGCGTAAGTGATACTAATAAAGCGGCGTTGCTTATTTAAGGAATGGTTTTATTTTTATTATACCATTCCTTGAAGCAGCAACGCCTTTGGCGTTGCTTAATAATGGAATGATTTTAAGAGTGAGGTGGAATAGGCATCTTGCCTGTTCTTGATATTTTCGGGCGGGAAGGGCAAGACATCATTAAGGTATTTGCCACAGTGGGTACTACCGATTTCCATTGGCTAGAATTACCTCCCCTAGACCAACCGATTATCGCAATGAGCGGGAAAACATCAGGAAACCCCCTCGATGAACTCCTAGCTGCGATCGCGGCAGAGCAACCACCCACGAAAAACTTGGAACTAATGAGAAATCCGGCTGCTGACTGGATTACGAAACAGGTAGTAGTCAGGACAAAACTCACTCCATCTTTGCCCCAAGGGGAAAAGATGGATCCCAACCTAGGACTTGGATAAGTTCTTTTTGAAGACATCCGAGTTGAAGTTAGCAGCGATTAGTTGAGGGCTGTTCGACCCCAGAAGGTATGGCAAAATGCTCATGGCTTCTTCTGGTTGCCATGGGTCTACTCCTATGCGCTTCAATAAGCTCTTGACCTGTTCAGACACCATGGCACTTCCAGACCAGGGTGCCCAATTGATGCTCAAAGCAGGTAATCCTAGGGCTTGACGATGATGTGCGATCGCATTCAGGAAAGCATTAGCAGCGGCGTAATCGGCTTTTCCCTGACAGCCCCACAGGGAGGCAATCGAGGAGAAGCAGACGAAAAAGTCTAGGTTCATCTCTTGGGTAAGTTTATGCAGCAGCCATGCCCCCATTACTTTAGGTTGCAGGGTAGCCTGAAATACATTCAGGTCCATCCCTTGTATCTCCTGATAATTTTCAATCCCGGCAGCATGGATCACACCTTTGAGGGGAATCTGAGTATTACGCAAGTGTTCAAATACCTCAGACATCTCATCCTGATTACTGACATCAGCCTGAGCCACAATCACCTTGGCTCCCATGGCTTTGAGTTCTTGAACCGCGTTAACCCGTTTCCAAGACTCACTGTCTTGGGGTAAGCTTGCCCACTGATCTGATGGTGGAAGTTCTCGGCGTCCTAGTAGCACTAGGTTTTTTGCCCCTTGTTCAACCATCCACCGGGCAACCCGGAGTCCTAAACTGCCCAAGCCACCAGTAATCAGGTAGATACCATCAGCCTGTAGAGTTAAAGATTCGGTTTGAGTGGGTTTGCTAGATACCAGGCGAGCAACATAGCGTTGTCCCTGGCGGAATGCTACATGGTCTTCCCCGTCTGGCTGCCAAATTTCTGGGAAGAGAGCCATGGCCTGTTGCGTAGCACCCTTATGATCAGAATTATCAGAATTATCAGATATAGATGGGTCTAAATCCAGTAGCCCTCCCCAAATTTCAGAGTGTTCTAGGCCAATTACTCGTCCCATGCCCCACAAAGAGGCTTGAGCCAGTGCTACCGGAGCAGGGTGGGCTTCCACTGCTTGGCTGCCAGAGGTTACTAACCACAATTTCGGTAAGGTTGAACTACCAGTATTGACCAGTGCCTGAACTAGTCCCTGAACTAGGTGCAGTACGCTTCCACAACTCAATACATGAGACTCTTCGAGAGAGGATGGTGTGAGTGCTTCAGACTGTTCAGTCTCTAGACTCCACAGATGAATTACTCCACGACAGGGCAATGGATTATTTCCAAGAATTTCCTGGAACAGCCGCTTAAAATGATTGGGTACAGCAGGGTTGATGGTTCCAAGTCCTCCTGGTAGGCTTTGGTCAACTTCACCTGGATAAATCAGGCAACAGCTGTGACCATGCGTACGCAAATTTTCTGCTAATGCCTGTCCTACCCCACCGTAATCCGCAAAGATCACCCATTGACCAGGCTCAGTTGCTTCAGTGGCCTGAGTTTCTGCTTCGGGTGTACGCTCTTGAGGTTGCCACTGAATCTCGTACAGGGAATCCTCGACCAGGGAATCAGTCAGGGACTCTGGGGTAACTTCCTGTTGCTCTTGTCCTACCAACAGGTTCGGTAGTGGTGTTTGAGATGGTCTTTGAGATTTCTGCTCGACCCAATACCGTTCTTTCTGCCAAGGGTAGCAGGGTAAACTCACAACCCGACAATGGGAGGATCGGAATAGTTTATGCAACGCTACTGTAAAGCCCTGGGTGTAGAGTTTACCTAGAGAGGTGAGCATGGTGGCCCGTTCCCCCTGACTAGGGCCTAGGGACGGTAAGACAACCCCCGCTTGATCGAGATGGTTGAGGGTTTGAGCAATATATCCGGAAAGGACTGGGTCAGGGCTAATTTCTAAGAAGATGGTATGACCAGCTTTCACTAGCGCTTCAATAGCTGGAGCAAAGCGGACAGCTTCCCTGATATTTTGCCCCCAGTAGATAGCATCGAAAGCTGAACCTTCACTAGAGCTACCGGTAACTGTAGAGTAGATGGGAATAGTTTCTGGCTGGGGTTCGAGCCCTTCGAGTTCCTGCACCAATTCCTGCTGAAAGGGTTCCATTTGGGAACTATTGAAGGCATAATTCACTGGCAGCAATTGGCATAACACATCTGGTTGCCGCTCTGCGAGGAATTCAAGGAATAATTCCATTGCTCTAGACTCTCCAGACACCACCGTTGAGGTGGGACTGTTAATTGCTGCGATGCCTAGGTTGGGGTTTGCCGATTCCAAAATAGGATCGTATTCAGACAACAGTTGTTCTGTATCAGCTACGGAGAGTTCCAATGCTGCCATCTTGCCATTGCCTGTAGCTTGCTGCATCAAGCGACCGCGATCGCAAATTAACTTCACAGCATCGGTTAAGCTCAGAGTACCAGCAATGTGAGCTGCTGCCACTTCACCATTACTGTGACCCACCACTGCTTGTGGCTCTATGCCCCAAGAACGCCACAGCCGAGCCAGGGCAACTTGTAGGGCAAAAATAGCAGGCTGAGCAATTTCCGTTTCCCCAAGGCGGGATTCAGACTCGTCCGCTGTTAACTCGGCTAACAATGACCAGTTAGCCTGGGAGCGAATCAGGGCATCGCACTCCTCTATAGCCCCTCGGAATACTGGTTCCGATTGCAGTAGCTCTCGTCCCATCCCCCACCATTGAGGCACCTGACCAGAGCAAACAAAAACTACATTCGGGCGGTGGTTGTCCCCTTCACTACCACCAGCTAGGTCAACATCTGAGGAGTCTTGGAGTAAATCTTGCAGGCGCTCCTTCGCGTCTTCAGGGGAGTTAACTACCACGGCTAAGCGGTGTTGATGGTGAGTGCGCCGGACACTAGCGGTGTAGCAAATGTCCTCTAATAAGGTAGGGTCGATATCTCTAGTGGCTAACCAGTCTTGATAAGCCTGAGCCAGGGATTTTACCGCTTCTGGACTATGGGCTGAGAGCGGTAGTAAGTAGGGTGGCTTGAGGGGTCTGGCCTGATCCGGGACTTCGGAGGATTCAGGAGCTTGTTCTAAGATCACATGGGCGTTAGTACCGGCAAACCCAAAGGAACTGACCCCAGCCTTGGCTAAAGCAAACTGCTCAGGCCAAGGACTTAGAGTCTGCTGAACCCGTAGCGGTAGAGTATCGAAGGGAATATCGGGGTTAGGGTCTTCAAAGTGCAAGCTGGGGGGTAGTTGTTGATGTTTGAGGGATAAGGCAACTTTAATTAAACTAGCAATGCCAGCAGCAGCTTCCAAATGGCCAATATTGGTTTTAACTGCTCCGACAGCACAATAGTTTCCCTCCTGACGATCAGTGGCAAGCACGGAACCGAGGGCGATCATTTCCATGGGATCTCCCAGGGGTGTGCCAGTACCATGGGCTTCAATGTAGCTAATTTCCGAGGGTGCTACGCCAGCATTGTCTAAGGCTTGACGGATCAGTTCTTCTTGAGCTGAACTATCGGGAACCGTCAGTCCCTTGCTACGACCATCGTGGTTAACCGCACTGCCTCGGATAGTGGCGTAAATCGGGTCATTATCAGCTAATGCCTTCGATAGGGGCTTGAGGACAATGCAACCTGCTCCTTCACTGCGAACGTAGCCATTGGCTTTGGCATCAAAGGCTTTGCAGCGACCATCGGGAGACAGGGCTTTTAGCTTACTTAGGGCAATGTGACCAATTGGTGAAAGGATAATATTCACACCCCCAGCCAAAGCCAAGGTAGACTCTCTATTCCAAAGACTCTGACAGGCCAGGTGAACTGCAACCATTGAGGAAGAGCAGGCGGTGTCGATTGCGATCGCAGGACCTTTAAAATTGAATAAATAGGAAAGGCGACCAGCGGCAATATTCAAAGCATTACCGGTTAGATCGTATCCTTGGGGCCTGGTGGAATTCTCTGGATGAGTGTAGCTGTAATCATTGTTGGAAATTCCGACAAATACTCCAGTTCGGGAGCCAGCCAAGTGCTCTCGCACCTGTCCTGCATCTTCGAGGGCTTCCCAAGCCACCTCTAGCAATAGCCGTTGTTGGGGGTCCATGGCAGTGGCTTCTTGGGGGGAGATGCCGAAGAAGTGGGGGTCAAACTGGTCTACTTGGGGCAAAAAGCCCCCGTAGCGAGAGTTCATTTTGCCAGGAGTATCTGGGTCAGAATCATAGAGGTCACGCAGATCCCAACGGGTTTTGGGGATTTCAGTAATGGCATCGACTCCATCACATAATAGTTGCCAAAAAGCCTCTGGATTTTCGGCACCAGGAAAACGACACCCGATCCCAATTATTGCTATTGGTTCCATGTTAAAAACCCTTTAATGACAACATCCTAGTCTTCAGATTGAGTGTTATTGATTAGTAAGTGTGCTACGCGCATTAGCTGATAGCTGATAGCTTACATTGATTATTCAATTTATTTGTAGCGTTTAATAGTCACCACTAACGTTATTGGAGAGCATCCCATTGCTGTAAATATAGGCTCTAAATCAACAACCATTATAGCTAGATTGAACAGCATTTTTTAATGATACTTTTTCCAAATTTTTATGCTTCCATTTATTGAACAAGGTAGGAATATTGAACTAAGCGCTGACCCAGATTTTTAACTGTTGGATAGTTAAAAATTAAGACTGGATTAAATTCACCTCCAAGCCACTTACTTTTATAACCGTCCCAGCCAAATGAAAGCCTGGCCTTAATCTAAGTCATAGTTATCAAAATGCTCATTAATATCAATATCAGCCGGTTCCATTTCCAGGCGCTCAGCTAACTGATTAATTAAGCAAGTTTGAATCTCGTCTTTAGTAATAGTAATAGATTGGGTCATTTCCCTAACTCTGGTATTTTTTTCAGGGTGACTACAGTAATGTTTGGTTTGGTTTGGTTTGGATATGAATTATCCTGTCAGCCTGCAACAACTTTTTACTGGGGAGCATGTCACTTATGCAGAACATTTGTACTAAATCTCTAGCCCCCTCATGGGTTTAAGCTTGCTCTGATGGTACATAGTTGATCTGTTATGCAACTTTGACCTGCTCCCTTCTTGATGCAGTCGCTCATGGGGGAAACCACGGCAGTCGCTCATGGGGGAGACCACGGCAGTCGCTCATGGGGGAAACCACGGCAGTCGCTCATGGGGGAGACCCCCAAGACCGCGCTGCCTCCCCTGTTCCCTTGCTGCCTCCCCTGTTCCCTTGCTGCCTCCCCTGTTCCCTTGCTGCATCGCTTTTACTGCCTTTTGGTAATTGGTAATTGGCAATTGATAATAGCGGTAATTTTACCTAGTCTCCATTACCAATGACCCGACAATCTTTGGTTGCATCCCTTTTAGAGAAGGGGTATGAGATTCAACTTATTGTACCAAGTTGTTCTATTTATTTGTCTGGGTCACTCAGAGAAGTTACACAGCTATTTACAAAACTTTATAATTTTTCGGCAATGGTAGTAAAAGTTACCAGGGGGCGGGCGTTTGGGGAGATGGGGAGATGGGGAGATGGGGAGGTGTGGGAGGTGTGGGAGGTGTGGGGAGATGGGGAGATGGGGAGATGGGGAGTTGATGTAGGGTGGGCAGTGGTTGATACCGATCAGATCAGCTGACAAAGCCGGTTGCTAGGCACTGCCCACCATCGGGAGTTGATGTAGAGTGGGCAGTGGTTGATACCGATCAGATCAGCTGACAAAGCCGGTTGCTAGGCACTGCCCACCATCGGGAGTTGATGTAGGGTGGGCAGTGCACCAGACAGATCAGATTAGCTGACAAACCCCGTTGCTAGGCACTGCCCACCATCGGGAGTTGATGTAGGGTGGGCAGTGCACCAGACAGATCAGATCAGTTGACAAAGCCGGTTGGTAGCCACTGCCCACCATCGGGAGTTGATGTAGGGTGGGCAGTGCACCAGACAGATCAGATCAGCTGACAAAGCCTGTTGCTAAGCACTGCCCACCATAGCAATCTTGTCGGGTACGTTAATATAATGTAACGCTCTAAATAAACATAGAAAGTATAGCGTTTTTCATAGCTACGAGGTACACAGAATTTTTTCCCTCTTCCCTGTTCCCTCTTCCCTGTTCCCTGTTCCCTTATAAACCTTATTAACGTCAATTAAAAAAAAACTAAAAAAAATGATGGCTGAACTTAAAATCAGGTCAAAAGATCCAGATTCAATAAAACGAATTATTCAAAGTGCTTTATCAGAAAGATTACAGAGTATTAAAGCAGGAATTCAAAGAACAGAACAACGCCTTCAGGAATTTGAAACTAAATATAAATTATCAACAGCGGAATTTATTACTCGCTTTAATAACGATGAATTAGTCCATAGTTTTGACTTTGATGAATGGTACGGAGAATCTAAAATGTTGGCACATTTACAAAAAACCAAAGAATCTATAGAGGATATTTATTTTGTTGATTGAAGATTATTTTGATAAGATTGATATTTTATTGTCATCATCGCCAATAGTCAAAGGGTTAACTATTGAACGGGACAAAAGAGGAATGTATGAAGGGTTTATCAGAGGCAAGATAAATTTCCAAGATAATTCCTTGCTCCATTTCCGAGAATTTGTCTATGTATAAATTTCCATCGATAGAAAAATGTATAGTTATCAATATATGAATTACGATAATAATCTAATTTTTCGCTATGACAATACCGAACACCATCGAAAATTAAATCTTGCTACTTTTCCTCATCATAAACATGATGGAATTGAGGATAATATTGTTCAATCTAATGCTCCTTTTTTAGCTGAGGTACTTAAGGAGATTGAAAAAATATTAGTTTAGTTTTAGTGCTTTCGCGTAGCGTGACCTACGGTCAATCCTGTAGCGGCACTGCCCACCATAGCAATCTTGTAGGGTACGTTACTATAATGTAACGCAGCATCTAAATAAACATAGAAAGTATAGCGTTTTTCATAGCTACGAGGTACATTGAACCAACTGGCAAAATTGCCAACCGCTTTGAAATACATCCAGATTGGGCAATCGAAATTCTTTCCCCAGACCAAAGACAAACCAAAGTCCTGAGCAACCTCATCCACTGTTTGCGTTACGGAACCGAACTAGGATGGTTAATTGATCCGGAAGAAGAAAGTATTATAGCAATTCTACGACTTGTGAGGTACAAATATCTAGGTTTTAGGGACTGAGGCCGTAGGCCACGCGGGGCGCGTTCGGAGCAGGGAGCAGGGATTAGGCAAGAGCCAAGAGTGAAACAATCCTGTGTACCTCATGAGTCCTAGAAACGCTATAAAATCATTGCATTATTAAGCAACGCCAAAAATTCAAGCACTCAGCGAGTAACGAAACTTGATCGAAGAAAGCTGCTGGGATAATGCCCGCAAAAACGATAATTTGTTGTTGTGCAGGAAGAAATGATCCCCAGTCAACATTTGGATTACAAATGAACTATTTGTCTGCTGACGCCAAGCTTCTAGATTATCAATACTAATTGCATTATCCTGGAAACCTCCGAAGACCGAAATGGGATAGCTCAGAGGTTTATCCATGGTGTAATTATAGGTCTCAAGCATGGTAAGGTCCGCTCGTAGACTGGGTAAAAACAGCTGCATCATCGCTTTATCCTTCCGAATCGATTCAGGGATAGCATTGTAACGACGAGATAGTTCTGCTACAAACACAGATTTAGGTAATTTGTGGATGTAGGGCTTTTGGATCGGGATTTGGGGAGCTGAACAAGCACAGGCAAACAGGTGAATTGGTTCAGGATGCTTGTCTGTGCGCAGTTGACGGGCAACTTCAAAGGCAAGTACAGCCCCCATACTGTGACCCAAGAAGGCAAAGGGCTTATCCAGATAGGGTTTTAGCAAAGGTACAAAAGCCTCTAAAAGACGGG
This sequence comes from Moorena sp. SIOASIH, assembly GCF_010671925.1. Classification (GTDB taxonomy): domain Bacteria; phylum Cyanobacteriota; class Cyanobacteriia; order Cyanobacteriales; family Coleofasciculaceae; genus Moorena. The sequence continues at coordinate 807,883 of NZ_JAAHIH010000002.1, read as the reverse complement.
AGAGCCGAGTAAAGGGTGGCTCCATGAGTCGTCTACCCCGTCCCGGCAGTTGGATTGAGCAAACTTCTACATTCGATGGCAAGTCCTGTGACCATGTACTATAGGCTGATGCAGTACCACCAGCACAGGGGAAGCAGAAGAGGCGCAGGTTAGCCTTGGGATTGGGCTTAGGGCAAACGATCCAGGGGTTAGACCTTAGTGTAGATACCATGAAACTTCATCCTTAAGTAGATAGGGAGATGGGGAGATAGGGAGATGGGGAGATGGGGAGATGGGGAGATGGGGCGGGGGCGCGGGAAGTGTGGGAAGTGTGGGAGGTGTGGGAGGCATCAGTTAAAGGTTTGAGCCTTAAGCAGGGGCCGATTTGTGTAAGCCCTGTTGTGTTTTCTGCGCTTGAGCAGTAAATAGGCACAGGGCACAAAGGAAAGTGCCATCAGGGTCGCGCCACCTAAGCCGCCAATGATAACTATGGCCAGTGGGGGCCAGAAACCACTCTTCTCCAAGAGCAGGGGACTGAAGCCAATCATGGTGGTGATGGTGGTGGCGATGACATGGCGAGTGGAATGAATCACCACTTCTCGTGTTGCTTGTCGATTTCCCTCACGAACACGGGGGTTTTGATGGAGAGCAGTTAGTACTACAATAGAGTCATTGACTACAACTCCCAATAAACCGATAGTGCCTAGGATAGCGGTGAATCCGAAGGGATAGCCGAATAACCACAGTGAACCTAGGGCTAAACCGACTGAGAATACAGCAATTAGGGCAATAATCCCTGCTAGTCTAAAGGAACCGAAGGTCAGTATTAAGGTAGCAGCCATCAGAATCATTAATACCCCAAGGGTAGAGACTAGATTGCTGACAGCACTGCTACGTTCGTCCGCTTCACCTCCAAAGTCGTAGGAATAGCCTGGAGGTAGCTCGAAGGTACTCAAGCGCTGTTTGAAATTGTCGAGAACTGTAGCAGGCAGCACCCCAGCGGTGATGAATCCCTGTACTGTATTCACCCGTTGCCCATTGCGTCGGGAGATAGTGGCTAAATCGGGGATAAGTTTAATATCCCCTAAAGCAGAGAGGGGAATACGCTCACGATTATCACCAGTGTTGCTGTTTGGGAGCAAGTTGAGGGAAGCAATCTGATCTAGGTTAGAGCGGTTGGGATTTGACAAGCGCACACGCACCGGGAGTTCTTCGGTAACCTCCAACACTGAGCCTCCCACAGCACCTTCTAAGCTGGTGTCGAGTTGCTGAGCAATCTCGGTTTTGTCAATTCCTGCCAGTCGGGCTTGCTCTTCGTCAATAGTTAAAGCTAATTTGGGTAGTCCTTCGGTTAAGTCAGCTCGGGTGTGAATCACGTCAGGAACTTGAGCTAGTTCTGCACGCATCTGGTTACCTAATTCCCGCAAGCGATGGAGCTGTGGACCGTAAAGCCGTAGTTCAATCGGAGCAGCAAAAGGAGGCCCTTGCTCGATTTGTCGCACCAGGACTTGGGCTGCGGGAAATGCCTGATTCAGTTCACTCTGCAAGCTTTGGATTAATGGACGGGATACTACGTTTGGTTGTAGTTGTACCAAACCTTGGGCATAATTGGCTGAATTTTCTCGATTTGCAATGACGTTGTAGTAGAACTGAGGAGCACTCTTACCCATAAACCAATGCACATCTACCACTTCCGGGTGGTTGCGGATCAGTTCCCGTGCTTTGACTACATTAGTTTGAGTCTGCTCTAGGGACGTTTGGGTCGGTAGCTCGAATTCGATGTAGAACTGTTCCCGGTCTGTGGGGGGAAAGAACTGTTGTTCTAGATTGGGAGCAACTAAGAAGCCACTGATCGGCAGAATCAGCGTTAGCACTACCCCTATCACTGGTCGTGCGAAGATTTTATCCAGAACCCAACCATAGGTTCGGGTCAGACGGGGATGAGAAAAACCGGTTTGCCACCAGCTTCCGATAACTGGTGCGTTCCCCCAGCGGTGTAGTTTCCCTACCAAAGCTGGGATTACCGTTAAGGAGAGAGCAAGAGAGCTTAACAGTGCCAAAATTACCGTTACACCAATAGTACCAGTAAACTCCCCAGTACCACCAGGGGCTAAGGCAATGGGTAGGAAAGCCAGCACACTGGTTAGGGTAGATGCTAGTAACGGTATTGCTATGTGGTGGATTGTCTTGGTAACCGCTCTGTGGGGAGCTATTCCTTCTCTGAGGTGGCTCTGTACTTCGTCAACAACAATAATAGCGTTATCAATCAACAAACCCAAGGCGATGATTATCCCAGTCACTGACATCTGGTGTAGGGGAATTCCTTGGATGTTCATGGCCCCGAACACGATCAACACTGACAGGGGTAGAGCTGAGCCCACAATCAAAGCCGATTTCCAGCCCATGATCAACAGGGTTACTCCTACCACCAACAGCGCGCCCAGAACCAAGTTGCTGATAACTTGGTTAAGTCGTGCTTCAACGTAACGGTTTTGGTTAAAGATAATGTCTAAGCCAATACCCCGTGGTAATTGTGTCTCGAATTCTGCCAAAGTTCGGTGAGCTGCCTTTGCCCACTCGTCGAGACGTTGGTTAGACTCTACCATGGCTGCAATTGCGATCGCATGACGACCATTGATTAGGGCAAGCTCCGACGCTGGCTCAACAATTCCCTTTTTAACTTGGGCAATATCTCCTAAACGAGTAAACTGGCTGCGATTGCCAAAGCTAATGGGAATGCTGCTGATGCGCTCAAGGGAATCCAGTTCACCGTTAACCTCAAATAAGAGATTGTTATTGCTACCCCGCAGTTGACCAGCAGCGACTTTAGCATCACTCCTCAAGATTTGCTGGGAAAGCTCTTGTGCCGTTATACCCAAGGAACTCAGTTGCTCAGGATTAATTTCCACCACAATCTCTTCCTCTGGAGTACCGAAGAGCTCAACTTTCTCAGTTCCCTGAACGAAACGCAGTCTATCCTCTAGTTCCTGACTCCAACGGCGCAGAATGGCATAGTTAGTTGGACTGTCCTGTTCCCAGGTCAGAGCCACAATCATTGCATTCGCTTTTGGTTGTGAGTCCTCGAATTTTGGCGTAGTTGCTCCCGCTGGTAACTGTGGCGCTATATCAGTGATTTTATCCCGCACCCGTGACCAAATCTGGTCAACATTTTTCACCTGCTCCTTCAACTGTATGGAAACAGTAGAAAAGCCCAAGCGAGAGGTAGATTCAATGGTGTCGATTGCTTTAATTTCAAATAATTCTTGCTCGATTTTGTCTGTGACCAGGAATTCCACCCGTTCTGCACTGGCTCCAGGAAAAACCGTTGTAATGAAAGCATTGCGCTGAGTCAATTCTGGATCTTCTAGGCGAGGAAGACTAAAGAAAGACGAAAGTCCCCACACCACAATTAAGCAGATAGTTAGAATTAGTAATTGGAGATTGCGATAAAATAAATTCGACATACTGACACCCCTCACTGTTGAATAGGACGGACGAATTGACCAGGAACAATGCGATGCATACCGCTAATAATCACCTGGTCACCGGGTTGGAGAGTTCCTCGCACTAATACCCGTTGGCCATGGCTGCCGGAAGGATCGTCTTCTTGATACAGAATTTCCACATCGGTTCGTTCCACCCGGAAACTGGTCTTACCCTGAGCAATAGGGGATTTCAATGGCACTGCTTCACCCAAGACGTAGCACGACCATAAACCCCGAACTCCTGGTACTAGGGCTGTAGTTGGCAACCAGTAACCAGAGGTGGGAATGGATTGAGCGAGTTCTAACTGGGCTAACTGTCCTGGAGCAACTGTTCTAGCGGCTGCGGGATCTAGCTTCAGCACAACGGTTACAGTGCGAGTGTCAGAGTCTAGTTCGGGCAGAATTGATGAAACTTGGGCGGGATAGGTTTTCTGTCCAATTTTTAACGGCAAAGTGCTACCAAGTTGGAGTTGGGAAGCGGCTGAGACAGGAATACCAATATTAGCTTCAACAGCTCCATCTTCCACAATGCTAAAAATCGGTTGAGAGCCAGCAGTAGAGACGACTGTTCCTTCATCAACCCAACGCCTGGAGATGGTTCCAGAGAAAGGAGCTTTGAGAGTAGTTTTTTTAAGATCCAGTTTGAGCTTCCCTAAGCTAGCATCCAGTTGGTCAACCCGAGCTTTTTGGGCTTCAATCCGTTCCGGACGGGTTCCAGCCAGTAACTCATCTAGCTGCTTTTGAGCTTGGTCAACCCGAGCTTTTTGGGCTTCAATCCGTTCGGGACGAGTTCCAGCTAATAACTCATTGAGTTGACTTTGTGCTTGGTCGAGGCGAGCCTGTTGGGCGCTGACTTCAGTAATTGCTTCGTCGAGTTGCTCCCGGGAAATTGCTCCCTCGCCGTACAGGGATTGTCGTCGATTTTGTTTCTTGCGAGACAGTTCAAGTTGTTTGTCGAGTTCTGTGACATTAGCCCGAGCAGCAGCAATGGTTTCCGCTCTAGGCCCAGCTTGTCTTTCCTTCAGCTCAGCCACAGCTTGAGCCAGGTTAGCTCGCGCAGCCGCAATAGTTTCCGGGCGAGAACCAGCTTGCATTTCCTTGAGTTGAGCTACCGCTTGAGCTCGCTGGGCGAGTAATTCACTGCGGGAGGCTTCTAGGCCACTGGTGCCTAGGCTGGCTAAAGGAGTGCCAGCTTGAACCCGCTGTCCTTGATCAACATTGATTTTGAGAACTTTACCAGAACGTTCAAATGCCAGGTCACTACTACGGCGGGCAACAATCTCGCCAGTGTAAGTGCGCGAACTTTGGCGTGAGTCTACTAGCTGGATAGGCTGAGTTTCAACAGGAAGGATTTCTATAGGAGGTTCGTTTGTGTTTAGTGCTGTACCGGACTGGTTAGTTGGAGATGTTGGGGCATCTATGAGTGAGTTACGACCAGACTGGCTAGTGATAAAAATTAGGAAACTTGAGAGTAACAGAAGTATTGTTCCACCCCACACTAAGCCGAATTTCTGGTGTTTTGGGCGTTGTATTAGGGTTTCAGCCGGTAGGCTTTGCAAAAGCGTTACTTCTTCATCAGTAGAAGGTTTTTTACCATTCTTTGTATCAAGCATTTTTATAACAGTTATAGGAAAGGGAACAGGGAGTAGGGAGTAGGGAGTAGGGAGTAGGGAACAGGGAGTAGGGAGTAGGGAGTAGGGAGTAGGGAGTAGGGAAAAAATCCTGTGTACTTCGTAAGTATTGAAAACCCTATACTTGCCTATCTGTATTACTTATCAGTCTTGCCTTGACTATTTACGCAGTTTCCGATTCCCGATTCCCGATTCCCGATTCCCGATTCCCGATTCCCAATTCCCGATTCCCGATTCCCGATTCCCGATTCCCGATTCCCTGCTCCCTGCTCCCTTTCCTAGACAGTAATCACCAATTTGCCAGCTACGTGTCCCTGTTCGCTGATGGAGTGAGCTTTAGCTATGTCGGATAAAGGATAGGTTTCCTGAATAACTGACCGAATTTTATCGGCTTCTATGAGTTCTTTGAGATATGCTAAATCCTTACCACTGGATCTGACTGTAATCAGTTTTACTTTTTTACCAGGCAAAACTAGAGTTAGTAAACTTTGCACAATGCTGCTAGGAGTGGGTAAGGTACTGATGTAAATCCCATGGGGTTTCAAAAGCTTTTTGCATTGAGCAAAAGAGTTTTTGGCTACTGCATCGAAAATAATGTCGTACTTAGCGCTATCTTGGGTAAAGTCTTGGGTTGTGTAATCGATAATGCGAAAGCATCCGAGGGATTTGACCAAATCAATATTCTTGGTACTGCACACAGCGGTTACCTCAGCTGAGAGTGCTTTAGCAATTTGCACTGCAAAGGTACCCACTCCTCCGGAAGCACCATTGATTAGAACATCATGTCCCGGTTGAATTTTACCCAGATCTCGCAATGCTTGTAGAGCAGTCTGAGCAGCTAGGGGTACAGCAGCAGCTTGAGTATAGGTCATAGTATTCGGTTTCAGACAAGCCGCCGATTCCGAAACTACGGCATACTCAGCATAAGCTCCTCCCGGGAAAGAATCCAGGTAGCCATAGATTTGATCACCTGCTTGGAAACTTGTGACTGAGTCACCAACTTCTACCACCTCTCCAGCCACATCAAATCCCAATAGCATCGGGAATTTATTGCCTGTGAATAATTTCAGGTAACCTTTCCGAATTTTCCAATCGATAGGGTTGATGCTGGTAGCATGAACTTTAATTAATAATTGATTGCTTTTCGGTGTAGGTTGCTCCACTGAGGTATAGTCTAAGAGGTCAGTAGAGCCATAGCCATTACTGATCACAGCTTTCATTATAATCACCTATTACTGTTAATAAATAAAAGATGTCACCAGCAATCAACATGATGATTTGCACATCGTTTGTGATATTGCTGATGACATCTGTAGACTAAAGCTTTTGGTTTTTTGTAAGCATTCAGCCGTCAGCGGTCAGCGGTCAGTGGTCAGTGGTCAGCGGTCAGTGGTCAGCGGTCAGTGGTCAGCTAACGTAACTCAGATTAAACTAATGCTTACCTGTTGTCTTGATGCAGTCGCTCATGGGGGAAACCACGGCAGTCGCTCATGGGGGGAACCCCCAAGACCGCGCTGCCTCCCCAAGACCGCGCTGCATCGCTTATTCAAAAGCACCTCAAGTAGCGTGCGCGTAGCGCATAAGCTGAAAACTGATAGCTGATAGCTGAAAACTGATAGCTGATAGCTGAAAACTGATAGCTGATAGCTGATAGCTGATAGCTGATAGCTGATAGCTGATAGCTGATAGCTGATAGCTGAAAACTGATAGCTAATTGCTGATAGCTTACATCTAATTTGATGACTTACTCTTTTTCTGTTTCGTGCTCCGAGCTACTGCACCTAAAGCTCCCAACATAAATATACCGATGACAGAAGAAGGTTCAGGTACTGTAGCAATAGCAACCCCCCTGAGGGTGAATGGGAAGGGAAAACTTAACACACCGAATCCGTTTCCGAACATTAAAGGAGCTTCCTCAACTTCGGGTTGTTCAGAAACGACCTGAACCCCACCGCCAGCTTCATCAATATCTAGTAAAAACGCTTGTGCTAAACCAGCACTAAAGGAGTCTAATCCTTCCACTATATCTACTGTAAACGGGTCACTCAAAATGACATCAAAATCATCAGTAATTGCTAGGCTATCACCATAGTCAAGAATACTGTAAAAATCGGTGTATCCAAAATCAAGTATCTTAGTGTCTTCATAAGATATAAAAATCTCGACATCATCTGGATTTGCCCGATAAATTCGTTCCTCAAGATTTGAGTCTGGACTAGCAAACCAATCTTGACCAAGCTTATCTTCACCTAAGTTCCACGTAGTCGTAAAATCACGGTCGCTTTTTTGACCATAGCCTAAGCCAATACTACTAAGTGATATACTATTATCGGTCAGGTAGCTAAAAAAGTTAGAAAAGCCGGTGACACCATTCAAACTAGCTGACCGGGTAGAACCGCTGTCAGGCTCTTCAGGGCTTGCCTGCCTTCCAGTAGTGTAATAGGGAGCAATGTTACCTGGGGAATTCTTGCTGATTTCTCGATGACCCACATCTGGTGCAGTGAAATCAAGATTGAAGAAGGCTGTAAATCCTTCGTTTTCAGATGGGTCTCCAAAAAAATTGAGGACGTGATCAGAGTCGATTGGTCGTGTATCAATATTTTCTAGTCTGCTATAGTCGAAAGTTGCTGCTTGAGCAGGTAGGGGTGTCCATACTGCAGCGGTGGCAGTTAGTCCTAGAACTAGGGAAACGTGAGACTTACGCATAGGTCAAATAAACTCCTATAAAAACTCCTGGGATATGGTTTGATAAGGGGGGGTTAAAGAGATGTTTTTGATGGATAAAACACACTGATTGACTCCCCTAATTTACCTATTACTGTTTCAGCTTTTGTGATGTCATCCGAGCAACGGTACCTAAAGCTCCCAACATGAATAATCCTAATACTGAGGAACCTTCCGGTACACTGGTGCTACCTACTATTCTTATTTCTAGGGGGTAGGACAAGGTGATAATTTCAAATCCTTGGCTAACGGAAAAAGACAAGTCAGACGGTTCAGGTTGATCTATAGAAATTTCCTGAACCAATCCACCCCCAGCAGCTACATCTTGTAAAAAAGCATCAGCCAATCCCGAGGCTAAAGGATCTAAGCCAGGCGCTTTGAACGCTGGGATTGGGTTACTCCAAAAGTTATTAAAATTTCCAATCGGGGTACCAGGGTTGTCGTTAGCTGAGACAAAGTAAAAAGGTGTATAGCCAAAATTGATTATCTTAGTTGTTCCAAAAGTGAGAAAATTCTCCACATCATCTGGATTAGCTTGATAAATTGATTCCTCAATCGGTGAATCCGGACTCCCGAACCAATCTTGACCCAGCTGATCTTCGCCCAAGTTCCAAGTTTTGGTCACATCTCGGTCACTTTTTGGACCAAAGTCAAGCCCAATACTACTGAGGGGAATATCGTTTTCATTTAGGTAGTTAAAAAAGTTAGGCAAGCCAGTCACCCCCTCTAGGGTAGCTGAGCGAGTACCGAGCCTTGCTGGATCGGGGCTACGCCCCGGACCTAATATATAATACCTAAAATTATCTGTACCTGGGCGGAAACCGATATGACCTGCGTCCGGAGCCGTAGGATCTACATTACTGAAAGCTAGATATCCCTCATTATTAGCGATATCCCCAGAAAAGGAGAGTACGCTATCAGACTCAATCGGTAGTACTGGCAGATTTTCAACTCTGTTAAAGTCAAAGGTCTGAGCAACAGCCGTTGTAGGTGTCAAGACTAGGGCAGTAGCTGCCACTCCTAGAAATAGAGAAAGGGAAGAATTAGGCATATTTAGTCAACTCCTATGAACGACACTAGGGCAGTTAAAGAGAATTGCTGTTCTAATTTGACGATTCGCGCTTGTGATTAAGAACCAGTCATGCACAACGACGTCGCTTACCAACAGCTAAGGCTGCACTAGCAGCGGTTAAAACTGCAAAGACACTACCAGGTTCAGGAACCTTAGTAGAACTAGCTTCTACAAAAGTCCGATCTCCTCTAGCGATCGCAATTTGCACACCTTCAGTGACAATTGGATCGGTGACCCCAGCAGCAAGCTGAGCATCGATCAGAAAATTGCTAAAATCCTCAGATATGCTGATTAGTAAAGGATCGAGACTCCAGGTTTGATTGGGCAGATCAAAAACCGGATTCCCCGGTGGCTGGGAATCGAAGATAGCCAACCCAGTATTGGCTGTATCTGTAAGTGAAAACTCGAAAGTAATCGGATCGAAACGGGCAGATAAGTCTCCTATTTCGAATACAGGAGGAAGGTCAATCTTAGTGGTATCTACGTCAAAAAATATGCTGCCAGTTAACTCTGTTGAGCCACTGAAGGGAAGGAAGAAATCTGTCTCCTCATCATAGAGAAATTGAAAGCTATTTCCTAGAACGTTAGGATCCGAGCTGCGAGGAAGCACAGAAAAGGCAAAGGAGAAACCTGGCGCTGGTTCAGCTGTCTGCTCTATGGAGTCTATATTTACAGATAAGCCAATTGACTCTAGAACAGCGAGTCCATCGGGATCTAATGTGATGCTCTCCTTACCACCAGTCTCGTCATAGAGTATGGGTTGAGCTTGAGCAGGTAAAGGGGCGTATAGGGCAATGGTTGCCGTTAGACCCAACAGTAGGGAAAGGGGATAATTACGCATAGTTGAGTTTACCAAGAAAACTTGCTTCTACAAATAATTAATCTTGAGGGTATTTTACTTCAGAAACTGCTGTTGCTTATCTTGTCTTATTGATTTGTTACATACCTCCTCGCCAGAGTAAATTTAACCTAGTTCACCTATAGCGTTTGGATCTGAGTTGTAAACACAATTCTTGATCAAAAAGGCAAGATGCAAGATGCAAAATGCAAGAGGGTAAAGAGCTCCGGAGTTTTATTCTCCAAGAGAAAAAGACCTCCTAGGTTTACATTTCATTTAAAAACGCTATAACAGATAAAAGAAAACCTGATTTGAAAGCTTAATCATGTTTTTGAGGTAATTAATTATACCTAAGCATCCGTTTCTTTTGGTTTCTCATTAGGCGTACCATAAATATTACAAATATTGCTAGCATCAAGCTAAATATGTAACGATCACCCCAGTATTTCATAGCTAAAGAAGAAAGAATCGGACCTGCTGTACAGCCAGCACTGTATATAGCAGTAAACAGAGCCGTTCCAGAGGGTAATTTTTCTGTGGAAAGTTTGGCTCCAATCAGTGCTCGTGATAAGGGAAAAATTGGACTCATGCTAGCGCCAGCAACAAAGGCAAACACTTTGGTAGCCATGACGTTATCGAGTAATGAAAGACCAAGCACAGACAGGACAACCATGCATACGCTACCTAAAAGAACCTTTGATTTGCTAAATCTATCGGCTAAATGGGTAACAGGAACAGTAGCAAGCAAACCTCCAATAATAAATACACTAAATGTATAACCAATTTCCTCTACACCATAGTCATTACGCAGTAGATATACCGGATAAAGAGAGACTAAGGTAGCGACACTAAACCCGTAAGCAAAGGCTCCTTGAAGGGGAAGTTTAATCTTTTTTAAAACTGCTAGACGTGGCTGTTTAAAAGAGACGGATTTTTCGGGTAAACCAATCAAGACTACTACTATGCCACTGAGCACTAACATGCTTCCCAAAGAAAAGGTAATCCTTGGAGAAACGTCATAAAATGCGGAACCAATCACTGGACCGATACCGAATCCTAGGCTAAAGCACAAAGCTTCTAAACCATTTACAATTGACCGATTACTGTCATTACAAAAGTAATTTAATGCGGTTTGTCCGGAGACTAAGTACAAGCACACAGCAAACCCCATGACAGTACGGATAATGAACCACAACGATAGGTTTGTTGTCAAGGGAAACAGGGGAGCGCTTAACCCCATCAGGGCAAAGCCAAGTATCATCGTACCGCGAAGTCCTATTCGGCGCAACATTTTGGCGACGATTGGGGTTCCTAAGGCGATGACCAGAAAATACACTGTGGAATTCGCCCCGATCCAAACATCATCAATGCCATGTTGAGCCATCAGGGTTGAAACAAAAGGATTAAACAGTCCTAGGGAAAGCCCAGATAAGAAAGCGACAGCATACAAAGCGGGTAATCCCGTCGCAAAGGGAGAGTTGGATGTGGTTGAAGGAAATCTCTGCATTGTCTTTGTCAAGCTATGAATTATTGAATTATTTCTGTCAAGCTGTACTATGTTGGGATGTATAGCAGAAGTCAGAAGTCAGAAGTCAGAAGTCAGAAGTCAGAAGTCAGAAGTCAGAAGTCAGAAGTCAGAAGTCAGAAGTCAGAAGTCAGAAGTCAGAAGTCAGAAGTCAAACTCTTCCTAGACTTAGGTTTGAGACTTTTGTCATGTCCTAACTGCCCTGGCGACTGCTATAAGTAGTAATAGGTTGCACAGGCATAAACAGTACTTTCGATTTCTTCTCCCCAGGACTTAGGCAGTAACTCTACCTGTAGGGTGCGTTATTAACGGACTTAAGTCCTGCTCCCCCCTTATTAAGGGGGGCTGGGGGGGATCTGCCATCTCCCCCCTTATTAAGGGGGGCTGGGGGGGATCTGCCATCTCCCCCCTTATTAAGGGGGGCTGGGGGGGATCTGCAATTAGCTGAGGTTATGAGCCTGTGCAGTATATTTACTTGTCTGGGTTAAGTCTTTCCTTTACGCCTAGTGTCGGTTTTTGTAACAATCCTTTACAAACAACCGAATCCAGATCCCTACTCCCTACTCCCTACTCCCTAAAATCCAGGACTTGGAATTACCCTTAACCCAGACGCAAACCGGTAGATCAGACCCTGGTGGCATCGAGATTCAATGCTTTGCTGTTGATTTGAGCAATCATGTCATCGATCAGCCCTAAGTATCCCTCACCCAATTGGCGGATAGTTCCGGCATTATGGAAATTTCGAGAATATTCGATGCCTACGTGGACAGTGCCATCAACGATAGAGAAGAAAAACTCTAGCAACGTAGTTCGTTTCTGTCCTGGAGGGGATAAACGGCGATCGCGTTCTTCCTGAATGAACTCAAACCCCTCGAACGCGGGAACCGATCGATTTCCTAGATAATTTGCGCGTACTGGAGTCAAATTAGCATCAGGATACATGTAACTCGGTAATTGGTCAGATATCCAATCAAACGTGACACCATTCATGGGCAATCCATTAAATTGGTCCTTGATTTGCTTGATGGTTTGCTCCCATGCCTGGTTTTGCTCCACCTCAATTCCCACTGGGAAATTCACCGCGAAGTTACCGATACTTTCCCAAAACATTTGGTTATTACCCAAATCCCTGCCGTGGCTACGATGACTGACTACCACCCAAGATTTGTTAGACCAACGAGCCATTAGTTGATACAACGGAGCCAGTAACAGGGTATAGACATTGCACCCGTAATGCTGTTTGGCTTCCCGTAACAGTGTCTGAGTCTGGCTTGTGGTTAGGGTAAAATTTTCACTTTTGGCAGAGTCTTCGAGATTAAGTCCGAGACCATAGTCCAAGGGAATCCCGAAGGTATAGTCTTCTGAGGGAAACTGAGATTTCCAATACTCAACATGCCTCGGCTTAGCTCCCCGTTTGTCTTCCGCTAACAGCAAATCTATGTAATCTGTATAGGAACGTGGGGAAGGGTTCTCAAAGCTGACGTTACCACCTGCCAACATCTGGTTATAGACGAACCAGAATTCTTTGAAGAGCACAGGACCACTGAACATATCTGCGATCATATGGTGAATAATGGTGGTGATGTCGTAGCAGGATTCATTAACCTTGACCACTATGTTTGCCAATAGGGGAAACTCATCGATCTGCAAGGTTTGACTGATTTGCTGTATCTTAGTCCTGATATAGTGCTCGCGCTGTGCTTCTGTGAGCTGACTGCCATCATAGAACACTAACGTCGGTGGCTGTGGCGGATTCATCACTTGCTGTTGCCATTGTCCATTGTTTTGGACAAACACAGTAGCCAGAGCAGGATGACGTGTCACCATTACCTTAAAGGCTTCGTTGAAAGTATCCAGATTCAAGGGTTGGTGGTATCGAAAACGGGTGTATCCTGTCCACTGGTAAGGATGCTCAAAGTATGTTACTAACCAATTCTGAGCCGGTCCGAGGGGCAAGTATTGATTAAAGTTCTCGGTCTTATCGGTTCTATCACTCTTGTCAGTCTTATTGGTCTGTTGCGGTTGTGATTGCAGTTGCAGTTGCGGTTGCGATCGCAATTGTGATTGCGGTTGCGGTTGCGATCGCAGTTGTGATTGCGGTTGTGATTGCAGTTGCAGTTGTGATTGCGGTTGCAGTTGTGATTGCGGTTGCAGTTGTGATTGCGATCGCAGTTGTGGTTGTGATTGCGGTTGTGGTTGCGATCGCACTTGCGGTTGTGGACGATTACCTTTTATCAAAGCCTGTAACGCTTTGCGATCCAACTTACCATTATGATTCTTGGGCAAGCTAGGTAGCCATTGAATCCGTTGAGGAATCATATAATGGGGCAATTTTTGGGAAAGATGTTGCTTAATTTGAGGATTATCTACTTTGTTTCCAGACAACCAAGCGACTAACCGTTTCCGTCCAGCTCCAAAATCAATTGCCAAAACAGCAGCTTCACGCACCTCTGGATGAGTATTGAGTACACTCTCGATTTCTCCAAGTTCTACCCGAAAACCACGAATCTTGACTTGGTTGTCCATCCGCCCATGGTATTCAATAGTACCGTCTGGCAATTCCTTGGCCAGATCACCGGTAAGATAGAGAGTCTCTCCTGGAATTTCAGGGAAGGGATTGGGGCGGAAGGCTTTGGCCGTGCGATCGCTATCTTTTAGGTAACCTTTAGCCAGTTGTACTCCACCAATCCACAATGCCCCTAGTTCACCAGGAGCCACAGGCTGCATTTGGTCATCGAGGATTCTCAGGTAAACATTATCGATAGCTTTCCCAATCGGAATAGTTTCTTCAGGACGCTCAGTAATGATATGGGCGGTGACATCAATGGATGCTTCTGTTGGACCGTACAAATTAGCCAGTCCAGTATCCATACCGTACTTATCAATCCAATTTTGGATGAAGGATAAAGGTAAGGCTTCACCACTAAAGATTAACCAGCGCAGGTCAGGAAATGTCCAGGATTCTTTTTCCAAGGCACTGGTAAACTCCCCAAACAAGGAAGGGACGAAGTGCATGATAGTAATGCCAATGTCCTTCATCCACTGGGCGAATTCCCAGGGATTGAGGACGATTTCCCGTTCTACAGGACAAATCGTCGCTCCTTCCATTAATGTCCAGAACAGTTCCCAGACTGATATATCGAAACAGAAGGAGGTTTTCTGGGCTACTCGGTCTCCAGGTGTTAGCTGGAACGCCTTTTGCATCCACTCTAGGCGGTTCATATAACCCCGATGGTTCAGCATTACTCCTTTGGGACGACCGGTAGAACCAGATGTATATAGAACCGTCATCAAGTCATCGGGGTCATTGATGCTGGAAAGATCCTGATCAGAGCATCTAGACCAAGTGTTTCGATTGACTTGGGTTAATTGGTTAGCTTCACTCAGAGGTTCCCCTTCGTCTAAGAACATCAGAGTTTGCAAGGGTAAGGTTTGATCTAGGGATTCTAGGAGTTTCTCAGTGACCTGATGTTCAGTGACCAAGGTGCTAATTTCTGCATGGTCAAGAATGTAGCGAATGCGTTCTGCTGGGTAAGAGGGGTCTAAAGGAACATAAGCTCCCCCAGCTTTGACGATACCTAAGATTCCGATTAGCATCAGAGGACCACGCTCGGTCATGATGCCCACTAAGGTATTGCGCGTTACTCCTTGAGACCGTAAGTAATTGGCAACTTGATTGGAAAGATGATGTAATTGTGCGTAAGTCAGTTTGGTTTCTTTGTGCAGAACAGCGATTGCATCCGGAGTTTGTTGGGTTTGTTCAACAATTTTAAGGTAGGGAATTTCGGTGATTTTGTTCATTTTCTTTACTGGTAACTTTTGGAGTTTATTTGTAAGCATTTAGCCATCAGCTATCAGCTATCAGCTTTAGGAAAGGGAACAGGGAACAGGGAGTAGGGAGTAGGGAGTAGGGAACAAACTTATCACAATTAATTTAGAATTGCTATTACGTTTTTTTTATTTAAAACCCTAACTTTAACAGATTTATCTGATTATATTTTGATTAATATAACCAGATTAAAAGTCAGAGTTTAGTTAATTTAATCAGGAGACATTATATAGACTAAATAAGTCATAATTATTCTCTATAACTTCTGTAAATTAATTGGTAAATAGTTTTTGATGACTCCTGAATTATGACTCCTGTATAAAGTTGGTTATGATGAAATCAGGGAATAGAAAGTTTCTAGTCTTTTTGTCAACCGTCAACCGTCAACCTTCAACCGTCAACCGTCAACCGTCAACCGTCAACCTTCAACTTTCAACCGTCAACCTTCAACCGTCAACCGTCAACCGTCAACCTTCAACCTTCAACTTTAAACCTACCCTAAGGTAACGCCAATAGCGAACAACAAACAGTCAATTCAACCCTAAAATTTAACTGTTCATTGCTTAGTGAACTTAATTTTTCGACTTTTTCAGTTGCTTGACTAATTCTAAAGCTGAAGAAATTCCACTTTCATGAAAACCATAAGAATCAATGCCTCGTTTTTTGATATGAAAATAAGTTCCTGAGAAATAAACAGGTCCTGTTTCATTCAGTTTATAGATTTGCTTTTGAGCTTCCAGGGTATTCATGTCATATTCAGGATGTCTGTATTTGATAATCTTGATAATTTTGCTTTCGTCTAGTGCTATTGGAGGAGTATCCAGGGATACAAAGTAATCCTTTTCGGCAATAAAATTATGCACCATATTAGAGTAGTACGTGACAAAGGTGTGAAGTTTATTTTCTTTAGTAACTTGCCCATAGTTCCATGATTGCCATGTACCTTTATCTGGGTGCATAATTACTGGATCAGTATGCAAGGTTACGTCGGTTTCATGGTACTTAAAACACCCGAGTAATTTTTGTTCCAATTCTGTTGGGCTTTCCAACAGCCTTAGTGCTTGGTCAGCATGAGTCGCGATAATAACTTTGTCAAATACCTCTTCTCCCTCTGCTGTCTTAACAATGGCTTTGTTTTGATCCCGTTTAACAGAAATAACTTTTTCTTCTGTGCGAATCGGTCGTTTCAGGGAAGAAGCTACTTTTTCAACATATCTTGTACTCCCTCTCGTAACGGTTTCCCATTCTACCGATTGACCACCCAAGCCCCCTTGGTCATGAGTCATGAAAAAACTAATAAAGGTAGAGGCGGGAAACTCCATCAATGACTCGGTAGGAATTGACCATACAGCTGACCCCATCAACATCACAAAGTTGTCTTGAAAGTCTTGGCTGTAATTATTCTTTTCTAGATACTCCTTCATCGAGACACGAGTTTTGCCCTCCCAAAAGTCAGACCGACATTGCTTGAAAAATCCCTTGGCTTCCTGATGAATTTCTACCAAATTTTTAGAAAACTTTTTTTCAAAGTCTGCTTGACTGAGTTCGAGGTCATTAGAATTAAATTGTAAGTCCGAGTCGAGATTATAGAAATTAAATCCTCCCACATGCTTTTGAGTTTTAACGCCCAAGTCTTCAAAGAATTTCGTTAAGCCGGGATAATTGGGCTTATTAAATACAACAAATGCTGTATCTATCGAGATTAATTTATCTCCATCCCACAGGTCAATTGTATTAGCATGACCTCCAACTCTATGACTTTTTTCATAAACATCAACCTCGTACTCATCTTGAAGATAATAAGCGGCTGGTGTCCCAGAAATTCCCGAGCCGATAATTGCTAACCTCTCCATAAATCCTCCATTTTGCAGTGAACATTGGACAGTTAAAAATTAACCTTAAACTTTGAACATTCAACCTTAAACCTGTAACCTTAAACCTGTAACCTTAAACCTGTAACCTTAAACCTGTAACCTTAAACCTGTAACCTGTAACTTTCAACCTGCAACCTTCAACCGGTAACCGGTAACCTTAAACCTGTAACCTGTAACCTGTAACCTGTAACCTGTAACCTGTAACTTTCAACCTTCAACCTGTAACCTTCAACCTGTAACCTTCAACCTGTAACCTTCAACCTTTAAAAGATTGGCTAAGGGTGGATGCCATTTCTTGCACACTCCGACAACTGAGTAAGCCTTGACGATCGACTTTACCGTAGAGCTTTTCTAGGTGGGTAACAATCCGAATTCGTTCTAGGGAATCTACTCCTAAGTCGGCTTCTAGGTCTAGATCCATCTCATCAGCGGAGATGGGATAGTGACAGATTTCTTCTGTTACTTGTCGCAGGGTTGACTCGATAGCGGTATTTGTTGGTAATGGCTGCTGAGATTTGGATGGTTGCTCAGGTTGAATTGTCAGTGAGACTAATTCCTCTATCTGAGCAATGTATTCCGTCATTAAGTTATCAATCTCGGACAGTTCAAAAAAGTTGTAGTCGTAACTAGCAAACATATGCAGACGGCCATCGAATACCTCTTGTAAGATATCCACAGTTCCAGGAGCATTTATGCCACCCGCTTGATAATCTGTTACATTAACAGAACCGTACTGAGTTTTAATATGGGTGTGTCCTGTGTAGGGGAAATAGAGATTGGATTTCAACGCACTCCGAAACATAGGTAAAGTATGTTCAGGAATTTCGCCGTTTTCCAGAGCAATATTTTCTTTGAAGATCATGCCCATCTGGCGAGTCTGGGCGCGGTCAATACCACTGGCTATGCCATTTTGGATGACTTGATGAATCCGGTTTAATAGAGCTTGCCAGTCTTCATCGGGCTGAGGCGGAGCAAAGCTAAGGGCTAAATTCTGGGCAAAGCTGCTGACGACATTAGATGCATCTACCTCAGGATAGACTCTGCCACTGGTGGGAATTTGAATAATCGGGGATTTGGTAGCGTCAAAATTGTTATTTGTGTTGTTATTTGTGGTTGTGACGCTAAGGTCATGGGAGTCTAACTTGACAACTGCTCGCAGAAATGCTCCTAGTAGTAAGGAATTAACAGGCAATCGCCATTCAGCAGTTTTGGCAATTAGTTTATCTGTGGTCTCCTGGGTCAGGCAATATTTATGGCTGTAGAATTGGGAATTCTGGTAGTCAACAGGTTTACCTTTAGGATTCCAGATATAGGACTCTTTACCTTGGCTAGCAGTATACTTGGCAAGTGCTTGGTCTTCCTCTGGATCCTGCCAAGCATTCATGGCTGCTACCACTTCAGCGTAATCCTTGAGGCTGGTGGCTGGTGGGAGTATGGGCTCTTCACCACAACTACGGGCGCGATAAATTTCCATAAATTCCCGTATAATGACATGATTACTCAGACCATCCGAGATCACGTGTTCGATGCCTAAAAAGAGCTGATAAACAGAGTCTTCAAGACGTATGACAGAAAATTGATGGAGTGGCCATTGAGTCAAAGACCATTCGTAATTTAGCCAGTGATCTATTTCTTCTGCTACTGCTTCGTCTTTGGCTTCACTGTCTAAATGCTGGATGTCGATAAACAGGATTTCTGGGGGAGTGGGATTGTCAAGAATTTCTAGCTGGTAGTCTTTGAAGCTAGTGGCACCAGAAGGCACATGGAAATGCGATCGCAACATCGGATGCCTTACCAATAGGTCTTTCCAGCTAGCCCAGGCAATGTCTAGGTCAAAATCTCCTTCTAATCGTAAGCTGGAGAAGAGACTGTTGGAATTAACAAGCCAGTAACCTACCAGGTGGAAGTATTGACCATGGAGTAATTCGATACTTTCACTACTGTCACTACTGTCACTGTTTTGTTCTTGGTTTTCTGCTGGCGTCAAAGCCATGTCTGGTTCAGTAACGGTAGGGTTTTGCTTAGAGTTTTCCTGAGCGTTTTCCTGAGAGTTTTCCTTGCTTTCCCCACTGGCTAGAGTGTCTTCCCCAAGGGTGTCTTCCCGATCAGACCTAGAAGCTGCTACGGGAACAGAAACTTGCCATTGTTCCAATACCTGAATAATTTCTCTGATGGTTTGCAACTGCATCAAATCCCGCAAGGAAAACTGGCTACTAAATGCTGCTTTTTGCTCTTGTGGAATCAGTTTTACCAAGCCATTCATCAGTTGGGTAATCATGATCGAATCTAAGCCCAACTCACCCTCTAAGGACATATCCAGACCTAACTGGTCTTGAGCAATGCCAGTTGTCTTAGCCACTAGCCCTAGGACCCGCTGTTCTAAAGTGAGCTCAGCCACAGATAGTGCTTCGTTCTGAGTGCTTCGTCCTGAGTGGGGGGATTCTGGGGTATGGCTTTGAGGGATTGGACGTGGCTGGTGGTAGTCCCCTGGCTCTAGCCCTTGAGTTTCAAACCAGAAGCGTTCCCGCTGGAAGGGATAGGTAGGTAGAGGCACCAGGCGGCGTTGATAGTCTTGGTCAAAGCCAGACCAATCTACTGCCACTCCTTGCACTGACAACTGAGCCAGACTCTCTAGTAACTGTTGCCAATCCGACTGTCCTCGACGTAGGGAAGGCAGCCAAACTCCAACTCCAACGGTCAAACATTGTTGTCCAATCCCCAGCAGTACTGGATCCGGACCAATTTCTACAAATAACTCATAACCCTGTGTTTGCAATGTTTCCATTGCGCTCTCAAATGTTACTGACTGCTGCTCCTGACCAGACCCATCCCTAGGGCTAGTCATTTCAGTTTCCCCTACCAGGGAGCCAGTTACACTTAATTTCAGAGCATCTTCTAGGCTATAAGCCCCTTTTATACAAGCTGCTACGTATTCTCCAACACCTTGACCGAGAACCGCATCTGGCTCAATTCCCCAAGAGCGCCATAATTCACTTAGGGCATACTCTATAGCAAACAGGGCTGGTTGAGTGTAGGGGGTTTGATCTAAGAGGCTGCTCTGGTTCCTGGTTCGTGTTCCTTGGGGATAAAGGATTTCCAGCAGGGGTTTTTCTAAATAAGGTTGTAGGATTTGGGCACAGCGGTCTAGGGCTTGGCGGAAAGTGGGGGCTTGTTGGTAGAGTTGATGTGCCATACCCACATACTGAGAGCCTTGACCAGTGAACAAGAAGGCTATCTTGGGTTGGCTGTCTTTAACCTTAGCAGTGAATACTCCTGGTGAGGTTTGACCAGCCTGGAAAGCTGCTAAGTGTTGGCAAAGTTGGTCTTTGGAGTGAGCTACTACAGCTAGGCGATGGTCAAAACGGGCTCTGGTAGTGTTGGCCGTGAAGCAGACATCTGTTAAAGGTACTTCAGGATGAGTAGCCAGGTACATCTCAAAGCGATTAGCCAACTGCTGCAATGCCTGTTCAGTTTTGGCGGAGAGGTTGAGGAGGTGCTCTGGTCGTTCTACGTCCACCTGCACCGGCTCAGGGATTGTTGCTTGTTCGACCACGATATGAGCATTGGTTCCACTGACACCAAATCCACTCAATCCAGCGATACGTGGTTGATTGGTAGAGTGCCAAGGGGTGAGTTCAGTAGGAACCTGAATCGGAAGTTTGTCCCAAGGGATATAAGGATTGGGGTTTTTCAGATGCAGATGGGGTGGTATTTGTTGATGTTGTAGGGCCAATACTAACTTAATTAGTCCTGCTACACCCGCAGCTGACTCCAAGTGACCAATATTAGTCTTAGCTGAGCCAATGATTAAAGGCTGGTCTTTAGTACGCTTTTGGCATAATACTGCTGCTAGGGATTCAACCTCGATTGGGTCTCCTAAAGATGTACCGGTACCGTGGGCTTCTACATAGCTAACTTGCTCTGGCTTAACTCTACCATTAGCCAAAGCTTTGCGAATCACTGCTTGCTGGGCGGGACCATTAGGAACTGTCAGACCACTGCTCGGTCCATCTTGGTTAACTGCTGTACCGCGAATTAGGGCTAAAATATTATCTCTGTCAGCAATAGCATCACTGAGGCGCTTGAGTACCACCATCCCACACCCCTCTCCTCTAGCAAAACCATCCGCCGCCGCATCAAAGGTTTTGCAACGACCATCCCGGGCTAGCATTCTGGCTCTAGAGGTGGCAATCGTACCATCTGGGGATAGGATTAGATTCACTCCACCAGCAAGGGCAAGATCACAGTCTCGGTTGCGTAGACTTTGGCAGGCTAGATGGACGGTGACTAAAGAGGAAGAACAGGCTGTATCCACTGCCATACTAGGCCCTTGTAACCCTAAAGTATAGGACAAGCGTCCAGCTACAGCGTTAAGGCAATTACCTGTGGCAGTGTAGGCATCGATAATAGTTTGATCCCCTAACCGGGTCTGGAGTTGCAAATAATCATTGGTAGTAATCCCGACGAAGACACCAGTTTGGCTATTCCGCAGTTGCTCTGGTGACTGACAAGCTTGTTCGATTGCTGCCCAACTCACTTCTAAAAGCAGCCGGTGTTGGGGATCCATGCTTACCGCTTCTCGGGGTGTAATGCCAAAAAACTTGGCATCAAACTGGTCTACCTGATCGATAAATCCAGCATTGCGGACATACATTTTACCAGGGGCATCAGGGTCCGGGTCGTAGTATTGCTCGATGTCCCATCTATCTTTAGGCACCTCAGTGATGGCATCGACTCCATCATGGAGCAAAGACCAGTATTTATCTGGATTGTCAGCACCACCGGGAAATCGACAACCCATGCCAATGATGGCAAGTGGTTCTGTCTTAGAACGCTCGATCGCTTCAAGCTTGGAGCGCATTTTCCTAACGGCTAGCAGTGCATTTTTCAAGCGAGAGCTATGGTCTATGGGTTCTGACGTGTTATTCATTGCAACAATTTCCCAGTGGTATTCATAATTGGGGGAAGGGAATTTAAACTGCGCAGTAATTAGATGGCTTTCCCCAAAATTTTCCAAAAATTCTATTTAGGTCTTTGATTACTTGTCAGGCTTGCCTTTGGAATTTACGCAAAATTATTAAAATTTATCTATACCGTTTGGCCGAGGGAATCGGGAATCGGGAATGGGGAAAGAGAGGGAGGTGTGGGGAGATGGGGAGATGGGGAGATGGGGAGATGGGGAGATGGGGAGATGGGGAGATGGGGAGATGGGGAGATGGGGAGATGGGGAGATGGGGAGATGGGGAGATGGGGAGATGGGGAGATGGGGAGATGGGGAGTCAGATTAGCAACTGGTGTGGTTTCCAATTAGCAACTTTGCTAAAACCTTGTCTTTAGCAATTCTTAGTCCCTGGAATTTCAAAAAACTATTACACCCATTGGTATAGGGATCAACTATCAGCAAATGGGCTGATAGTTGATCCCTAAAAGTTAATCGCTGATAGTTAATCGCTGATTCCTATCAATTACTAATTGAAAACTAGAGTTACTAACTCTTCATCCAGTAATGAAGCCCAATCCTCTTCAGAAAGTTCTTCTACCTCCGCTGGAGTTGTAGACGAAGATTCAGAATTACTGTGACCTAAGCCAAGAGAGTCTTCTGGTCGGTCTAAGCATAGAACATCCTGAGCCAAATAATTAGCAAGAGCGTTGATATTGGGATAGTTAAATGCCAATGTTGAACTCAAGGTCTGTCCCAAGCTAGCTTCTAAGCGGCTCTTGAGCTCCACAGCCATCAAAGAGTCCATGCCTAATTCGGCAAATCCCTGTTGACCTTTGATGGGATGGGATTGATCCAAACCTAACACCTGGGTAACTTCTTTTTGAAGATAAGCTACTAATAGGTCTTGACGTTTCTGAGCAGGGGCATTTGCTAATTGCTTTAGAAAATCAGGACGCTGTGCTGGAGTTGACTCTTTGTGATCTATCTGTGAGTCTTGGATCTGTGAGTTTACTCCCATGTTTGCCAGCAGCGCTCGTTGTCCCTTGACCTCATAAAGTGGTTTGAAGACATCCCAGTTGACTTTAGCACCGATTACTTGAGGGCTGTTCGACCCGATCAGGGATGGCAAAATGCTCATGGCTTCTTCTGGTTGCCATGGGTCTACTCCTATACGCTTCAATAAGGTCTTGACCTCTTCAGATGCCATGCCACCTTCAGACCAGGGTCCCCAATTGATGCTCAAAGCAGGTAATCCTAGGGCTTGACGGTGATGTGCGATCGCATCTAGGAAAGCATTAGCAGCGGCGTAATCGGCTTGTCCCTTGGAGCCCCACACAGAGGCAATCGAGGAGAAGCAGACGAAAAAGTCTAGGTTGATCTCTTGGGTAAGTTGATGCAGTAGCCATGCCCCCATTACTTTAGGTTGCAGGGTAGCCTGAAGTACATTCAGGTCCATCCCTTGCATTTCCTGATAATTTTCAATCCCGGCGGCATGGATAACTCCTTTGAGGGGAATCTGAGTGTTACGCAAGTGTTCAAATACCTCAGACATCTGACCCTGATCACTGACATCAGCTTGAGCCACAATCACCTTGGCTCCCATGGCTTTGATAGCTTTAATGGCCTTCACCCGTTTCCAAGACTCACTGTCTTGGGGTAAGCTTGCCCACTGGTCTGATGGCGGAAGTCCTCGGCGTCCTAGTAGCACTAGCGTTTTTGCCCCTTGTTCAGCCATCCACCGGGCAACCCGGAGTCCCAAACTGCCCAAGCCACCAGTAATCAGGTAGATACCATCTGCCTCCACAGCTAACGATTGGGTTTGAGTGGGTTTGCTAGATACCAAGCGAGCAACATAGCGTTGTCCGTTGCGGAATGCTACATGGTCTTCCCCGTCTGGCTGCCAAATTTCTGGGAACAGAGCCATGGCCTGTTGGGTAGCACCCTTATCACCAGAATTACCAGATATAGATGGGTCTAAATCTAGTAGTCCTCCCCAAATTTCAGAGTGTTCCAGGGCAATCACTCGTCCCATGCCCCACAAAGAGGCTTGAGCCAGTGCTACTGGAGCAGGATTGGTTTCCACTGCTTGGGTGCCAGAGGTTACTAACCACAATTTCGGTAAGGTTGCACTGCCAGTATTGACCAGTGTCTGAACTAGTGACTGAACTAGGTGCAGTACGCTACCACAACCCAAGACGTGAGACGCTTCGAGAGATGATGGTGTGAGTGCTTCAGACTTTTCAGCTTCTAGACTCCACAGATGAATTACTCCATGACAGGGCAATGGATTATTTCCAAGAGTTTCCTGGAACAACCGCTGGAAATGATTGGGATCAGCCGGGTTAATGGTGCCAATTCCTCCTGGTAGGCTTTGGTAAGCTTCACCTGGATAAATCAGGCAACAGCTGTGACCATGCGTACGCAAATTTTCTGCTAATGCCTGTCCTACGCCACCGTAATCTGCAAAGATCAGCCATTGACCAGGCTCAGTGGCTTTAATTTCTGCTTCCTGGGTACGCTCTTGAGCTTGCCACTTAACTTCGTACAGGGCATCCCTCAGGTACTCTGAATTAACCTGCTGTTGGTATTGCTCTAGCAACAGTTTCAGTAGCTGATGTTTCTCGGTGGAAAGATTAACAAGACGTTGGGAAATATTAGCTACATCCTGACTCTCGACCATTGATTTGGCTTGCTCTGCACTTAGTGCCTCTAACCAATCCAATGGGGTAGTCTGTGGGGTGTGGACAGGGGGATTTCCACCATTTTGTGATATTTGTGGTATAATATCCTTCGAGTTTGGTGCCACTGTCTCAATCCAATAGCGAGTGCGCTGGAAGGGATAGGTAGGCAGAGGTACGATGTGGCGTTGATAGTCTTGGTCAAAGCCAGACCAATCTACTTTAACCCCTTGCACGGACAAGGAAGCCAAACTCTGGAGCAACTGTTGCCAATCGGACTGTCCTCGACGTAGGGAAGGTAACCAAACTCCAGTTTCTGGTGCCAAGCACTGTCGTCCCATACCCAGCATTACTGGATGAGGTCCAATTTCTACAAACACCTCGTAGCCCTGTGCTTGTAAGGTTTCCATCGCAACGGCAAATTTAACTGACTGCCGCACCTGACGACGCCAATAACCAGGGCTAGTCACCTCACCTGCTTCTACTCGTTTACCAGTCACACTGGAAATCAGTTCAATTTGGGGCTCGGAGGTGTTAATCTGAGCTGCGTGTTGCTCAAAGGCATCCAGCATGGGCTCTACTAAGGGAGAATGGAAAGCATGGGAAACCTTCAACGGTCGGACGTCAACACCCTTGGTTTGTAGTTCCGTGACCACGGCTTGTACCCCTGATGCTACCCCTGAGATGACTATGTTTTCAGGCCCGTTAATGGATGCGATCGCAACTTGGTCAGCGTAGGGAGCAATAGCTGCTCTGACTTCTGCTTCCGGTGCTAACACTGCAGCCATTTCTCCTCCTGGGGGCAAGGCTTGCATCAGTCGGGCACGCTCAGCAATTAACTTTAAGCCATCTTCCAGGTTATATACCCCTGCTACACAAGCAGCTACATATTCCCCAACACTGTGACCGATAACACCATCTGGCTGAATGCCCCAGGAACGCCATAACTCATACAGGGCATATTCTAAAGCAAACAGTGCGGGTTGGGTGTAAGCAGTTTGGTCTAAAGGAGAGGTCTCACCTTCTGCTGGATACAGTACAGATAACAGGGGTTGCTCCAAATAGGGACGCAGAATAGCATCGCAGCGGTCTAGGGCTTGGCGGAAAGTAGGTTGAGTTTCGTAAAGTTCCCGTGCCATCCCCACAGACTGAGAGCCTTGACCAGTGAACATAAAGGCTATTTTGGGGCGCTGCTTGTCTTCGAGGTCTCCAGTAAATACCCCAGCGGTCTCAACACCCGTCCGGAAGGCTGCTAATTGTTCAGACAGTTCTTGCCCAGACTGAGCCACCACAGCTAGGCGCTGGGTAAAGGTATTTCTACCAGTGTTAGCCGTGAAACAGATGTCGGCCAGATTTGCCTGAGGATGGACTTTTAGGTAATCTTCAAAGCGGCTGGCTAGGGCAAGTAAAGCTTCCTCACTTTTAGCGGAAAGGGTCAGCAAGTGCTGTGGTCGTTCCACCTCAACTTGCTCAGGCTCACCAACTGGGGCTTCTTCCACTACGATATGAGCGTTGGTGCCACTAAACCCAAAGGAACTTAGTCCAGCAATGCGGGAGCCATGGTCGCACTGCCAAGGGGTAAGTTCAGTGGGGATCTCGATGGGAAGTTCAGCCCAAGGGATGTAAGGATTGGGATTGTTTAGATGCAGATGGGGTGGTATCTGTTGATGTTGTAGGGAGAGGACTAACTTAATCAGTCCTGCCATACCAGCCGCTGACTCCAGGTGACCCATATTGGTTTTTACTGAACCAACCATCAGTTTCTGGTCTGGGGTGCGTCCCTTACCCAGTACTGCCCCTAAGGCTCGCAATTCGATTGGATCCCCTAGGGATGTGCCTGTACCGTGGGCTTCTATATAACTGACTTCCCCAGGCTCCACTTTACCATTGGCTAGGGCGGCGCGAATTACGGCTTGCTGGGCGGGACCATTGGGAACGGTTAGACCACTACTACGGCCATCCTGGTTGACTGCTGAACCGCGAATTAAGGCTAATATGTTGTCACCGTTAGCGATCGCATCACTGAGGCGTTTGAGAACCACTACCCCGCAACCTTCGCCCCGGGCAAAGCCATTGGCAGCCTCATCAAACGTCTTACAACGGCCATCGGGAGCAAGCATTTTCGCCCGACATTCGTTAATCATCACTTCTGGGGAGAGGATCAGGTTGACCCCAGCAGCTAGGGCTAGGTTACATTCTTTTAAACGCAAACTCTGACAGGCCAGATGCACACCTACCAAGGATGAAGAGCAGGCGGTGTCTATGGCTACACTAGGGCCTTGTAATCCTAGGATATAGGACAATCGACCAGATGTAACGCTAAAGGCATTACCTGTGGCAGTATGGGCATCTACCACCTGAGGTTCAGTGGCTCGCTGGAAATAATCTAAGTTCATAATTCCTACGAACACCCCAGTCTTACTGCCCATCAGCTTATCCAGGGGTTGCCCAGCATGCTCTAGTGCTTCCCAACTGACTTCTAAGAGCAGTCGTTGCTGAGGGTCCATACTTACGGCTTCCCGAGGGGAAATCCCAAAGAATTGGGGGTCAAACTGGTCTACCTGATCGATGAACCCACCCTTGCGAACATACATTTTCCCTGAGCTATTTGGGTCAGAGTCGTAGATTTGATCAATATCCCAGCGGTCTGAAGGTATATCTCTAATTGCATCTACACCATTGCTTAACAGTTCCCAGAATGATTCAGGATCATTAGCACCCCCAGGAAATCGACAACCTAGACCGACGATAGCAATGGGTTCTGTTTTAGCACTTTCGCTCGCATCCAGCTTGGCTTGCATTTCTTGTAGAGCCAACAGAGCACGCTTAGTAGCAGAGAGAGAGTTGGTTGGTTTTGAATTCTGAGTCATGTCTAATAAAATTCCTTTGATAGTGCTGACTTAGTTAGATAACGTTTGATTAATCTATAGACTTTAGGCAAAAGGCAAAAGGCAAAAGGCAAAAGGCAAAAGGCAAAAGGCAAAAAGGATAATAATTGACGAAAACAGTATCGAAAAACTACTACTAATGTTGGTAGATATAATTGAGTTTTTAGGGTTAGGATTTCGGGTTTCGGGGTTAGGGTTTCGGTATCTATTCCCGATTCCCGATTCCCGATTCCCGATTCCCGATTCCCGATTCCCGATTCCCGATTCCTTAGACGCTAATACTTTCTAGTTCCTTGAGTAGTAAGGCTTCAGCATCTTCTTCTGAAAGCTGTTCTACGTCTACTGAGGTTAGGGTTTGTGTAGGATGATCATCCTTCTGTGTAGTCTCAGGAGAGTCTGTATCCTCCTCCTGCTCATCTTCGGTAAACATTTCACTGACCAGATACCCGGCAAGAGCGTAGATAGTGGGATAGTCAAAGATCAAGGTTGAAGATAGCGATCGCCCTAAAGAGGTTTGCAGTCGATTCCTCAACTCCACAGAGGTCAGAGAGTCCATGCCAATGTCAAAGAAACCTTGATGGGGATCTAGGGTATGGGAAGAACTCCAACCTAAAACTTTGCTAACCTGGTCTCGAATGTGACTAACTAAACGTTCGCGGCGCTCATGGGACGGAAGTTGCTGTAATCCCTGTAGAAACTCCAAGGCTTGGGTTGATGTTTCCTCTGCTACAACCTGTGTTGTTGCTTCAAGTGTTAACTCACTTAGTAGCGGTGGGATGTTATCAGCAGTAAATTGCTGTAGGAACTCAGACCACTCAATGGGCATCACCCCAATTTGGGCAGAGGGATTGTGGAAAATTTGTTCCAATATCTGTAATCCTTGCTTAGGTGCAATAGTACCCAGACCTCGCATACTTGACATCTTGTTCAAGTTGCGCTTAGCTACTGCGCCTAAATCAGACCATGCCCCCCAGTTGATGCTCAACCCTGGCAACCCCTGAGTTTGGCGATAATTAGCTAGAGTATCCAAAAAGGTATTAGCTGCTGCATGGTTTCCTTGACCTGGTGAGCCGATCAGGGAAGCGATTGAGGAGAACAGAATGAAGAAGTCCAATGGTATGTGCTGGGTCAGCAGGTGTAAATTCCAGGCTCCTTGGACTTTAGGGGCTAATACCTTAGCAAAGTCCTGCCAATCTTGCTGTTCGAGTCGGCCAACTTCAAGAACACCTGCGGCATGAATAACCCCTTTCAGTGGTGGCATAGAGACTTCAATCTCACCTAGCACCTTCTTAACTTGCTCAGTTTGAGAGGCATCCGCTTGAGCTACCAGGATCTTAGCCCCCATCTCCTCAAGCTCCTTCAAGGTGACCTTGGCGTGATCGGAAGCACCCCTGCGTCCCACCAAGACCAGATGCCTGGCACCGTGAGCTACTAGCCACTGGGCAACGACTAAACCCAGACCTCCCAGACCACCTGTAATCCAATAGGTGCCATCGGAGTGCAATTCCACTGGGGTTGATTCCTGCTGACGGTGGCGCACTAAGCGAGGTACATAGCGTTGTCCGTGACGTAAAACTAGATTGTTCTCTCCTTCGTTATCGTCTAACCACAGTTCCTCAAATAAAGCTTTGGCCTGATCATCCTGACCTAAGGGATCCAAATCCACTTGTACAAAGTCAAGTTCTGGATGTTCTAGGGTAATCACTTTGCCAAGACCCCACAAGGGAGACTGAGCCACTGCTAAAGGAGTTGGTTGTGCGCTCACTTGCTTAGCCCCTTGAGTAACCAACCACAGTGAAGGTAAGTTGGAGAACTCGGCTTTAACCATGGACTGCAGTAGGTGAAGTACACTGCGGCATCCCAAGACTGAGGCAGCCTCTAAGTCTGCTACTGTCATTTTTGCTGGGTCTACCGTATTCAAACTCCACAGGTGTACTACCCCACGGCAAGGGGGAATATCACTGGTAGTTACTGCTTTGAGCAACTGCTGAAAATCCTCTGGTTGCTCTGGGTTAATCTGGTATTGACCTTCCCCGAGCTGTTGATAAGAGGTGCTGGGAAAGACCATCGTACAGGTTTCCCCACGGGAACTGAGCTGTGCTGCTAACTGTTGACCAATACCTTTGTTATCAGCAAAAATCAACCAACTACTTCCCTGCCCTGGCATGGGAGATATCAGTTCCTGTTGCTCAGTTTGCAAGTCTAATTGAGCAGTTTGAGCCAGGATAATGGATTGGTGGGATAAGCTGCCACTGTTAGCCCCTGCTTCTGGAATTGTTCCGGTCTCGGCAAATCCGATATCCTCTAACAAATCTTGCCACTCGTAGGGAGTAAGTAAGGGGTAATCTGGTCGTAACTCGGTATCTGTAAATTTCCACCAGCCTTCTGTTAAACCAAAGATTAGATCTAACCAACGCTGACGTCCGGTTCCTTCTAGCAACATCACCATTCCCTCTGGTGCCAGCAGTTGCTGGACATGGGTCATAGTGTGGCGTAGGTCACTGGTGGCGTGGATGACATTGGATGCTAAGATTAGGTCGAACTGATTGGAAGCAAATCCCTGGGCTTCGATGTCTTGTTCGATGTCCAGAATCTGATACCGAATAAAGGGGTAATCACGAAACTTCTCCTCAGCCTTGGCCATGAACAAATGGGACAAATCGGTAAATACATAGTCTGTCCGATTGGCTGGAAGTTGGGAAGCAACATAGGAGGTTGTGCCTCCGGTTCCAGCTCCAATTTCCAAAACTCGAATGGTTCGTCCCTTTGGCAACTTCTCCACAGCCATTGATACAGCTTTTTGGATCAGTAGGTTAAACACCCGATTACCTGGGGATTCCTGATACAATTTCTCTGCAGAGGTAAAGGATCCATCAGGAAACAACAGTTGGATTGGGTCACACTTTCCTTGTACAACCTCTGCTAGTTTCTCTCCACAGCGCTCCAGTAAGGTAAACTCAGCGTCATAGGCAGGGTATTGAGCCAATAGGTCTGTGGGCTTCTGCTCAAAGACTTGTAGATCAGGCACTCGGGAAACTTGCCACTGAGTGGTGTTAATCTTTGTAAGTATCCCTTCTTCGGCTAGGATATCCAGCATCCGACCAAACAGACGATGGTGAGGGTCGATTATACCTAACTGTTGTGCTAAAGAAACTACGGTGATGGGCTCATTCAGCGGAAACTGCCAACCCATTTTTTGGAAAGCACTGACTACGTAAGCACCACTGAAAGCTTCTAGTTGAACTAAAATGTCTTCATAAATTTCCAATCCATGCTGATTCTGCAACTGATTTGCATGAGGCTGGATGCGATCGCTAATTTGGGAGGGGCTGGGAAAATAGTCTGCTGGTAGAGTCTGACCTAGACGAGTTTTGGGTTGCCACTCCACTTCGTAGAGCCAATTCTTGAAGTCGTCTTGGAGTGTATGGAGCAGAGCCTGACGCTTTGCCCGCTTAACATGCAATCCTTCTAGTTCTGCGATTACCTGTCCATGATTATCCAACAGCTTCAGGTCAGCAGTACGGCTTTCCTGATTCAAGCCATCCTGGGGACGCATCTGACCATAAATCCACAACTGGTTTTCAGGACGACGGTATACCCGCAAATTATCCAAACCCACTGGCAGATAGGTATCCGTATCCCCATCACCAGACAAGGTGGCAAATAGCAACTGGAGACCAGAATCCATCAAGACCGGGTGCAGTTGATAGGCTTGGGCTTGAGAGACTAACTCCTCGGGCAGCCGAATCCGGCCTAGGGCTTCCCCTTCTTGCCGCCAAAGTTGCTCAATACCTTGGAAACTGGAAGCATACTCCAGTCCCCGTTGGCGGAGTTGTTGATAGTATTCCTTAACAGACAACTCTTCTGGAAACTTGGCCTTGAGGTCTTCTATAGAGATTGAGACTAGTTGTGTTTCTCCATTTGTCTGTCCATCTGTTTGTCCATTTGTCTTTCCAACACAGATTTTGCCTATAGCGTGCTGTGTCCAGGCGTTGGGGCCATCCTCTCCCTCAGTGGCCAAGCTCACAATCCGCCACAGCGCTTCCCCTGTTCCGTCCGGGGTTAAGATTAACTGTGTAGTACGGCTAGTATCCTCTGGAATAACTAGGGCTTCTTGAATTACTACGTCCTTAAGGGTGGTGGAACCTGAACCTAGGTTTGACCCTAGGACTTTAGCCCCTGCTGCTAGAGCCATTTCTAAGTAAGCCGCCCCAGGCAAAACTACCATGCCGTAGACCTGATGACCGACTAGGAAACGCTGCACCTGAGGTGTTAACTGGGATTCAAATAGGGTTTCGGTGAGGGGTGAACGTAACCGTTGCCCTAGTAAGGGGTGAACATCAGGGTTTTCCTGAGACAAGAATGCTTGTGGTCTTTGAGATGGTCTTTGAGATTTCTGCTCGACCCAATACCGTTCTTCCTGCCAAGGGTAGGAGGGTAAACTCACAACCCGACAATGGGAGGATCGGAATAGTTTATGCCACGCTACTCTAAAGCCCTGGGTGTAGAGTTTACCTAGAGAGGTGAGCATGGTTGCTCGTTCCTCCTGACTACGGCGTAGGGAGGGTACAACAACTCCTGCTTGATTCAGATGGTCGAGGATTTGAGCAATATATCCGGAAAGGACTGGGTGGGGACTAATTTCTAAGAAGATGGTATGACCAGCTTCCACTAAGGCTTCAATAGCTGGAGCAAAGCGGACAGCTTGCCTGATATTTTGCCCCCAGTAGGTAGCATCGAAATCTGAACCTTGACTAGCGCAACCGGTAACTGTAGAGTAGACCGGAATATTTTCTGGCTTAGGTTCTAGCCCTTCCAGTCTCTGCACCAACTCCTCCTGAAATGGTGCCATTTGAGAACTATGGAAGGCATAATTCACTGGCAGCAATTTGTAGAACACATCCGTTTGCCGCTGCGCAAGGAATTCAAGGAATAATTCCATTGCTCTAGACTCTCCAGACACCACCGTTGAGGTGGGACTGTTGATTGCTGCGATGCCTAGGTTGGGCTTTGCCGATCCAAAAATACGATCGTATTCAGACAACAGGTTTTCTGTATCGGCTAGGGAGAGTTCCAATGCTGCCATCTTGCCATTGCCTGTGGCTTGCTGCATCAAGCGACCGCGATCGCAAATTAACCTTACAGCATCCGCTAAGCTCAGAGTACCAGCAATGTGAGCTGCGGCCACTTCACCTAGGCTGTGACCCACCACTGCTTTTGGCTCTATGCCCCAAGAACGCCACAGCCGAGCCAGGGCAATTTGTAGGGCAAAAATAGCAGGCTGAGCAATTTCGGTTTCCCCAAGGCGGGATTGAGACTCGTCCGCTGTTAACTCGGCTAACAATGACCAGTTAGCCTGGGCACGAATCAGGGCATCGCACTCTTCTATCGCCCCTCGAAATACTGGTTCCGATTGCAGTAGTTCCCGTCCCATCCCCCACCATTGAGGCCCCTGACCAGAGCAAACAAACACTACCTTCGGGCGGCGGTTGCCCCGTTTACTACCACTAGCTAGGTCAAGATCTGAGGGGTCTTGGAGTAAATCTTGCAGGCGCTCCTTCGCGTCTTCAGGGGAGTTAACTACCAGGGCTAAGCGGTGTTTATGGTGAGTGCGCCGGACACTAGCGGTGTAGCAAATGTCCTCTAATAAGGTAGGATTGAGGTCTTGAGTGGCTAAATAGTCTTGATAAGTGTTAGCCAGGGATTTGACCGCTTCTGGACTATGGGCTGAGAGCGGTAGTAAGTAGGGTGGCTTGAGGGGTCTGGCCTGATCCGGGACTTGGGAGGATTGAGGAGCTTGTTCTAAGATCACATGGGCGTTAGTACCGGCAAACCCAAAGGAACTGACCCCAGCTTTGGCTAAACCAAACTGCTCAGGCCAAGGCCCTAGGGTTTTCTGAACCCGTAGCGGTAGAGTATCGAAGGGAATATAGGGGTTAGGGTTTTCAAAGTGCAAGCTGGGGGGTAGTTGTTGATGTTTGAGGGATAAGGCAACTTTGATTAAACTAGCAATGCCAGCAGCAGCTTCCAAATGGCCAATATTGGTTTTAACTGCTCCGACAGCACAATAGTTTTCCTCCTGACGATTACTGGCAAGCACGGAACCGAGAGCCATCATTTCAATGGGGTCTCCCAGGGGTGTGCCAGTACCATGGGCTTCAATGTAACTAATTTCCGAGGGTGCTACCCCAGCATTATCTAAGGCTTGACGGATTAGTGCTTCTTGAGCTGGACCATAGGGAACAGTCAGTCCCTTGCTACGACCATCGTGGTTAACTGCACTGCCTCGGATAGTGGCGTAAATCGGGTCATTATCAGCTAATGCTTTGGATAGGGGCTTGAGGACAATGCAACCTGCTCCTTCACTGCGAACGTAACCATTGGCTTTGGCATCAAAGGCTTTGCAGCGACCATCGGGAGACAGGGCTTTTAGCTTACTTAGGGCAATGTGACCGATTGGTGAAACAATAATATTTACACCCCCAGCCAACGCTAAGGTAGACTCTCTATTCCAAAGACTCTGACAGGCCAGGTGAACTGCAACCATTGAAGAAGAGCAGGCGGTGTCGATTGCGATCGCAGGCCCTTTAAAATTGAATAAATAGGAAAGACGACCAGCAGCAATATTCAAGGCATTACCGGTTAGATCGTATCCTTGGGGCTGAGTGGAATAATCTGGATGAGTGTAGCTGTAATCATTGTTGGAAATTCCCACAAATACTCCCGTTCGGGAGCCAGCCAAGTGGTCTCGTACCTGTCCTGCATCTTCCAGGGCTTCCCAAGCCACCTCTAGCAATAGCCGTTGTTGGGGGTCCATGGCAGTGGCTTCTCGGGGCGAGATGCCGAAGAAGTGGGGGTCAAACTGGTCTACTTGGGGCAAAAAGCCCCCGTAGCGAGAGTTCATTTTGCCAGGAGTATCTGGGTCAGAATCATAGAAGTCATGGAGATCCCAACGGGTTTTGGGGATTTCACTAATGGCATCGACTCCATCACATAATAGTTGCCAAAAAGCTTCTGGATTTTCGGCACCAGGAAAACGACACCCGATGCCAATTATTGCAATTGGTTCCATGTTAAAAACCCTTTTAATGAGAACGTTATAGTCTTGAAATTGAGTATTATTGATTAGTAAGCATTCAGCGGTCAGCGGTCAGCGGTCAGCTTAGAATAAAATTGAAAGTCTGGGGAAAAGCCCATTAGCTTTGTGGCACAGGCTTTGGCCTTGGCCAAAAGGCCACGCTACGCGAATGGCCACGCTGTGCGAACGACGCTGGGACTTCACTCAGCATTATTCGAATGCTTACCTCTTGTCTTGATGCAATAGCGAGTGGGGGAAACCCCCTTTGGCCGACTGCATCGCTTATGCAAAAGCTGTTCGCAAAGCGTGCGCATAGGCTGATAGCTGATAGCTGATAGCTGATAGCTGATAGCTGATAGCTTACATTGATTAGTCAATTTATTTGTAGCGTTTAATAGTCAAGACTAAAGTTATTGGGGAGCATCCCATTGCTGTCAATATAGGCTCTAAATCAATCAATTGCAACAATAGAATTAACAGCATTTTTAAATTATACTTTTTACAAATTGGGATGCTCATCTTTATTGAGCAAGCTAGGAATCTTGAACTAAGCGCTGAGCAAGTTGTTCAACACTTGGATAGTTGAAAATTAAGACTGGATTAAATTCACGTCCAAGCCACTTTTCTAACCGTCCTAGCAAAATCAAAGCCTGGCTAGAATCTAATTCATAGTTATCAAAAGGTTCATTAATATCAATATCAGCCGGTTCCATTTCCAGACGCTCAGCTAACTGATCAATTAACCAAGCTTGAATCTCGTCTTGAGTAAAAGTAATAGATTGGGTCATTTGCCTAACTCCGGTATTTTTTTCAGTTTGAATACAGTAAGCTTTGGTTTGGATATGAATTATCCTGTCAGCCTGCAACAATTTTTGACTGCCTTTTGGTAATTGGTAATTGGCAATTGATAATAGCGGTAATCTTACCGAGCATCCATTACCAATGACCCGACAATCTTTTGTTGCATCCCTTTTATAAAAGGGGTATGAGATTGAACTTGTTGTTCCAAGTTGTTCTATTAAGATGTCTGGGTCACTCAGAGAAGTTACGCAGCTATTTACAAAACTTTATAATTTTTCGGCAATGGTAGTGAAAGTCACCAGGGGGCGGGGGTTTGGGGAGATGGGGAGATGGGGACAGTTCAGGTAGGGTGGGCAGTGGTTGATACCGATCCGCTGACAAAGTCCACGTAGGGTGGGCAGTGGTTGATACAGATCAGATCAGCTCACAAACCCCGTTGCTAAGCACTGCCCACCATAGGTGTAGCCCCTGGCGAACAAAAACCACTGGGGTTGCTCAATCAAGCAATCAATATCAGTAGAGTGGGCATCCTGCCCGCCCGAAAATGAAACAGGCAAGATGCCTGTTCCACGCCTGATGCCCATTCCACAGTTGATTTAGGGTCGCCAGTGCTTGATACAGATCAGATCAGCTGACAAAGCCCTTTGCTAAGCACTGCCCACCATAGAGAGTGGTTGATACAGATCAGATCAACTGACAAAGGCCGTTGCTAGGCACTGCCAAAAGTGATTGACCGTAGGTCACGCTACGCGATAAAGCAAAGCTTCCGCGCTTATGCGATCGCATCTTCAGCTCCAGAACTCCCATTGACCCAGTACCTTGCGTCAGTACCGGGTCAATCCTACTGTTCAAAATTTTGGTAAGTTTGGGAAAGAGATGTTATAAAATCCATATCTTCACTGTTTACCTTTGGCAATCCATTATCTATGTTGGCAATAGAAACCTAAATTCCAAAGAATCCGTCAATGGCATTAATCGTTCCAGATGCAATCCCCTCAAAAGCAAGCAGTGGAGAAAAGCGACTCTTCAAAATCCTCAGAGATGAACTCCCCGATGATTGTTATGTATGGTATGAACCCAAAATAAACAAACGCTACCCCGATTTCATCATTCTCGGACCAACATTGGGACTATTAATCCTGGAGGTTAAAGGTTGGGAAGCTAGCCAAATTCAATACGCAAGTCATCAAAACTTTGAAATTAAACGAAGGGATGGAGGGATTGAAATTCAGCAATCCCCATTGAGACAGGGCAAGGATTATCGAGATACATTACTTAATCAACTTAAATGTCACTCAATTCTCTGTCAAGATGACGATGAATATCAAGGAAAGTTAGCCTTTCCTATTGGATTCGGGACAATAATGACCAATATTTCTGAAGCCAAAGCTAGAGATGAAAACATCTACTCAATCCTAGAAAAGCCTCAAGTTGTCTACAGAGATGAATTGCTCGAATGGGAAGGTATCGGTGAACGGGATTTGACGAAGCGATTAGAGTCTATGTTCACTGTTCGGTTTAAATTTATGGGTTTGGAAGACGACCAAATTAGCACTATTAAGGGGGTTATTCATCCTGAAGTTGTTGTTAGCAAAGAACCTGCAAAAATTAAAAGTGTGCCGTCTGGGTTTCCCCTCAAACCCGATGCAACTGTAATTAAAACTCTGGACAATAAACAGGAACAGTTGGCTCGTTCTCTTGGCCATGGTCACCGATTGTTCTGTGGCGTAGTGGGGTCAGGTAAAACTATAATCCTACTTAGTCGTGCTAAGTTTATTGCCAAAGAATTCTTCGATAAACGAGTTTTGATTCTGTGTTTCAACATCACATTAGCAGCCTACTTGCGATCGCTTATCAAAGAAGAAGACCATCCCCTGTATCAAGAACAGATTAAAGTTCTACACTTCAACGCTTGGGCTAAATCCATCATGGGTCGATTACCCATGTTCACAGATAACGACTCAGAAGAATATAACAAAATGTTAGGTAATCGCCTTTTAGAAGCCCTATCTGATATTCCCACAACAGAAAAATGGGATGCTGTACTTGTTGATGAAGCTCACACCTTTTATCCCAATTGGTTTACCTGTTGCAAACAGGCACTCAAAGACCCAGAAAATGGTGACTTGCTTATCGTTTCAGATACAATTCAAAGTATCTACAAATCCCAAAAGTTCACCTGGAAGTCAGTTGGGATTAAGGCACAGGGCAGAGTTAAGAAACTACAGGAAAACTATCGCAACACTAAGGAAATATTATCTGCTGCTTGGGATTTAGTTCAGTTATCCTCCATTGAGGAAAAAGATGATGTCTTTCCCTTAGTTAAACCCTCTGCTGCACTCCGCCAGGGCAAACGTCCAATTCTGCATCTGTGTGAGAGTGCAGAGGTAGAAGTTGAAAATGCGATCGCACAAATTCAGCAACTCACCAGTGAAGGCTACCAACCCCAAGACATCACTATCATCTATCGGTATAAGAGTAAAAAAGAAAAGGAACTGTTTAGCTTTATGACTCAACAGTTAGAGTCGTCGGGCTTGGGCTACTATTGGGTCTGTAAAGACAATACAAACAAGGAGAATTACAGCATCCGTCATCCAGGAGTAAGACTGATTACTACCAAGTCTTCTCTTGGTCTGGAGTTCAAAGCCGTGATTGTTTTGTGGGTGCATCAGTTTGGCGTGGGAGATGAAGCCGAAGCTAGAAAAGAACTTTACGTTTCAATGACTCGCGCTCAAGATATCCTGTATTTGTTTGGGTCGGGTCCGTTTAAGTTTTTGAAAGGTTTGCAAGAATGCGAACACTTAGATATTGTAACTTGAGATTTTCCTAGTGCGATTGGCCGTTGGCCACGCGGGGCGCGTTCGCAGAAAACTATTGCACTTTCTGTACATCATAAAAAAGTTTGCCCAAACCCTTGACACTAATGTAGTATTTTTGTCCTATAACTACATAGTCCACTAGAGCGCCCGCCTGAAAAGCAAGAGGTCGTTGGTTCAATGCCGACCTTGGAGGGCTGTCACTTGCACTTGCAAGTACTCAATGCCGGGTGGATGATTGGTAAGTCTCCGTAACTTTGAATTATGGAGAGGTTGGTTTGAGTCCAACTCCGGCATTCTATTATTGAAGATTTAATGTACAATAAATAGTGTACACTATAGGGGCATATTCACTATGGATTACGCTAAATTATCGCAACACGGATACTCTCAAGAAGTGCGTCTACCGAAAAAATATAGAATGCCTGGGAAGCAGGTGAAAATATCCAGATATGGTCGCGGTGTGTTGCTGCAACCCATTGAAGAGGGGTTTGAAGATTTGTTTCAATCCCTGTCCATGTTTTCGGATGATTTTATGAAAGATGGACGCAACCAGCAGCCTGTTCAGGATCGTGGAACTATTTTTGAATGAAATACCTGCTTGATACCAATATTTGCATTTACATCATCAATCGCAGACCGGAAAAGATATTGAAACGCTTCCGCTCTCTTGAACCCGGGGATGTAGCGGTTTCAGCTATCACTCTCTACGAGCTGCTCTACGGAGCATACAAAAGTGGTAAGCCAGCGCAAAACAAAGAGGCAGTACGTCTTTTTGTTTCACCCCTTGAAGTTTTGCCCTTTGATGAAGGGGCAGCAGATGTTTGTGGTAACCTGCGTGCCATCTTGGAAAGAAGTGGGGATGTTATTGGGGCAATGGATATACAAATAGCCGCGATCGCACTTGTTTATGACCTTACACTTATTACTAACAACACAATAGAGTTTGAGCGTATCTCTGATCTTAAACTGGATAACTGGCTTTAGAAGCGATAGGCTACGAGGTACACAGAATTTTTTCCCTGTTGCCTGTTGCCTGTTGCCTGTTGCCTGTTGCCTGTTGCCTGCTCCCTAAAACTCAGAAATTTGTACCTCTCTCGTCCTGAGAATTGCTATCAAAACATCCTGAAATGTGAGAACCCCCGTGCTTTAGCCGGGGTCAGAAGTTACCGCAATCAGAGGGTCGCCTTTATAGGTGACTGGCTATGCAGATGCATGTTTAAGACTTTGTAGTAAGGCTTCACTCTTCTTTGGTTTCGTCTCCGGGATGAAACACAGAGACTGGATTCATCCAGTCGTGTCCATCTTCTCTCTTACCCAGTTTTCTAGTAGTTCCCCAACACTGGTATTCGATTCCTTAGCTGACAACTGTAGCCATTTCCACGCACTCCCAGTAAACCAAACAGTGTGGGGCTTTTTTAGTTCCTCATGATGTACTGGAACCCCTCTCATTCTTTTTATAGTTTTCCGTTTATCTGTTGTTGACATATCCAGAACCAACGCCTATACTGGAGTCATGGTAAAAAAGCTAAGGAGGTGATGACAATTGTACAAAACAATCCCAGTAAAAGCTAACTTTTCAGATGAAGAAAAAGCCTTCTGGGAATTCCAATGTCAACAAGCTAATAGCTTGTTTAATTGCGCTGTTTATTACGCAAAACAAAAACATTATCATTGGCTGGAAGAGCAAGAAGCTTATACTACTTACTGGCGCGGCGATGAGCTAAGAGCTGGCTGGAAAACCTACAAGTGTGCCACTAAGTACCCCGAACTGGATAAAGCCTTAAAGATGTCTCCTCATTACAAAGGTATGGCCGCTCAGTCTGCTCAACAAACCTTGAAAACTTTAGGGGAGGCGATCTCTAGCTATAACAGATTAGTCGGCTTGTATTATCAAGGGAAGGTAGATAGACCATTATTCCCTCGTTATAGGAAGTCAGGAGGGTTTTCGGCTGTCACTTTCCCTAAGCAAGCGCTGACATATAAAGAAGGACTATTTTATCCATCTGTTAGCAAAGAAAGCAAGCCGGAACTGCGTTCCTCAGATAACCTTAATTCCTCCCGATTTTGTGGATCCGGATTGGGTCAAAGAGGTAACCATTCGCCCCTGTTATGGTCAGTTATGGATCGACTGGGTGATTGATGACGGGAAACAGCCAGTAACTAATAATCCAAATCTTGATTACTCCCAAGCTATAGGTATAGACCATGGTGGCGACAACTGGTTGACCTGCGTCTCAACTTTGGGAAAAAGCTTTATCATTGATGGCAAAAAACTCAAAGCCATGAATCAGGACTATTGTCGGCGGGTAGCCAAACACAAATCTGGTAAATCAGAAAAATACTGGGATTCCAACTTAGACAGAATCCAATTAAAGCGCAATAATCAGATGCGAGATGCTATAAATAAAGCTGCTCGACTTATAATTAACCGCTGTCTGAATGATGGAATAGGTAATTTAGTTATTGGCTGGAACGAAGGGCAGAAAAATTGTTCCAACATGGGGAATCAGGGGAATCAAAAATTTGTAATTATCCCTACCAAGCGGTTGATAGAAAGACTTGAGCAACTCTGCCCTGAGTATGGCATAAAATTAATAGTCACTGAAGAGTCTTATACCAGTAAAGCGTCTTTTTTAGATGGTGATTCCTTGCCGAAGCACGGTGCAAAACCCGTAGGATGGAAGCCATCCGGTAAACGAATTAGACGCGGTCTGTATAGGACTGCTTCCGGAAAGTTGATCAACGCCGATGCTAACGGCGCTGCCAACATCCTTCGCAAAGTAACCACACAGTCATTCGACCTGACCAAGGTGGCTAGGGGAGCTTTGACACTCCCGCACCGATACAACCTGTTCAATTCATTGTCTAGATCATATCGGATGAGTGGTGGAGCGGGACGGGTTTACCCTCCCGCGTAACAACCTCATAGAATCCCCCTCTTTTAAGTGGGGGAGATGTCAAATATGACCACAGCCACTCCACCCCTAACCTTAGAGGAGTTCCTCACACTCCCAGAAACCAAACCCCGATCAGAATTTATCAATGGGGAAATCATTCTTAAGCCCATGGCACAAGGCCAACATAGTCTGCTTCAAATTGAATTGTGTCAAGCTATCAATCGAGTCGCTAATCCCAACAAAATTGCCAAGGGTTTCCCCGAACTGCGCTGTACCTTTGGGGGTCAATCAATTATTCCCGACATCACAGTCTTTCGTTGGGAAAACATCCCCATTGAACCAACTGGCAAAATTGCCAACCGCTTTCAAATACCTCCAGATTGGGCAATCGAAATTCTTTACCCAGACCAAAGACAAACTAAAGTCCTCAGCAACCTCATCCACTGTTTGCGTCACGGAACTGAACTAGGATGGTTAATTGATCCGGAAGAAGAAAGTATTATCGTGATCGATGAGACTCAACGATTGGAAATCTTTTCAGGAACGTCTACGTTACCGATTCTCAATGGAGTAGAGTTAGAAGTGACAGTTGAGGAAGTTTTTGGGTGGTTAACCTTAGGGTAGACCCTATCAACCTTAATTTGGTGCGTTACATTTCATTAACGCACCCTACAAGGGCTTACTGTTCGCGTAGCGTGCGCGTAGCGCTTAAGCTGATAGCTTACCCCTAAGCCTCCGCCCATCCCTCAATCGTAGCCATCAAAACGTTAACTAAGGGATGGTCTAGAGTTTCCTTGAAAGCTTCCACTCCTCCTGCTTTCAGAGCATTGATTACCTTAGCTTTTAGGGTTGGATTATTCTCAATTCGGTCAACAACTTCACTGACAACTATCATCTTTTCTTTACTTGTTGTAGTAGGATTACTCTGGGATAGTTGGTTTAGAAGTTGCTGGATTTCTGCTGCTGCTTCCGCTAGGTTTTTGTCATTTCCCTCGTAGTTATTTTGATTAGCATAGCTTTGCTGACTACTAACAGAATCAGCTCTTTCGACATAGTTACTACCAACGTTAAACTTGGCCCCACGCTGGTCACGCCTGTCAATTTTATCAATTCTAATAGTTTCTTTATCTGCCATTGTTTCAACAACTCCTATTAATCTAGTATTGTCTTTACGTATAAATTCTATTTGTTTAGTATAAAAATCGGTTTGTTCAGATAAAAACCTTATTTCTCTATCTTTAGCCTCTAACATTGGCTTGTATTTTGCCCAAAATTTTCGTTCGTATTCTGCTTCATCAACCACCTCAGGGACTTTGACACGAATAACAAAAGCACCGTCGCCTTTATTTTCTATTGTCTGTATGACTGGTAGCTCTCCTGTGTCGCTTTTTACTTGAACTTTAAGTTCTTGAAACGTTTTCAGAAAAGTCTGCCAGTCGATACCATCTTTAAAAACTAAATCGACAGTATTGGTAATTTTTTGAGCTAATTTAGCAAATTCACCCGGTTCAAAATTTATCTCTTGGTCAGCAGGACGACGTTGAGGGTCTGGAGCATTTTTAGTAGGTAGTTTTAGAAAAATATAATCGCAATCAATTTCAATTAGTTTAGTAGTATTGCTGATTCCCCAATCTTCGATATATGCTCCTGTTAAGGTGGCTCTGGTTAAATCTGCTCCTTCTAGTAATGTTTGAACTAACTTAGCTCTAGATAAATTAGTATTTTGTAAGTTACCTCGGTTTAAGTCTGTTCCGATGAAGCTAGCATCTTGTAGATTAGCTCCCTTTAAATTAATACCTCTTAAGTTGGGCTGTTCAAAGTTTTTATCTTGTCCCTCTCCAGTTATCAGCAATTGTCTAATGTTTTTATATTGAAGGTAGCTCGTCCCTGGTCTAGCTCGATCAAGTTTAATAGTTTTCCGCCAACAAGTATGAGTGATAGTAGCCTTCCTTAAGTCTGTACTTTTGAGGGTAGCTCCCGTAAAATCAGCATCGGTTAAATCGGCCTTGTAAAAACTGGTACCTCCTGTGGCAGCAAAGGCAATAGCAATACTACGAATCCAGGCATCTCTGGGATCTGCTTGTAAAGCACGCCAACCCAGATAAATATTAAATATAATTACAATTACCACTAATGCTACAGATCCATATCCACCGGGTCCAAGTCGGAGCAAAACCATTGCTCCGACGAAACCTATGACTACGTTTGCCACTACTATGACAACTCCTCCGACTTCTGCTACAGCTATGGCTCCGGCTAAGAATATAGCTACTACTACAGATACAACTCCAAATGCGGCTAAAGAAAAGATTGTGCTATAGGTTATACTAGAAAATACGGCAAATTTTCCGGTTGCAGCTACAACGAGACTTATGGCCAATGTTAACGTTATGCTAGCGGAAAAAGATACAGCAAAAACTCCTCCAATACCTTGACGAAGAATAACAGCAAATAGGACAATTATTAAAACAAAACCTATTCCACGTAACAATGACATCCTTACGTTGTAAGAGCCAAAAAATACAGACGGCATTAAATGACCTATATATAAACTGGCCAATGCTGATACTCCTAACCATAACCAGGAAACCAACAGAAGAACAATTACCCACCGTTTTTGTAATCCAGCCTTCGCCTTACAGAAGTTAGTTCCGGTTAGATTAGCATTCTTAAAGTTCGTTCCTCGAATATCAGCGTAACTAAAATCTGCTCCTGAAAGGTCTTGCCCCTGGAATGACTGACCTCTAAGATTTACCCTTCGGAAATTCCTTTCTCCTGCTGCATATCGTCTCAGAACGTTTTTAGCTTTCATCAGCGATCATCATATATAGGAAAGGGAACAGCGAACAGGGAGTAGGGAGTAGGGAGTAGGGAGTAGGGAATAGGGAGTAGGGGACAAAAATTATTACAATTCATTTGATGTTGAAGTGAATGTTGCCTCGTTTCTTAGTACAGATTACAGTCAATGAATCAGGATTCCGGAAATACTTACGCGCGAATAAATTTCCTTGTGTTCTTCATCCCCATGGTGCTTAACCTGATCAGGACAGGGTTCACTACTGCTATATGGGATGCTCTAAGTAACCAACTATATAGTGGTAACATAGGCTTCCCTCACAACCCTGCCGCTGTTCTGCTGTTGCGATCAGTTTTGCTGCGCTAAAAGCGATTGGCCGTTGGCCACGCTTTTAGCGCAGCAAAGCTTCCGCGCTTATGCGATTGGCCGTAGGCCACGCTACGCGAACGCATCAGTAGCAAAAACCAACATCCCAATCCAAAAGCGGTAGTGCGATTAATTATTGATTTTTTCCGATAATTCTTACGTTGGTGAAGTCTTTTCCTCCTGAGTATCTCCTGCTAGACCTAGCACTTCCATCTGCTTGCGTTCCCGCATCAACAGAAAC
This sequence comes from Moorena sp. SIOASIH, assembly GCF_010671925.1. Lineage (GTDB taxonomy): Bacteria > Cyanobacteriota > Cyanobacteriia > Cyanobacteriales > Coleofasciculaceae > Moorena. The sequence continues at coordinate 763,419 of NZ_JAAHIH010000002.1, read as the reverse complement.
AACGGAAATCCAAAACCAAAGGATACTAAAAAAATAGCGACAATATAAAGACCCCACAACCTCATTTTGAGCCGTCGCCCTTCTGTTACAATCACCACGATTGCACACAAGGCTGCAACACTCACATCTATCCCAATAAAACTGGAGGCGGGATAAGCATAAATTTGTTTGATAAACAAAGCAATATCGAAGTTAAGAAAATTAGCCAGGCTTAGCTTTCCTTTAGTGATAATAATGAACTGCACCAAATAGTAGTTTGTCCAGACGAAACCGATGGCTGTTAAGGCAGCATAGATAACTTGTCGAATGCGATTCCAGAGCATAGAGGTAATGGTTATAGCAATTCTACGACTTGTGAGGTACACAATTTCTAGATTTTAGGGAACAGGGAACAGTGCGATCGCTTTTAGTTCATGTAGGGTGGGCAGTGCTTGATACAGAGTCAGATCAGCTGACAAAGCCCCTTGCTAGGCACTGCCCACCATCGGTGTAGCCCCAAATTGATTTTAGTTGATGTAGGGTGGGCAGCGTAGCGTGGCCGTAGTTCATGTAGGGTGGGCAGTGCTTGATACAGATAATATCTCCTGACAAAGCCCCTTGCTAGGCACTGCCCACCATCGGTGTAGCCCCAAATTGATTTTATTTGATGTAGGGTGGGCAGCCTTAGGCCACGCTACGCGATGAAGCGTTTCGGCAAAGCCGACGCTACGCGAACGCAAAGCGTGGCCTACGGCCTCAGCTTCCGCGCTTATGCGATTGGCCGTAGGCCACGCTACGCGATCGCATCTATACTAGGCAAGTTTAGCTATAGTGTAATATCATAAAAAATACTTATTGTCAAAAAAATGTAAATATTTCTTAATAAACCCCGCCTCGTTGTGTTTATAAACCCACAGAATGTTTCAGACAGATGTCCTGGGATAGGTGGTTGTAGCTGAAACTGACTTCTAGCATTGCGATATTCTGTTCGCGTAGCGCATCGCACCAGTAGCAAAAACCAACATCCCAACTCAAGGGCGTACGCTAAGCAAAACTAAGCCCACGGATCAGCACATTCTTTCCTGATTTTTTACAAAAATGAGATAAACCATTAGCAGCTGTGTATACCCGCACAGCTGATCACACAGGTGCATCTTACTTATTGCTAAATTACTATGTTGGACTTCTTTTTCATCCGCGACACCAAGTTGCTGTTTGAAACTGCCATGGAAAATCCCGAATTGGCTCCGTCCGTGGTTGAACTGCTCTTCCTAGAAGACATTAAGTATAACGTTCGTGACAGCTCAATCTTAAAACACAACTATCATCTGACAAATTTAAGACAAGCCTATGTTGACACTCTCCGGTCTAAAGACGGGGGGCAGGATAGTAGTTGTGACATACTCCCAACGTCGCCCTAACGGGACAGCGCGGGCTTCTTACCAATAAATTAAAACCAAAAAAAAATAGCCGTAGAAATACTATCCACGGCTATTTCAGTGCTGCAAACGCAATTGTCTTGTCTATCAGTTTCCGAATCAATCCGGATGTGATTCTACCCGAATAAACCCGAGCCTTTGGCCGGGGGGGAAACCCCCCCAGAAATTTAACCTATTAACGCCAAGTCGAAGACTTGGTTACAAAACTAATTACTTGCCCTGGAATTCCCGTGGGCTGCAAAGGGCTCCAGTCCGAAAGCGACCCATACCCGAGTGCATAAAGGCCGTAAATAGTTTTGGTAACTGCTTCAGGAGAACCCTTAATGTACTTAATACGTTGTTTCTTTCCGTTATAATCATCAGCATTATTGTCGTGATTCGGGATAAAGTCTGTAGACATGACTAAAAAAATCAATTATGTTTGTAATGATTATTGTAATGATTATAGTTTTAATTGTCAAGGGTTTTGAAAATTTTTTTTTTGGGGGTAGATAATGTTAGGATGAATTGTTAGCTATCAGCTATCAGCTATCAGCTTATGTAGGGTGGGCAGTGCTTGATACATATCAGCTAAAAAAGCACCTTAGTAGGCACTGCCCACCTTACGATTAATCTAGTTCCTGTCGGTGGGCAGTGCTTGATACATATCAGCTAAAAAAGCACCTTAGTAGGCACTGCCCACCTTACGATTAATCTAGTTCCTGTCGGTGGGCAGTGCTTAATACATATCACCTTACAAAACTCATTGCTAGGCACTGCCCACCCTACGATTAATCTGACCGCTGACCGCTGATAGCTAACATTACTAGCTTAAAGGCATCGGACAATAATAACTATAATGCCCTGGCATTTGTAATCCCTGTAGTTTCAAACTTTGCAGGCGATATAAGTAAGCAGCTCCAGTCATAATGTGGTGGGCAACATCTACCACATGGCGCGCTTCGGGTTGAGCTAAGTAAGACCCTTTTACCCATTCATTAAAGGAACCCATAGCAGGACCACACCAGATTTGATAATCCATTTCCCGACCCTTTTCACCAGCACTAGACCAGCGAGATGATAAGCCTAGATACCAGCGGAAAATTAGAGCCATTTTGCGCTTAGGATTGTTAGTAGCTCGGGTAATTTGTTCAGGGTCCCGTTTAGTGAAATAGGCTACTGTATCCTGCCAAACCGATTCAATACTCTTGCCCAACACTTGGGTTTCTAACTTATTTCTTTCCTCAACAGGAATCTCTTCAATCGAGTTATAGCTTCTGTACAGGTCGTACAATTTTTGAGCTCGCATTGGGAAGAGAGTACCTCGTTTGAGTAGTTGCACCTTCACCCCCATCTCAAACATATCCGCACAGGGAGCCATGGTTACGTCAGCCATACCAGCTTTAGCCAGTAAGCGTTTGGTGTGGTCAGAGGTACCAGCTTCCACACAGGCTTGATTAACTGACCCAGTCACCACATAAGCCGCCCCCATCATAAAAGCCGCTAAGGCTGACTCTGGTGTGCCAATCCCTCCTGCAGCACCAACTCTCACTTGTTGCTGGTAACCGTATTGCTGCTGAATTTCATCCCGCAATACGATGATAGAAGGCAGAAGACAGACTAAAGAACGATTATCGGTATGGCCACCAGAATCTGCTTCTACCGTGATGTCATCCGCCATCGGGATTTTTTCAGCTAGGGTAGCCTGTAACTCGGTAATCAATCCTTGTTCAACCAGTTGCCGCAGAAGTTTAGTTGGGGCTGGCTCTAAAAATTTCCTAGCTACTTCTGGACGAGAAATTTTAGCAATGATTTTGTTATTTACCTCAATTTCACCCACTGAATTGAGACTCAATCCAGCAGCTCGATAATATACAATATGAGGAGTTAAATCCATAAAAGCAGAAGCCTCAACGGTCTTGACACCGTGTTTGAGATACAACTCAACCGCTCCTCGTTCTAAAGCTTCTTCACTAGGGCTGTGAATTAGATTAAAAGCGTAGGGACCGTGGGGCAGGGCTTCTTGAATTTGTTTAATGGCAGCTTCAACCCGGTTAGGTACTAAACCAGCAGAGCCGAAACTACCGAGAATTCCAGCTTTGCCCAGAGCAATAACCATAGCCTCCGAAGCAATACCTCCCGCCATCGCACCAGCAGCATAGGCATACTTAAGCCCATGAAACTCTCGGAAATTGCGATCGCCTAATTGTTGAGGTGGCAGCGATGGCGCAACCATCAGGGTTTGTACCAGCTGACTTTGATAACTATCAAACCCATTGCTTTGATTAGCGATTCCAATCCGACCTTGGTTGGTAACTACATAACAGGGTTGCTGTAAATTCAGCAGCTTAGTTTGAATTCCAATATCATCAAAAGAAATTAACTCTGAATAACTTGGCTGACTTGAATTTATCCCATGAAAACTATTGTAGTTACTGTAATTTTCAGTTAATATAGTAGCGGATGAATTGTTTGGTTTATTGCCGTTTTCTAACATGGTTTTAATAGGGAGTAGGGAGTAGGGAGTAGGGAGTAGGGTGTAGGGTGTAGGGAGTAGGGAGTAGGGAGTAGGGAGTAGGGAGTAGGGTGTAGGGTTTAGGGTGTAGGGTGGCACAGGCTTCCAGCCTGTGACCTAACCCATTAGCTGATAGCTGACCACTGATAGCTGATAGCTATCAGCTAAATCCTTAAACCCTAGGGCGTGTTTTCAACTCGGAGATCCCCCTAAATCCCCCTTAAAAAAGGGGGACTTTGAGTATGGCTCCCCCCTTATTAAGGGGGCTGGCGGGGATCTAAATCTTGCGGAAAACATGGCTCCCCCCTTCCGCGCGGGGGGCTGGGGGGGATCTAAATCTTGCGGAAAACTTTGAAGACACGCCCTAGGCTTCTAACAAGCCAATCGCAATATCCTTAATTTCGTAAATCCTCATGTTATCTTTCCACAAACTAGCATCACCAATAATCTTGATCTGTTCATTCTCAACTTCAATAGATGAGATGTGAACTTCCAAGAACATTTTGCGGTTTTCTGGAGTAATCTGACCCCGATATTTCCAAGTAATTTGATGATTAAGGACTTGTCCAAACCGAGGTGATTTAAAGGATTTACCCAAATCTAGCTCCAGGGCATAAACTTGCATAGCTTGCAAGATAGCTTCCACCCCTAGCGCCCCTGGCATCACTGGATCTTGATAAAAGTGACGGGAGAAAAACCAGTCATTTGGGGTAATCTCTGTACTGGCATAAATGTAGCCTTTTTGATACTTTCCGCCTGCTTCTATAATCATAACATCATCTAGAAAATCTAACTGACTGTGAGCTAGACGGTAATGAGGCTTATGAGGTGGAGCGTGATAAAATTTCTGCCGATTTTCAGGAGCTTTCAGGTTAATCGTAATCGCGCTACAATTTAAACTTTGTTCATACCAGGGTGGCACTAGTTTACCATTATCTAAACCCACTTGGTTAGCCAGTACTTGGTGACTAAAATACCCAAATACCATATTCCCCTGGTAAAATTCTTCCCCATCGCAGAACAGTTGGAAATCAAACTTTTGAATAATCGCGCCTTTGACAGCAGTTGATGAGAGCATTGTCACCTTGTCAGTGATAGTTTTGCCTCGGAGATCGATATCCTTGAGAACTTTTCCTTCACCATCCAGATTTCGGAAATATAGATCTTCATCTGGGAATAACAAAGTTGTACCCAAGTGAACACCCAAGAAAATGCACGGTTGACCTGCAATTTCAATGTATGCACAATAAGGCAAATAAGGGTAGGAGTTGTGGTTATAGAACCAAGCTGTTGGAGAAACATCATAGTCTGTAGTAATTGTTGAATTTGGCTTTAATTCGTGCCGTTTACCCTCTACATCTAAGACTCGACTAATTAAGCAAAACTCATTATTCGGTACACGGACGCAACGGCGATTGTCATAAATTTTGAATTCTTGTCCCAGACAGCGAGTCACAGAACCTTGCGCCAGTTCTTTGAGTTGCTCTGAACTAAATAAAGCTGGTGGTTCAGGTGTGGTGATTTGACTAGGTAATGTCCCTAGCTGCTTTTGAGATACTGGCTGTTTTTCCGATAACTGTAAGCCCAAGTTCTTAATCGCAGCAATGGTTTTGCCAGCAAAGATAATATCCACGTTAGCGGACGCAAACGGTTGGGGAGACAGTCCGATTTCAGTAATTTCTAGTTGGTAGACTAATGTACCAGACCCGGGAGTGACTTGTCCGCGAAAACGAGAACTCATGGCAAGTTCAGCAATGGGCTGAAACCTAGCATCTACCGTACGGGTTTGTAGCCCTAAGAACAGTAGATAAAATTGCAACAACTGACAACTTCCTTCAACCATGAGACTACCAGGCATGGTAGGGTCATTTTTAAAGTGACAGAGAAAATACCAATCCTCTGGTGTCACGGATTTTGTCCCCATCACTAAGCCTAATCCTGCTGCTCCTCCTTGGGTATCAATGTCAATGACACGGTCAATCATCAACAGTTTCTGGGGAGGCAAACGCAGTGATGGATTGCCCTGTTGTTGGTAATTACTCCCAAAGCAAGCAGCAATATTTCCTTGGCTTAAGTGGAGCAGGTCTTGTTGGTCAAAAATAAGTTTTTCGCAGGAGAGCAAGGGTTGGAAATGCTGTGGCTGGATGCTGTTAAGTGCTTTATTGTCTTCTTCCGTAGATACAATCCCCTGTCCTTGGGCAAGTTCTTGATCAGAAAATAGTCCAGCACAGCCTCCATCTAATTTCATCCAAAGTGTATCACCAATCCAACATTCTCCCTTAAAAAATATCAGTAAGCTATCTTCAGTTATCACATGAGATGTGATTCTGACTTCATAGCGGAGAGTTTTTATGGCTTCGGGTTGTTTATCTAAAAATGTAGCTGTCAGGTCAAGTAAACGAAATGACCGTTTACCTTTATTCTCGAAGTCAGACCCTAGATAACTTAGTAACAGTAAGATGCCATGACCGGCTTCTTTACAGATTCCTAGGGGAACTTGACCATCGACCGCATACCAAGCATTTGCAGGTAGATCATATTCAGTTTCGATCACACCCGTTTTATAGTTCTCTCGTTCACCCTCTAGTTTAGTGACTCGACTAATAAATAGATAAGGAGGAGAAGGGAGTCGCACTCGTCGGGCATAAGCATCAATACTTTCAAAATCTTTACCAAAGACTCGTGAAACCTTTCCTTCTGTAAATTCCAGTACATCGTCGGCATTAAAGATAATAGTAGTAGATGTTTCTGGGATAGTAGGAGAATTCACAGGTACAGTTTCTTGGTAAGTGAATTCTTGGCTAGGAATCTGATATTTTACTAGGGTCATAGTTTTGGTTTCAGCCATAGGTTGGCTCAACTCTGCTACTGGCTTGGAATTGAAACCCACAGATTTGTCAAAGTTAGCGACGATAATCCCAGAATTGTTGATATCATATTTTCGTTTGGTTTCCAGCAATTTGTCTTGATTACCGGTTACTGACACTAACGTTTGTGATCCTGAAGTTTCTGACACTGAAGAATACAGTGGGGACAAATTCAGAGATACCTGATGACTGACTAATTGTGCCAAAACTTTAACTACAGCAGCGAGATCATCTCCCCTTTTAGGATTGATGCACACCGAGAGATGGTCTTGCTGTTTGAGGGTGTCACTAATCCATCGTGTACAAGTACCTCCAGAGCCCAACTCAATGAATAGTTTGGCTCCATCATCATAGGCACGGTTAATTAGCCGAGGAAAGTCAAGCTCCTGACAGACCCCTTGAGCTAAGTGATTAGCAATGGAGTTTTGGTCAAGGGGAATTGGTGTGTAGCGGGCAGAGGAATAAAATACAATGTCTGGTGTTTTGCTAACTGATACACTATTGAGTTTGCTAAGCTCATTGTATTCAGAAGCCATTGCCTCACAGTGGAGTACCAAGTTGGTGGGAGAACGGAATGAGTCGCAGTTCAAGGCTTCAATTACACGCTTACAGCCTTCGGGCTCTCCCGCAATCACCACTTCCGTCGGGGTGTTGATGTGGGTCAAATAGACTCGGTTTTCCTGTTTCAGGCATTCCTTAACTGTAGATGCTGGTGCCATCAGCACATAACTACTCCACAATTCTGTCCCATCCTGCTGCTGTGGCTTGGTCATCCCCCAATGGTCTCGCACTGCTTTCTGGGAACCAGCTAGGCGACTACGAAATAGCTCAGAGGAATTGACGAAATTACTGCCATAGTCAGCATTGGACCAAACATCTAGGGCATACATCATCGTGCTTTCCCCCATGCTGTACCCAAAGGCAGCTTGGGGCTGCACCTGGAAATACTCTCTCAGGATCTGGGTGAAGAGCACCGCAAAGCCAGTTCCTGTTTCCAGCATCGACAAGGGAGTATCAGCTAATTTGGTTTCTAGGTCTTCTAGCTCCCGTTTTGATAATTGATGCTGACTTCTAGGATAGAGCTGTTTCTCCCGGAAAAATTCACCAGGATTGGAAATCAAGCTAGCAGCGCGGTCATAAATTTTGGGAAACAACTGGAATAGTTTCCGACCCATACCGATGTAGGAATTGAAGGCACCGGGATAAACAAATGCGATCGCACCCTTTTTACCGAGGGGATTGGCCGTAAAATAGCTACCAAGAGGACTTTTCCAGGGTTTCCCTTTGGCAAAAGCACCCTTGATACCCGGTCGCGACCGCTCGATTTCCCGCATCACTTTAGCTTTATCACCCCCAACAATTGCTAGCGCATAAGTTGCCTGGTTTGAACGTTGAAACTTGGCAAAGGTTTCGCTAGCAGCTTGAGACATCGAAGAGCTATTTTCAATAGTTTGCTCTAGCACATCAAGCTGCTCTAGTAAAGCAGATTGGTCATTAGCTGCAATTGGGAAAAGATAGAAGGGAGCTTGTTCTAAGTATCCGTTGCTGCGCTCTGTTTCACTCAAATCTTCTGATAAGATTAAGTGTCCATAACTGCCATCCCCAGCTAAGCTATTAATAGCAGCCACTCGTTTTACTTGTCCTGGTGTCAGAAACCAAGGTCTCGATTCATTAGCAACATAAAAAGGACTTTCTTTCCAAAGCTCCGGCTGTTTCGGTTTTGACCAGTTGGGAGTGGCGGGAATATAGCGATGATAAAGGCACAGAGCGGTTTTAATTAAACTCGCTATACCAGAAGCAATATAAGTATGACCGATAGTGGATTTAACACTACCTAAACAACAGCTCAATTGGGAATTATCCCCTTGATAGGCTGCAATTAATCCCTGAATTTCTGAGTGGTCTTGCTGTTGCACACCACTACCAAACACTTCTAGATAACCAATATCCCTTGGCTTCACTCCAGCTTTCTCAAAAGCCTGCTCACAGGATTGCTTAACTGATTCAGCACCAGTAATCGCACTATTAGCGATCCAGTTAATCCCATCAATCACAGCATAGATGCGGTTTTGATCCTGCTTGGCTTGTTCCGCTCGTTTTAAAACAACAGCACCTGCTCCTTCACCCATGATCGAGCCATTAGCATTATAATCGTAACTTAGGGTAGGTTCACCTGTATTACTGTTGCCATTACCCAATCGAACCTGGTCAAATTCATCGACAAGATTCACAGCACCAACAACCACCGCCTCTACTTCTCCAGCTTTTAGCAGTATTTGTGCTATATCCAGAGCTTTGATAACCGAATTTTCAGCAGCCTCTACGGTGAACGTAGGACCCGAAATATTCCATAAAGTGGCCATTTCACTAGCCACACTATGGTCTTGATTACTAACGGAATTGGAATTAGGGTTTGAATTAGGATTTGAATTAGCGATCGCATAACCGGATTGCCCACTACTAGCGCTCTTCAAGACAGATACTTGATCAGAATCATAAACCATCTTGTTTGTGCTCAGGGATTCCTCCAGGACTCTATCCAGATGCAACCTGCTATCCCTTTGAGCCACTGGAACTCCAGAGCTAAGTGAGGTAATCACTGCCACATTTTTTAGCGGTGTATTCCCTGGCTTAAAACCCGCATCTTTCAAAGCATTATCAACAACATTGCTTATCAGTAATTGCTGATAATTTAACCTGTCAATCTCATTACTTTGGCAGTTAAAATTAAAAGCATTGATATCAACGTCCTGAAAATAATTTCCCCGTGGTAAGGTACCATTGTCACCACCCACTTCTGCTGATAATTGCTGATTTTGCGCCCTACCTTGATATCGGTTATGAGGAATAGGATGAAAATGCTGGCTGCCATCATAAATGCTAGCTGCAAACTTATCCAATCCTTGGCAGGAACCAAAAATAGCATCCATGCCGACAATCGCTATTTCCATTTTTATTGTTATTCCCTAACGTTTTCAAATTAAGAATTGAGAATTAAGAATTAAGAATTAAGAATGAAGAATTTAGAATTTAGAATTTAGAATTATACATTCTGCATTCTGACAAACAACCTACCCTAAACCTTCAACCTACCCTAAACCTTCAACCTACCCTAAACCTTCAACATTCAACCTACCCTAAACCTTCAACATTCAACATTCAACATTCAACATTCAAGAACAAACCAAATCTGAACAAGTGTTTTCCATAAATAGGTGATTAAGTCGAGAGCTGCTGGTCACCTGCATTTGGTCAATCTTTAGATAGATATTTCCTTGAGCCTCGTGAGCCGTAGCATTAGCAACTACTCGATTGTCACTCCTTGAATCAATCTCCAATGAAATATAAAATTCCTGATTAAATGGAATCAAACTAAACTGTTCCAGTTTGCTAAACTGCAAAGGTAAGCTACCTAAATCATCAAAGTACCTAACCCAAACTAGTAGAGCTTGAAATAAAATATCAGCGGTGTAAGGATTGAATGCCTGGACTGGAAATTTACCTTGTTGTTTGACGTCCAAACTCTCCAAACTACATTGAACAGTCAATCCTTCAGCACTGATATTGAGAATTCGCTTCACTCCCTGAAAACGGGGTTTATGGAATAAGGTGCCATTTTGATAAGGTGACAGACTCAGAAGTGCTGGATTTTGGGTACTATTAAATGACTCATAAGTAGTAGCTTGAGGAATTTCCTGCACCAGCTTTATTTGAGTCTTGTAATGATAATGAGGTATTTTTATGGTGCTTTCGCTCGAAACCAGTGCTTCAAATTCTATTGAACCTTGAGATTTTTTAATTTCTTTTAAATCCAGCGTGTAGGAATTGGCCAGGGTGTTGTCGAAAACAATTCCTTTGAGAACTTTGTAGTTGTCACAACTGAAAAATTTGTAACCGGGATAGAGTTGTTCACAAGTATTGGCAATCCATGAGATACCACACATGGCTGGTAAAACTGGATGAGAGGCAATCACGTGGTCACAGACAAAAGGATTCTCGGATAAAGTTAATTTTCGCTGAATCCGGAATGTCTGTTTTTCAGGAGATAGCTGCTTAGGGGAGCCAACAATCGGACGGCTCATCACTAGAATTTGTGCAGTCTCCTGATCAGAACTATTTAATTCATCAATTAACATTTTTGCTCCCACATCCACGGAAATTAATTCCATATCTTGCTGGGCAAAAAACTTCTTTAATTCCGGGGTGACCATCCCCCCATCCCAAGGCCCCCAACCGATAGAAACTACGTGACAATTGGGATACTTATGCTTTAGTACATAGGCATACTTATTAAGGATTTCATTAGCTAAGGCATAATCGGATTGACCAGGATTGCCGTAAAATGCTACAAAGGAGGAAAATAAAACAATGAAGTCTAATTGACTGGGTTGGACACAGCTAAGTAAGCTTTCTAACCCTTCAATCTTGGTATTGTAAACTGTTTCAAAATCCTGCTCTGATTTTTTTTCAATCAACTTATCGGCTAAGTTACCCGCTCCATGAATAATTCCCGTAATCGCTCCAAAGCACTGAATTACTGGTGCTAGCTTAGCATTTAAATCAGCACTATTGGTAACGTCTACACTAAGATACTCTGCCTCTCCTCCAATCTGTTTAATAGTAGAGATAGTTTTAGTAATGTCTCGTCCTCGTGATATAGTATTAAAATGTTTTTTAACTTTGACAGGTGTGGGCTTTTCACCTTGGGCGATCAAATCCTGCATGATTCGCTTTTTCAATTCGGACTCGTCGAAGCAATTTTTAGCCCATTCTGGTTCAGTGTCAGCAATACAAGAGCGACCCAGCAGAATAAATTTGCACCGATATTGCTCTGCTAGTTTAATTACGCATTGAGCCGTAACCCCTCTTCCACCACCGCTGACCAGAACAACGGATGATGAATTAATTGTAGTGTGTTGGTTCATTAGGCTGATCTCCGAGGTAGTGTTTACCAACAGAAAAATCTGTGAGTTTAATCCTCTAAATACTTTTCAGGGCAAGTTTTATCTTTTATGCACAGTGAAGTAGTTTTTACAATTCTTAACATTATGCATTAGTAATTGGTAATTGGTAATTAGTAATTGGTAATTAGTAATTGGTAATTGGTAATTGAGAATTGAGAATTGAGGAAAAGAGCAATCCGTGTCGGAATTGTGAGAATTTTTGATGCCATATTCCCTGTTCCCTGTTCCCTGTTCCCTTTGCTATATAGTTAATCCGCAGCAGGTAAACCCTCTGCGGATTATTACTTAACCTATAGACCTGGTGGGTGGAACGGGCATCTTGGTGGAACGGGCATCTTGCCCGTTTCATTTCCAGACCGGCTATCCTAACACTGGCGGTAGAGGCGGAAAATTACGGCGAGCCCTTCCCTAACGCACCCTACGCAGCCATCGGTGTTTCAGATACTAGTGTCACCCGTCCTTCGGAATTGTATCCCACCTCTAAGATCAGGGAATTGGGATCATAAAGTTCAGTCATCACCGCTTGTGCTGTCGTTTCCGGATCCAACTCCGGACTGAAGTCAATAGCTCTACAAAATACCCCTTGCCACTCTAAGTTGAGAGTTTTGGTTAGACCAAACAGACCACCACCAATGACACCAAAGTCGATTTTTCCTCCTAGTCCAAATTCACCATCTAGATGAGCAGTGGTCAGAAAAGAACTACGCCCCTGATGCGCCGCTTGAGTTAGTGATGTCTTCAAGTGCTTAGCCATGAGAAACACATACTTGAGGATAGCCTTTTCAGCTTTGAGATAGGAGAATCGGTTATTATGGAGCTCTTGAGTGACAGGATGTAGGTGGATAAAGGCTTCAATCGAACCATAAGTCCCTAAAACCAATTCCAATTGCTGTTGCAAGTACTCCTCCCTCAACTCTGTAAGCAAGAGACGATTGACTTCTGGGGGTAGGGGTGGCTGTTGGGCCACCAGAGACTGAGGTAAACTGATGACCACCACCTGCCAACCTCGTTGAATTAAGAGTTGCGCTAGCCTGCTGGTGGTCAAGGAACCGTCATCGGTCAGTAAACAAGTAGAGCGCTGAGGTTTGGGAAATTCCCAGAAATCAGGAGTTGGTAGTGGCATCAGTTTGACAAGGCGACGTTGAATCGGGTGATTGGGAAGGGGTTGCTGATCTACCGGATTGGCTACGCTATTTTTTTTTGAGCCATTGACATTTGGTTTTCCAGGTACTCAACAATCTCACCAAGAGTGCGCTTTTCTGCTAGGGCCTCTGGACTCACTTTGGGCAGTTCAGGGTAGATATCCTGCACTGAACCCATAATTTCCACCCGTTTAATCGAGTCAATCCCTAAATCTGCCTCTAAATCCATATCTAGTTCCAACATTTCTGCGGGATAACCAGTCTTGTCACTGACGACATTTAACAAAGACTCGCCCAGAGCAGACTCTGATATAGAAGTGGCTTCAGTGGCTTCAGGTGACGAGACAGTTTCCGTAGTGGTAGGTGTTACAGGAGCCGCTGGAGATGGTGCTGTCTCGGGAGTGCGAGCCTGAATATACTCAGAAATTTGACGAACCTTAGGCTGCTGAGGCACTTCTGCTACTACAGGTTGCGCTTGAGGAATAGATACAGGAGTTACTGGCTTGGTTGGCTCAGTCACTGAGCTAGTTTGAAATTCAGCAACTACTGGAGTAGTCGTGCGAGTAGGAGCAGGAGCAGGAGTCGGCTCAGACAACTGTTGTTGAGGCAACTGTTGAGGCAACTGTTGAGGCAACTGTTGAGGCAACTGTTGAGTGTTGCTAGAAGTAATCGAGGCAGGTTGCTGTTGCTGAACTTGTGCCTTCACTGGCTTCAACTGGACTGACTGTTTGGTTTTGCTAAGAATTAAAGAGCCAGATTGTTGCTGAATCAGTTGTAAAAAGATTTGAGCACACTGTGCCTGACTATTAAGATACTGTTCATGCACTCGCAGAATTTCTGATTGATGGTGACTAAATTGATTCAGTAGTGCTTCTAGACTGTTGCCTACCACTGGCTGGACATTAGCGTTGGTTTGAGATGTAGTGTGTAACATGTCTTCTGATTCGATAATAGAAACAACAGGATTGAAATTTTGAGTGAAATCTGGAGTGTCAGTTGGTTCAGCTAAGGAAAGCACTGGCGCTAAATCGGGAGTGTGCTCTGGCGTATCTTGGAGAAGACTCGGTGCCGATGGAGACGGAGTGATGTCTTCGGTAACCGTTATCATTTCAGATGGCAGAGATTGAGCCACAGGAGTTGTCTGATCCTCAGTTGCATTGATAGAGGTAATTAGCTCTGTTGTGCCATTTCCCTCTGTTTCTGTGTGTCCGTTTCCGCTTGTTTCCACGTTGGTTTGTTCAGATAACAGGTTTGAAAGCAACTTAGAATCAGGTTCAGTGACAATTGACTTAACCTGTGACTTAACCTGGTATCCATCCTGCAACGCTTGCTCAAAAGCCGCTTTGGTCTTCTCACTGATGTAGTTACTGCCACTTAAGGGCACCTGCATCCGTTTGCTACCTTTGGTTTTGGTAAGGATAGGCTCATGTTGATAAGGATCTAGGTTTTGTAAAGGCAAGCCCGCTACCCGTAACTGCATCACTGCTTGCCGCAGTTGCAAATCACTATCTTTTTCCCGACTAGGATTGAGGGGGATGGCGATATGGGGGCGATCGCCTAGGGTATTCTTGACCAAATTGGTGAGGATTCGTCTCGGTCCAATTTCGATAAAGTAATAACCACCATTGCCGTAAATGTTTTCTATTTCTTGCTCAAACCGCACTGACTTGAGCATCTGGGTTTCTAGGATTTCTTGAATCGCCTCAGAGTCATGGGGGTAAGGTTCAGTAGTGGTATTGGCATAGACTGGGAGTTTAGGACTGTGGAAAGTAACAGACCGCAAGGCTTCAGCAAAGGGTTGACTGGCATAAGAGACAAACGGAGTATGGAATGCGGCTGATACGGGTAATAGGTTAACGGAATAGCCTTGTTTGGTCAGAATTTGTTGTAAGGTGGCAATTTCTGGCTTAGATCCAGAGAGCACGACCTGATTCGGAGAATTATAATTGGCTATCTTCAGATAAGACATACCAGAGATGATTCGCTCCACCTTACCGATATCGCCATTCACCGCTAGCATGGTGCCAGAATCACAATCGTCAACATTCTGGGGGGTACCCATAGCTTGACCCCGAGCTTTAACTAGGTAGAAGTAATCTGCGTCGCTTAATACTCCACCAGCCCAAAGTGCTGTCAGTTCTCCAAAGCTATGTCCTGCCACAAAATCCGGCTTAAACCCAGCTTGTTCCAGGATTTTATACAGACCCACACTGAAAGCACCAATGGCGGGTTGAGCATTTTCAGTACGCTGTATAACCTCAGTCTGAGTCGCCTTTTGATTGTCATCAAACCCAGGGTAAGGGAAAACAACTTGAGAAAGGGGTTTTAAACCATCGTTAATAAACAGGTCATCAAGAGCATTATAGGCATCTTGCACTGGGGGGAAGTTGAGTGCCAGTTTCTTACCCATCTCCAGGTACTGAGAGCCTTGACCAGGAAATAGAGCCACCACTTTGCCTTCAGAAGAAATACCTGTCTGGCGGTAGTAGATGCCACGGGGATGTTCCCAGGATTCTGCTTGCCCTTGTTTTTGCAGCATCTTTATCGTCAGCTTGAGCAAGTGGCAAGCTTCAGTTAAGGATGTTGCCACAAAGCCCACTCTAGCAGCATCCACAGGAACGACTAAGGATTTACAGGAGTTAATCAGTTCTTGATAGTGCTCCAGAGCAGTCTCTGATTCTAATTGGGCGATGACAGCCTCACATCGACTTAACAACTCTTCTGGAGTATTAGCCGACAGTAGAATTGACTCAGGAGTCTTGTGTATACGAAACGGACCAGGTTGTGCTTTGGTATACTCTTCCAGGACGATATGATAATTAGTACCTCCAAACCCAAAGGAACTCACTCCCGCCCGTCTGGGGGTATCGCCTTTCCGCAGCCAGGGTTGCACGTCTGTATTCAGGTAAAACGGAGACTCATCAATCTTAAACTTGGGGTTGGGTTGAGTGATATTAATCGTCGGCGGTAGAATCTTGTGATGGAGAGCTAGTATTGTTTTAATCAGACTCGCAGACCCCGCCGCCGCCTTTGTATGACCAATCTGGGATTTAACACTTCCTAAGGCGATATGTTGTTTCTTCGAGTTATTCTCGCTAAAGACATTATTTAATGCGGTAAATTCACAGAAGTCACCGGCTGGGGTTCCTGTGCCATGGGCTTCCATCAAGCTAACTGTTGAGGGAGAAAAGCCTGCATCTTGATAGGCTCGACGCAATGCTTTGACTTGTCCTTCTGGACGAGGAGCGTAGATACTCTTGTATCGACCATCACTGGATGTACCAATACCTTTGATGACGGCATAAATGCGATCGCCATCCCGTTCCGCATCCTCCAGGCGTTTAATCACCAACATACCTAAACCTTCACCCACCATCATGCCATCGGAGGATGCATCGAACGGATTCAAATAGTCTTTTTTAGAAAAGGCAGGGGTTTTGGTGAAACACATGTAGTTGAGGATAGAATTGTCGGTGTCAAACCCTCCCGTGAGCATCATGTCACAGCGACGTTCCAACAGTTCGCTAATCGCCATCTTAAGCGCACTCAGGGAGCTAGCACAGGCTGCATCTACGGTACAGTTAGTTCCCCCTAAGTTCAGACGGTTAGTAATTCGTCCTGCAACCACATTGGTTAACATGCCAGGAAACGAGTTCTCTTCCCATGACACATAGGCTAATTTAATTTTCTCAATGATTTTTTGGGTATCCTCATCGGAGAAGCCACTACTTTTGAGAACCTTTTCCCAAACCGGGTACTGTAAGCGGGTGGTCAGAGGTGTAATGCTTTTCCATAACCCACTGCCACCGAGGATGACTCCAGTAGTTTCCCGGTTAAATTCCCGAGATTTGTCATAGCCCGCATCTGCCAGTGCTGTCTTTGCCATCATCAGACCAAGCAATTGAGCAGAATCAATGGCTTCGAGGGTATCGGGTGGCAGACCAAATTCTAGAGGATCAAACTTGACATCTGGTAGGAATCCACCGCGTTTAGCATAGGTTTTGTCAGGAGTTTTAGGGTCTGGGTCATAATAGTCCTCTACATTCCAGTGGGAACTAGGAACATCAGTAATACAATCAACTTTGCCAAGAATATTTTCCCAATATTCCTGCAAATTTCTAGCGTTAGGAAACAAAGCTGCCATACCGACAATTGCAATCGGGTTTTGTTGCAGTTGAGAATGCAATTTATTTTGGCTTTTAGTAGTATTATCACTTGTTTCTAGATCAGGGGAAATACTTTTATCCACTTCAACGAACTCCACTTAGCTTTATAGTTTTAATGTCAGCTATCATCTGAGCGAAATTGGTAATTGGTAATTGGTAATAGGTAATAGGTAATAGGTAATAGGTAATTGGTAATTGCTAGTTGGTAATTGCTAGTTGGTAATTGCTAGTTGGTAATTGCTAGTTGACGATTAGCCATTACCGATTACCCATTACCAAAAATCCAGCGTCTATTTGGGAAGTGATTAACCGGACTTGATCTAACATCAATTTAGTCTTGACAACGATCAGAATTTGATATATTTACTGTCTAGGTATTGGTGCCCATACTGAAAAATCCTTTATTGTTAGCTTCTAAAAACTTTTCGGGGGTCAGCCTAAGTTTTATGCCGAGCAAGGATTATTTTTACAAAACTTTACAAAACTGACTTAGACCTAGGGGTGAACAAGATTGACCAAAGCCTTGCCCCACTTGAGCTGAAACCAATTTCGACGCCTAGGTCTGATCAAGGCAACAGGACTCACCCAGGGTGCATCTTATATTTATAAGAAAGAATGTAAGTGTTATAAGTGTTATAAGTGTTATAAATCTTATAAGTGTGGAACGGGCATCTTGCCCGTTTCATTTTTCGGGCAGGCAGGATGCCCACCCCACTCCTATTCATTCCTTAATTCAGCAACGCCGAACAACAAGCCGAGATCAGTAGTAATTTGCCGAAGTGGGCAACAGCAGCGATCGCTTATGGGGATGTGATTAATGAACTCAATAGGGAGTAGGGAGTAGGGGTAACTAAGTTGAATGTATAGCAGTCGAAGTAAAGGTTAAGACATATTTCTGTTCCCTGTTCCGGTGATCCGCTGTTCCCTGTTCCCTAAAACCTAGGAATCTGTACCTGACCCAATTGAAAACTGCTGTAAGTATGATTAACGCTATAGATAGTGTGCCAATCCCTTCAAAACTTTTCAGAAGTCCAAAGTCAAGCATTAGCGTCTAGTTTGACGTTGGAAGTGATTAGGGTTTTTGATCAAAAACTATCCTGAAAAAGCAAGAAACAGCGCTGACGGCTCAACTCTTAACAAAATTTTAGGGTTTGCCTTCCCATACTCTTAGGAGTATGTTAATATTTTGACGGCTTTGTTAGAGTGACCGAAAACCCTGAGGGCGCAAGCCCCTGGATTCTATCCATGGGGTTAGCCCGAACAGGAATTTATTCCCTAAACCTCTTTTTGGTTAGCAACATACCGTTTGATTGTCTCTAGTGGAGCACCTCCAACCGTGGACAGAAAGTAAGAATTAGTCCATAAGGTAGGCAACCTACTTTTCAGATGAGGAAACTGCTCTCTAAGGTACCTGCTAGTTGCTCCTTTAAACCTTTTAACCACTCTGTGGATGCCAAACTGAGGATCGCATTCACAGAGTAGGTGAACATGATCAGGCATTACCTCTAATTCGATAATTTCGACTTGGATCTCCTCTGCTATTTGGTAGAGGAGTTCTTTTAGTCTTGCTTCCACCTCTTCTACTAGTACTGGTCTGCGGTATTTAGGGCACCATACGACGTGGTATTTACATGAGTAGACAATGTTTTTATTGTATTTGAATTTATTTTTCATTTTATCCTGGACATTAGCTATATGTCGTGTATATACTATAAGAGTACACGCAAGATAACGTCAATGAGGTGGTCAGAGTGTTAGCAATGGAGTTCAAAGCCATCCTTAACAAATCCCAACAAAAGGCTGTAGACGAAGCTATTCGTGCCTCTAAATTTGTGCGAAACAAGGTACTTCGCTATTGGATAGATAACAAGGGAATCGGAAAGAAAGAACTCTATCGCTATAACACTCAACTAAGAGACGAGTTTAAGTTCGTAAAAGACCTTAATAGCCATGCTTGTCAGGCTTCTGTTGAAAATGTAGAACGAGCTATTAAACGCTTCTTCGATAACTGCAAGAAGAAGGTTCCTGGCAAGAAAGGTTTTCCAAAATTCAAGAAGCATTGCCGTTCTGTTGAGTATAAGCAATCTGGGTGGAAATTATCACCAGACAAAAAGTCTATTAAGTTCACCGATAAGAAAGGTATTGGCAAAATAAAACTCAAGGGAACTTGGGACTTGTGGTGGTTCGACCAGAAACTTATAAAGAGGGTTAGGATTGTCAAGAAAGCCGATGGGTATTATGTCCAGTTTTGCGTCAAAGTAAATAGGACTGAAAGCTTAGAAAGTACCGGATACGCTGTTGGATTAGATGTAGGACTGAAAGAGTTTTACACTGATTCCGATGGCTACTCGGAACCCAACCCTAGGTTTTACAGAAAAAGCGAAAAGCGTGTAAAATTCTGTCAACGTAGACTTTCCCGAAAAAAGAAAGGCAAGGCCGTAGGCCACGCTACGCGAACAGCCAATCGACGAAAAGCCAAAAATAGACTAGGTAGAGCACACCTTAAGATAAGTAGGCAGCGTAAAGAACATGCCAAGAGACTGGCGCGTTGCGTAATCCGGTCTAACGACCTGGTCGCCTATGTTCGCGCAGCGTGCCGTAAGGCAAGACTTGAAGGTCAAAAACTTAGTCAAAAATCATTGTCTTGCCAAGTCTATTAATGATGCTGGTTGGCGTCAATTTCGGGGATGGTTAGAGCATTTTGGTCAAAGGTTTAACAAGATAACAGTTGCAGTCAATCCAGCCTACACTAGCCAGAACTGTTCTGAGTGCGGTGAGGTAGTTAAAAAGTCTTTATCGACTAGGACTCATGCCTGTAAATGTGGTTGTAATTTAGATCGCGATCATAATGCCGCTAAGAACATACTTAATAGAGCCTTGAGTACGGTGGGGCACACCGAAACTTTCCTGAACGCTTGGGAAGATCTGTCCTCTACTTTTCCTGATTCCGGTCTGGTTAAGCAAGTCAGTTCGTTGAACCAAGAATCCCCCGGCATAAGCGCCGTGGGGAGTGTCAAAAGGCAATTCTAGAATGGAGGTGCAATGAGGCGAATTTTATTATCTGAGCAGCCACAATACAAACCATTGCCACGAGCACTAGCAAGTTGGCCGTAGATGAGGCAATAGCAGAAGAAGCGTACGCAGCAATTGACTCCCTCAGCCATCTCAATTTATAGGGAATCCATATCTTCACCGAAAGCAATGTCCTAGACTACCAACAATGGTCTTTGATATCAAAGAATCCCTAGACCAAAAATTTATCATTTGGGTTTAATCAAATCTTAACCAATTTTGCCCTTTACAATTATCCAACTGACGTGGTAGATCAAGATAGAACCATGAAGTCAATTCCTTCCCATGGGAAAGTGAACAAATTTTGGATAACCAATCCTAAGCAACGATAGACACTAGAAACAGATATGCAGAACGTTGATTTTGAGATAAAATTACCAGAAATCGAAAGTGCTCGCAACTTACCCATCCAAGAAGAATTCTTTTGGCTAAGCCAAAATGGAAAGGAAACCAAGCTCAGAGTACATGACTATAGTCAATTGTACCGGATTCCTGATCTGTACAGACATTTAATTGAAAAATTGCACTCTATATCCCATACCGTACTATCTTCTCGACTGATAGATCGAGTCACCCAAGCTGGTGAAACGGTTGAGGATCTGGTACTGCTAGAAGTTGGGGCAGGAAGTGGAATGGTAGGAAAAGCTCTAGTGGACTTGGGGGTCAAGTCAGTCACTGGAATTGACATTCTTCCAGAAGCAGCTGAAGCGGCAGCACGGGAATACCCAGGAGTTTACGAGAATTACTATGTTGAAGACCTGACTAATTTAAGCAACACAGCACGGGAGGGGTTAAACAGCCAAAGCTTTAATGGTCTAGTTTGCGGATCTGCTCTTGGGTTTAATCACATTCCTGCCCAAGGCTGGGCTAGCGCATTTAATGCGATCGCACCCAATGGCTGGATTGCTTTTAATGTGCAGAAAGAACGGTGGGAGGACAAAAGCTCGGCTTCTTTTGTGGCATGGCACCCTTGGGTAGGCAAAACTGACATTTTTGAGATTGTTGAAACCCATGAGTATCAGCACCGATTTCACTTGGACGGACGCCCCCTATACTATATAGCCATTATTGGCAAAAAACGAGGCAACATACCGGAAAGCTAGCTGAAAATCGAGGTAACTGAAATGGCAGAACCAGAATTAATTGAAGTTGCTAAGCTGTTGAGCATTTCAATTTTGTTCCTGAAAGCCTTGCTGCTAGGGTTCTGAGCTTCAAAAATCCCAATTTAAATGCATCCACGCTTACCTGCGCCATCAAAATACTATAAATTGGTTTTTCTGGCCATTTCATCAGTCCAAAATGACGCTATAGCGTCATTTTGGCTTGGTATTTCTCAATAACGGGTGCCTCTTTTGGTTGTCAATCAATAACTCAGCGACGGGTGTTCTGACCTGAGGGGGTTTACCCCACTCGCGCTTTGCATCAAGACAGTGATATGCACCCCTCAATAACTCTGTCTGTCAGGTCGATTTCTTGATAGGTAGCAACTTGATTTAACAAGTATTGGCTACGGAACTCCATGTCTCTCCTCGTGGTCTCACTTTATAGGGAGAGCTTGATCAGAGTAGACCACCTTAGCTAATTGTCAAAAAACATGGGTAGTGGTACACAATGAGTGATTTTACCCCCCAAAACTTTGACCGGATCAACACCTAAACCACTACCCCTATCTCACTACAAAAATGTGAATTAGGTTTGTAAAAACTATTACTTTTTTAATGGATAAAACTGTGTCTAAGCAAAAAAAAGAAACTTACAGTAACAGTTGTATTACTCCCATATATCATAACGCTGCTTATTTTTTTGAAAATACGGAACAGGTCATAAAGTATCACCAGGATGAAGTACGTTTAGGACGATATGGAAGGTATGATAATCCAAATTGGTTGGAATTTGAAAGCAAAATGGCGGCTCTTGATAATTATGATGATGCTCTGATTTTTTCTTCAGGGATGAATGCGATAGTCACAACTGTATTCAGTTTTATTGAGCCAAACGATATATTACTTTACACGGGCAAGTGTTATAGAAATATTAGAAAGTTTTTTAATTTAGTCTTGCCTAACTTGGGAGTAAAAACCATACCTATAGATCCAATGATTAGGGATGATTTTCATAAAAACATTGAAAATCAATATCAAAGCAATGTCAAAATTGTATTTGTAGAAATGCCGTCAAACCCCCATTTGTATTTAGTTGATTTAGCTACACTAAAAAGTCAGATCGGCACTGATACTTTACTGATTGTGGATAGTACCCTATCAACACCGTATAATATTCAACCGCAAAGGTTTGGAGCAGATTTGACCATTCATAGTTGCAGCAAGTATATCGGAGGTCATGGCGATCTTTTAGCAGGGAGTGTAGCCGGGTCGCGAGAACTAATTGAACAAATTAGGAGTTACCGAAATATTATGGGAGGGATTGCCGATCCCCATTGTGCTTTTCTGTTGAATAGAAGTTTGGATACTCTGGAAATTAGAATGAAACATTTCAATGAAGCTGGAATTAAAATCGCCAAATATCTGGAAGAGCATCCTAGGGTTAAAAAAGTTTTTTATACTGGTCTAGAGAGTCATCCTCACAGCTATTTAGCCAAAAAATATTTAATGGGACATGGGGGATTAATATCCTTTGAACTAGATGCTGATCGAGAAGTAACATCAAAATTTGTGGATGCTTTACGAGTTCCGTTTATGGGAACCAACTTTGGCTCCAGCAATGCTATGGTTGAACAATGCAGTGTCTTTACTTATTACCAACTCTCTCCCACCGAAAAGCAAGAGATAGGAATTACTGATAGCTTGATCAGACTGAGTATCGGTTATGAAGATAGCGATCTAGTAATCAAAGATATAGACCAAGCCTTGAAAACAATTGATCAGCGTTAATAGCGAAGACGATTAATTTAGTGGGCAGTGCTTAATAGATATCACCTTAAAAAGCCCCTTGCTAGACACTGCCCACCCTACGATTAATCTACTTGCTCTTGTTGTGTTGGTGGCTCTGGACTAAACCATTCTATTACCTTGTCATTAAGAAGTCCGCCAAACAGCCAAGCACCTAATCCTACAAATAAAGTCGCTATTATGCCGTACAGAGCAAGTTTATTTGAGAGATTCCATTTCTTCTCTGTGGGTGACTCATTGACAGTAGCTTGGATAGTATTGTTGTTAGACTCTCTACCTCCTGCTCCTATTACCGTACTTCCGTCCCCAACCTTGATTTCGCTTTTTTCAGACATAGTTTTACTCCCTGTAGCATCAATATGAATAGTAATAGATCTATCAGCTTTGTTTGGCTGTCGATCTATATCTGGTTGTTCATCTTTATTGAACTGCTTTAAATCTATCTCATAATCAATAATTAAACTTGATACATTAACTGTATTATAGGGAGGACTACCACATTCAATCGTATTCTTACCATAAGCAATCCGCTCTCTTAATTTATCAAATTCATAGAAATCAGGAGTTTGACTGTTTTTACAACTAGAACAATTACAGGGGATTAACTTACTACACCTCAATCGGTTATAAGAATCATGGATCTGATCTAGTTCGTAAGTAACAGTAGTCAACAAGTCTCGTTTATGTCTACCAGTAACTCTAATTTTAATTTCTCGCTGTTCGTAATATTCAATTACTTCTGCTTTGGTGTTATCTTTGTTTAAGATAACCCCACTTCTCCACACATGTTGCTGCTGGTCAATCCAGTTATGCATTACCACAATAAACCGAGTGATAATACCTTTGGGCATGAATTCATAGGTATAGCGGAGAATTAGATTGTCAGATTTATCCCAATCATACTCAGGTTGATTTAACGTTAGTAGTTGTGGCGCGATGTAGCTATCTTTACTCCCAGGGATTAGATAGCAAAGTTGAAACTTGATCATCAATTGTAGCAGTTCATCGTGCATATAAGCATAGTTTTCTTCAGACCAAATTTTTTCTAAATCAGCGCGGTTAAAGCAACCTAGATTGCGAATAACGTCATCGTTATCCAGCACTTTATAGACAGCATAAGTACCCCATTCCGGTTTGAGAATCACTGTTTTCTTTAATAGAGGGTCATCTTGAAAATGCAAACACACTCCCAGATCGTGTAGGTACCCGCTTAACTGTAATTTATCCTTGTATAAAGTAAACCCATTGTTTGAGCAGATCGTTAGATATTCACGCAGACTGATGTAATTACGGCTATCTTCTTCTAAAGCTTCTCTGACTTGTTTCCATGTTCTAGGTAAAGCTGCTTCTTTGATGTGGGGGAGGTTGCTAATATAAAATTTAATTTGGGTAAGAATATCCTCTAAAGCTCGGTTAGTAGCTAGGTTGGTTGCTAGAGTTTCTTTCAAGTTGGTAAACTGTCCCCGTAAGGCGCGCTCGTTTATTTCTCTATGACGATCTTGTTTTTCATTCTTGATAATTAAGAGAGGACTGTTGTCGCTTAAGAGTTCTACTATATTAAGCCAGTAGTAGAAGTCTGTGTCTTCTTTCCTGGTATCTGCTACTAGGGTGTAAAGGGAACGTTTGGTCAGGAAGAATTGATGGGTAGCGTGATAAATTTCTTGTCCCCCAAAGTCCCAGATATTCACCCGAAAGTCTCGACCGTTCTCCAGTGGAAATTCCCATTGGATAATGTCAATTCCTTCTGTATATTTTTCTTTTTCCTGTAGCTGATAGTCTCGGTTTTCTATCTTTTTGGCTAGTGTTGTTTTGCCAGCACCTCCTTCACCGATAATGAGGAGTTTTGCTTCATAGATATAATCTTCTCCTTCTTTCAGTTGTCGGAAATAAGATCTGATTGCTCCAATATCATTTTCTGCAATTTCTATTGGTATATTTTCAAGGGGATTATCCCTTAAATTAAGCTTGGTTAAGTTAGATAGCTTGGTGATGGATTCTGGGACTGTTATTAATTGATTAAAGCTTAAATCAAGCTGGGTTAAAAGGGTTAGCTGATTGATGGATTCTGGGATTTTTTTTAAGTTATTTGTACTTAAATTAAGCTCGGTTAACTTGGTAAGTTTTCCGATGGATTCTGGGACTATTGTTAATTGATTAAAGTGATTAAAGCTTAAATTAAGCGTGGTTAAGTTGGTAAGCTTTCCGATGGATTCTGGGACTGTTGTTAATTGATTTTTACTTAAATTAAGCTCGGTTAAGTTGGTAAGCTTTCCGATGGATTCTGGGACTATTGTTAATTGATTACCGCTTAAATTAAGCTTGGTTAAGTTGGTAAGCTTTCCGATGGATTCTGGGACTGTTGTTAATTGAGTACCGCTTAAATTAAGCGTGGTTAAGTTGGTAAGCTTTCCGATGGATTCTGGGACTGTTTTTAATTGTTTTCCGCTTAAATCCAATACTTCCAACTGTGATAAATTAAAAACTTCAGTTAGTATTTCAGTGAAATTAACATCATCGTAATACAAAAAATCACGGCTTAAATCTAACTGTTTAAGCTGCTTCTTTTTTGCTTCTCTTATTTTCTTAACAAGATGTTTTTGTCCAGCCATTTTTATTAATTCTTAATTATCAATTATAGTGGTTTGAAATTAGGCGAGGTACATTTTTTTTAGAGAGCAGGTAACAGGGAGCAGGGAGCAGATAAGAGGCAAGAGGCAAGAGGCAAGAGGCAAGAGGCAAGAGGCAAGAGGGAAAAAAGCCTATGTACCTCATTAAACTAAAAACTGCTATACTTATCAAGTTTAGATTTAACCTTAGACCAAACCGTAGAGTCAATGTCATCAGCTAATTCAGCCGCCACCTCTTCTGTGAGTTGACTGCACTGGCTGATTGACCAAAAATTTTGGGTCTCAAGCCCCGTCCTTCGTTCGACGGCTTTCTTGACAGTCTTATTTTTTCGAGTTATACTTTACGTAAAGTTTTTCCACGTCAAATGATCGTCTTAGAGTTCAAGGTCAAAGGGAATAAAACTCAGTACGCCGCCATAGACGACGCGATCAGGACGGGTCAGTTCGTACGTAATAAATGCCTCCGATATTGGATGGACAACAAAGGCGTAGGACAAAAAGACCTTTATCGCCATAACACATGGCTTAGGTCTGAATTCCCTTTTGTCAAAGACTTGAATTCTCATGCCTGTCAAGCCTCTGTGGAACGAGCTTATAATTCAATCTCTAGGTTCTACAGCAACTGCAAGAAACAAATACCTGGAAAGAAAGGCTATCCCAAGTTCAAGAAGTTTTCTAGATCAGTTGAATATAAAACATCTGGTTGGAAGCTTTCCCCCGATACCAAGTCAATCTCCTTTATTGACAAAAAAGGAATAGGCAAACTTAAACTCAAGGGGACTTGGGACTTGTGGCGCTATGACCCAAAACTAATCAAGCGAGTTAGGTTAGTTCGCCGCGCAGATGGTTATTATGTTCAGTTCTGTGTAAAGGTTGATGTAAAAGAGTCTTTAGAACCAAGTCATACCAACATTGGGTTAGATGTAGGACTAAAAGAGTTCTATACAGATTCAAAAGGAGGCACAGAGCCAAACCCCAGATTTTATCGCAAAGGAGAAAAGCAATTAAAGTTTTATCAGCGTAGAGTTTCTCGCAAAAAAAAAGGCTCATCCAATCGTAAAAAAGCCAGAAATAGATTAGGCAGAACACACCTCAAAATAAGTAGACAGCGTGAAGAACATGCCAAGAGACTGGCACGTTGCGTAATCCACTCTAACGATGTGGTTGCCTACGAAGACTTGAGGATTAAAAATCTAGTAAAAAATCATTGTCTTGCCAAATCTATTAACGATGCTGGTTGGTATCAATTTAGAAAATGGTTGGAGCATTTTGGTCAAAAGTTTGGTAGGCAGACAGTAGCCGTTAATCCGGCTTACACAAGTCAAAATTGCTCTAATTGTGGTGAAGTAGTTAAAAAGTCTTTGTCAACCAGAACCCATGTCTGTGAGTGTGGCTGTGAATTAGACAGAGACCATAATGCTGCGATCAATATTCTAAAAAGAGCCTTGGGTACGGTAGGGCATACCGGAACCTGGATCATAGATCTGAACGCTTTAGGAGAATCAGCCTCTACTCTTCCTGATTCCGGTCTGGAAGAGTAAGCTGGCTCGTTGATTAAAGAATCCCCGTTCTTCTAGGACGGGGAGTGTCAATTGAGTTCAAGATAGTTTAAGAGAATAGCGTGGCCTTTGGCCAAGACCAAGGGTTTTCCCCAAATTTTCAATTTTATTTGAAGCTGATAGCTGTTCGCGTAGCGTGCGTGTAGGGCATTAGCTGTTCGCGTAGCGTGTGCATAGCATATAAGCTGAATGCTGATAGCTGACGGCTGATAGCTGAATGCTTACGCCGATTCAAACCGCTAAGAATTGCTGAATCACATCCTGACTAAGTTCACTAGTCGCCCCTGATGCCACAATCCCACCCTTCTGCATAGCATAGTAGCGGTCAGCTTGTCGGACAAAATGTAGATGCTGCTCGACCAAGAGCACGGAAATTCCAGTAGTTTTAATAATCCGCCGCACAGCCGCTTCAATTTCCAAAATAATCGACGGTTGAATCCCTTCCGTGGGTTCGTCTAACACTAATAACTGAGGACGTCCCATTAATGCCCGTGCGATCGCTAATTGTTGCTGTTGGCCACCACTCAAGTCACCACCCATCCGGGACAACATTGATTTTAAGACTGGAAACAGCTCAAAGATAGTGTCTAGGATGTCGTCTTCAGCCTTTCTACCCCCTAGACGTGCTTCTAAACCCAGCAACAAATTCTCTTTCACAGTTACCCGAGGGATAATCTCCCGCCCCTGGGGAACATAGCCAATCCCTAATCTGGCTCGTTTATCGGTAGATAGTTTAGTCAGGGGTTGACCAGCAAAGGTAATGGTGCCAGTGCGGGGTTTGAGTAATCCCATAATCGTTTTGAGAAGAGTAGTTTTGCCCACACCATTCCGTCCAATCAGGCAAACCATTTGTCCTGCTGGTACATTCAAATCTACATTTCTGAGAATGTGGCTTTCACCGTAGTAGACATTTAAATTGGAAATTTGCAGCATAAGGGTTTTTTAGGAACAGGGAACAGGGAACAGGGAACAGGGAACAGGGAAAGAGAGGCAGAGGTGGGGAGGGTGGGAGGTGTGGGGAGTGGGCGCGGGGAGTGTGGGAGGTGTGGGGAGCAACTGGTGTGGAAACTTCCATTCGCGCTTCACCCTTCACAGTGTCAATCTCCTACTTCTGCTTCTAAGCTTTTTACCACTTCTGCTGGCAGATCCAACAGCTTCACCAAGTTTTGGTAAGCCGCTGCTTCAGCGTCGTTAATCTTTGGTTCGGTAGGTGTACGGGAACTTGATTTAATCACTTCATAAGCTAGCTTCACGATTAGTTTTCGTTCTTCAATAGTTTCTATTTCAGTAGTCAACTCTTCGATGGAAACATTAACTGCTAAATAATTCTGTAACTCTTGTTGCAATTGTTGCTGTTGTTCTGCATCTGTACCAAACACTTTACTAAAGCGAGATATCATCACATCAACTTCTTCTGGTGCCAGATTACCATCAGACCAAGCCATAGCAGACACAATCCGTAGCATTTTCATTTGATATGCTGTAATCGATGGCTTTTGTCCTAAATACACTTCAATCACCCGGGGGTCATTTTGGACTTGATCCATTGTGCCTTCACACAACACTGACCCCTGATGTAACACGGTTACTTGACTAGCAATCTGGCGCACGAATTCCATATCGTGTTCAATCACAATAATGGAATGACTCTTGGCTAGAGCTAACAGCAAATCTCCGACATTTTCTGTCTCTTCATCGGTTAAACCAGCCACCGGTTCATCTACTAGTAATAAATCGGGAGACTGAGCCACTAACATCCCAATCTCTAACCGCTGTTTTTCTCCATGGGAGAGTAACTCGGCCAGTAAATTCGCTTTTTCCACTAAACCAATGGTTTCCAGCAAACCCGCTACTGTCCGTTTTTCCCCCGGTAATGTACGTCCAAACAGGGTGGAAAACACATTTTTATCACGATTGCAGGCTAAATCTAAGTTTTCCCGAACCGTTAGATTTAGGTAGACTCGTGGTGTCTGAAATTTTCGACCAATGCCGAAGCGAGAGATTTGGTGTTCCGATAAGCCTCGCAAATCCCGTCCTTTAAACAACACCCGTCCCTCCGTTGGCTGTACTTTCCCAGTCACTACATCCAGAAACGTAGTTTTACCAGCACCATTAGGACCAATCATCACTCGCAATTCCCCAGCATCCATACTAAAGTTAAACTGGTTAATTGCTTTGAAGCCATCAAAACTTACGGTTAAGTTATCAATTTCAAGAATTTTAGAGTTCATTAGACGTTATCAATTGGGTTAGGTAAAAAGTCCTGGGTTAATGGGAGTAGGGAGTAGGGAGTAGGGAGTAGGGAGTAGGGAGTAGGGAATCGGGAATCGGGAGTAGGGAATCGGGAGTAGGGAATCGGGAATCGGGAATCGGGAGTAGGGAAAAAATCCTGTCTACATCATTGTCGTCTTGATGCCATAGCGAGTGGGGGAAATAACTAATGAATAATAACTAAGCTGTTGTGTATTTAAATTGGATATTGTTCAGTTATATAGCGTTTCTAGGATTTATGAGGTATGCTTCTCAACCTCAAAGTCCCCCTTGATAAGGGGGATTTAGGGGGATCCCTTTGTACCTCATGGCATAGAGAATTGCTATAAAACAAACCCTATCCCCCTGTTCCCTGTTCCCTGTTCCCTGTTCCCGACTTCTGCAAGAAGTCTAATGAAGACCAGCTTAATGACCAATCTCTTCTTTTTCCCGTTGCACTACTGGGTCTTTTTCTAGGCTGGGGTAAGTTGTTATCACTGGTTGTTCGGCACCAAAAAGCGATCGCATTTGTTCAATTCCCTGGTCTCGCAACCAGCCGACAATACCATTAGGCAGTACTGTGACTACAATTAGGAACAGCGCACCCTGGAAAAATAGCCAAACTTCGGGAAATTGCTCACTCAACAAGGTTTGAGCTAGTCGGACTAATAAAGTACCCAGAATTGCTCCCACTAGAGTTGCTCGTCCTCCCACAGCCACCCAAATCACCATCTCAATGGAAAACGCTACTTCCATATAGCTGGGGGTAACAATCCCTGATTGTACCGTATAAAGGGCTCCAGCCACTCCAGCGATTCCCCCAGAAACCGCAAATACCAGGACTTTGAATCCGGTAGGATCGTAGCCAGAGAAACGCACCCGATTCTCATCATCCCGTATAGCAATTAACAACCGACCAAAGCGTCCACTGGTTAACCAACGGCACAATAAGTAGATCAGAACCACACACAGGATACTAATTTCGTAGAAAGCTAACTGAGCTTGTTTGGAACTGACTAACATCCCAAACAGGGTTTCTGTATCAGTTTTTAACCCGTTAGTACCATTAATTAGCTTTTGCTGTCCATTGAAAAAATTGAATAAAACCAGCAGTGCGGCTTGGGTCAAAATCGAGAAATAAACCCCTTTAATCCGGTTACGAAATACCAGATAACCTAGCAATCCCGCCACGATACTGGGAATTAAAACAATAGCAATTAGGGTGAAAGGAAACGAATAAAATGGCTGCCAGAAGAATGGCAGTTGCTTTACCCCATAGAGGGTGAAGAATTCCGGTATTTCTCCTTCTGGTAGTTGCAGTTTGAGGTGCATAGCAAAGGCATAGCCCCCCAACGCAAAAAATATACCGTGTCCTAGACTCAGCAGTCCGGTATACCCCCAAATCAGGTCAATCCCAATCGCTACAATAGATAATGACAAAAAACGCCCCAACAGCTTGAGGCGAAAATCCGGCAAAATCGCTGGCATTAATAACGCGAAAACTAGAGCAATTCCTACGATTGCTACTATTTCTATAATTAACTTTCGTCGCCGCTGCTTTTTAATGGCTTGTGTTCTAGATACATACGTCATAATTTATAAAAATAACAACTATAGCAGTTCTCAATTTGGTGAGGTACGTTGGCAAAGGGAACAGGGAGTAGGGAGTAGGGAGTAGGGAGTAGGGAGTAGGGAGTAGGGAGTAGGGAGTAGGGAGTAGACAATTCAGAACAGGGAACAGGGAACAGGCAATAGGGAACAGGGAACAGGAATAAAAATATCATTACTATGAGTAACACTATATAATAGCGCTTGTATTTGAGATGTAAACCTGTATGGTCTTTTTTTATTAGACAATAAAACTCCGGAGCTATTTCCCCTCCTGGGAGGGGTTAGGGGTGGGTTCCTCTTGCCTCTTGCCTCTTGCCTTTGAGTTATGTTCACAACCGATGATACAAAACCTATAATTCTGCCGTGCGTCCTTTTTGTGGGAATATTCCTGAAGGTCTCACTTGTAAAAAGGTAATAATTAAAGCGAAGACCATAACTTTTGCCATACTGGTGGTGGCAAAGAAGGTAAAGAAGTCCGTTACCGGTTTAAGGAACTCTACTGGCATCAACATAAAGGCTATGCTTCCCGAACCAATCAGATAGGTAAGTGTACCAATTGCTAGGGCTGCTAAAATGCTTCCCAGTAAGTTTCCGACACCGCCAACCACTACCACCATAAAAGTATCGACAATATAATTTTGACCAGTATTGGGACCGACAGAACCTAGTAATGTAATCGCACAACCTGCTACACCAGCTAAACCAGAACCTAGGGCAAATGTTAAGGCATCTACCGTTTGTGTAGGGATACCTAAGCAAGCACTCATATTGCGATTTTGGGTAACAGCTCGAATCCGTAATCCCCAACTGGAGCGATTTAAGAACCAGTAGGTACCCAATAGACAAATAATCGTCAAAATAATGATAAAGATCCGGGCATAGGGCAATTGGAAGTTACCAATCGGGAATCCCCCTTGAAGCCATGCTGGTGGAGTCACGTCTACATTTCTGGCACTAAACCAAGGTCGAGTAATTGCCCGTTGACCCGTTTGTCCTAACAACACCCCAGTTACAATGGCAATTCCTAGAGATAAGAATACCATCAAAGCGATCGCCCAATTGCGAATTCTCTGCCAATCTAAACGACGGCTTAGAACCCACCTTGACCCAAAAAACAGCAGGCAAAATACCCCAATCCCAATCACCAATACCCAATTTACACTGCGGACAAACTGCCGCAATATCAAACTTACTCCCCAAGTAGCTAGAAGGGTTTCCAACGGTCGCCCATATAGATAACGAATGACCCCCCTCTCCAATACCAGTCCTACCAACGCTGCCACCAGAAAAGCCATGGGCAGGGCAAAAAAGATATAGACATTAAACAACGAATCCCCTAAAAAGGCTTTAAACGTATTTTGGACAACATAAGTTGTATAAGCGCCCAACATCATTAACTCGCCGTGAGCAAGATTAATCACGCCCATCAGTCCAAATACAACCGCTAGTCCTAGGGCAGCAATCAGTAGCACTGAGCCAATACTAATCCCGTTAAAAATTCCTTCTAAAAGTGGCAGCACAATTTAATAATTAAATATGAATTATGAAGGATGAATGATGAAATATGAATTATGAAGGATGAATTATGAAGGATGAATTATGAAGGCTTAAAACTACTTTATTTTTCTGTTTTTGAAGTTTACAGTAAGCACTCAGCACTCAGCACTCAGCACTCAACTAACAAAACTCGATTTTAAATGCCTAGTAGTTTACTTCATACTTCATATAGCGTTTGTATTTGAGATGTAAACCTGTATGGTCTTTTTTTATTGGACAATCGGGATTTCTTGCCCCTCTTGCCTTTAACATGCATGCCTCTTGCCTTTTTCAGCAATTCGTGTGTTTACAACCTAGATACAAACGCTATAATTCATCCTTGATAATTTATACTTTCTCCTTTTTGTACTTTCCTCCCTTATTGGGATCACTCCAGTCACACCCATACCCTTTCGTTTCCGCTACATATTGATTCCAGGGGATGGGAGGAACGGGTTTAGGTGTGGATGAGACAATTTTGAACTGACCATCGGCTTGGATTTCACCAATGCGCACTGTCTTGGAAATGTGATGATTCGGATACATCTCCACTGCTCCTTCTGGTGCGTCAAATTTTTCACCGATAGCAGCTTTGCGCACAGGCTCTAGGTCAGTAGTTCCAGCTTTCTCTACCGCCTGCTTCCATAGGTAAACCATAATGTAAGCGGCTTCCATGGGGTCGTTGGTTACCCGGTCTTCGCCATACTCGGCTTTGAAGGCTTCCACAAACTGCTTATTGTCAAGGCTATCGACAGATTGGAAGTAGTTCCAGGCGGCGTAGTGACCAATGAGAAATTCTGGACCAATTTGCCGGACTTCCTCTTCTGCAATACTCACCGACATAGTGGGATATTTATCTGGAGTGAGTCCAGCACCCTTTAGTTGTTTAAAGAAGGCGACGTTACTATCCCCGTTGAGACTGTTGAAGATGACGCCACCATTTGGTAGGGCGGCTTTAATCTTAGAAATGATCGGGGTAACTTCTGTATTACCAAGGGGAAGGTAATCCTCGCCCACGGTCTCTCCACCCAGAGCTTTGAGTTGCTCCTTAATAATTGTGTTAGCGGTGCGAGGGAAAACATAATCCGAACCCACTAAGAAAAACTTTTTGCCCTTGTTTTTCAGCAACCACTCTACTGCTGGCTCAATCTGCTGATTTGGTGCAGCACCTGTGTAGAAAATATTCTTGGAACATTCCTGCCCTTCGTACTGCACAGGATACCACAGCATATGGTCTTTGGATTCAAACACTGGTAGCACAGCCTTACGGCTAGCGGATGTCCAGCAACCAAAAATAGTAACGACTTGATCCTTATCAATCAGTTTGGCAGCTTTCTCAGCAAAGGTTGGCCAGTCAGACGCACCATCCTCAACAATAGGCACAATTTTCTTGCCTAATACCCCCCCGGCTTCATTAATCTCCTTGATGGCAAGCTTTTCAGCTTCCACCACAGTGGTCTCACTAATTGCCATGGTGCCGGTCAGGGAGTGGAGAATACCCACTTTGATCGTGTCTTCCCCACCAGCACTAGCATCTGAAGAACCCTGGGGTTCAGCGCAAGCCTTCAACAGAAGACTGGTTCCCAATGCCGCCGAGCTATAAAGCAGAAATTTACGTCGTCCTAATCCACTTACCATACTTTCGTACCATCCTCTACCAAATTTAGGTGTAGCCTCATTGAAAAAATTGCGAAGCTAGGGTGTGATAGTAGACCTAGGATGGCAAGTAAACTGTTAATTAGGATACAAAAAAGCTAAACTTTCGATCAGTTCATGAAAGATTGACTTTTTTTAACATTTTTTAACATTTTTTTGGATCAGATCTACCCATGCTGAGCACTAAGTATTCACATTCTGTTAATCAACTCTTTACAGCCTGGATAAGCAAAACCTCCTTGACAAAAGCAAGAGAGAGCATGCGAAGCCAAAACCTGTTACTATGGTTCAATAACCTAAAAAAAAGCATATTTTTGCCTAAAAATCGCATTAGGTGCCCTTGACCTTGGCGAATTAAATTCGCTCAAGGTGCGCGCCTGTTGCAGCCATTAGGCATCATCTATTCAAGCTTTGTTGCTCAACTTCTAAACTTACGGTTGTCTTGTAACTCAGTGTACAGATTGACCATAAGGTTGATGTATTAATAAACACTAACGACTCATGCGCTAACATTTGGCGAGATTTAAGCTTTGTCAGGGGAGGATTTCCAAGGATGTCACCCTAACTCAGGGGCATCCAGAATCAGCTGGATCAATCAATTCCTAGCCAGTGCCAGCATTCGGCAGAAAGTTTTTGTTGGCTATGCACTCTCCATTGGTTTGGCAATTTTGGGAACAACGACTGGATTAGGGATTGGCCAGCATTACCAAAAGGCAGCACTGGCTGAACTCACTCGTGCCCAAAAACAAGAAAATCTCCTGAAAAATTTACAAATCGCGATTTTAGACCTACGTTCCTATCCCTACTTAGGTGCGCTTGCTGTTCCCATGGAAGACCTACAGCTGGTTCAAGAGAAAATTGACCAAGCTCAGCAACTGCTGTTGGAAGCGGAAGAGTTTGTCACAGAGTTTGAGACCTGTTCTCATACGAATACCAATCAGTTACTGGATTTACTGAAGACCTACAGGATCATTATTGATGCCTACAACACTCTGATTCAATCCCTGTTGCCAGAAATCGAGCCTGGAAACTTACCCTTAGGTGCCCTTGACCTTGGCGAATTAAATTCACCATGGGTCGCACCCGATGATCAGCTTAAACTTGCCCAAAGGCAACTGTTGCCACAGAACAATCCTGAAGTAACCACTGCCCTAGAACGCTTTTTTGAGAAGTCAGACCAGCTGATTAGAGCAGCTCAAGTCAAACAACAGCAAGGGTTGAGCGCCCTCAACCGTGCTGATCAGTTGTGCTTTGGGCTGATCGTCAGCAGTATGATCGCCTCAGTTGCGATCGCAATCCTATTAGCTATTCATACAAGTAATGCGATCGCACAGCGAATCAAAAGCCTGACTGAGATCACCGAACAGGTCAAACAGGAGTCTAACTTTACCCTGCAAGCACCAGTCACGACCAAAGATGAAGTGGGTGTCTTAGCCACTTCTCTCAATCAGCTGATTCACCGTATGGCTGACTACACCCAGGAACTCCAGCAAACGGAAATCCAGCTGATTCAAAACGAAAAAATGTCCAGTTTGGGTACGATGGTGGCTGGTATTGCCCATGAAATGAACAATCCGATTAACTTTATCTACGGCAATCTGTTCTTTACCAGCGATTATATTGAGGATTTACTCTCTCTGGTCGAACTCTATCAGCAGTATTATCCCAACCCTGACCCAGAGATTAAAAATCGCCTCGAAGAGATTGATCTGGAATTTTTGGCCCAAGACTTGCCTAAAATCATCACTTCCATGAAAGGGGGAGCTGAGCGCATTCGTGAAATTGTGCTTTCGATGAGGAATTTTTCCCGATTGGATGAAGCCGAGATGAAACCGGTTAACATCCATGAAGGAATTGACAATACCCTCGTTCTGCTCAGCAACCGTCTCAAGCCAGGGATTGAGGTGATCAAGCAGTATGGGGATTTACCTTTGGTGGATTGCTACCCAGCTCAACTGAATCAGGTATTTATGAGTATCTTGGAAAATGCCCTTGATGCCATAGAAAAAGATGCTACAGAACACAAGGCTATAGAACACAATAGTGTCGAATCTTGCCCATCCCCAGTCTTCAGCATTCGGATTCAAACTGAGGTAGTTGACCAAAACTGGGTAGTTATCCGAATCGCTGACAATGGCCCTGGGATTCCCGCAGCAATTAAAGACCGGATATTTGACCCATTTTTCACTACCAAAGAGCCAGGTAAGGGAATTGGCTTGGGACTAGCCATTAGCTACCAAATTATTACCCAGCATCGGGGGAAAATTGAGGTGGCTTCAGAACCAGGTCAGGGAGCCGAGTTTGTAATTAGTTTACCAATATAAAATCTGAAAACCTTCTGCTAAAAGCGTTAAGTAAACGTAAGCTATCAGCTATCAGCTGTCAGCCATCAGCTAATCAACGGTCGGTAGTAAACAAGCATCGGGGGTGCTGGTGGCACAGGCTTCTAGCTAGCTGGTGGCACAGGCTTCGACGCTGGGACTTAGCGCATTAGCTGATAGCTGACCGCTGAATGCTTACAAGTCAAGAATTCCTATTACTTATAGGGTTTGCTCCGCAGTTGTGCCTAAGTCCTGACAGCGTACCATCAACAGTCAACTATATAAGTAATATTTTGTATCAAGGACTACAAACATTGGGTCAGAGCTTTGTTACTTTCATCCATTAGACTGATGACAGGTGTGAGTGAGCACAATGAATAAACAATTACGCGCGATGTTACTGATGAGTCCATTGATGTTGGTATCCCAATGGGCAGCATCCAAGGTCGCGATCGCACAAGAGGTTTCACCAAACCTTGACCCAGTAAACCAGTCCCAAATGCCTGCACAATCAAAGCAGGTGTCGGTTGATAAACTGATCAAACAGAGTAAACAAGACTCAGCTTCTATGGGTCAAGTCACCAGTGTTTCCCAACTGCGTGATGTATCTCCTGGAGACTGGGCTTATGAAGCGCTACGCAGTTTGGTAGAGCGCTACGGTTGTATTGCAGGATATCCCAATCGCACGTTTCGCGGGAATCGCGCCACAACCCGGTATGAATTTGCCGCTGGTTTAAATGCTTGCTTGAACCAGATTGAGCGTTTAATTGCTGCGTCTACCGCAGACTTTATCACTCGTGAGGACTTAGAAACCCTGCAACGGCTGATTCAGGAGTTTGAATCAGAATTGGCTACTCTCGGTGCACGAGTGGATAACTTAGAAGGACGGGTGGCATTTTTAGAAGACCATCAGTTTTCTACCACCACCAAGCTAGAAGGGGAAGTGGTCTTCTCTATTGCCAACGCCTTTGGTGAAGACAGTGACAACCAAGTCGTGTTTCAAGACCGGGTACGTTTAGCGTTTGTCTCCAGCTTCACCGGTAAAGATGCGCTCTACACCCGTCTGGATGCCGGTAATGCAGCTACCTTTGATGGCACAGACCAAGGTGCCTTTACTTACAGCTTTGACAGCGGCAACGACGTGGGTATTGGTTGGCTAGCCTACTACTTCCCGATTGGGGATAATATTGATGTCTATTTGCCAGCTGCCTTTCCCCTTTGGCAAGATTTCGTCCCCACCATCAGCCCCTACCTGGATGACTTCACTGGCGCTAGCGGTGTTCTTTCCAGCTATGCTGAATCTAGCCCCATCTATAAAATTGGTTTAGCCGCAGGTGGTGGACTAGGCATCAACTTTAGCCTCGCCGATGCTGTAGTATTGAGTGCAGGTTACTTTGGTGGCAATTCCTTTAACCCCTCTGAAGGTCAGGGTTTATTCAATGGTGAGTTTTCTGCCTTAGGTCAGCTGACATTTTCCCCTAGCGACAGCTTTCAGTTAGCCTTCACCTACGTTCGTGCCTACTTCAATGACTTTGATGATGGCAACGCTATCTTTGATACAGGTGTGGGAACTGAAAACTCCAGGGCACCCTTTGGTGATGGAGCAGATGTCACAGCCAACACTAACTCCTACGGCGTAGAAGCCTCTTTTCAATTCTCTCCCAATTTAGTAATTAATGCCTATGGCGGCTACACCGATGCTGAACAAGCTTCTGGTGGCAACGGTGATGCTGAGATTTGGTACTACGGTCTAGGACTGGCATTACCAGACTTTGGCAAAGAAGGTAACTTACTTGGTATAGTTGCTGGTTCTGAGCCTTATGTTGGTGGTGATGATGATACCGCCATTCATGTTGAAGGCTTCTACAAGTATCAGGTAAATGATAATATCTCGATTACTCCCGGATTAATCTGGATTGCTGCTCCGTTTGGAGACAGTGATAACGAGGATGTCGTGATTGGTGCTTTGAGAACTACTTTCAAATTCTAAAACCTGATCCCAAGTCCGGTTAATCACTTATAATACTGTAGAGCCCATGGCTGTGACTTGAAAATTGAAAATGATCAACTTTCAAGTCACGAAAAGCCAAGAATTATAAGGATTTAACCGGGCTCGGGATCAGCACATTATTGAGAGGTTTTAAGATTTTTTTCAGTTTGTTTAAGGTTGTTTAAGGGGCGTCAGCTTCGGTTTACCATTAAGGTTTGTAACAGTTGACTCTTTTGTCCACTAATCTCCCACTATCTATTAAAACGTGGGAGATTAGAATTATGGCACTCGTACCACTCCCTAAGGCGGTCGAACTTACGGGATTATCAAGGAACACTCTTCGGAAGTATGCAGACAATGGGACAATCAGATGGGAAAAGACCCCTGGAGGAACTAGACTCTTTGATTCAGAAAGCCTGCTCAGGTTCGGATCTTGACATACAGAACCTGGTAGACTTCGTAAATCTACAATTTGCTACTGCCGGGTCAGTAGTACCAAACAAAGAGACGACCTCGCCAGGCAAATCGCCTATATCCACTCCCTCTTCCCGGAAGCAGAAATCATCTTTGACATCGGTTCAGGACTCAACTACAAAAGGAAAGGGCTTAGAACCATATTGGAGCGAGTCCTGTGCGGAGATAAGCTCACGATTGTTGTTACCTGTAGAGACAGGCTCACCCGATTCGGGTTTGAACTCATTGAGTACTTGGTCGGTCTCAACGGTGGAAAAATCCTGGTTCTCGACCAACCTGAAAGTTGTCCAGAATCCGAACTTACCTGAGATCTTCTCTGAATCATTCACGTCTTCTCATGCCGAGTCCACGGACTCAGAAAGTACGGGAAGAAAATCAAAGAAGATTCGAGTGTTCCTAAACTCTGAACAGCGTACGCTTGTTCGCAAATGGTTTGGAGTATCCCGTTATGTGTTCAACAAAACCGTCAAAATCCTTCAGGATAGCGAAGTTAAAGCTAACTGGAAAGCTATCAAGACCGGTATATTGAACGACCTCCCCGAGTGGTGCAAAGCAGTACCTTATCAGATTAAGTCTATAGGGATTAAGGATGCTTGCACTGCTGTTCGGGAGGCCAAGAAAAAGTACAAAAAGACTTCGGAAATTAATCGGGTTAAATTCAGATCTCGCAAAAACCCCATCCAGTCTTGTTACATCCCAAAGTCAGCAGTTTCTGCTGCGGGGATTTATCACACAAAACTAGGAGAGATATCCTACTCCGAGAGTCTCCCCGACGATATTTGTGACTGCCGACTAACCAGTAATAACGGGAACTACTATCTAATAGTTCCCCACAAAGTAACTAAAAAGAAAACCGAAAACCAAGGTAGAGTAGTTGCTTGCTTACCCTGGAGTCAGGACTTTTATTACCTTTTTCAGCGAAACTTCTGTAGGGAAGATTGGTCACGGAGATTTTTCTCGAATTCAGCGACTATGCCAGCATCTGGATAATCTGCTGTCTAAGATTAGCAAAGCTAAGGGTGGGCAGAAGCGCCGAATGAGGAAAGCTGCTCGACGGATGATAATCAGAATTCAGAACCTAGTCAATGAGTTGCATCGTAAGACAGCTAGATTCCTAGTTGACAACTTCGATGTGATTTTACTCCCCACTTTTGAGACAGCTCAAATGTCAAAAAAAGGGAATAGAAAAATCAGATCTAAGACTGTCCGGAATATGCTCAACTTTGCTCATTATCGGTTTAAAGAGTTCCTGAAGCACAAAGCCCACGAAACTGGGAAGACCGTCGTAGATGTCTGTGAAGCCTATACCAGTAAGACTGTCAGTTGGACAGGTGAATTGGTCAATATTGGCGGAAGCAAAATAATTAAATCAAAAGTTGATGGTCGAACAATGGATAGAGACATCAACGGCGCTCGTGGGATATTCCTGCGAGCCTTGGGAGATACCCCCTGGCTGAGTAATCAGCTTGCATTAGTGAGCCAGAATTAACCTTTGGGAGATTCTGGTAGCTAAAAAGTATCGGCAAGGACTTAAATCCATATTTCCCTTTTCCTATCATCCCCATCAGTCAAATTGATCGAGTGTAG
This sequence comes from Moorena sp. SIOASIH, assembly GCF_010671925.1. Taxonomy (GTDB): domain Bacteria; phylum Cyanobacteriota; class Cyanobacteriia; order Cyanobacteriales; family Coleofasciculaceae; genus Moorena. Next base: position 722,776 of record NZ_JAAHIH010000002.1, on the reverse strand, counting down.
CAGGCAACTATAGCACTCAGCCATAGCACTCAGGGAAAAAAGTCCAGCATTAAGACAACCCATCACAACCAATAAACCAATGGAGCCATTACTATCGGAACAGCTTAACAAAACTAAACAACTGCCAAACATCAATTCTGATCTAAAGCCCCAAGGCAGAAGCTGGAAATGGCTCCATTGGTTGCGTAAATCTATAACTCAAACTAACCTTTTCCGACGGTCTAATAAAACACACGATTATACTGGATATCAGGAAGGACGTGACTATTTCTTTGATGCCATTGATCAGGGAACAAGGGGTCAGATGGCAGGACTTGGGAAAGGTATCCAGCCTGGTGATTACCTGATTCTGCGGCATCGCTCTAAAGATTTTCGCTATCGTGTGGATGAAATCGATTACTACTCCAGTCCCCCAGATATGTGGATAGCATTGCTGACGCTAGTAATGATTTAGAAATTGCTGTCAAAGCTTTATCTTATCGAATTATTTATTATTAATTTGCTTCAATTATTGTGACTAATAAGGGAGTTAGCGCTCACTGTCTAAGAAATTGCGATCAGAAATTGCGATCGCTTCAAAGTCCTCTATTCATAATCTTGGTCATTTGTCAATCAATACCGGGTATTAAGCTTTTTTAAGATTTTTGTTGTTGCTGTTTAAGCTGCTTACCCTTGGTTCTACTATAAATGAATCACTTAAATCCAGATCGACCTTTTCCCCTCATCCCCACCAAGCCGACTTGGCTGGTGTAGCCATCCCTGATCATGCTTAGGGGAAAAGGGTAAGTTTGTAGCAACATGATCACAATCAAAAAACCGAGCCAGCAATTAATGTTGGATCAAATTAGCAAAAGTCAACAAATTACCGATATCAATTCTGAAATAACTTCCCAATCGAAAAGCTGGAAACAGCTCAGCTGCTTAGATAATAACCTAACTCAGACTAACCTGGTCTACCGGTATCAGAAAACCGATGATTAGACCCAAGATCAGCATAGATGGGATGACTTCTGTACTCCAGTAGCTCAGGATCTAAGAGGTTACCAAAAAAATTGGGTTTAAAGCCCCATTAGACGAAACCTTAGAGAGGGTCGCCTTTAAGGTAGGTCGGTCTCGCGCAAAAAGGTTAAAACTTGATAATTAAGGCGACCCTCTCTTACGGTAACTTTAAATCCTTCTAGGACGGCTTTTTTTTTTTAACTTTTTCTTGACAGTTTGTACTAGGTGTGCTAATGTACAATTCTAAACAATAGACTTTTAAACTAGATAGATACTATCTAACCATAAGTAGGCAACGTAAAAAATATGTCTGAGATACATATTGCGTAATTTAGTCTAACGACTTAAACGTCTCAGAAAAATTTAGATAAAAAAAGTATCTATCTATATAAAAAAAAGATCTAAAAAAAAGGTACGGTGGGGTTTGAAGTTACCGTAATCAGAGGGTCGCCTTTATATTTTTAGGGTTATGCAGAATAGGGATCAAGGTTTTGTACTAAGGCGACCCTGTCTTGATGCAATAGCGAGTGGGGGAAACCACGCCAGTTGCTCATGGGGGGAACCACGGCAATAGCGAGTGGGGGAAACCCCCAAGACCGCGCTGCCTCCCCAAGACCGCACTGGCTCCCCAAGACCGCGCTGCATCGCTCTGATCAGGTTTCGTTTCCGGCACACCGGAACCGGGATCATTGATCAATCACGCTCATGGAGAATTGTCCTCTACTCTCCCTGACTCCGGTTTGGGTGAGCAAGACAGCTCGGTGTTCGCGTAGCGTGGCCATAGGCCAAGTGAGAATCCCCGTCCTTCCAGGGCGGGGAGTGTCAAATGGTAGGACAAGGTATATTAAACCACATAAACATTAAACATTACCTCATCTGTTGACTTTTGTGATGATGGGAGTGACCCATCAGTGTCTTGATGCAGTCGCTCATGGGGGAAACCACGGCAGTCGCTCATGGCGCATGGGTCTGTGTGCGGAACCTGCGTCCGCACCGCTGTTTGCCCCGTGGAACGGTAGTCGCTGGGGGAACGGCAGTCGCTCATGGGGGAAACCCCCTTTGAAGTTACCGTAAGAGAGGGTCGCCTTTATAGGGACAGGTTATGGGTCATACTTTTAAGTTATATGAAATAAGGCGACCCTCTCTAAGGTTTCGTCTTTGACCGCGCTGCCTCCCCAAGACCGCGCTGCCTCCCCAAGACCGCGCTGCCTCCCCAAGACCGCGCTGCATCGCTTAAGCAATCCTAGACAATTCCAATCCTAAGGCTGAACAACTTTTCGGAAGCTTCTAGCCTAGAGCACTGATTTAAAAAAATATCAATTTTAGTCCTGGCGAGTTGTTACCTTTCCAGGATTGGCTGGTAACTCTATAACTATAGAGCCAGTCAATTTGTTAGTTAACCGGTGCTCATGCTCTAACCAACATAATTTTAACGTGAACTATACAGCAGCTTAGTGGCACAATGATGGCTATATATCAACACCGGGAAGCCTTTATCCCTTACCGTCGAACCGATCTGATCGAACTTTGTCTTCAAGATGGAAAACTTGACCCTACCAACTCCCAGAAGTTTCGGGATTTTTGTGAAATTCTGTCAGCCTATTATCATTTTAAATTCCATCAAACCCTGGAGAAGTTAAAAGATAACTTTGCTCCCTTTAATCCTGATGCTGACACCAAGTCGATCAAGGAACTGACTCCAGATCAGAAGAGTCAGATGGAAGCTAAATTGATATCGACCTTGACAACTCTCCTGAAAAGTGCCAATTACTTTCCCTTACCGAAAAACCTCCTGGAACAAGCTGTGTCAGAACAGTCATTGATTGAACTAAAGACTGATATAGATTTTGATGACTTTGAGGAAATGGTTTGCTATGGTAGAGGAGAGAGAGCTAAAATTCATTTTTTGAACAAACTTTTACAAAAAACTGAACAAAACATTGAAATCTATGAACGAGTCGTTTTATTGATTAAATTCAAAGCTAAATCTTATTTTGATTCAAAAAAGACTAAAAAAAACAAACGTCTTAACTTTGTTCCCGGTAAAATGTATGTTTATCTCTATGGCAATATTCCCAAATTTGATCTAGAATTCCTATTTCCAAATGTTAAAATAGGAATGACCTGGAAAGACCGCCTATTATTTGGTGTACCTGCCATTGGAGCTGCCATTCCTCTTCTGATCAAAGTTCTTCCCCAACTTATCTTTATCTTGGGAATAATTTTGTTCGCTCTGGGGGTCGAAAGCTTCAGAATTGATCAGCAAAAATCCCATGATATTATGGCTGTACTGCTCACTACTTTATCTGTGGTGATCGCCTTCGGGGGATTTGCCTTTAAACAGTACACAAGTTATCAAAATAAGCAGATTAAATTTCAAAAAAGTGTTACCGAGACCCTTTTTTTCAAAAAGCTGGCCATTAATGCTGGTGTGTTTAAGTCTTTGATTGATGACGCTGAAGAGGAAGAATGTAAGGATATTATTATAGTTTATTATCATTTATTAACTAGTAAAAAGCTGCTTAACCCTAAAGAGTTGGATGACCAAATTGAAGCATGGATGGATGATAAATTTGACACCAAAATTGACTTTGATATCAATAATTGCCTGCGTAACCTGGAAGAAATAGAGGGCAAAATTGTAAAGGATAACCTAGAACAAGGGAGTAGATGTCCAATCCCTCTGCTGACCTATGATCACCAAGGTCGTTGTCAAGTCTTACCCCTACAGGAGGCTAAAACCTTGATCGACTATGTTTGGGATAATGCATTTGGTTAACCATTTTTAGTCTCCTCTAAGATTCATGGTTCATAGTTCATAGCAACAGTACTAATGAACACTAATGAACCATGGACAATTAACCATGGATAATGAACCATGGACAATGAACCAGCCCACAACCCCCATAAAAATCCGTTTGGAACACTGACCGATTCTAGTTCAAGACATAGACAAGTTTCACGTCTAAGGGTGACAAATTGACAGGCTGTTGAGAGTCTGGTTGTGTCAGGTTTGCAATTAGGTGAAGCAATAAAGTGAGCATGGCGGCTTGAATTAGTCTTTTGAACATGGGTCTTCTCCTGAATCGCGATGGGTTGGCAGTGATTTTTCTCTGTTGAATATCTACTGAATATCTACACATCCCCAATCTCCGACTCCGGTAAAAAACTTACCAGGTATAAAATTTAGGCAAAATTATGGAAAAGCTTAAGGAATTAAGTCTTATCACTCTCCTAGCTGTCTTTCCAGTTCTTGCCGCAGACGGAAAAGAATAGTGTCTGGCTCCACCCGGTCTAGAATTTCTTTAATGACGGTACTTGCTCCTAGTGGTCCGAAAGAGCAACCTTGTTCGAGATAAACCTGTGCCGCTTGACCAACAGCATAAGCCCCATAACCCGCAATACCAGCTTGGGTAATTGCTGCCCCAGCAAAGGCACCCAAGCCACTCGGACCGATAACCACTGATGCACTCTTACCTACACCAAAAAGCACACTGGTACCCAGTTCACCTAGCAGTAACCCTCCAGAACTGATCAAAATCTTTTGCCATAGCTTACCTGCTTCATAGCTAGTCATAGGTAGACCATACAGCCGCGCTAGAGAACGAATCATCACTAAGTCAGTCAGAGTACCTCCTAACACATCTAAAATTCCAATTGGATTGAGGGCCACTGCTAGTGCTTTGTACTTAGCAAACTGCCAGATTAAGTCTTCTGCTTCAGTTTTGTGTAACTCAATGGCTTTTTTGGCAATAGTATTCTGAGTATTGCGGGCTTGAAATAGAGCGTTGAGGGCTAAAAGTGATCGCCCTTCTCGGTTAAGTAGACTGAAAATTTTCTGTTTAAGCTGATCCACATTCGGAGGTGGAGTTTCCCATTCATAGGTCACTCTACCATAAGGCCACTCCACCCGTACTTCCATAGAAGCTGGTTCTGCTGCCACTAGGACAATTTCATCCGCTGACAACATCTTTTGTAAACGCCGATCCTTGGGGCTACCGGTACTGAGTTTTTGCAACTGTTGATAAATTGCCTCCCGGTCTTGTTCTGGATAGAGGTCAATTTTGTTAAATACCAAGATTAGAGGCTTTTGGCTTTGCCGCAGTTCACAAAGAGCTTGATATTCAGTGCGAGTGATATCACCAGCCACGACAAATAAAATTAAATCGGCTTGGGATACCACCTCCCGCGCCATCTGCGCCTTTACTTCCCCATGGATTTCGTCCAATCCTGGAGTATCAATCAACTCCAAGAGGACTTCACTGTCGGAGCTAGGTGTCCAGCGTACTGACTTGGGCCATTGAGTGACACCGTGAATCGGACCAGTTTTAAGAATTTTTTGTCCCAGCAAAGCATTAATTACCGCTGACTTACCACGACTAACCAAACCAAAAGCGGCAATGCGAATCAATCCTTGGTCAAGTTTGTCTAGGCTAGACTGCAAAACCTCTAATTCAGTTTGCAGCAAGGCTTGCATTTCCACATCAGCAGGATTCCCCTGGGAGCGATGAAAATTGGTGTACCAGGACAAGGCTTGCTGTAAACTGGCACGAGTGCGGTTGAAGAGAGTTTTCTGCTGGTTGTTGGTGCCATAGGATGTCTGATTACCACCAGCTGGTTTAGATTGGGAAGAGCGAGGATAACTCAAGGTTAAATAGGGAAAGACGAGTTACAGTTACTATTTTTACCTAACCGTTGATGAGAAAATACCGATTATCCGATAGCAATTACCTGATACCAAGTTGCAGTCAAAGAATAAACAAAAAGGAATTGGGAATTAGGAAATTTCCCCCAAGCCCTCCTGATCCCATAGGTAAATTAAACGTCAGAAACGCAACTTGCTATAAGCCTGTAGACTAATGTGGGATTGGCGCAGGCTGATTGATGGAGGTAAATATGAGTGATCTGAAGAAATCTAAACAACAGCTGATTCAGGAACTGAAAGCACTGCGCCGACAAGTTGATCAACTTAAAGCTACACGAATCGTCTTCAGTGCTCAACATCAGCTCTTTAAAACCTATGCCACCATAATGCAAACGGCCTCTGGCTCCCTGATGCTGAGAGCTTTGTTACAACATATACTCGACATTGCTGGTCGGCTCACTAAGGCAGAGGAGAGTAGCCTGTTTTTACTCAATGCTGATGGTGTGGTCACTGAGAGTATTCTAGCTCGCGGTGCAACCCCCCAACGATATAAGAAGCAGATCATTGGTCAGGTTCTAGACCAAGGTTTAGCTGGTTGGGTTAGCCGCCATCGGGAAGTTGGGCTGATCAAGGACACTATCGATGATGACCGCTGGCTTACCTTACCTGGTCAGCCCTATCAAGTACGCTCAGTATTAGCTGTACCTATTCTCAGGGGCAAGAGGTTATTAGGTATTATCACCCTAATGCATTCCCAGCCAGGACACTTTGGTGCTAAATCTGCCCGTTTAATGGAAATGACTGCTGAGTCCATGGCTTTGATCATAGAGAATGCTCAACTCCACAGTCAACAACAACACCTAGGGCAACAGTCTCCTCAGAACTATAAAGTTTTATCCCCAACCAATAAGCTCACTGAGAGTTCAGATAATTTCTCTTCCCTGGGAATTTACATAATTTATAGTAAAGGCAATTTTCTATATGTTAATCCCAAAATGGCGGAAATTTTTGGCTATTCCTTTGGTGAACTTATTTCTATGCAATCCTTACTACAAGTGGTGGCAGAAGACAAGCGTAAATTTGTGGATGAGCGAATAACTCATTGTCTTCAGGGTCAGGGTAAAAATCTCTACTTTACCTTTCCTGGTCAGTGTAAAGATGGGAGCATGATTAATGTAGAAATTTATGGTTCTCGAACTAAATTATACGGTAAGTTAGTAATCATTGGAGCTTTGCGAAGACTTAATAATTTAAGGGTTTAGGCTCTATTTTATCAGCTATATTGTGTTGGATATACTGATACTATTGCCGTGAGTTATAATCACCGCCAGGTTTTAAAAATTAGGTTTTATAAAAATTATTGATAGTGTGTCTAATTCTTCGATATTTTACGGCTGATTCGCTTAATATTTCTGGAACGGCTAGCAATGGTTGCTGTACCTTTACCGATTTGTACAAATACTTTGCCAGAGAAAAGATTACTCAGGGCTGGGCGTTGGTAAACTACAAAATCATCTAGCTTTGAGGTTTCCTCAAACCCCATCTCGCTCAGAGCATCCTGGAGAGCAGCGGTAAAAACTTTCTTACTCTTGAATTCTAGGGATACTGTAACGGTTCGATTGAAGTAGGTACCTAATAAACCACCGATTAAGCCAAAAATTACACCGACACTATAGGGCATCCCTGTCACCAGACTTAGCCTCAAAACTTGCGATGAAAAGACAGTGGTAATTAGGGTTGTGCAGGTGAAGTAGTACAAAAATGTTATTAATAAACCGGGACCAAGCTGCATAGAAATTTATTTTGATGTTATAACTATACATTTGCCATTAGTTTAAGACATTTTTAATCTGTTTCAACAGGTGCGACCCGTGATGGCGAGCAATCCCTCGCCATCACGGAAAGCGCACCTTTGTTTTTTCCAAAGCGCGTTCGCTTTTAGCGGAAGCTTTGCTTCATCGCGCTCTGCTGATCATTTCCATCTTCCCAGAGACCTAAAGGGTGCATCGTTTTGTTTTAAATCTATAACTGTTGGGGCGGGGGCGCGGGGAGGGTGGGGAGATGGGGAGATGGGGAGATGGGAAGATGGGGTAGTTCCAGGAGTAACATACCTTCGTCTAGCTGATCAACTGCTTCACAGGAGTTGATCAGGTTAGCGATCGCGTGTAAATCCCTTTCACCTGTGTAGGGGCCCATGGTCAATGGTCCGGCTAAAAGCTTATAGTTAAATAGCTGTTTGTCAAAGATACTGATTCTGCGGTTTAAATGGGTCAATTATTGGGTGAATTATAAATGGGCGGTATAGGAGTCGAACCTATCTACTACCGATTAAAAGTCGGTTGCACAGCCGCTATGCCAACCACCCAGATTCTATGGGAATGACAGGAATCGAACCTGCAACAATTCGGTTAAGAGCCGATTGCTCTGCCAATTGAGCTACATTCCCATCACAAAAGGAAAACCCCTCTGGGTCGAGTTGAACGACCACACCTAACATTAGGAGTGTCAGTGCCAGTTCCGCGCTTCAGAGGGAAATCCACCAGGGAGGTACTGCCCCTCCTACCACTGCGTTATCGAAGGAGAGAGTTTGAGAGGGAAAAGAATACCCCGTCGAATTAGGTCTTGAAGTTACCGTAAGAATAGTGGAGCCTTTCTGGTTGGTCGGCTATGAGAAAAGGGGTTAAAACTTTATTATTAAGGCTCCACTATTCTAAGGTTTCGTCTCCGGGGATGAATTTTCCCAGTGTGGTGTTAATATAAGAAATAAGGGTCTCAAAAAAAAACTGGGTATTGACCCTACCAGCTACCTCCGGTGCGGGGGAAAGTTACGCCCTAGGAGATAACAGCCAATTAGGTTGTGCCTGGGAATCCCCATTCCTGCGACGGATGGGGAAGTTCAACAGCACAGTGCCTCGCTTTTCGGCTTCTGGTGGCTAGAGGAAGATGGAGGGATCGAACCCCTACAACATCGCTGCTGTACCACGGTTTTCGAGACCGATTGCCGTCCACTCGGCGGCATCTTCCTTAAGGGTGTCTGACGGGACTTGAACCCGTTATGACTGGTTCCACAAACCAGCGCCGCGACCACTTTGGCTTCAGACACCAGGTTGTTTAAAACAATACAAATTCCTAATTATTTAGTCCTAATTACAGCGTTTTTCATAATGATGAGGTATACAGGTTTTTTTCCCTGTTACCTGTTCCCTGTTACCTGTTCCCTGCTCCCTGCTCCCTGCTCCCTTTTTCTATAAATCCTCTGTTCACAACTCAAATAAAAATGCTATCGTTAACATCAACTTGCTTGTCACGCAATATTGCCCTGACTGTCATTAAAATCTCTCCTAGTTTGTTTTTACCACTACCATCAGCACCACAACCCCAGTAATAATCTATGGGTGAATTCTCAACAATTAGCTGATCACCTGTAGCAAGTAGTAACTGACGAAGATCACCATGGGTTTCAAATTTTCGTAACACTCCTCGCTGCATAATCTCATCTTTGACTTTTTCCCAATCATCACGAAGGGGATGAGAGCGAACGCGTCCCATTTTTGCTGCTTCCTTTGGTGTTTTTGCGTTACGGATTTTGTCATACCAAGAGGAATCAGTAGTCACAAATTTTTGGGCTTGGAAGAAATGCTCACTAGTAGCCCACCACAATTCATTTAGCTCAAAGCCATGTCGGGAGAAGTTGGAAAAACAACCATAGGGTTTTTGGCGAGTACCGTAAAAATAAATTGTCATATAGTATTTTTATTTGAATTGTGAATATACTCCTTTAAGGAAAGGCAAGAGGCAAGAGGCAAGAGGCAAGAGGCAAGAGGCAAGAGACAAAATTTAATCAAGTATAGAAAGATTTTGGGTAATATAAAAAACGATATTTTTTTTTATAATTGATTTATTATTGCTATAATCGTTGCTGACTAATGATACTAGCAAATTTGCGTTGCTGAATTAAGGAATGATATCAAGTATAGTTGGGTTAGTTCCCGATTCCCGATTCCCGATTCCCGATTCCCGATTCCCGATTCCCGATTGATACCCATTGTTTAAAAAGGTGAGAATGCTGACCACTCAGCCAGGTGGAAACCTCAAGGTTTTATGGAACCTACAACCATAGTCCCTGGATTTTATCGATGGTTGATCTTTATGGTTTGAAGGTTGATAAGCTAAGGTTTGATGATTGAGGTTTAAGGGTTAACCGTTAACCTTTGACCTTTAAATTTATCCGAAGATGGAGTCGGATTTGAACCAACACTTCATGAACCAAAATCATGTGCCCTACCATGAGCTATCCATCTTACTTAAAAACCATAAATTTAGAGATTTTCGAGTGACCAGCACCTATCACCATTTTAATCGGGAATTTCGATCATTGTCCTGGCATTGCTGATCGAGAGTACTCGATCAACTGTTGACTTGAACTGTTCAATAAAGGTCTGTCGTTTCTCAAGTTCTTCAGCCAGGTTAGTGGGATCCAGTAGTTCAACCCCTTCTCTAGCTAGAAAGCTATCTGACAAGGATTGATACTTCTGTGAACCAACGGATGCATTCTGTCCCAACACTTCCAGAGCTAGTTTATCAAGTCTTTCTTTGACTCGTGCTTGTGCCATCTTATAGTGATTCAGGGTTTTAGTATATGCTGACTGCATAGTACCGATAACTGCTTCATAATACCTGATAAACATCTTCATCTCAATCGCTTCTGCCACAGTCATCTCTTGGTCAGCAATCGTAACCATTGTAGAAGCATTGGATAAGACAATTACTCTCTTGATCGTCCGTCGTCTGGAAATCAGGGCATCCACTTTTTGCAAAGCTGCTTTAGCTTTTATCTCATAATCTTCTCGTGATTTGAAGCCTGTTGGCACTTGACCGACTTCAACCACAGAAATTAAAGTGTTGTTGTCCAAAGCTGCTCTGGCTGAGTCAATCCGCTTTTGCAGCAAGGTTAACTCTGCTAGAGCATCTGTGACAGTCATAGTTGTCATTTTACCCTCCTTATCTCTTCATTTATATCTCCTAGCTAATCACTTGTAAACCATGCTGTTAGTTAACTGATCAAGTAGTTTTATTTTATAGGTAAACATAGTATTGATATAAAAAGGGAACAGGGAACAGGGAACAGGGAACAGGGAACAGTGGGAAAGAGTGATGAAGATTTTTCCTGTTATTCAAACCTAGCAATAGTAGTCATGATATACTTATAAAATTTAGAGTCATGTAAATCATTACTTGTTATTTTTAATTTGTTACTTTACAATTTAAAATTGACGAACTCCTTTCAATAATAAGTATTCAACCAGAGATGATATTACATCATGGCTGCAAATTGGTGGCAGGGGTGAGAATTGCACTCACTGATTTCCAGGTTATGGGCCTGGCGAGCCTACTGTTGCTCCATCCCTGCGATACCCCTGACTGGATTTGAACCAGTAACACCTAGGTTCTAAGCCTAGAGCCTCTGCCAATTGGGCTACAGGGGTTTGGATCCGAGGGGCAGGATTTGTGCCTATGACCAATTGACTGTTGGTCAACTGGACTAAACCAAACTGCGCCACATCTGGATAATTGGTACTCCCGACAGGATTTGAACAAAAATGAGCGACGCATTCCCCCACCACGAGAACGCAGGTGGGGTTCAAGGAGCGGCAAATTGTGATATAATTTATCTATCTTGAGCGGTACGGCAAAGGGCAGAACAAGATTCTGAGCAACCTGGAGGCACGACCTCTTAACGAAAGGAAAATCAAGCCTGTAAATCCTTTGTAGTCGGTTTATACACGTCAGACTCTAGGTAAAAGTTTCTAAACATAAGCCCTATAGCGGAAGCGATGCAGCGCGGTCTTGGGGGTTTCCCCCATGAGCGACTGCATCAAGACAACGACTTGGGGGAACAATCCAGCAAAAGTCCTGGTTGTTCGGCGAGAATGCCGCCTGTCGCGAGGGATAAGTGCCCTTGTAATCAAGACGGATACCCACACCTCGCTTAGCAGGTGGGGGAAGCATTCATCCTGCAAGACACTCGTTCTGGGGGAGTGATGTCTACCAATTCCATCACAGGGGTAAAGTCGGGGTGACAGGATTTGAACCTGCGACATCTTGCTCCCAAAGCAAGCGCGCTACCAAACTGCGCTACACCCCGTTAGTACTCCTGGTGGGAGTCGAACCCACAACTGACCGTTTTTAAAACGGTCGCCTCTGCCAATTGGGCTACAGGAGCATATTTGATACCAAGTTGCTATCAAAATTGATTTGAAAAGTTATTTGGGTTGAAGTTTACAACTGGTTAACCTTTAACTATGTTTAAACACAACTTGGTATTAGTACTCCTGGTGAGACTCGAACTCACACGTAGACTATTTTTGAGACAGCCGCCTCTACCAATTGGGCTACAGGAGCATATTTGATACCAAGTTGCTATTAAAAGTCATTTGGGTTGTTCGCGTAGCGTGGCCAATAGGCCAAGGTTGTTTGGTTAAAGGTTGAAGGTTGAAGGTTGTTTGGTTGAAGGTTGTTTGGTTGAAGGTTGTTTGGTTGAAGGTTGAAGCTTACAACCCCTTAACCTTCAACCCCTTAACCTTCAACCCCTTAACCTTAAACAATAGAATGCCGGAGTTGGACTCGAACCAACCTCTCCGTAATTCAAAGTCACGGCGACTTACCAATAGTCCATCCGGCATTGAGTACTTCCAATAGCAAGTGATAGCCCCCTAAGGTCGGCATTGAACCAACGACCTCTCGCTTTTCAGGCGAGCGCTCTACCCAACTGAGCTACCGGTTAACTTTCAACAATAGAATGCCGGAGTTGGACTCGAACCAACCTCTCCATGATTCAGAGTCACGGCGACTTGCCAATCGTCCATCCGGCATTGAGCACTTGCCATGGCAAGTGACAGCCCCCCAAGGTCGGCATCGAACCGACGACCTCTCGCTTTTCAGGCGAGCGCTCTACCCAACTGAGCTACCGGGGGATACAAAGGAGAAAGATGAAACCGCTCCTAACTGCCCTGGCAGGGATCGAACCCGCGACCATCGAGTTAACAGCTCGCTGCTCTTCCAACTGAGCTACAGGGCATTCATCGTGCCGACGGGGCTCGAACCCGCAATCACCTGCTTGAAAGGCAAGCGGCTTAACCAAATTTGCCTACGGCACGGGAGCGCGGAGACTGAGATTTGAACTCAGATCAACGGTTTTGGAGACCGTTATGTTGCCAGTTACACCATCTCCGTAGGTCGCAGCGGCGGGACTTGAACCCGCACCCACCTGGTTATGAGCCAGGTGCTCTACCGTTGAGCTACGCTGCTAGGTCACTAATTGGAGTCACTGATTGGAGCAGGATTTGCACCTGCAACCGATAAAAGCGACTGCAAAGAGCGAGGCTGACGGGAATCGAACCCGCGACTTCCTGTTCGACAGACAGGCGCTCTGACCGTCTGAGCTACAGCCCCAGGACTTGAGCAGTTTATCCGTTCGACTTTAGATAAATCTCTGGGTTTACTCTGTGGGGAATCAACCCAAGGGTCTATCCCCACTTGATGAGCAAACACGGTGATATCCAAACATGAATCAAAAGGTATGTTACATATTTAGTTGTCAAGGTTCTGTGTAAGCCTTTTGGATTCGAGCTTTTTGACTCTTTCCTCTGCGCTATGTTTATATACTACAAAAATACTACAAAGGGTGTCAAGGGTTTGGGCAAACTTTTTTTGGAAATTTTTAGGACTTATGTGGATAGCCCCAAAAAACCATATATGTAGTGTGTTTATATAAAAAAATACACTATATGTAGATTTAGGGGGTAAGTCCTAATTGCCAGAGGGGCAAGGAATGGTTTAACGGATGTAATGGATGACAGGATGGAGCAGATCTCGATCAGGAGAAACGTGTTACTCAGTTGTTCCTAGTCCCCCTTCCCCCTCTTCGGTCTCTTCTTCAATCCTGAAGGAGCGTGGGATTGGGATTCGGTATGATGTACAAGTGCAATTTGGCAATGAACAACAAGCAAGAATGCATTTAGATCCCCTAGTCCCTAATTCTTTGTTGAATCTTTTGCAACTGGCTAGTCCAGTACTACCAGTGGGTGCTTACGGCTATTCTGAGGGTTTGGAAACGTTAGTTGATATTGGTGTGATTCACAACCAGACTACTCTGCACCAGTGGCTAGAGCATCAACTGTGCTATGGAGCCATTCGATTAGAGGCTTATGTTATGGTGCGAGCTTACGAAAGTTATGGCAAAGGGGATTTAGATGGTTTGAACTACTGGAATGCTTGGGTAAGTGCTGCTAAGGAAACTTCTGAATTGCGATCGCAAAGTTGGCAGATGGGTAACTCGTTGATGCGGTTACTGCTGGATTTGCACCCACCCAGTGAAACCATTAGACTTCTTTCAGAAGAGGGAACAGCGGATCTCGGAACAGGGAACAGTGGACAAGAATTCACGCAAACAGTATCAGAAAACTACTTTGGCCAGAGGTCTTCTCAAGAAAATGTAATCTCTCTACAAGATGTAGCATCAGCTGTGGGTCAACCCTGTAATTATGCGATCGCGTTTGGGATTGGGGCTGCTCACTGGCAGATTGACATTACAGCCACAGTCTTAGGTTACTTACATAGCTGGGCATCTAATGTCATCGGTGCTGGGGTCAAATTGATTCCCCTTGGTCAAACCGTTGGTCAACAGCTACTGCTAGCACTCAACCATAGACTTACTCTGAGCACCGAAGATGTTTTAACTTTGGCGGATGAAAAATTAAGTAGTTGTGGCTGGGGATTAGCCCTGGCAAGTATGGCTCACGAAACTCAGTACACACGATTATTTCGCAGTTAATTCTTTTGAAAATAAATAATCCTTTGTAAGCATTCAGCACTCAGCGGTCACCGGTCAGCTTATTTTATTCAAAAGCTGTTGCCGTAGCGTGGCCATAGGCCAATGGCTGATAACTCAATGCTGATAGCTGATAGCACCTCAAGTAGCTTGCGTGGCACAGGCTTTGGCCTTGGCCTTTGGGCCACGCTACGCGAATGGCCACGCTGTGCGAACGACGCTGGGAGCTAGCGCATAGGCTGATAGCTGAATGCTTACAATCCTTTTTTTAAATAATTAATAAAGTTAGCTGGATTTTTTTGCTGATGTTACCGAGATATACCACATTTGCCTGTTATAAAAGTATAAGGTTTTTATTTGAGATGTAAACCTGTATGGTCTTTTTTTATTGTCCAATAAAACTCCGGAGCTCTCGCCCCTTTTGCCTTTTGCATCTTGCATGCATGCCTTTTTTGGCAAGAAGTGTGTTTACAACCTAGATAAATACGCTATATACTACGACAATTAGCGTATTTTAATAATTAGCCGGATTTTAATGCTGATATATAGTTATAATGAAGGCATTCAATATTTAGTTAAGTTTAGGGTAATTTTAGTTAAATAACCCTTCTTAATTAAGGTTAAATTAAACCAAGTAAGCTACTAATTTACCTTGAGTTCGAATAACCGAGTTTTGCTGATGGTTAGTGAAACTCGATCATGGTGCATCTCTACAACCCTGGATTGAATTGTCTGTTAACATTACGAGTTTGGTGCATTTCTACAAAACCAGGACTTACGCAAAACTGGGGGACAAACCCTATAATTTCTAACAAATATACAACTGGCGTAAGTTCTGAAAACTATACACAATATCAGGATTAACAATTATAGGTATTAGGTATCTAGGTATCTCGCTATCTAGGTATCTACGTATTAGGTAAAACCGGGGTACTTGACAACCTTCTTGCTAAGAGAGGCCTTAGCAAACTAGGATTGTTACTTGTTAAGTATTTATTGTTGTTAATTGTTAGTTAGTTACTAATTACTAGTGGGATTGCTATCTATCCATAGAGACACCAATGACGACTGACAAAGTATTGACTACCGACAAACTGGCACAACAGATTCAAGCTTGCGCAACGGAGCAATTGACTGGTCGGTTGGAGATTGAAGATCCCCAAGGTCAGCAGTGGAGTCTTTCTTTCCACTTGGGTCGTTTGACTGGGGGTGTTAGTAAGATCCATCCCATTCGCCGTTGGTGTCGGCAGTTGTCTATATACTGCCCAGAACTCTCAGCGGATCCTGTGTGTCAGGGGTCATCGGCTCAGCCGGTGTATTGGGATTACCCATCTCTAGCAGAACTAGTCAGACAGGGGAAAGTACCGCTAAAACAGATGAGCTCCGTTGTTGCTGGCAACTGTACGGAAATACTCTTCGATATCATCCAACGGCAGGAACAACTCCGCTGTGGTTCATCAGAGCAATTAACTTACAGGCAGATTCCTCAAGACACTATTGATTCAACCTCTGATTCAACTTTTGATTCAACGTTGGTAGTAATTCAAGCTTCACAGATAATGCAACAGGCAAGGCAGGCTTGGGAGCCTTGGCAACAGGCTGGTTTGGTAAATATTTCCCCTTCTTTGGCTCCGGTGATCTGGGATGCTGACAAATTGCGACAGCAGACCTCATTACTGGCCTACCACAACCTGACTACCTTAGTGGATGGCGATCGCACTTTGAGGGATTTAGCTCTCAAGTTGAAACAGAATCTTTTGGCTGTGACCCAATCAATCATGCCCTACATCCGAGTACAGGTGATCGGTCTGATCTCGGTTGGGGACTTCCGCTGTGATACTCACTTTACTGTTGCCACTAACCCTCAGGGAGAAACTGCCGGAAGGAAAGGAGGACCAGTTCAAACTCAACCAGCTAGTCCCTTGGTGGTTTATATCGAAGACAGCCAAATCGATCGGCTGACCATGAGTCAAATTCTTGCCAATGCTGGCTATCGATTTATCAATGTTCGAGACCCCATCAAAGCCTTGCCGACCTTGCTAAAGCACAAACCACAGCTGATCTTCTTGGATTTGGTCATGCCAGTTTTAAACGGCTATGAAGTCTGTGCACAAATTCGTCGGGTTTCGGTGTTTCAAGACACGCCAGTGATTATGGTCACCAGTAATGACGGAATTGTAGACCGAGTGCGGGCAAAGATAGTCGGTTCTACAGACTTTTTAGCAAAGCCTATTACTCGGTCAAAGGTATTGACAATTCTACAGAGCCATCTCGGGGTTAGTCGCAATATTATGTCCGGTTGAATACTTACTTTAATACTTAACTTATAGCGGTTCTCATAGTAATGAGGTACACATAATTTTTTCCCACGTCCGACTTCCCTCTCTTCCCTTCCTGGGAGGGGTTAGTTGTGGGTCCGAAGCTCCGAAGTACCTGCTCTCTAAAACCCAGTACGAAAGTACCTAAGCGAATTGATAAATGGTATATTTTAGTACTTATTAGTATTGGTTTTTTGTTAATGTAAAATCCAAAATGTAAACTTGATAAGTTATACTTGACAGGTTTACATTACCCAATTTAAATTAACATCATGACTACTTTTAGAGTAAGCAAATTTTATGACTACAGTCCTTTTGGTTGAAGATAGCTTGACGGAAAATGAGATGCTAAGTGGTTACCTCAGACAAGCTGGTCTCAAGGTAGTTAGTGTCACAAGTAGTGAGGATGCCCAGATCAAACTCCAGTACCAGAAACCAGATGTGGTGATTCTCGATGTGATTTTGCCAGGACAAAGCGGATTTGAACTTTGCCGGGAACTCAAGACTAATTCCAACACCCAAACCATCCCAGTTGTGATTTGCTCAACTAAAGGAACTGATGCCGACAAACTCTGGGGTTCGATGCTGGGAGCTGATGCCTATTTACCTAAACCGATAAACCAGCAAGAACTAAAACAAACAATTCAGCAATTGTTAGGTATTACCCATTAGGTATTAGGTAATGTTGAACTCCCTTGACCCAGTGGTAACACAAACCAATCTTGACCTACTCAACTTAGATCCACTCACCCCAGAAACCCGAGTGCGGTTGCTGCGTTTTCCTCTTGGCTTTGAGGATAGTATTCTGTTGCCCCTAGAGCAGATTACGGAAATTATCAGGGTGAATCTGCCGGAGGTTCTGCTGGTGCCGGAAATGCCCAGTTGCATTGTGGGCATTGGTAATTGGCGCGATGAAATGCTCTGGTTGGTAGACCTAAACCAGCTGGTTGGCTATCCACCGCTGTTGGAGCTTGGGCAAGTTTCGGTATCTCCTGTGGCCATAGTGGTTCAGGCCAATGACCAGTCTGTGGGTCTGGTGGTGTCCCAAGTCAATGATATTGAGTTACATGAATTGGAGCAACTCCAGCCAGCATCTCCTGGCTTATTTCCTCAATCGCTACTGCCTTTTCTGCTGGGGTATCTGCCTGGGGATGGCAGTACAGTCTTGGATGTCAAGGCTATTACTCAGTTTCCCCTATGGCAGACACATCAAGAAGGGCAGTCTTGAGGTTTTTCGACCAAATCAATGCCATCAAACCAATTATGACTGGTTGACAATCTCCTCACTAACTCTGCCCATTGAACAGTCGATTGGGAGGGTTACTACCGACTCGATTGTCTCTGAGATGCCATCATGGTCGGCAATTTTACCATTATCAGATGTTGAAAACAACGAAACTATAACTATGTCAAAACTTGATCAATCTAAGGAAATACTCACATCTTCGTCCCAACTCAATCAATCATCGAGTAATGGCAATGGCAAAGGGACACCTACCGGGTTGAAGCTCCACCTAGCCGTGGATATTGAGGAATACTGCAAGGGTGAGCGGCAGTGGTTATTCCACCTGGCCACCCAGATGCGCAAAGCACAAACTAGTGATGCCCTGTTGAGAACCACCGTGACTGAGGTTAGTCAGCGTTTACGGGTAGACCGAGCCTTGATTTTTCGCTTCCAGTCGGAGAATCGGGGTACCGTGCTAGTTGAGTCGATGGTGGGTGGCTATACTCCCAGCCAGGGGGAGTACCTGCCGGTGATGGCTTTTGGGGCAGAGAATCGGTCAGCCTATGAGCAACAGGAAGTTGTAGCCCTTAATGATATTAATGACCGGGCTGTTAGTCCGTTTCAACTCCAACTGCTGGAACGATTCCAGGTCAAAGCCAGCTTAAGTCTACCGATTTTGCTCGATGGGCAATTGTGGGGCTTACTAGTGGTACAGCAATGTTCTGGTTCTCGGGAATGGCAGGAAGCTGACATTAGTCTGCTCTACCAAGTTGTTACTGAACTTCGGCTGAATCTGATCCCAATGGAATCTTTTACCCGACGACGAGAGCAGGTGAAGCAAGAAAAGGTCTTGGCTCAAATCTTGGCCACAATTCCACCGTCAAATGTACCGGAGATTGCCCTGGGCAACATTTGTCAAGAACTACGCCTGTTTTTCAAGGCTGATCGGGTAGTGGTTTATCGCTTCAATCGAGACTGGAGTGGTGAATTTGTGGCTGAGTCAGTTGCAGAGGGTTGGGTGAGGCTGCTCGAAGACCAAAAGCAAAATCCTAACCTGACCTCAGCCGATTTATTCTCCTCTACACGCTGTACGGTCAAGCAAATCGGATCCGTTGCCAGCCCCAATACCGATACCTATTTAAAGCAGACACAAGGGGGCGGCTATTTCAAACGTCATCAAGTAGAGCAAGTTGACGACATCTATGGCGCTGGTTTTTCACAGTGCTACATTGAAACCTTAGAAAAATACCAGACCAAGGCTTATATCATAGCCCCAATCTTTGATGGTGAATACCTCTGGGGCTTATTCGCCGTTTACCAGAACTCTCGCCCTCGGCGTTGGCAAGATAGTGACGTCATGCTGCTGTCACTACTCAGTAACCGTCTCAGTAGTATTCTCAAGCAATTGGACATTGCAGCCCAGCTACAGGAGAAATCGGAGCAACTGGATATTGCGGTTCAGGGGGAAAAAATAGCAAATCGCTTGCTTGATAAGATACTTAAGAGTTCCGACATCAACAGTGTTTTTCAGACCGCTACTCAAGAAATCCGGCAGCAGCTGAAGTGCGATCGCGTCGCTGTCTATCGCTTCAATCGAGACTGGAGTGGTGAGTTTGTGGCTGAGGATGTGGGATCCGGTTGGATACCGTTAGTTGGACCGAGTATTAAAAAAGTCTGGCGCGATACCTATTTGGAGAACACCGAAGGCGGTCGGTATCGCCACAATGAAACCTTAGCCGTTGATGACATTTACTTGGTTGGTTACGATCAATGTCACATTGACCTGTTAGAGCAATTTCAGGCTAAAGCTTATGTGATTGTACCGATTCTGCAAGGGGAAACCCTCTGGGGTTTACTCGCAGCTTACCAGAACAATCGCCCTCGTCACTGGCAGAAAATGGAGGTGGGTATACTGGCTCAGATCGGCCGACAATTTGGGGTTGGCCTCCAGCAAACGGAGTATATTGAGCAACTGCGAGCAAAATCCAAGCAACTGCTATTGGCTTCAGACCTAGAAAAATCAGCCGTCAGAGTCATCAACAAAATCCGGCAATCTCGGCAACTGGATACCATTTTCAAGACCACAACCATAGAAATCCGTAAGCTACTGATGGCTGACCGGGTGGGTCTGTTTCGCTTTGACCCTGACTCCGGTTATAACGATGGAGAGTTGGTCTCTGAAGATGTCGCCAATGAGTACGATGCCATGCTGGGTAAGAAGATTCACGACCATTGCTTTAGTGAACAGTATTCCCAGCACTATCTTGAAGGGCAAGTACACACAGTTGCTGATATCTACAATGGGGACCTGAGTGATTGCTACATTGAGCTGCTAGCTCAGTTTCAAGTCCGGGCTAACCTGGTGGTGCCATTGTGTAAAGGCACTGAACTGTGGGGATTGTTGTGCATTCACCAATGCAGTAAGCCCCGTCAATGGCAGGAGTATGAGATTGATTTTGTCAAGCAGATTGCCCTACACTTTGAAGTTGCCCTACAACAAACAGAGTACCTGGCCCAACTAGAGGCAAAATCCACCCAGGTCGCTAAAACCGCACGGATCGAGCGAGGGGTAGTTAGAATCATCAACAAGATCGGTCAGTCTCGAAACCTCGATACCATTTTCAAGACAACCGCTATCGAAATTCGCAAGCTTCTTCAGGTTGACCGGGTGGGTGTATTTCGGTTTTACCCTAACTCTGGCTTTGATGATGGGGAATTGGTATCTGAGGATGTGGCATCAGGCTACGATGCCATGCTAGGAATCAAAGTTAACGACCACTGTTTTGGTGAACAGTATGCCCCTCACTACACTGAAGGACGAGTGCAAGCTGTTGCTGATGTCTACAATGCGGGTTTAAGCGATTGCCATATTGAGCTGCTGGCTCAGTTCCAAGTCCGGGCTAATCTAGTTGTCCCCCTACTTCAAGGACTTCAGTTGTGGGGATTGTTGTGCATTCACCAATGCAGTAAGCCCCGTCAATGGCAGGAGTATGAGATTGATTTTGCCAAGCAGATTGCCCTGCACTTTGGGGTAGCGCTACAGCAATTGAGCTACCTGGAGCAAGTGGAGACCAAATCCCACCAGCTTGCCCAAGCTGCTGTGCGGGAGCGAGTAGTCGCAAGCCTTAGCAACCATTTGTCCCAGTCTTTAGATGTTTACAGTATCTTCGAGAGCATCACCAAAGAGTTACGGCAAGTGTTGGCAGCTGACCGGGTAGTGATCTATCGCTTCAACTCCGACTGGAGTGGTGAGTTTGTGGCTGAATCAGTTGCCACTGGCTGGATTTCCTTGATCACTGAACAAGAAACAGACGACCGCCTGAAGGTGGATCTAACGGCTTCTGAACGCTGCACCGTTACAGCCATGAGTGTTAATTCTCGTCATCATGTTGATACCTACTTGCAAGACACCAAGGGTGGAGACTTCGCCCGAGGTGACCACTTCAAGAAAGTTGATGACATCTACACCATGGGTTTCGCTCCCTGCTACATCAACACTCTCGAAAAATTCCAAACCAAGGCATATCTGATTATGCCGATTTTTCAAGGTGAAAAGCTCTGGGGGCTGCTGGCGGCTTACCAAAATACAGAACCCCGTCAGTGGCAAGATACTGATGTCACCCTGATGGTCCAGATTAGTAATTCCTTGGGATTAGCCTTGCAGCGATCCCATTACCTAGATCAGGTGCGAGCCCAATCTACCCAACTCACCAAAGCGGCTCAAATCGCTCAGGGGGTAACCAAAATAGTCGGTAAGCTATTCCAGTCTCGGGATGCAAATACAATTTATCGTATCACTACCCAAGACGTCCGGCAGCTACTCAAATGCGATCGCGTAGCCCTCTATCAATTTAATCCTGATTGGACTGGGGAGTTTATGGCTGAGGCAGTCACAACCGGTTGGTTGCCATGGGTAGGAGCGGATATCCAAGCCTTCTGGCCCGATACTTATCTACAAGACACCCAGGGAGGTCGGTATCGCCATCGTGAAAGCTTGGCCGTTGATGACATTTACACCTTTGGTTATTCTGACGATTATCTGGAAACCTTGGAGCAATATGAGGTTAAGGCTTATATGCTGGCACCGATTCTGATCGAAGGAACCTTATCGGGTTTACTGGGTACCTACCAAAATACTGGTTCTCGTGACTGGCAAGAGTTTGAACTCAACGCCCTGGCTCAGATTGGGGTGCAAGTAGGGGCAGCCCTGCAACAGGCTGAGTATCTCGCACAAATCCAAGACCAGTCCCAGCAACTGACCAATGCCGCACAACGGGAGAAAGCCGACAAAGAAGCGGTACAGCGGGAGGTAATGCAGTTGCTGTCGGCGGTGCGGCCAGCTCTAGAAGGAGACCTCACCGTCCGAGCTCCGGTAACCAACAATGAAGTCGGTACGATTGCTGATGCCTACAACAACACCTTGCAAAGCCTGCGCCGGATTGTGACTCAAGTCCAGCAAGCCTCCAGGAAAGTTGCCCAAACTTCTCTTGACAGGGAATCAAACATTGCTTTGCTCACAGCCCAAGCCCAGCAACAATTTATGGCTCTTGGTCAAGCCAGAGAGCACATCCAGACCATGGTTAATTCTACAGAAGCTGTCGGTCAGAGTGCTCAACTCGTCGAAGTGGCAGTCCAAACCGCTAACCAAACCCTCCAACAAGGGGATGCAGCCATGAACCGTACCGTAGATGGAATTCTCGAAATCCGGGAGACAGTGGCAGAAACCAGCAAACGGCTCAAGCGCCTGAGCGAATCCTCCCAGAAAGTTTCGAGGGTAGTAAACCTGATTAGCAACTTTACTAATCAAACCCAATTGCTAGCCTTGAATGCAGCCATTGAAGCCACCAGGGCCGGTGAGTATGGACGGGGTTTTGTCGTTGTTGCCGATGAAGTGCGTTCTCTAGCCCGTCAGTCAGCGGAAGCCACCACTGAGATTGAGCAGTTGGTGCAAGAGATCCAGAAGAGTACTGCTGAGGTGTCTACAGCCATGGATAAAGGTATTCAACAGGTTGCCCAAGGAACTGCAATAGTACAAGATACCCGTCTAACTCTCAATGCCATTGTTGACGCCACCAGCCAAATCAGCCAGCTCGTAGAGGGTATTACCCAAGCCACCCAGGTACAGACCGAAGAGTTCCAATCCGTGACCACTACCATGACTGAGGTGGCAGGAATTGCCAACAAGACTTCTTCCGATGCCATGGAAATTTCTAAGTCTTTCCAAGAACTCCTAGCCATGGCGAAGAATCTTCAAGCCAGTGCTGACCAGTTTAAGGTTGATTAGTAATTTGCCTTGCTAAAATGCATTTAAAATGCGTTTTAGCAATGGCAAAAGGCAAAAGGCAAAAAGGGACTGGGATATATCTTTTTTATTTGATTTCAGGCTATATACATTTTAAATGCACAACAGCTTAATTAAAAATTGCAACTGTTAATTTAATAATAACCATTAGCAATTGGCTATTATTAAATTAATAATCACTAATGACACGAGCATTTTTTAGTCTAATCAGGTAGAGATAATTTTTTTGATTTTATCGCGATTCCCGATTCCCGATTCCCGATTCCCGATTCCCGATTCCCGATTCCCTACTCCCTACTCCCTACTCCCTACTCCCTACTCCCTACTCCCTACTCCCTACTCCCTACTCCCTACTCCCTACTCCCTACTCCCTACTCCCTACTCCCATTAACCTAGGACTTTGTATCTCACCCAATTGAGAACTCCTATAATGACTAATGACCCAAAAATTCGTGAGCAAAGCTATCGCTACTTTCTCCATGAAGCACCGGAACTGCTGCAAGTCTTGGAAAACGATTTGCTGAGTTTGTCAGAACACTATAGCATCAATAAAGTCAACAACTTGATGCGCACTACCCATACCCTTAAAGGCGCAGCAGCTAGCATTGGCTTGGAAACAATTGCCACTGTCGCTCACTCCTTGGAGGATGTTTTCAAAGCTCTGTTTAACCCCGACTTGTCCATTGATCCAGAAATTGAAGCCTTACTGTTTCAAGCTTATGAGTGTCTCCGCCTACCTCTAACCACTAAACTCACAGGGGGGCAAATCGATGACACCGAAGTCAAGAATCGAACTGCTGCTGTTGTTGCCCAACTCCAAGAGAAGCTGGGGGACTGTTTTGGTCTCGAATCCCATCTGCCCACCTCAGTAGAATTGGGCTTCGACGTCACCCAGTCCATTTTTGAAGTGGGGGTTAGCCAAGGGTTAGACTTAATCCAAGCTGCCCTAAATAGTAACAATCCCACTGAAATCAGCATCACAGTTCGCAACCAAGCAGACATTTTCTTGGGGTTAGGGGAATCCCTTAATTTACCAGGGTTTGCCGCTATTGCCAAAAATGCGATCGCAGCCCTAGACAACCATCCCGATCAGGTGGTCACCATTGCCAAGACGGCTTTGTGTGATTTCGTTGCAGCACAAACAGCGGTGCTAGAAGGGGATAGGACTCAAGGCGGTCAACCTTCTATGCTTCTGCAACAACTAGCTGACCTAAGGTGTTCAATTCCAAATTCACAATTGACAATTCAAAATGAATCTTCTGTCTTGGGCAACGGCAAAGAACAAAAAGAAGCTGATACACAATACATTGTGATAGATAACTGGTCTTCCCTGGATTCATTCATCGAGTCATTCCCCAATCCCAAGTTGAGTAATAGTGACCCAGAAAAAGACCTTAATCCGGTTGAGCCCAGAGTAGAAGAAGGAGAATGTTTTGTTAATAATTATGATGGTAACACTCAAGGTAAATTCTCCCATGATTATGAATTTATTAACAATATTATAGAACCAAAACTGATTCATTATTATTATCAAAAACAGCACAACGAAGACAATGAAGATAATAAAAACAATACGAAAAAAGAAGAAAGACAAGATAACCAAACAACATTATCTTCTTCTTCTTCATCTTCCTCTTCTTCCCCCCCTCCCCAATCCTCTCCTTCTTCCGTTATTCATCCAGAATCTAAAAGAAGGAAACAGTCCCACCTTGTGGAGATGATCTGGGGAGGGTCAACCCCACTAGATCACCAAACCTCTGATCAAAGTAAAGAGTTGCAGAGGTCAGACCTTCGAGATATAGATGTCTGGGATAGAGAGATAGCGTCCCCTGAGCAAGAAGTCGGCACAGAAAAAAATTTTGTTTTGCACAACATGGGGATGATTGATGCAGATAATGAAAAGAAAGAACAAGGACAAGATCCTGAAGTTATCACAGACGAGATCATACCCCCAATAGGCAACGCCAAAAATTCCCCTCTAAACTCTTCCCATCTCGCCATAACTCCCTCCAACCAACATCCCAGCACGCCATCATCTAGGGATCTATCTGGTACTGTGCGGATAAATATTGAGCATCTAGAATACCTGAATTACACAATTGGGGAATTACTAACCAACCAAAACCGCCAGTTGCTCGAAAATGAACAACTGCTGCGGGCAGTGCGAGTACTCCTTAATCGTATCGACCAACATCAGCAAGTGCTCGAGCAACTGCAAGATTGGTACGACCGCCTGTTTATTTTGACGCAACAAAAGCAGATTAGGAAAAGGTTGCAGCTTAGCAAGTTTAACGTTGAAGGTTTAAACAAAAACTTTGCTACCGACCCCAATCTTAGTTTTTCTTCCTACCCTTGGGCAGAAAAAACGTTGCAGGTTAGCAAGTTTAAAGTTGAAGGTTTTTTGGAAAACTTTGCTACCAACCCCAATCCTACTGCCAACCTTGGCCAAAAGGCCACCCTACGCTCTCAACCTCATAACCTTCAACCTCATAACCTTCAACCTCATAACCTTCAACCTCATAACCTTCAACCTCATAACCTTCAACCTCATAACCTTCAACCTCATAACCTTCAACCTCATAACCTTCTTGATACAGACTATTTCGATCACCTGGAACTAAAGCGTTATAGTACACCCGAGCTTCTGATTCAGTCAGTTGTAGAAGACGCTATACAATTAACAGAAGCTGCCCATGACATTGAGCTGTTCACCACCCAATCCAGTAAGACTCTCGAACAACAACGTCGGTTGTTAACCAACCATCGTGATGTCTTGATGGACGCCCGGATGTTGCCTTTAGGGGAAATATTTAGTCGTTTCCCCCCTGTCCTCAAGCAGTTGTCCGCCTCCCACCATAAGCTGGTTGAGCTGAAAATTTCTGGTAATGATGTTTTAGTGGATAAAGTTGTTGCCCAGAAGTTGTACGACCCCCTGCTGCATCTTGTGCGTAATGCTTTTGACCACGGGATTGAGACTCCTGCTGTACGGCAACAACAGGGCAAACCAGAAACAGGATTAATTGAAATCAGTGCTGGCCATCGGGGCAGACATTTGGTGATTGAAGTCTTTGATGACGGTCCAGGGTTGAATTTTGAACGGATTCGCCAACTAGCAGTAGAACGTGAACTGATTAACCTCGAACAGAGTAATAGTCTCAGTGAGGCTCAGCTGAGGAATTTGTTGTTTGAACCAGGCTTTTCCACTGTCTCTGGGGTGAATAACCTCTCTGGACGTGGTGTTGGTCTTGATATTGTCCTAAACCAGGTCAAAGCTCTGAGGGGTTCGGTAATGGTTGATTCTGCTCCCCACCAAGGCACCAGATTTAGACTACAAATTCCCCTGAGTTTAACCATAGATAAGTTACTCCTGTGTCAGGCTGGGAACCAAGTTTATGGTTTGATCACTGATCAAGTCTCCCAAATTATCATTCCTGAGGAACACCAGCTCCGAAGTTGGGAAGATGGTAAAATCCTTCACTTGGGAAAGGGCAGTGATCAGCAACTGGTTAAAGTCTACCAACTTGGGCAAGTCCTAGATTATTCCTCTGTGGCAAATCCATTCTCGGTAACCCATCCCCATCAACCTGTTGTTCCTCTTCAGACGATTAGACCAATCATTGTGATCCATTACCAAGATCAGCTTGTCGGTCTGGAAGTAGACCAACTGTTGGGAGACCAGGAGTTGGTGATTCGTCCTTTGGGCACAATGATTGTGCCACCCCCCTATGTCAATGGGGGCAGTATTCTAGCAGATGGTCGGTTGACACTGGTGCTGGATGGGACTGAATTGATCCAGTACCTGTCTGACCAACAGACCGATGCCAGTCAAAGGTTACAGGTTGGCACATTTAAGGTTGAAAGCTTAAACTCAGACGAAGCCACCGAACCGATGGAAACCCTTTCGCGAAAGCAGCTTCCACCTTCATTAGTTGAACCGTTCTGGGTCAGACATCAGCCAAAGGTACTTCTGGTAGATGACTCGATCACCCTGCGCCAAACTCTAGCCATGACCTTAGAAAAGAATGGCTATCACGTGTTTCAAGCCCAGGATGGTTATGAAGGTATTGAGCAACTACAGCATCAGACAGACATACAGTTGGTAATCTGTGATATTGAGATGCCTCGCATGAATGGGTTTGAGTTTCTCAAACACTGTCAGCTTGACCCAGCTTTGGTAGATATTCCTGTCGTGATCCTCACATCCCGCAGTAACGATAAACACCGCTTGATTGCTTCACAGTTAGGGGCCAAGGCTTATATCACTAAGCCCTATTTGGAACACAAATTGTTGACAACAGTAACCGATGTTGTTGAGCCCATTTAACCCTTAATAAGGGAGTAGGGAGTAGGGAGTAGGGAGTGGTGCGACCCGTGGCGAATTTAATTCTTAATGCGGAAAGCGCACGCCCTGGGAGTAGGGGTAAGAAAGACTATAGCTCATAAGTATTATCAAAGCTATAGCATTTTTATTTGGTTTGTAAACACAATTATTGCCAGGAAAGGCAAAAGGCAAGAGGCATGCATGCTAGAGTAATCCACCCCTAACTAATCCCAGGATGGGAAAGAGATCCGGAGTTTTATTTGACAATAAAAAAAACCCTAGGTTTACATCTCAAATACAAACGCTATCTATCCTGAAACTATTAATTTCTCATGATAAATGATTAGTTAAGTAAAACTAAATTTTTATTTACTTAAAATAATCAGCTATAAGCACTAAAAATTAAGCAATGATAACTATCAAATCAAGGCGATGGACGATTCAACACTAGAAAAATTCATGGTTTTTCAGATTGCTGATTATTCCCTATGTCTACCGATTAGGGATGTCCTGAAAGTGGTTAATTTTACCACTGAAATCAAAAGGGAGATGAAAACTATGGGATTAGTTCAGCTAGGCAAGCATACCATTAAGGTTTGGGATTTACATCAGCAGTTGGGTGATGGTAGTTTACCTCACCAAAGCCCTAACCAAAGGTTCTTAGTAATTATTCGTCCTAGGGACTCCGAACTCTGGGGAATTTTTGTGGATGATCTGCCCAATTTGGTGGAGTTACCCGAAGACATGATGCGACCTATCCCGAAGTCTTACCGTCAGGCCAGTGTTCTGGAGATGATATCTCATGCAGCTGTTATACCAAACGAAGCATCTACTCAGAAAATTTTTCTTTTGGATTTACAGCAAGTCGGTGCCTTGACCCCTTAACCCTCAACAGTTTTGACATCTCCCCCGGCTGAAGCACGGGGGATTCTCAAAGGTTGTTACGAGGCTGGTTGAAACCGAGCCTCTTCACTTCTTTTGCGGTATGATTTTTTCAGGGAATTGAAAACGTCATAACGATGTGGGACTGTCAAGGATCCCCTACCCACCTTGGTTAAATCTAGATTTAACTGTGTGGCTACTTTTCTGACTATGTTTGCAGCACCATTACAGTCAGCATTAATCAGCCAACCATCAGAGGTTTTGTACAACCCGCGCCGAACTCTTCTTCCTGACGGTGTCCATCCTTTGGGTTTTTCACCATGAAATGGGAGGCTGTCGTCATCAAGGTAAGACGCTTTGCTGGTATACGCTTCTTCGGTAATTGTCAGTTTAATCCCATACTCAGGGCAAAGTTGTTTTAGCCGTTCGATAAGTCTTTTTGTTGGAATGACCACAAAATTCTGATTGCCCCGTTTTCCCATATTGGAACAATTCTTCTGCCCTTCATTCCATCCAATAATGATATTTCCAATGCGATCGTTTAGACACCGATTAATAATAAACCTAGCCGCCTTGTTAATCACATCTCTGATCTGGTTATTCCGCTTTCGCACTACCCGATCCAGATTGGCATCCCAGTAAAATTGCGGCTTGCCCGCTTTGTACTTGGCAATTAACCGAGCATATCCTTGATTCAGAGATTTTAATTTTCGACCATCAATGATTAGGCTTTTTCCCTGAGTCGAAACCCCGGTTAGCCAGTTTGTTCCACCGTGATCAAAACTCCAAGCTTGGGAATAGTCCAGGTTAGGGTTGTGTTCCACTGGCTGCTTTCCGTCATCAATCACCCAATCAATCCATAACTGCCCCAGATTTGGACGAACAGTCACTTCTTTTACCCAGTCCGGATCTATAAAATCTGGCGGCTGTAGGGCAATTTCAGTAATCAATTCAGGCTTAGTTTCTTTACTGATCGACGGATAAAATAATCCTTTCTTGTAATTAAGAGCTTGACGAGGAAAAGTAACAGCTGCTAGTCCGCCTTTCTTGCGATACCGAAGTAGTTTAGGTCTATCGACCTTTTCTTTGTAGTAAAGACCTACTAGTTGATTGTAGCTAGCAATGGATTCCCCTACTGTCTTTAATGTCTGCTGCGCCGATTGAGCCGCCATTGCTTTGTAATGAGGACTCATTTTCAAGGCTTTATCCAATGCCGGGTATTTAGTACTACATTTATAGGTTTTCCATCCAAACCTTAATTCATCTCCATGCCAATAAGTAATAAAAGCTTCTGTCTGCTCCTCCAGCCATTTGTAGTGTTTTTGTTTAGTGTAATAAATTGCACAATTAATTAGGCTATTCGCCTGCTGACATTGAAAGACCCAGAAAGCTTTTTCTTCGTCTGTAAATACTGCTTTTACTGGGATTGTTTTGTACACGGAAACCATCACCTCCTTTGCTATATTATAGCTGAGGGGGTGACATGAGCCATCAAAAGCTTAGTAGATAAAGCTTTGAGGCCAATCAACTCAGGGAAGATACAGTCGAAATTAACCCTCGATTCATTGTCTTGATGCAAAGCGCGAGTGGGGGAAACCCCCTGTTCCGAAGCTGCATCGCTTAATGGCAAGCTCTAACCCTTATAACTATGTCCAAGGTCGCGCCCAAAACAGAATGTATCTTTTTGTAAATTATGGGCTGAAATTACTACCCAGTAAGGATTTTAGCTTGCATGTCACCCTCCCAGATATTATAGACACGGCGGGTTAAAACCCGTCGCGGGAGTTTCATCCCCGGTCTTTAGACACAGGGTTCTCACGTTCCCGGATTCTTTGATAGCCCTGCGCCCAAAGTTCCTGTCTTGATGCAAAGCGCGAGTGGGGAAGGGCTGCGTGGGTCACCTGCGTCCGAACCGCTGTTTGCCCCGTGGAAACCCCCGTGAGGCCACTGCATCGCTTCAATTTGCAAACACTATTACACCCATTGTTATAGCAGTCGCCAGGGCAGGCGCGGACATGACAAAAGTCTCAAACCTAAATAAGCGCAAGAGTTTGACTTCTGACTTCTGACTTCTGACTTCTGCTATATATCCCTCTTCTGTCATTTTCCGAGAAGAAAGTCTCCAAAAGCTTTATCAGTCAGTCGATACAGGCAAAAGTAGTCCTAAAATCAATTTGTTGTATTTGTTGTGAGAAAAAAATATAGCGCTTTTTAATTAGGTGAGGTACAAATTTTTGAGGTGCGACCCGAACGCGCCCCGCGTCGGCTTTGCCGAAAGGTGCGACCCAAGGCCGCGAGGGATTGCTCGCGGCCTTGGAGGCGCGCACCTTGAGCGAATTTAATAATTAGATGCGGAAAGCGCACCTAAGGTTTTAGGGAACAGGGAACAGGGGATCACCGGAACACAGAACACATAACACAGAACAAAGAAGAAAGAACAGAGAAGAGAGAAAAAATCCTGTGTACCTCATTAGGTTAGAAACCGCTATAGCTCTATCCCTTGTCTTGATGCCTGACGGGGTGACAAACAGCCTTAAAAGCTTTACGGGGTGTGGGGTGTGGGGTGATGGGTGTAGGGGAAGATCAGGAGCTGGCTACGTTGCGACGGGACGGTTAAATCAGGTTCCGGACCGATTGTTATCCCACCGGCTCACTCCAAATTCCCTGTCTTGATGCAAAGCGCGAGTGGGGGAAACCCCCTGTTCCGAAGCTGCATCGCTTTTATTTTCCCCACCCCCTACCCCCTACACCCCACACCCTGTTTAGTTTTTAGCCTTGTTGTCACCCCCTGAGCTTGATGCAAAGCGTGAGTGGGGGTTTCCAAGCCAGTTGCTCATGGGGGAAACCCCCGCATGAAGGCACTGGCTCCCCAAGACTGCCCTGCATTGCTATCAATAAACAATTAGAGAATTCCGATTTTGCTTTTGTTTCCCGAAAGTGACAGAAGTTGGGACAGCCCGCTGGTTTAACGCACCACCCAAAGCCTCGCCCTCATTTTCCCCCTCTTCGCGCCTGGTTTAGATAGCCCGCCGGTTTAACGCACCACCGGGTCAAACAGCTTTAATGAGATGCACCCCACGAAACTCAGTACACACGATTATTTCGCAGTTAATTCTTTTGAAAATAAATAATCCTTTTTTTAAAGACTTAATAAAGTTAGCTGGATTTTGTTGCTAATGTTACCCAGAGATGCTACATTTGCATGTTAGCGAAGTATACTACGACAATTAGCAGCTCTTAATCCTTATATATAGTTATGATTAAGGCAGTACAACTCAAGTAAAACTTTAATTTAACTTTAATTAAATAACCCTTAATTAAGGTAAAATTAAGTCAAGTAAGCTACTAATTTACCTTGAGTTCGACTAACCGAGTTTTGCTGATGGTTAGTGAAACTCGATCATGGTGCATCTCCACAACCCTAGCTTGAATTGTGTGCTAAAATTACGAGTTTGGTGCATTTATACAAAACCATGATTTACGGAAAACTGGGCGAAAAACCCGATATTTTGTAAGCAATATACAAATATAGTGGCTGCGTAAGTTCTGAAAAATATACACAATATCAGGATTCACAATATTATAATTCAGAATATTACCTATTAGGTATCTAGGTATCTAGGTATCTAGGTATCTAGGTATCTAGGTATCTAGGTATCTAGGTATCTAGGTATTAATTCAAACAGGAACTATTGACAACATCGGTGCTAATAGAGGCGCTAGAAAACTATGATTATTACTTGTTAAGTATTCATTTTTAATTGTTAGTTAATAGTTACGAATTACTATAGCGCTTTTTATCCTAATGAGGTACACAAGATTTTTTACTTCTTGCCCGCCCCCCTTACTAAGGGCTAGGGGGGATTCCTCTTGCCCGCCCCCCTTACTAAGGGGGGTTAGGGGGGATTCCTCTTCTCTGTTCCCTGTTCCCAGATCCGCTGTTCCCTAAAACCCAAGAATCTGTACCTCACCCAATTGAAAACCGCTATAGTGGCATTGCTATATATCCATAGAGACACCAATGA
This sequence comes from Moorena sp. SIOASIH, assembly GCF_010671925.1. GTDB lineage: Bacteria > Cyanobacteriota > Cyanobacteriia > Cyanobacteriales > Coleofasciculaceae > Moorena. The sequence continues at coordinate 690,229 of NZ_JAAHIH010000002.1, read as the reverse complement.
CGACTGACAAAGTATTGACTACCGACAAACTGGCACAACAGATTCAAGCTTGCGCAACGGAGCAATTGACTGGTTGGTTGGAGATTGAAGATCCCCAAGGTCAGCAGTGGAGTCTTTCTTTCCACTTGGGTCGTTTGACTGGGGGTGCTAGTAAAATGCATCCCATTCGCCGTTGGTGTCGGCAGTTGTCTGTACACTGCCCAGAACTATCAGCATTTCCTGTGTGTCAGGGGTCGTCAGCTCAGCCGGTGTATTGGGATTACAAATCTCTAGCAGAACTAGTCAGACAGGGGAAAGTACCGCTAAAACAGATGAGGTCGGTTGTTGTTGGCAACTGTACAGAAATAGTTTTCGATATCATCCAACGGCAGGAACAACTCCGCTGTGGTTCATCAGAGCAATTAACTTACAGGCAGATTCCTCAAGAGACTATTGATTCAACCTCTGATTCAACGTTGGTAGTAATTCGAGCTTCACAGATAATGCAACAGGCAACCCTTGCTTGGGAGCCTTGGCAAGAGGCTGGTTTGGTAGATATTTCCCCTTCTTTGGCTCCGGTGATCTGGGATGCTGACAAATTGCGACAGCAGACCTCATTACTGGCCTACCACAACCTAACTACCTTAGTGGATGGCGATCGCACTTTGAGGGATTTAGCTCTCAAGTTGAAACAGAATCTTTTGGCTGTGACCCAATCAATCATGCCCTATATCCGAGTACAGGTGATGGGTCTGATCTCGGTTGGGGACTTCCGCTGTGATACTCACTTTAATCAAGCCACTAACCCAATGCCAGAAACTGCCGGAAGGAAAGGAGGACCTGTTCAGACATTACCAGCTAGTCCCTTGGTAGTTTATATCGAAGACAGCCAAATCGATCGGTTGACCATGAGTCAAATTCTTGCCAATGCTGGCTATCGATTTATCAATGTTCGAGACCCCATCAAAGCCTTGCCGACTTTGCTAAAGCACAAACCACAGCTGATCTTCTTGGATTTGGTCATGCCAGTTTTAAACGGGTATGAAGTCTGTGCACAAATTCGTCGGGTTTCGGTGTTTCAAGACACACCAGTGATTATGGTCACCAGTAATGACGGAATTGTAGACCGAGTGCGGGCCAAGATGGTCGGTTCTACAGACTTTTTAGCAAAGCCTATTACTCGGTCAAAGGTATTGACAATTCTCCAGAGGCATCTCGGGGTTAGTCGTAATATCCTGTCCGGTTGACTACTTACTTTAATAGTTTAGCAAAGGGAACAGGGAGTAGGGAACAGGGAGTAGGGAGTAGGGAGTAGGGAGTAGGGAGTAGAGAACTTTCGATAAAAAATTCTCACAATTAATTTAGTATCACTATTAACTATTGTTAATAATTATTATTTTTTTTTAAATAAATGCTAAAACTGCAAATATCTAATGGCAAATATCTAATGATAACTAGATCATTTTTATTCTAATTATAAATAACAATTGAAATTCACATTCTTACTAAGTTTATAGTAAAAAACAATTATGACTACAGTCCTTTTGGTTGAAGATAGCTTGACGGAAAATGAGATGCTAAGTTGTTACCTCAGAGAAGCTGGTCTCAAGGTAGTTAGTGTCACAAGTAGTGAGGATGCCCAGATCAAACTCCAGTCCCAGAAACCAGATGTAGTGATTGTCGATGTGATTTTGCCAGGACAAAGCGGGTTTGAACTGTGCCGGGAACTCAAGACTAATTCCAGCACCCAAACCATCCCAGTTGTGATTTGCTCAACTAAAGGAACTGATGCCGACAAACTTTGGGGTTCGATGCTGGGAGCTGATGCCTATTTACCTAAACCAATAAACCAGCAAGAACTAATACAAACAATCCAGCAATTGTTAGGCATTAGGTATTAGGTATTAGGTAATGTTAAACTCCCTTGACCCAGTGGTAACACAAACCAATCTTGACCTACTAAACTTAGATCCACTAACCCCAGAAACCCGAGTGCGGTTGCTGCGTTTTCCTCTTGGCAAAAAGGACAGTGTTCTGTTGCCCCTAGAGCAGATTACGGAAATTATCAGGGTGAATGTGCCAGACGTTCTGCTGGTGCCGGAAATGCCCAGTTGCATTGTGGGAATTGGTAATTGGCGCGATGAAATGCTCTGGTTGGTAGACCTAAACCAGCTGGTTGGCTATCCACCGCTGTTGGAGCTCGGGCAAGTTTCGGTATCTCCTGTGGCAATAGTGGTTCAGGTCAATGACCAGTCTGTGGGTTTGGTGGTTTCGCAAGTCAATGATATTGAGTTACATGAATTGGAGCAACTCCAGCCACCGACTCCTGGTTTATTTCCTCAATCGCTACTGCCTTTCCTCCTGGGTTACATACCTGGGGATGGCGGTGCAGTCTTAGATGTCACGGCTATTACTCAGTGTCCCCTATGGCAGACACATCAACGAGGGGAGTCTTGGGGAGGGGAGTCTTGAGGTTTTTTGACTTAGCCTCCTCCGAGATCTGGCAATTGATCAGGGCAATCATAAGGAGTTTTGATCAACCAAATCAATCCCATCAAACCAATTATGACTGGTTGACAATCTCCTCACTAACTCTGCCCATTGAACAGTCGATTGGGAGGGTTACTACCAATTCGATTGCCTCTGAGATGCCATCATGGTCGGCTATTTTCCCTAAACCAGATGTTAAAAAAACCCAAACTATAACTATGCCAAAATTTGATAAATCTGAGGAAATACTCAGTTCTAAGTCCCAACTCAATCAATCATCGAGTAATGGCAATGGCAAAGGGACACCTACCGGGTTGAAGTTCCACCTAGCCGTGGATATTGAGCAACACTGCAAGGGTGAGCGACAGTGGTTATTCCACCTGGCCACCCAGATGCGCAAAGCAGAAACTAGTGATGCCCTGTTGAGAACCACCGTGACTGAGGTTAGTCAGCGTTTACGGGTAGACCGAGCCTTGATTTTTCGCTTCCAGTCGGAGAATCGGGGTACCGTGCTAGTTGAGTCGATGGTGGGTGGCTATACTCCCAGCCAGGGGGAGTACCTGCCGGTAATTGCTTTTGGGGCTGAGAATCGGTCAGCCTATGAGCAACAGGAAGTTGTAGCCCTTAATGATATTAATGACCGGGCTCTGAGTCCGTTTCAACTCCAACTGCTGGAACGATTCCAGGTCAAAGCCAGCCTAAGTCTACCGATTTTGATCGAAGGGCAATTGTGGGGTTTACTGGTGGTGCAGCAATGTTCTGGTTCCCGGGAATGGCAGGAAGCTGACATTACTCTGCTCTACCAAGTTGTGACTGAACTTCGGCTGACTCTACAGCCAGTGGAACTCAGTACCCGACGGCGAGAGCAGCTGAAGCAGGAAAAGGTCTTGGCTCAAATCTTGGCCACAATTCCACCGTCTTCTGTGCCGGAGATTGCCCTGGGTAACATTTGCCACGAACTGCGCCTGTTTTTCAAGGCTGATCGGGTAGTGGTTTATCGCTTTAATCCTGACTGGAGTGGTGAATTTGTGGCTGAGTCGGTTGCAGATGGTTGGGTGAAGCTGCTCCAAGACCAAAAGCAAAATCCTAACCTGACCTCAGCAGATATATTGTCCTCTAAGCGCTGTACGGTCAAGCAAATCGGATCCGTTGCCAGCCCGAATACCGATACCTATTTAAAGCAGACACAAGGGGGCAGCTATTTCAAACGTCAGCAGGTAGAGCGAGTTGACGACATCTATGCCGCTGGTTTTTCACAGTGCTACATTGAAACCTTAGAAAAATACCAGACCAATTCTTATATTATAGCCCCAATCTTTGATGGTGAACACCTCTGGGGCTTATTTGCCGTTTACCAAAACTCTCGCCCTCGGCGCTGGCAAGATAGTGACGTCATGCTGCTGTCACTACTCAGTAACCGTCTCAGTAGTATTCTCAAGCAATTGGACATTGCAGCCCAGCTACAGGAGAAATCGGAGCAACTGGATATTGCGGTTCAGGGGGAAAAAATAGCAAATCGCTTGCTTGATAAGATACTTAAGAGTTCCGACATCAACAGTGTTTTCCAGACCGCTACTCAAGAAATCCGGCAGCAGCTGAAGTGCGATCGCGTTGCTGTGTATCGCTTCAATCGAGACTGGAGTGGTGAGTTTGTGGCTGAAGATGTGGGACACGGTTGGATACCGTTAGTTGGACCGAGTATTAAAAAAGTCTGGCGCGATACCTATTTGGAGGACACCCAAGGGGGTCGGTATCGCCACAATGAAACCTTAGCCGTTGATGACATTTACTTGGTTAATTACGATCAATGTCACATTGACCTGTTGGAGCAATTTCAGGCTAAAGCTTATGTGATTGTACCGATTCTGCAAGGAGAAACCCTGTGGGGTTTACTCGCAGCTTACCAGAACAATCGCCCTCGTCACTGGCAGAAAATGGAGGTGGGTATACTGGCTCAGATCGGCCGACAATTTGGGGTTGGCCTCCAGCAAACGGAGTATATTGAGCAACTGCGAGCAAAATCCAAGCAACTGCTATTGGCTGCAGACCTAGAAAAATCAGCCGTCAGAGTCATCAACAAGATCCGGCAATCTCGGAAACTGGATACCATTTTCAAGACCACGACCATAGAAATCCGTAAACTCCTGATGGCTGACCGGGTGGGTCTGTTTCGCTTTGACCCTGACTCTGGTTTTAATGATGGAAAGTTGGTGTCTGAAGATGTGGTCAATGGGTACGATGCTATCCTGGGTAGCAAAATTCACGACCATTGTTTTAGTGAACAGTATTCCCACCACTATATGGAAGGGCGAGTACACGCAGTTACTGATATCTACAATGGGGACCTCAGCGATTGCTACATTGAGCTGCTAGCTCAGTTTCAAGTCCGGGCTAACCTGGTGGTGCCATTGCGTAAAGGACCATTACTGTGGGGATTGTTGTGCATTCACCAATGCAGTATGCCCCGTCAATGGCAAGAGTATGAGATTGATTTTGCTAAGCAGATTGCCCTACACTTTGAAGTTGCTCTACAACAAACACAGTACCTAGCGCAAGTAGAGGCAAAATCTACCCAGGTAGCTAAAATCGCACGGATGGAGCGAGCGGTAGTTGGAATCATCAACAAGATCCGTCAGTCTCGAAACCTCGATACCATTTTCAAGACAACCGCTATCGAAATTCGTAAGCTTCTTCAGGTTGACCGGGTAGGTATATTTCAGTTTTACCCTAACTCTGGCTTTAATGATGGGGAATTGGTATCTGAGGATGTGGCATCAGGCTACGATGCCATGCTAGGAACCAAAGTTAACGACCACTGCTTTGGTGAACAGTATGCCCCTCACTATACCGAAGGACGTGTGCAAGCAGTTGCTGATGTGTACAATGCCGGACTGAGCGATTGCCATATTGAGTTGCTGGCTCAGTTCCAAGTCCGGGCTAATCTGGTTGTGCCCCTACTTCAAGGACCATTATTGTGGGGATTGTTGTGCATTCACCAATGCAGTCAGCCCCGTCAATGGCAGGAGAATGAGATTGATTTTGCCAAGCAGATTGCCCTGCACTTTGGGGTAGCGCTACAGCAATTGAGCTACCTGGATCAAGTGGAGGCCAAATCCCACCAGCTTGCCCAAGCTGCTGTGCGGGAGCGAGTAGTCGCAAGCCTGAGCAACCATTTGTCCCAGTCTGTAGATGTTTACAGTGTCTTCCAGAGCATCACCAAAGAGTTGCGGCAAGTCTTGGGAGCTGACCGGGTAGTAATCTATCGCTTCAACTCCGACTGGAGTGGTGAGTTTGTGGCTGAATCGGTTGCAGCTGGCTGGATTTCCCTAATCACCGAACAAGAAAGAGACGACCGCCTGAAGGTGGATCTAACGGCTTCTGAGCGCTGCACCGTTACAGCCATGAGTGTTAATTCTCGTAATAATGTTGATACCTACTTGCAAGACACCAAGGGTGGAGACTTCGCCCGAGGTGACCGCTTTAAGAAGGTTGATGACATCTATGCCATGGGTTTCTCTCCCTGCTACATCAACACTCTGGAACAATACCAAGCCAGGGCATATCTGATTATGCCGATTTTCCAAGGTGAAAAGCTCTGGGGGCTGCTGGCGGCTTACCAAAATACGGAACCCCGTCAGTGGCAAGATACCGATGTGACCCTGATGCTCCAAATTAGTAATTCCCTGGGATTAGCCTTGCAGCGATCCCATTACCTAGATCAGTTACGAGCCCAATCTAGCCAACTCACCAAAGCGGCTTTTATTGCTCAGGGGGTAACCAAAATAGTTGGTAAGCTATTCCAGTCTCGGGATGTAACTAAAATCTATGGTATCACAACCCAAGAAGTCCGGCAGCTGCTTAAATGCGATCGCGTAGCCCTCTATCAATTCAATCCTGATTGGACTGGTCAGTTTGTGGCTGAGGCAGTTGCCACCGGTTGGTTACCATGGGTGGGAGCGGATATCGAAGCTTTCTGGCCCGATACTTATCTACAAGACACCCAGGGAGGTCGTTATCGCAATCGTGAAAGCGTGGCAGTTGATGACATTTACACCTTTGGTTATTCTGACGGTTACCTAGAAACCTTAGAGCAATATGAGGTTAAGGCTTATATGCTGGCACCGATTTTTATAGAAGGAACCTTATGGGGTTTACTGGGTACCTACCAAAATACTGGTCCTCGTGACTGGCAAGAGTTTGAACTCAACGCCCTGGCTCAGATTGGGGTGCAAGTAGGGGCAGCCCTGCAACAGGCTGAGTATCTCGCACAAATCCAAAACCAGTCCCAGCAGCTGACCGATGCCGCACAACGGGAGAAAGCCGACAAAGAAGCGGTACAGCGGGAGGTAATGCAGTTGCTCTCAGCAGTGCGACCAGCTCTAGAAGGAGACCTGACTGTCCGAGCTCCGGTAACCAATAATGAAGTAGGTACCATTGCTGATGCCTACAACAACACCTTACAAAGCCTGCGCCGGATTGTGACTCAAGTGCAGCAAGCCTCCAGAAAAGTTGCCCAAACTTCTGTTGAAAGGGAATCAAACATTGCTTTGCTCACAGCCCAAGCCCAGCAACAATTTATGGCTCTCGGTGAAGTCTTAGAGCACATCCAGACCATGGTTAATTCTACAGAAGCTGTAGGTGAGAGTGCTCAACTCGTAGAAGTGGCAGTCCAAACCGCTAACCAAACCCTCCAAGCAGGGGATGCAGCCATGAACCGTACCGTAGATGGAATTCTCGAAATCCGGGAGACAGTGGCAGAAACCAGCAAACGGCTCAAGCGTCTCAGCGAATCGTCCCAGAAAGTTTCGAGGGTGGTGAACCTGATTAGCAACTTTACTAATCAGACCCAATTGCTAGCGTTAAATGCAGCCATTGAAGCCACAAGAGCCGGTGAGTACGGACGGGGTTTTGTAGTTGTTGCCGATGAAGTGCGTTCTCTAGCCCGTCAGTCAGCGGAAGCCACCACTGAAATCGAACAGTTGGTGCAGGAGATCCAGAAGAGTACCGCTGAGGTGTCTACAGCCATGGATAAAGGTATTCAACAGGTTGCTCAAGGAACTGCCATGGTACAAGATACCCGTCTAACGCTCAATGCTATTGTTGAAGCCACCAGCCAAATCAGCCAGCTCGTAGAGGGCATTACCCAAGCCACCCAGGTACAGACCGAAGAGTTCCAATCCGTGACCACTACCATGACTGAGGTGGCAGGAATTGCCAACAAGACTTCTTCCGATGCCATGGAAATTTCTAAGTCTTTCCAAGAACTCCTAGCCATGGCGAAGAATCTTCAAGCCAGTGCTGACCAGTTCAAGGTTGATTAAGCTGTTCAGCATTTAGATTGGGATACCTAAATTGTTCAAAGGGAACTTCGGATCAGGGAACAGGGAACAGGGAATAAGCAATTTCAATGCACATCAAATTAGTTAGTTTTTAATGAAAAAATTCAAGAATTAATTGTTAGTTTTTCAATATTAAATATTCATTTAAAAACAACTAATTACTCATGATTAATAATGCATTAATCTAGTGTTTTTCATAGTAATGATGTATACATGATTTGTTCCCGATTCCCTACTCCCTACTCCCTACTCCCTACTCCCATTAACCATTGACGAAAATACTTCACCCAATTGACAACTGCTCTAATGACTAATGACCCTAAAATTCGTGAGCAAAGCTATCGCTACTTTCTCCAGGAAGCACCGGAACTGCTGCAAGTCTTGGAAGAGGATTTGCTGAGTTTGTCAGAAAACTATAGCATCAATAAAGTCAACAACTTGATGCGGACTACCCATACCCTCAAAGGCGCAGCAGCTAGCATTGGCTTGGAAACAATTGCCACGGTAGCTCACTCCTTGGAGGATGTTTTTAAAGCTCTGTTTAACCCGGACTTGTCCATTGATCCAGAAATTGAAGCCTTACTGTTTCAAGCTTATGAGTGTCTCCGCCTACCTCTGACTGCTGAACTCACAGGGGGGCAAATCGATGACACCGAAATCAAGAATCGAACTGCTGCTGTTGTTGCCCAACTCCAAGAGAAGCTGGGGGACTGTTTTGGTCTCGAATCCCATCTGCCCACCTCAGTAGAATTGGGCTTCGATGTCACCCAGTCCATTTTTGAAGTCGGGGTTAGCCAAGGCTTAGACCTAATCCAAGCTGCCCTAAATAGTGACAATCCCACTGAAGTCAGCATCACAGTTCGCAACCAAGCAGACATTTTCTTGGGCTTAGGGGAATCCCTTAATTTACCAGGGTTTGCCGCTATTGCCAAAAATGCGATCGCAGCCCTAGACAACCATCCCGATCAGGTGGTCACCATTGCCAAGACCGCTTTGTCTGATTTCGTTGCAGCACAAGCAGCGGTGCTAGAAGGGGATAGAACTCAAGGCGGTCAACCTTCTATGGCTCTGCAACAACTAGCTGACTTTAGGTGTTCAAGTCAAAATTCACAATTGATAATTCAAAATGAATCTTCTGTCTTCGGTAACGGAAAAGAACAAGACCTTAATCGAGTTGAGCCCGGACTAGAAGAAGTAGAAGGTGTTGTTAATAATTCTTCCGTTACTCATCCAGAATCTAAAAGAAGCAAACAGTCCCACCTTGTGGAAATGATCTGGGGAGAGTCAACCCCACTAGATCACCAAACCTCTGATCAAAGTAAAAAGTTGGATAGGTCAGACCAAACAGAGATAGATGTCTTGGATGGAGAGATAGCCTCCCCTGAGCAAGAAGTCGGCACAGAAAAAAATGTTGTTTTGCACAACATGGGGATGATTGATGGAGATAATCAAAAGAAAGAACAAGGACAAGAGCCCAAAGTTATCACAGACGAGATCATACCCCCAATAGGCAACGCCAAAAATTCCCCTCTAAACTCTTCCCATCTCGCCATAACTCCCTCCAACCAACATCCCAGCACGCCATCATCTAGGGATCTATCTGGTACTGTGCGGATAAATATTGAGCATCTAGAATACCTGAATTACACAATTGGGGAATTACTAACCAACCAAAACCGCCAGTTGCTCGAAAATGAACAACTGCTGCGGGCAGTGCGAGTACTCCTTAATCGTATCGACCAACATCAGCAAGTGCTGGAGCAACTGCAAGATTGGTACGACCGCCTGTTTATTTTGACGCAACAAAAGCAGATTAGGCAAAGGTTGCAGGTTAGCAAGTTTCAAGTTGAAGGTTTAAACAAAAACAAAACTACCGACCTCAATCCTAGCTCTTACTCCTACCCTTGGGCAGAAAAAACGTTACAGGTTAGCAAGTTGAAGGTTGAAGGTTTAAACAAAAACTTTGCTACCAACCCCAATCCTACTGCCAACCTTGGCCAAAAGGCCACCCTACGCTCTCAACCAACTAACCTTCAACCTAATAACCTTCAACCCACTAACCTTCAACCTAATAACCTTCAACCAACTAACCTTCAACCTAATAACCTTCAACCTAATAACCTTCAACCCACTAACCTTCAACCCACTAACCTTCAACCCACTAACCTTCAACCCACTAACCTTCAACCCACTAACCTTCAACCCACTAACCTTCAACCCACTAACCTTCAACCCACTAACCTTCAACCCACTAACCTTCAACCCACTAACCTTCAACCCACTAACCTTCTTGATACAGACTATTTCGATCACCTGGAACTAAAGCGTTATAGTACACCCGAGCTTCTGATTCAGTCAGTTGTAGAAGACGCTATACAATTAACAGAAGCTGCCCATGACATTGAGCTGTTCACCACCCAATCCAGTAAGACTCTCGAACAACAACGTCGGTTGTTAACCAACCATCGTGATGTCTTGATGGACGCCCGGATGTTGCCTTTAGGGGAAATATTTAGTCGTTTCCCCCCTGTCCTCAAGCAGTTGTCCGCCTCCCACCATAAGCTGGTAGAGCTAAAAATTTCTGGTAATGATGTTTTAGTGGATAAAGTTGTTGCCCAGAAGCTGTACGACCCCCTGCTACATCTTGTACGTAATGCTTTTGACCACGGCATTGAGACTCCTGCTGTACGGCAACAACAGGACAAACCAGAAACAGGATTAATTGAAATCAGTGCTTGCCATCGGGGCAGACATTTGGTGATTGAAGTCTTTGATGACGGTCCAGGGTTGAATTTTGAACGGATTCGGCAACTAGCAGTAGAACGTGAACTCATAGACCTCGAACAAAGTAATACTCTGAGTGAGGCTCAGCTGAGGAATTTGTTGTTTGAACCAGGCTTTTCCACTGTCTCTGGGGTGAATAACCTCTCTGGACGTGGTGTTGGTCTTGATGTTGTCCTAAACCAGGTCAAAGCTCTGAGGGGTTCGGTAATAGTTGATTCTTCTGCCGACCTTGGCACCAGATTTAAACTACAAATTCCCCTGAGTTTAACCATAGATAAGTTACTCCTGTGTCAGGCTGGGAACCAAGTTTATGGGTTGATCACTGATCAAGTCTCCCAAATTATTATTCCTGAGGAACACCAGCTCCGAAGTTGGGAAGATGGTCTTGTCCTCTACTTCGGTACCGGGAGTGATCAGCAACTGGTCAAAGTCTACCAACTTGGGCAAATCCTAGATTATTCCTCTGTGGTTTCTCCATTCTCGGTAACCCATCGGCATCAACCTGTTGTTCCTCTTCAGACGATTAGACCAATCATTGTGATCCATTACCAGGATCAGCTTGTCGGTCTGGAAGTAGACCAACTGTTGGGAGACCAGGAGTTGGTGATTCGTCCTTTGGGCACAATGATTGTGCCACCCCCCTATGTCAATGGGGGCAGTATTCTAGCAGATGGTCGGTTGACACTGGTGCTGGATGGGACTGAATTGATCCAGTACCTGTCTGACCAACAGACCGATGCCAGTCAAAGGTTACAGGTTAGCACATTGAAGGTTGAAAGTTTAAGCTATGATCAAGCCACCCAACCGATAGAAACCCTTTCGCAAAAGCAGCTTCCACCCTCATTAGTTGAACCGTTCTGGGTCAGACATAAACCAAAGGTACTCCTGATAGATGACTCCATCACCCTGCGCCAAACTCTAGCCATGACCTTACAGAAGAATGGCTATCACGTGTTTCAAGCCCAGGATGGTTATGAAGGGATTGAGCAACTACAGCATCAGACAGATATACAGTTGGTAATCTGTGATATTGAGATGCCTCGCATGAATGGGTTTGAGTTTCTCAAACACTGTCAGCTTGACCCAGCTTTGGTAGATCTTCCTGTCGTTATCCTCACCTCCCGCAGTAACGATAAACACCGCTTGATTGCTGCACAGTTAGGGGCCAAGGCTTATATCACTAAGCCCTATTTGGAACACAAATTGTTGACAACAGTAACCGATGTTGTTGAGCCCATTTCACCCTTAATAAGGGAGTAGGGAGTAGGGAGTAGGGAGTAGGGAGTAGGGGTAAGAAAGACTATAGCTCATAAGTATTATCAAAACTATAGCATTTTTATTTAGTTTGTAAACACAATTATTGCCAGGAAAGGCAAAAGGCAAGAGGCATGCATGCTAGAGTAATCCACCCCTAACTAATCCCAGGATGGGAAAGAGATCCGGAGTTTTATTTGACAATAAAAAAAACCCTAGATTTACATCTCAAATACAAACGCTATATATCCTGAAACTATTAATTTATCATGATAAATGATTAGTTAAGTAAAACTAAATTTTTACTTAAAATAATCAGCTATAAGCACTAAAAATTAAGTAATGATAACTATCAAATCAAGGCGATGGACGATTCAACACTAGAAAAATTCATGGTTTTTCAGATTGCTGACTATTCCCTATGTCTTCCGATTAGGGATGTACTGAAAGTGGTTAATTTTACCACTGAAATCAGCAGTAAGATGAAAACCATGGGATTAGTTCAGCTAGGCAAGCATACTATTAAGGTTTGGGATTTACATCAGCAGTTGGGCGATGGTAGTTTACCTCACCAAAGCCCTAACCAAAGGTTCTTAGTAATTATTCGTCCTAGGGACTCCGGACTTTGGGGAATTTTTGTGGATGATCTGCCTAATTTGGTGGAGTTACCCGAAGACATGATGCGACCTATCCCAAAGTCTTACCGTCAGGCCAGTGTTCTGGAGATGATATCTCATGCAGCTGTTATATCAAAAGAAGCATCTACTCAGAAAATTTTTCTTTTGGATTTACAGCAAGTCGGGGCCTTGACTCCTTAATCGTCACTAGAAAACGCTATAATAAACATCTAAACTTACCAATTACCATTTGTTAATTGTTAATTTGTAGCAATTAACAATTTTTTTATGGCTAATGACCATAAATAAACTACACTATTAAAATTAACTCTAAGTTAGTTAACATGAGTACTTTTCGTGTTGGTATTGCTGGTCCAGTTGGTTCAGGGAAAACTGCTCTATTAGATGCATTGTGTAAAGCGCTGCGAGACTCTTATCAAATCGCTGTGGTCACCAATGATATATATACTCAGGAAGATGCCCAGTTTTTAGTTAGGAGTCAGGCTCTAGAAAGCGATCGCATTCTGGGTGTGGAAACAGGGGGTTGTCCCCATACTGCCATTCGGGAAGATGCCTCGATGAACTTGGCAGCCATTGAACAGCTGGAAAATCGGTTTACTGATTTAGACTTGGTGTTTCTAGAAAGTGGAGGGGATAACCTAGCAGCAACCTTCAGTCCAGAACTAGTAGATTTCACTATCTACGTTATTGATGTCGCTGCTGGGGATAAGATTCCTCGTAAAGGAGGACCAGGAATCACCAAGTCTGACTTGCTGGTGATTAACAAAATTGATCTGGCACCTCAGGTGGGAGCAGATTTGGGGGTGATGGAACGGGATGCTAAAAAGATGCGAGGAGATAAACCCTTTGTGTTTACGAATTTGAAAACTAAAGAGGGAATCTCTACCGTTATTGACTTGATAAAACTTGACATGGGCTAGATTAATTCCCTTGAGAATGGAGTAATAAAAGTGTTGGAATAAAACCTAATGTGATCATGTGATCATGGGTGGTGATGATAATATTTTATAGCGTTTATCACAGTTATGAGGTACAGTCTTCTTTGACGTTGATTCCCTGTCTTGATGCAACCCATCCCTATTCCCTATTCCCTATTCCCTCTTCTCTCTTCTCTGTTCCCTGTTCCCTGTTCCCTGTTCCCTAAAATCCAGAAATTGTTTACCTCATAGCTATGAGAATTGCTATATTTGTTTGTGTTATTGCATTTATCACTTAGTTTAAAAATGATAGATAATTAATTATTATCCCATAGTTTAGCAATTTTAATCTACGACAAAAAAATGTATTAAATTATACCTAAATTTAGGTAAGCTGGTAGAGCCAACCTTATAGCAATTCTACGACTTGTGAGGTACAAATTTCTGGGTTTTAGGGAGCAGGGAGCAGGGAGTAGGGAGCAGAGAATAAGAAAGAGGAAAGAGGGAAGAGGCAAAAAATAATGTGTACCTCATTAGGCTAGAAAACGCTATATCCTGCTTGACTACCAAAAAGTCCAGTAACTTTGCCGTCAGCTTTGGCGCGGCAGAGCCCATCTCCCCCCTCGTGACCCCCATTTCTAGCCAGATTCAATCACTGGAATCCCTTGCTTTCCAGGGTTTCCCTTTAGGGAGTAATATGATGTCGAGATAATTACCCTTAATACAAATCTCCCCATCTCCCCATCTCCCCACACTTCCCACACTTCCCACACTTCCCACACTTCCCGCGCCCGGGCTCGATACTTTTATTATCGGTATTCAACAACAATCTCCACAGCCTTAGCCAATTATCGGAAGTAAAACTCAACCAGTTAAGTCCATCTGATTGCCGTGATTTGATAGTCTAAAATATAATGGCTCCTTCATTCCCAATCCCATGGAAGTTGTTGTCCCCTTTACCCCTCCTAGTCGTCCAACCGAGTTTTCGGCTCTGGGCTATCTGTTTGGGCGATTTGACCCAAACCCATCTCAAGAGCCTAATAGGTCAGTTAAAGGAACTCTTGTTCTCAAACAAGGAATCAGCTTCAGTGCTTATATGCACCGACCCTTGTGGAAGAAATTAAGTACCCACCCCTCTTTTGGTGAGAAAAAAGTCTATCTCTGGCGAGTATATTTCCGCATAACCAAGGCAGGAAAACTCGCTCAAATTCAAATCAAAAAATTTATTCCCCTAGAGGGGAAAACCACTCTACGTCATTCTCCCAGTGACGAAAGAGTCGATCAGTTTCGGGTTCGTGGTTTAATTCACGATGTCAAGCCAGAAGCAGTCGTGGTGTATGTAGAACGCAATCACCTGCCTCCTAGAGGAAAAGCCAAAACTTATCCATGGCAGCCTTTTTTGTTGATTCTCCAGGGCTCTTTGCCACAACCAGCAGAAAAGGATGATTTTTGGGAATTTTTTTGTAGACGAGTAGGGGAAGAACTCCACATAGAGGAAGCTCATCCAGTTAACGTAAATCTAGAAGACTCAAGTTTCTATTCACATTACTCCGAAGAAAAAACTGACTATCAACCTCAACCAAGCCCTAAAACTAAACCCAATGAAGTTATCATGATTCAAGGCAGAAAACCCGAAATCACCGTCAAGTTTACCGAAAGACCCAATTTACCGGAGCAAGGCAAGAAAGTTACCTTACTCCTAACTGGTGACAATGGCATAACCGTTCAGGCAGAACTTAATCGCAAGACCCTCAAAAAGCAAGTAGAAAAGATGGATAGCTTTGCTGATTGGGTAGCGGCTTTGAGTGGAAAGATAGCCAGGGTGTCTCCAGAAGGGGTAATTGAGTTAGAAGGTGCAGGAGTTAATGTATTTGAGAAAAAACCAAAAGTGAGCGAATCAACTGAGCCAAAAGAGTCTCAGAAGCCTTCTAGCAACCCAGAAACAATTAAGCAAGAACAATCACAACAACCTGCTCAAAAGCAGAAGAAAGTGTTTCGTCTGATTGATTAGGATAGGCGTTGCTTTTAGGGAGCAGGGAGTAGCCCACAGGGGTAGGTTGTTTACCTGAGGGTCAAACAGGGAGTGTGGGAGGGGTGGGGAGATGGGGAGATGAGGAGATGGGGAGATGGGGAGATAGGGAGATAGGGAGATAGGGAGATAGGGAGATAGGGAGATAGGGAGATAGGGAGATAGGGAGATAGGGAGATAGGGAGATAGGGAGATAGGGAGATAGGGAGATAAGGAGATAGGGAGATGGAGAGATAGGGAGATAGGGAGATGGGTAGCCGTAGTTTCCAGAATTGGGATCATTGACACTAGTCTGACTTGCCAATTTTTTTTTGCCATTTTGTTTGGGTGGTATGGGATACTTGTGTCTTTACAACCTCTTCACAACCTCTTCATCACATCTTTAAGATTTAATTTATCGAGAAATATTTTTATCAAGTTGATCACGGTCTACTATAATAATCGAAGCTAAAAAAGAATCTTTCTCAAGTTTAACCCCATGACAATTAATCGACGAACAATACTACAAATTGCTGCTGTAGGTGGTTTAGGCACCGTAGCCGCTTCTAGTCTGATTCGCCCTGGTTCAAGCAAGGAGTTAATTGCAGCTGCTAGAGACCCCTTTGCTGCGGAGGTTGATCAGGGCTTAAGGTATTTCCGACAACAAGCTCAAGTACAGCTACCCCTTGTCGAAGACTTAGTGAAAGCAATTCGCAGTGGCAATTTGGAAAATGCCAAAGACGCTTATGTCAAAGCCCGTCCTCCTTACGAGCAAATCGAAACCTACGCCGCCAGCTTTGAAGAAACTGACCGGGATATTGATGCTCGCCCCTCTGCTTTTGATGGCGGGGAGGATAACCCAGAATTTAAGGGATTTCACCGGATTGAAGTTCTCTTGTACCGGGAAGGGAAGGTGAAACCAGCGCTCCCTTTTGCTAAAGAGTTGGTGGAGAGCGTCAAAACCCTAATCAAAGATTTAGATCAGCGGCAGAACTTCAATTCCACCTTGAACTTTGAGGGCATGATTGCTTTGGCGACAGAAGTAGTAGCCAAGAAGATTTGTGGCGAAGAAGAAACTTGGTCGGATCAGAGCCTGTTAATCTTCTCAGATAACTGGATCGGAATTTTCAGCCAGTATGCTCCCTATTCCCCAAGAGTGGCAGACAAAGACCCCAGTGTGGATCAAGAGGTTAAGGCAGCTTATAAAGCAGCAAAAGGCAAGCTTAAACCTTACTTCACCCAGGGCGAAGTCGCAGCTCAACCCTATAGTTCTCTCGACATTAGTCAGCGAAAAGATATTGTGGACGTCGGCTATAGGTTCCGTAGAGCGTTGGTCAGAGCAGCAAAGGTTTTAGAAATACCCGTTGGTTTCGAAGTTTAGGGAACGGTGGCACGGTGGCACAGTGTTAGCTGTTGGGTTTTGAGTTAATGGTTTTTGCCCTTAATCCTATTCATGCCTAATATAGCACTACGCATTAAGGTTAGGACATTGATAAAAGCTGAAAAAGGTGCGACCCGTGGCGAATTAAATTCTTAATGCGGAAAGCGCACCTGCGCTAATGCACGTCAACTTTTGCCTCTTGCCTCTTGCCTCTTGCCCTTGCGCGTAGCGCTATACCATTGGCCTAAGACGATCATGCCTATTCCGGTAAACGAGAAGCAAAAAGCGCGGCAGAGAGTAGTAAATATAATCTCTGCCGCGATTCTGGCTCGTTATCAGACATAAGAGAAGATGTCTTAGGATAGACAGTATCAGTATTGCTAAACTTTGTCAAGTGTTACCAAAGGGTCTATTATAGAATTTGTGATTACATTAAACCGATAAGGGTGGTTAGAGCCATAGGGCATTAGATCAAAGACCACTGACGCTTCCGTCCGTTACTAAACCATAAATATAGCGGTAAATCTGATAAAAAACACTATATGTAGTGCATAGTGGCCAATGCCTAAGTCTTATTAAATCATCGTTAAATTGTACGATTTCATATATAGCTCAGATATATAAGTCAAGTTTGAGCTGACTGACACCAGTAGATATTCCTATTTTAACAGCATTTTCCGCAACTATTAGAAAAACTAATGATAAAACTTATTTTTAAAATAAAAACTGATGATATACTTTAACAACAATTTTGGGTAATTTTGGATTAGCTTAAATCCCTGTAACTTTTGATATACAAGAGTTTAAGATAACTTTTGATTTTGATAAATGCTAAAAATTAGCAATAAATATTACAAAATATTGCAAGTTACTTTAAATTGCTTCCCTGATGCTGCACAATCGATTCATGTGATTTCACCTCAACCTTAAACAGGAGGTGGTGAAACAATGAAGCAATTAAGGATCGAGTAAGGATCGAGTATGCAAACATACGGTAATCCCGAGGTTAAATATGACTGGTGGGCTGGTAACGCCCGCCTAGCCAACTTGTCTGGCAAATTCGTAGCTGCTCATGTCGGCCAAGCAGCCCTGATCGTTTTTTGGGCTGGAGCATTTACTCTGTTTGAAATTTCTTGGTATGATCCCACCCTGCCCATGGGTGAGCAGGGGCTGATTCTGCTGCCCCACTTAGCTACTTTGGGCTGGGGTGTAGGCTCAGGCGGTCAGATAGTGGATACTTACCCCTATTTTGTTGTTGGCGTTCTACACCTGATCTCCTCGGCTGTTCTGGGAGCGGGTGCTCTGTTCCATTCCGCTAAAGGTCCAGCACAATTGAAAGATGCTGGCGGTCGTGCCGCTAAATTCCACTTTGAATGGAATGACCCTAAGAAGTTAGGCTTTATTCTTGGGCATCATCTCATTTTTCTAGGAGTAGGCGCTCTGTTATTGGCCGCGAAAGCCATGTACTTTGGCGGACTATACGATGCCACCATTCATGATGTCAGGCTCGTTACCAGCCCAAATCTTAATCCATTGGCAATCTATGGCTATCAAACCCATTTTGCCTCGGTGGATAACTTAGAAGACTTGGTAGGCGGTCACATCTATGTTGGCTTGCTACTCGTTGGTGGTGGTATTTGGCACATCCTGATCCCACCACTGAAGTGGGCAAAGAATCTCGTAAGCTTCGAGGGAGAAGCTGTTCTTTCCTACTCTCTCGGCGGTATTGCTCTGGCAGGATTTGTAGCAGCTTACTTCTGCGCAGTTAATACCCTAGCCTATCCCGTCGAATTCTATGGTCCTGCCTTAGAGGTCAAGCTTGGTGTTTCCCCATATTTTGCGGACACTATTGAGTTGCCTTTGGGTGCCCACACTCCTCGCTGTTGGTTGGCCAATGCCCACTTCTTCCTAGCTTTCTTCTTTCTTCAAGGTCACCTATGGCATGCATTGCGTTCCATCGGCGTTGACTTTAAGAAATTTGAGGAAGGCTTGAATTAATCAGCTAGTAAAAAGCAGCCCTCTCTAGATAGTAGGTGTTAGGTGCTGTCCAATGAATCTAACACCTACTAAACCAAAAATTTCCTGGGCTGCTGAGTAGCACTCTACCAAATTTATGTTTTAGATAGAGAAATACTCGGTTTTCATGACAACAAATAGTATTCCATCACGAACTAATCCGGATTGGTTGCTTGGTAATGCCCGTCTTAAGGACTTATCCGGTCAATTATTAGGAGCTCATATTGCTCATGCTGGTTTGATTATGTTCTGGGCAGGTGCAACTACCATAGCGGAAATTTCCCAGCTTGTGCCTGGTCAGCCCATGTCCGATCAAGGATTAACGTTGTTACCCCACTTAGCCACTTTAGGCTGGGGTGTCGCACCCGGTGGTGTGGTCACAGATACCTATCCCTATTTTGTGATTGGCATTTTGCATCTAGCTGCATCCGCTGTTTTGGGTGCAGGTGGTCTATTTCATGTTTTTAGTGGTGTTGCAAATTTGAAAGATGGCAGTGGACGCGCCCCTAAATTCCACTATGAATGGACTGACCCCAAGAAGCTGAGCTTTATTTTAGGGCATCATCTGATTTTCCTAGGAGTGGGTGCCTTGTTGCTGGTAGCCAAGGCAATGGTCTTTGGTGGCATTTATGACGCTGCTGTTGGCAATGTACGTATCATTACCAGCCCAACTCTTAACCCAGTGACTATCTTTGGTTATCTCTTTGGCATTGTCGATGGGGTTTGGAATCCTCTTGGAATGGCAGCTGTCAATAATTTAGAAGATGTCATTGGTGGTCATATTTGGATTGGGATGATGTGTATTGGTGGCGGGATTTGGCATATTGTCTCCACTCCATTTAACTGGGCTAGGAGTGCGCTCCAGATTGAAGGAGAAGCAATTCTCTCCTACAGTTTAGGGTCTCTAGCGTTCATGGCTTTTGTGTCTGCTGCTTTTGTTGCTAAGAACACTACGGTCTTTCCCACTGAATTTTACGGTTCTAACCGTCTGGTAGCAGCAAACATTCAGTTTTTCTTGGGACTCTTGTTCTTAGGAGGACACCTGTGGCATGCTGTCCAATCCCGTTCTGGCAGTGTATTAATGAGTACTCAAATGAAGTACTTAGAGAAGCTCTCAGAATCCCAAGACAATCCAACTACGGAGCCTTCACCATAATTTCTTTGAAAAAATAGTTGCTAATTTTTAGCATTAAGGGGTATACTAAAAATGTAAGTTGCCATCTAGACGAGACACAGAGCCAGGGTTTCTTCTCTAGACAGGAAGCTAGTCCTCCTTATGGTAAACCAACAGCCAATCAGATCACTAGGGTGGTGATCTGATTTTTATTTTTTAGCTATTTATCAATAAAGATTTTTATTAAAAATCCCAATTCCTATGGAACTAGAAACCTCCTGGAAAACTGAAGCAGCCGTCAGCCATCAGCGGTCAGCGGTCAGCGGTCAGCCATTCGCACTTGAGGTGCTGACGTAAAAAAGATTAAACCAATGCTTAGTTGTTGTCTTAATGCAGCGCGGTCTTGGGGGAAACCCCCAAGACCGCTTAGGTGCGCTTATTTAAAAACTGTTCGCGTAGCGTGGCACAGGCTTCTAGCCTGTGATGTAGCGCATTAGCTGATAACTCATAACTTACGGTTACCTAACTTGCGATCGCATAAGCGCGGAAGCTGAGGCCAAAGGCCACGCTTTGCGATCGCATAAGCGCGGAAGCTGAGGCCAAAGGCCACGCTACGCGATGAAGCGCCAGAGCCGAACGCATTATCGTCACACAACTTTAGAAGTAGCTTGATGACTACACTTACATCGTGGCGAGTTAACCCTAGTAGGATTGAGAGTTGGCTCATAGTCATAACAATTGATTGCCTCTTCTGTTAGCGCCTTTGAGGGATGCACTGTACACTTGAGGCGATAATCTCCAGTAAAAAAGGCGCAGCGACTACAGGGAATTTGATGTAATTGTTTCAGATGAGCGACACCGTCTCGAAACGTCGCCCGAATTCGCCATAAAGCTATTGCGATTAATGTCCAAGCAGCTATGCAGCACAGAAACGTTGCCAAATGTTGGATAACCGGAAAAAGAAGTATCTCGAACATGGATAACTACTAACTAATAGGATTTTAATTTATTTATGGATGCTACAGATAGTTTCAGGATTCAGCCATCAGCCATCAGCCCTTAGCTGATAGCTGATAGCTGATAGCTGATAGCTTACCTAACTACTAATCGCTAATGGCTCAGGGACTGGTGATGATAGGGATTCCCAAAACCGGATGATTTGCCTTCCTACTCGATTGGGATGGAAATAGTGGCAAAAGTGACCTCCTTCCGGATATTCCCATAAGCGATCGCATTCTTTTAACCAAGATTTCCATCCTTGCAAAGCATTAGAATCAACAATAATATCATCTTTGCAACCACATACCATTAATGGCACTGGCACCGCTGTTGGTGGTACACTAACCCGTTTATATAGGGAGTGAGGAGAGGGAGAATAAGCTAAATCCTGTTCTAGGATGGTTACTAAACCTTTAGTGATCTGGTGATTGTGATGACCAAAGAGGCTCTTAACCATTTGGGTAAGCAACACTTGGCGAGTGCAGGGTAAAAGTTGGAGCTGCACATAGTAGTGGGCTTGCCAGTCAACTGCGGGATTAACACCTACTGATAATAGAGTTAAAGACTGGACTTTTTCAGGATATTTACGGCTATAGAGTAGTCCTACCAAACCAGCAGTGCTGTGGCCCACCAGATGGATAGGATGATCGCAGGTTTTGAGATAGTCATGAAGTAAGGTAAGGGCGATATCAAGAGAAGTTGGTTCATCTTGGTTTTGGCGATACTCCCACTGGCCAACTCGCTTTTGTTTAGACAAATAACGAATTAAAGGCTGATCAAAACGTAGAAAACTTGGACTAACATTCAACCAAAGGATATCAGGAAGAGTAGACATATAGCAAAGGGAGTAGGGAGTAGGGAGTAGGGAGTAGGGAGTAGGGAGTAGGGATCAAAAATTATCATAATTCCTACACGGATACCTATAGCAATTTTCTAATCACAAATATTCAATAGGGGTGAAGCATTTTTTTATCTGTTGGGAAGTCATTAACCTTGACCGTTAACAATCAACTATCATTGGTAAATAGTCAACGGTCAACGTAGCTAGCTTTATAAAAAAGAGACGGTTTTCAGGTGTAAGCATTCAGCTATCAGCTATCAGCATTCAGCATTCAGCATTCAGCCAAAGGCCTATGGCCAGGCTACGGTAACAGTTTATGCCAATAGCGCACACTACTTGAGCTGCTTTTGAATAAAATAAGCACCTCAAGCAGCGTGAGCGAAAAGCTCACGGCACCTCAAGTAGCGTGGCCTACGGCCAACGGCTGTTCGCGTAGCGTGAGCGAAAAGCTCACGGCTGAATGCTTACCAGCTTACAACGGTTGTAAAAACTAAACTCCAAACTCTTGTTTGAGTTGCGTTACCCAAGTTTTTATCCGTTGTTCAGTCAGTTCAGACTGGTTATCGTCATCCAGGGCAAGACCAATAAACTTACCATTTTTGAGAGCTTTTGATTCATTAAATTCGTAACCCTCATTCGGCCAGTGTCCAACGGTGGTACCTCCCAATTCGGAAATTTTTGTTTCTAGAATACCAATGGCATCCATAAAGTTATCAGGATAGCCCTCCTGGTCTCCAGTTCCAAAGTAGCCAATTTTCTTACCACTGAAGTTGATATTATCTAACTCCTCAAAGTAGCCATCCCAGTCAGCTTGTAATTCCCCAATATCCCAAGTAGGACAGCCAATGATGATATTTTCGTACTTGTCAAAATCACTATTTTCAGTATCTTCTATTTTATGTATAGTGACGACATCATCACCGCCAAGTCCTGCTTGAATTTCCTCAGCTGCCGCCTCGGTTTTACCGGTTTGAGAGCCGACGAAAAGACCAATTTTTGACATTTTTATTTACTCCTGATTGATGTTGATTAAATCTAGTAAGCATTGAGCGTTCAGCGCTCAGCTATTTTTAACCAGCCTTTAGTTAAAGGCAAAGTGTTCTTTAACTCAATGCCTAAGTTTTACTTGATTCAAAATCTTGCTGAGTGCTGATCGCTGAAGACTTACTAGATGGTTGAAAAACTGGGGTTGCTTAATAATGGAATGATTGTAAGAATTTTGTAGAATGGGCATCAGGCGTGGAACTGGCATCTTGCGTAGAACTGGCATCTTGCCAGTTTCCTCCTTATTTTCGCGCGGGCAGGATGCCCACTCTACTTATATTCATTCCTTGATTCAGCAACGCCGAGAAACTAAGTAGTATGCTTGCTGTGCTTAGTGGTTACCGAGGTAGAGTCAGTCAGTATCCTTTCCTCCAGCATTGGCATCTGTTGCCGACAGTGGCAGCAATAGCAGTAAATGCCAGTGGCACGTGGAGACATCCATCTTGGTTATGGCATCCATCTTTATGAAAGCCCTCTAGGTCGTTTCAAGTCTATCAATAAATTTTATCAATAAATTGAGACCAAAAGGAGGGATTATTTTCTGTTGCCATAGTTTAGGTCAAGGTTGCACTTAACCTGGCTGTCACTATGGGACGGATGAACCGTTAGTTATATCTAAGCTAGGGAAAAGAGATAATGGGGTTAGGGTTGACATCGCTTCCTAGCCCCAGACAGCTCCTGTTTTAAGAAGCGTATAGAATGCTCCATTAATTACTCTAGCATTTGTTGAGACTTCTTAGCAACTATTTTAACCCATCATGCCCTGAATCATACTTAGGTTATTGACCAGCAGATAGGCAAAAATCGCTCCTCCAGCGCCACCAACTAGAAAAGCTCCAGCAAACTGACTCCATCCGTCAGCAGTTTGGATAGTTTCTGGTACCTCGGGCACCCTGGTAACGAATGTGGGTCGAGGTACAGTTTTTAGCTCTTTCTTAAAGGTGACTGTACCGTATATTGATAGGCCGATGGTCGCGATTACAATCAGAGCAATGGCTGCTGTTACACCAGCTAAGTTTGCCATCTCTGAATCCCGCAACGGTCCTAATTTGGCAAACGGACCAAAGATAAAATACCCATGAGCCATGCCAATTTCTAGACCCCTGGACAGGGGAGAAAGACCGGGACGGTAAATAGGTAGGTTTTTGAGGAAGTTAAGGCTGAGATCTGAGGAGTTAATTGGGGTTGCTAAGTCACCAACTTGGGGATTACTCCGAGGGATAATCAGCTCACCTTTTTTGAAGTCAAAACCAGCTTCTGCTCCTCGCGCCCGGATAGCATGCCAGATATGACCGAACAGAAACAACACCGCAAAGACAAAGTGGAATGCTGCCAACCAACCGCGAGCAGACACGATGCCATCACTGGATTCTAAAGTTCCTACTGGACCATAGAACACTTCCGGATAAACTGTGTCATTGACCATGACAAAGTAGGCGGCAAAAATTCCCATGTAGGCGAGCGCCCCTAAGCTATAGGAGAGATAAGCTTCCCCGGAATAAACCAAAACCTCACGTGCCCAGTTAAATGGCTTGGTTAAGATGTGCCAGAAACCACCAGCAATGCAGATCGAACCAATCCAGATGTGACCGCCAACCACATCTTCTAAATTCTTCACGGCTGCCATGCCTTCTGAACCCGATGCACCAATTAAGTAGCCAAAAATTTTGACAGGGCTAAGGGTGGGATCGGTAATCACTCGTACATTGCCACCCCCACTCGCCCAGGGGTCAAATAGTCCACCCCAAAACATGGCTTTAGCTACCAACAGCCAAGCACCAACCCCCAAAAGGATTAGGTGAATCCCGATAATGGTGGTCATCTTGTCGGAGTCTTTCCAGTCATAGCCAAAGAAACCAACAAAGGTGCCATCTTTGGTTAATTTATCTGGAGTAAGCAGGGAATGATAAAGTCCTCCAGCTCCGAGCACTGCTGAGGAAATCAAATGCAAGACCCCAACCACAAAATAGGGATAGGTGTCGATAATTTGACCACCAGACCCAACACCTAAACCTAACGAAGCCAGGTGGGGCAACAAGATTAATCCCTGGTCATACATCGGCACGTCAGGGTTGTAGCGAGATAGTTCAAACAGGGTCATTGCTCCCGCCCACAGGACTATCAAACCAGCATGGGCAATATGAGCGCCTAGCAACTTACCGGATAATTCAATAAAACGAGCATTACCAGCCCACCAGCCGACTTTTGAGATTTGGCCTTGGTTGGGACTATCAGCAATTACTGCTGTCATTGATGTACCTCTTTGAGAATTATTTGCATTTTGATTTGGTCAATAAAGTGCTATTATATACACACTTTATTAGAATTAATTGCATTAAGCTGAATTTAGGTAGTAGCTTCAGATGCGATCGCATTCTCAACTACCTGACCCCGGCCAAAATCAAAGCCAGCTGCTCGCAAAGCATGCCAAATATGACCTTGGAGGAAGAAAAACCCAAGGAAGAAGTGAGCATTAGCTAACCAACTCCGGCAAGAAAGGGAGCTAGAGTTAGGATCGGCAAAGTAGGGGAAAACACCCAACTTAACCGATAAGGCAGGTCCATAAAAAACTTCTGGGTAGACTACGGTGTTAACAGCGCAGAAGTACGCGGCGATAAAGCCCATCAGCGCCAAAGCGCCCAAGCTGTAGGAAAGATAGGCTTCTCCAGACCAAATAAAAAGACCCCGTGTCCACTCAGATGGTTGAGTCTTGATGTGCCAAAAGCCACCGCCAATACACAGCAGACCAACCCAAATATGACCACCAACTACATCCTCTAGGTTACTCACTCCAGCAATCCAGTTCTTGCCCACAGTACCAAACAGATAACCGAAAATCACTGCTGGATTGAGAGTAGGGTTGTTAATGACTCGCACATTCTCCACTGCTGGATCGTACAACCCCCCAAACGCCATAGCTTTAGCCACCAGTAGGAAAGCTCCAAATCCCAGTAGAATCAGGTGAATGCCGATGATAGTGGTCATTTTGTCCCCATCTGCCCAGCTATACCCAAAGAAGCCAGAGCTTTCTTCCAAAGTTTCCGGACCTCGGAGGGCGTGGAAGATACCACCAACGCCGAGAAATGCTGAAGAGATCAGGTGCAAAACACCAATCACAAAGTAGGGGTAAGTATCCACTATAGCTCCCCCAGCACCAACGCCCCAGCCTTGAGCTGCTAAGTGGGGCAGCAGGATTAAGCCTTGTTCGTACATCGGTTTGGCAGGATTGAAGCAGGATAGTTCAAACAGGGTTATTGCTCCGGCCCAGAAGACGATTAGACCAGCATGGGCAACATGAGCCCCCAATAACTTCCCGGATAACTCCGTCAGGCGAGCGTTACCTGCCCACCAACCATACTCTCCCTCTACTAATCGGGAACTCTCAGCAATGTTTGCCACTATACTACACCTCCTAGGCTTTTATTGCAAAATATATTCAATAGCTACTTGGAATAGCTTACACTACTGCTTAAGGAAAATGAAACCTATTTTTATTAAGAATCATGACAATTCGGAGATTTGGTAAGGGATCAGAGCAATCGTTAGTGACTCAGAACCCTGTCAGCACTAGGTTCAAGCCATCTGTTCATGTCTTTAAGCGCCATGACTTGATTGCTCTCGAACCCGATAAACTATGGGTAGTTCAACAGGGTGTGGTGAAAACCTTGACCTGGAATGACGAAGGCACGGTAATTACATTAGGATATTGGGGAGCTGGGGATGTAGTGGGGAAATCTTTGTCTAACTTGCAAACTTACGAGATCGAGTGTTTGACTAGGGTTAAAGCGCAATGTCTGTCTTTGTCTCAGTCTTACCGCTTATCCGAGGCTATTGTTTGCCATCTGCGACAGACAGAAGAGTTGCTGTGTATCATTAGAACCCCAAGAGTCTCTCAGCGTTTGCAACAATTTTTGAGTTGGTTAGCCCGGAAGTTCGGTCGTCCCGTCTGTAGTGGGCAACTTATTGATATACCAGTGACCCATCAAGAACTAGCTGAGATGATTGGCACCACACGAGTAACCATCACCAGGCTGATCAAGCAGTTTGAGGAAGAAGGGATAATCAGTCGTCCTCGTCGATACTGTATTGTGTTGCGGAATTGTTCTGAAATATAAATGAAAATGCTATAAATGGCGCTAGATTCAGCATACTACCTCCTAGTTTAAGCCTTGGTAATTCCCGGTAACTCCTGGAATTGCCAACTAGGATGCAGGCTAAGGATTGAGTCCTACGTTGATTTGGTTATGACACCCAGGAATGACCTCCAGTTCCTGGCTCTGTCGCTAATCATTAAGGTGAAGGCAAAATGTGTGGTTAGCCTAACAAGCCATTTCAACATTGCCGAGGAACACATAACCGACTTGAGACGCACTAAAAATGCAAAATTACGTATTTATCATTGACACTAACAAACGACCACTAAATCCCATTTCGCCAAAGAAAGCACGCCGATTATTGAAAAAAGGTAAAGCGGCGGTCTTTAGGATGTATCCATTCACAATCATCCTAAAAACGGCGATCGATGATCCAACTATCTCACCCTGTCAAATCAAGATCGATCCTGGCAGCAAGGTAACTGGATTTGCCTTAGTCCAAAATGGTCAAGTTATTTGGGGGATGGAATTAGAACACAGAGGAGGATTAATCAAGAAAAAACTAGAGTCTAGAAGAGCTGTAAGAAGCGGAAGGCGCAATCGCCACACCCGCTACAGAAAACCTAGATTCCTTAACCGTAGACGCCCACAGGGATGGCTGCCCCCTAGCCTAGAGCACAGAATTCTGACTACCCAGACTTGGGTAAAACGATTGATAAAATTCTGTCCGGTCAATGAGATTTGGGTTGAAAGAGTTAAGTTTGATACCCAAAAAATGCAGAATCCTGAAATTAGTGGCGTTGAGTATCAGCAGGGGGAACTAGCTGGCTATGAAGTCAGAGAGTATTTGCTTGAAAAATGGGAAAGGGAATGTACCTATTGTGGAAAGCAAAATGTCCCCTTGCAGATTGAACATATCCATCCAAAATCGAAAGGAGGAAGCGATTGCGTAAGTAATCTTTGTTTGGCTTGCAAAAAGTGCAACCAACGAAAAGGAAATAAGCCTATAGAGGATTTTCTAAAAAAGAAGCCAAGTCTACTTCAGAAGATTAAGACTAAAGCTAAACAGCCCCTAAAGGATGCGGCGGCGGTTAATGCAACCCGTAAAAAGCTAGTAAAAATGCTCCAAAGTGTAAGACCAGTAGTAACTGGGACGGGAGCACAAACTAAGTACAACCGAACGAAGCTAGGACTCCCTAAACAGCACGCTTATTGATGCCGCTTGTGTTGGGGATATTGAGACTTTAACTTTGATAACCTCTCAACCTCTTCTAGTAACCTGCTTTGGGCAAGGAGGAAGGCAAAAAGCGGCACTCAACAAGTACGGCTACCCCATTAGACATAACCCATTGAAGCCAATTAAAGGCTGGGTAACCGGAGACATAGCCAAACATCAAAAACTAGGGATAGGCAAAGTTACTCCCAGAAGTAAAGGAAGTTTTGGATTTACCCCGTTAGGAATGAAAGGGTACAAAAGCTGTAAACCTCAAGATATATCGGCAATACACCGAAAAGATGGATACACTTACGGCTTTTACCAATAAATACCGGAATTTGCCAAGTAATAGCTGTCCTAAACTTACCTGGAAAAGATACCGCTAGCGCCATAGAGGTGATTCAGTTACAGACTGATGGTGGGGAGGAAATTATGCGATTGACCTACGGTCACGCTACGCGATTGACCTACGGTCACGCTATGCGATCGCAATGTAGCCTGGTAATTGCCTAATCCGCTCCATCCAAGACAGCACATTGGGGTAAGCATCTAGAGAAATCTTGGCGTCTGGTGAGAGACTAACATAGGGAAAGCAAGCAATATCCGCAATTGTGGGGTGACCTAGTTCCAGCCATTCCCGATCACTGAGGTGGTTGTCGAGCAGTGTCAGGATAGTTTCCGACTTTTGTGTTGCGACCTCTATGTTAACGGTTTGTACATTAAACTTGTAATAAAGTCTAGCAAACTCTGGACCCTGGCGAATCTCTCCTGCAGTTGTAGATAGCCAGCGCATCACTCGACTCATGGCTTCAGGCTCCAAAGGCAGCCAGTCTTCGTCACCATAGCGCCGTGCTAGATATACTAAAATAGCTTGGGCATCCTGAAAGACTAAATCTCCATCGGTGAGAACTGGCACTTGTCCAAAGGAATTCAATTCCAGAAACTCGGGAGATTTGTGTTCACCATTGTCCAGGTCAACCCAGACAGTCTCGTGTTCTAACCCAAGTAGTGACAGCATTAGCCGCACTTTGTAGCAATTGCCAGATAGCTGGTAATCATAAAGTTTGATCATGGTTGTCTTCTCCTGATTTTTGCCTAATTTTTGCCTAATTTTTGCCTAATTTTTGCCGGATTTTTTGAAGTATAGCACTACCCATTAAGGTGTTTGACATTGATAAAAGCTGAAAAAGTGCGACCCGTGGCGAATTTAATTCTTAATGGGTCAAGCGCACCTGCGCTAATGCACGTCAACTTTTGCCTCTTGCCTCTTGCCTCTTGCCTTGCGCGTAGCGCTATAATTGTGTCCGACTAATTAGCCTGCTGATTAGCCTGCGTAGCTAGGCTTTGCTGGTGTAGCCAAACCCTTTAGGGTTTGGGGATAGTTTTTAACCAACGGGATGCTCCCCTTATGCACCGCATTTAAAGCCTTAACTCCTTCCTCTTGAGCAACCACACAACTAATTTTAGTGTCCGAACTTGTAATCATCTGAATAGTTATTTGCTGTTGTGCTAATGCCTCAAAAAACTGAGCCACAACCTCTGGTTGTGCCACCATACCACCCCCAACTAGACTAACTTTAGCGATTTCTGTATCCACTAGAATCTCCCCACAACCAATACTTAGTGCTAACGCTTTTAAAGCCATGGATGCTGCTTCGGCATCAGCTTGGGCCACCGTAAACGCAATATCACAGGTGGGGATACCATTAAGCCTATGACAGCGTTGAGACTGAATAATCATATCAACACTAATATTTTCCTGTGCCAGTCGTCCAAAGACTTTTGCTGCCATTCCCGGTTGATCTCGGACATGGTGAATTGTGATACAAGCTTGGTTGAGATCAACCACAGCACCGGATACTGGGGATGGGGTTGAACTGGTAGCAAACTCCTGAATTGAATCAGGTCCGAGCACTACAGAACGATCAATCTCAAAAGCCTGACACAAAGCAGCAACAGCGCGATCGCATACCTCAGCATTAATCACACAAGTGATCTTCAACTCAGAGGTAGAAATCATCTCAATATTAACTCCCGCCTCTGCTAGAGTAGAAAACATTTTAGCTGCAACCCCAGGACGTCCAATCATACCAGTCCCAGTAATTGCCACTGTTGCCATGTTCTGCTCTACCATCACCTCTAGCTCTTCTGACCCTTGCCAAGCCCCCCCGTATAAAGCAGAAGTAATCAGCTTTTTAAGTTTACTTTCACTCACTGCCGCTGCTAAAGTCTCAGCTTGATCCAAACCTCTGTTCACTACCGTCAACGCAATATCTTTACCATCGTCCTCCTGAATTGACTGAATTATCAGATTAACATCCAGATTGTCACGAGCAATTTCACCAAATAACCCTGCCGCTACCCCTAAACGATCCCGCCCTTGCCATCGGACTACTTTTACTTGATTTGTCTCTAATTCTACCCCATATACTGCCTTGTTAATCTCCAACCCTTTCAGAGAACGAGGTTTAGGTATCGGAGAAATTATCCTAGTTCCTGGTGCATTGTTCCAGCTTGAACGTACAACCAAAGGTACCCCATAATTACGAGCAATCTCTACCGCCCTAGGATGTAGCACCTTTGCCCCTAAACTTGCTAACTCTAGCATTTCATCACAAGTAATTTCTGGGATTAATTGTGCCTCTGGTACAATCCGAGGATCAGTTGTAAAAATGCCTGGAACATCAGTATAAATTTCGCACAAATTTGCTTGTAAGGCAGCCCCTAACGCCACAGCTGATATATCTGAACCGCCACGTCCTAGAGTAGTAATTTCAAAGTTATCACCACTGCTCATACCCTGAAATCCAGCTACAACTACCACTGTTCCTTGATTAAGATAGTGCTGAATTCGCTTTGGCTGAATTTCCCAAATCCTGGCACGACCGTGTTCAGCATCAGTGATAATCCCTACTTGTGCCCCAGTTAAAGAAATAGCCGGTTGTCCCAATTCCTGCAATGCCATACTCAGCAAAGCAATTGATACTTGTTCTCCAGTAGACAGAAGCATATCCATCTCCCGGCGACTGGGATTAGTCGAGACTGCCTTCGATAAACTGAGCAAGTCATCAGTGGTTTTACCCATCGCCGAAACCACTACCACCACATTATTATTATTTTGGACTGTTTGCTTCACCCGCCGGGCAACGGCTTTAATTCTTTCAACTGACCCAACCGACGTACCACCATACTTTTGGATAATTAGCATGATTTAGCCTCAGATAAAGTATTAATTTTAAATTGATTTTAATAAAGCAATAAAATATATTTTATTGCTTTATTAATGGCTAATATAAGGATTTATTATCAAAATATTTTTACTATAAATATGTAACAAAAAACTTCGGGCAAGGGAACAGTATGAAAGAGCGATTGAGCCCTATAATAACCTGAGTTTGATGACCCTTCCCTGTTCCGAAGTTCCTTGTTAACTATGGCGGTTTGCATAACTATTAGGTACACAGGATTGTTTTCCCTGTTCCCTGTTCCCTGTTCCCTAAAAACCCAGAACTTTGTACCTAACAGCAATTGCAAACCGCCTTATTACATCTCAAGCAGCGCTATATCATTCTCTTTGTTGACCTGAATCAACTCAGCTACACCATCCCATAGAGCATAGCGTGCTTTGAGAGCATTCTCAGCAGAGTTGAAAGCTTGCTCCCACTTCACAGGATCATCACCACAAAGATTTTTTAAGAGTTTTTTCCCCATCGGAACATGTTGATCCTCATCCAGAAAATTATGCCTGTCTAGATAGAGACGCAAAGAATCCCAAGTAAATCCATAGAGACTATCTAAAGTAGCAATAACCTGTCTGAACATAGCAGGAATGATATCTTCTCGACCTAGTAGAAAAGCGGCAGCTACTTCATGAGTTGACTTAGTAGTAGTTTCCAAAGTGAATTTAACAAACGTTTTGGTTAATTCAGGTATCGAAATATAGGCTAGAGTTTGGTCAGCTGGAATACCTTTGCGAAGAGAAGAGATAAACGTTTTAATTGGATTAGTATCAGCCCCAATCTCTGTCATCGCCACCATATAGAGATCATAGTGACTGATGTAATTTCCTGGTGATACTTCATCAGTTTCTTCAGCTAAAACAATCTCATTGACCATCCTGGCAGAATTAATATCTGTCGGTGGCACCCAAGGTACATCCAAGCAAGTGACTCGGTGTTGAAGAGTCTTAATCAGAGACATAAAATCCCAAACAGCAAACACGTGAGACTCCATAAATATCTGTAGAGATACCAAGTCATTTAACTGTTGGTAAAGCGGGTGATTGATCAGAGCCATACGGCTTGGTTTAAGTTGTTCTTCCAGCTGAGCGTAATAGTCGAAAGTCTTATAATTTTGCATTTCGATAATCTTCATGATTGGTCTCCTTAATAACCTATAGAGTTGTTTAATTGGGTGAGGCACATTTTTTGAGGGAGCAGGGAGCAGGGAGCAGGGAGCAGGGAACAGAGAAGAGATAATAGTGAGGCAATTCATCAAGACAGGAAAAAAATTCTGTATACCTCTGAGAGGTTGTCTGAGAAGTCTCATTTGCTACATTCAAGCCCCCTAAATCCCCCAATTTTGCGGTGCGACCCAAGGGCGATTTACTCGCCCATTGGAAAGCGCACCGGAAGGGACTTTTAGCAACAAATTGATTCTTGTTCCCCCCAGAATTGGGGGGCTAGGGGGGCAAAATTCAGTATCAAAAAACTTTTCAGATATCCTCTGAGATAGGTGTCCTCAATGAATTGTGATAATTTTATTCCCTACTCCCTACTCCCTACTCCCTACTCCCTACTCCCTTTGCTAAATAATACCGACATAGTTTCTAGCAAAATCCCTAGCAAATGTTGCCGATGTAGACAATTGCTTCAATTTCGATTCACTCAACTTATTGAAGAAACGGACATTATCTACATCCTTCTCTTCAGACTTATGCAGCATATGCAACATCGAACAAGAGAATTCTTGAGCACGCCAAATATAGGGCAAACGAATTTCCGAGTAGCGTTTAAGGTAAGAAATATCCCGTTTTTCCTGGTAGTAACTTACCAATACTTCTCCAAGAACACCCGCATCCTGTACCGCCAGATTTAAACCTTTACCGCCGCAAGGTGTAATAATGTGACCCGCATCACCAGCTATCAATAACCGTTGGTACTGTAACGGCTCCATAACATAACTGCGCATGGATAAAATCCGCTTGTCAAAGATTTCCCCTTCTTTCAAGGTCCATCCCTTTTTCGCCAGACGCTTTGCCAAGGTACTCCAGATGCGTTGATCAGGCCAATTTGTAACCTCATCATGGAGTGGAACTTGTAAATAGTAACGAGAAATCTTGCTATTGCGCGGCATGTGAGCTCCAAAGCCATCATGATGCAAGCCATAGATGACATGTTTTGCAGAAGGTGGTGCGTAAGCTAAAATTGCCAGCCAGCCGTAGGGATGCTGTTTTGTGTAGATGTCTACCGCTCCGTCTGGAATTGATTGGCGCGAGAGTCCATGATAGCCATCACACCCTGCTACAAAATCAGCATGAATCGTGATCGTGGTGTCACCATCTTTATCGTAACACTCAACAATGACGCCGTCATCGGTTTGAGTAATTTTTTTCCCCTCATGGCGTAACAGTAACTTACCACCTGCATCCAGATATCTTTGGATCAGATCGTCATTGAGATCGCTTTGGGGATAAATGTAATGGACATCCCCATCAGCTAACTTGCCGTAATCAAAGACAACGCTGTAATCAGGGTAACGAAATTCACAGGTATCATGGGTATAGCCATTTTGGAAAATTGTATCCGCTAGACCATGTTTTTTGAGTAGGTCAACTGTCGTGCTTTCCAGTACACCTGCTCGCGCCCTCGTGTATATTTCCTCGCGGTTGTATCTATCCGCAATGATACAATCAATCCCATTTTGTAGAAGGATATTACCAACTACAATGCCAGCTGGACCTGAACCTAAAATACAAACTGATGTTTTCAATGCTGTACTATTAGTCATGGTTTAAACTACCTCTTTAGTTAGAGTTTAATAAAAGCAAAGCACATTTTATTTACAAACACCCTCTGTAAGCAGTCAGCGGTCAGCAGTCAGCAGTCAGCGGTCAGCTTAAAATAAACTTCTTTGGCTGATAGCTAATAGCTAATAGCAGCTCAAGTAGCATCTCAAGTAGCGCATTAGCTGATAGCTGATAGCACCTCAAGCAGCGTGCGCGTAGCGCATAGGCTGATAGCTGATAGCTGATAGCTGATAGCTGATAGCTGATAGCTGATAGCTGATAGCTGATAGCTGATAGCTGATAGCTGATAGCTGATAGCTTACCACCCTCTAATAGGTACCTGGAATCATTTTTGTAGTAATAGCAATACGATTCCACCCATTGATCGTGACAATAGCCATCAAAAGTTTAGCTATTTCAGTTTCCGAAAAATAGCGACTTACCTTTTCATAAACTGAATTCGGTACCTGATTATCTGAAATCAGAGTCACTGCTTCAGTTAGCTCTAATACAGCCCGCTCTTCCGGGCTAAAAAACGGCGTTTCTTGCCAAGCATTTAGGGCATATATCCGTTGTTCTGTTTCTCCATTACTTCTGGCTTCTTTTGTATGCATATCGATACAAAACGCACATTTATTAAGCTGAGAAGCTCGGATTTTTAGTAACTTGATAAGTGTTTTATCTAAGCCACTTTTATTCACATAATTTTCCAATGAATTCATAGCTAGATAAGCTGCTGGCTCAACTTTTTTTAGTTCCAATCTTGCTTCCATTTAAATACCTCAATTGGTAAAATTACAAAACTTGACTTTTGACTTGATTAAGCTAATATGCATTTAAATTTCAGTCCGATCCACTTGTGAAAAAGCCGGTCTACCCTCTCCCCATCTCCCCATCTCCCCATCAGCCGACCTTCACAATTTAATGCGTGACAGCTTACCAAGTTCCTACTGCTTTCTCAAGCTCAGCACGGGCATTGGCCAAAGATTGCTGACGGGCTTCTTCCCCTAAATCTAGTTTTTCGGCATGAATAAACGTGATATCTGTAATGCCAATCACTCCAAATATAGCCCGTAAAAAAGGCTCCTGATAATCGTAATCAGCACTAGGTGTTCCTGGAGAGAAACTACCACCACGAGCTGTAAAAATTAGCATTTTCTTTCCCTTAGGAACTAAGCCCCGATATTGACCAGGTTCGTCAAAGGTAAAGGTGCGATTAAATCGGACAATTTGATCGATATAAGCTTTGAAGGTAGATGGAACATTGAAGTTGTACATGGGAATGCCGAAAACATAGCGATCTGCTGCTAAAAATTCATCCACCAAAGTATCTGATACTTTAATTGCCTCTACCAATTCAGGAGTGCGTTTTTCGGGAGGACAAAATGCTCCAGCAATCCACTTTTCATCGACATGGGGGACAGGATTATGACCTAAATCTCGATAGCTGATAGTGTCATCTGGATAGAAAGACTTCCAAGTTTGAATAAACCGATTAGACAATTGCCGAGAAATAGAGCGATCGCCACGGGGACTAGCATCAATGTGAAGAATATGGGTCATAATTAAGTTGAAGGTTGTTTGCCTGTTTGGTTGTTTGGTTGTTTGCCTGTTTGGTTGTTTGGTTGGAGGTTGAAGGTTGAAGGTTGGAGGTTGAAGGTTGAAGGTTGAAGGTTGAAGGTTGGAGGTTGTTCGCGTAGCGTGGCCGAAAGGCCAAGGTTCAGAATATAACCTTTAACCTGGTAACCTGGTAACCTAGTAACCTGTAACCGGCTAAGCTGATAACCTGCTAACCTGCTAACCTGCTAACCTGCTAACCTGCTAACCTGCTAACCTTCAACCTGCTAACCTGCTAACCTGCTAACCTGCTAACCTGCTAACCTGCTAACCTGCTAACCTTCAACCTGTAACCTGCTAACCTGCTAACCTGCTAACCTGCTAACCTGCTAACCTGCTAACCTGCTAACCTGTAACCCGCTAACCTGTAATTGGATTATTTGATGCCTACTGCCATTGAGTAAGCTCCTACAAGAGGTTTAGTGTAAGTATCTTTGAATCCTACTTTGTCCATCCAAGCACAGCAGTCTGCTCCTGTGTAGTCGAAACCCCCAAAGGTCTCGATCAGCATATTTAGGCTCATGAGTAACCCAAAGGTGTTCTGGCAGCGCTGATCGTCGATTAGTGCGTCGTAGACAATCAATGCACCACCGGTCGGGAGTACTTCGTAGGCTTTGGCAATTAACAGGTGCTTTTGTTCTAGATTCCAGTCATGCAGGATTTGTCCCATTACCAAAACATCAGCACTAGGCAGCATATCCTGGAAAAAGTCACCACCATGGAAGTGTAATCGCTGGCTAAGTCCTCTCGAACCAACATATTCCTCGTAAATTGGGCGAACCACTGGCAAGTCGAACCCACCTCCGTGTAAATGGTCGTGACTTAGGGCAACGGTTACTGGTAACTGCCCTTGAGCGGTGCCGATATCGATAAACGTCTGAAACTTCTCCCATGGAAATTTCTCAGCGATCGCCTTAGCTACTCCCATACTGACCCCAGACATTGCTTCCAGAAAGAGTTTTAGGCGGGCAGGGTCCCTGTAAAGGGTGCCGAAAAAGTCTTCTCCATTTTTGGCTTCATTCTGGGGTTGACCGCTCCGTAACCCTTCTGTTAATGAACCCCAAAATCGATAGAGACGGCTGTTGTACATCTCTAGGTAACCACCGATATAGGAAGGCTTGGAGCGGTCAAGAAACAAATCACTTTCAGGAGTGTTACTGTAACCGTTATCAGAAAATTCTAACACTTTTAAGGCAACTAGTGCATCCAAAAAATCTCGCGCACTACGGGGATGAAGTGCTAGTTTTTCAGTCAGTTCAGCAGCAGTCATAGAACTCTGAGCGAGTTCAGTAAATACTCCCAGTTCCACTGCACTTAAGAATGTCTTAGATGCCGAGAAAGCAAACCCCAATTCCAGTAGTTTGTCCGGTACCAGCTGTTTAGTAACCGCTTCCATTGACTAGTCTCCTTCTAGTTTATTTTAGTAAAAAATGTTCAGTGAATTATAGTAAGCATTCAGCCGTCAGCGGTCAGCCGTCAGCTTTGTGGCACAGGCTTCCAGCCTGTGACTTCACTCAGATTAAACGAATGGTTACCTGTTGTCTTGATGCAGTCGCTCATGGGGGAAACCACGGCAGTCGCTCATGGGGGAGACCCCCAAGACCGCGCTGCCTCCCCTGTTCCCTTGCTGCATCGCTTATTAAAAAGCTGTTCGGTGTACCTTGCTCTATGCCCATAAGCTGATAGCTGATAGCTGATAGCTGATAGCTTAGGAATTATCAACAATTTAAGACCTAACTGGAACTTTGGTTAGCTCTGCATAAGCAAAATCATGAAGCCCTTTACCATCTAAGTTATGCTCAGCACAAATTAGGATATCCTGATATTGATCGCGAAGCTTCCTTTTCAAGACTTTTCCTGTTGAACCGACAGGAAGATTACTGACAATTTCTAAGAAAGACAATGGTTCCAAATTGTTATACAATAGCTGATGATTGATAGCAGTAATCAGAGCTGATGCTTTAAGACTTTCTTGTGCTTTCAGCTTGATAAAAGCCACCAAACCATCGAAGCCTTTTTCCTTAGGAACCCCAATTATTGTACAATCAGCAACAGCTGAGTTGTTCTTCAAAATTAATTCCTCGATGGGTAACGTATTGACTAAGCCCCTAGCGCACTGAATAGCATCAACGGAACGATCCACGTGAAAAAATTTATTATCCTGATCATAATAAGCCAAATCCCCACTAATCCAGTACCCTTGTTTATAACTTTTGAGGGTGCGGTTAGAATCATTCCAATAGCCTGGTGTAATAGTTGGAGATTTAATACCCAGGAAACCTACCTGATAGGGTGGCAGTAGATTTCCCTCCTCATCTAATACTACAGCTTTTACAAAACTGCGTGGCTTACCCATATATCGATTATACAAGCTTGTCTGGCGACTAGAGACTTTATTAAACAAAGCCATGCCGAGTTCTGAAGCACCCAGACCATCAATAAAGACTGATTTAGAATTCCCAGCATTTACCAGAGTCCTGATATGAGCTTCATGGGCAGCATCTCCCGTATTAATCCACATTTTTACAGAACTCAATTGGTCTTTTTCTAAAGCCTGGGAAGCCATGTCGGCATAAGTTTGTGGAAAAGCTGCCACTATAGTCGGTTTAAGTTCTTCAGCTTGAGTAATAGCATTTTTACCAGATAAATCCGACAAAACCATAGTGGGTAATCCCAGTAAGGTTACTGTCATAAAGTAGCTAATTCCCGCCGAATGTGAACTAGGTAAGGCAAACAAAAATTTATCGGATTGACTAGCTGGGAAATTTAGCAGCCGAATTCGTTTGCCAAAGAAAAACTGTTGATGCCCAAATATCACTGGCTTAGGCTTTCCAGTAGTACCAGACGAATGACAGATCATAATTGGATGAGAATCTGTAGGAGAATATGGATACCACTGGGGAAGCTGTATCTCTGAGCTCTGAACAGATGTATTGTTTACATCTGTAGCAATAAACTTTAATGAGTCATTAGTTTTGACGTAGCCACTAATACTATCGAGGTGCTTCTGATCAGAATATAAACCAATCGCACCAACACGCCTGATAAAGTCAGCAGCAATATCAGGATCCATACGACCGTTTACCAAAACTGGAATAGCACCGAGGTTGTTTAGTGCTAAGTAATGGATAAAGTAACCGATTCCATCGTCTAAATAGATAGCAACAGGATCATTCTCACGAACACCAGATTTCCTGTACCAAGAGGCATAGTTATCAACAACCTCTTTTAAGGAAGATAAACTAAAACTGTTGATGGTATCCCCTGTGAATGTTTGAAAAGGTTTTTCCAAAAACAAAAAATCATTGTTTCGATAAGGGTTATTAGTAACAGAGTAATGGAGAAAATTTCCACATCCTAATTGCTTGGCAAGGAATAACTTAAGTCTTTGGGACAATGGCAAAATAGTTGGGTTAATGTTCATGAGGTTAAATCCAAAGTCGTGTCGAAATATAATTTATACTACCTAACAGATAATGTCATGCCGATAATGCCGATTTTTTTTTGACAATTCAAATCAAATTTGCCAGTTCACTATCAGACAAGATAATCTCACCATAATCGGGAATCCAAGCTAGCCAGGTATTCTCAGATTCCCGACCTAAAATAAGGGCTTCTTCACAATGAATCGAGTTAGGAATATCAGGGGCTTTTACCCAAACTTGAGAGTCGGATTCTGCCTCAAGGTTACTTGAGTTAATCTCAATGGATTTGTCTTTAAAACCTAAGGTCGATTCACTCTGCCTATTTTGTTTTGGCTTATAGTCATTTAAGCTCAGTAATTTACTCATTCTTAAATCCCCTCTTACTTGCTAATACATGTTGACTGTTTCCAAGGAAGTGATATCGTGTCCGGTTGTTTCGATAGTGTTCTTTATCGTTGTTTCTTTGGTAATCGATACTCCCGGATCTGATATAGCACTACGCATTAAAGTTAGGACATTGATACAAGCTGAAAAGCTGTTTTATTCAACTTTTGCCTTTTGCCTCTTGCCAATGCCATTGCGCGTAGCGCTATATTATTTACTTTTCCAGACAAGACTCTTTAACTGGAAGCCCAACATGGCGTCCACTGGGCGCAGTATGACCAAGCAGCTTATCGCCAGGCTTCAATTCTGTGACATTCAGGACTTTACCACCAGGTCCAAGAACTCTTACATGCCAATCGTCTTGGACAATCACATT
The DNA here is from genome assembly GCF_010671925.1 of Moorena sp. SIOASIH. Classification (GTDB taxonomy): domain Bacteria; phylum Cyanobacteriota; class Cyanobacteriia; order Cyanobacteriales; family Coleofasciculaceae; genus Moorena. The sequence goes on along the minus strand of NZ_JAAHIH010000002.1, from coordinate 650,306 downwards.
TACCGGAATTCCAGATTTAGACACTGCATCTATACTGAGTAGGGGACGAACTTCAATCTTCATCCTGCCTACAACTATTTCTCGTGCCTTGCCATCACAATTTACCCCTAACACCTTGTGTCCTGAACTCAGCTCACTAAGATAATTAGTTTGACTAACACTAGACACTAAATAAGAATGTATAGCACCAGCATTGACTCGGAAAGGACGAGTTGGCATGTAGGGGAGTGGATGGGTCTCGCTGCTAACTAAAATCATTCCTTGGGAATAAGAACCAATCAGCAGACCTTCATCTTTGGCAAAGTTAGAACAAGTATCTACACAAGCCCGTTCTCCCATTCCAATATGGGAAATTTTTGTCACTTCAAGTTCTTCCAGTGAAACTTCCAAATTGTTGGCCTTACGACACAGTTGCCCAAGCTCTCTGGCATCGATAATCCCGTTAGGGGTTAGCATGACCCCATGTGACCCTTTTTCTAAGACCCCCAGGACAATTTCTGCTTCCTGAATATCTTTGACAACGGTAATTATTTGCCCATCCGTGTTGTCTGCTGAGGCTAAAACGATTTCCAGAGGAATTTTTGTGGGGTCTTTAAAATAGATGACAGCCCATTTTTCCTGTCTAGCAATCTTACAAGCAGTTTGTAAGGTTTCGTCGTCGGTCACATGAACAAAAAATCCGATTTCTGCTTGAGATTTGTAGGTTTCGGGTTGAGTAGTTATTTGAGAATACCAGGAATGATCAAACAGTAATATATCGGCCTTTTCGATACATCCGTCCGCTTCTTCTGGGCTGTCTACAAAAGCAATGCGAGAGACAGAATCATGACAATCTATGACTGGACTTGATGAATCAACCACCACTCCATTGATATCAGAGTTTAGAGACCCACACAGCGCTTTATAGTCAACATCATTAAAGCTTCTGAGGTCTAACCAAGATAATTTCATTACGCTACCTCCTTGATGGTAACCTGATAGGGATTACTGATAACTTTGACAATTTCTTGAGAAATGAATGAGGGATTACTGTGTTGAAATATATTTCTACCAACAGCAACGCCTTTACCGCCAGCCCTGATGGCATCTTTGATCATCGATAAGATCGAGCTATCTGAATTGCTCTTTGCTCCTCCGGCAACCACCACAGGGATGTCAACAGCATTAACAACTTGTTTAAACGATTGAACATCGCCAGTGTAGTTAACCTTGACAATATCTGCTCCTAGCTCCCAGGCCAATCTGGTTGAGTGAGCGATCGCATCTGCATCGTACTCATTTTTAATCTTCTCTCCTCGTGCATAAACCATTGCTAGCAATGGCATACCCCATTGATGACAGGCTGCTGAGATTTGGCTGAAATCTTTGAGCATACGGTATTCATCGTTTGCCCCAAGATTAACGTGAATTGAAACTCCATCTGCACCAAGCTTAATGGCTTGTTCAACACTACTGACTAGATGTTTGGAAGATGGATCGGGAGATAGGTTCGTTGACCCAGAAAGATGCAAAATTAACGATATATCTTTCTGAATTAAACCTGGATGGATTGCCCGAGCTATCCCTTGATGAGCAACAATTGCACTAATGGTTTTCTCCGGTAACGATTTGATGAATTGATGAACTTTTGCCAGACCATTAACCGGACCTAGTGTAAACCCGTGGTCAATTGGGACTATAAAATAGTTGTCTAATCCTTTGAGAATTCTTGCCAAACGATAATTTTTACCAAGAGACATAAGAGACTCCTTTTGACTCGATTACATGATGTGGTGTTTTCCAAAATCGTCAGCTGTCAGCCGTCAGCTGTCAGCCGTTAGCTTAAAATAAACCTGTTTGGCCTATGGCCACGCTACGCGAATAGCTTTCCGTAACAGAGATTAAACGAATGCTTACCTCTTTTATTCAAAACAGTTTCCTCCTCAATAACCGTGGGTATAGCGCATAAGCTGATAGCTGATAGCTGATAGCTGAATGCTTACTGGAAAACTAACTTTTAGTGTTTCATGGCACTTAGCTCAATCTCGATATTTCTATCGTGCCTGACACTCACAAACCGAAAGTCTCAGTTTTTGCCTCAGTTTTTATCTTAGTAACTGAAACTCAGGTGAGTTGTCTGTTTTTTTTTAGAGTAATCTCAGGAATTTCTTAGATTTGGCTCAGGTTGAACTCAACAGGATAACTCATGTAGCAAAGGTAACTTCGGATCAGGGAGTCGGGAGTCGGGAGTCGGGAGTCGGGAGTCGGGAGTTGGGAGTCGGGAGTTGGGAGTTGGGAGTTGGGAGTCGGGAGTCGGGAGTCGGGAGTCGAGAGTCGGGAGTTGGGAGTCGGGAGTCGGGAGTCGGGAGTCGGGAGTCGGGAGTCGGGAACTGTAGGTTAAAAACCCGCCCTGCTAGCATAGAACTTAAACAGGTTTGTCTCAGTTTTTGTCTCAGTAGTTTCAGTTATGCTGTGTTTCTCAGATTTTTCTCATTTTTACCTCAAATTCCCTATTCGTTAACCTTCCCTAACTAATTCCATAACTTTCCATAACATTTATACATTGCGTGCCTTTTTGGTCACCCATAGATTAAAGAGTTAGGTATAGTGATGGCTGGATTAGGGATGGTGCCATAGCGATCGGCCCCATGGATTGGGGACTAAGCAAAGCAAGAGAGTGGAGTTATGATGAATTCGGTGCGAGCATCTGAATCAGGACTTAAATTAGTAGACCAAGCTAGACGTCAGAAAAGATGGAACAAAACAGCGGTAGCTTGGTGTACCAGTGCATTTACCTCTAGGGCAACCTTAAGCCGATTTTGGGGGAGACAGTCAATTCGTACTGACACCTTCATGGCCATTTGTAGTGCTGTAGGCGTTGATTGGGAAAAGGTAGTTGAGCCGGATGAGATTGAGATAGACCAGTTTGAGATAGATCAGATGGAGCTAACAGCGCTATCGACAACTGCTCTGGCTGGAATTGGACATCTTGATTGGGGTGGAGCTCCAGAACCGAGGAGTTTCTACGGTCGGATGCAGGAACTGAATACTCTACAGGAATGGATTCTACAGGACAACTGCTGCCTGGTAGCACTTCTAGGGATGGGGGGAATTGGCAAAACCACCTTGGCTGTGAAGTTAGCCCATCTGCTACAGGATAAATTTGAGTTTGTGATGTGGCGCAGTCTACGCAATGCTCCTCCCCTAGAGGAAGTCCTGGCAGACATGATTCAATTTCTGTCTGTGCAGCAGGAAACGAATTTACCTTCGTCTGTGGATGGCAAAATTTTGCGATTGATTCAGTATTTACAGGCGGCGCGTTGCCTGCTGGTTCTTGATAATACCGAATCGATTCTGGAAAGTGGTTCTCGCACCGGTGGCTATCGAGAGGGATATGCTGGATACGGTGAGCTGCTGAGAACTATTGGGGAAACCTCCCACAACAGCTGCCTAGTGATGACCTCCCGGGAGCCACCTCAAGACTTGACCCTTCTGGAGGGGGAAGCCTTACCCGTTCGCTGCTTCCCACTCAAAGGTTTACCAGAAATCCATGGACAGGAAATCTTTAAGGAAAAGGGACATTTTATTGGCGATGACACCCAATGGATGACCCTAATTGAGCGTTATGCCGGAAATCCTTTAGCCTTAAAGATGGTAGCCTGTGCAGTCAGAGACTTTTTTGATAGCAATATTGCTGAGTTTCTGGATTTTTTAAAGGAAGGCTCATTCATTTTTGATGATATTCGGGATTTGCTAGATCGGCACTTTCAGCGCCTTACCCCTACAGAAAAGGAACTGATGTACTGGCTAGCTATCAATCGGGAACCCATTTCTCTTGAAGAACTGCAAGAAGACTTTGTCTGCTACCTATGCGCTACGGATATTTTAGAAGCTGTAGGGTCTCTACAACGGCGGTCATTGATTGAGAAAACCTTGACTGGGTTTACCCAACAACCTGTAGTCATGGAATACATGATTAATCGACTCATCGAGCAGATTCCTGAAGAGATTATTAGTCAAAATATCGCTATCTTCCGCACTCACGCCCTAGTCAAAGCCAGCGCCCCTGACTATGTTCGGGATGCTCAAGTCTGTCTGATTCTAGAACCGATTATTGAGAAATTACTCTCTAGTTTTGGTTCTACAAAACAGCTGGAAAATCATCTCCTAGAAATCATCTCAATGCTGCGCTCCCCGACTCCTGGGGTTAAAAAATCTACTCTCCAGATGGGATATGTCAGTGGTAATACTATTAATTTACTTAGTCAATTACAGATTGATTTAAACGGCTATGACTTTTCTGGTCTGACAGTTTGGCAAGCCAACCTACAGGGACTGACATTACACAATGTCAATTTCGCTGGCTGTGACTTGGCTGGCTCAGTGTTTACTGAAACCCTCGGAAATATGTTATCGGCAGCATTTAGTCCAGATGGGAAAATGTTGGCAATCTGTGATACAGATTTTCAGATTCGCCTATGGCATGTGCAAACTGGTAAACTACTGGTAATCTGTGAGGGTCACACTAATTGGGTACGCTCTGTTGCGTTTAGTCGGGATGGTAAAACCTTAGCCAGTGGTAGTGCTGACCATACCGTCAAGTTATGGCAAGTCACTGATGGCACCTGCTTGCAAACTTTTACTGGACATACTGATGAAGTGTTCTCAGTTGCTTTTAATCCTCAAGGTAATACCCTGATTAGTGGTAGTAGCGACCACACTGTCAGACTTTGGGATGGTGACACGGGTCAATGCCTTAACACCTTTACTGGACATACCGGTTGTGTGAGATCAGTGGCTTTTAGTACTGATGGCAAAACTCTAGCCAGTGGCAGTGATGACCACACTGTCAGACTCTGGGATGCTAGCACTGGTAGTTGGGTTAGAACTTATACTGGACATACCAGTGGAGTACGCTCAGTTGCTTTTAGCACTGACGGCAAAACCCTAGCCAGTGGCAGTAATGACCACACTGTCAGACTCTGGGATGCTAGGACTGGTAGCTGTGTTAGTACTCACACCGGACATAGTAGTGGAGTCTACTCAGTTGCTTTTAGCACTGATGGCAAAACTCTAGCTACTGGTAGTGGCGACCATACTGTAAGGCTATGGGATTACCACACTGGTATTTGCCTGAAAACCTTGCATGGACATACTAATCAGATCTTTTCTGTGGCGTTTAGCCCTCAAGGTAACACCCTAGTCTGTGTGAGTTTAGATCAAACTGTCAGACTTTGGGATTGGGGCACTGGTCAATGCTTGAAAACTTGGCAGGGAAATACTGATTGGGTATTTCCAGTGGCTTTCAGTCCTGATGGTAAAACTTTGGCTAGTGGCAGTAACGACCATACAGTCAGACTATGGGATTATCATAGCGATCGCTGTATTAGTATTTTGCACGGACATACTGCTCACGTGTGTTCAGTGGCTTTTAGTAGTGACGGTCAAACCTTAGCTAGTAGCAGTAGAGACGAAACCATCAGGCTGTGGGATATCAACACGGGAAAATGCTTAAAGATTTTGCACGGACATACTGATTGGATCTATTCGGTCACTTTCAGTGGTGATGGGAAAACCCTAGCCAGTGGCAGTGCTGACCAAACCGTGAGGCTTTGGGATCAGCGTACTGGTCACTGCGTCAGCACTTTGGACGGACATACTAATCAGATCTGGTCAGTGGCTTTCAGTAGTGATGGTAAAACGTTGGCGAGTAGCAATACAGACCAAACGGTGAGGCTGTGGGATGTCAGCACAGGGGAATGCTTGAAAACGTTACAGGGACATGGTAATCGGGTCAAATCAGTCGCTTTCAGTCCTCAAGATAATATCCTGGCCAGTGGTAGTACAGACCAAACGGTACGCCTCTGGGATTTGAGTACGGGTGAATGCTCTAAACTATTACGCGGACACAACAATTGGGTCTTTTCCGTGGCATTTAGTCCCGATGGCAACACTATCGCTAGCGGCTCTCACGACCAAACTGTCAAGGTGTGGGATGTTTCCACAGGGGAATGCCGCCACACTTGCACCGGACATACCCATCTAATCTCTTCTGTTGCCTTTAGTGGGGATGGTCAAATTATTGCTAGTGGCTCTCAAGACCAAACGGTGAGGCTTTGGGACACTAAGACGGGCAAGTGTCTGAAAATTCTCAGAGCTCCCAGACTCTACGAAGCGATGAATATCATTGGAGTGACAGGATTAACTGAGGCACAGAAAGCAACTCTGAAACAGTTGGGTGCGATCGCATAAGTCGGCAACCCCATTAATTGTGCCTAGGTACTGACTTTGAAATACGGAATGTGAGCCGAAACCCAATCCTCCTGCTGAGAATTGGGATTGGTTTCAATATAGCGCTACGCGCAATGGCATTGGCAACAGGCAACAGGCAAAAGTTAACAGCGATAGCTTTTGCTGCTTATATTAATGTCAAACACCTGAATGCGTAGTGCTATCAGAGCGATCTAGAACATTGGTAAGTCGTGGAGGACTAAAGGTTATGGAGCTTTGGCATGGGGCAGACTTGTGCAAGCAAGACCATCTTTGTTCCCATCTAGACGGAAACGATCATCCCCAAAGTAGTTAAACACAGCCTGTGCCTCTTCCTGAGTCTTAAAATCCGAGCAGTTACAATCGGAATTGACACAATCGGGAAGCTCAAAAAGATTGGCTGTATCAGTTTCAGGGTTGCTTTGAACAGCAGGTTTCAGAGTAGCCATTAGTGTAGGAGGGCTATACTCAGTGCTTTCTTTAGACGCAAAAACGATATAGGCATCTGGGGCTTTATATTCTGCACGATTAATCAGAATAGTCACTATGTCATCAGTATCACCTTTGATGAAATCTAGTAACTCAGGTGAGTTAAAGCTAAAAGAATCTCCTGTCGCTATAGAAGCTGCAGGGAGTTTCCCTAAGTAAGTTGTTTGGTTTGAGAGAAATAAATTGGTAGAGTAAGTATCATTACCCGGCGCGTTATTCCAAGTGGTTTTGGTTTCAGACCAATTTTCCTCTACTCCATCATTCAAGCCATAAAACTCAATAGATCCTTTGGTGTTGGGAAGGTTTATCGTACTCAAATTCAGGCTCACATCATCAATACCATCATTCAGCTCACTGAGATCAAATCGGAGGTAAGTTTTGCGGCTATAAGAGACGGTGTTATCAAGCTTGACGACTAATTTACCGTTTGTTCCATTGTTCTGACTAGAGTAGGAACCACCTCGGATAAAGGTGTCTGCTCCATTGCCCGCTGCTGTAGTAATTAGTTGAACATTGGCATTGATTGGTGCTACTTGGGGTTTGTCTACATTTTGTATGCTCTCGCTTTCAGCGTTAACCATGGCTTGGCTTGGAGCGGGGAAGAGCATCACGGCAGGAATTATCAAAACCGCGCTCAGCAGAAAAGCCCATAGACTTCTGAGAGATTTAGGTACCATGTGACGTTGTTGTAATTGGGTTAACAATAATGGTGCATCTATACTATATAGCAATAGGTGCATCTAATATTTGTAAAAAAGATTGGAAGTGTGGGAAGTGTGGGAACTGTGGGGCGGGGGCGCGGGAAGTGTGGGAATTTTCGCCGGAATTCTTGCCTAATTGCAAAAGCGCTGCATCGCTTTATCATAACACCAAAAACTCCTCGGATATCTTGACTACTATTCCCTGTTATCTTTGTCTATTAATCCTATAGTTATAGCAGTCAAAGGAAAGCTTAGTACATACTAGTCATAAAGTAAAGTATTGTTAATCAATTAATCAAATGCCAGTTCCTTACAGTTACGATTTAAGAAAAAAAGTGATTAGTGCTATCGACGATGGCATGGGAAAAACTCAAGCTAGTCGTTTATTTAAAATTAGCCGAAATACAATTGATATCTGGTTAAAAAAGAGAAATGAAACAGGAGATTATAGGCCAAAAGAGGGTTATCAAAAGGGATATAATCCGAAAATAGCTGATTTGGAGAGATTTAGGTAATTTGTCCAATCTCATGGTAGCTCAACTCAGAATGAAATGGCAGAAGCATGGTCAGAAAAGATGTAAGTATTCAGCTATCAGCTATCAGCTATCAGCTATCAGCTATCAGCTATCAGCTATCAGCTATCAGCTATCAGGTTATGCTTCACAGGCTAGAAGCCTGTGCCACGCTACTTGAGGTGCTACAGATGGTGCTTTTGAATAAGCGATGCAGCAAGGGAACAGGGGAGGCAGCAAGGGAACAGGGGAGGCAGCGCGGTCTTGGGGGTTTCCCCCATGAGCGACTGCCGTGGTCTCCCCCATGAGCGACTGCCGTGGTTTCCCCCACTCGCTATTGCATCAAGACAACAGGTAAGCATTGGAATAATGCTGAGTTACTTTAGCTGACGGCACCTCAAGTAGCGTGAGCTTTTAGCTCACGGCTGACGGCTGACGGCTGACGGCTGAATGCTTACGAAAAGATTAGTGATAGCACTATAGGTAAAGCCTTAAAAAAAATCGGTTATACCCGAAAAAAAAACTTACGGTTATCGAGAAAGGAATAAAAAAGGCAAGAGTTTCTAGAAAAAATTTCTAAAAAGAAGCCAGACAAGCTAGTTTACATAGCGGTGCGACAAGGCGCGAGGTTTCCAACTCCTAGGTCGCCGCTCCGCGAACGCCTAGGGAACGCGCACCAAGAGAGGATAAAAAATTCGAGAATTAGTTGAATCAGCCGGTTGTGAACTTCAGGTGCGCGTTCCCTCTGACGGGGTGACAAACAGCCTTAAAAGCTTTACGGGGTGTGGGGTGTGGGGTGATGGGTGTAGGGAACCCACCCCTAACCCCTCCCAGGAGGGGAAGATCAGGAGCTGGCGGAGTGGCGACGGGACGGTTAAATCAGGTTTCGGAGCGATTGTTATCCAATGGCTCACTCCAAATTCGCTTCTATTTTCCCCACACCCCACACCCCACACCCCATACCATGTCTAGTTTAATGCCTTGTTGTCACCCCCTCAGACGTTCCCTAGGCGCGCACCTTACTATTTGCCCCCTATTCTCCTGATTTAAATAAAATAGAACATTATTGATTTTCGATTAAAAATCGATTCAAAAAATCAAAAATAACTATCTAATAGTTTCGTATGTAGATTTAATTTTGCTGTTTATTTAAAAAAATCTATACTAAAAATAGCAATAATTACGATTTTTATTACGTCGAACTCAGGTAATCCTCCGGTGGGTTGGTTCTTGCAGTTTAGTTTTTCCCAAAAAAGCTCTGCCATGATGATTTCCCAGATAAAATAGTGATAAAATAGTTTAATATCATGCACATTAAAGATGCTGATGGGCCCAGAGGGCAGCCTGAGTGCGATCGCGAACATCCAACTCACAGAAAATATTAGTTAGATGATTTTTAATCGTGCCTTCGGTCAGATTAAGGGCGGCTGCAATTTCTCGGTTGCTTTTACCTTGTCCCAACAGCTTCAGGATCTCTAGTTCCCGCTGATTGAATTGAGCATGATAATCTGTTTTTTCCCGTTCAGGTTGGGTATTATTCAGTTGAGAAAACACCTTTGGAGCGATGGTAGGACCTAATTGGCTGTATCCCTGATGCAGACTGCGAATGGCCGCTGCCACCTTAGGTGCTGGAGTGCTTTTAAGCAAATAGCCCAACGCCCCAGCCTGAAGAGACTGGAACACATAGTCATCATTGTCAAAGGTAGTTAAGACTAGAATCCGAATCCAGGGGTAGCGGGTATGGATTTCTCGGGTTGCTTGCACGCCATCACAGATGGGCATCCGCACATCCATTAAGATAATGTCAGGCTGTAACCTCTGGGTGAGGGCAATGGCCTCTTCACCGTGATTGGCTTCACCCACCACCTCGAGATCATCCTCCAGGGACAACAGTGCCGCCAGTCCCTGCCGAAAGATGGGTTGATCATCAGCCAATAGAAGTCGAATCATCGTGGTATCCTAATCTGAATACAGGTGCCTTGTCCCGGTGTGCTATCTAATTGTATCGATCCACCTATCAGCTGAACTCTCTCCTGCATACCCCTGAGGCCAAAACCCTGGGTGGGTTTAGCAATATCAAAGCCAATACCGTCGTCCTTTAGTTCAAGGATAACCGCATCAGCAGAAGCATATCCCCGGAGGTGAATAACCTGGGCTTGACTGTGTTTGCGGATATTTTCCAATCCTTCCTTAACCACACAGTAAAGCTGATGATTGGTTTGTAACGGCAGCTGGGGCAAATCTATTTTGCTTTTAACCGTTATGGATGGGTTGGATGTAAAAGATTCCAGCAGCTGTGGCAGCGCTGTATTCAGGTCAAAGGTCTCTTCTCGCATGGTGGTCACCGCCCGACGTACCTCTTGTACGGATTGGCTGGCCAGCAGTTTGGCCGTGTCTAACGCTGGTTGAAGCTGATTAGAGTTTCGTTCGTAGAGTAGTTGTGCCAGTTCTAGCTGCACATCAAGGGAGGTCAGGGTATGCCCCAGCGAATCATGAATATCGCGAGCAATGCGGGTGCGTTCTAAATCTGCGGCTAGCAATTCAACTTCCTTGGTCAAGGCGATTGCTTGCTGACGACTCCTGTACTCAGCTACCAAGGTTAAACAAAGCAGCGTAATTAGCACACTCAGAAAAATATAGATTACAAGCTCATTGAAAAAAAATTGCGCAATAAATAAGTGGGGAGTCTCTTGAAGGGTTTGTAGGTTTTTTTCAAAGCGAGCTTGCAGCTCTGCCGGTTTTGAGAGATCAGTTAGTAAATCATTCGTTAACCGCCACGCTAAACCTACATGGAAGATAATGCCGACTAAAACAACCGTGATGATCACCTCCCGACGACGTAACAGAAAACAGCTTTTGGCTAAGTATAGAAAAACAAAGAGACTGAGACGTTGATGACTAAAGATTATTGTCAGCAACACACAGGAAATTTCGGCAAAGATATAGACTCGTCGCTGCCACATGGGGCGACGGATTGGAAAGAAAAAGCTCAGAATGGCCAAAACTCCCAATACACAAAAGCTTATTAGGTACTCACTGCCCTTGGTCTCGTCGGGCAATGATTTATTCAGGACGGGAAACAGCAATAGCAGGATGGTCATGATCAAACATGCCCATTCCAGATAGCGCAGGATTTTAGGAATTGAAGGATTAATGGTAGAAACCTGAGGAGTTGTCCGAGCTGACATCAGCTTACCCAATGCTTATAACTGCTTCTACAGCTTATGAAACTTATGGATAAATTTCCATGACAAACGTCATGTATCCATATGACTTTTCGCTATAGTCAGTTTGAAATGGCTCGTTTAATATTGAACCATAAGCAACTCTTCAGAGGATACGGTTTGTCATGAAACAATTTCAATTTGATGCAGGTTTGATGATGTCTATTAGTTTGATGGGTTTTAGCCAAGGCAATCCACCGCTGCCCCTAACGGCAAAAACTGCTAGCGCTGCTGAAAGTCAGACCGCTCTACCACCATTACTTCAGCGGGAACTATTCTTTGGCGATCCAGAGATTACGGGTGCCCAGCTTTCCCTCGACGGTCAGTTTCTGGCCTTTCAAAAACCTCTAAACGGCGTGATCAATGTGTGGGTAAAGGGCATCGATGAACCGATGGAGGCTGCCCGCCCAGTCACCGCTGATGCTGAAAGCCCGATCATGATTTACTTTTGGAGCGCCGATGGTCGTTACATTCTCTACGGCCAGGATAAAGGGGGCAATGAGAATTTTCACATTTATGCGGTTGAAGCTAAATCTTTAGGTGAGACTAGCCCGGTAACCCGCGATTTAACCCCTGTAGAGGGGATTACGGCCATGATCTATAGCGTTCCTAAACGGACTCCCAACCACATCATTATCGGTCTTAACGAGCGCAATCCCCAGTTTCATGATGTCTATCGTTTGGATTTGACAACAGGCGAGCGGACGCTGCTGATTCAAAATGACGAGAATATTGCCCTCTGGACAACCGATTTAGACGGTAATGTGCGCATCGGCTATCGCCAAACCCTGGAAGGGGGGCATGAGATTCTGGCGGTGCAAAAAGACGGATTAACACCTGTTTACACCTGTCGAATTGAAGAAACCTGTGTTCCCATTCGCTTTCATAAAGATGGCCAACGGGTGTATCTGATCAGCAATCGGGATAGGAATTTAATCCAGTTAGAGCTGCTCGATCTTGAGAGCCAAGAGAGTCAGGTGGTGGAAGTTGATCCTGAAAACCAGGTGGATTTTGGCGGTGCAGTGTTTTCAGAAGCGACTGATGAGTTGATTGCTACCTCCTATGTTGGCGATCGCATCCGCATCTATCCTCAAAACGACAAGATAGTGGCTGATCTAGCCTTTCTTCAGCAACAGCTGCCCGACGTTGATATTGTGTTGCAATCCCTTACCCAGGATGATCGCTTTGCCTTGATTGGAACCCGGAGCGATGTGAATCCCGGGTCTACTTATCTATTTGATCGTAGTACTCAAACCCTGGAAAAACTCTACGATGATCGGCCAGAGCTCCCCAACGAACATTTGGCCACCATGCAGCCGATCCGCTATACAGCCCGTGATGGTCTAGAGATTCCAGCCTATCTGACCCTGCCCCAGGGGGTAGACCCAGTGAACCTACCGGTGATTGTCATGCCCCACGGTGGACCTTGGGGACGAGATATGTGGGGGTACAGGCCGTTTACCCAGTTTCTCGCTAATCGCGGTTACGCCGTTCTCCAACCCAACTTTCGAGGGTCTACTGGCTATGGTAAAGCCTTTCTCAATGCCGGTAACAACGAATGGGGCACGGGTGCGATGCAGCATGACCTGACCGATGGCGTGCAGTATCTGATTGATGCAGGGATTGCCGATCCGGAGCGTGTGGGAATTTTTGGTGGCTCCTATGGAGGCTATGCCACCCTAGCTGGTTTGGCATTTACACCAGATATCTATGCCGTTGGCGTATCCGATGTGGGGCCATCGAATCTGATTACCTTGCTCAAGTCAATTCCTCCCTATTGGGAGTCGATCAAGGCTACCTTTGCTTTGCGGCTGGGAGATCCGGATGATCCGAGGGATCGCACCCGTCTAGAAGCCCAGTCACCCCTGTTTTCCGCCGACCAAATTCAGGCCCCACTAATGGTAATTCAGGGAGCCAACGATCCCCGGGTTAAGCAAGCGGAGTCAGACCAAATTGTGGCCGCATTGCGAGATTTAGGCCGACCAGTGGAATATCTGATTGCCCCCGATGAAGGCCATGGTTTCCGTAAGGAGATCAACTCGCTGGCCATGACAGCTGCATTAGAGAAGTTTTTAGCTGAACATTTAGGCGGACGTTACCAGGCCGAGATGTCTTCAGAGGTACAGGCTCAACTAGAAAAATTAACTGTTGATATTGACACTGTCACAGTTAATTAATCCAGTAAGCCTGAGATTGTTGAACTTGACCCAGCAATTTATAAGCCCTATGTGGGAACCTACCAATTATTCCCTAATATGCAGATCGCTATTCGAGTCGAGGAACAACAACTACTCGCCCAAGCCACAGGGCAGGAAGCGTTTACCCTTTACCCTGTTTCAGAAAGTGACAGCTCCCACACTGACTCTTTGAGTTCAGTGTGGGCTTCCCAGCCAATCCAGCTATTGCTTAGGAGGCGCTGGGCTTTAAGAACGGACTGCCCTGCCGCTCTGTTTTTTTGGTCTTTTGTTTAATAATGTTTGACCAACTTTCCAGCATTTTCGGCTTTGAAAGTCAGTATTTTGACTATAACACATCGATTGGTCTTTTGTGAAAGACTCTCTGCTAAATTCTTGGCTCAGGTTGCAGATATCACGATTCAATTCAATTTCTCAGCAGATGAAACGGTTAACGGACTAACACTTTATCAAGGGGGTCAGGAATTGATTGCATCCAAGGTGAATTAATTGAATAGATTGAGATTGGGGGCACACTGCTGTGTGTCCCGTGCAAAATTGCTAACGATAGTAACGAGGAGCCTCTAGTTATGGAAACAGAAACGACTCAACGTACTGCAAAACAAGTATTAACTCAGGCGGCAGCAGGTGCGGCTGCCGGATTACTGGGGGGCATCGCTATCATGTCTATCTATCGATGGATTTGGCATGTAGAGATATCTTTGAATACAATAATGCTTTTAAGCATAGGCTTCTCCATTTACTGTGGAGTGTTATCAGCTTGGCTAGGGAAAAGATTCTGGAATTTACTCGGTACTTTTCTCAGCCATATCAGCTGATAGTTGGTTTGGGGCAAGGCCTGGGGTGTGGGGTGTGGGGTGTGGGGTGTGGGGTAGGCTGTTCACTTTGTGCGATGGCCATAGCTTAAACTTCATGCACTTTTTGTCTGATAGTATGATACATTGCATCTCTTGCTAGATATCCATTCTGGGCGTTATCGCCGTACGCGATCGCCTTTGGCGCGGCTTCGCCGATCGCAAAGCGTGAGCAAAGCTTAATCCTGGTGTGAACGATCTCCCCCTAAAAAGACTCATATAAACAGCCTAGGCAAGGCCCCCTTAGAGCTGATTCGTAAAGTAAATCTTAAGAAGTCTGAAAGCCTTGCTATGATTGTCTTTTCGGTATTAAATAGTTCAATTGTTCTATTTTAGCGCAAGCCTTATCCTACAAGGTTTAGTGCGAGTTTACGAATCAGCTCTAAGGAAGTATGTTTACAACTCAAATCAAAATGCTATATGACTAACCCATTTCCAGGGATGAATCCCTACCTTGAACAACCGGAATATTGGTCGGATTTCCACAACCAATTGGTGGCGGCTTTGGCTAGAGCATTAATTCCCAAACTGCTACCTAAATATCGGGTAGTCACGGATAAATGGGTTTATAAGATTGCTGGCTCAACCAAGATTGCCATTGGTAGACCCGATGTTACGGTTCAACAAAGCCGAGATGCTTCAGCTGCAATGGCTACAGCAGTTGCGGTATCTGAAGCGTCAGTTCAACCGATTAAGGTAGCTGTTCCTTTACGAGAAGAAATTAGACAATCCTACATCGAGGTTAAAGATGTAGCCACTAAGGAAGTCGTGACAGCGATTGAAGTTATCTCCCCTGCCAATAAACGAGGAGAAGGGCGTCAGAAATACGAAGCCAAACGGCAGCAGATATTCGAGAGTATGACTCATTTGGTAGAAATTGACCTGTTGCGAGATGGAGAACCCCTGCCTGTTTCTAACAGCAGTAATCCGAGTCATTATCGGATATTAGTCAGTCGTTCTAATACCCGTCCCACGGCTGACTTGTACCTTTTTAATTTATGCGATCGCATTCCTTCTTTTCGGCTTCCCCTTCTTCCTGGGGATACCGAACCAATGGTACAATTACAGACATTGGTGGATCAGCTGTATGAGGAGTTAGGCTACGAGTCTTTTATTGACTATAGCACTAGTCCGCCACTCCCTTGGTCGGAGGATGATGTGGCATCTTGGGCAAGAGATCGTCGAGAAAATTTGTGACTTAGGACACAAATAAATTCTCGACTGTATCAAGCCATAGCTGATTAGCCTCAAAATATAGTAAGCTTTTTAGAGCCCATGTCGCCCCTAAATCTATCTAAGTCTTAAAAGCGGTTCCCCAACATAACAATCTGTTTGGCATTGCTTGCTAGTTCAGTGGCATCACCATTACGCCAGTATAGTTCTTCTCCAACATATGACAGTTCCTTCTGGGGCAAAATCTTAATAAGGATAAGACGTAAGCCATCCCATGAAGGGAAACCCAGATGTGATAGCACTGAGTCCCTAAGTGATGGAGATAAATCAGAATTTTTGATTGCATTTGTCCATATTGAAAAGTAGTCTTCTTCTGATATACGTAGGAATTTAGCTTCTCGATTTACACCAGGGACAAACCACTTTCCAATCTGTCTACACTCTATATTATCCAGCTCTTTAATTCGATCCGCATCGGTCTTTTTATCAGTCACTCCAATAATTATTTTTCCAGTTTTGTCTAGACCATTGTTCGCGATTGCACAGATTGTTTTGATCACATTTTCAATAAGCTTTTCATCAATATATCGATGATTTTCAAGTGAAAGAAGTCCCGGTTTTAGTTCATGGTTAGGTAGCTCGCTTTCTGCTCTATTCAAGATAGATTCAATATCAATTATTGAAGGAGTATTATAAATCTTTTTTTTATTTTCTTTTTCAGTAAAAAAATCTCTAATTAATACTTTAACTTGGTCTACATTATTACGGCGATCCTCAGCTTTAGCCTTGCGGTTTATGCCTATTTTTTTAGCCAGGTTATAAATTGCTTTTCTGATACCTGAATAATCAGTTATATCTTTGCTTTCTTTAACAATTAATTCATGAAATGCAATCATAATAATAGCAAAAAAAGATGGAAAAGCATTACTTGCTTTCTTTCCAAAAACAATATCTCTTAGCTTTTCAGATTTTCCTTTATTGCAAATCGTAATAATTTCATTAACACAGTATTGAAATTCCTTGGTAAATCGTTTAATGTCATATACTTTAAGAGCATCCAAAATTCTTTCTGATTCATTGCTTCCTTGTTCATAAATTTTATCAAGAGCTTCCTTTGAGCGGTCAATCATTTTTCCACCTACAATGCAGGCAGCTATATCCGCGATACATTGTTCATCCATGCTATCTCGCAAATCAGTTGACCTCAGAATACCTTGTTTGACCCAAAATACATCATCAGCCTGAACAGTATAATTCTGTTTTGTCTTTGGTAAATCAATACTGATAGATGGCATCTGTTGCAGAGTCAAAATATTAGTGTCAGTTTGATCTCCTCGAAGGATGGACGCAATTTCTCTGACCATATTAGAAAAATCATTTTGTACACCAGCCTGACGCCTTTCTTGATCACTTAAACGATGCCCATATGTATTAATTCTGTCAAAAACATCATTGACTTCAGTTTCTGTGGCATTACGCATTAGTGAAAATGCGAGATTATAGTCTAATATCGCGGTAACTTCTTTCTGAGAAAGATATGACTTTGCTTTGGGGTTCGGTACGAATGCTCCTTCATCTGCTCGACTCTTCGCTGTTGGAAAATACTGAAGATCGAAATACTTTTTATATTCAGTACAAAAAGCAGTTTCAATGAAGGAAATAATACTGTGCAGTCTTTGCAAGCCATCTATAATCTCATAAGTTTCAGGAGGATTATCTAACTCTGCAATTAAAATTGCTGGAATGGGATATTTTTTAATAATTGACTCGATGAGTTTTTGCTTTTCTTTCAAAGTCCAAACCAACTTTCTCTGATACCGACGGTTTACATAAAGCTTGTTTTCGCTGTACCATGATGTGTAGACATATTGGATTGATTTAGCTTGGGGCTCCAATTCAGCCATTTTATTTATAGTTCTCCATAACAGTTGATATCCTATATTATCTAGAGTGCCCTCTTAGGCAGGGTAAATACCATCAAATGGGGATCTACCCAAACTAGTAGCGTGTATCTCCTAAAAGCTATTTGACTCGGTGGTGCGTTACGGGACGGACTGTTGCAACTGGCGAAGAGGCTGAAAATTAGGGATAGCCCGTCCCTAACGCACCACTACTGGACCGACACATCATTAATGGTGCAATAAGCGTAGGTTGGGTTGAAGAATGAAACCCAACACCAGTAACGCTTTGTTGGGTTTCCCTACCGCTCAACCCAACAAACATTTTTAGGTGTGCCACGCCACTACTCAACTTCCGCTCCCTAGTTATATCTCAATTCCAAGAATTAACAGTTATGTCAAGTCAAGTAAATCCCCTACTCAAGCTAATAGTCCCACCATCGTTAGACCTCAAAGTCAGTTACCAACAATTTGAACAATTAGCCACTGCTAACCGAGACCTGAGATTAGAAAGAACTGCTGAGGGTAAATTGATTGTGAATCCACCAACAGGATGGGAAACCGGTAAAAGAAATCTTAGTATTACCAGGCAATTGGGCAATTGGTATGAGGAAAACCCAGAAAAAGGTGAAGCATTTGACTCATCTACCGGATTTGAACTTCCCAATGGCTCCAATCGTTCCCCTGATAGCTCTTGGGTATCACGTGACCGCTGGGATGCACTCACCGAGGAACAAAAACAAACGTTCCCTAAAATCTGTCCTGATTTCGTAATTGAGTTGCGATCAAAGTCTGACAGTCTGAAGGAGCTACGGGCAAAAATGCAAGAGTACATCGACAATGGCTTGCGCTTGGGGTGGCTAATTGACCCTCAGAATCAACGAGTTGAAATCTATCGCTCAGGACAAAAAACTGAAATTATAGATAATCCCAAGGAGTTATCTGGAGAAGCAGTGCTTCCCGCTTTCAAACTTAAATTACAAGGAATTATAACCTGATTTGTTGGTAGAATCTCCTGGAGGGGCGACAAGCCTCATCTATAGTATCATCTGAATAGATCAAAAACAAGAAAGCGATTGGCCTTTGGCCACGCTACGCGAACGCGGCAGTTTGATTACGTGCGATTCTCCTAGGAGAATCGCAAACCAAAATCGTTTTAAAATGTAGAATTCTAAATTCTAAATTCTACATTCTAAATTCTACATTCTAAATTCTACATTCTACATTCTACATTCTACATTCTCTCCTCCTTCAAGCATAATCGCTCCAATAACTCCTTCGGAATAGTCTCAAAATCCTCCAACAAAAAATCCATAATCGCCAGATGGCGCAAGTGACCAGGAGTCGGAGGGTAACAGCGACGACTGGTGGAAAACCAGCCGTTAACCGTTTGAACGGAACAAGAGCAGATCAAAGCCATATCTTCGCGAGTCAAGTCCCACTTTTGGTAAAACCGTTGGGGTGTCATACCCAATTGGCAGTAACTGTACAGTAGGATTAGGATTTGCTCTCGCTCCGTGATGGGATAGGGATAGAGATTTTCTTCCCTTGGCTCCCTCTGTTGTCCAAGCTGCTCAAGACGCTCCATCGCTTCGTGATAATCGATGGGATGATGAACGAATCGTTTTTTTGGCATTATTATAGAATTACCTAAACTGTAGTTTGGGAAAGAGCCGCGCTTGTCGTTGACACCCGCAAAGCGCGGCTCTTTTTGGCATGTTTATATTATAAACATTGGTTGGGATTGTTGTCAAGTGGAAAATCAAAAAAATCAGAATAATTTATAAAAAATTTAATAAATATTGACAATTAAAGAGTTAGAATAGTAACAAGTTTAGCTAATAGCTAAAATCGGTAATAAAGCAAAAGTAAAGGTAAGTTATAAACTATACCAAAGGGAACAGGGAACAGGGAACAGGGAACAGGGAGTAGTGAGTAGGGAGTAGGGAACAGGGAACAAAATTCTCACAATTCATTTAGGATTGCTATATTAGTTATCAGCTATCAGCTTATACGCTAGATCACAGCGTCGTTCGCACAGCGTGGCCAAAGGCCAAAGCCTGTGCCACGCTGTGCGAACAAGGGTTTTTTTGAAGCTGACCGCTGACCGCTGACCGCTGACCGCTGACCGCTGACCGCTGACGAATTCTTGATAAATTCTTGATTTTCCGGGATTAGCCTTTGTAGCAGGTTAACTTAGTAAAGAAGCAGTTAGGAGAGTTTACGATTATGGAATCCCATGATTTTTTGATGTTAGTTCTGTTACTAAGTCCTGGTATGTTGCTTTCAGCAGTGATCATGCTCACCTTTGCCGCTGGTGGCTAAGCTCGACAAAGTCTAATCAACTATTCTCTAGCTGGAAAATTAATCAAGCCGTGGGAGATACACTTAATTGCCTTGGCTTGGGGGAAATACCTGAGTATTTCTATCAAGAATATTTCTATCAAGCAAGAATCCCACGGCACCTTCAAGCTCTAGCGCTGGAGCTGTTAAATTTCCCGGATCACCGTCTGACCATCCTTAACTTCTCCAACTAGAACCAGATCGGTAACCCCAACAAATAAACCATTTTCCAGGACACCAGGAATATTATTGATAGTTTTCTCTAGCTCAGCTGGGTTATCAATGGCGTCAAATTTGACATCAACGACCATATTTCCCTGATCCGTAATCACTGGTCCAGCTTTTTTGACCCCCATGCGGAGTTCCGGTTTACCCCCTAGCTTTTCAATGGCATTCATAACTGGTGTGATTGCCATCGGGATAACTTCTACAGGTAATAGGAAGGTAGACCCCAAGTTGTCAACTATTTTAGTGCTATCCACCACTACAATAAATTGTTTGGCCAGGGAATCTACAATTTTCTCACGGGTGTGGGCAGCGCCACCCCCCTTAATCAAATTTTTCTGGGGATCAACTTCATCAGCACCATCAATCGCTACATCTATGTGATCCACCGCATCAAGGGTAGTCAAGGGAATGCCGTACTGTTTCGCCAACACTTCTGCCTGGAAAGAGGTGGGGATGCCTACAATATCCTTAATCTCTCCAGAGTTTAAGCGATCGCCTAAAAACTGAATTGCATAGGCAGTCGTTGAACCAGTGCCTAGCCCCACAATCATTCCCGACTGCACCCGCTTGGCAGCTGCTTTGCCAACTTCCTGTTTCATTAGCTTAATGGGGTCAATTTCTGCACTCATAACAACGTTCGTGGTTAGTGATTAGTGGTCAGTGGTTAAAACGTAAGTTTTAGTTCACAACTGACAATTGTAAATCGATCGGGTAACAGAGGATGCAAAATTACTTGAGGTTGCCAGACTTTCAATCCGCTTGGGTTAAGCTAATAGGTAGTTGGTAGTGGGCACACAACATTGACAGTCATCTATCAAGCTCAATAGCTTACTGTTTCGTTAGCTTTAATTTGTTTGGTATTGGTAAGCTATCCTGATCTGGCTTAAAAGACCATAAACCTATCGGGATTTGGCACTGATCATGAACCAAAAAAAAAAAAGACTCTCTGTCTGGCAGAATGAGTCAGATATCGATATTAAAGTAGTACTATCAGCAGACTGGTATAACCCAGGCGCTTGGTGATTAGATCTTTTATTAAAAAATTGCGTCGAAAGCCTGAAGCTTTACAGAGCAATAAGCCCACGCCTCCCTGACGGGTATGGCGTAGGGCTAATCTCACTCAAAATTAAGAGTTAGTAGTTTGAGCCGATAACATTTCTTTCAGCTTTGCCAATTCATTAGCCCAACGGGGATCGGGTTGAATTCCAGCGGGGTCAGATGTAG
Source organism: Moorena sp. SIOASIH (assembly GCF_010671925.1). GTDB lineage: Bacteria > Cyanobacteriota > Cyanobacteriia > Cyanobacteriales > Coleofasciculaceae > Moorena. The sequence goes on along the minus strand of NZ_JAAHIH010000002.1, from coordinate 629,216 downwards.
TCTGTTGATGCTTACGCTTATTAGACTTACTCTTGTTGTTACGGCGAGGGGGAGGATTGTTGCTGGTAGATGAGGTTGATGCTTGATTGGGTTTTTCTTTCTCCTTAGATGGTTCTTTCTCTTGATTCTTGGATCGTGGCAGAGCTTTTTCAATTTTCAAGGCAGTATCCTTGAACATATGACCATTGAACTTTTCAATGAATTGATCAGCCTCCTCATCCGTTGCCACCGTGACGAAGCCGAAGCCCCGACATTTACCAGTTTTACGATCTTTAATCACTTTTGTGGTAAAGTTGTCACCGGCTTCAGCAAAAATAGCTTGCAGCTCATCACGGTTTACTTCTTCTTTAGGTAAGTTACCTATGTACAGGCGAATGGACATTTAGAGATACCTCCGGGCTATAACAAAAAAAAGGAAAAAATTGTTGACACCAGTCACTAGGGTGGATAAGGACAAATTTGAGCGACGAACACTTCCCACGTCTAGACAATCTTCTGACGTACCTTACCAACCTCAACTGAACAGACGGATGCAGTAAAATCAAAACTCCTATATACCACATGTTCGGAGCTACTACGACCCACACGTTGACCTCTGGTTTACCATTAGCTCCGATTCTAGTTAACAGTTTTTTACTTACTCTGATCTAATTATTACAGAATGTTTACACCATATCATGGACATAATCAAACATTCAGTCGGTTAGTGATTATAACATTGTATATTCCCAGATGAAAGTCTTAAGCTCTAAAAAATAGGTTGTGATGCCTTCCGATAAATTTCGTCACCAGTTACGTCTTGAAGCACAACAATGGCAAACAGAAGGGTTGATTGATGCTGGCCTATACGCTCAATTAGCGGAACGCTATCAATTTAGTGACCTGGAAGTAGCGGCCCGTAATCGATTCGTCGTAATTTTGCTAGTTCTAGGCAGTCTTCTCTTAGGCTTGGGCATGATCACCTTTGTGGCAGCCAACTGGCAAGCCTGGTCTCGGTGGTTGAAAGTGACCTTGCTTCTGAGTGTCTTCTTCGGGATCAACATTGCTGGCTTCTATCTATGGCGAGACCCAACCCAAGGTAGGCATTGCCGTTTGGGACAGGGTTTATTACTTTTAGGAGCCCTGACTTTAGGAGCCAATATAGCACTGATGTCCCAAATGTTCCACCAAAGTGGACCACTTTATCAGTTATACCTGATTTGGGGATTAGGAGTCTTAGCCATGGCTTATAGCCTACGCTTGACCCTATTAGGGATGCTGGCAATGGTCTTGATTGGGTTAGGGTATGTGCGAGGAATGTCTCAGCCAGAATTTGTGGCAATCACAGAGTTGTCTTGGCTAAGGCTAATCATACAACATATGCCAGTGTTTGTGGGTTTAGTGTTTATTCCCCTGGCTTACTGGTGCCGTTCACGATGGATGTTTCGGTTAAGTGCGATCGCAGTAGTTGCTGCCCTGGAATGGCACTTGATCAACTTCGAGCTATGGCCTTATCCCGGTTGGATTGCTGCGATCGCATGCGCTCTACCACCAGCCTGGTTATGGTCATACGGGGATTTCCTGGGAACAATCCAGCCCAACCTCCAGGAATTTAATCGCACAGCCCGCACCCTTGGGATCACCTTCCTCAGCCTATCATCTTATTTTTTGTCTTTCCACGTGTTATGGGATAGTTCACCATCAGTAAAACCCGTAGTTGACGTCACCTCAATACTCCTCGACCCTGCGGTGATTGATAGTGTCATTTTAGGTAGCTTAACGATCTGGGCATGGAGCAGACTGTTACGTCGAATGGACTCAACAACTAAGGTTGTGGCTATTATGATTGTGATCAGTGCCCTAGTTACCTATTGGCATCTCCGTATTGGTATTCTACCGATCATAGCGGTATTCATCTTCAATCTGCTTTTATTCCTAATCGACATCGGTTTAATCCGCGCCGGACTAGCAGAGGGGAAACGAGGTTTATTCTGGGGTGGCATGGTGCTACTGACGCTGCAAATTTTGACCCGGATGCTGGAGTACGATACTGGTTTATTAGTCAAATCCATAGTCTTATTCCTCTGTGGGCTAGGTATTATTGGTGCTGGACTATGGTTTGAGCGCTATTTGAAGTCTGAATTATGAATTATGGTTTATAAAACGAAAACTCCGTCGCTTTAGCCCGGGGATGAAGGCTCGCAGTGGCAAAGCGCCACCTTCTAAGAAATATAGCAAAAACACTTGTAAGTTTGTGCTAAACGTGTTAGCATAACTGCATACCAGAAGAGGTCGAGTTCTGATGATCATACTTGAGTTTAAGGCATACGGAAAAAAGGCACAGTATAAATCCATAGACGAAGCGATACGAACCATGAAATTCGTACGGAATAGCTGTCTCCGTTTGTGGATCGACAACAAAGGCTTGAACAAATACGACTTAAATAAGTATTGCAAAACCTTAGCCAAGAATTTTCCCTTTGCCAATGAATTGAACTCAACCGCTCGGCAAGCTGCGGCTGAAAGAGCATGGTCATCAATCGCTCGTTTCTTTGATAATTGCAAAAAGAAAGTACCTGGGAAGAAAGGTTTCCCTAAATTCCAAAAGCATTGCAGGTCAGTCGAATATAAACAGTCAGGATGGAAACTGTCCCCTGATAAAAAATCGATTACTTTCACTGACAAAAAAGAAATTGGGAAGCTCAAGCTCAAAGGCACATGGGATTTGTGGCGCTTCGACAAGAAGCAAATCAAGCGAGTTCGCATAGTTAAGAGAGCTGATGGCTACTATGTTCAGTTCTGTATCTCTGTCGATGTAAAAGAACAATTAAAACCTGCTGACGCGACTGTCGGCCTAGATGTAGGTTTAAAAGAGTTTTATACCGACTCCAGAGGCAAGACTGAACCTAATCCCCGTTTTTACAGGGCTGGGGAAAAGAGATTAAAATTTTATCAACGCCGAGTTTCCCGAAAGAAGAAAGGCTCAGCCAACCGTAAAAAAGCCATTAATAGACTAGGCAGGCAGCATCTTAAAATAAGTAGGCAACGCGAAGAGCACGCCAAGAGACTGGCGCGCTGCGTAATCCAGTCTAACGACCTGGTCGCCTATGAAGATTTAAGAGTCAAAAACCTAGTAAAAAATCACTGCCTAGCTAAGTCTATTAATGATGCAGGTTGGTATCAGTTTAGGAAGTGGATGGAGCACTTTGGTACCAAGTTTGGAAAGGTAACAGTCGCAGTAAATCCTGCATATACCAGCCAAAACTGTTCTGAATGTGGCGAGGAAGTTAAAAAGTCCCTATCGACTAGGACCCATACTTGTAAGTGCGGTTGCCAGTTAGATAGAGACCACAACGCTGCGATTAACATCCTTAAAAGAGCCTTGGGTACGGTGGGGCACACCGGAACCCTGGTGTTAAACCAAAACGCTTTGGGAGATCCGTCCTCTACTCTTCCTGGTTCCGGCCTGTTTGAGCAAGATGGATCGTTGAACAAAGAATCCCCGCGTCTTTAGACCGGGGAGTGTCAAGATTTATGAGCATGAATTCTGAGTATTCCCGTCCTATACCAAGCTGGCGATTCTGGGTACCTCTTTTATTTCAAACCGCACTAATTATTACTGTTCCCACCCAGGCAATTTACACTACAATCACTGGAAAAACTGTCATCCTTCAGACAGCGCCAGTAGACCCTTATGAACTTTTGCGAGGCTATTCCCAAACTCTAAGATACGACATTTCTAATCAGGACAACTTACGCAATCTTCCTGGCTGGAAAAAATTGCCCAAAGAGCAACCTAATGGCAACAAGGTAACCTTTATCAAGCCTGGTACCCGTTTTTACGTAATTTTAGAAGCACCAGACTCATCCAACTCAACTGAACTACCAATAGCCTGGAAACCAGTAGGCTTAAGTGCCAAATTCCCTTCCCGACTACGAGCTAATCAGATTCCCCTCAAAGGTGTTGCTAACTATGGTTCGATTGAGTACGGATTGGAAACTTACTATATGCCAGAAGACCAACGGGAACAAATTAATGAAGAATTAAATAGTGCTAGGCAAGAGAACTCTAACCTACCGATATCACCACCACCAATTGTGATGGAAATTAAGGTGGATGCTCAAGGGAATGCTTTACCAATCGGAATCTGGGCACTGGTAAGTAAGGATTCTAAACAGCAGATTCGTAACTATCGGTTTTAAGAGGGAATCGGGAATTTAGAATTTAGAATTTAGAATTTAGAATTTAGAATCGGGAATCGGGAATCGGGAATCGGGAATCGGGAACGGGGCAAATAGTCTAATTCACATTTAACCCTACCCTACACCGAATCGCCAAAGGCGAACAACATTTTTGAATTAAGAATGTAGAATGTAGAATTACAAATTCTACATTCTACATTCTTAATTCTACATTCTACATTCTGCATTCTACATTCTGCATTCTACATTCTACATTCTGCATTCTACATTCTGCATTCTACATTCTGCATTCTACATTCTGCATTCTACATTCTGCATTATGACAGACAACCTTGGCCTTTTGGCTGCGCTATGGAACCCTTAATCAAACCGCCAGTTAAACGGTAAAATAGAATAAATCCCCTTCGGGTCATTGAAGGTTGTGAAAATTGCCAAATCCTCTTTTAGCTTCAGCAATTCTGTAGCTAGTGGCTCAGGTAATTGTCGGCTTGTGACCCTAACATCATTAGTCAGCGTTTCCAGAATCCTTTCCTCGAAACTAGGAATTTTTGGATACTCTTCTACTTTCCAATCATCCTTTAACTTAGCTTGCTTAGCTGCATACTCAATAGCATCATTAATACCCCCAATCTCATCAACTAAACCTATCTCCTTGGCCTCTATACCTGACCAAACCCGTCCTTGAGCAATGTCTTTCACCTTGCCCTTAGGCAATTTACGTGACTCTGCTACCTTGTCAATGAACTGGTCATAAATCTGATTAACCATGGTTTGGTAGATTGCCAACTCTTGGTTTGTTTTGGGACGGACAGTACTTTGAATATCGGCTAAAGAACCTGTTTGTACAATATCCCAGGTCAGACCATTGTTGTTAGCTAATTCTTGGATATTAAAAAGTACACTAAAGACACCAATAGAACCAGTGATAGTATTTGGCTCAGCAAAAATTCGGTCGCTATAGGTAGAAATCCAGTAGCCACCAGAAGCTGCTACATTGCCCATAGACACAATCACTGGCTTTTCCTCACGGATAAGCCGCACTTCCCGTTGAATAATCTCAGAGGCTGTAGCACTGCCACCAGGACTATTAACCCTGAGCACTACTGCTTTAATATCTTTATCCAGCCGTAGCTCGCGCAGCTGTTTAGCAAAGCGTTTACCCCCCACTTGCTCAAGGTTTCCCTGACCGTCAACAATGCTACCCTCGGCATAAACTACGGCAATTTTATGCTTAGACTTGCGATTTTTAGAGTAAGGACTTTTCGCACTAGCGTAAGTAGTCAGCTTAATTTTCCGGAACGATTTATCCTTTTCCTTTTCTCCAGTAAGCTCCTTGAGGGTAGCAATCACCTCATCGAAGTATCCCACTTGATCCACCAAACCTTGAGTTTTGGCCTCTGATGCGACCAACATCCCTTTAGTATTAGCGATCGCTTGCAAGGTCTTGGGAGTAATCTCACGACTTTTCCCCACTGTTGTCAAAAATTCATCCCAAATATCATCTAACAATTCTCGAGTCTGTTCCCGACTTTCAGGACTCAGCTGTTTGAGCAAGAACGGTTCAACTGCGGACTTGTACTTGCCAACTCGAACTACCTGAACACCAATACCATACTTCTGGAGAGCTCCGGTCAAAAAAAGTTGGGGAGAGTTCAAGCCATTGATTTCCACAACTCCCATCGGGTTAAGAATTATCGTATCCGCAACCGAGCTAAGATAGTATTCCCGTTCTCCCAAATCCACGTCATAGGCAATAATTTTTTTCCCAGCAGCTCGGAAACGCTCCAGAGCCTCCCTTACCTCCTTGAGATTTGCCAAGCCAGTGTTGCCAACAGTTTTAGATGCGGATCCATCCAGGTAGAGGGCAACAATCCGCTTATCCTTAGTTGCCTTATCCAGAGTATCGAGCACCTTGCGCAAAGGGATGATATTGGTTTGTTGACCCGATAACACCTCTTCAATCACTTCACTGGTGCTTGAGGTAGGATTGGTATCGCTGATATTGACCGATAAATCAAACACCAGCACTGATTTATCTTTAACCTGTGGCCCTGTATCTTTGGATGCTACTGCAATCAGTAGAAACAGGAATCCACTAGTAGCTAAACTAAAAAATAGAATTAAACCGGCAAGACTTCCTACTAGGCTGGCAAAGGTTTGTTGGAGAAATTGACGCATTTGGTAAAGGATTAAGGATGAAGGATTAAGGATAGCATTTATCAATCATGTGAGGTACTTTCCTTATGAGTTTTAGGGAGCAGGGATTAGGGAGCAGGGAGCAGGGAGCAGGGAGCAGGGAGCAGGGAGCAGGGAGCAGGGAGCAATAAAAAAAAATTATATGTACCTCATTAGACTAGTAAACGCTATATTAATGATCAAGTCTATATTAATGATGAAGTATGTGACATCCTCCTACACTAACGCTTTGCGTATAGTGTAGGCTTCCCATTCTCGCAAATAGGTATTCCTGCCCAAAGCCACTTATCTAGGATTTCTCCCCCGACAGATCGACTACTTGACAGGCTGTTTCCATTTCCCGAATTGTCCACGGGTACTAATTCTAATCCTCGCAGTCTCACCATCTGAGCAGCGGCATGATCTCTATGGGTGATGTAATTGCATTCAGGACAAAAATGTTCTCTAACGCTCAAATCTTTCTTCACTGTAGCCTGACACTCAGGGCAAGTCTGACTGGTTCCACGGGGGTCTACTCGCACTAAATAACACCCACGTTTGAAAGCTACCCATTTGAGGAGATCTAAGAATTGACCAAAAGATGCATCAATGCAGTCTTTTCTTAGCATTCCACGATTAAGCCCTATTGTATTTAGATCTTCAGCAAAAATTGTCTGAGCTTGATCACAGAGCAAATGCGCTGTTTTTAGATGGAAGTCTTTACGAGAATTCGCTATTTTTTGATGTAGTCTGGCCACCTTCAGTTGTGCCTTTTCCCAGTTATTAGAGCGCTTTTTCTTTCTAGCTGCTCTACGTTGCAGCAATTTCAGCTTGCCTTGTAGTGACTTGAAAAACTTAGGTCGCTCAACTGTGAAACCATCTGAAGTTGTCAGAAATTTCTCTAACCCAAGGTCGATCCCAATTGCCCTGCCTACAGCAGGGTTATTAGGAATATCGATATCCAATGCTATCGATATGACAACATACCATTGTGTCTGTCTAGCCTTGGCTAAGACTCTAACCTGTTTGACCTGGAATCCTAATGGTATTTCTCTATGAAGTCGGATAGGAACTAGGCCAATTTTAGGAAGCTTGATCTGTTCGTTTTTTACTGGATTTGACTTGAATTGCGGAAATAAAAATGACTTGTATTGACCTTTCTTTTTAAACCTTGGAAAACCAAACCCTCGCTTACTCATTGCTTCCCATGAATCATGCAACCTTCTAATAGTTGTCTGCAATACCTGGGAATGCACCCTTGACATAAGCGGATTGGTTTTCTTTGCTTTGGGCAGGTTGTTTTGCTGGCGATGGTAACTGGGGAATCGTGTATCAGCAGGAATTATGTACTCACTCTGTATTGAACACCTATCTACAGAACATTTACGACTTGCGATCCAGTCTTTTAACTCTCTCAATGAGTAGTTATAAACTCGCCTACAAGTCTCAAGCCATTCCTTCATGATCTGTTGTTGATCTTGGCTTGGGTAAATTCTGTATGTATAGTTTATCGTCAACATATTCTTATTCTACCACAGAAAAAGACAATGGTAAATACAAGTTATGAGGGCATCGAACCCTCATAACTTGTCTGGGGGAGTCCATGTATCCCGCCACTAAAGCTTTGCCTATAGTGGGGGACTTATAGCTCCCCCAGACCCCCTCACTAGTTAAGGATTAAGGGCGTTGAGCTATTAGCCATTCCCGATTCCCGATTCCCGATTCCCGATTCCCGATTCCCTACTCCCGATTCCATATTCCCTATTAGCACTATCCTAACTTTTTCAAAGCGTTGGATTGCTTGAGATCAGACAACGTAGCATTACCGGTGCAGAATAGAGCGGTAGTGATTTCTGCCATCAACAGTTGCACTAAGGCATCAACGGCATCTACTGACTCAGCTGCTGCTTGCAGGAATGGTAATGCTAGACCAGCAATATCGGCTCCTAATGCGATCGCTTTTGCCACATCCAAACCATTGCGCAATCCCCCAGATGCAATTAGGGGAATTTCGGGGGCAATGGCTCGAATACTGGTAATGCACTCAGCGGTTGGTAAACCCCAGTCACCAAAGGTCTGTCCTAACCGACGCTGATGAGCGGTTAATCCTCGCTCACTTTCTACCTTTGCCCAAGACGTGCCCCCCGCACCAGCAACATCAATAGCGGTAACACCAGCCTCCAGCAACCTCTGGGCCATAGCGGCTGAGATGCCATTACCCACTTCTTTAGCAATCACTGGTACCGTCAACTTACTGCATAAACCATTAATTTTGTCAAGTAAACCCTTGAAATTAGTATCCCCGTTAGCTTGAATGCACTCCTGCAAGGGATTGATGTGCAAAATCAGCGCATCTGCTGTTAACAGGTCAACCACCTTTTGGCATTCTTCTAGTCCATAACTGTAGTTCAGCTGAACCGCACCGATGTTGGCAAATAGGATAATATCTGGAGCTTGGGAGCGCACCGCAAAGGTATGACCAACCTCTGGTTTTTCCACAGCTACTCGCTGAGAACCAACCCCCATGGCTAGTTTGTAATGTTGGGCAACCTCAGCCAGACGAAAATTAATCGTTTTTGCCTGTTCAGTACCACCAGTCATAGAGGAAATCAACAATGGTGCTCCCAAGGATTTCCCCAGAAATGTGGTAGATATGTCAATCTCACTGCGGTTTAGTTCTGGTAAGCAACAGTGAGTGAAGCGGTACCTCTCAAGTCCATTGGTATTGGCACGAAATTGAACATCTTCATCCAGACAAATCCTGATGTGGTCAGCCTTTCGCTGTTGGGTTTGGGTCATAATAATTTGGAAAATAAGAGCAATCTGATCACGATTCAGGCGCTAATTACTTTAATTAATTCCACTCCATCCCGACCATCATTATCGTTTAGATAAACTTTTACCTGTTCTTCGGCGGATGTGGGGAGTAGTTTGCCCGTAAAATCTGGACTAATCGGCAGTTCCCGATGTCCTCGGTCTACTAGCACTAATAATTTAATCGTTTGGGGTCTACCATACTCAAGCACCGCGTTTAGAGCAGCACGAATGGTACGTCCTCTATAAATGACATCATCCACCAACACCACTATCTTACGATCAAGATCGAAGGGAATATCTGTTTTTGCCGGGGTGCGAATGCCAATTTGATCGAGATCATCCCGATAAAAGGTGATATCCAACGCTCCCACTGGCACACTAACCTGCTCGAGGGTTTCAATCTGACGTCCTAGCAACTGAGCTAAAGGAACACCTCTGGTATAGATACCCACCAGTGCTAGTTTGGACAAATCACTCACTTGTTCGATCACTTGAGATGCCAAACGATTAACTGTACGGCGCAGTTCTTCAGCTGATAGGATTTCAATGGTTTGAGTAGGCATCCTGGTCTATTAAAAATTTCAGCAGGATACCCCGCCCACACTCCTATAGTTAGGCGGGGACGGGGCTTTCAAGGTGTGGAGGCTTACTTGAGCACTCAGTTCAAATTATGGCTTTCCTGATTTTACCCTAGACCCGGTCACCCGTTCGCCCAATCACCCTACACTCGGTCGAGCTAACAAGGCTGCTTGTCACCCCGTCACGATTTGAGATTATACCAGACGTTCACCGATTACCGTGGAGCAAGAGATGAAAAGGTTTTAGAATCAGCAATTCCACTGGGTAATAAGCCTTTGTCCCTTTGATATCGCTTCAGGGCTGCCTCTGTGGCTGGTCCAAATACGCCATCTTTTAGTCCTTTATAGTAGCCTAGGTAAATCAAGCGATTCTGAAGGCTATTCACTCTTGTGCCACTACTACCTCGTTTTAATGGAGTAATGCTGGTAGCAGCAACAGCAATTCCAGAAGAATTGCCCCGTAGTGCTGATAAGGTACGAGAGTCAGCAATGCCATTTGCTGGCAGTTCCCGAGAAAGCTGATACTCTTTGACTGCAGTCTCAGTTAACTTACCATAGTATCCTGTTACTGGCCCTTTGTAGAATCCCAACTCTGTGAGGCGATTTTGCAGTTTTGTCACTGATTCGCCATTGCTGCCTGGTCGCAACTCAGTCACGTTGGTAAGATTATCCTGATCATTAGGATTTTTGGCTAAGTCTGACAAAGTACGAGAGTCAGCAATACCAGTCACTGGTAGTCCCCTCTTGCGCTGGAAGTTTCTGACCCCTCCTTCAGTCAAACGACCGTAGAATCCCGTTACTGGACCGTTGTAGACTTTCAACTCCCTCATGCGCTGTTGCAGTTTGGTCACAGCAGTTCCTCTGTTACCTCGCCGTAACTCAGTGGCGTTCTTGATCGAACCACCATTGATTACGAATAAGGTGTTTGATCCAGCAACGCCATCCGCCCGTAATCCCTTGGCTCGCTGAAATTTAATTACCGCTGCTTGGGTCATGCGCCCGTAATACCCAGTGATCGGACCATTAAAAAATCCCAAGGTTGTCAACTTCTTTTGCAGATCGCTGACTACCGTTCCTCTACTACCGCGTTTGAGCTGTGTGTTTGTTGGTAGACGAATATCACTACCAGCAGTTTTATATAAGGCTGCTAGGGTTTTTGGTCCAGCCACACCATCTATTGGTAGTCCCTTGTTTTGCTGAAATATAGCAACATAAGACTGGGTTAACATGTCATAGTTGCCAGTAATCCGACCTTTATAAAAGCCAGCCGCTGCCAACTCTTTCTGAAGAGAAGTCACCTGTGATCCACGGCTGCCTTTTTGAAGTACTTTAGCACTGGCATGAGCAGCGGTACTGAGGATGGTTAGGGCAATTGCGATCGCACTAATCTTGATCCAAGCTGAACTAGGAATAGTGGGAGTTTTTAGCCCATCCAACCATCGAATTAAACCATTATCATCTTGCCACGGAAAATTATCCCCGTCTTCATAGGACTCGGCAAGATTAACGCAGACTAAGCTTTCCATCGCTTTCCTACCAAATTTTTTTTATGATAGCCAGTTCTCTAGCAATATTTGTATTGTGTTCTTGACACTACCATCTTAATGGAGATCAGCAAGCCCACGTCATCCCCAGTTGCCTTCATAGGTCATAACTGCTCATCCGAGCATCCCTTCACCGGATCACCGGATCACCCCTTCACCCCTTCACCAGTTACCAGGTAATATCTTTGATCCCAACAATTAGCAATCTTTAAGGAGCAATCTTTGAGAAATCTTTCCGGATGTAGTCAATTTCAGGCTGGATTTAAGAGTTATAACGGATGTGGTAAAGGTAAATCTCCTAGATAATTACCCTAAAAAGGTAAATCTCCTGGATATTGCCCCCAGCTTACTGCTGGGGGTTTTTATTGTAATCCCGTCGCACAGTGATGCGATCGCCGATCATAACTGTGCCAAAACTCCCTCGCTTATCAAGCTAAGTCTTAGGTGCGCTCTTACCATTAAGAATTAAATTCGCCACGGGTCGCACCTAATGATTCATCTACTTCCTTTACGGATGACTATGCCTAATTTTTGTTTGCCAATCCTCAAGTCATATCTTCTGAGTCTCTTCGGTTTTTTGAGCCCAACCATGAAATCTTTCCGGAGCTAGTCAATTTCCTAGCGGATTTAAGAGTTATAACGGATGTGGTAAAAGTAAATCTCCTCGATAATTACCCTCAAAAGGTAAATCTCCTGGATATTTCCCCCAGCTGACTGCTGGGGGTTTTTTTTGTAATCGCGTCCCACAGTGATGCGATCGCGGATCATAACTGTGCCAAAACCCCCTCTGAGCAACCCGACTCTCTAGATTAATTCCAAAGGGGATGACCATGCCTAATTTTTGTTGGCCCATCCTCAAGTCCTATATTCTGAGTCTCTTCGGTTTTTTTAGCCCAACCATGACCAATCTTTCCGGATCTAGTCAATTTCAGGCTGGATTTAACTATAACGGATTTAGTAAATATAAATCTCCTGGATAATTGCCCTCAGCTGACTGCTGGGGGTTTTTATTGTGATCGGCTAATACAGTGATGCGATCGCCGATTATACACTGTGCCACAACACCCTCGCTTATCAACCCGACTCTTAGGTGCGCTCTTACCATTAAGAATTTAATTCGCCACGGGTCGCACCTAATGATTCATCTACTTGTCCATTGGGGATGACCATGGGTAATTTTTGTTTGCCAATCCTCAAGTCATATATTCTGAGTTTCTTCGGTTTTTTGAGTCCAACCATCACCAATCTTTCCGGATGTAGTCAATTTCCTGGCGGATTTAAGAGTTATAACGGATGTGATCAAAGTAAATCTCCTGGATAATTGCCCCTAGCTGACTGCTGGGGGTTTTTTTTAATCGCGTCGCACAGTGATCGAGCGCCGATCATATACTGTGCCAAAACCCCCTCGCTTATCAACCTAAGGATACAAGCCCCTGAATTCATTTATGGAAAAAGACTATTTGAATTGGAGCGAAGCGATGTTTCAATGCCTCGAATTAATTCCTGGGGTATTTTTGAATTTTGAATTGATAATTTTGAATTGGAGCGAAGCGAGTGACCATGGGTAATTTTTGTTTGCCAATCGTCAAGTCTGTTATTCTGAGTTTCTTAGGTTTTTTGATCCCATCTAGCTATCAACCACCCACTTATGGGAATAATTATGAGCTAAGTAGTACACAACCGACTCTGCAATCAATTGACAACAGAAACTATACTCAAGCTCAAATTAATTATTTTTTGGAAATTGCCTTAGGCTCGGAATACCGCTCCTCCAATCCTACTATCAAAAAATGGGACAGGAATGTGAGGATTAAGGTGTTCGGCTTGCCAACCCCTGAAGATTGGCAGACTTTGTCAACCGTTATTGATGAAATAAATAGGATTACCCAAGGTTCAATTCAAATAAATTTTGATGATAATAATCCAAATTTAAAGATTTATTTTGTTCCCGAATACGAGTTTCGTCGCTATGAGCCTAACTATCGACCGGTCAATTTTGGGTTTGTTCGGACTTGGTGGAATAACCAAGTTATTTATAAGTCAAGAATTATGATTTCTACAACTAGCATTACCCAAAAAGCACGGTCTCACCTAATCCGAGAAGAGCTCACCCAATCTATAGGACTGATGAGGGATTCCTATAAATACAGAAATAGTGTATTTTTCCAAGGGTGGACTGATACCACCGAATATGCGGAGATTGATCAAGCTGTAATAGAAATGCTATATAGACCAGAAATTCGTCCCGGAATGACTAAAGCAGAAGTTATCAATGTTCTGAATAGCCTTAGGTTTGCGAGGTAATCATAGCAGTAGGGTGCGTTATTAACGCACCTTACAGATAGAGTTACTGGGTAGGTCCTGTCCTATAAAGATTCAGATTAGAAGAATTTAGAGGTAGTGTAAGGACCATAGACCCAATTGCCACTGCTCAGCTGTAGCCAATTCCCATTTCTAGCAACCACAGGTTTGAGTACAGATCCACTGCTTACACAGGTAACAGCCTGACCAGTACCAGGACCAGGGAGTGCTTTCAAACAGCCACCATTTGGAGTCTTGACTTTGATTGCTGATTCCAAAATCGGACTACCTCCACCGCTCTCACTACTTTCATCAAATAATTTAGAGGTAGTATAGGGTCCATAGACCCAATTCCCACTAGTCAACTGTAGCCAACCCCCTTGTTCAGCAACCACAGGTTTGAGTGCAGATCCACTGCGGACACAAGCAACAACCTGACCAGTGCCAGGACCAGTGAGTGCTTTCAAACAGCCACCATTGGGAGTCTTGACTTTGATTCCTGATTCCAAAATCGGACTACCGCCACCGCCCTCACTACTTTTATCAACTAATGTAGAGGTAGTGTAAGGACCATAGACCCAATTGCCACTGCTCAGCTGCAGCCAATTGCCATTTGTAGCAACCACAGCTTTGAGTACAGCTCCATTGCTAACACAGACGACAGCTGCGGAAGTATCGCTCGGACCTTTGCGTGCAGTCAAGCAACCACCACTGGGAGTCTTAACTTTGATTCCTGTTTCCAAAGCCGCAAACACTGGAGCCGTTACACTCAAACTCCCCAACCAGACCGCACATCCTAGTAAACCGAGCCAAGCAGTGTTGGGAATTTTAAACCAGTTGAGGTTGAGTTCTCTGAGATCAGAATTAATACCTACTGCTTCTTCATAGGATTCATAGGAATGAGTGTAAGCAAGTACTTCCACGTTTATCTCCTTTTTTAAGTTTTATTAAGTTTTGATGCCATTATGATCAGAATTTTCCCTAAAGTTGAGGAAAAATAGATGGCTTTGCTGTCAGGTGGAAGACCCAAGGGTAATCGGTAATCGGTAATCGGTAATCGGTAATCGGTAACTGACCCAACTATACTTGATGTCATTCTTTTGTTCAGCAACGCCAAATAGATGGCTGGAAAAAGGTTATAAGACAATTTCCTACCATAGGGGAAAATTTAAGCAAAAAAAAATAATTGCCTGATTAAACGATAACGTTGTGTCAAGCGTTCGCTTTTAGCGGAAGCTTTGCTTCATCGCATAAGCGCGTTTATATCTGGGTTGTAAACAGACTTCTGGCTGTAAAAGGCATGCATGCAATAGGCTTGCATACAAGAGGAGAAAGAGCTCCGGAGTTTTATTGTCCAATAAAAAAAGACCATACAGGTTTACATATCATTTATAAAGGCTATATTGCACTAGACAAAAAACCAACCCTATCCCCAGCCAAATTAAAAAGCAATACCGTGTCAGCTCTAAGGCTTGGTCAATTTTGCCTGGTGTGATCTCGTAGGTAGGTTTCCCTAATAAGGGTTTTTGCTTGACAACACCACTGTAAAAATTAGTCCCCCCCAGCTGAACCTCCAAAATCGCAGCAAAAGCCGATTCACTCCAGCCAGAGTTAGGACTGGGATCAGCAATAGCATCACGGCGACACAGATGCCAGACCTGCTGAGGTTTTCCAGACATCAAGGCTAGGGTCAATACGGTTAATCGACAGGGTATCCAGGTTAGTAAATCTTCGACTTTAGCACTAAACCAACCTAAATTCGTGTAAGGCTCTCGCCGGTAACCGACCATCGAATCTAAAGTACTGGCAGCTTTATAAGCTAAGGCAAGAGGAACACTACCAACCCCAGGAATCAACGCTCCAACAATGGCATAGAACAGAGGGGCTGTGACCCCATCGGTAGTGTTTTCCGCCACTGTTTCTAGGACAGCTCGTAGGATTTCCGACTCACAAAGATTTTCTGTATCACGACCAACATATTGACTTAATCGAGAACGGGCTAGTTCTAATTCTCCAGCAGTTAAAGGCTGTAATACATCCATTGCTGCTGCTCGAAGAGAGCGACCAGCAAAACAACTGGCTAGCAAGATCGTTCCTATCCCTATACCCAAAAAGGGATTGAACCAGATTCCTAGGAAAACAATAAACCATCCAGCTACTCCACTCCCGATAATTAGTCCAATACCCAACCCAATTCCTGCTAGGCGTCGTTGCCAAGGCTGCTGCCATAAGTGAATTGCTAACTTAGTGAAGTGAGAGATTACCCAGCCCATAACCTGCACTGGATGGACCCAACCCCAAGGATCACCGATCAGATAATCCAGACTAGCCGCCAGCAGCAAAATGACACCATTAGTATGGTTATTACCCAGGATTTGAACCACTACTTTCTAATTTTATCGACATTCTCTTCCCAGTTAGCCCCATCGAAAGGGACAATGCTAAATTGAGATAGAACATCACCGTCAAGGCAACGTAGGTTGACAGAAATCCCATTGGGATGAGAACGGGGTCGATAGAAAGGATGAATGCCACAGATTTGGCAGAATGTGTGCTTCGCTGTGTGAGTGTTGAAGGTATAACTAGTCAACACTTGATCTCCCTTAAGTAAGCTAAATTGCTCAGGGGAGACAATCACGTGTAAGATGCCCTTTTTTTTACACATCGAACAATTGCAATCAATTGCCTCATGCTTGTTGACAATTACCTGGAAGCGGACAGCGCCACAATGACAGCCTCCCTCATAAGTAATCGGTTCGTTACTCTTTTTCATGTTCAGAAAAATTGATTCAAACAACGAAACTGGTTTCTTCTCCCATAGCCGCTTGCCAACTACGGGCATCATAATAAAGATCCGCAAGAGTTATAGTGTACAATGCTTCTTTAAGCTTTTGATGCAAACGATGCCAAAGTGTAAATGTAACCCAGTCTTCGGCTTGACCAGCGTCTGGGGTATGGTGGGGTAGTGGTTCGATGGTTTCACCCACTGCTTCTAGGATTTTGCCGAGGGAAATTTGTGTGGGTTCATGGGCTAATTGATAGCCTCCTTGAGCTCCACGAACTGACTTGACTAAGCCAGCACGGCGCATCTCAATCAGTAGTTTTTCTAGATATGGAGCTGGTAGACCTTGCCGTTTAGCGATCGCTCTAACCGATGTCGGTCCATACCCTGGTCTTAGGCTCAGATCTAGTAGTGCCTTAACACTGTAGTGTCCACGAGTGGTGAGCTTCATAATAAAATAGCAATCCAATCGGAAAGTGGACGTGGGAGTTAACGGGACAATTTCTTTGAAAGACTAAAGTCGGAAACGATTTTATGACCTGTTTAAAGATCACGCTCGTTTAATCCACTCAGCTATCAGCATCAAGAGCAGGGGGAACCAAGGAACCCTCTCATCCTGAAGACTATACTTTGAGCGGTATGCTTTTAGCTATCGGCTTCAAGCCAGAAGCTTATATCTTAGACTATCAATGGCTGATAGCTGATAGCCCGTTGGCTGAATGCTAAGCTCAAAGAAACTATAAAATACTGTCACCCAATGGAGATAGCCATTGACTTGTGACAGGGATGGAAAGTACAGGTGGCTGGTGGGGAAATTGCCTACAAGAGTAGCCCATACTCTTTTAGACAATTTTCCCGTGACCCTAGGCAATTTTCCGGTGACCCAGATGATCGGAGTTGTTCACGACCTATTCACAACCTATTGCTGTAGTTGAACGGTAGTTAAAAATTTACTATTAACGAACACAGTTGACACTCTGGGTGTAATATAGTCTCATATACTGATATTAAACTAAGATTTTGTTATCTTAGTTGACAGTCAGTCCAGTAGAAATGCTGGATACCACTTAAGTCCTTAGTATTAGATTCAAGTTGATGGCTAGAAAGAAAAACATGGCTGCTCCGACGCCTCCTCTGAAGGGCGAAGCATTGCTTGATAAAGTAAGAGAGCTAGGTAACCTGAGCAAAGAAGAAAAAGCTAGAGCCTGTGGCTACTACACCGTGACAAAAAACGGAGTAGAGCGAGTCAATATGATGAAGTTCCTCAATGCCCTTATTGATGCGGAGGGGATTGAATTAGACAGCAAAGTCAATGGCAATGGTCGTGGCGGACGCAGTGCCAGCTATCGGATTAGTGTGCAGTCTAACGGCAATCTTCTGATTGGCTCGGCTTACACGAAACAAATGGGTTTACAACCAGGGGACCAGTTTGAAATCACCCTGGGACGCAAGCACATTCACCTTAAACAACTTGATGAAACAGAAGAAGAAGCACTTGAGGCATCCTGAGCCGAATAGACAAGGCTTAGAACGCCGTAATCGGTAAATGTGCTGTCGCTCAAAACGTCAGCATTCTCCCGTCAGTTATCAGCATTAGCGCTACTTGAAACGCTGTGCTTGCCAGCCATTCATGATGCCCTCAAGAGAACCAATCCACGAGGCTTTAAACGGTAAGCGTGGTTTGAAAAGGAGCCCATAAGCTTACTCTCTTGATAAACCCAGGCTCCCAAAACATTAGCTGTTTGCAAAGCCGGAAAGTAGCGCGTCAGCTGACTGCTGATAGCTGAATGCAAACCCGATCACTGTCTGTTACGAAAGCGGTGTATCAATTTCCATCCCCATTTATCGAAACTTCCCAATCTAGCTTTTAATCACTCAATTGGGATATTGTTTAAAGAACACCCAGTCAGGGGCATCATCAATTCTTCTGGCTGGCTTCAATTTCCATTGCTCAAGGAGACCAGTATTAAGCAATAAGTTGAACTAGATAAGCTTTTGCCAAATCCCATGGTCAGAAGACATCAAAATCAGTAGTGAAAGATAGGTTCCCCAGAATAAAATTACCATAAATTGTCTATCCCGTCGGGCAACCAGCATCCCTGCTATAACCATGGTTAAAGGGACACAAGCGAAGAACAGCCAGGAGCTGAGGTCAGAAGCTTTCGTAATCCCGAAGTGAAGCATCATAGTAATGGTAGCAACACCTAGCAGACTCAAACCAATACTCCAAAAACGGGGATAAGATTTGCTAGAAGGCCAATGCCAAATATCTGTCAGTTGGGCTCCACCAGCAAGGGCTAATGCTGGGTAAACTGGCAACACATACCCAGGCAATTTAGTGGCAAGAAGGGAAATGGCGATCAAGTAACCGCCAGCCCATACCAGTACCAATTTAGCCCAGCCCCAATGGCGATTCTGCCAAGCCTGCTGTAACCAGTAGCAAAAGAACAGTAACCAAGGTGCGGAAAATTTTAAGATTTCTCCCAGGTAATACCAAGGGAGGCGATTTTGCCCATCCACTGCTGTCCAGATCGGGCGTAGGGACTCGTAGAGAATGGCTTTAGTTGTAGTAACGGCTCTTTGATCCTGTACCAGTAATGGAACAGTGTACCACGCCAGAGCAGGACTATACCCTAAGAGCAATCCCAACCACCAATAAGTAGACGTGAGGAGTCTGGGCGTATCCCATGCTAGAAACAACAGAGCGATCGCTGTGATCAACAATGCCACCAGGATCCCCTTAGTGAGGAAAATCAAGCCTAATCCGATCCCCGCTGCCAGTGACCAGCGTGAGTCCCGACGCGATCGCAACACACACCACATCATCAACACCACAAAGCACAGATTAGCTCCATCCAGGATTGCCATACGCCCATAATGGGCTATTGGTAAGAAAGTTAGGTAAATCAAGCTAGAGAAAATAGCCTTCTGACGGCAGGGGAAGATTTCTGTAGCAAGACCATATACTAGCAGTACCGACAGAACACTGAGGATGGCACCAGGTAAGCGCGTAGTCCACTCGTTGACACCACCAAACTGATAAGCCACCGCAATTAGCCAGGCTAGTAGGGGGGGGTGTTCAATTAGGGTTTCACCTTCAAAAGTTGGGTAAAGCCACTGCCCAAATTCCCCCTTTGCTGAAAGTAGTTGAGTAGCAAGATGACTTATGCTTTGCTCTACCCCTTGCAACGAGCCACTGCCCAAATTGATGCTAAACAACAATAGTGCTGCCAGGAGTAACCCTAACAGCGACAATCTCTCAATCCAGCGTTGAGTTCTACGTATGCGGTTTCCCGAGCCACCCCAAGTAAACGTTTTATGATCCATAAATTTACCTTTACCTTTACCTTTACCAATAATTCATAATTAAAGCTAGAAGTTTAACAAAAAACCATTAACGAAGCTAATTTTACCGTTCCCCACCAGACCACGAGCCATCATCCAATTTTTCGGTTCTACTTGGGGGATTATCCCAATGCTGCTAGCCATCCTATCTAATCTACTAACCCCGTTGTCTGGTGTTCTTCACCACAGCAGTACAATTTTTACCTTTAACCTTTCAATTATGTCCGAAAACTAATCGTCTCTAACTAATCGTCTCGCGCGAGCGTGAACAGGCAATTCTGTTGAAGCTGTTTACCGTCAGTGATGGAATGTCCGTTGTGGAACTGACGGTGCTAAACTATCCAGCATGAATTAAAACTTAACTTTTTTTGAAATTACCAATCAACGTATAAAAACCTTTGACCTATGAGTAGTGTCAGCTATGGCTCGAATTAATGATTAGATTGGTGACCAATGGCAAAGTCTGACAATTATACACAAGATAAACACAATATAAACAAAACTAAGATGACCTGGTAACAGACACTCTCAAACCTCCCCATGACTATTTACAGTGGCTCAATCTTATCTCCGGGAGGAACTATTGCTCAGCAATCGTTTAAGTAAGGCACAACAGCAAACAGCTTTGCTTATAGTCTTGAGTAATTCAAACTTGAGTTTTTCTCAAGACCTGTTGCCAAAGTTAAAAAATCTTCTCCAGAATCCTTACCTGTTCACTGTTCCGAAGTTCCGAAGTTGCCTATTTGTGTAATAAGTCCTATGAAAGTGATACACTACCAGGACACAAAGGGCATGCTTAAGATAGGCTATAGACGGTTTTATTACTGTGACCTATAGCTCAGTCATTGACCATCGACTGCTACGAGCAATGTTCTAGAACTGACCTCAAGTTCAGATTCACTGCTAACCCGATCACTTGTTGACCAAGCCAGCCCATGGAGTTGAAAACAGAATAATGAGGAATTTCTACCTAAGTTGATCACTTGCGACACTTACGCATATGGAAAGCTCATTTGAACTAACCCTACAGATGGTTATCGCCATCTTTGCTGGGATCAGTGCCCAGGTAATGGGTGAGTATTTAAAAATTCCCAGCATTGTCTTTTTGCTGATGTTTGGCACTCTACTCGGACCAGATGGCTTCGGTCTTTTGCACCCACAGAAGCTAGGGGTTGGTCTAGAGGTAATTGTTGCCCTCTCAGTGGCAGTTATTCTGTTTGAAGGAGGGCTCAATCTAGATCTCCGGGATCTGGGCAAAGTGTCTGGTAGTCTGAGAAATCTCGTTACCATAGGAACACTGATTACTCTGTTAGGAGGTGGCATGGCGGCTCACTGGCTAGGGGAGTTTCCTTGGCCGATTGCTTTTCTCTATGCCTCTCTAGTGGTGGTCACCGGACCAACGGTGATTAGCCCTCTGCTAAAACAGGTGAAAGTGGATCGACGTGTAGAAACCCTCCTAGAAGGGGAAGGGGTTCTCATTGATCCAGTCGGGGCAATTCTGGCCGTGGTTGTCCTGGACACAATTTTAAATAGTGATGCTGGTGCAAATGCAGCATTTCTGGGTCTAGGTCTTCGTTTAAGCATCGGTGCTATTATTGGGGGCTTAGGGGGCTGGTTAATGGGGTTTCTTCTCAAGCAAGCACGCTTCATCTCAGAAGAACTCAAAAACTTGGTGGTACTGGCTGGCATGTGGGGTTTGTTTGGCTTGGCTCAGATGGTTCGCTCTGAATCCGGTTTGATGGCAACGGTAGTGGCTGGAGTAGTGATGGGAGCGTCTGACCTGCCTGAAGAGCGCTTGTTGCGACGCTTCAAGGGACAATTAACTGTCCTTGGGGTTTCCATGTTATTCGTACTGCTCTCCGCTGACCTCTCCATCGCCAGTGTGTTTGCCCTAGGCTGGGGCAGTATCTTTACTGTCTTGGTGTTGATGTTGGTGGTGCGCCCCATCAGTGTGGTGGTTTGTACTTGGAATAGTGATCTCAATTGGCGGCAAAAATTATTTGTGTCGTGGATTGGTCCTAAGGGAATTGTCAGTGCTTCTGTGGCTTCCTTGTTTGCCATTCTCCTAACGGAACGGGGGGTTAATGGTGGTGACTCCATTAAAGCCTTGGTATTCCTGACAATTATGTTGACGGTAGTTTTACAGGGTTTGACCGCTCGCTGGGTCGCCAAATGGCTAAAACTTAACCCAGAGGAGGAGGCAACTGGTGCTGTAATCATCGGTTGTAATTCGATGAGCCGTCTGATTGCTCGTTTGTTTCAAGAGCGAGGAGAGTCTGTTGTGCTGATTGATACAGACCCAGAAGCCTGCCAAAAAGCAAGGGACGAAAATCTGCGGGTTTTCCAAAGCAGTGGTTTGGATGTGGATGTTCTAGAAGAAGCTGGCATCGAATCGGTGGGAACGTTCCTAGCAATGACCAAGAATGGTGAGATTAACTTGGTATTGGCTCAACGAGCAGCGGAGGAGTTTAATCCACCGCGAGTCTTAGCTGTTTTTCCTCGTGACCCCCAAGTCAATAGCAACAATAATAAAACCAAGGTTAATCAGGCCTTCATGGCACAACTACCTATCAAAACTTGGATCCAGTACATTAATGATGGGCAAATCAAGTTGGGCAAAACCACTCTCAAGGAAGCTGGATTTGGTTTTCAGCGAGCTCATCTACAAGCCTTAATTCGCTCTGGAGAACTGGTACCTTTGTTGATAGAGAGGGACAAAAGTTTTCAAGTGGCGAGTGGCAATGAAGATTGGCAACCAGGGGATAATATTATTTACCTGCTCCATGACCCTAGACCAAAACTTCTGAAGCGTTTATCCGGTGGGACGTCTTCGTCTCGTCTGGCTCTGGAGAAGCTACCCAAAGTCGAGGAATTGCCAATTGCTACAGGGGCATCGAATTCAACAGTAGATGAAAGTGTGAATTAGCTGTATAGCAAAGGTAACAGCGGATCATCGGAACAGGGACTAGGCAATATGGCATCAAAAATTATCACAATTCCTACACGGATACCTGTTGCACCTAGAAGCCAAATAATGCTATTAGATGATAATGGCATTATTTGGTTGATAATCCAATAAAATTCACAAAACCTGTTATCAGGTTATCCAATCAGGTGAAATCCTTACATTTCGGCAACTGTGCAATAGCATGATCAGCAATTGCACAGTTAGACATTGACTTTCATTAAGGTGAATTTTGAAGACTTTTTGGTAAAATTCAGGAAGCATTTCTATTTTAGGGTTGTCCACTAGACAACTCTATTCTTTTTTGGGTTCGTTTGCTCAAATCCTTATCCTATCTACTTTTCACTCTTCTTGTCACCCCCTGAGCAGGTGCGGAAACAAGTGACCCAAACAGCCCCTCAGCCCTTCTCCGGGACCCCAAGTCTCCTTCTGTTAACAGTTCACTTTAATTTGATCCGACTACTTAAATTAAGAAAATCAGAACATATATCAAGCTATATATAATTTACATCTATCTTGGGTAGTATATAGCGTTGGTCATACTTATGAGGTAGGAGGTAAAAAGAGCAGAAAGCAGACGCTAATTGCTTGATTTGCTGGTGTAAGTGCAAAACTCATTCAGCTTTAATAACCAGAGCCTAGATCTGAATGTATTAACTTAAGCTTCTAGTTAAATCAGGGGTGTTATCTAAGACGATTATTAAGTAGTTTTTAGGAAGTATTTTTGAGCTTGTCCAATTAAAATTATCTTAAAAAACTATATTAATATCCATATTTACTGTCACAGATAACAAGCTATCCAATTAGGAAATGACCCAAAACAATAATTATCGGGAAAAGCAACAAGAGCAGCTAAATCAGCTTCTGAGTAAAGATAATCGCTATAAAGTTGTAAAATTATTGGGTGGAGGAGGCTTTGGGGAAACTTGGGAAGTAGATGACCAAGGTACGCCAAAAGTATTAAAAGTTCTGCACCGCGAAAGTCCCAAGGCTATAGAGTTATTTAAACGGGAAGCGGAGGTACTCAAAAAGCTAAATCATCCAGGAATTCCTAAAGTCGAGCCAGATGGCTACTTTATTCTCCCGCAAGAAGGTGGGAATCAGGATTTGCACTGCTTAGTGATGGAAAAAATTGAGGGGTTGGATTTAGAGAAGTGGCTAGAAGAGAATGGCTATCAACCCATCACACAAGAGCAAGCGATCGCATGGTTGAAACAACTGGCAGAAATCTTAGTTCTAGTGCATGAGCAGAATTGGTTTCACCGGGATATTAAACCTGCTAACATCATGCTCAGACCTAATGGTCAGTTAGCTTTGATTGACTTTGGTGCAGCGAGGGAGGTGACGGATACCTATTTTGAAAAGCTTCAAGAAGGAAATGTTACAGGGATTGTTTCACAGGATTACACGCCGCCAGAACAAGTTAAAGGTCAAGCTGAGTATAGGTCTGATTTCTTTGCCCTAGGGCGTAGCTTTGTCTGTTTACTGACAGGCAAACTACTCAAGCACTTTGGCGCAAACGCAATCACAGGTAAGCTTGAAAAGAATTGGCGAGACAGCGCGACCCAAATATCTGACCCACTGGCAGATTTAATTAATGATCTAATGGCTCCCTCACCAGAGCGGAGACCTGAGAATGCCCAAGATATTCTACAGCGCTTAGAAATAATTGATATCGAGTCTTCCATTCTCTCAATTCTGTCAGTACTGGGTCAACCAGCAAGATTGATTGCAGAGCCGATTCTTAAAAGGAAAATTCGCAAGTGGGCAAAGCAGAGCCGGATTCCTCACATTGCCCTCTACGGTAGAACAGGAGCGGGTAAATCATCTCTGGTCAATGCCATGATGGGAAAGGAGGTTGCTAAGGTTAGGGTAGATAAACCGGAAACCCTAAACCCTGAATCTTACCCATGCGAGCGCAATGGACGGAGCTTAGAAATTGTAGATTCCCGTGGTGTAGGGGAAAAGTCCAAGAACGATCCAGCATTCCAGTCAGCAATTGACTACATTGTTGAAAAGAGAGTAGATATCCTTTTATTTGTTATTCCAGCCAAAGAGCGAGGGTATGTCGCTCAGGATGTGGAGTTTCTAACCACGCTGCGCCAACAGCACCACCAAGCCCATAATACAGAACTGCCGATTATCTTGGTGATCAACCAGATAGACCTGGTTGAGCCTGCCCGCCAGTGGAATCCACCTTATGACCTGAGTTTAGAATCTAGGGCTAATTCCAGAAAGCCTAGTAATGCCAAAGAGCAGAAAGAAATTAATATTATCAAGTGCATTAAAGCAAGACTCCATGACTATCACCAACTTACTGATAGTTATGTTCCTGTTTCTGCCTGTTGGCAGGAGTACGAAGACACAAGGTATAACATCGAGCAACTAGAACTAGAAATATATAAAAATATCTCTGACGATGCTGCTAAATACGGTTTTGGGGGAGCAACTGCGGGCATCCCACTCAAGAGGATCATAGCCAATAAATTTAAGTTGACCGCAGCCTGGTTTACATGGAGTGCGAGATTTGTTCCCTTTGTAACAAAATTTATACAAAATTTGCTGGTCAGGATGATTGCCAATATTGCTATTCCTGACCAATACCAAAGTATTACGGTCCAAACATTCCTGGAGCAGTTGGGTGTTAAAGGAACTCAAATCAATTTCAATACTGTGGCGATGACTTTAGCAATTGGTGAAGCAGCGATTAGCTATTTTATTGAGAATCACTCTATAGAAGAAGCTAGACAAGCTTTTGTACAGGAAGAGAAAAGTCGGCAAACAGAACTAAGAGATGCAGAGCCGGAAGATGTGATGGAAATTCTGCGAAACATTGACAGGGAAATTAGCGAGCGTTACGGAATACCGCCTTTATATAAAGACGACAGTGATATTACCTAAGCCTATGGGCTACGGGAACAGCGAACGGGTGCATCTCATATTTGAAAATGTTCTGTAGGGTGCGTTAGGGATGGACTAGCCCTGATTTTCGCATTAGCCAGTATTGGAACAGTCCATCCCGTAACGCACCACCACGTTAAACAACAAAAGTGAGATGCACCCACAGCGAACAGCGCTCAGCTGACAATAAACCGCTTTTGGGAGAATTGAATAGTTCGAGATTTTATCGAATGATTTTTCCCCTCTTACCTCTTCTTCACTGCTCCCTGCTCCCTGCTCCCTGCTCCCTGCTCCCTAAAAAAATGTACCTCACCTAATTTAAAACAGCCATAGTTGAATACTTACCTAAATATTGTTTATTTTTCGCTACTATATTGATACCAAAGATGCTGACTATAAAAAAGTTAAAAATCCAAAAAAAATGGCGGTTGCCAAGTTGGAAATTCTGCTTGCCGTTAATAGCCACAATCTTACTATTGTGGGCTCAAGCTGCCCTTGGCGAAAATAATTATAACGATTCAGGTGAGCAATTAGACACCATGAATAATACTATCTGGGTGTTACTTGCCGCTTTTCTGGTGTTTTTTATGAATGCTGGTTTTGGCATGTTGGAAGCTGGCTTTTGCCGTTATAAGAATGCTGCTAATATCTTGACCAAAAATTTGTTAGTATTCTCTATTGCTACACTAGCATTCTGGGTCTTGGGGTTTACCCTAATGATGGATGACTCTTTCTTAGGTGTTATCGGAGGGCTAAAAGGACTATTGTTGAATGAACAGGGATTCTTTCAATATAAGACAAAAATAACGATTCCTCTTAAAGCAGCATTTTTTTTTCAATTAGTTTTTGCTGGAACCGCCGCGACGATTGTATCTGGAGCGGTTGCGGAGAGAATTAAGTTAAAAGCATTTTTATGGTTTAGCTTTTTCCTGGTCGCTCTTTCTTATCCCATCACTGGACACTGGGTTTGGGCACCTAACGGTTGGCTCAAACAGCTAGGTTTCGTGGATTTTGCTGGTTCAACCGTAGTTCATGCAGTTGGTGGTATGGCAGCTCTAGTGGGTGCTTGGCTATTGGGACCACGTAAATACCGACAACAGGACGGTCAAATCGTTTCCCGCTATAAAGACGATGGTACTAAGGAACCTATATTTCCCCATAATCTCAGCATGGCTACTCTAGGTTGCTTTATCCTTTGGCTGGGCTGGTTTGGCTTCAATGGAGGTTCACTGCTAAAAGTTGACCATGAACAAATAAGTCACATTCTGCTAACAACCAACATTGCTGCAGCAACTGCTGGTCTGACAGCGGCTTTTACAACCTCAAGGCTAAAGTACTTTAATAACAAACCAGAACTGTCTATGATCATCAATGGAGTCTTAGGAGGTTTGGTTAGTATTACCGCATCCAGTGCCTATGTCGAACTATGGGCTGCTCTTGTCATTGGTATGGTAGCTGGAAGGTTAGTTGTTTTATTAGTTTACCTCTTCAACCTGTGGAAAATTGACGACCCAGTGGGTGCAATATCAGTTCACTTAGGTTGTGGCATCTGGGGAACACTGGCAGTGGGCTTGTTTAGTAACAAGGATAGATTGTGTACGGATAATGACATAAAAATAGAAACATTGATAGGAATTTGTGGTACAAAATTTGATGGGATTCCATTCCAATTAGTAGCTCAATTGATTGGTATCGTTGCTGTTCTAGGGTTCACCTTTCTTTTTAGTTGGGTCACTTGGTCAATACTTAAAGCGCGAATAGGCATTAGAGTTTCGGACGAGGATGAGCTCAAGGGTTTAGATCGGCAACTGCATGGTGTAGATGCTTACCAGGGTTTTGAAAAAAGAAAAGTTTAGTGGATAAATAAGTGTGATAATCCGCAATTATGGCTCTTTGTTACCTGTTATGCTTAACTTTTAAATTCAATTGCCTAAAACTATTACTGTGTATAGCTTTTAAATTTTGATAATTTAGTTTTTCGGCTAAATAGCATCTCAATGTCTAAAAGTATTTCTAAGCAATACTTTTAGACATTGTTTTTGGTAAATTAGCAGAATAATTCCGGAAAAACTACCATTATCTACCAAATAATCCCTGGTCATCGTCGTCATCGTTATCTTCGTTATCAGTTATTGTTTCTCCATTATTAATAGAGGAGTTAGGATTGATATAAGTCTGAAGCTTTGCCAAAATTAGCGCGATTTCACCCTTTAAAAGCCCTCGGTTTGTATTGGTACTGGCTTTGACTAACAAGAAAATGCTCGGAGCACATACTAATAGCATGATATAGCCGTCTTCGGTTTCAACATAAATCTCTTTAGTGTTGTTCCAGTTCAATCGC
Source organism: Moorena sp. SIOASIH (assembly GCF_010671925.1). Taxonomy (GTDB): domain Bacteria; phylum Cyanobacteriota; class Cyanobacteriia; order Cyanobacteriales; family Coleofasciculaceae; genus Moorena. Next base: position 601,285 of record NZ_JAAHIH010000002.1, on the reverse strand, counting down.
TTACAAATGCGTTGGCTGAAGTCATGTGTTATCCCAGCTATGATATTAGGCTTGCTCTCGTCCCAATCTCCGATGGGAGGTTTGGTGATCAGCTCCCCGTCTTCGTAAACAAGGACAACTCCTTGAATGCCAGTTGCATTGTTAGTGAATTCTGTTAGAGTGTCTTGGATTTTTTTAATATCCATACTTACCTGTTACCTTCCTGAATTATCTATGTATATGGTGGATTAGTCTACAATTTAACAAATTTAATTTATTAGATATTTATCTATCGGTAAAAAATGGGCAATAATTCAGAAACTAACTGTTCGGATTTCGTCTAACATTTTAGCACTTTAGTCACTTAATCAAGGAAGGTTTAGGAAAATTGTCTTGACTATATTCCTGGTGGTTGCCAATAAATTACGTGGTTTTAAACTCTGATTTTTGTAAGATATAAATCAGGCCATTGATTGGTATGAATGCACCCTTCTTTGTTAGTGCCAAAACCTGATTCTTTGTTTCTATTAACTTTTCTGAGGGTGGGGTGATTAGTCCGGACAGAAAACGTTAAAGTACAGAATTTGGTCAAGCATTGGGGTTAACCCAAACTTGACCGATTTTTTTTGATTGCTATCAAGACTTCCTGAAATGTGAGAACCCCGTGGCTTTAGCCCGGGGTCAGAAGTTACCGCAAGAATAAGGCAGCCTTTATGGTTGATCGGTTACTCGTCCCAGGGTTAAAACTTTGAGGCGCGACCCATGGCGAATTTAATTCGCCTATGGAAAGCGCGCCTCCATGATTAAGGCTGCCTTATTCTAAGGTGTCGTCTCCGGGATGAAACACAGAGACTGGAAATATCGGCGTCGTGTCTTCAATCTGGCTTCTGACCCAACGCTCTATAAATTCCCCAACGCTTGTTCCTGACTCTTTAGCTGAAAGTTGCAACCATTTCCACGCGGTATCTGTAAGCATGATGCCGTGTGTCTTTTTTAGTTCATTATAATGAACTGGAACCCCTCTCAATATTAATTGAGATTTAATCTGATTTTTGCTTGATATTGTTAGAATTTTCGAGTATAATAAAGCTATGGTAACAAAAGAGGTCGAGGTTATCAAATGCATAAGACAATACCAGTAAAAGCTAACTTTTCAGACGAAGAAAAAGTTTTCTGGGAATTTCAATGTAGACAAGCCAATAGTTTGTTTAATTGCGCCATATATTACGCAAAACAGAAACATTATCAATGGTTAGAAGAACAAGAAGCTTATACTACTTACTGGCGTGGCGATGAATTAAGAACTGGATGGAAAACGTATAAGTGCGGTACTAAATATCCTGAGTTGGATAAAGCATTGAAAATGAGTCCGCACTACAAAGGAATGGCGGCTCAGTCTGCTCAACAGACTTTAAAAACTGTAGGGGAAGCAATCACTAGTTACAATCAACTTGTTGGACTCTATTACAAAGGTCAAGTAGATAGACCTAGGCTCCCTAGGTATAGAAAGAAAGGTGGTTTGGCTGCTGTTACTTTTCCACGACAGGCTTTAACTTACAAAGAAGGATTGTTTTACCCTTCGGTTAGTAAAGAAAGCAAACCTGAATTGCTGACTAAAATTGCCTTATATCCGCCTGATTTTCTAGACTCAGATTGGGTTAAAGAGGTAACCATTAGACCTTACTACGGGCAACTTTGGATTGACTGGGTCATTGAGGACGGAAAAGAGCAAGTCAAAGAAAATCCAACTTTAGATTATTCCCAAGCCATGGGTATAGACCATGGTGGAGATAACTGGTTAACCTGCGTTTCGACCTTGGGGAAAAGCTTTATTATTGACGGTCGAAAGCTAAAGTCTATGAATCAAGGGTATTGTCGCCTAGTAGCTAAGTACAAACAGGGAAAACCTCACTTTTACTGGGATTCAAACCTTGAACGGGTTCAGAGAAGACGCAACAACCAGATGAGAGATGCCATTAATAAGACGGCTCGATTTATCATTAATCGCTGTCTCGCTGATGGTATAGGAAACATAGTAATAGGTTGGAATGAAGGACAAAAGCAGCGTTCCAATATGGGGAGAAGTGGCAACCAGAAATTTGTGGCAATTCCTACAAAAAGATTAATTGAAAGACTTAAACAACTTTGCCTTGAATATGGGGTAAAATTAACAATTACTGAGGAAGCTTATACAAGTAAGGCATCTTTCTTGGATGGAGATTCATTGCCAAAAATAGGTGAAAAACCCAAAAGCTGGATCCCATCAGGTTTTCGGGTTAGACGTGGCCTTTATAAGACATCAAAAGGAAACCTAATAAATGCGGATTGTAATGGTGCCGCCAATATTATTAGGAAAGTAACCACACAGCTAGGAATCAACCTAGCCAAGGTGGGTAGAGGGATTTTGACAGTCCCACATCGGTATGACATTTTCAACTCCATGAATAAATCATACCGAAGAAGGAGTGGAGCAGGATGGGTTCACCCTCCTGCGTAACATCCTTTGAGAATCCCCCGTGCTTTAGCCGGGGGAGATGTCAAATATCTGAGGCTGATCCAGAATAATTCTGGTCACTGTTGAGGGGCTAGAAATGCGATGCTCCAAAAGAGCCGCTACGCGATGCTCCAAAAGAGCCGCTACGCGAACGCAAAAAATCCCCACCAGATTCTGGTAATCTCATAACCATAGATTACAACTGCTCCGTCTACTATAGCGCTGCATCGCTGTTCCCTGTTCCCTGTTCCCTATTCCCTACTCCCTGTTCCCTACTCCCTATTCCCTACTCCCTAGATACACCAGGGGGAAGGCGCAGAAGAAGGGAATCTGGCGATCGCCTAATTCTACGCTACCCTGGGAATTTCGCAGAGGTACTAGGGCGTGTTTTCTTGCCTCGGAGATCCCCCATTATCCCCCTTAAAAAAGGGGGACTTTGAGTATGGCTCCCCCCTTTTTTAAGGGGGGCTGGGGGGGATCATAATCTTGCGGAAAACTTTGAAAACACGCCCTAGAGGTTAGCCGTAGGCGACAAGTCCCGGTATCGGACTTGATTTTTTCGACCCATCTCTATTCGAGTTGCTCGGTGGTCATTTTCTGGGGGTTGAATCTCGCCATGATTGCTGAGGAGAGCAATAACTATGAAAGCTATTGCTACGCAAACAAAGATCACTGATCCAGGACGACTTTCGTTGATATAGCGTTCACGATTGCACTTTAGGCAGACGTAATGATCTGCGTTTTGAGAATCCTGAATCCAGGAACAATACATCTGATCGCATTTCATGATTATAACCCTGCACTCCAGACTAGAATAAAGAGAATATCTCGCAAAGTTAACCAAAGCTTGACAGTAAGCATTCAGCTATCAGCCGTCAGTTCACAATGTCAGCCGTCAGCCGTCAGCCGTCAGCTTATTTTATTCAAAAGCACCTCAAGTACCGTGCGCGTAGCGCATAAACTGTTCGCGTAGAGTGGCCTACGGCCAATGGCTGATAGCTGATAGCTGATAGCTGATAGCTGATAGCTGATAGCTTACGTCACAATTGCCAGATTTTATGCCTGGTTATTGTTGACTTTGCACTGCTGAATATGCACCCTTAATAAAAATCAAATCAGTTGCAAACCGAAAAAAGTAAACTTAATACACTTTTTTCGCTTCTAATAGTTAGATGCGTAGATACTGATTATGAGACAAAACGTTTTACTTCCACAGATAAGCTTTGACGTACTTATAGCAAGTCTAAGACTCATGAGGTACACAGGATTAGTCTCACTCCACCCCTTACCCGCGCCCGGGTTACGCACTCCCCACACTCTTAACCCTACTCCCTACTCCCATTAACTCAGGACGAAGTACATCAAGCAATTGAGAACTTGATAACTGCTATATTTTCCTTTAATGTGCCCCCAAAAATGGCCTTATTTCGGGTTGCTACATCCAGAAAATTATAACGTCTCAAGGTTAAGAAAGAAAATTTCCCTCAGTTTTTTCAAAGCGCGATTTCCCCTCTGACGCACCCTGTTAATAGTTTTTTTGGTAATGGCAGTGTCTGGGTACAACTCTGACGATATCTGCTCCCAGCTCAGCTCATCAAAGAAGCGCATGACCACTAGTTGGTAAAAGTCCGGCTTGGTTTGCTTGAGTTCCTTGAGGGCTAAAGTTAGCATCTCTCCTAGTGTGCCATCACAGTAAAGGTCGTCTCTTGGGCTAGCAAAAATTTGGCTTTGGATCATCGGCTCAAGTTTCTGGATAAACTTTTTTTCCGATAGTTCCCTCCTTTTGTGTTGGAAAATAATGCGCTCCCCAACTTTCTTCGCCCACGCCTCGGGGTTTTCAATCGGGCGTTCTAAGCGCTCGACTTCCGCTGCCTTCTCCCATACCTGGCTGAGGATGTCGTCCGAGTCACACCGATGCAGCAATTTGCACCCCCACAAGAGCTTGTCATAGTACCCTTTGAGATACTGAACTTGTAGAGGATTAAGGAGCGTTAATACCCAGTTTATTGCTAGTAAAGCACTCATGCATTTACCTCGGTATTAGATAGTGTTGATTGGGTGCATCTCAAAGTTGTAAATCTATAACGAGGGCGATGCAGTGGCCTCACGGGGGTTTCCCCCATGAGCAACTGCATCAAGACAGTGAGATGCACCCTATTTGTTTGGCTTGTCTAGACCCTAAGCATTCATTAAGCTACAGATCTCTTCTATGTGCGCGTTTGAATTGCTCCAAATAGCTGCTGGCTTGCACTCACTGATATTGGTTACCCAATTAATATTGTCTGGTGGGGTACCAAATCTAAAGTGCAGGGTGACCAGATTTTTGGAGGAATTATTAGCCATTAGGTGACATTGCTTGCGGTCAATGCAAACCAGTTCATTCTCCCCAAACAGCTCGCCAGGTCTGGAGGGCATTTTGTCAGGCTCTAGGCACTCGTCCTGGTTAGGGAAACGATGGGTCATTTCTCCTTTGTAGACGAAGATTGCATCTAGGGACTGACCATGGTGGTGGGCAGTGGTACCTTGCCCCGGTCTCCAGCCAATCATATAAATGGTCAGGGCTGTGGTTTGAAAAATGGCTTTGCGCGAGAAGTGTTGTTCATTAAAGCTGATATATTGGTCGAGAAATCTGTGCTTCAGTTTGGTTTGGGTTACTAGTTCCTTAAAAGTTTCAAACGTCACTTGATGGGAGGGAACCCGCGTAAGATTATAAGCAAGGTTCTTGATGGAAAGGGAACTCACCACCAAGTCGTAATCAGGTATTGCCCCGGTGCTGAGTTGGTAGTCAATTAACTGATCTGCTTGGGACAGCCAATAATTTAGTTCTTGGTCGTACCTGCTATAGCTTAGGATCTCTGTGATGCTTTGAGCATCTTCTGATGACAACTCAGGTTGGGTCACTAGGCGACAGTACTCTGTGACCAGCTTGGCGAGCTGTTGCTCGGAGCCGCCAAAAAGGTTTACGTGGTAGTTCATTTCCATAAGTTTTCAATTTGTCATTTTCTTTCCCTCCATAAACTAAAGATGCAAAAACAGCCAATGTGTGACACCAGCCTCTGAATGCAGATCCCCAAACCACTGTTTTTGAGGTTACCAATGGTGAGTTGATTTACTTGATGTAGGGTGGGCAGTGGGTACCAAAACGATTGTCAGCTTTTCAATTGGTCTAGGGTTTATAAATGAGATGTAAACCTGTATGGTCTTTTTTTCTTGTCAAATAAAAATCCGGATCTCTTTCCCCTCTTGGCTTTTGCCTTTTGTATCCAAGCCAATTCCTGCAAGAATTGTGTTTACAACCCAGATAAAAACGATGTCGCTGGGCAGTGCCTCTCACACCGATTACAAGCTGATTTTATCGGTCTAAAGTACTGCCCACCCTACGATTAATTTTCTTAAAAATCTAGACAAAGAAAAACTATTTTCTAGGTAATTTGATGTCGGTGGGCAGGGGTGCATCTCATTAAAGTTGTTTGACCCAGTGGGTGGCATGGGCATCTTGGTGGAAGGGGCATCTTGGTGGAACGGGCAAGATGCCCGTTATCAATATTTTTAGGCGGGCTGTCCCAACACTGGCTACGAGGTTGAACATGAGTGCGAGCCCTTGGGTGGTGCGTTACGGGGCGGGCTGTCCCAACGCTGGCGCTAGAGCGGAAAATGAGTGCGAGCCCGCCCCTAACGCACCCTACGCACTATTGTTTTTAAGTAAAAGCCGTCCTAGAAGGACGGGGCTTTAAACCCAATATTTTTGGTAAATTCCTAGTCCCTGAACCACATCCCCAGAATCAAGGGTGACAACGGTTTCTTGCAACTCATAGCCAGCAGGATTTCCGTTGAGTTGAATACTATCCTCAAACAGATTCAAATCTGTGATGATAGCAAAATCACTCTCGCCTAGATCGTCATAGTAAGCTTGATTAGCATCACCAAGCACAAATAGATCTCCTCCAGAACCACCAGTTAGGGAGTCAATTTCGTCCAAACCGGGTCTTATCGCAAGGGGATTAACACCAACGAGAATATCATTGCCATCACCCCCAAGGAGAGTATCATTACCTATGCCACCCTCAAGGGAGTCATCGTCATTGCCACCATCGAGGAAGTCATTACCAGCATCGCCAAACAGTTCGTCAGTGCCGCCACCTCCCCAAAGGGTGTCATTTCCGGGGATAATAATTATAGGCTGCTCTCCTGGAGCATTGCGATCGCCAAATAGCCGATCGTATCCACCTCCACCACGCAGTTGATCATCATCACCCAAACCAAAGATTCTGTCGCTGTTGTTTGTGCCAGGTAGCACATTAGGATTGCTATTACCAAAAATATCTGGCATTTTATTGTTCTCCAAATTGAATTTGATTGTTTAGTTCATCAAGGGTTTAGGGTCACATCAAGTAGATGACACCAAACTGGTTGTCAGTAACTTCTCCCTCTGCACCGACGGTAAAGTTAGAAGTAATAAAGCCCCTAGGGTTTTCAAACACACCAGTTCCCTTGATAAGACGCCAACTCACGACTCCATGACTCACCCCTTCCTCTGGGCTAGGGCCAATAGCTCCCTCACCCACTGTTCCAAATCTGAGGCTATTTCCCTGACCGAAGGTAATCGTTCCACTCTCTGTGAAAGTGTTGTCAGTCAGAAACTCCACTGTGGAAGAGAATTGTGCAACACCTCCTTCGACAGTCTCGATCTGTGCATCAACACCTTGCTTAACGACAGATGTGATGCTGGAACTGGGTGCGTGGGTTGTAGCTTTGAGAACTGTTCCTTGATCGTTCTGGGGGATAGCTTGCCCAGAGAACTGAAGTGCATAGATAATTTGTTGTGGCATTTTTGGTTACCTTGATAAGTGATTAATTGGTCGGAAAAGTTGAGTTTATACTTAGGAAAGTATGGGAAACCTAAGTTATGTAAGTCCTTGAAAATCTTGAGAAATCAGTAATTGGTAATAGTTGGAAATTACAAACTACCAATCTGACCATCAGTCGTGTCACCTGGATTGCTAGGATTATTGGTCGGTAGATTGTTGTTACCACCACTGATATTTGCTAGTAATTCTTCAGGAATTTTCTGCAACAGTTGATGAGTGTTTGGTAACTTTTGGCCAGATAGATTAGTGTTTTTTGTGTTGGGTTTCATGATTGAAATACTCCTGTTTGCTTTCAGTGCAATTACTTACTCATTCAGTATGGCGTTTCCCTAAAAATCTTGCCCATAGGAAAAAATCAGGTATTTCAACACCTGATAAAAATATTGTGGATAATAATTTATAGTAAAAAGTCAGGTTAAATCAGGTTTGGAATATAAATTAGGCAACACTTATACCATCTTTCAAAAAACAAATGACTGACTTAATCAACCATGGTGGCAAATCTTACGTATTTCTTCTTCTTCTGGATGAGTAGCAAGGTAATTTGTGAGCCAGTCGCAACCCAGCCTCATTAAATCATCTAGGTCTAGATCCAAATTCCATAGTTTGAGAGTGTTATCCTCACTGGCAGAAGCTAAGGTCTTGCCATCGGGGCTGAAACTAACGCTGGTGACCCAACCGCTATGACCTTCAAGGGTTTGCAGCTCGGTTCCATCTGCTACCTTCCAAAGTTTCACGGTGCGGTCATTACTGGCAGAAGCAAGAATCTTGCCATCAGGGCTGAAACTTACGCTGGTGACATTATCCAGATGACCGTTGAGGGTTTGTGCTTCAGTGGTCTCCAAATTCCACAGCTTCACTATAGTATCATCACCACCGGAAGCCAAACTCTTACCATTGGGACTAAAACTTACACTTTTAGTCCAACCACTGTGAGCTTCAAGGGTTTGCACTAGAGTGCCATTTTCGACATTCCAAAGCCTGACATTGCCGTCGGAACTAGCAGAAGCTATGGTTTTGCCATTAGGACTGAAACTGATGCTGGTAACCAGTAGATATCCCAGAGGTGAATTAGCTTCTGAAAGGCGATGGTCGAGGGTTTGTAGCAGGGTACCATCTTCTACCTGCCATAGCTTCACGGTTTTGTCAGAGCTGGCAGAAGCTAAAATTCTACCAACCCCCTCCGGGGAAGCTAGGCTAACGGGACTGAAACTGACGCTTCTGACCAAACTGCGATGTCCTTTCAGGGTTTGTAGCAGTTTACCATCTTCTACCTGCCATAGCTTCACAGTTTTGTCAGAGCTGCCAGAAGCAAGTAGCTTACCATCGGGACTGAAACTGACGCTTCTGACCGAACTGCCATGTCCTTTCAGTGTTTGCAGCTCGGTTCCATCTTCTACCTGCCACAGCTTCACAGTTTTGTCAGAGCTGGCAGAAGCTAGCAACTTACCATCGGGACTGAAACTGACATTTTTAACATCCCCCCCATGTGCTTCGATGGTTTGTGGTTCAGTGCTGTTTAATGCCCAGAGCTTAACAGTGCTATCAGCACTGGCGGAGGCTAAGGTCTGACCATCTGGACTAAAACTAACACTCCAGACTCGGCTGCGATGACCTTTAAGGGTTTGCGGTTCGATGGTTGCTGGCTCTAAGTCTTTTAAATCTTCTAGATTCCATAGCTTTACCGAAAAAATTGGGTAATCGCGCCCCGTCCTTATAGGACGGCTTTATTTTTCAGCTAAAACTTGACAGTTTTCACAGAGCGTGTTATGATTATATTATAAATAAGAAACTAAAAAGCTAGATAAATACTATCTAAAAATAAGTAGGCAACGTAAAAAATATGTATCAGATGCATATTGCGTAATTTGGTCTAACGACTTAAACGTCTATGAAAAAAATTAGATTAAAAAAGTATCTATCTATCTATATAAAAAAAAGCGATGCAGTGGCCTCACGGGGGTTCCCCCCACTCGCGCAAAGCATGGCTGACAAGGTACGGTGGGGTTTGAAGTTACCGTAATCAGAGGGTCGCCTTTATATTTTTAGGGTTATTCATAATAGGGATCAAGGTTTTGTACTAAGGCGACCCTCTGATCAGGTTTCGTTTCCGGCACACCGAAACCTGGGTCATAGACCAAATACGCTTGGGGAGAGGAGACCTCTATTTTTCCTGGCTCCGGCCTGGTTGAACAAGTCATCTCGTTGAATCAAGAATCCCCGTCCTTCCAGGGCGGGGAGTGTCAATGTGTTATCGGAACCAGCCGAAGCCAGGATTCTACCATTCGGGTTGAAACTAACACTCCAGACAGGACTGCGATGACCCTCAAGGGTTTGCAAGAGAGTGCCATTTGCCACACTCCAGAGCTTGATAGTGTTGTCCTCACTAGTAGAAGCTAAGGTGGTGCCATCTGGACTAAAACTAACACTCCTAACACTACTGCGATGGCCTTTGAGGGTGTGTATCAATTTACCATCTTCCAGATTCCACAGTTTCACAGTATCATCCCAACTGGCGGAGGCTAGGGTCTTACCATCGGGACTGAAACTAACGCTAGTAACAGCGTTGCGGTGCTCTTCAAGAGTTTGCACTTCGGTGCCATCTGCTACCTTCCACAGTTTCACTGTCTTGTCAGAGCTCCCAGAAGCCAAAGTCTGACCATCAGGACTAAAACTGACGCTCCTGACCCAATTACTATGACCTTCTAGGATTTGTACTTCGCTGCCATCTGCTACCCTCCAAATCCTAACTGTGCCATCCTCACTGCTAGAGGCTAAGAGTCTACCATCAGGGCTAAAATTGACGCTCCATAGCCTACCACGATGACCTTCAAGGGTTTGCAGCAAGGTTCCAGTTTCCACATTCCAGAGCTTCACCGTCCTATCCTCACTAGCAGAGGCGAGGAGCTTGCCATCAGGGCTATATTTTACATCTCTGACACCAAAACGATGTCCTTCGATCTGATTGCGCTCTCTAATGCCATAAATAGCCTGTTGTAGTGCAGACCTGACCTGTAAGCGCGTATTCTCTTTGACTGAGCCAGACTCTGCTAAGGCTTGCAGTTTTTGTGCTGCTGGCAAGGCTGTCAGTAGTGCCTCAAAGGGGCTAGACTCAAAGGCTCTTTTTGAAGAAACACTGCTCAATAAAACATCAGCTTCTAGCAGTTTTCGCCTTGCTTGTCTAACTTGTAAACCTACTGATGCTGCTGTTACCAAGGAAATAGCCAAAATTGTGGAACCAATGTTAACTATTCTCCGGGATTTTCGTTGTGCTTGCTTTAATTGGGCTTGAGCTTGCTGTTGTGCTAGAGTTAAAGTATTATTGGCCTGGGATAAGATCCGACTCTCTTCTTGTTTGAGTGCTAAGGCATGTTCAACTTCTTGCTTCTCTAGATCTTGACTAGTAGCTAAAAAGCGATAATCTAGATCGCTCAAGCTTTTAGTATTTGACCATGAAAGCGCTTCCTGCAACGCCTGACCCCGCAACAGTCGTGATTCATCTTGATAATTGGAACTAACCCAAGCATTTAAGTGCTCAGAGTAGGGGCGCAGTTTCTCTAATTGTTTCTCAACCCACTCTATATTAAAAATCTGCTCATAAATACGGTTGTAAACTCTTAATTGTCCCTGCTGCTGAACCACCAACCCGGACAGTCGCAACTCCGTTTGCTCAGAACTCCCATCAGCGACAATTTTCCCCTGTTCTAAAATTTGCTGATATACTCCTAAAAGCTGACCAACACGCTGCTGGTTACGGAGAATGCGTTCGCGTAGCGGCTCTGAAAGAGCATCGCGTATGGTTCGCAAATGCTCTGGTTCGTCTTGGGCTTCCCAATTTTCAATGATGCGCCTTTGAACTATCTGCTCAATGGATTGGGCACTGAGAATACTCCTACTGTCGGCACTCTGAGCCACCAGCTGACATAACTTTTGGGTCAGAAACGGTTGCCCTCCTGTCCAGTTCAATAGTTCCTGAACCACTGCTTGGGGATTATCTACCTTACCCTCTAATCCTTGAGCTAATGGCTGTGTTTCAGGGAGTTGAAATCCACGCAGTTCAATCGCTTTACCAATATTAAAGGGGGTTTGAGTTTTATCAGTAATTAAATCACTAGGAGTTGCCACCCCTAACAGGGCAAATGTGAGCCGTTGGTAGGCGAGATTATCTACTCGTTGATTGTAGAAGAATCGAATCAGAGCAAAAAAATCATCTACGGAAAAATTCTGGCTCAGAACTCGGTCAATTTCATCGACGAAAATAACAATTTTGTGCTCAACCAGAAGCAGCAGCACTTCCTCAATAAATAGACTCAACCGTTGCACAGGGGAAAGCAAATCCCGCTGCTCCCGCCACCAGCTGCGCCATTTAAATTGTTTGCTGAGCTGGCAACTACTCACGATAGCATTGACAATCCCAGCATACCATTTTTCTGGGGTGACATCCTCTTTGCCAATCCCGGTCAGGTCAATAAAACCACAGAGGATTCCTTCTGCTTGCAGCTTTTTCATTGTCCGCACCCGCAAGCTGGATTTGCCCATCTGTCGGGAGTTGAGTACATAACAAAACTGACCCGCTTTCAAGCTTTGGTAAAAGTCTTCGTCCGCTTGTCGCGTTACGTAGCTGGTGGCATTAACTGGGAGTTGGGACTTAGTAAATAGTTAGCGTTACTTTGCGTCTGTTTTCGGTAGCTTGCGGATATATTCGCCACCTGAGACATAGACCAACCTAAGACGTCTGCGTAGCTTTGTAGCTGACCGTGTTCATGTTCTTTTAGCCTTACTTTTAAGCAGTATTCGCCCTTGCTCATTGAGCGGTTTTGTGGGTATAATTTAGATAATAAAAAGTTACACGCTATGGCTCCCAATCACTCTTACACGACAAAACTGAAGCTTAACAACCGTCAAAAAACCTTGATGGCCAAACACGCTGGTTTTAGTCGGTGGGTGTACAACTGGGGCCAACGCGATGTGGAAAGATGCCTACAATCAAGGGTTAAAGCCTAACACTAAAACCCTAAAGCGGTTATTTACCAACTATGTCAAACCTGAGTATCCCTGGATGAGGGAATTATCCTCAAAGGTTTACCAATATGCCTTCATCAATTTAGGGGAAGCATTCAAAAGGTTTTTCAAAGGATGGGGTAAGTACCCTAGATTCAAATGCAAGGGTAGAAATGATCGCTTTACTATTGATAATTCAGGGAGACCGATTCGATTAGGTGGGCTAATTCATAACTTACCCTTCCTGAAGCGGGTAAGAACGTTTGAAGCCCTACCAGATTGTCTAACTAAAAAAGTCACAATCTACAAGAAAGCCGGGGAGTGGTATATTAGCTTCTCCATGGAAAAGACCTTTGAACCAACACTTAAAGAACGAGAAAGAGTTGGTGTTGATTTTGGGATAAAAACCCTAGCTGTATTAAGCTCTGGTGTAGAGTTTGAAGGACTTAAGCCTTACCGCAACGCTCAACGTAAATTAGCTAGAGTTCAACGGAAATTATCTAAAAAAGTAAGAGGCTCTCAGAATTACTCAAAAGCCAAGCTTGAAGTACAAAAACTTCACCGTCGAGTTGCTGATATCCGAAAAGATTATCTTCACAAGATGACAACTTATATAGCTAAAAACCACAGCGTAGTTGTCATAGAAGATTTAAACGTTTCTGGGATGATGGCTAATCATAAATTAGCCAAAGTTATCGGTGATTTAGGACTGTATGAAGCCAGGCAGCAACTTCAGTATAAGTGTGAACGCTACGGTGCCAAGTTAGTAGTAGCTGACCGGTTCTTTCCATCTAGTCAATTATGTTCATCATGCGGAAATAAACAGCCAATGCCTTTATCTGAAAGGATTTATGAGTGTGGTTGCTGTGGAAATAAGATTGATCGGGTAGGACATGCCTCAGTGAACCTAGAACGCTATAACGAGTACGGCTCGACTCGTAAGCCTGCTGAGGGTTAACCGCTCCCATGCCCCCGTTGAAGCAGGAAATCAACACACAAAGTCTCGTTATGTGACGCTTTGTACACGTTTGATGGAGCAGACTGCCACCAACTTGATAGTCATAGTTTGATTGTGCTTCTGTCATGTTTGCTGTTTCATTAGCTGATAGCTGACAGCTGTTCGCGCAGCGTGCGCGTAGCGCAGATGCTTACCTAAAAGCTAAAACTTGGTAGAAATATTCCCGGTACAAATTGCAGCGAGGGACAACATAGTTACCCTGTCGCTCTACCAACCCCATACTGTGTAGTTTGTAAATCTCGATCGGATTCAGTTCCACTGGCTCGGATGACGTGACAACTTTCTTGAGGGCCTGAAGCAACTCTGGTAATTGTTGGAGTGTTTCTAAATGTCGCCGCAAATGGTTGCTATAAATACCTGCTTCTGTTGGTGCATCTTGCCACAACTGCTGGAATGTTACCTTGCCAGAGCCAATTTCATACATCGCCAACCGCACCAGATAGGGATGACCAGATACCATTGTCATTAATTTCTCTATCTGGGCATTCTCCCAATTTAGTCCATGGAGCTGAGCCAAATTTTTTACCTGCTGTTGGTCAAACTCTCGCAACTCTACTGGAATTCCGGCGTTAAAGGGAGATTGATTTAAGTCTAAGGGAATATAAACTTCTGTAGAATGTGCTATCACTAGCCGCAGTTGCTTCCAGATATCTGAAATCTTGGCTTTTTCATGCCAGCTGCGCAGCATCCCTAAAAAGTCTTCTATTACTTCGGCGTAGGGGAAAACTCGATCGACTTCATCCAATGCTAAGACTAGGGGACAATCTATTTCTGCCAGTAAATACTCTTCAAAATAGACTGTGCAGTTATCGTTACTCCCCAAAATCTCTGTATCCCAATAATCATTTAACTGATTGTCTAACTTTAATTGCCGACCAACTTTCAAACAGAGCCAGCGTAGGAATTTATCTAAATCCGTTAAAATGGCTCGGTCTACACTGCTCAAATCTAAATACACTGTTTGAAAATCCTGGGATTGAGCATGAGCTAGAATCCTCATCATTAAGGAGGTTTTTCCCATTAGCTTTGGTGCTTTAATCTGAATCAGGGAACCAGGCATAATCACCGTATCGTAACCGAGAGATTCGATGCTGTCTCGCTCCACATAAAGAGGTGAATCCAGCGCCACCCAACCCGACGGAAATGGTAGCTTTGTTAGCGGCTCAGATGGTGGCTGCTCTCCATTGGTGCCCACTGATGTACCTTGACACTTTTTCCATGCTCTTTTCAGTGCTTGTTTGAAACTCTTTTTGGTAACCCTTTCTCCTAATGCTTCTGAGAGCTTATTCCATAATTTGTTGCCGATATCTTTGTTAAGATACTCAGCACTGTAGCCATACATATTGGCGATCTGATCATAGGTTTTCCCTTCCCAAGAACCCTGAAGTACTGTGGTTTCAATGTCACTGAGATGTTTGCCTGTATTTTTGAAGACAACTTGATCAGCAGACTCTTTTGCTTGTATCCAAGCTAACTCTGATTCTGAGTCTACTCCAGAGACTACACTCAGAACTGGACGGGAAGGGTAAAACTCATCAAATACTTGAGCAATCATGTAACTAACAATTTTGTAGATGTATACTTAGCTACCAACTACAGCCCCAGCATTCCAGATTTTTGGAGAAACTGATATAGCGCTACGGGCAAGGCAAGAGGCAAAAGTTGAGGTAGGGTGGGCAGTGGCTAGCAAAACGATTGTCAGCTTTTCAATTGGTCTGATCCACTGCCCACCCTACGGCTACGGCTAAAAATGTTTTGGGAATATTAGCAAACGTTGAGGTAGGGTGGGCAGTGGCTAGCAAAACGATTGTCAGCTTTTCAATTGGTCTGATCCACTGCCCACCCTACGGCTACGGCTAAAAATGTTTTGGGAATATTAGCAAACGTTGAGGTAGGGTGGGCAGTGGCTAGCAAAACGATTGTCAGCTTTTCAATTGGTCTGATCCACTGCCCACCCTACGGCTGATATAGCGCTACGGGCAAGGCAAGAGGCAAACGTTGAGGTAGGGTGGGCAGTGGCTAGCAAAACGATTGTCAGCTTTTCAATTGGTCTGATCCACTGCCCACCCTACGGCTGATAGCTGATGGCTGAATGCTTACGTTTTTGCGATGTAGTTATAGAGGTAGGGTGGGCAGTGGCTAGCAAAACGATTGTCAGCTTTTCAATTGGTCTGATCCACTGCCCACCCTACGGCTACGGCTAAAAATGTTTTGGGAATATTAGCAAACGTTGAGGTAGGGTGGGCAGTGGCTAGCAAAACGATTGTCAGCTTTTCAATTGGTCTGATCCACTGCCCACCCTACGGCTGATATAGCGCTACGGGCAAGGCAAGAGGCAAACGTTGAGGTAGGGTGGGCAGTGGCTAGCAAAACGATTGTCAGCTTTTCAATTGGTCTGATCCACTGCCCACCCTACGGCTGATAGCTGATGGCTGAATGCTTAGGTTTTTGCCATGTAGTTATAGAGGTAGGGTGGGCAGTGGCTAGCAAAACGATTGTCAGCTTTTCAATTGGTCTGATCCACTGCCCACCCTACGGCTGATATAGCTGATAGGTAGGGTGGGCAGTGGCTAGCAAAACGATTGTCAGCTTTTCAATTGGTCTGATCCACTGCCCACCCTACGGCTGATAGCTGATAGCTGATAGCTGAATGCTTAGGTTTTTGCGATGTAGTTATAGTACTTATCACCCTGTTGTTGGCTATTTATGCAAGACGTCGATATTTTAATTTATTTTAAATTATTTTTATTTTTGTTAACTAAACAACTATCAAAAGGTATCAAAAAGTCAGAAGCGTTGAACGTTTCAAACATTCAACGCTTCTGTGTTATATAGCAAAGGGAACAGCGGATCTGGGAACAGGGAATAGGGAGTAGGGAGTAGGGAGTAGGGAGTAGGGAACTTCAGATCAAAAATTCTCACAATTCCTACACGGATTGCTATATTTATAGCATTTTTTATTCTAATGAGGTACACAATATTTTTACCCTATTAGCTCTTACCTCTTACCTTTTATTACACTGCTCCCTGCTCCGAAGTCCCTGCTCCCTAAAACCCAATAATTTGTACCTCACCCAATTGCAAACCGCTGTAAAACTTATATATCAGCTGACAAATCAAAATTAGCTTTTGCCTGACTTGGTGCATAATTTTGATAGTTACTCACCATGGTACGAGACAACCGCAGTGCTTCTAAACGAGTCAATTCTATGTTTTCGGGTGGAATCTGCTGCCAGATATCCAAGCTTTGTAAGCGCTTTCTGGTTTTGCCTGTTGCGCCTACAATAAATACTTCACGACCTTTATCTAAGGCTTCTTGAATAGCATTTTCCAAAGCGAGGGTAGCGGTAACACCTAAAATAGGTACATCACTGAAATCCAGAATCAGCACATCAAAACCTTCAATGGCATTGTGTTGACGGGAAATTGCCTTGGCAACCCCAAAAATCATCGGTCCACTGAGATGAAACAGTACAATACGACCGTCACCTTGATCCAATAGTACTTTTTCTTCCTGGGAAAGCTGAATTTCTTCATCGTCATAGGTAATCGCCTTAACACTGTCTGCTCTATGAGCACTAAGACGCTCAATGGTGAGGATATTGGCAACAAATACTCCCACTCCCACGGCCACAATCAAGTCAACAAAAACAGTCAGTAAAATCACCCCGTACATAATCAGGGATGCTTTCCAAGAAATTTTATGGGCACGCTTGAGGAAACCCCAGTCAATAATATCAATACCTACCTTGAGGGCGATACCAGCTAAAACAGCAAGGGGAATACTTTTGGTGAGGGGGGCAGCCCAAAGCACAACTACTAGTAATGCTAAAGCACGGGCGATTCCAGAAAGGGCACTCCTACCCCCGGCTTGGATATTAACCACAGTTCCCATGGTTGCGCCAGCCCCAGGAATACCGCCAAATAAACCGGATACTAAGTTACCTAAACCCTGACCCATCAACTCTTTGTTAGAATCATGTTCGGTGCGGGTTAAACTATCAGCAACCAGGGAAGTTAGTAATGCATCAATGCAGCCCAGTGTAGCTAGCACCAAAGCATCAACCACCATTAATTGTAACTGTTGAGTGGTAAACACTGGTAGACGCAAACTAGGCAAACCAACAGCAATTTCCCCAATACGGCGAATATCTACCCCAGAGAAAAACACCAAAGACAAAACTGTTCCCAGAATTAATGCTACCAACTGGGGGGGTAAGATGCGTTTCCATTTGCGGGGCATCAAAACAAGAATTGCTACCGTCAAAACAGCTAAAATAGTTTCAATCGGGTTGATGTTTGCTATCAGTGTGGGCAAATTAGTAACTGTGCCAATGACGCCACCCTTAGGGCTACCTTGACCCAAGAAAGGAGCAGTTTGTAAAATAATTAGTATGATTCCAATACCCGACATAAAACCGGAAATGACGGTGTAGGGCATCAAAGTAATGTATTTGCCTAGGCGCAGAAAACCAAACAGAATTTGAAAAATTCCGGCTAACATGACCACGGTAAAAGCCATAGCCATACCCATACCGTTTTCTGGATTAGCAGCCGTAAGGTTAGCAATTACCGCTGTCATCACCACGGTCATGGGGCCAGTAGGTTCAGAAATTAGGGTGGGAGTACCCCCAAATACCGCAGCAAAAAAGCCAATTAATACAGCACCCCACAAACCAGCTTCTGCCCCAGCACCGGAGGCGACACCGAAGGTAAGAGCCATGGGGAGGGCGATCACGGCGGCGGTTAGTCCACCAAAAATATCCCCCCTAATGTTACGAAAGTGAATTTGGTTAGTCAGTTGCATAGTTAAATGACATTTAGGTAATTGTTACATTACATGTAGGTAACTACTTTTTACTGTACTGCAAATACATCCATTGGATTTATTGAAGTATTTTACTAAAATCATTTACTTAAATCTATGGTAAAGGCACAAGCCCCAGAAACATAAGCCGTTAACTTAATATTAATAATTTATTAATAAATATCTTAACTTTAAAAAAACTCATGGCAATTATCGATTTGCCTTATGGGCAGGGGAGATAGGGAGATAGGGAGATAGGGAGATAGGGAGAGGGGGAGATAGGGAGATAGGGAGATAGGGAGATAGGGAGATAGGGGAGATTTTTATTAAAGGTAATTGTCATAAAATGATATTAGTTGCGTAGTTGCTAGTGGTGCTTCAGGGACGGGCTCGCCCTCATTTTATCGGTAGCCAGTGTTAGCACAGTTCGTCCCGTAACGCACCACCAGGTCAAACCGCAAAAATGAGATGCACCCGAAAAAGTAGATGTAGGGTGGGCAGTGCGTACCAACAAAATTGTGAGGTGTTGAATTGGTCTGAAGCACTGCCCACCAGACCAGTAATTTTATTAAAAATCTAGCCAACCAGAGCTATATATGTAGATGTAGGGTGGGCAGTGCGTACCAACAGGATTGTCAGCTTTTGAATTGGCTGAAGCACTGCCCACCAGACCAGTAATTTTATTAAAAATCTAGATAATTAACTCCTATTTTATAGTTATTTGATGTCGGTGGGCAGTGCTTAAAATACCGATTATAAGCTAATATTATTGGTCTAAAACACTGCCCACCCTACGAGTAATATTCTTAATCTAGATAATTAACTCCTATTTTATAGTTATTTGATGTCGGTGGGCAGTGCTTAAAATACCGATTATAAGCTAATATTATTGGTCTAAAACACTGCCCACCCTACGAGTAATATTCTTAATCTAGATAATTAACTCCTATTTTATAGTTATTTAATGTCGGTATTAAGTGCTTAAAATACCGATTATAAGCTAATATTATTGGTCTAAAACACTGCCCACCCTACGAGTAATTTTATTACTATTCCCGATTCCCCATTCCCGATTCCCCATTCCCGATTTCTTAATAAAAAAAAATTTTCTAAACCCCTTGACAATATATTGATTTGTTGATAAATTAATAATGTCAACAAACTCAAGAGATAATTTCAGATGAGTAACAATTTTCCTCCTTCCGACAACCAAGGTGCCTTACCCAAGAAAGCCAAGCTCTTTTTGATCGGTTCTCCTGAAAAGGTTCGCAAAACAATTAATGCCATTTATTCCCTTAAGTATGGGTCACCGGACGAGTGGAGCACTCCGGAGCCTACCGGAAAGCCTGGTGAGGTTATGACCTTTTTGATTCGATACTTTTACATAGATTAAGATAGGATTTTGCCAGGGTTGCCCCCTGGCAAATCAGGAATGGTGAAGGATGTTTGGTGAAGGAGGATGAAGCAACATGAAGCAGAATGAGTTGGGATGTTATTGCTTTTCAGCAGTTGCTGACTAACTCGGGAATCATGTTATAATTGATATGAAATTATCCATAGTTGAGCTGTACTTGTGGAACCTTCAAGTACAGAATTCGGTCAAGGATTGGGGTTAACCCAAACTTGACCGATTTTTTTTTAGGGAGTCGGGAGTCGGGAGTCGGGAGTCGGGAGTCGGGAGTCGGGAAAAAATCCTTTGTACCTAATTAATATGAGAAACGCTGTAATTATCCGATGTATCAGTTATTTCCCGGATTGGTCAAACCGCTGTCTGATATTGGTGCGAATATCTTCCCAATCGTCAGCTGTCATTGGTGTTGGCTCTGGGCTACTTAGTCCTTTGAGAATTTCCATTTCTAGGGCGTATCTAGTTTTCTGCTTTTGGTCAGCTCGAATTAGCTCTCGAATGTACTCGCTAGCGCTGCTATAACCCCCTAAGGCTACCTGAGCTTGAATAAACTCTTTCATCTGAGAGGGCAGGGCAATGTTCATTGTCTCCATTGGGATACTTAGTTGCTTACTACTTGTTTATAGCTATATTGTCAATAATTGCCAATGGATTGTCAATGTAGAGACTGGCCCCGCACTCAACCCAACTCCAACGCCTATGTTAACGGTTGTCATTACTTAGCCTGCGCCCTACAATAAAAAGCGGGAACAAAAAAATGTGAGCCAGCTGCAATTACCCCTAGATCAGCTATCAGCTAATGCGCTACGTCACAGCGTCGTTCGCACAGCGTGGCCATTCGCGTAGCGTGGCCTAAAGGCCAAGGCCAAAGCCTGTGCCACGTTACTTGAGGTGCTATCAGCTGATGCCCTTGGCTGACGGCTGACCGCTGACGGCTGACCGCTGACGGCTGACCGCTGAATGCTTACAGTCAAGCTTTTCGAGCTTAGTAGTACAAATCTATAAAATAAAATATATAAGTTGGAAGAACAATTAAGTTTAATTGTAAGAATTCAGGTGAGGGGGGTTGACAAAACTGAAAAAATCGGTAACCTAACAGCATGAGCAGAGAACTCGCACTGAACAAGCTAGAGCCAAAAGCCCTCAAACAACTGGCAAGGGAGCAGTTGGTATGGCTGATATTGGAGCAGCAAAAGTACATCAAGCAACAGACGACACTTCAAAAAAGTCATTCCCTAGTTCCCTATTCCCTATTTCCATTAATCCACAACTTGTGTACCTCACCTATTTAAGAAATGCTATATACCGATTTCAGCTTTTGACTTATAAGGAGAAACGGGATGTTAAGGGTCTTGGTGGGTAAGTCCTGTGGGAGATCAACCTGGTATTGAAAGTTTCCTGCATAACTGTTGGTGGTTAGCCGGATAAGTCTATAGATACTGAAAAATCAGCTATCAGCACTCAGCATTCAGCAGGTAGTGCATTAGCTGAATGCTTACGTTTAATTTTTATATCTTTGACCCACAAAGTAAATGACTACTCCTCCCTTAGATGAGGCTCTCAAGACTTACGAAATAGCCCTTGATAACCTGGAAGATTCAGCATCACCGATGTCTGAAGAGCAAATTCTAGCAGTTTTAAATGCTAGGGATTTTGTTCACGCTGCTGGTCAGGCACAAGTTTACCCTTCTTATCACCAACAAAAAAAGCTTGTTGCCTTGGATGTGCGCCTCAAACAAAATGCTTGGCAGATCAGCAAAGTTATTGATTTTTCTAGCTGGCGAACTAGTTTGGAACCCCCAGACACAGCTTGGTGGTGGCATTTAGAAACAGAACCGGAGCTTGCCCGCTGGCAATGGTGGGATTGGTTATGGCGAGGATTGAGCATTGCTGGCTGGACGGCGAATCTTGGCTTGTTAATCGACCTTCTGCCTCGTTTTCTGATAGCAGGCACTGGATTTGCGGGAGCAGTAGCAATTGCTTTTCCTAGTCTTTTGACCTTATTACAAGCGATAAGCGAACTAACGGAAACCGGACAAGAAGGATTTGATAAATTATTAATCCGACTGGGTATTCCCAAGCATTTTCATGCGGAAGCCCAGCTCGGGGCGACGGAGTTATTACTGCTAATCTTACTAGGTTTTAACTTTTATCTGCCCAATTTTTCTAATTTCTCCAATAAAAGAGGTTTTGAAAACTATAAGCAAGGTCAACTAGCCAGTGCTGAAGCCCACTATCAGCAAGCCTTAGCCCTTAATCCTGATAATGTCAAAGCTCACTACAACTTAGCTTTGGTTTACGAAGATTTACAACAGTTTGAAAAAGCCAGAACTCAATACCAATTCGCCGTAAAAGGCCATTTTGTAAAAGCTTATAACAACTTAGGTCGCTTGCATATTATTAACAACAAACCTTCCTTAGCTATCCCCCTACTCTTAGACGGTTTAGATAGGGCTGGGCAAGCAAGCATCAAAGTTAAATACGACCTGATGAAAAACTTGGGTTGGGCAAGGTTTAAGCAACAGCGCTGGTATGAAGCGGAGAAATTTATCCTGGGTGCTGTTTCTCTAGGAAGTAGTCAAGAAGGTAGTAAACGAATCTCTAATCGAGGTTCATCCCACTGCTTATTAGCCCAGGTTTATCAAAAACAAAACCAGAAAACCAAAGCCCTTACCCAGTGGCAAAAATGTTGTCAATTGGGGTCAAGTGCTAATCCTGATGAGGATCTGTGGCTGGGCTTAGCTCATCAAAAATTAAAGGAGGACAATCAATCATGTGGTCAAAACAATCGAAAACCTTAATTGCCTTTGCACTGGGGCTAGGTGTGGCAGTTACTTTCATCAAACCTGCCCTGCCTCAAATACCAAGGTTTAACCTAATTATCGCCTTGGGTCCTCCAGGTGAAGTCAAATTCCAGAAGCCCGATTGGTCAAATTTTCAACCAGCTTCTATTGGTGATGTACTCAGGGGGGATTATCGGCTGTTAGTAGGCTCAAATGCTACCGTTGAAGTGCTGTGTTCCAACTGGACAACCTGGAAACCTGAACGGGGAAAAACATCCATGGTTAATGAAGGCTGTCCTGCTACCGGAGGTAGTAGAATAATTCACTCAGAGGATTATACCGGTGATACTAGAGGCAGAAATAATCAAAACATTCCTTACCTATTAAGTCCGAGGAACACATCTTTACTCGACAACCGACCCACCCTACGCTGGCATCATGTTGAAGGTGCAGAAAGTTACTCTGTTAGGATTCGTGGACAAGCATCAGATCTAGACTGGAAAACCGACACTAGGGAGACAGAAATTGTTTATTCAGGGGAACAACCTCTACCACCTGGTTATTATTGGTTAATTGTTGAGACTGACAACGGTCAACGTTCTATAGAGGAAGGGGTATTTGGTTTTCGGATACTTGATGAAAAGAAAGCTACCACCCTATTAAAAGAAGTAGAGGAACTCCAGCAAAAACAGTTAAGTGACGAAGCAAATTCCTTAGCCCTAGCCCATTTTTACCTCAGCGAAGACTTGAAATATGATGCGATTGATATCCTCGAACAAAGCATCAAAGATGGGAAGAATTTGGTAGCCACCTATCAACTGCTAGGGAATACCTACACACAAGTGGGATTAAATCGACTGGCAAAGGAGCGTTACCTCAAAGGTTTAGAACTCGCTCAAGCAGCATCAGATTTAAACAGTCAAGCGGAAATACAAAAGAGTTTAGTAATTATCACCCTAATTCTTGACAGTAAAGAAGAAGCTTTACAGTGGTTAGAGCAAGCCCAGGTCAGTTATCGGGCTTTAGGAGATCAATCAAAGGTGCGTCAACTAGAACAGCAGAAAAGTAAAATTTGACAGGCGGCTCTGGATTTGAGGTAGGGGGTATCGGTATGGTTTCAAGTAAGTTAAAAAGGCAAAAAATTTGGGCAACAGCTCTACTTAGTCTGATCTCAGTAGGACTAATTACGCCCCTGCCCACAGTGGGACAAACTACCACGAAACAAGATATTAGCAACCAACAATTTATCGATCAAATCCCTTACAGGTCAAAATCATCGGGATTTATCCCTTTTGCTTTTAATTGCTCCAACAATGCTTTCATACGAGTTCGTTCAAGCTCTAAAGCTTCCTGTGCTTGCTCTAAAGCTTCTTCCGCCTGTTCTGCCCGTTGACGTTGTTGTTCTCTCTGCTCACTAATTTCTAAATAGCTAGCAAAAGGCTCACCATTGGGATAATACAGCACCAATTGAGATGCTACTAACTCAAAGGTAATTCCTAAACGGGGACTCACCCAACCAAGCATCTGAGGGATTGGTTCTAGTTTTTTTCCTGAACGCAACCAGCCTTTTAGTTTGGCTCTATTTGGGTCATAGAGATAGTACTCTTCTACTCCATGGGTCCGGTAAAACTTGAGTTTATCCTCTTCTAATTCTTTGATGGTGTTGGTTTCGGAGGCAATTTCAAAGGTGACTTGGGGATTAAGGTTATCTTCAACCCAGGTTTTATAAGAACGCCGATGCCCTTTCGGTCTACCGATAACTACCATCACATCCGGGGCTTGGTTGATTTTGGGTTCTCCTTGTATTGGATACCACAACAAATCCCCAGCAACGAATACATTGGGGTCATCTTTGAAGTGGACTTCCAGGCCATACTTAATGGTGGTAATTAGTTCAAATTGAAGGGTATTGTCGGCCATTGGTTTGCCGTCACTTTCGGGATAAAAGATGTCATCTGTGGTGGGCTGAATCTGCTGAATCATAGTAAAACTTGTTACCAAACAGGGGAAGCCTATTCTATCTTATCACACCCAATAAAAAACTACCATTTAAACAGCTTTTTTTAAGCAAAAGTGTTATAATTTAATTGGTGCTTGATCTTAGATTCAAAAACTAAGCGATGTGTGATGTTTAATTATAGCAATCTCCCGAAGGTTTTCCCTTCAATCTCTTGGAAACGATATTTTATACCTATCTATTCTGTTCTCTTGCTCCTTGGTGCTTGTCAGACTAGTCAAACAATCAACCAAACAGTTAACCGAGGTTTAGAAATTCGCTTTCTGGCAGGGAGTGACTTAAAAGATTTTTGCGATCGCGCTGCAACCAAACTCAATAACTCCCAGCCTAAACTAAAGGATGGTACTCCCTTTTATCTAACCTGCGATACTAAAGGAAGTGGGGATGTGGTGGAGGAAGTTCTTAATCTTACGCAACAATTGCAATCTGGTGCGATCGCTCCTGAAGATTCCCAATTTCCTACTTTAATTTCTGTCGATGGAGAAATTTACCAGAGTCAGCTGATCTTCCAGATTAATAAAATTTTTCCAGGACAAAACTATATCCCAGATTTAACTGAATCACCTCTGCTTGCTTACAGTCCGATGGTTTTTATGACCCAAGCTGATTTAGCCGGAAGTTTAGCAGCAGTGGACGATCTCTATGTTTCGTTGGTAGAAGCAAAAAATCACCAGGATCTAGACCCCAAGGCGGCTCCTTTACCAATAACTTACGTTCACACTGCTCCAACCCGTTCCAATTCTGGCTTGCAAACCCTAGTGGCTCAATTTGCTTCGGTTTCCGGTAAGCGTCCTGAAGAACTCACCATAGCGGATGTAAAAAAATACCAAGATCGGATTCAGAAAATCCAAAATAAAATCACCCGTTATGGAAAATCTACGGGATCGTTAGCGAAATCGATGGTTAAAAACGGTCCGTTTTGGGCTTCTGTGGGCTCTGTCTACGAATCCTTAGTGATTAGTGCCAACAGCCAAGGTAATAATACGGTTAACTATCAAGCGGTTTATCCTTCTGCTACCTTCAGTTCTAACATCCGCGCCATCCTCCCCAATGCCCCATGGGTGAGTGAAAAAGAGAAAGCAGCAGGGGAAAAAGTTATTGAATTCCTACGGCAACCAGAAACCCAAAAAATTGCGGTAGACTTGGGCTTACGTCCGGGGATTCCAGGGGTGCCCCTTGGCAGTAAGTTTTCCCCTCAATTTGGGGTACAAGCTAATCCTAAATACGATTCCTACCGTCCTCCTAAACCGGAAGTGGTAGAAGCGATGTTGCAAAGTTGGCAAAGCTACGCCAAAAAACCTTCCCAAGTTGCTTTAGTCGTAGATGTTTCCGGTTCTATGAGAGGTGAGAAACTCTCGGGTGTGCAGAATACTTTACTGAACTACGTCCAGAATCTCGGTTCAAGGGAAAAGATTGCCATTATTCCTTTCAGTAATGAGATTAAGGAACCATTTATGGTGGAAGGCACACCCCAAGGAAAAGCTGAGGGTATAAAATTTATCGGTAGTCTGAAAGCTGGGGGAGGAACTCGATTATATGATAGTGCTATTTTTGCTCGGAACTGGTTAAAACAAAATTTTAAAACAGACGCGATTAATGCGGTGTTGATTTTGACCGATGGTGAGGATTCTGGCTCAGAAATTACTCTCGACCGCCTCTCCCAAGAATTACAAACCAGTAACTTTAAAACCGATGAAAGTATTGCTTTTTTCACCGTAGGTTACGGCAAACAAGGAGAATTTAATCCTAAAGTACTGCAAACAATTGCTGAAGTAAATGGGGGCTATTATCGTCAGGGCAATCCCGAAACGATTTCTAAGTTGATCGCAGATTTACAAGTTGAGTTTTAAGTACAGCAGTTTTCAATTGGGTGAGGTACAGATTCTTGGGTTTTAGGGAACAGGGAACAGGGAACAGGGAACAGCGAAGAGGCAAGAGGCAAGAGGCAAGAGTGAAAAAATCCTGTGTACCTAATAGTTATGAAAAACGCTATACAGTTTAAGTAAATTATCAGTCGCTAATTATATCATGTCAGGATAATTAGTGATACAAAACCTTCTCCCTTTAAACCTTACTCCTTTCCTTCTGCCATTCCCCTCCTGGGAGGGGTTAGGGGTGGGTGCCTTCTGCCCTCTGCCTTCCTTTCACGCCTCGTGTAAGTATTCAACCGGACATGATATTACCCATGAGCCAACCCATGTTAACCTTTGCAAATCCTCTTCATTATCCCCTAGCGGTCTTAGCAGGAGGTGTAGTGCTAGCGATCGCAGTACGAGTTGCTCGACTTCCCAGCCCCATTGCTATTCCCCTAGCAGGAGTGGTCACGGTGGCTGGTGCCACTGTTCTTAAGCAAAAGGAAAGTCAACGACCCCCGACCCTACAAAACCCTGCTTTGGAAAGGGAATTACAACAGGTACGACAACAGGCTCAACTGATTGCTCAAAAAGCAGAAAGCCTGCGCTCAGAATCGGAAAAACTTGCCCTTGCTACTACAGAAATGGAGCTACTTTCTACGATTCAATTCGCATGCGATCGCGCATTGGAATTACCCAGCAAAATTGACCAATTCTCCCAACGTCTCCATGGTACAGACTCCCTGCTTTCAGTAACCGAGTTACAGCAGCAGTTGCAAGAGGTAGAAGCCAAAAAAACTAATAGTTCTGGAGTCGCTAGGCAACAATTACAGCAATTAGCCACCAGCTTGCAACACAACATTACCCTGGCCAGACAAGGGGAAGATGCCAGACAAGCCCAGGTGATTGCTCTAGCTACTTTGATTACTGATACAGCGGGAGTTCTACAACAGTTGCAGAATCGCCTGCGCACAAGCAATTTAGAAGATACCCAAGCCGTGGAAGAATTGCGCTCCCTCAGTACCGAATTGGCAGGTTTTCAAGACAATATGGCTCTTTTCCTATCTTAAATGGATAATAATTCATGAATAATAAAACAACTAAAACAATTACCTCCCTGGGGATTATCGCTGTTTCCCTAGGCATTGCCTACGCTCCTTTACCAGGGTTACAACAAACCCTTTATGTCGTCACTGGAACAGAATTGCAAGAACCCCTGGCTGTTCTTGAACAACGTTTTGAAGAAACCCATTCTAATATTAACATCGAATTTAAATTCCAAGGCTCCCAGGAATTAGTCAATCGCTATCTCAATGAAAAAAATGATTTTAAACCCACAATTTTAATTCCCGCCAATGGGGTTTTGTTGAATGAGTTAAGCGTCCGCTGGCAAGCCCAAAACACTAGTGCCCCCTTTTATGATAACCCCCAACCCATTGCCAAAACCCTCTTAGTAGGTATTGCTTGGCCAGAACGGGGACAAATTCTGTTTCCTGATGGTCGTTTTCAATGGTTAAGACTAGAAAATGCCATGAAAAAGCGCAATTGGCAGGAGATTGGAGGCAATCCTAACTGGGGTAGTTTTGATTTTGTGACTACCGATCCTAATCGTTCCAATAGCGGACAACTGACCTTAAGTCTTTGGACACAGAGTAATTCTGGGGGCGCAACCTTATCCCCAACTAATTTTAATAGCTCCGAAACCCAGTCTCTTTTCGGTTTAGTCAAGCGGTCTGTCTATCAACCGCCACGGTCAACGGACACTCTATTGCAAGAGTTTATTACCCGTGGCCCCAATGAGGCAGATGTTGCGACTGTATATGAAAGCATTGCCCTCTACCGTTGGGAACAGGCAGCCCAGACTCAAAGCAAGCCCTATCAGATTTATTATTTTAACCCCACCATTGAAACGGTTTCCACCGCAGCCATTGTCCGCAGAGATGTGAACTCCCAACAGGTAAAAGCAGCACGGACATTCCTCCAATTCCTGACTGCTCCAGAACAACAAAAAACCTTTGTGCAATACGGTTTTCGTCCTGTGGTTGGGGGTATTGATTTGCAATCTGTCTCCGGCAGTCCTTGGACAAAACGTATTCCCGGTGCAAAAACTGACCCTAATTTAAAAACCTTAGCACCACCAAATTCTGAGGTGATTGGGGAAATTCAACGGATGTGGAATCGGGTGGAGTAGGGAGTAGGGAGTAGGGAGTAGGGAGTAGGGAGTAGGCAAGAGGCAAGAGGCAAGAGGCAAGAGGCAAGAGGGGGGAGTGTGGGAAACCCCCTGATGAAGGCGCTGCATCGCTATTCCCTCTTCTGTGTTCCCTGTTCCCTACTCCCTGTTCCCTGTTCCCTGTTCCCTGTTCCCTGTTCCCTACTCCCTGTTCCCTACTCCCTGTTCCCTGTTCCCTGTTCCCTGTTCCCTGTTCCCTGTTCCCTGTTCCCTGTTCCCTGCTCCCTGCTCCCTGTTCCCTGTTCCCTACTCCCTGTTCCCTGTTCCCTACTCCCTGCTCCCTGCTCCCTGCTCCCTTTGCTATATATCGATTAATCTTTCGTAACAAAAAAGGTACCCGCAAGGGTACTGTGAAACCTGTATCAGATTAAATAGTATATAAATTAGCACCAGTACAGAGGGTGCATCTCATATTTGTAAAAAAGAAGGCAAGTGTAGGGCCCGGGCGCGAGGATTGTGCGAATTTTCGCTCGAATTTTTACCTAATTTTATGCATTGAGATTCACCCAGTACAGAGTTGGTATAAATGCTCTGAATAAGTAGAGACAAATATGGCTAAACAATTACCAAGCTATGAACGGATTTTTGGAGAAATTGATTTCAAAAAAGGCGATGAAGCCCGTTCAGTTTATTCTCCTGCTGCTTATTTAGCTGATTTATTACAACTGTTGGATGATGAGTTTAAGGAACACCAGTTTGACGAGCGTCGCAGGGATATCAAGGAAATACTGCTGGATGCTAAAAATACCTTTGAGATGCTACCTTACCTGGATCGAGTCATTGAAGACAAACTCACTACCGATGTGACTAAATTCCACATTGATACAGATTTTATCCCTATTCGGTCTGAGCTGTTCAATCAAATTAGCAAGCTACATCAAGACTATGATGATGTTTCCATTTATCCTTCCGATCTGAAACCGTTGGGTTTACAAGATTTTGAATCTAGAGAGCTCTACCATAACTTAATTTTTAATAGTTATATCGACGATCAAGGTGCCCTAGTTGAAATGTCATTCTTCGAGGATTCTGATAATGAAGAGAATTTTGAAGATTCTGTAGGGGTAAATGGCCATTCCGGCGGCCAAAAAGACGGTATTGGGGTAGAGGGCCATCTTGGCAAAAAAGGCCAGAAAGGCGGCAAAAAGGGTAATGCTGGGAAGAGTAAAAGGGGAGGTAAGGGCTAATGCCAGGAAAGCAAAAACGAAAAGAAGAAACAGCCAAAGGAGAAACATCCAGAAGAAAGAAGCCGGAAAAAGTGAGAGACGCGAAAGAGCAGGCAAGAATACAAGCATTAAGAACTGCTGATGATCGGGCCAGAAAAGATGCCGAACGACCACCGCGACTTCTGCAAAAACTTACTTTACCCAGGGCTTTTGCAAGACTTCAGGAGAGAGTTCCAAGCTTATCTGGTGACCAAATAAAAGTCCTATCCCGCGAGCAAGTGCAAGCACTTGGTGTTAAAGGATTAAAGGCGCTTTCTGCTATGCAATTAAAAAGCCTAACCCCTAAACAAATCAGCGCTCTAACTGAGAAGCAAATAAAAGTCCTATCCCGCCAGCAAGTGCGAGCACTTGATGTTAAAGGATTAAAGGCGCTTTCTGCTATGCAATTAAAAAGCCTAACCCCTGGACAAATCAGTGCTCTAACTGTGACGCAAATAAAAGTCTTATCTGCCACGCAATTAAAAAGCCTAACCCCTCTACAAATCAAAGCTCTAACTGTGAAGCAATTAAAAGGGATGACAGACGAACAACTACAAAATCTAACAAAAGAGCAGATTGAATCTCTGGATAAGGTTCACATGGGTGCCTTTAGCGGTGAACAGCTAGGCAAAATGACTACTGAGCAGGTCAGTTGGTTGTCGGGGGACCAATTACGTGGATTAAACGAACGTCAAGCACCCCTGTTAACGAAGTCATTTATCAACAGTATACAGAAAGATCATCTTAAATCGATACCGTCAGAGGTATTGACTAACTCAAATTGGGCGATCTTCGCTGACCTTAAAGCAGAAGACATTAGAACCATGCAAAACATAGTACCCAAAGAGGATACCCCCAGCCGATGGGTGTCAAACAATAATATGGTTCAGACCCTAAAAGATTCGATCGCACCTGAGGCGGGTGTGAAGGCGATGGGGCAGGGACTTTCCCAACAGCCCCCTAATTATGAAAAACTGCAAACGGCGATACTGGGAGAGTTGAATGAAGAGACACGCAAGAATATGGGGGCTACCAATACGCAATTAGACAAGTCCATGGAAGCGAGTTTTATAAATTTCGCTGATGCTATGAAGAGGGCATATGATCAAGCACCTGAAGAGGAACAAGAATATTTGGCAGCGATGCAAAAAGCGTGGGTGGAGCACTGGGGAGTTTTTAGTGAATTCGCAGGAAGGGTTAATCTGGACTACCTAAAGGCGGCGGGCAGTGAAGATAGTAAAGTAGCTGAGATTGCCGGTAACAAAAACGTGAAATCGGACCCTGAGAAAACAGTCGCTGACGACAAAGAGGACAAGTCTAAGAAAACATTATTTGGGGGCATTGTCGCTGCCGACATAAATGACAAAAATGTAAAAGCTTACGCTCAAACCCTCAAACGAGCCTCTGACCTCTTGGAGAACGTTAACTATGACCGAATTTTAGAAACAATCAGCTCAACCCCAGAAAACGTCGCTAAAAAATACCGGGTGACAGCCAGCACGGCGAATAATCTGACAGATAGTATGTTTGATGAATTGGGGAAGAACCTAAGCTCAACTATTCAGAATAAAGATGAAAAAACGTACCAGAATGCCTGGAGTAATCTGGAAAAATCAATGGAAGTGGCTGTTCAAATCATTGAGGCGACGAAAATAGGGAAGGTGCCCATCGGCTTAACGGTACTCGGCGACGGGAGTCAGCAGTCTGGTGTGACAAAACGTGAGGGTAAAGATGAGTTTAAGAGGGATGCCATAATGCTAAACCTAGGTGAAATTATGGATAAACTAGTGGCCAATAGACGTGTGTTTGGGATTGAAAGCGAAGGTGAGTTTGATCGTTTGGGAACCTTGTTCCACGAGTACAGCCATGTGATGAATCACGATGCGAAAGTTGTCGAGGGTTTGAAAGATAAACTAGATTCGGGGGGACATGTGAAACCAGAAGACACATACAGTAACACTTCACAAGAAGGATGGTTTATGGATCCAGATTTCGTGGCAGCCATTCTGCTTAATCAAATTGAACGAGAAAAAAAATAAATTTCAAAAAGCAATTTCTGATCATCTAATCTGATACAGGAGATAGATCTATGACTAAACAATTACCAAGCTATGAACGGATTTTTGGAGAAATTGATTTCAAAAAAGGGGATGAAGCCCGTTCAGTTTATTCTCCTGCTGCTTATTTAGCTGATTTATTACAACTGTTGGATGATGAGTTTAAGGAACACAAGTTTGACGAGCGTCGCAGTGATATCAAGGAAATACTGCTGGATGCTAAAAATACCTTTGAGATGCTACCTTACCTGGATCGAGTCAATGAGATCCTAGCCTCTAAAATCAAGAACGATGGAAATGGTGAGGCATTTGAACAGATCCGTAACGCGGTTTATCCCTTTAACCTGCCCCAAGATATTGACTACGCGACAGTCAAGGTCTATCTTCAGCATCTCGGTGTAACAGCAGAGGAACTTTATAGATTGCTTGATGAGATGCCACAGCAAGAGCTGTTGGCAAAAGCCTATTTAGGGATCTTAGAACAAGAGTGGGCGACTCTGATCGAAACCGCGCGAACGGGCAATGATCTCGCACAGTGTTATGGCGTTGCTGATTTATCAGACCTAAAGGTAAAGGTAAAGGATGATAAAGATAACGAGGTAATCCTAAATCATCTTGTAAGTGTAGATGAATTTATAAAAGCTACAAACATCAGTGAATTACAGCTTCGAGAACTTTTATTTCAAAATCTTAATAAAAATAGTGAAAAACTTCAGGACGCTAATTTCTTCTGTAATAGCTCTCAAATAGGTGCTGCTGATCTAACTAATGATGAACAAGCCATTGGGTGGAAAATTCAAGATTCTATATCACAGGGTGAAGAAATTGATTTCTGGCTAGACCGTGCTAACCGCTTCATCCGTCTCGCTAAGAAAACCGGGTTCACGTTTACCGAGCTGGATATCATCTTACGCACCTGCTGTAACAATGAGTTAAACGCAAAAGCCCTTACCCGTATCGCAGTTGTTCACTGGCTCAAGGCTAAACTCGACCTGGAAGTCGATGAGATTTGTGCCTTGTTTGCTCAGATGAATATTCTCGGGCAAGGTAATGAGGAGATGCCCATTGACCTGTTTAACCGCGTTTACAATAACCCCTGTGCCATCGCCGATAAACAGTATATCTGGAATCACGCCAATATTCCTCAACAATTTTCTGAGCTAGGACTTTCCAGGATTGAAGTCACACTAGATCTTCTCGACTCATCCAATGACGGTTATCGAAAAAGGGTTGCCCACTCTTTGGATTTACCTACCAAGCAACTGACCTACTTAATTAAAAAGTTTCGTAGCCACTTGGATAACGATCAGCTTTGGAACACTGC
This sequence comes from Moorena sp. SIOASIH, assembly GCF_010671925.1. Lineage (GTDB taxonomy): Bacteria > Cyanobacteriota > Cyanobacteriia > Cyanobacteriales > Coleofasciculaceae > Moorena. Next base: position 568,241 of record NZ_JAAHIH010000002.1, on the reverse strand, counting down.
GGACAAAGAAAGATCAATGCTTACCACTTTCTACCGTGTGAGTAAGCTAGCCAATATCTGTGAGATTTCCCTGGAAGAGCTATTTATTATTTTCGATATCTTAGAAAAAGACCCCGCTGTTCGTCAATTTAAAAATTGCAACGTTTTAATAGACTTTAAGATCAAGGAGCGGGATTGTTATAGAATAATCTCCCAGGATAATGTAGAAAACGATAATGTAGAAAACTCAATGTGGTTGATTCAAGTCGTTTATGGATTGACCCAATGGATGCAAAAGAACGATTTTTCCGCCCATGACTTGTTAAAAATAACCAGTAGTGATTATGTCGAAAAAATCGACTTGAATAAAATTGATGACACCATGCCGGTTAAGAAAGTCAAAACCCAAAAGGAGATTGACGAGCAAGAGCAACTGGCGTTGTTCAATAGTTGGCATCAAGCTTTTAAACCCTTACATTTTAAAGAGTCATTACTACAAGCAGCTGGGCTGGACAGCCGGACATCACGGCTGGTTTACGAAACCTTAAGTGACCCCAACTATCATCTGACTAAGAAAGAGCCTAGGCTGATTTCCTTTGATGCTAATCTTGTCAAAAAAGCGGCCATCGACGCTGTTAATCAAATTGACACCATTACACAGAAAGATTTCTTGGGCTTGGGGATTGGCGAAAAAATAGCCGATAAAATTTATGACAATTTGATCCATAAAGGTCACTTGAATACTCAAGGCAGGCTGATTGAAGACAAACTCACTACCGATGTGAGTAAATTCCACATTGATACAGAGTTTACCCCGATTCGGTCTGAGCTGTTCAATCAAATTAGCAAGCTACATCAAGACCATGATGATGTTTCCATTTATCCTTCCGATCTCAAACCCTTGGGGTTACAAGAATTTGAATCTAGAGAGCTCTACCATAATCTAATTTTTAACGCTTATATCGATGATCAAGGTGCCCTAGTAGAAAAGTCATTCTTCGAGGATTCTGATAATGAAGAGAATTTTGAAGTAAATGCCAATATCGGTACCCAGTCAAAAGACGTATTCGAGATTCTGTCTAAGCGTAGTCAGGAGATAAAACTACACAAGATTGCGGTTAACAAAGGGATCTTTTCTGAGTTACCACTAACCGACCTCGAAGTGGATGATTTGATTGAAAATCTCAAGTTTAACGACTATATCGATGAAGACGGGCATTTTGTCGATAACCTGAAACTAACTCAGCTCCCACTAAACGATTTTTCCCTGGCGTTGCAATTCTATCCCCATAGAACAGCCATATTATCAGCCTTAAAGCAACATCTTGAAAAAAATCTGTCTAGTTATCTTCAGTTTAGCCGAGAGCATTTTCTTGAAGTTGCCGAAAAGATTGTGGCCAGATGGTCTTTCCAGGCGGTAGACTATCACTTTCTAGAAGACGGTAAAATAGCCGAAAAACATAAAGCATTTTTCAGAGAAGAAGAAAATGCCCAAAACTTCGATATTTGGTGGTCATTCGAGCCCACTGATAACCGGGTTGTGTTTAATACTTTGCGCGATATAGTCCTGATGTCAGACAAACACCAGTTAGTGGACTATCCATTAGATCAGCAGGGCTTCAGTAGCAGCGAAAAAGAGGAATTATTTGACCTGCTGATCAGTTTAGAGTACATCACCGATGACCGGAAAATCCCAGAGGATAAGCTTGACTATTTCCTAAATATCGACAATGCCCTGGCCATATCCCTAGAAGCATTCGAAGATTACAATAAAGATGTATTCTTTTTGTTGCATGCCATTGCTAAAGAGCAATCGGCGATGGTTAATCAGGTAGTTGGCCTGGTTAAAACCCTAGCTGAAAATCAAGAAACCTTTATCTATAAACAGTTAAAGCAGACGTTTAACCTTAATGTGGATAGTATGCGAGTGATCTCTGCTGAGATGTTCAAAGGCAGTGATCATATTGCATCTGAATGGTTGTTACCCTTATTAAAGGCGGAAGATCTTCTGGGCAATATTACCACACTGCCCAAAGAACAACGGTTCAATACTGCCTATCGCCGAACTCAACAGTTTGCCTTGCTGGCCAATAAACTCAAACTGACTAAAGAAGATATTGAGCTGGTCTTTCATGATCAAAGTTTAGTGGAGAAGTTTCCTGAAAAGCTGGAACTTCCCCAAAAACCTGACCCAATTACCACATTTGATGCGCTGCTGGAGAGCACCGATGGCAACATCTACTTGTTCAAAGGTGACCGATATTGGATTTATGATGGCATAACCTATGAATTAGAAGAGGAAGACGGGAAGGAACTTAAAGAACTTTCAGTTCACTTTGCCGGTAAAACCATTGATGCGGCTTTTGTGGACAATCATGATCGAAACGTAATTATCGCAGGGGGAAAATACTATCAGCAAGCCAAAGATAGTAAAGTTTGGGAACTAAAAGAAAGAAAATGGGGTAAGCTCCATAATAACTTCCAGAAGCTGGATAAAATCGATGCCGCTTATACCGATAGTAGTGGATACACCTATCTATTTTCAGGGGAAGAATATGTTCGCAAATCAAATGGCAGCGACTATATCGATGAAGGCTATCCTAAAACTATTGCCAAACACTGGAAGAATGAACCAGGCAACGAACAACTACCAAAACTATTTCAAGAATCCATAGATGCTGCCTTTGTCGGACATGATGGTAAGACCTACTTATTTAAGCAAGATCAATTTGTTAGTTCAGAGGACCTGACTAAAGCTGAGAGTATTCTCGCTAAGTGGGGGCGGACCCAAAATAATCTGAAAACCACCGGCAAAGTGGATGCGGCCTATATCGATGGTAGTCAGATCATGATCTTCTGCGGCGATCAGATATTTAGCTTTGACGATTGCCTTGAAAATGATGAGGTGATGCCCTCAGAAGGTTTCCCTAAACTCATTAAAGAACACTTTAACAATCTTCAGGCTGAGTTCCACCAAGATATAGATGCGGCTTTTAACGATAACAATCAAGTAGTTTACCTATTTAAAGACAAAAAATATGTAACTATTGATTCAAGCAATAGTCAGATTACCCCCCATGAAATTAAAGAGCATTGGGGTAAAACCTTAAACCCCCTGACCGATGGTTCCGTAGATGCTGCTTTTGTTGGTCTTGATGGCAAAACCTATCTCTTCAGCGGCACCCAATACTTCCGTTATTCCAGCGATGACTATTCCGAAGTGGATGCAGGGTATCCGAGAACTATCGCATCTGACTGGGGGGGATTAGAAGAAGTTAATGCCGCCTTCGTCTTGGATGGAAAGACGTATTTATTCGATAAGTCTCCTAATGAACCGAGGTATATTCGCTATTCAACCAATGACTACAAAGAGCAGGATCAAGATTATCCAAGAGCTGTGGAAAATAACTGGTGGAATCTGCCTCAGAACTTAATTGATGCCGGTTTTGCAGCCGTTGACGCGGTTTTCACGGATTACAATGGTAACCACTATCTATTTTCCGGCAACCAATTTATCCACTCTGGTGATATGCACCGTTGGTGGTCAGAACCCCAAAATATCAAAGATAAGTGGGATGATATCACCTTTGATACACTAGATGCCGCCTTTACTGGCAAAGACGGAAAAACTTATTTCTTTAAAGGCCAAGAGTATGTTCGTTTTTCCGACAAAGAGTTTTGTCATTTGGACAACGGCTATCCCAGAACAACTAACAAATTCTGGGGCAACATCAAAAATACTATTTTAGAAACCGGCAAGATTGATGCAGCGGTGCGACTGCATTCTGAATGGGAGGAGGAAGTTAAAAATTCCACCACCGGTAAACCTGAGACTCAGAAGCAAAGCGCAATTCATACCTATCTATTTTCCGGTTCACAATTCTTCCGATACACAGATGACAATTATGATCATGTTGACTCTGGTTATCCCAAGTTAATCAAAAACTCATTAGCCGATGAGCCTCGCTTTAAACAGCTAAAGGACGATCAAGAGAGTCTCGCCTTTGTCGAAAAATTAACTGCCGCGTTTGCTGATCAGCGTAATGTTTATCTTTTTGCTGAGCAACAGCTGCGCGTCATTTCTAATAGCAGATCAAAAACCTACAAAGACTACACAAATTTAACTTATGTAATTCAATGTGCCTTTATTGAAGACGGCTCGGTTTACATTGAGAGCCAAAACAGAGGTTGGGAGCATAGTACTAGCTTAGAAGGCGTAAAGTGGGACCGACTTAACAAAAAGCCTGAATTGTTAACTAAACTCCCTGATAATTTCAAATCGGGTATAGACGCTGTACTCAAAGGCACCGATGGTAATACCTATCTATTCAAAGGTCATCAGGTTTACAACCGATTACTGGATGAAACCAGGGATATAAAAGAAGAATGGGGGCGCGTAGCCAACCGCATTTATGAATCTGGACAGCTTGATGCTGGACTCGTGGGCCGGGATGGTAAAACCTATCTGTTTTCACAGGATCAGTTTTTTACCTATGACCATGATCAACCCGTGGGTAACACAGCCTCCCAGCTACCCGAAATGATCAAAGAGAAGTGGGGTGGGTTAACTCGTGTGGCTCATGCTTATGTTCTCGATGGTAAGACCTATCTACTAGAACCCCCTAACGAAGATGGCGAGTTCCGATATGTGTGTTACTCATCCAACGACTACACAGAACCCGATACCGAAAACCCGATGCAGGCTGACCAGAGTTTTTGGAAAATTCCCCAGGACTATCAAGAAGCGGGTTTTGATCGGGTTGATGCGGTATATGTTGATGGCGACAATCTGATCTTGATCCATGATGGTGAATTCCTGGAATACAATCCCAAAAACGATTATTGGTCCTATCCTAAGTCCCTAGAGCAGTTGTGGAAGGGTATTGCTTGTGATAATCACGTTATTGAAGAGTTAACCACTGTATTCGTTGATAAAACCGGTGCTATTCATTGTTTCAACCCTGAGTGTTTCTTAACCATTACCCCTGATTCAAGTAATCCAGAGCCTAAGATCCACAGAACACGATATCATTGGGGGCTGGTTAAGAATGTTTTAACCGAAAAAGTAGATGCTGCGGTTGTCGATACTAAAGGGATAACGTATCTATTCTCCGGTGACCAATATGTCCGTTATTCCAGCGATGACTATCGACAGATTGATCAAGATTATCCCAAATCTATCGCTATCAATTTACGGAAAGAAGCCAGCTTTAAGGATCTACCGGATGAATTTGAAGAGAAGATAGCCCAACAGTCAGCTAAGCTAGCAGCAGTGGTGATCAATCAACGGAATGTGTATCTGGTGATCGATACCACCTTGTTTGTTGCCTCCATGGAACTGGCAGCTAATTATGACCTGACTAAACTGGCTTGCGGTGAACAACCCTTTTTAGCCAATGGTAAAATTGATGCTGCGATCGCTTATCAAGATTCTGCCGACAATAAGAGCTATACTTACTTGTTCTCCGGTAACCGTTTTATTCGGTATTCCGGTGATGAATACGAATATATCGATAGTGGCTATCCCAAAACCATTGCCTCTGGCTTGTCTAATGTTCCGGTTGAGTTAGTTGATGGCGTCGATGCTGCCCTCAAAGACAAAGATGGGAATGTTCATCTGATTAAGGATAGACAGGTTTGGGTTAAGGATCGCAATACTCAACTTCCGGTAATAGATACCTGGTTACAAACAAAAAACAATTTTGCCAATTTGCAACCGGGTACATCCATCGATGCTGCCATTATTGACCATGAAGGCGGTTTACTGGTCTTTAAAGGCAATCAATATATCCGCTACGCTAGCCCATTACAGAAATATGTTGACCCAGGTTATCCTAAATCGATTAAAAATAACTGGGGTAACCTGCCCAATGACTTTGAAAGTGGTATTGATGCAGCATTCCAGTTTGAAGGTCATAGCTACTTTGTTAAGGGTGACCACTATGTTCGGTTCATCAATAACAGCCATGAGTGTCCTAAGATTATGGGGCCTTATGAGTTTGAGAAGCGATGGGGAGACTGGGCTGATTACCTGATCTACGATATTAAAGTAATCACCGAGTTTAAACAGCTTAACGATACCTATGCTAGCGGTGATTCCACCTTGACCGATATCCTTCATCCGAAACAAGGCTACACCAAATTGCCCTATTTTGATTTAGCAGAGCTATTTGATTGGGATATCGATCAGCTCAAGTGGCTAAAGAAACATAATGGCTTTATCCAAAAGCATAATCAATTTGAGAATCGGTTTACTATTGAGCTTATCCTACGGATATTCGATTTCTTCCAGGTTGCTCATAAAATTTCCACAGAGCCTAAGACGCTTTATTCACAACTACTGGTTAAACTCTTTAGCAGTAAGACGTATCCCAGTCATAAAGATATTGACGCAGCCAAAGAGGAGTTAAGCAAACTGCTGACCACAACCCACTGTGGTGCAGAAGGGGTGGAGTTGCTACACAACGAAATCCGGGGTGAATTGAATCTGATCAAGCGTGATGCACTGTTACCTTATGCCATTCATCAAGATGACAAGGTAAATAATGCTCGCGACCTTTATCAGAAATTGTTAATTGATGTGGAAATGGGCAGCGAGGCATCGACTTCCAAGATCAAGGAAGCGATCGCAGCCGTTCAACTGTTTATGCATCGTTACTTTATTAATCTGGAAGAGGCCGAGCTAAAAAATACCACTCAGGCTCAACGCCGTCAAGACTTGCTGAAACGATGGGAATGGATGAAGAACTATCGGGTTTGGGAAGCCAACCGTAAAGTCTTCTTGTATCCAGAAAACTATATTCGAGCGGAACTGAGGGATACCAAAACCCCAGAGTTTAAAGCCTTAGAACAAGAACTCCTGCAAGGGGAACTGAATGACGTTAATGTCACCCAAGCCTTTAATCGGTTTATTGACCAATATATCGAACTATCGCAGCTGAAGGTGGCTGGGGGTTATGTGTATGACAATCCGGAAAATCATGGTGATAAAAACATGGTTTTATTTGGTCATACCATCAGTGAACCCAGGCGCTATTATTATCGCAGTGCTACCTTTATCAAGGGCAAAAGCGACTCAGTAAATTGGCAACCCTGGCAAGAGGTAAATATTCAAATTAATTCCGAGCGGGTTTACCCCGTATATACCCTGGATCGGGTTTATGTTTTCTGGGGTGAAATCGAACAGAATAGCGATATCGGTCCCAATACAGAGATCAATATTAGTTCAGATGAGAATAATCAGAACACTAAAGTCGATTCTAATGCTACTTTTGAATCTGTCTTGCAGATTTATTACTCCTATTACGATTTGAATAAAACCTGGGCTCCGGCTCAGAAACTAAATTACCAGATTAAATCAACCGATACCATTACAGATTATTTGATGGATTTTAGTGGTTTAAAAAAGAATAAGGAGATGGATCTCGATAGCATTCTAATAAACTGTCGCTACATGACAGACAAAGGAATGGTATACGCGAAAAGAAAAGACAATGGATATGTAGATGTAGATGACTTGATTAAATCAATTAATGGAACGAGTGGAGTCAATAAAATTTATCTGACAGCAACTACAAAAAAGAAAAAATACATAGTAAGTTCAGGAACAGCTTCTTCACCTAATCAAGATGATATAGAACTTCAGGTTAAACAGTTTATTGCTGGAGATAAAATCGAAGAACCCCATAACCAGTTTGAAATCGTTCACCTTTCGGCAAACAAACCAGAAGATGAACTAATTGCTCTCAAGGCTACTGCCAAGAATATGCAAAAACACTACTTCCGGCACTACAATTACAAACTCCGCTTAGATCACTATCAAGATGGTGTTGAAGGGAAGCTGGATTCAGTTTCTACATTTAAGATCAAAGAAGGACGGCTTGGGGAAGGCTATACCTTCTATAACACCTATGATGGCAAAGAAAGAGTAATGCGGTTTGATGATAAAGGGGAAATACGTGTTGAGGATTTTAAGGAAAATGATGACGACGAAAAAAAACGCCGTGATACATTTCAAATTATTGCGGAGAAAAGGCAGTGGATAAGTAAGTTACGCTTCTATCCCGAAACGCGAATTGTAGAAAATGAAAAAAGCGATCAGGAAACTATTGATGTCAACAGTTCTGGCATTAAACTGTTTAAGAATTTATTCCCCGATGAAGATATCAATAAGCTTGAACCACCTGTACTGGTGAGTAATCCATCATCAGAAGATAAGTCACTCAGTTGGATATGTTTTCATTACAAAGGATCGAGCTTCCTGTGTAAACCAGTTTCGGGGGCAACGACTCCTCCAACCAAAGGAAGTATTTCGACTCCCAGTGGTGAGGCATTTACAATGAGCGCGGCTTTTGTCGCTAATAACCAGGTGTACGCATTTTCACGAGAAGGCAGATATACGAAAACTGATGTTCCTCAGTCAACAGAAACTTGGACTATTTCATCCATCAGCAAAACGAAAGATAAGTGGGGTAAGGGTAATAACAAAATCAAACAAGATAACCGGGTCGATGCCGCCTGCGTGATTGAGGGGAAAACCTATTTATTCCGAGAAGACCAGTATGTGCGCTATTCCCATGGGTATGATGGCTTGGTGGATGATGGCTATCCCAAACAAACTAGGGAAATGACAGGCTGGGAGAAAATCGATGCGGCTTTTCACTTTAAGGGGAAATCCTATTTTATCAGTGGTAACCAATACACCCGCTCTGATAATTTAAATGACAAGCAACCGCTATCGGGATTATGGTCAACCGTTTCCAAAATAGACTATGCTTTCACCAAAGATAATCAGCTCTATTTGATTAGCGGTGACCAGTATATCAGATATAGCGGTGCCAGTTTAGCTCAACCAGATTCAGGCTATCCAAAACCTATTTCACAAGGATTGGAGGAAGGTATTCCCGATGAACATGGTATTACTGCTGGGTTTACCTCTGCTGTTGATAACAAGACGTATTTCTTTAAAGACGACGGTAAATACTTTATATTTCCCAAGGAGGAGGATAAAAGTGGATTGGTTGGCTACTATCCCTTCAAGGGAAATGCCAATGATGAAAGCGGTAACGGACATGACGGCACAGTATCTGGGGCAACATTGACCAGCGATCGCTTTGACAATGCTAATAGTGCGTATCAGTTTGATGGTAAAGATGACTACATAGAATTACCTACCGCACCTGACCTGAAGTTAACCAATCAGAGTTTTACGGTTAGTGCTTGGGTATGGTTAAGTTCTGTTGACTCAGGAACAGATCTTACAATATTGGGTACAGATACGACATCTCGCAACAAAGGTCTTCATTTCGTTATTCGCAATAAAAAACCCTATATGGGATTTTTCCATAATGATACCTGGGGACAGACAGAAATTGAGAGCGGTCAATGGTATTGCCTGACATGGAGATATGATATAACCAAACAGCAACAGACAATATTTATCAATGGCATCTATGATGCTAGTATGACAGGGCATCAGCCATTTCAAGGAGAAGGAATAGTAAAAATTGGACGTTGGGCCAGCGATCGTTATTTTAACGGAAAGATAGACGAAGTAAGAATATACGATCGCGCCCTTTCTGATGATGAAATCAAACAGTTAGCAGGTAAACCGACGCAACTAACAGAGATTAACTCCACCTGGGGAAAGGTTAAAGAAATTAAAAATAACATCCAAGAGACGGGGGTGGTTGATGCGGCTTTTACTCACGGAGGAAAAACATACCTCTTTTCAGGAGACCAGTATTATCGTTACGACGGTACTCAGTTTGATTATGTCGAACGGGGATATCCTAAATTGTTGAGTACTAATACGGAAGGGTTACCTAAATGGCAGGGGCCTGTTCGAGCGGTATTTGAATTGGATAATAAGGTTTATCTGTTCTCCCAGAATCAATACGCAATATTTGCTCCGAGTAATTCCAATTCCAACTCCGAAAACCTAGATATCCAAGGGAACTGGGAATGGCCTAAGGGATTCGATCAGTTCAAAACCGCCTTTCAAGATGATAATTATGCCTACCTAGTATCAGGAAAGGAATATGTGAGGGTGGAAGAATTTGTCACGGCGGAAAATGTCAAGTATGATATCATCCGTTTGTCCTCGATGACCGGAAGTAAGTTAAGTCAAAAATTGTTTGCCCATGGCATCGATGACTTATTTAGCCTGAGGAATCAGGAAATCGATGAACTCCCGATTTTTACTACAGATAAGGTAAGCGGCGATTCGATAATTCAAGTTAACCAAGAAAAGGTCGAAACCCTTCCTTTGCATTCCCACTTGGAGTTTCGCGGTGCTAATGGTCTTCACTATTGGGAACTCTTTTTCCACGCGCCTTTGTTGATTGCTCAATCCCTGAATACACAACAGAAGTTTGCCGAGGCGAAGAAATGGTTTGAGTTTATCTTTGACCCGACCGATGAATTTGAATATTGGCAGTTCTTGCCGTTCTTGTCAGTGGATATTGAAGCTTTGATTACTCGGATCAAGTCTTATGCAAAGGCAATAGAGGAAGAAGACCTGGATGCATCCCCAGTCATAGGCTTACTTCAACCGGAAAATAAGCCGAAAAAATTTGAAGAAGCGTTTGAAGGAAAACGTGAGCTTTCCAGTGCAGAAAGGGCGGAGTTAGAACAAGTATCCACGAACGACCAATTTAAAGAGGTGAAAAAGAAGGTTGATGCTCTGGTCAAAGTTGACCCAAATGCAAAAGCCTTAGCAGAAACCTTGGAGATAGTTAAACGACTTCCGATCCGGTATGGATTTATGGTTCCCGATGAAACCAGCAGTATGCCGCAAATCCAAGCCTACCTGAAAGACCCCTTCGACCCTCATGCCATTGCCCGACTCAGACGGATTGCCTATCGACGCACCACAGTAATGGCCTATATCGATAATCTGATCGACTGGGGGGATCAACTGTTCCGTCAGTACACCAGGGAGAGTATCAACGAAGCCCGGATGCACTATATCTTAGCTTACGATCTCCTCGGACAAAAACCTGAAAATACGGGTACAAGATTACTGTCTGACTCTTTACCCTATGGCCGTGATGGCAACAATGAGATTGAAGGCATTCATGATTTAGGCGCAGAGCAAGATAGCAGTCAATATGACTTTTTGTTTGATGTGAGTGGGGATAACAGAGATGAAAAGAGTCTAACCTTCGCAGCTAATATTCATAGCTCAGTCACTGAACCCTACTTCTATATACCCGAAAATCAAAATTTAATTGACTACTGGGACCGGATAGAAGACCGGCTGTATAAAATCCGCCATAGCCTAAATATAATGGGAATTAAGCAACCCTTGCCCTTGTTCCAACCTCCCATTGACCCGATGGCCTTAGTACGGGCTGTCGCTGGTGGTGCGGGAATTGGTGGGGCAATTGCCGGATTGTCTGTTGCTGTACCTCATTATCGCTTCAACTTTATGCTGAATAAAGCGCGAGAGTTGGTGGGTAAACTCAATCAATTCGGTGGGGATTTGTTGGGAGCGATCGAAAAGAAAGATAGCGAAGCGCTGAGCTTGTTACAAAATCGTCATGAAACCGAAATTCTCGAAGTTACGAGCCGGATTAAGGAAGCGCAATTAAATGAAGCCTTGGAAAGCCTGAAGTCGTTGCAAGAGAACCAACGCAGTGCCGAAAATCAAAAGCAGCATTACCAAGATTTAATTAGCAATGACTTGATTGCTCCTGAGTTAGCGCAAATCACGTTAATGGGTGTCGCTGCGGGTATGCATGGTGTAGCAGCAGTACTGAAAACGGTTGCCGCAAAATCTAGGTCTATTCCCGAAGTTGCGATTGGACCACCCTTTGCTTCCCATACCAAATCTGGAGGAGGACAAGTTCATGATGGATTGAATACAGCCGCTGATGTTATCACAACGGCAGCCGAGGCTATCAGTATGGGGGGAGAAGCTGCTGGTGTTTATGCCCAATTCCAGCGCTCTAAAGAAGATTGGGAATTGCAACTAGCTTTGGCTAAAAGCGAGATTATCCAGCTTGAAGCCCAAATTGAAGGGGCAAAATACCGAATCAACGCTGCCCGATATGAAATAGAAATGACCGAAAAGGAGATAAAACAAAATGAATCAATGAAACAATTTATGACCAGCAAATTCTCAAACGAACAGTTGTATCAATGGATGACCAGCAAGCTCTCAGGTTTGTTCTTCCAAACCTATAAGCTAGCCCACGATATGGCAAAATCAGCCGAAAAAGCCTATCAATACGAGCGCGGTCTTAAAGAGAGTGAGGTCTCGTTCATTGGCGGTATGTATTGGGACAGCTTGCGGAAAGGTTTACTCAGTGGTGATTCCCTAGGCCATGACCTAGACCGCATGGAGAAGGCTTATATTGATACCAATAGCCGTTCATTAGAAATCGGGAAACATATTTCCTTGGCGGAGCTAGACCCCATGGCCTTTATCCAATTGAAAACCAAAGGCACTTGTGAGTTCAACCTCTCCGAAGCCTTTTTCGATTACGACTTCCAAGGGCATTACCGCCGTCAGGTGAAAACGATTGCCATTGACATCGATGCGGGGGAAGGAAAAACCGTAAATGCCACCTTAACTCAACTCCGTCATAAAACCGTGATGGAACCAGATGTGAAGGCGGTGAAGTACTTACTGAATCCTAAAGGCAAGGAGCCGATGTCAATCCGCAGCGATTGGCGCACCACTCAGCAAATTGCTTTGGGTGACATTGGAGAATATGACGAACCGAACGGTTTATTTGAACTGCGATTCGACGATGAACGTTTCCTTCCCTTTGAAGGAACCGGTGCGGTATCAACCTGGCGATTAGAGTTAAGCGGTAAGCGTGGCAGCTACAATTTGAACGAACTGAATAACGTGACTATCAAGTTGAAGTACACAGCCCTTAATGGTGGTAACGCATTTGCCAGTGCGGTGAAGGGGATGTTGAAGCCTTATCCCACTGCAACCTACTTTAACCTGGCGGAGATGTTTCCGAATGAATGGTACGCATTCGTTTATGGTGACACAGAAGATCTCAATATTCAGATTACTCGGGAGATGTTACCAAATATATCGGGTAGTAAAATAACTGGGTTAGTGCCGCATTATGAAATGCTTGGGGAAGGGCAGGTGAGTTTGATTCTGAATGATGATGATGACCTGACCCTGAAGCATGGCAAGTTTAATGAGGCCAATGGGTTGATGATCAGGAGTAATGGTGCGACTTGGAACTTTAAAGCCAAAGGGGATAAGAAGAGTTTGAGTAATTTGGGGTTGGTTGTGATGTATAAGGCAGTTGTTTAGACAACCAATACATATAAGATTTAGTTGAATAATAGTAAAGAGGAAATAGTGACATGGGTAAGTCAAGACGTAAAGAAGCTGAACTCGCAAGAAAAAAAGCAAGAGAAAGAAAATATGCTCATGTAGATGATAGCTCGGATATAGCTATCAGGCAACAAGAGATGCAGAGATATGAGGCGACAAAAAAACATGAAGAAAAAGAAAAAATGAATAGGGAGGATATTCAAAGTGAATACAGGGAGGCGATACAAAACCTTGAACAGCAGAAGTCAAAGGAAGAAAGCAAAGCAATTGAAAATCAGCAAGCCCGTGAAAAGCGGGAGTTTTTAGAAGCAGAGGAAATGGAAAGAGAGGATATTCAAAGTGAATACAGGGAGGCGATACAAAACCTTGAACAGCAGAAGTCAAAGGAAGAAAGCAAAGCAATTGAAAATCAGCAAGCCCGTGAAAAGCGGGAGTTTTTAGAAGCAGAGGAAATGGAAAGAGAGGATATTCAAAGTGAATACAGGGAGGCGATACAAAACCTTGAACAGCAGAAGTCAAAGGAAGAAAGCGAAGCAATTGAAACCAGCAAACTTCGAGAGTATCACGAGGGAGTAATATCATTGTTAATTGAAGATAAAATTGATGATTTGGTGAGTAATCAGCGAATCGAGTTAAAAAATAGCTTGACCGATACAAAGAACCATCAAGATGTCTTGGATGCTTTCGATCAAAACGCACATGAGGATAAGAACGTTCTTCTTGAACAGGTAAAAAATGATGTTTTAACAGATCTAAATTCGGATTTTGAATTGTCTGAAGAGTTTCCAATTTACACATGGGTTAATCATATCAGTGAACATGAAAAAATTAAAAGTATTGAAAACAAAGCATGGAAAATTGGGCTTGATAGACTTCGTCAAAAAGGCACTAGAGATAAAGATACTGGAAATAGTTCTGGAATAGCTTTAGGGAATAATAATCGGGGTGAACGAGAAAAATTTCCTAACTCCGAACCTGATAAAACAAAGCATGATGCAAAAAAAATCAGAAATGATTTTGGGCTTTTTATGCCTCAAACTGACGAGATTTCAGGACAAGACGCAAATGATAGAGCTAAAAGAGGGCATCAAATTGGCGATCAGTTTGGAGGCGTAGCTCATTATCATAATGCTGTATCAAATACTTTTTGGCAAGAAGAGAAACAAACAAAAATAGAGGAAGCCATAACGGAAATAATAGGCGATGCTACCAATCAGCTAAATCGAGACGACGTTTTGCTAAAACACACGGCCTATGCATACCCTGGTACAGGAGACGATAAAATGCAAGCTGCAAGATATATAAACTATAAGGTGCTGGTAAAGAATGGTAATGAGTATGACACCGTGATCAATGAGCGGATTGATGATAGAACGTTGGAAGGAATAAAAATGACAACACCAAAGGAAACCATAAAGAAAAGAAGAGAAGCTATAAATACATATAAGGAAACGATCAAAACAAAAATAACTGACTATTTTAATGATAAAAATAAAAAAATTCCAGCAAAGTATAACCCTAAAGGAACTCCACAGAAGCCAATAATAACTGACGATACAACAGGCGATTCTAATCCAACATATACCAGAACTCCACTTAGGCCCAAAGCTACTTAATTCTAGATCTGGGTAAGGAATTTACGGGCTTTCAGGCATCACAATTCTAAACTTGAGCACCATCCTTAACTTCGGTATAATCTCGGTGCGTTACGCTGTCACTAACACACCCTACATTCTATCTTGATGATTTGGTTAAGTGCGATCATATTTGGTTAAGAGTGATCAGCCTCTCTTGTCTGGTGTGTTAATAACGCACAAACTAACTGAAAAGGAAGGCGTATGAGCAGATAAATAGGGCAATCCTTCACGCTCGGCAGATAAAATAATAATAAGCCAGGAAAAGACTATATATGTCACTCTCAAGTAAAGTGCAAAAAATCCGCAAAAAGAAAAAAGATGCCAAAAAAGCGAAAAAGGCTTCAAAAGCGTCTTCTGATTCTGCCAACTCCCAATCCCAAGGAAAAATCAATCCGATCACCGGTATGACGACTGAGGCTGAGATCGAGACATTGAGTGAGGCACTTGCTGGTGCTTCTAACCTGTCCCAAAATGATGCTGCTTCTTTTTTAAAGCAGGCGCAAGGTCTTAGAGACCTAATGGAAAGTGGTCAGCCCATCTCAATGTCAGAAATGGCCTCTTTCAAAGACTCTACGGGGGATATGTTTAAGAAATTGGAGGATGTGAAAGGCTTCGAGCAATTAAAAAATCCATTGACCATGACCGAGAGTGAGATCAATCAACAAGTTGATCAACTCGCTCAGGCGATGGAGAAAGCGGTAAAAGTCCCTTCAGACAATACCAAAAAAATGCTCAAGGATACCTATGCCTTAATGGAGCATTTAACCAATACCAAGGGTGACAGGGATTCTGCTGATGGTGAGACTAAAGTGCGATCGCTCTTGTAGGGTGCGTTCGGTGAAGCCACCTCTGCTGCTTAACCGATGGATTATGGGGAACGCACCACCCAAAACCCTTGATTTTCATGCTTGTTACCCTAAGATTTTATCTTATATTGTAAGTTACGATAACAAAATCGGACTCATCATGTTTACGCCCGTAGCTTTGGTTGAGCAAAAAATAGGTAAATAAGTTACCTTTATAGTGTATGTAACTCTGACTAGCTAAAAATGAAAGCAATTACGAGTAATCAAGCCAAACAACAATTAGATGAACTAATTGATCGGGTCATTCTTGACGTAGAACCAACTATTTTATGTAATGATCAAGGAAAACAAGCTGTTTTAATGTCTTTAGATGAATTTAACTCTTGGCGAGAAACACTATATTTATTATCCAACCCTG
Organism: Moorena sp. SIOASIH; assembly: GCF_010671925.1. GTDB lineage: Bacteria > Cyanobacteriota > Cyanobacteriia > Cyanobacteriales > Coleofasciculaceae > Moorena. Next base: position 552,089 of record NZ_JAAHIH010000002.1, on the reverse strand, counting down.
CCAATGCCGAACATCTATTAGAATCTATTGGACAAGCTAAATCAGGAAAAAAATCAGTTAAGGAATTAATTGATGAATGAAAATCACTTTTACCGAAGCATCCTGGTCTGACTATATTTGGCTACAAGAGAATGATAAAAGGCTATTAAAAAGAGTTAATTTACTAGTTAGAGACATAATAAGAAATCCATTTGACGGTATTGGCAAACCAGAACCTCTAAAGGCAAATTTATCAGGATATTGGTCAAGGCGGATTAATTCTGAGCATCGTTTAGTTTATGAAATATCTGAAGAGGAATTAACAATAATTTCTTGTCGATTCCACTATCAAAAATAAATGATTAACAGTGCGATCATTTTGAGGTGAGTGCGATCGAGCAGATAAACAGAACAATCCTCCACGCTCACCAGATAAAATAATAATAAACAAAAAAATAACTATATATATATGTCACTATCAAGTAAAACAAAAAAAATCCGCAAGAAGAAAAAAGAGGCTAAGAAAGCGAAAAAGGCATCAAAAGCAGCTTCAGATGCTTCCAACTCCCAATCCCAAGGAAAAATCAATCCGATTACGGGTATGACTACCGAGGCTGAGATCAAGACATTGAGTGAGGCACTTGCTGGTGTTTCTAACCTATCCAAAGATGATGCGGCTTCTTTTTTAAAGCAGGCGCAAGGCCTTAGAGACAAAAGGTCAAGTGGTCAACCCATCTCAAAGTCGGAAATGGCATCTTTTCAAGACTCTACGGGGGATATGTTTAAGAAATTGGAGGATGTCAAAGGTTTCGAGCAATTAAAAAATCCATTTACCATGACCGAGAGTGAGGTCAATCAACAAGTGGATCAACTCGCTCAGGCGATGGAGAAAGCGGTAAAAGTCCCTTCAGACAATACCAAAAAAATGCTCAAAGATTCCTATGCCTTAATTGATCATTTAACCAATACCAAGGGTGACAGGGATTCTGCCGATGGTGAGACTAAAGATGACTCAGATACCAATGCCTCTGGCGCTGATTATCAAACCTTACTCAATAACTTCAAAGACTCTTATAGCCAGCATTATGATGCGTTAGCGGTAAGCGAAGCCGGTAAACCGATTGGTGGTCATTTGTTTAATATGACCAAAGATGAACTGGATGCTGAGATTAAGGATATCAATAAAAAAATAGCAGACGCGAAACAACTTCCACCAGAGGACATTCATGAGTTTGTTCGTGATGCCTATGCCCTAAGAGAAAAGCTATTTGATTTTTCTAAATCCGCCGAAAATACTGCTAGCACCGATAGCTCTACTACAGAGGATAAAGAAGAGAGCACAAAAGCGGAAGAGACGATAGATCAAGAGGTGAGGGATAAAAATTCACCAGATGATCAAGTTGCGAAAAATGAGGTTAATCGAGAAATAGGTGAATTTAACCAAAAACATGCTGGCACGATGGAAGAGATAGTGCGGGCGTCACTCAAGTAGGGTGGGTTCGATTACACAAGAGCTATCAAGACAATTATTGACCGACTATCACCGAACGCACCATCCCTTACTGGGCTTCATTCATTTTTAATTTTTAATTTTGAACTTTGTATTAATCACTGAATCTTGCTAATAATTCCTCACGGGATAGCTGAGATAACTGTAAAATTAAAGCGGAAAATTCTTGATTAGATAAGGACAGCATTGGTTCAATAATACCTCTAAGTTGGTCATCAAGAGAATTAAATCGAACTCTCAACAAGTTTTCGATAATCGCAGTGCGCTCCATCCTCAGACCCTGCTGCACACCCTGCTCTATACCTGACTGAGTAGCAGCTTCTAATTTTTCTAATAAAAGTGGTGATAACCGCATTATTAACTCCCTGTCTTGCTCTTCTAAATCTGTACTTACTTCTAAGTTACTACGCAGAGAAGATAACAACAATAACGTATTTTCCCGAAATTGATTTGTTTCTGGCAGTGCTTCTAATTCATCAATGGCCTGTTGTTGGACCCTGCCTCTGCCTAACATTCTCAACCATAGAGTGTCTAAGGTCTTTGGTAATTTATGTATTATGACTAATCCCGTCCTCTGGAATGAGGGTAATAAATAAATTCCCTCACCCCAATAGTCCGGATCACTCTTAGCACCAAAGCCTTCTAATATTGCCGATGATGCTGTCGGGGTCAAAATCCATAATTTCGGGTAATTATCCTCATTAAGCTTAGTATTCTCTCGATTCCCTTTACGAATAAAATCTGTGTGTACCTCTAATAATTTCAGTAGGCAAGTCCGAATTTCGTTAATAGTAACCGGATTTCTAAAGGGTTCAAACAAACAAGGCGTTGTAGCTAATTTCCCTAATAAGCCTAAGGCTTCTGGGGAAGTTGGTGGTTGATTGGCTGGGGCAAAAAATACATCGACTTGTCGGATTTCGCTGCGGATTTCTAGGGGAGCCTGACATTCCCCAAATTGTGATAGTAATTCTTCTAAATAATCTTTGGCAAATTGGTCGTGAATAAATCGGGTCATTAGATAAATAGTCTTGACATTTCAGTGCGATCGCCTGTAGGGTGTGTTCCCTGAAACCATTGCGACTGGGAGATTGATGGGTATTTGGGAACGCACCACCCCAACCGGAATCTGCACGGTTGTTGCGGTGTCGCGTTCCCCACCCTACATTCTATCTTGATGATTTGCTGAAGTGCGATGGGCATTGCCGATCGGGTGGGGATTGCGTACACTGATGGGGATTGGTTAAAATTAAGAGGTTACTTATTGTCGGTGAGTAAAACCGTTTGCGCGTCTGAGAAAGAAAAGAAAATCATTTGATAGTATCGAAGCGCGAAAATAGGGTAAAATCCATGAAAATTACATATACATATTGGAAAGAAGCGGATGGGATGTTTTTGGGCTATTTGAATGAATTTCCAGATCATTGGACACAAGGGGTTTCACTAGAAGAATTAAAAGAGAACTTAGCTGTACTCTATAGAACATTTACTAGTGAAGAAATTCCCGGAATTAAGAGAGTCGCAGAACTTGAGCTTGCATGATTTGACGCGATTTAATTGCCTACTTAGAAAACTCCGGTTGCTAAATGAATTCGACATGGTGGGAAACACGATATTTACCATAACCCAAATAACGGACAAACGGAACCAATTCCAAGGCATCGAGAAATTAATGAGCGATTGGCTAAAAAGATTATCAAAAGCCTGACACAAGAAAATTAAATGCGAATAAAATAGCGCTCGCGGGTTGGAAAGGTGATCTCTGTCCTATGCGATCGCTTGTAGCCCTTTTTTCTTCACGAGCGTCAACAGGCGTAGCGCAGCTCCCCCAGGTTTTTTAACACCACTTTCCCAGTCGGAAACCTGATTGTGTGAAACATTGAGGTAACGAGCGAAGACTGCTATTGAAGCATTTTCCCGCTCCCGCAAAGCACGGATATCTTGTGGAGATAGGGATTCAAAAGGAGTAAGACAGGTTTGATCAAACTCATCCATCGTCTGCTTAGTAATGGCACCAATTTGATGCAAAGCTTCCATGGACTCATGGATGGCAGCAAAAGCCTCTGAAAAGTACTGTAGTGATTCGCTCATTGCTTAACTTCCCCTAGTGCCTTAATATCTATCAATTGCTGAATCTGTTCATCTGACAGAGCCAAGTACTCTAAAGCCGCCTTCTTAAAGTCTGCTAGCTCATCATTGGAGATATTATCGCGCTCACTTTTGGCAAACCCATATATAAAAAACGCCTTATCACCGCATAGGAATAGGATGATCGAGCGATACCCTCCAGACTTACCCTGGCTCTCACGGGCAATGCGCTGCTTGATGACACCTCCACCGAGATCAGCATCGATTAAGCCTTGCTCTGCCCGCATCACAGCTGAGAGCAACATGGCATCTGTCATTCTTTCCCTACGGGAGAAGCGTTGAAACCATGCAACCCATGAAAATCCGCAATATAACCTCTTACATTTTATATAATATCATGCATTGTATGATACTTTAAGTGCGTTCGCTCTTGTAGGTTGGGTTGATTAATGTTACCCAACATAATTCCCCTCAACACAACGTCTTCGACCCAAGAGCCGGGTTTTCTCTCTTGCAAATAGAAACTACAATTTAATTGGTGTGGCGGTCTGATGTTGTTGGGTTTCCTCACGTCACCCCAACCTACGATTGAATTGAGGTGGTGAGTGCGATCGCTTATCCAATGTATGTTGCCGATAACATACATTGACCCAAAGCGTGCGTACGCCACTTGTCCGGTGGGTTGAGGAAATGCCTTAGTAACGCACCCCCACACTTTGCTAGAATGCACCATAGAAGCAAAGGTTGGGAGGAACGTAGGTCGATGACAAAGGTAGTTATCCCTTAACTCAGAATTAGAAGCACTACTGCGTGAATATGCTGCTCAGCGAGGTCAAGATGTTAGCTTGGTTGCCTCCGAATTGCTGGCTAGTGTCTTAGAGTCGGAGGTGGAAGATTCAGAGGAGGCTATCAAGGGCATTCAAAAAGGACTGAATGATTTCGATGCAGGTCGATTTCGGTCTTTCGCTGAGTTTGCTATAGAGCAGCGTCGCCAGTACAACCTGCCAGTCGATTCATGAAATACTCTCTTGAAATTGCCAGTGTGGCAGAGGCGGAAGCCGACAGCGCCTTCCTACGTTTATCCCAAGTCACATCTCCCACCCAGGCTAGCCTTTGGTATGCGCTTATTGCTAAAAGCAATCGAATCTCTATCGCAATTTCCAAAACGTTGTCCTCTAGCAAGAGAGAATAAGTATTTCAGTCAAGAAATACGACAATTACTCTACGGTCGGGGACGTAATTCATATCGAATTCTTTTTACCATTCTCGAATTGCCTGAACGAGCGACCGTTCGCATTCTACACATCCGGCACGCATCACAGCAAACCCTAGGTGAAGAACTAGGCTGATGCGAATTGGCTCGTAGCGATCGTCGCTCTTGTAGGTTGGGTTGATTAATGTTACCCAACATAATTCCCCTCAACACAACGTCTTCGACCCTTGAGCCGGGTTTTCTCTCTAACAAAATAGAACCAACAATTTAATTGGTGTAGCGGTCTGATGTTGTTGGGTTTCCGTTCCGTCAACCCAACCTACGATTGAATTGAGGTGGTGAGTGCGATCGCTCGTACAGCTTTAAATTTTAGCTCTTGTAGGGTGCGATCCTTGAATCAAAATCTGCTGCTTCACCCCACGATTATGGGGAACGCACCACCCAAAACCCTTGATTTTAACCCTTGTTACCCTAAGATTTTATCATGTAAGTTACAATAACTTATTCGGACTCATAATGGGTACGCCCGTAGCTTTGGTTAACAAAAGAACCGGTAAATTTCTGTTACCTTTATAGTGTATACAACTCTGACTAGCTAAAAATGAAAGCAATTACGAGTAATCAAGCCAAACACCAATTAGATGAACTAATCGATCGGGTCATTCTTGACGTAGAACCAACTATTTTATGTAATGATCAAGGAAAACAAGCTGTTTTAATGTCTTTAGATGAATTTAACTCTTGGCAAGAAACACTATATTTATTATCCAATCCTACCAATGCCGAACATCTATTAGAATCAATTGAACAAGCTAAATCTGTTAAAAAGTCAATTAAACAATTAATTGATGAATGAAAATCACTTTTACCGAAGCATCCTGGTCTGACTATATTTGGCTACAAGAGAATGATAAAAGGCTATTAAAAAGAGTTAATTTACTGGTTTACGACGAACTCAATTCATCAGGTTGACTCAAAGGGGGGATAATGTTGAGGCACGAAACCCAACAATCACGGGCTTTTGCGTAACCTTTCTGACCCTGCACTGGACGGAGTGGCGATCGCTTAGTTCGTAACCGTTAGATACCTGCCGCCAGTGAGCTTGAACGTTAGAGTCCCTCACCTCAATTAACTCATAAATTTCTGGAGGATGGGGCTGGCGCACCACGCAGCATCCCTTCTGTACTCAAATCCTCGTCTATGTCGCTCCAGTGGATGCCATAACCACCACCGCAAACTTCCCAATTTGAACGTTGATCGGTTGTGGCGTTAAGTAGCCTTGGGTACCAAACTAGAGGTACGGTAATTTTCCGCCCATCCATTAAATCAACACTAATGGTTTCTTCAGTAAAGTAGACATTCTTAACTCTCTCATCCGCTCGAATTGCCAAAATACCCATACCAAGCCTCTAAAAGGACCGATCCGTAAAATTGTTGGCATAATGGAATAATTCTAACACTATGCTGGTTACCATGTCTTGAACTTTGGCTTGCAGCGCGATCAAGTCGTCTGGTAGTGCGTACGCTCTTGTAGGGTGGGTTCGATTACACAAGAGCTATCAAGACATTTATGGACCGACTATCACCGAACGCACCATCCCTTCCTGGGCTTCATTCATTTTTAATTTTTGAATTTTTAACTGGGAATTAATCACTGAATCTTGCTAATAATTCCTCACGGGATAGCTGAGATAACTGTAATATTAAAGCGGAAAATTCTTGATTAGATAAGGACAGCATTGGTTCAATGTCTTGATGCAGTCGCTCATGGGGGAAACCCCCAAGACCGCGCTGCATCGCTAATACCTCTAAGTTGGTCATCTAGAGAATTAAACCGAACTCTCAACAAGTTTTCGATAATCGCAGTGCGCTCCATCCTCAGACCCTGCTGCATACCTTGTTGTATACCTTGTTGTATGCCCTGCTCTATACCTTGTTCTATTCCTGACTGAGTAGCAGCTTCTAATTTTTCTAATAAAAGTGGTGATAAGCGCATCAATTTTCTCCCTATCTTGCTCTTCTAATTCTGTACTTACTTCTAAGTTACTACGCAGGGAAGATAACAACAATAAAGTATTTTCCCGAAATTGATTTGTTTCTGGCAGTGCTTCTAATTCATCAATGGCCTGTTGTTGGACCCTGCCTCTGCCTAACATTCTCAACCATAGTGTGTCTAAGGTCTTTGGTAATTTATGTATTACGACTAATCCAGTGCGATCGTGTTATACTAAGAGCATCCGTTAGGATCAGAAGGTAAATTAACAGACAATGCAGACCTTACCTTAAAAAAGGACACATCGGGTTGGGCCCCGCGTCGTTTGGCTGAAATTTTGCAGGTGTTGGAACCCAGTCCATAAAAACGAGTGCGAGTTTCTTCAAAATAAACGCCAAGTAGCCGTCCAATATTGTCTTTGAGGACTTCATGCTAACGACATTGCATAGTAATTTCTAAGGTTCCCTCTAAATAGTGAACCCGCAGTCCTAGAAAATCATCACCTAGATCCGATAGCAGGGCTTCGTAGGCTCTCCAGCTTACGCTCGTGATGGTGTAGTGTTGATCGGTTTGTTCCGATACCAACTCAGGATGATCATTGAGTTTTTCTATCAGTAAAGGGTTCCTGAGCAATTATTCGGTTACAATAACTAAGGAGCAAAAAGTAGGTGTGATTATCATGCAAGCTATTTTTTGGAGTATAGAAGAAGTCGCCCAAAGAGCCAAACAACTGTACGAAAATGGCATTCGCCAACAAGTTGAATATGGCGATAATATTGGCAAAATGATTGTGATTGATGCTGAAACTGGTGAATACGGAATAGATCAAACTGGTGTGGAAACAGCATTAAGGTTCAAGCAAAAGAAACCAAACGCCAGATTGTTTACTATGCGGATTGGTTATGACGTTGCGGTCAGCTTTGGTGGTGCAATTGAGCGAACTGTACCATGATTTACGGCAGATTGATTGATGGGTTAGCTATAGTACCAGTAACTTTTCGTTTACCTACACAACCAGATTTTTCTCTAGATTTTATTATCGACACTGGGTTCAACGATCATCTTACCCTACCACCACAAGCAGTCAGTGTAATGAATCTTCCATTATAATAAGCGCACACCAGCAAGATTAGCCGATGGTAGGGAAGCTTTATTATCTATACATTTAGCCACAATTGTTTGGGACAATATCGAAAAAGTAGTCCCTATTTTAGCTTCTGGTTATAAACCTTTACTTGGAACAGCTTTGATGAGAGGATATCATCTGGAGATAGATTTTGAAGACAATGGTTTGGTTTCCCTAGAAAAAATTTCACCCTCTATTTCATAATTTGAGCGATAGCAGCATGTAGGTTGGGCCCTTGGAACGTAGGCTTGCTTCCCCTAGGGTAACCCAACACATAGTGCGATCGCGCCCCGCGTGACCTACGGTCAATCGCTTTTAGCGGCTCTTTTGGAGCATCGCTCTTGTAGGTTGGCTTGAAGAAAGAAACCCAACATAATTCCCCTCAACACAACGTCTTCGACCCAAGAGCCGGGTATCTGCTCTAACAAAATAGAACCTACAATTTAATTGGTGTGGCGGTCTGATGTTGTTGGGTTTCCTCACGTCAACCCAACCTACGATTGAATTGAGGTGGTGAGTGCGATCGTGTTATACTAAGTAAAAAATAGAACCAAAAAAATGTAATTAATCATGAGAGCAAATAGCACCCTAGAAAATAGACTCATAGAAAAGCTTAAAAAACTCTCCCTTGAACAAATCCAACAAGTAGAAAATTTGATTGATGCACTTAGTCAAGATAATACAGAGCGAGAATTAACTGTTTTATCTACTAAACTTTCTGAATCTGTCTTTGCTAAAATTTGGGATAATCCTGAAGATGCCGAGTATGACAACCTATAATTTTGGGGATATTCTTCTCGTCCCTTTTCCCTTTACTGACCAAACTACTATAAAAAAAAGACCAACCGTTATCATAAGCTCAAACACTTATAATCAACAAAAACCGGACTTAATTATTATGGCAATTACCAGTCAAATAAGTTCAAATTTAACTTTTGGAGAGTTGCAAATTATTGATTTTTTATCCGCCGGATTAATAAAACTTTCTGTGATTAAACCGGTTATATCTACCATTGAGAAAAGTTTAGTAATTAGAAAATTAGGTAAATTACAAGACTCAGATTGCCAAAAACTTAAAAATATGATTGAAACTATTTTAGGCTAATCAATTTACTGGCGAAGCGAAATAGAGGATACTCACTTGAGGAAGTGCGATCGCGCTTTGTAGTTTTGGTTAAAGAATGAAACCCAACATAATTCCCCACTACACAACATCCTCACCTCTTGATCGGGGTTTTCTCTCTAACAAAATAGAACCAACAATTTAATTGGTGTGGGGGTCTGATTTTGTTGGGTTTCCGTTCCGTCACCCCAACCTACGATTGAATTGAGGTGGTGAGTGCGATCGCTTATCCGATTGTTGCGGATAACATACATTGATTCATGCGATCGTATTATACTAAGTGCGATCGCTTACTGCTTAACCTAAGCCATCTGAACCCTTGATGTCTGACTAAGTGCGATCGCTCTTGTAGGTTGGGTTGTTGAATGTTACCCAACAGAATACCCCTCAACACAACGTCTTCTCCTCTGGAGCCGGGTTTTCTCTCTTTGAAATAGAACCTACAATGAAGCAGATGAAATCATAATGTCGTGAGACTACGACAGAGCCCCCTAAATCCCCCAATTCTGGGGGACTTTGAGTCTGGGCTCCCCCAGAATTGGGGGCTGGGGTGCCTTACTGCTATACTTTGATTTCTAAGCAAATTACCCGGTAAAATATGGATGGTAGCAAAGCAGAGCAAGATCGTTATCTTAGGGTGTTATGGTAAAAAATGCGATTTGATTGGGATAATCACAAAAGTCAACTTCTGAAGCGAAAGAGAGGATACTCGCTTGAGGATGTCGCTACTATCTTGGCTGGCGACTATGTAGAACGAATTAAACAAGATGATCCTGAACAATTTATTGCCATTGGTTTTCTTAAAAATTCTCTTTTATCGATCATTTATGAAGTGCGTTATGATGATGAAGGGGAATATATCTGGTTAATCACATATGGTCAAAGCACGAAAAGGGAGAGAGAAATTTATGAACAATATTTCTAGTGAAGAAATTGAACAAAAAATTGAAGCAGGAGAAGAAGTTATAGACCGCTATTTTGACTCCACAACCACAAGAGTCGGAACACGCCGTCAGATGACTTCACGAAGAAGACAGGATATAGAAACCACAAAGGTGGAAATTCCTAGTCCTATGCTTACCGAACTTGATACAATGGCAAAAGAACTCAACATTAGCATATCTGCTGTGATTAAAATGATGCTAAGACGCGCCCTTGATGAACATTATCTTGCTAAGAAGCAGATGAAATCAGAAATTTAGTACGCTCAAGTAGGGTGGGTTCGATTACACAAGATCTATCAAGACATTTATGGACCGACTATCACCGAACGCACCATCCCTTACTGGGCTTCATTCATTTTTAATTTTTAATTTTGAACGTTGAATTAATCACTGAATCTTGCTAATAATTCCTCACGGGATAGCTGAGATAACTGTAAAATTAAAGCGGAAAATTCTTGATTAGATAAGGACAGCATTGGTTCAATAATTCCTCTAAGTTGGTCATCTAGAGAATTAAACCGAACTCTCAACAAGTTTTCGATAATCGCAGTGCGCTCCATCCTCAGACCCTGCTGCATACCTTGCTGTATACCTTGTTGTATGCCCTGCTCTATACCTTGTTCTATACCTTGTTCTATACCTTGCTGCACACCTTGTTCTATACCTGACTGAGTAGCAGCTTCTAATTTTTCTAATAAAAGTGGTGATAACCGCATCAATTTTCTCCCTGTCTTGCTCTTCTAATTCTTTACTTACTTCTAAGTTACTACGCAGAGAAGATAACAACAATAAAGTATTTTCCCGAAATTGATTTGTTTCTGGCAGTGCTTCTAATTCATCAATGGCCTGTTGTTGGACCCTGCCTCTGCCTAACATTCTCAACCATAGTGTGTCTAAGGTCTTTGGTAATTTATGTATTACGACTAATCCAGTCCTCAGGAATGAGGGTAACAAATAAATTCCCTCACCCCAATGGTCCGGATCACTCTTAGCACCAAAGCCTTCTAATATTGCCGATGATGCTGTCGGGGTCAAAATCCATAATTTCGGGTAATTCTCCTCATTAAGCTTAGTATTCTCTCGATTCCCTTTACGAATAAAATCTGTGTGTACCTCTAATAATTTCAGGAGGCAAGTCCGAATTTCGTTAATAGTAACCGGATTTCTAAAGGGTTCAAACAAACAAGGGGTTGTAGCTAATTTCCCTAATAAGCCTAAGGCTTCTGGGGAAGTTTGTGCTTGATTTGCCGGGGCAAAAAATACATCGACTTGTCGGATTTCGCTGCGGATTTCTAGGGGAGCCTGACATTCCCCAAATTGTGATAACAATTCTTCTAAATAATCTTTGGCAAATTGGTCGTGAATAAATCGGGTCATTAGTTATTATAGCGGTTTTCAATCAAATTTTTTGGGTTTTAGGGAACAGGGAACAGGGAACAGGGAGCAGGGAACAAAAATTATCACAATTCATAATGGTACCCTATTGAAGTGATTATATCTCAGAAGCGATCACCTTCCGCAACTTCCAGCGCGTACGCTCAAGTAGGGTGGGTTCGATTACACAAGATCTATCAAGACATTTATTGACCGAATATCACCGAACGCACCATCCCTTACTGGGCTCGGTGGATTAAGCGATCGCGTTCTCCACCCATGTGTACAGAACTCGGTGACCTATGACAAGGGACAAAACTATTCCCAAGGATAATTGATTTATTGAGTGCGTACCTGTAGGGAGTGCGTACCTGTAGGGAGTGCGTACCTGTAGGGAGTGCGTACGCGATGATATTTTACATGTAGCACCCTACATTTGAGCTTGCCAATTCCGCAAAAAGCCTATAAACTGAAAATTATCAGTAAATTTTCAGTTGAGGCATGTCATGTTTACGATGGATGCTATATATCCCGTTTCCGATTTTAGCCGTAAACCTGCTGAACACATCAAGCGATTAAAAGCCACCGGAAAGCCTGAAATATTGACGGTAAACGGCAAAGCTGAAATAGTTATTCAGGATGCAAAAGCCTATGAAGAAATGGTTGATTTATTAGAAACCCTTAAGAAAATAGCAACAGCAGCAAAAGCCCATGATGAAGGCAAGGGAATTCCCGCCGATGAATTCTTTGAAAAATTTGAGCAAAAGCATGGATTAAAGGGTGAAGCAATACAGGATTGACATTGCGCCGGAAGCTGGACAAGAAATAGAGGATATTTATCTATATATTGCTGAGGATTCCCCTGATAATGCCGCACGTTGGTATTTTGTTATCCATGACAAAATACAGACATTGAAAGATTCCCCTGCACGTTGTCCGTTAGCTTTTGAAAGCAGCTTCTATGACTATGAAATTAGAAACCTGATAGTTGGCAATTATCGGGTATTGTTTCGTATAGACGGTCAGATCGTTCAAATCTTGCATGTCAAGCATGGAGCGCAAGAACGAAAACCATTTTAATCGATTAGATAATGATAATTTAATTGATTTATTGAGTGCGTACCTGTAGGGAGTGCGTACGCTCTTGTCGGGTGGCTTCGATTACACAAGATAAAACTTGAAAATTATTGAGGTGAAGATAAAGAACGCACCATCCCATAAGTAACTCGGTGGATTACGCTGTCGCCTTCTCCACCCTACTGGAGAGTGCGATCGCCAATAACCAATGAAATCCAACAGCCAACTCATAAATATGGTTATACGTTCAGGTTAAGGAGAAGGTTCAATTGGCACAAAATTAATTTCTACCTTATATCCAACAGCCTGAGCATAGTCTTCGATCGTCGAGAGCTTAGGAGAATAAGATGAATTAACATTCTCTAAACGGTAAATATTGCTCTTTTGTGTCTTTATAATTTCTGCAAACTCTTCTTGAGTTAAACCAGCTTTTTTCCTTAGGTCAATAAGTTTATTTCTAAGATCGTAAGCTACGGCCAGAGCTTCATACTCTTTTTTAACTTCACTATTAACTAGAGCTTTTTCTTTAAAGTTTGCCAAGGTTGGACGGGTCACTTTTTTATCTCCTTCATCCGTTTTTTTGCCAGTTCTAATTCTTGATTTGGTGTTTTTTGCGACTTTTTAATAAAGGAATGCAGAATAATTACTTCTCTTCCTTTGATCATACAGTAAAGAGAGCGACCAATACCTTCAAAACCTTTTGACCTTATTTCAAAAAGTCCACCACCCATTGAAGCTGTGTATGGTTTACCTAGCATCGGACCAAACTCTTCAATCATCGAGTGCGATGTGTAGAAAATTAGCGAGGATGCCTGGTGGAAAGTTCAATGTTTCTTGTTCTACTTTCTCGTTGTAGAAAGTAATTTGCCAGTTCATAGTTACAGGTTATCATATTTGATAACTTTTGGGTGATGTCCTAAGATAATGTGCGTAGGTCATTAACCAGACGATCAAGTGGCGAAAAATGAGGTTAATCGAGAAATAGGTGAATTTAACCAAAAACATGCTGGCACGATGGAGGAGATAGTGCGGGCGTCACTCAAGTAGGGTGCGCCATTCAACAGCCCTTTGCCACCAACCAACCACCAATCAAAGCGATCGCCTTCTGCAACTTCGATGCGGTTCGGCGCTGAGGGAAAGTGTGGGAACTGTGGAACCCGCGCGGGAGGTGTAGTGCGATCGCGTTATAGTAAGAGCATCCGTTAGGATCAGAAGGTAAATTAACCGACAATGCAGACCTTACCTTAAAGATGGCATCCTACTCCCTTAACTTGCCGCTTCAACTTCAACAAGAAGTACAACAATGTGCTTTGCGTCAAGGCATTTCCCTCGACGACTTTATTTTATGGGCAGTGGCTGAAAAAGTTGCCGAAATCAAGCATCAATTCCATGACCCAAGCTTTCCCCACATCACTTATCGTCAAGGAGCCAGTGGTCACCCCGTCTCAGTCATTCGTGGGACAGGGATTCGAGTCCAGACAATTGCGATCGCCACCCACCAATGGGGAATGTCTGCCAAGCAGCTGGCCTTCGAATATGGGTTAACTGAAACTCAAATTAACGACGCACTAGGGTTTTACAGCGCACATCAAACCGAAATTGACAGCGCGATCGTAGCTGAACAAGATAGCGTTGTAGCCAATGTCTAAACTTCGGCAACACCAAAGATGAAGGGGAATATATCTGGTTAATCACATATGGTCAAAGCACGAAAAGGGAGAGAGAAATTTATGAACACTATTTCTATTGAAGAAATTGAACAAAAAATTGAAGCAGGAGAAGACGTTATAGACCGCTATTTTGACTCCACAACAACAAGAGTCGGAACACGCCGTCAGATGACTTCAAGAAGAAGACAGGATATAGAAACCACAAGGAGTGGAAATTCCTAGTCCTATGCTTACCGAACTTGATACAATGGCAAAAGAACTCAACATTAGCAGATCGGCTGTGATTAAAATGATGCTAAGACGCGCCCTTGATGAACATTATCTTGCTAAGAAGCAGATGAAATCAGAAATTTAGTACGCTCTTGTAGGGTGGGTTCGATTACAAAAGATAAAACTTGAAAATTATTGACAAAATATCGCCGAACGCACCATCCATTACTGGGCTTCATTCATTCTAAATTTTTAAATTTCTTGCCATTCCCGAGCATCGACAAATAAAGATAGGTGTTTTGTATTATTTGTTGCTACAGTAACTTCATACCCAGAATTAGTAACTAAAATAGCTTGAGCGGCTAAAATAACATCGCCATCTAAAGCTTTAGGATCCGCTGTTGGTTTACCTTTTTTTCTAACTTCCGCCCATAATTCGGCAGCTTTTAACATAACTTCGGTAGTAATCGGGAGATATATTATTTCGGCTTTAAGGCGATTGAGTTTCTTGATTCCCGATACCTTATTTGCTCGTAATAGTTCTCGTCTAATTTCATAATCGATAATTTCGGGTAAAACGACATCATATCCTCGGTCAAAAAGATTAGAAAACCATTCTTGACATTGCAGTGACAACCCAGCACCTTTTGGATTTGTAATTAAACCAACAGGGGCGGAATCTAAAACTATCACTTTGCTCATCTTAGGTTAAATCGAAACTCCTTTGATCGATTTAATGATTTCCCAAGTTTCTTTTTGGTCTTGTTCTTCGTCTAACTCATTCCACGATTTAAATAACTGCTTTAACTTTTGTTGTTGCTGTTTTCGTTGAATTGGATCAGATTTTTCCAGCCGAGCCATCGCTTTTTGCCAATGATCTACAGATTCTTTATTCGTCATTTGGCTTTGACGAAATAAACGAAGGATTTGTAATAACTGTGGAATCTGTTCGTCGGGAATATTTTCAATTTCTAATAATAGATCGTCACGCAACTCAGTAAGCGGACGTGTTAGCTCAGAACTCGAATTATTCATGATTCATCTCCTCAAGATCGAGAGTATTAATTTGTTTTGGTTTTCCAATTTGTTGCACTTTTATATTATATAGCATTTTTAGTGCGTTCGCTTTTAGCGGCTCTTTTGGAGCATCGACCTTGTAGGGTGGGTTGAAGAATGAAACCCAACATAATTCCCCTCAACACAACGTCTTCGACCCAAGAGCCGGGTTTTCTCTCTTGCAAATAGAACCTACAATGTAATTGGTGTAGCGGTCTAATTTTGTTGGGTTTCGGAGCGTCAACCCAACCTACGATTGAATAGAGGTGGTGAGTGCGATCGCTTATCCTAGGTTGCCGATAACATACATTGACCCAAAGCGTGCGATCGCGACTTGTCCGGTGGGTTGAGGAAATGCTTTAGTAACGCACCCCCACACTATTGCTAGAATGCAGCATAGAAGCAAAGGTTGGGAGGGAAGTAGGTCGATGACAATTGTTCTTACCCTTAGCTCAGAATTAGAAGCACTACTGCGTGAATATGCTGCTCAGCGAGGTCAAGATGTTAGCTTGGTTGCGTCCGAATTGCTGGCTAGTATCTTAGAGTCGGAGGTGGAAGATTCACAGGAGGCTATCAAGGGCATTCAAAAAGGACTGAATGATTTCGATGCAGGTCGATTTCGGTCTTTCGCTGAGTTTGCCCAAGAGCAGCGTCGCCAGTATAACCTGCCAGTTGATTCATGAAATACCCTAATGAAATCCATAAACGACTATAAAATCATTTTACGTCCCGATGACAATGGAACTTTTGTCGCCTATATTCCAGCCATTAAAGGATGTCATGCCTGGGGAGAAACTCCTGAAGCAGCCCTCTGTGAATTAAATCCTGTTTTTGAGATGATTCAAGAAGAATACCTCGAAGAAGGCAAAAATTTACCTGATGATGTCGAGGTAACAGTTTCTCATGCCAGCATTAGCTAAAACTTTAGAAAAAGTTGCTAAACAATTAGGCTTTCAGAAAATTCGTCAAAAAGGAAGTCATGCCCGTTGGAAGCATCCGGATGGACGGTCAACCACTATTCCTGTTCATGGTAATGCTGAGATTGGAGGTTGGTTATTTCGAGAAATACTCAAGCAGTTAGGAATTAGTGAGAAGGAATTTGATCAACTCAAATAAGTGCGTTCGCGTAGCGTGGCCTACGGCCAATCGCTTTTAGCGGCTCTTTTGGAGCATCGCTCTTTTATTGTGCGTTCGATTACACTAGCTCTATCAAGACATTGTTACTATCGCTTTGGTAGAGCTAATCTAATAAAAACGACAGTGGACGACTCATATTCTGAGCAAAGCCAAGGAGCCCGCCATCGCGGTATTCGTAGAGTAATTTCCCCTGTGAATCGAATAAGAAAGTTCCCCCTCGCTGGGTCAGATAAGCCCCATTAGGTACATAAGTATTCCAGTGGCTTAAAACCTCTGTCATATTCCGCAGCCGCAGGGTTGCCAATTCAAAGGGTCTTTGAAAACCTTTGCCACCAGCCAGCCGGAAGAATGAGCCCTTGATAGGGGGAAGTGGTACACCTCGCACAACCTCCTCATCATCCAGCAACTGCGGAGCCTGACTATCGCCCCAATAGCCTCGAAATACTTCAGCTAGAGTGCCAGGACTACCAATACCCGCACACATCAGCAGCAAATTCAAGTAGGCATTTAGGGTTATTGAGAGCCCTGGTAGCTTGAGCGATAGTCCTGGATATAGATTAAGCTGGTGGTGCAGCTGTGCATTAGGACAGACAAACAGCCAATCCCCAGGAAACCCCGTATAGTTGCAGAATCGCTTACCAGAATCGCGATTGCCAATACCAACAGCTCGTATTACTATACCCTCCCCCTGTAACCTTTTTGCTTCCCGTTGCAGCCACCAAGCGTATTCGAGACTGTCGAAATCTCCAAGTTGAGGCCAGACAAGTACCAGCTGGCGGGTGGCTGACTCACAACCGCTCAGAAGTGGCAGGATGACTCCATCACTTACCCGCTGGCACTGGGTCTGATTTAAGATTGTGTAAGGATTCATTTTAAACCGGTCGTTTTAAGGGGAATGTGGTATTATATCAAATGCGGTTGAATACCCATAATAAAAGTGTATCGAAGGCACAGGGCAGAAGGCAGAAGGCAGAAGTAAAGGAGTAAGGTTTCAAGGGTAATGGTTTTTGATAACTAATTATCCGGAGATGATATTAAAAGTAAAGCACGTTTGGACATTGGTTTGAGCTTTGCGATCGCTTCTTCTGTAATTTGTTGAATTGCTGCTAAATCAGGAGGCTGTTGGTGGGTTTCCATTGCCAGCCAAGGCAGATACTCAATCTTACCAGCAGGTCTAGTCAAATTGCTGCCTCAATCAAAGGTATTTATCGGCCTCGATCGTAAATTCGGGACTTACTTCAGAGTACGATCGAGTTGTGCCTGGTACGATCGCCGATCAACTGAATGAGTGAGCGAACCATCACGCATCTTATTTCGTGGTTAAAGGGTATAAATTGTGAGCGATCGGGCTTTGGATATAATGGACTTTGGGTATCAAGGGAATAGATCGCTATCCAGCAGGGATAGGAGGTTTAATATGGTGTCAGCACCTACTGAAGAACCAGCAATCATTCGGACAGAGCGGGGATTGACAATCGCAGGTACACGCATCACTCTTTACGACGTGATGGATTACCTGAAGGCTCAGTATCCACAACAGTTGATCTCTGAAAAACTCGGTCTTAATCATGATCAGATTCGTTCAGCGCTAGCCTACATTGAAACTCATCATGTTGAGTTTGAAGCGGAATACCAAGAATGTCTACAAACAGCAAAGGAAATTCGGCAATATTGGGAAGAGCGAAATCGAGAACGATTTACCAAGATCGCAGCAATGCCTCCGAAGCCAGGTCAGGAAGCCCTCCGTGCAAAACTTCAAGCATGGAAAGCGCGAATTGAAGCCCAGGCATAGGCATGAACTTTCTGATTGACTACAATTTAACTGGCGATGCTGTTCTATTTTGGGGAACACTCTCGGCTGAAGGATGGCTGGAACTGTTACCGATTCGCTTCTTTACATTTCAGGACTATTACAACCTATAATTTTGGTGATATTATTCAGTTTATGTGCTGTTTTACCTAACCGGAAAGAAGCGATTGATTAGTACAACAAAATTTGGTAATAAAGGAGAAGTTAACTCATCCTGATCAAATAAGGTAGCAACTAGAGTTAATTTTCCCTTGTCTCGGCGATATACCTCTACTTGCTTACGAAAACGATCGACAATCCAATATTCTTTTACCCCTTGAATTGAATATAACTTGACTTTAACTTCGCGGTCGCGTTTTTCGTTGTCAATACCTTTAGAAATTACTTCCACCACTAATTCAGGTGCTGCGGTCAGATGTCCAGCTTCATCTTCTATTTTAGCTAATCTTTCTTGGCTTACCCACACTACATCAGGAATCACATTATCGGCATCTGAGAATATAATTCCGGGAGTAATAATGGTTTCACCATTACCTGTTGATTCTGACCAATTATTTAAATAACTAAAAATTCTGCCACAAATTTGTTGATGTCGTCGGTGAGGCGTTCGAGTCACAAATAATTCTCCTTCAATTATTTCGTAGATTGTCCCTTCAGAGTGAGGCAATAGTTCTAAATCATCGATTCTCCAACTGACTCTATCAATCGTTTCAGTCATACCAATTCTCCTGATTTAATAGGTCTTAATTTGATATATTTCAGCTTTGTAAATTAGAGAAGTTATTGCCTATAGACCTGTTACAAAAGCGATTTTTATCCCAGGAAATATGTGGGATTCAGACCACTTTTGCCAAACGTCTAATATCTAGAGGGAATTGAAATATTGCCAGAAATTATACGAAATTTTAATTTCAATCAGGGCATCTTCAGGTAAGAAAACATCACCTTACCTAACTAAATCCCTTCCATATCCCTCATAAGACGCGATGGTATATGCATTTTATGGGCATACAGGACTTCCACCAGGATGGTTGCGTTATCTTCTAAGCGAAACAGCACCGCATGGGGAAAACCTTGCAAGCGCCATTTTCTGAATTGATAGACTTGCAGATCCTCGTATCCTTCACCGGCATCGTAGAGAGCGCAGGCATAGGGATTGTTTTTGATGAAATCCAAGGCTTGCTCTACGGCGGCGATGAATCGTTCGGCCACATCTACTCCAGCACGGTTTTTGTAATTCTGTGCATAGTCCCGCCACTGTCGCATAAACAGGGCACTTTTTTGCATGGAGAATGTCATCGTGCTATTTAACTGAGGCTATGGCGAATGGTGTCGGCATCATCCTCTGTCAGAGGGGTATAACTGTTCTCATGGAGAGACTGCCGCAATAAGCTGTTTATGGCGTATCGTTCAGCCGCAGCAGTTTTTTCCATATGTTTGCGAATGAGATCCCGAACAAATTCACTGGGGGTTTCGTATAGCCCGTTTTCTCCTGTCATCTCGGCGACAAATTGCGCTAGCGGTTCCGGCAATGTAGCGTTGATGCGTTTGGGGGGCTGATTGTTCACAGACGGCATAGCAAGCTCCTTGACAGCAAGTGTTTATAGACACTGTAACATTCTATCAGCTAAAGGGCAATATTTCGCATATATTGCCCTTTAGCTGTCACCAGTCACACAGTCACTGCCTACTCCCTACTGCCTCCTCCCTACTCCGAAGTCCCTAATCCCTAAAACAATCAAGCTCCCAGGCTTCCATCAAACTAATCCCGGTAAGAGTAGTTATCGACACTAAGAGCCTAACACTACTAATCTCAGCTCATCTTCCTAGTTAGCAAAGCCTATCCAGGGAGATTCACCTTGTGATGTCAATTAATGGGTACAATTGCTCTGATGCTGATCTGATGGTGGTCTTGAGACGATTAAATCTAGAGTGTTAGAGGAATGCGATTGGCCTACGGCCACGCTAGGCGAACGCAAAAATAAACCCATACTACACATGGGTAGACTTTTGGGATGTGGGTAAGAGCTGATTTGTAAACAAAAAATTAAGACGCTAATCTTATTGTCATCAAACGAATTAATGAACCATATATCATCCCTGTACTCATCTGTGTATATAGCTGATAGTCTTTACTAAGCGCGTCTAAATCGGTAAAACCCGCCAAATGTTCTTTCTACAATCCATCCCAACGGTCGTATTTCAAACTCTGTTGATTTCCTTTATATCACTTCGCATCGAACAGAATCACCACATACCTGTTTGACTGATTTATCAAAAATATTGGCGTTGATTAATAGTGGAATGGTTAACCGAAAAATTTGTTTTTATAGTTTATATAATAACAAATAATCCTAATTTATAACTGCAATATCTATTCAGATTTAGACTCGCACAGATAAAGTCGATGTATAGCTTTTTTTGTATAGCGAGGTACATAGTGAAGCTGATCAACTTGTTAATTGAGGCTTATGGTGTAACATATAGTACCTAATAAACATCTCCGGAAAAGAAGCTAAAACCATTATATTGTCTAGGTTACAACCCAATTCCTGGAGATGTCTAATGTATGCTATACAATCAGAATATCAGTATTCGTTAAAGCAGTTTTGTTAGAGAAATTAGCAACTTGTACAGCACCCAGTGTACCTGAACCGTCAGCATCGAATGATAGTAATCCTGATGAACGATCATAGATGAATCTGTCATTTGTATCTAAGGCTGCAGCACCTAAAACAAATTGACCCACATCTAAAATTCCTTGCACAAGACCACTGCCGAAGCCACTAGCCGAAATTTGCAGTTTATCCCCCTGCTGACTGACAAAGTCAGTAATGTAATCTATCCCTTCAGTAGTGATATTAAAGAAAAACTTATCTGCACCAGTACCTCCAGAGAGCACATCATTTCCAGTACCCCCATATAAAATGTCATCACCTGCACCACCATTGAGCGTATCATGGCCACGACCACTCCAAATGTAGTTACTGGCACTGTTGCCATTAATCACATTATTGAAATCGTTACCATAACCATTGAGAGAACTTGTACCGGTTAGGGTTAGGTTTTCTAAATGAGCACCAAGCTGATAAGTAATTGAGGTGTAAACTGTGTCAATGCCCTGGTTAGCATACTCAATTACCCTATCGCCTATAGTATCAACGACATAGCGATCATTACCGGAGCCTCCGTACATGCGATCGCTACCAGTTCCACCGTCTAAGTAGTCATTGCCAGAACTACCACTGAGGGTATCATTACCAGAACTACCACTGAGGATATCATTACCACTAGAGCCATAGAGATTGTCATTGCCTGTACCACCGTATAAGCGATCGCTACCAGTTCCACCACTTAAAGAATCATTGCCTGAGCCACCACTTAAAAAATCATTGCCTGAGCCACCACTCAAAGAATCATTGCCTGAGCCACCTTGTAGGACATTTGCAACATTATTGCCATAAATTGTGTCATTGCCGCTACCACCAATCCCATTCTCAATAGTCACACCATAAGCGATCGCTAGGGTTCTGCTTTCCCACTCTTTACCGTTCCAATACGCTGGACCTAGTTGACTCCATTGTCCAGCGTTTAGGTTAATCTTAGCGTTGGAAGACTGGTTCGACCAGTCGATGGTGTCGTTACCACCTGCATCCCAGATAGTCTCCAAAATTTGTTGTCCGGGAGCCCACTTATAGACTGTATTGCCCTTGCGCGTGTTCATGTTTGCACCGTAGATGTACTGGATAGCAGCAATATCGTGCAACATCGGCGTAGTGGGATAAAAATTTTGAATTGGACCACTTAAAGGCTGATTCACATAAGACCGATAGCTCATAACTGTGTAGGCAGTCGTATCAATATTTAAATTAGCGACTACCCCAGAACCATTATTCTCGTGGGGATGCTTTAGTCCGAGGGCATGTCCGATTTCATGGAGGAATGTTAGATAACCAAACGTTCCTTTTTTGTCAGTGTTATATTCTTTGCCATGACTGAACCAGATATCTCCTGCTTCTGTTGAGGCATAGGGAAAATAAGCCCATGCTGTATTAGGTTTAGAGGATTTAGCGAAGCGAATATCACCTGCAACTTTTTTAGAGTCAATAACTTTGGTAAAGTTAATATTGGCAACCTCGCTCCAAGCATTCAATGCATTTTCAGCAGCATTTTTTTGAGTACTAGTCAGAGGGGAAAAACCAGACCAAGGTTGACCGTCACCATAGTTTGTCTTGTAAAATGAACTCCACTCACCAAAACTATAGGTTAAGTTAACACCTTTTCCGGTAGAACCGCCCCATTTATTATTCCCAAGTAAGCTGTCGATATGATGAATGCCAGAAAATTTTATCTTGGAAACTTGGCCTTTTGAAGTAGGAGTAGCCATCGTTAATTTCTCCAAATCAGTGAATTTGGTTTTTAATACTGCTAAAGCAATAGTTGTGTTAAATTGGTTGTTTTTGTTGCCCTACTAGCTAAAACGATTCAGTGGGAAACAGCAAAGCGCCTGGTAACGTTTTCATTTACTTATTGGTAATACTTAGGTTTTGACTAGGAGTATTAGTCTCTGAAAGCTGATTTGTAAACAGAGCTATAATAATTGCTTTGCCAACCAGATTTAGTATCAACTACTCGCTTATTTATAACTTTAAAACTAAAAATCAAATAATACATTCACTGTTTCTACAAAGTTTATTTCTATTTTTGGAGAACGCCAGGGTATAATTATGCTAGTAGGTTTGCTGAAAACTACATGACGTTAATAAAACAAGAGGCTCTGAACGACAGAGCCTCTTGTTAATGCATATTATGCTGTTGAATACCCCTAGCTTTACCTTGACTAGCTTTCAAGACTTTTGCTCAAAACTCAGCTGCGAACCTACAGCTGATAGCCCAATGAAACGTGGAAACCATTCTCTTGTAGGGAATTTCCCCGGTTGTTGACCTCAATCAACGGGATACCATAGTCTAGGCGCAAATCTAAACCTGAGATAATTTGCGATCGCAAACCTACTCCCAAGCTAGCAATGGTGGCGGGGTCAGGGTCAGGATCTAGATTATTCCAAGCTGTACCGATTTCAAAAAAAGGGGCTAGTTGTAGTTTGCTAGGGTCTGAGGTGAGAGGGATGCGGACTTGTACTGAACCCAGGATACCGTTATCAGCAACCAGTTGGTTTTGTCGATAGCCTTTGACTGTATCCACGCCACCGATACTGAAGCGTTCTAGGGATAGCAAAGAATCTGGGGTTAACTGAGCATTAATTTGTGTGATCAGCGTCGCTCTCGGTGACAACTGTTGTACCAATTGGAATTGTCCCAACCAGCTGAAGAATCGCCCGTCAGTCCCAGTATTGTTGATAGTTGCATCAAAGGCACCCAACCCAAAACTAAACTGAGAGCGAGCAGCTAATATGCGACTAGGGCTACTACGGTCTATCCAATCTTGAGAAAATCGCAATACCGTTACCTTGGATTCGCCGTCTTCTGGGCCAACTGAGAAAGAAAAAGGTTCCCCGAGTAAAAAGGTTTGACTGCGACGCAAGTCTAGGGCTAAACTCAGAGCAAATTCATTTTCTGGGGAGCGGAATATCGGTTGGCGAAAACTGACAGAAAAGGTGCGAGTTTCGCTTTCGATATCAAACTCCTGGAATTCATCTTCGATAATGCCGCTGTCGCTGTTGTTGTAGCGTACACTAAGGGTGCCATTGTAGGGATTGACGGGGATAGAATAGTTGATATCGTAGAGGTCTAGCCCTTCGGTAAAGCTGTATTGAGTGGTCAAGCGATCGCCAAAACCCAAAAGATTATCATGGGCAACAAACAGCCTGGTTTGTAGTGAACCAATGCTGGGAGATTGGTTGTTGGCAGTAGAAATACCAGCGTGAAAGGCAGAGGCTTCTTTGAGTTTGACTTGCAAAATATTGCTACCAGAGCCGCTTCCTGCGGTTAACTCCGCATCCACTTGATTGAGTAAAGGGTCAAGTTGCAGCAG
The DNA here is from genome assembly GCF_010671925.1 of Moorena sp. SIOASIH. Lineage (GTDB taxonomy): Bacteria > Cyanobacteriota > Cyanobacteriia > Cyanobacteriales > Coleofasciculaceae > Moorena. The sequence goes on along the minus strand of NZ_JAAHIH010000002.1, from coordinate 527,790 downwards.
TTTCAGGGCTTCTTCTAAGCGGCTTCGATTTAATGGTGGGTTAGTAGCCAGTTCAAGGCGACTGCGCACATATCCTTCCCGCAGACGGTTTAATCCCTCCAGTTCAATCCGTTCTAAGTCACCCTCAACTACCTGGATTTTCACAACACCTTTGCTAAAGTCTTGGACCGGCAAAAATGCGCCAGAGGTGATATAACCATTTTTAATGTAGAGCTTAGTAATATCAGAACGCAGTTGAAGCAACTCCTCAAACCTTACTTCACGGTTCTCATATTGGTTTGTTTTATCTGCAATTTCTTCTTGCAAAACGGTATTGCCCAACACCTCCACTTCTGTGACGAAGAATGGCACAGTGGATGGAGTTGTAACTTCAGGGAGTTGGGGAGAGGAAGGAATTTCCAGACTTGGATCCGGTGGTGATGCTGGAGATTGTTCAGGAACAGGAGGAGGTAAATCGGATGGGGTGGGAATGGTTTCCTGAATTCTTTCAGGGGTTTCGCTGGGAAGGTTCACTCCTGGGGGTGGAGTAGACTGAGCAACTGCTCCCATAGTTAGGCTCACGATGGTAGTAATGCTAGAGCCTGAAATTACAACAATCGATTTCAGTGTATGATACATAGTTTCAGCTTTGTTAGCATTGCTGAATCTTCGGATGAATAAGAGTGGGGTGGGCATCCTGCCTGCCTGGGAATGAAACAGGTAAGATGCCTGTTCGGAAATGAAACAGGCAAGATGCCTGTTCTACAGCCAGATTCCCGAGGAATGAAACAGGCAAGATGCCTGTTCCACAGCCAGATTCCCGAGGAATAAAACAGGCAAGATGCCTGTTCTACAGCCAGATGCCCATGCCACAAAACTATTAAAATCATCCCGTATTTATAGCACTACGTATTCAGAGGACATTGATACAAGCAGCAAAAGCGGTTGTAGTCAACTTTTGCATGTATGCCTATTGCCTTGGGCGTAGCGCTATATCTATCCAAATGCTTCCCCCAACCCCCAGAGGCTGAGGGTGTTTTTGGAAAGAGTCTTAAACGAAGTTAAAGTCCGCAGAGGTCACGACATTAGTGGTGTCTTCTACCACACCGATAAGATCGTTCTTATAGTAAATCAAGGTATCCTTGGCACTGCTGCCAGACCAGTTTTGGAAGCTCAGTGAGTAGTCACTGGAACTACCATAAACCTGGAACTTATCTCCCTCAGACCAGTAGAAGTCGGTAATTGTGGCATAGCCCGAGCCTAGATAGAATGCCCCAAAGGCATTCCCCAAAACAAATGTATCTGCTCCATCATAAGAACCTTGAACACCAGGCTGGGATGAACTGTAGTCTCCGCTGAGGATATCGTATTCTCCTGTAGTGCCACCATAACCATTGAGGATGTCATTACCGGAACCCCCGACTAATGTATCGGTTCCCGTTCCTCCAAGTAATGTATCATGGCCAGATTGACCCTTGAGGCTGTCATTGCCGGAACTGCCACTTAAGTAATCGTTTCCAGAGTAACCTAGAAGGGTGTCGTTACCTGAGCCACCATAGATATAGTCATGGCCAGTCGAGCCATCCAGATAATCGTTTCCACTCTGACCGTAGAGATTATCGTTGCCGCTATTACCATATAAATTATCGTGTCCAGAGTAACCAAAAAGGGTGTCGTTACCTGAGCCACCATAGATATAGTCATGGCCAGTCGAGCCATCCAGATAGTCGTTTCCACCCTCACCGTAGAGGTTATCGTTGCCGCTATTACCATATAAAGTGTCGTTCTTCGGACCGCCAATCAGGGTATCATTGCCCCCATTCCCCGTCATTGTCCAAGACTTCCATTTCTTGAATATCCACCAACCTTCCTTGTGGGCTTGAAAGTAATTGTTAGCATTGTCACCGATGTAATTTCCCATGGTTATTACTGCTGATAGAATTGAATTGTGTAACTTCAAAGGGTTATATTCAGTCAATAAATTCTAGATAACCCCAATGTCTAAGCCTTAATTTTTGCTACAATTTTGTCGTTTATTGTGCAAAAAAAACAAATTATTTAGAGATAATTTTTTCAGCAACTGGCTTAGCTTGCTTGTTGCTTAATTTTCATAATAAATTTAAGGCTTTTATAATTCATTCACCGTATCTACCAATGTGATGACTTGGATAAGCAATACTCATGGCAATATTTGGTCAGTGGGATTGCTGAAAACTACATACTGCTAATAAAAAAGAGAGGCTCACTGGATTAGAGCCTCTCTCCCCTTGTCTACCAAGATGATGCCGCAAATTTGGACAAGACCTGGGTACAATTCAGTCAGTGGGATTGCTGAAAACTACATACTGCTAATTAAAGCGTTTACCTGTTGGGTGGTGCGTTACGGGACGGACTATCCCAACACTGGCTACTGAGAAAATCAGGGCAAGCCCGTCCCTAACGCACCCTAAGCAATCAAACCTTTTGCCCAAAATTCCTAACCCCCAGCCTCAAGAACATTCCCGCCCCATCACTAGGTTTCCATTGGGCAGTTGATACACCCCCGTTGCTTCAACAATTGGGTCACCCTTTTGCCAAGGACGAGAGGCACTCTGACTCGTTACCGTGCGTACCTCTCCCGTGGGATAACGTGAAACGGAAGCATCCCCAGGGCGGGTGGGTAAGTTACCACCACCGGTAATAATGAATTTTCCCTCTTGTTCACTGGTTCGGACAATGCAGCTATTGGCTAGTAGATTGTCGGTGTCAATCAGATTGTCCGGTAACTCTGTCAGGCTGTTTTGGATAAAATCGAGGTTGGGTATATCGATATCCCCAGGGATAGCAGCACTAGCATTGATATCGACTCGGTTATTATTATCTAAAGTAGCTGGGTCAGTACCTGGTGGTGCTGGACGGAAGGCAAAGCCGAAGAAGATGGGGGTTGTGAAGGTAATATTACCTCCTCGGCCATCACGGGCAAAGGCCAGGATGTCGCTGTCAGCAAAGGCAATGAGGGAGTCAGTGGTGATGGTAATATTGCCCCCGTTGTCAGCACCGCTGAAGACACTAGTGGTGATGTCACTGTCACCCCGTAGCCTAATATTTTTGGCTATGATATCGATAGCACCTCCGGCAGATTGAGTGGTAGCAGTAATGATATTGCCGTCAGTAGCTGTTAACCTGTCTGAGACATTGATATTGATGTTGCCAGCGTCGCCTTCTCCTTGACTTTGGGCAGATATCTGGCCTCTATCTGTGACGGTTAAATTGGAAGTAGTAATTGTCACGTCTCCGGCAGACTCTGTTGCACCTTTCAGTACTTCTGTAGATATAGTACTGGGCACTTCGCCATCCTTAGAAAGACCAGTTACTTCTATAAATTCTGAGGCATTGATGGTTATAGTTCCTCCTTTACCTGCATTTGCGGTTGCTGCGCCAATGCGTGAACCACTGCGGACGCTCAGTTGGTTGGTTTCAATAGTTATATCCCCGGCATTTCCGGAAGCATTAATAAAAGTAGCAACAGGACCAGTAATTGTATCTGCCGAAATTATAGCTCCCTCCTCAAGAGTTATTCTGCCAGAATTTAAAAATAAGTTTCCTGCATCACCATTTCCGAGAGTAGCAGTCGCTATGCCTGCCTGACCTTGAATCTCGATAGAATCAGCAGTTATACGTAACTCTCCGCCTTTTCCCTCAAACAAGGTAAATTGTCCATCATTTGTTTCACGTAAAATAGCTGCTGAAATAATTCCAGCTCCATTCTGAATGACTAAACTACTAGTAGTAAGGCTTAACTTACCAGCATCACCACTCCCAAAAACAGTTGCTGTTGTCAAACCTGTAGCAGTTTCAGCTACCTGGCGAAGTGAGTTTATGTCTAGAGGATCAGGATTAAATACTATTGATTGATTGCCGCTTAGTATAACAGACTCGGAAGCATTGATGGTTAATTTTCCTGCATTGCCACTGCTGAATGTTTCTGTTCCTATTCCAGTAAACCTATTCAATTCAGGTTGGTCATTTTTTACAACCAATTGCTGAGTATTAATGGTTGCGTTGCCAGCATCGCCAGTCCCATATGTCTGGATAAGCAATCGACTACCATTGATTATATTGATGGAATCAGAGGCATTAATGTTGAGATTTCCTCCCAAGCCATCCCCACGAGTCCTCGTCGATACTTTCGTCCCAGTAAAGGAAACAGATTGAGCCTTGATATTAATATCACCAGCCTTACCGGAGCCATCAGTGTCGGTAGTAATAAGCTGATTTTTTGCTATGATTGCACCGTTGCTATTTAACGTAATATCACCCCCTGCAACATCGCGACCACCAGAATCAAGAGAACCAAGGTTAAGGTCACCGTCAGCAGACAAGGTTATCGGTCCGCCACTGCCAGAGGAAAATGTGCTGAGAATACCTTCCGTAGTATCGATACTACCATTGTTGCTGGTGAGGGTAATCGAGCCACTTGGACTAATAATATCCTGAGTATTAATGTCTCCGATGGCCTTGATGATCAAGCTTCTTTCTTGATTGTTTGAACCTATAATACTAAGGCTACCGATTTGTGCGATCGCACCACCGGAAGTAATTGTTACATTACCAGCATAAGTTGAGTTTAGTAAGTTGGTAGAGTCACTTTCGTTGATTGAGATGTTACTCCCTTCAAATTTAAGATTCCCAAACTGATTGTCTGAGTTATTGAGAGTAATCTTGCCATTCTCAGCATTGAAGCTAGCAGTACCGCTAACATTTAGAGAACCATTTTGGATAATTTCGGGAGTACCTGTATCGAGGCGAGTTGGGGGTGCCTCAGTATTTATTCTCAATGCCCCACCAAAGGAGTTTCCAGATTGAGCTAATTCAATCGCTGTACTTTGGTTAAAGGCTTCATTGTTGTTTAAAGTCAGTCTTCTATCTAAGCTGTTGACGGTTAGATTGCCAGAGATAGTTTCGGCATTTAGGGTGATCAGTCCCACGTCAGTGATAATCACATCCCCATTGGGCAAGGTTATTCGAGGCAAAATATTATTGTTGCCAGTAGGCTCTAAATTGTCACTAGGAGCGTTTGGAATAGTGTTCCCTGCTACTTGTAAGATTTCCCCAGGGGCTTGGAAAATTGGTCCAGTAGAGTTTATCGTAAAATCCCCACCAATCAGGGAGTTACCGATGATGGTGGCATTACTGTTAGTAATTGTGACATTGCCAGCGTTGGGGAGGGTAGTGGTGAGGCTGGTATCTCCTACAACAGTTAATGATGCTCCTATATCTTGAGTAATCATGCCTCCAGAGGTTAAGTTCAAGTTACCAGTGGCAGAGGAAGTGATCAGATTTGTCCCGTCACTCTCACGGATAGAGACATCATTACCGGTGAAGGCGAGATTACCAAACTGATTAGCTGGTTCGTTGAGACTAATATTGCCAGTGTTGGCGTTGAAAGTAGCGGTACCACTGACAGTTTGAGTGCCAGTTTGAATAATACCGGGGGTACCTTCCAACAAGATGGCATCGGTGGTGGTGTTAAACCGGAGGGTACCGCCAAAGGAATTGTCTTGATTAAGAGTGATGGCAGGGTTATCCAGAACCTGGTTAAAACTGACAACGGCTGCTGGTAAGCTATTTACTGTCAGGTTACCTGTGACGGTGTTGGCCTCTAGGTTAACTGTTCCCAGCTGAGTAATAATCAAATTCCCATTGGGTAGGAGAGTCTCTTGAGAAAAGTCACCAATAGTGTTAATTAGGGGTTGGCTACCTCCCCCATTTACTGAGATCTCTCCAGCGACTTGCAAGGGTTCGCCGGGAACTTGAGTAATTGGTAGACCAGAGTTGAGAGTGAAGTTGCCCCCAATAATGGAGTAACCAACAGTGGTAGGTTTAGTGTTGGTAACACTAACATTACCTGCATTGGCTAGAGTGCTAGTGAAGAAGGCATCCCCATTCACAAACAGACTGCCGCTAGTTTGGGTAATGGTACTCCCTAAAACACTAAGATTACCACTACCTGTATTGATGTCATTGTTAAAGGTAACGTCGCTACCGGCAATGAAGGTCAGGGGGTTATTGTTGGTGTTAATGGCTCCAGTTGTTGTAATTGTCCCGCCTGTAACTGGAGTTTGAATCGTAGTAGGACTGTTGAAGGCAGCAGGCAAAATAGCGATCGCACCGCTGCTGTTGTCTCGCCCAATCAGAATCTGGGCAAACCCGTTTTGTAATGTGTTGAGTTCGCTGCTATCTAAATTTAAGCGGGTATCAGTAGTAGTCCCACCGATAGTGATGCCCAAAGTAGGGTCAAGGGGCTGTAGCTGAAGGCGGTTCGCGCCTCTAATTTCAGCCAGATTACTAGGGATAGTAATTTCATCAGCGGTGAGGGTGATGTTTCCACTGCCAATAGCTTCAATTGCACCTCCATCACCAAAGAAAATCCCCTCACTGTTATTGCCAATGCCGCTAATAATGCCCTCTAGAGTAATGTTTCCAGTTCCAGTAGTTCGGACTAAGCCATCCCCAGCTCTACCCAACCAAATACCGTAATTTTTAGTTCCGGTTCCTCTGCTAATTCCTCTCAAGAGGATATCGCCATCTACCGATGTCACTCTAGTGTTGGGATCTAAAACAACGATTCCTTGATTCCCGTCGGACCCGATTCCACCATTCCCCCCATTTCCAGTCATGGTAATCATTCCTGTTCCGGTGGATTCTACCCGACCGCCACGTACAATCGAAATGCCCTCACGGTTCAAACCAGTTCCATTAGTCGTACCTGTCAAGGTAATATTCCCGCTGGATTGCACTAAACCGTCTACTCTAATAAAAATGCCGTGATTGGTTGTTCCAGCAGATGTTTGAGCAGCATTATTAGCGCCAGTCAGAGTTATATCTCCATTAATCGAACTAATTCTAGAGTTTGCATCTTGAAGTAGTATTCCGTGATTAAAATTTGCTCCACTCCCGCTGAAACCCTCTAGGTCAATGGTGCCATTGGTTGTTTCTACCACACTGCCAGAGTTAATGAAAATACCTGTATTAAAGTTTCCAGTGCCGTTTCCAGTACCTGTCAAGCTAAGATTTCCAGTTGTTGCAGAAACCCTAGAACCGAACCAAATACTTATCCCGTGATTCTGGTCTGTCCCAATACCACTAATACCTTCTAGGGTTATGTTCCCTGTTCCAGTGGCTTCTACCACACTAGGACCTCCAGCGGGGAACTGTTCCCAAATTAGGATGCCATAGTTGTCATTGCCAGTACCGGTAGTAGTACCACTCAGAACAATATTCCCCGTCCCAGTGGAACGTACTAGACCATTGTCACGAATTTGAATACCTCTTCCATTATTAAAACCTTTGGCAATACCTGTTAGCCTAATATCCCCATTTTCTGAACTAATGATCGTGTTGTTCGTAACATCAACGCCAATGCTAAAATCCCCTCCGATTCCACCATTGCCAATTAGAGTAATCGTCCCTAGCCCGGTGGTTTTTAATTCGCTGTTATTCATAAAAATGCCGATGCCATTACCAGTGCCATCAGCTATTCCCGTCCCCTCTAATTTAAGATTGCCACCTCTAGCGTTTATGTTACTGTTGGTAATATCGTGTCCCCAGCCATTGGAATTATTCGTTCCCCTGCCCAAAGTACTGAAATCACCGCCATTAGTATCAATCGTGGCATTAAAAATACCAATAGCGCCTGCTCCGCTATTGTCACTATCAGCCAACAGCTCTATATTCAACTGACCGCTATTGGAAGTAATATCAGCGTTCAGAAAAATATCGTTTTCTGCCTGCAAGGTAAGAGTTGCGTCTCCACCTGCTGTCTTGCGAATTGGTGCATCATTGTTCTGAGTAATGTTACCTTGATCAGTGCCACCGATACTTGTTGAAATTGTGACGTTGGTGCCCCTATTCAGGGCAGCATTAATATTAGCAACATCAACTGTATTCGTACCAATAGCAGCACCACCACCATTGGCGAGTGTGATATCAGTGGGATCGATTAGCCAGGTGCCACCACTGCCATTAGGAGCACTAGCATCGGGAGTACTGGTGAGATTAAGAAACTGTTGAGCAGAGGTTTCAATAAATCCCCCATCACCGGAAACAGTTCCTCCCCTTGCTGTAACCGTTCCGTGAACCCTTGCTGTCTGATCCGCCCAAACACTCACCTTGCCCCCATCCCCATTGGTCAAGGCATCGGCATTAATCGTTACATCGGAGCCAACAAAGGTATGTACTGCATTGGGAACGGTGCCATTACCCTGAAAGTCTCCCCCAATCAATACTGTACCGCCACCGGTGTCAGACGAGACATCAATTCGGGCATTCTCCAACAAGCTAACCTGATTTCCGAGAACCTCAACCCGGCCACCAGCTGCTGTCAGGGAGCCAGTGCTAGTTACCGTACCACCGGATAAGCTGAGCGTTTGTCCGGAACCAACTGCTAAATTGCCAGCATTAGCGATCGCACCAGCTTGATTCGTCCCATATTGCAATCCCAAAGGCACACTTACCGTTAACAACGACGAATTGTCGGGATTGGCACTAAAGGATGACCCATCCCCAAAGGTGATCGAATTCGCTGTACTCGCCACAAACGAACCCTGAATATCCAGTTGAGCATTGGCTCCAAAGATAATCCCATGGGGATTCAGTAAAAATAGATTAGCAGCACCATCGACTCCCAAGGTTCCCAAAATACTTGAGGGATTAGTTCCAGTCACCCGTGAGATAATATTTTCAATCCCTGCTGGATTAGCAAAATAAACCCGTTGTAACTCCTCAACATTAAAATCAGTAAAACTGTGGAACAGATTTGCCCCTCGTTCTGCTCCACCTTCTATCAAATCCGCTAGCCCTCCCCTAACCTGAGCATCAGGCGTAACCCGAGAACTTTCAGCCCCTAAAGTCGTATCTGGTGTCACCTCAGCCAAGGCTTGATGTTTATCAAAGGGAAAAAACACACCGAGCGTTAAGCAACTGGCTACTTTCAATAAGCCACAGCAACGACCCGAAGATTGATTAACCATGGAATTCTTCTCCTTGCTCCCGTTTTTAATTTTTTGCTCCCTGAGAAGGAATTATAAAGTATTCGGTTAACCTATCACCTAACTATTCCTACAAACTTGATTGCCAATATAAGCAAGGGTAATTGCGCAATTGTGCAATTTTCTTGTCAGCAGATATATAAGCTTAGTTGCAGCTTTAGGGTGATAATTAACCTAAGTTTTCCAGAGCAGTTACAGAGCAGTCCGATTAATGTCGAGTAAACCTAAATCCAGGAGCGATCGCTTTTTAGGAATACTATTCTTCTTGAGCCTTACCGTTTGTATAGGGCTAGGTCATCTTCCCTCAATTGCTCAACCAGCTGAACCGGGAAATATGGCAACCACCCAGGCTGATAATCCCAGTCAACTGGTGCAACAAGGGGTTGAGTACTACCAAGCCGGAGATTATCAAGCTGCCATAGAGCCTTGGCAAAATGCCTTGACGCTCTACCAACAGAGCAACAACTATACCAATAGCGCAATTGTCCGGGAAAATCTGGCCAGAGCCAATCAAAAGATTGGTCACATCCAGGAGGCAATCACTAACTGGGAGCAAGCCATCCTTGACTATCAACAGCTAAGAAACTGGCAACAAATGGGGCGAATGAAAACGGAATTGGCTCAAGCCTACAATAGTTTTGGACAACCGAGAAAAGCTCTGGCGCTGCTATGTGGAGCCCCTGATGCCGATGAAAATTCTACAAACAAACCCAGTTGTGTCCAAGACAGTGCCTTGAAAGTTGCTCGCGCTCATCAGGATTGGAAGGGAGAGGCTGCTGCTTTGGGAAGTATGGGGAATGCCTATATTCTCAGAGGGGATTATGACCAAGGGATTCAATGTTTACAGACTGGTTTAGGGATTGATAAAAACGTTGAGTTTGATATCAGCCCCCAACGCACAAAAGACTGTAAGATAGATACTTTGGGCAAAAATTACACAGCCAAGATTCTCGCCGATAGTCCCTATCGCAGTTCATTTCTTAACGACCTAGGAAATGCTTACTTTAGCAAAGCTCAACGTTGGGAGCGCTGGGCTAGCTCTGCCGAAAAGCGGGGAGCGGAAGAAACAACCAAGGAATTTAGAAAAAATGCCAACAATAATTACAATCAAGCTGGGGAATATTTTCAGCAAAGTCTCGAACTAGCGCGCACTCAAAATCACCAACCTGCTCAAATGCGAGCATTGCGCAATTTGATTCGACTGTCCTACCGCCCTGAAGAATCAATATCAATCGAGCGTAACCAATGGGTTCAAGAGGCTCAGGAATTGTTGAAGGAACTACCGGATTCTCAGGACAAAGTCTACGCAGCCATCGATTTAGCTAAACTGGAGCAACCGATGACTGTGGTTACTGACACGTCCCAACACAATTCCTGTGGCAAACGTCAGCTAGAAGCAGAGACTGAAACACTCCTCAATCAAGCCATCTCAATTGCTCAACGCCTTAAGGACTACCGTTCCGAGTCTTTTGCCCTCGGTGAATTGGGTCATCTCTATTACTGCCGCCAAGACTATCAAAACGCCCTAGACTTCACTCAAAAGGCATGGTGGATGGCTGACCAAAATCTATCCGCAAAAGATAGCTTGTATTTGTGGCAGTGGCAGCTTGGTCAAATTTTCCAAGCCCAAGGTAACGAAGATGAGGCCGTTAATGCTTATAAAGAAGCGATCGCTACCTTAGAAGGTTTTGAAGGTGAACAGGGTAAAGGTGAACAGGGTAAAGGTGAACAGGGTATCCGAACCGAAATTCTGATTGCTCAGCGAAACTTACAATTCGACTTTCGGGATACCATTGAGCCTCTGTACCGCGAGTTTGCTCAGCTAACACTCAAGCGTGCCGATTCATTATCCTCTGAGTCTGAGCAGTACCAGACAGAGCTGAATTCTGCCCTAAAAACCGTTGATTCCCTGAAACTAGCAGAGCTACAAAATTACTTCGGGAATGATTGTATTTTAACACTCTTCAACCAGAAACAAATTGATGAGCTGGTCACCAAAGATACAGCCGTCTTTAGCTTTATGATTCTGGAAGAGAGAGCTGCTATTATGGTTAGTCTACCAAACGGCGATAAAAGGTTAAAAAAGTTTAAGTTTTCAGATGTTGATAGTCAAACGCTAATCAAAGAAGTCAAGGACTTTTGGAGAAAAATACAGCAACATAATGACCTCACTAAAGCTTTCTTCAAACCAGCACAAAACCTGTATAACTTGCTGATTGCTCCATTTGCCTCTGATTTAGAGTCAGCCCAGATAAAAACACTCGTTTTTATTCAGGACGGCATCTTGCGTAGCATTCCCATGGCGGCACTCCATGATGGTAAGGAATTTTTGGTAGAAAAATATGCCATTGCCACAACTCCCAGTCTTACCCTAACCAATCCCCAAGCCTTGAACCGTCAAAAACTAGGAGTACTCGCTTTGGGATTAACTCAACGAGCGGTCATTGATGGTGAAAGTTTCGATAAACTGGAAAACGTCCGTAAGGAAATCGAAAACGTCAAAGCTCAATTCCCAGCAAGCAAAACCCTGTTGGATGATCAATTTACCCGCAAGAGCTTGCAGCAAGAACTCCAACAAAAAGTTTACCCAATTCTTCACATTGCCACTCACGGTAAGTTCGGCACAATTCCAGAGGACACTTTTTTAGTCACAGGTAATAATGAAAAGCTCACAATCACTGAGCTAGAGCAAGACATCCGCCGCTTAAGTCGTGGATCTAAACCAGTAGAGTTGCTTGTGCTTACCGCTTGTCAAACTGCGACAGGAGACGACCGTACAACTCTAGGTCTAGCTGGCATAATTTTACAAGCTGGTGTCAGAAGCGCCCTAGCTTCCCTTTGGTATATTCGAGATAACTATACTTCAGAGTTAGTTACTAAGTTTTACCATAACCTCCAATCGGAAATGAGCAAAGCACAAGCTCTAAAAGAAGCTCAACAAGACATGATTCGTATCAATATCCACCCCGCCTATTGGGCACCATTCATCATCATTGGTAATTGGCTGTAGAGCGGGGTTAACTGGATTATCGGGCATCCTTAGCAATGTTTATCAAGTACCCCATCCGTTTTTCAATCGATTCCCGCTCCTCTTCGGTCAATTCTTCTGATGGTTTTGGTTTTTCCCACTGAGCCAGGTCTTCCAACAGAGCAGATGCCACAACTCCAAGTTTCGACTCTTCAGCCAGTTTGAGGGCTTCATCTAGTGCGTTGTACCAGAAACCAGCCTCAGCATAGAGATCTGCTTTTTCGGCGCTATCGACTGCATTGTCAAGTTTCTCTTGTAAATCTGGCGGCATCTCCACAACCTCTATTTGTACTCTGTCTACTACAGCACTTGATGGGTAACTAGGATCACAAAGGATTACAACTTGCCAGAAATAGTCTTTGCCCACTGAAAGCCCTGGTTCACCTTCTGGAAAGGGGGATAGCTTCATAATCCCTGGTGAACTTTGCAATGAGATGCTACGGACTTTTGTGAATTTACCATCTGAGCCACGGCTGTAGATCGTGAATGTCAGCTCTAAGGATTTGGAGTCAGGCACAAACCAAGCAAATGTTGGATGGGTAGAAGTGGTTTGCCCAACATAATTTTGAGAGGCAAGAACCGTTAACGGTATATCTCCTTCATCACACCCCCTAGTCGTTCCCGTATTCGTTGTGGTCTCTTTATCGGCAGTTTTTTCATCCTCAGGAGGCTCATACTCAGCTCTAGCTACAACTCCCGGAGTTGCCACCAGCGCTAAACTGAGGACACAACCAGTTACTACTCTAAGGTTGATGAGTTTGTTAAAAAGCACCAGAATTTCAGCTATCATAATATTGATTGAGTAGACGCTTATTTAATTAAGACCATACTACGAATAGGGTAGCCATGACTGGATGCTTGCTACCAACTTGATTGATAAAATCAGACAAATTGATAACTTGCTTTGGTAATCTTAATTGCTGAAAACTACAAAGCTAAGCGCGTTTATATTTGAGTTGTGAACATATTCCCAAAGGCCAAGAGGCAAAAGGCAAGAGGCAAAAGGCAAGAGGGGAAAGATATCCGGAGTTTTATTGTCCACTAAAAAAAGACATCCTAGGTTTACATCTCATTTATAAAGCCTAGATAACAAAACAAAAACACAAGCTCAAAAATCCATTAGCTCGTAGGGTGCGTTAGGGGCGGGCTCGCCCTTATTTTTCACTTCGTAGCCAGGGTTGGGATCGCCCGTCCCGTAACGCACCACCAAGTAGAATTGAGAATTGAGAATTGAGAATTGAGAATTGGGAATCGGGAGATAGCTAAATGTCTTGATGCAGACCCATGCGCCATGAGCGACTGCATCAAGAAATGAGAAAAGTTCCTCTGGTCAGGAAAATTTGCAGAGACTTTAGATTTATTTAGTTTGAGCCGGTGGTGCGTTACGGGGTGGGCTATTTCAACGCTGGCAAAGAGGCGGAAAATCAGGGCAATCCCACCCCTAACGCACCTACGAAAATTTACTTTAGATTTATTTAGGGGCTTATTCCCAGATCCGCTGTTCCCGATTCCCGATTCCCGATTCCCGATTCCCGACTTCTGCTGCGAAGGGGAGCATGTCAACTTTGTAATTAGGTACATAGATCCCCCCTAACCCCCCTTAAAAAAGGGGGGAATTAGATTGAAAAGTCCCCCGAGCGAGCAATCCCTCGCTCGGGGGATTTAGGGGGATCTGAATCAGGGATTAACAAAATTGACATGCACCCGCTGCGAAGTCTATTTTATAATTTTTTGATATATTTCAACGCTTTCAAAAAAAGAGTTTTCAAGCCATAGCTAACTTTGGCAAAACTCCAGTTACGACCTGCTAGAGGCCAGGTTAACTCGCACAGAGTTCCTTGGGGAGAAAGGGGCTCTCGTTTAAATGTTCCTCCTAGTTGTTTCGCCAGATTTTTACATTGCTTTGTTCCTCGGTTTTCAGAGGATGAACAGATGCCAGAGCCATTATCTTTAACACTCAGAGTGTACCAGTCGTCATTGAGCTTACCAATGGCACTAATACGAGTTACTCCTTTAGCATGTTGCCCGACATTGCACAAAGCTTCTTCGAGAAAGTGGCAGAGTTTTCGCTTTTGCTCAATAGTTAAATATTGTTCCGGGATATCCTCAAATTTAAGGGCTTTAACCTTAAGGGTCTCAAAACAAGTAAAATTCCGTTCGAGGGTATATCTAGAGACTTCATAGAATAGCTTATGGATTGGATGCTTCAATGGCAGTTTTAGGTTACTTCCTATAAGGATAGTTTCTTTTTGATTCAGTTTTATACTCCTTTCTATAAGGATAATTTCTTTTTGATTCAGAGCTTTTTCTGTGAGGTGTTCTCCAATTTTCCATATGTTACGCTTGATAGTTTTAAGTGTCAACAGCAATTCGTCTTGTGGCAAATCCTGGTTTTCAATGCGCGTAATAATATAGGCTAGTGTTTGCATTGGACCATTATGAATCGACGCAAATGCTTCATCAATAGTCTGTTGGCGCAAATTGATCTGAGACTTCAAAGCCTGGTCATAGTGATAGAAAGCAGGCAATAGTAAACTATTTATCACTAAAATTAACAACGCTGGTGCTACTGGAATCCACCAGCCCCAAACTAGGAACACATAACCAACTCCAACTAGTCCGAAGCTGGTAATCCCAACAACAAACAGATTTTTAAATGGGGATTGAGTCAGCCGACCAAGACCAATGGCCAGAAAACCCCAACCTAAAATCCATAGATATTCCCAGGGATCTGACCAAGTTCTTAAAAGCGATCGCTGATCCAGAACAGCACTGAGAATTTGACTAGTAGCATGGGCATGAAATTCCACCCCATAGATTTCTCCAGGAGGGTTCAAAGCCTTGATGGCAGTGGTATTGACAGTGTCTTTGATGCTGGGAGTAGTGACTCCAACAATCACAATGCGATCGCGAATCCAATTTGAATTAAATTGCCCTGTTTCGATATCCCTGACAGATAAGGTTCTAAACCGTTTTCGACCACTCCGAAAATTGAGCAGCACTTGAACTCCAAAGTGATCAGTGCCCACATATCCACCGGAATTGCTCAAAAAGCGAGGTAGCTCAGTCTCACCAAAGCGCATAGTAAGGTGATCGTGAATGCCATTTTCAAGTTCAATCTTTTCCCTCTCAGCACCCAAATAAGCTTTCGCCAGCAGTAAAGCCAGGGAGAATACATATTCTTTCCTGGTTTCATCCCTATACATCCCAAGAATACTGCGCCTGACCTTGCTATCTTGATCTGGAATAACATCTGAGAAACCAATCCGTTCTGGCGGAAATCCGGGTGGTGGGTTAATTTTAGTGGGTAATACTTTCTCAATAGCAATGAGAGTCTTGATATCCTCAAAGGTTTCAACCAGTTGCTCGTGACCTGGCTCAACTGGTAGATCCCGAACAATATCAAGACCAATTGCTCTGGGTTTGTAGGTTTGCAATTTCCGGAGCAGCCTTGCAATGTTTTGATCTGGTATGGGATAGGTTCCTACATCCTGAATATCCTGTTCATCAATGCCAACAATGACAACCCGTTCATCCATAGGTTCAGAAGGACGCAGGCGCAGAAAAGTATCGAGGGTTATCCACTCGCTAAATTGAAGGGACCCATTGAGACGGGCTAAGATTACCAGTCCAATCACTGCAATTCCTGGCAATTCT
Organism: Moorena sp. SIOASIH; assembly: GCF_010671925.1. Lineage (GTDB taxonomy): Bacteria > Cyanobacteriota > Cyanobacteriia > Cyanobacteriales > Coleofasciculaceae > Moorena. The sequence goes on along the minus strand of NZ_JAAHIH010000002.1, from coordinate 512,097 downwards.
CCTCCACGCCAGGTGGCAATTTTGTTTCTTATTTTTGGCCAAATACTTAGCAACAACAGGTTTTTTCCTTGCTTAATTAATCAATAAACCCTTCTTCTCTGGCTCGCATCTCAGTTTTAATGCGGAGATTTTTCCCGCCTTCAGGATAAACACCCAGAACATCTCGAATTTTCCTCCAGTAGTGAAGCACAGTTCGGGGAGCTATCTTCATACGCTCAGCAATTGCCTTATCCTGCAATTTCTCATGAAATGCTAGGGTGATTACCTCCAGCCACTCTGGTTTGACTTCTCCTTTGAGCATCTTTAGATCTTTTGTATGGGTTATTCCCTGCAATGCCCAGTCAACTCTGGTTAACATAACCTCAGCGGAGAAACCCTTATCTACCAGCGTGAAACCCCCTTCGTGCTTGTCAATCTCATCCTTAATCCGCACCAGAGCTTTGAGGTAAGTGCTGAGCACCACAAGATTGAGGTTGGGGTATTGCTTGATCACTGTCTGCAAGAGTTTAATACCCGTGTCGATTTTAGCTGTATTCTCAGATTTAGCTGTCTTCTCAGAGGCTTCTGGAATGGAAAGATCTACAATAACGAGGTCAAGCGGAAATCGTTCCAGTTGTTCTAGAGCACTCTCGAACGTTTTAGCTGTTAAGATTTCTGCTTCCGCTTCTGGATACTTCCGTCGTAGGGTGTCGATTATGCCACCCAGCATCAATTCGTGGTCATCAACCACAAGCAGCTTAAGTTTCCCTGGCTTTGGTAAATCTTGGCTCATCATCAATTCCCTCTATGTTTGCTATTAACCATTGGAACCTATCGTTGCAATTTAGCCAACGAGGTTTTAAGACAGCGCTACGCGGAAGGCAAGAGGCAAGAGGCAAGAGGCAAAAGTTTACTAAAACGGCTTTTGCTGCTTTTATCAATGTCAAACACCTTAATGCGTAGTGCGCTTGCAGCCAGGTTTTTCCTGTCATGGTTCTTAACTTAAACCACTGCTCGCTGAACTTTTAGCTTAAAAAGAAACAGATAGATAAAGCAATCCCCTTGTCTACCAAGTTGATTGCTGGTTTAAGACAAGAATTGGGTACAATTCGGTAATTAGGATTGCTGAAAACTACATACTGCTGCTCAAAGCTTGGCGTTGCGTCAGTCAAGTAATGAATAGGAGTAGAGTGGGCATCCTGCCCGCTCGGAAATATATTGAAACTGGCAAGATGCCAGTTCTACGCAAGATGCCAGTTCTACACAAGATGCCAGGCATCCTGCCCGCTCGGAAATATATTGAAACTGGCAAGATGCCAGTTCTACACAAGATGCCAGTTCTACGCAAGATGCCAGTGTCTTGATGCAGTCGCTCATGGGGGAAACCCCCGCATGAAGGCGCTGCATCGCTTCTACGCAAGATGCCAGTTCTACGCCTGATGCCCATTCTACAGGTGCGACCCAAGGGCGATTTACTCGCCGATTGGAAAGCGCACCTACTCTTAAAATCATTCCATTATTTAGCAACCCTGTAATTAAAATAGAAGAAACTCTTTTGTGCGGGAAGTAGCTAAGTCATGACAGTAGCCACCACACCTGTTGAAACTAATCCGATTGTGCTGAGGATGCCCCCAGCATTGGACATGGATGATGACCAGTTTTTTGAGTTTTGTCAGATTAATCGAGATTTACGGATTGAACGCACGTCAGAGGGAGAAATAATTATTATGCCCCCAACAGGGAGTGGAACCGGAGGTCGAAATTTCAGTCTCAATGGTCAGTTGTGGAGTTGGGTAGAACAAGATGGCACAGGCAAAGGTTTTGACTCATCTGCTGGCTTTAAGCTTCCCAATGGTGCGGAGCGCTCCCCTGATGCCTCTTGGGTAACCTTAGAAAGATGGGAAGCCCTAACACCTCAACAACAGGAAAAATTTGCTCCTCTATGCCCAGATTTTGTGATTGAATTGCGTTCCCCCAGTGATAGCGTCAACGATCTCAAAGACAAGATGGAAGAGTACATGGACAATGGCGCGAAGTTGGGGTGGTTGATTGACCCCAATAATCGTCGAGTGTATATTTACCGTCCTGGTAGGGAAGTCGAGCAGTTGGACAATCCTGCTACGGTAAAGGGGGATGAGTCGGTGCTGCCGGGTTTCGTGTTGAAGCTGGGGAAAATCTGGTAAGGGCAGGAGTTATCAGCACCATCGTCACTTGTAAAATTAAGGGTTTCTCCACCCTTCAATAATTCTAATTGCTACATTCAAATATGGGTTATCAAGGAATTCTTCAATTGCTCCTTGACCACCTTCTTTGATAGCATTAATTAGCCTTTCTTTATTAGTTGGTGTAATGGCTGCACTGACAAAGGCTTCTTGCTGTGCTTCTGTGGCGGTAGGGTTGGTTTTCTCTAGTTGCTCTAGTAATTGCTGGATTTCAGCTGCTGCTTCTGCTAGGTTTTTGTCAGCTTCCTCGTAGTTATTTTGATTAGCATAGCTTTGCTGACTACTAACAGACTCAGCTCTTTCGACATAGTTACCACCAACGTTAAACTTGGCACCACGCTGGTCACGCTTGTCAATTTTATCAATTATAATAGTTTCTTGATCTGCCATTGTTTCAACAACTCCCATTAATCTAGTATTGTTTTTACGTATAAATTCTATTTGTTCATCATAAAACTCTATTTGCTCAGATAAAAGTTTTATTTCTCTATCTTTAGCTTCTAACATTGGCTTGTATTTTGCCCAGAATTTTCGCTCGTATTCAGCTTCATCAACCTCCTCAGGAACTTTGACCCGAATAACAAAAGCACCGTCGCCTTTATTTTCTATTGTCTGTATGACTGGTAGCTCTCCTGTTTCGCTTTCTACTCGAAGGTCTTGAAACGTTTTTCTAAAAGTCTGCCAATCGATACCATCTTTAAAAATTAAATCGACAGTATTGGGAATTTTCTGAGCTAACTTAGCAAATTCCCCTGGTTCAAAATTTCTCTCTTGGTCAGCAGGACGACGTTTAGGGTCTGGAGCACTTTTAGTAGGTAGTTTCAGAAAACTATAATCGCAATCAATTTGAATTAGTTTAGTAGTATTGCTGATTGCCCAATCTTCGATATATGCTCCTGTTAAGGTTGCTTTGGTTAAATCAGCTCCTTCTAGTAACGTTTGAACTAACTTAGCTCTGGATAAATTAGCATCTTGTAAGTTAGCTCGGTTTAAGTCTGTTCCGATGAAGCTAGCATCTTTTAGATTAGATCCTTTTAAATTAATACCTCTTAAGTTAAGTCGATCAAAGTTTTTTTCTTGCCCCTTTCCATTGATCAGCAATTGTCTAACGTTTTTATATTGAAGGTAGCTTGTTCCTAGTCTAGCTCGGTCAAGTTTAATAGTTTTCCGCCAACAAGTATGAGTAAAAGTAACCTCTCTTAAGTCTGTATTTTTGAGGGTAGCTTCCGTAAAATTAGCATCGGTTAAATCGGCTTTGTAAAAACTAGTTCCTCCTGTGGCAGCAAAGACGATTGCTGTAGTGCGAATCCAGGCATCTCTGGGGTCCCCTTTTAGAGCACGCCACCCCAGGTAAGCACCAAGTAATGCTAAGGTTACGGCTACGGCTATGGCGAAGGTTACGGGTACAGCTCCAGCTATGGCTAGGACTACAACTACTGCTATGACTACAGCTACGACTACTGGTACGACTACGACTACTGGTACCAGTACGGCTTCCGCTACAGCTACGGCTCCCGCTACAGCTACGGCTCCCGCTACAGCTGCGGCTCCGAGTCCGGCTGCGGCTGCAGCTACAGGTCCAGATAATTCTAAGGCGTCCTCGAAGGATATGGTTATGCGTAAGACTCCAGCTACGATTGTGGCTAGGGCTACGGCTACGGCTCCAGCTATGGCTAGGACTACGGCGAATGCTCCCCCAAGACCTTGACCAATGATAACAACAAAGAAGACAATTATTACAATCAAAGCTGTCCAGACTAAGAACTCTGACGCTACGCCTTGTTGTGTATATCTTGCTTGTACCCAAGACACAACATATAAGGAGGCAACTGCCGATAGTCCTGACATTATCCAGGAAACCAACAGAAGCAAAATTGTCCATCGTTTTTGTAATCCTGCCTTGGCTCCACAGAACTTAGTACCTCTTAAAATAGCATTCTTAAAGTTTGTTCCTCTAATATCCGCTTCACTAAAATCCGCCCCTGAAAGGTCTTGCCCCTGAAACGATTGACCTCTAAGATTTGCCCTGCGGAAATTCCTTTCTCCTGCTGCATATCGTCTCAGAAGTTCATTAGTTTTCATCAGTCAGAATCATATCTAGGAAAGGGAACAGGGACTCGGGAGTCGGGAGTCAGGAAGTTTAGTTTTAATACTAATAGGATGATAAACGCTTGTTGTCAATCAACTGGTAATAATTCTTAATAAACCCTATTGATTGTGTTTATTAATCTACATACTGTTCCAGGCAGACATCCAGGGATAGGTTGTTGTAGCTGAAACCGACTTCTACCATTGCGATCGGCGAAGCCGCGCCAAAGGCGATCGCATTAAGTTCTAGATAGGGTGCATCTGCTAAAAGCTGTTTCACCTGATGGTGCGTTACGGTGCGGGCTATTTCAACAAGGGGCGAAGAGGGGGAAAATCATGGCTCGCCCCCCCCTAACGCACCCTACTTCAACTCTTGCCTCTTGCCTTCCCCTCCTGGGAGGGGTTAGGGGTGGGTTCCTCTTGCCTCTTGCCTCTTGCCTCTTGCCTCAAAACCCAGGACTAAGTATCTAACCCTATTGAAAACCCTACAAACACTTCACCCAAGCCTCCCTTACCTCAGGTGAACCATACCAAATCCCCTTCCTCCTAGGAGAATGCAGCACCTGATCAAGAGTAATATTAGTGGCTCCAGCCAAATGAGCAGCAGGAATCGGAGTAATCCCATCTCCCCAGCAATTCCCTTCTCCACAAGTGAGCTTGTAACTGTTGTAAGCCAACCAGCTGCCTAAACGTCGCTTACCATAAATAGCCTTACCAGCGACACAAATATAATGGACATCTTGGTGAAACGCCCCTGGATAGTTATCATTCACAAAATCAAGATTGCGTTTAGTCCAACGTTCCTGACTCATATGAGGTGTACCCAGAGTCACCAAGGTAGAGATATAGGAATGAGCATTCCATAACCCTACCGAGTCATCAGTAACATCTCCATGAATCGTGTAAGGCTTTTCTCCTAGATATATCCTGGCAATCCAGCCACCAGCAGAGTGACCGATTAAATTAATCTGTGACGTGTTATGCTTCTCCAACTGCTGTTTAACAGCTTGGTCGATTTTCCGCAAAATTGGCACCACAGAGCGACCACCGAGGGTAGGAAACCAATCTTGTTGGCGTATTGGTACAGTAGTTGCGGCAATCCCTAGCTGTTGTAGTGATTGTTCTAAATCACGGTATTCACTAGCGCTAGCAAAATAGCCCGGTAAAATAACAGTTGGTAATGGCATCGGTAATTTTAAATTTTATAGATAATTTTAAACTTTTGTGAAACTAGGTACACTTTATGGTATAAGTGTCGGACCTGGGGATCCTGACCTGATCACCCTCAAAGGACTACGTATATTGAAACAGGCACCAGTAGTAGCGTTTCCTACTGGAGTCCGTGGGAAACCAGGACTGGCTCAACAGATTGTCGCTCAATGGTTGGAGAATCATCAGGTGCAGTTACCCTTGACATTTCCATATGTGCAGGATACCGCTATCTTGACCCAAGCATGGCAAGTTGCTGCTGAGCAAGTCTGGAAATATCTAGGACTAGGGCAAGACGTAGCATTTGTGTGTGAAGGAGATGTGAGTTTTTACAGCACATTTACCTATTTGGCACAGATGCTACAACAGTTACATCCAGAAAGCCTGATTCAAACTGTACCAGGGGTATCTTCCCCCATGGCTACAGCATCTGTTTTGGGATTACCCTTGACCATTCGTGATCAGCGGCTGGTCGTGCTACCAGCTCTCTATAATGTGGAGGAACTGGAAAAGGTTTTGGATTGGGCAGATGTAGTAGTCCTGCTCAAAGTCAGTTCAGTTTATCAGCAGGTGTGGCAAGTGCTGCATCGACATCAGTTGTTGGAAAATGCCTATGTGGTAGAACGAGCAACTCTACCGGAGCAGGTGATTTATCGTAATTTATGCGATCGCCCTAATCTGGCATTACCCTATTTTTCTCTGCTAATTGTTAAGGTAAACCAATAGATAGCAAACCAAGAGATAGCAATGTTTCAGCCATCGATGTAGTTGTTATGTAAGTATTCAGCCGTCAGCCGTCAGCCGTCAGCCGTCAGCCTTCAACCTAATGCAGCGTGCGCCTAGGGCATAAGCTTAATGCTGATAGCTGATAGCTAATAGCTCATAACTGATAGCTGATAGCACCTCAAGTAGCGTGCGCGTAGCGCTTAAGCTGATAGCTGATAGCTGATAGCTGAATGCTTACGTTGTTATAGCTAGCCCCAGCACGATCACTCACTCTTATTTGCCAAGACTGAATTGAATAAGCATCTCCTCAGCCGAGAGCTTATTAGCAACCATGGAAATACGTCAACAATAACTGCCATGTCCGATGCTTCTTTAATTAAAAACATCCCAGAAATGCTGAGTCACCCCCTAGTGATTTCTGTTACCGCCTCTCTGGGGGTTCATATGCTAATCGTACCGATCTTAGGTGATTTGTTGAAGAATCAAAAGCCTAAGGAAGACTCAATGGTGCAAGTGTTGGAGTTAAGCCCTCAACAACTGAGCCGTGTTCCCAAGTCTGCTGCACCACCACTGACCCTGCCAGCTCTACCGAATGCCAAAACTCCGACCAAGCCCTCCATCCCTTCGTTATTTAGTGCTTTCCCACCCCCTCCACCACCGCTACCTTCTCTAGAGTCCCTGAAGAAAATTCCCACACCCCCACCTCTGAGATCTGTACCGATAAAACCCTTACCCTCAATTGGGAAGTATCCTTTACCACTGCTAAACCGCAAAAGACCAATTATCACCAGAGGGTCTTTCCCGATCAAGCTACCACCAAAACCCAGGACACCACTACCAGCCCCACCACCGCGACCCCAATTCAAATTTGATACAGAGTCTTTGAATCCAGGTTCCTTCCAGACAGGTTCCTTGCCAGTATTTGGGAATTCTACCAACCAGATTCCTGACCCACCGGAGTTTCCTAACCAACAGCCACCAGTATCCGTTACTCCACCTCCTCCGCCACCACAATTTTCGATCACCCCTCCTCCTTCTGAGCCTACTAAACCAGCACCCCCTAGTGCTGTTGCGATCGCACGACAACGTCAGAACAATTTAGTAGCTCAAGTGCGGATGCGGCGGAAGCAACTGAGAAAAGATGTAGCAAATACCACTGATGAGGAAGCTAGGAAAAACCTGGTAGAATGGATGGCTTTGGTAAAGGATACCTTACCCAAAAAGGAAGTGATACCAGAAGCAATAAAAGTGAGTGGTACTTATCCGAAAGACGCTTGTATTAAGAAACTAGAAGGCACAACAGTCTTCGGAATTTTAGTAGGTGCTAATGGTGAAGTGACTAATGCACAGCTGATTCAGAGTGCAGGGTACGGCATTTTAAATCAGCAGGCACTGGAAGATATTCAGTTCCGCAAGTTTAACAACCAAAGTGGTACAACAAAACCATACCAGGTCAAAGTAGCCTTTGACTATGATCAAGGCAACTGTCCTAGTCTATCGGTTTTCAAAGAGTCAACTGCTAACCAGCCAGTTCCAGCAAAGCCAAATACTGTTAGTGGGGAAAACGCTGCTGCCAACAACCCAGTAATAGCAGTTCCTAAGCCAGAAACCCCTAGCAATAACTCTGCTAACAATAACTCTACCGATAACAATAGGACAGTATCAGTTCCAGTAAAACCGAATACTGCAAGGGAAAATTCGAGCACTAGACCCAGAACAATATCAGTGCCAGTGCGGGAAAATACCTCTAGCCAAGACTCGACTCCTAAACCCAGGAGGGTATCAGTACCAGTGCGGGAAAATACCTCTAGCCAAGACTCGACTCCTAAACCCAGGAGAGTGAGAGTACCAGTGCGGGACAATACCTCTAGCCAAGACTCGACTCCTAAACCCAGGAGAGTGAGAGTACCAGTGCGGGACAATACCTCTACTCAGGAAAATACTCCTAAACCCAGGAGGGTATCAGTACCAGTGCGGGACAATACCTCTACTCAGGAAAATACTCCTAGACCTAGAGCAGTGCCTGTACAGCAAAATACTCCTACTCAGGAAAATACTCCTAAACCCAGGAGGGTGTTAGTACCAGTGCGGGACAATACTCCTACTCAGGAAAATACTACTCAGCAAAATAGGAGCAACACTACAGCTGTGCCAGTCAAGCCAGCTCAAGCTACTAATGAAAACTCAGGGAAAGAATCCGTTCCAGCAGCAGCAGCCAGTGAAGGGCAAAACTCACAAGAGGATAAAGCGTGCAAGTTCAAATCTAGATCAGCTCGCAGGCGTAACAGAATAGACTCCTTTACAACACCATCGTCAAGGTCATGTAAATAGGAGCTTTTTGTTAGTTAAAGCCTGGGTTGTTGGTCAATGGAGCATTAACATTATTTTAGAATTTAGAATTCTAGAATTAAGAATTAAGAATTAAGAATTAAGAATTTAGAATTAAGAATTTAGAATTTAGAATTAAGAATTTAGAATTAACCATTCTACATTCTGCATTTTACATTCTACATTCTACATTCTGCATTCTACATTCTAGATTCTGCATTCTGCATTCTTCATTCTTCATTCTTCATTCTGCATTTTACATTCTGCATTCTTCATTCTACATTCTGCATTCTGCATTCTGCATTCTGACAGACAACCTTGAACCCGATTAGCGACTGGCAGGAAAACTGCCACCGATGAAGTGGACATCACTGAAGGTTTCAATCCATAGACGAGCACCACAAGGCAGTGGGTTATCCGGCTGATAGGTAATTCGACATGGACCGAGGATTTCTACCTGGTTGCCATATAAATTGTTGCCACTTCGTTTTACTGAAATCACTGGCTTGCGCTCTTCCGGGCGTTTGTGGATATTCGAGCCAATGTGATTACGGTTAACATTAATCTTGGCTAGAGCCGGAGGACGACTGGTACGCCATTTGCCTTTTGGTCCTCTAGTGCCTTTAATAATTTGAGGCATTTGGTTGAACAGAGGAATAATCCAGAATTTCCCACTTTTATAAGCACCCCGGACGCGACCCTTCTCAAGAAGTTGTCGCAATCGTCTCGAAGATATTCCTAACAGAGATGCCGCTTCAGTAGTACAAACGCACTTGTTCATAAGTTCTTCTTCCAAAAACTATTCCTATAGTTGTATTATAATGTAAAAGCAAGCATTAAGACAACCCCTGATTAAGGAAAAGGAGAAGGCTATGGAAAATTTTGTAAATTAAGCTTAGGTGTTCTATGGGTCAGACTTAAGGCAAGTTTGATGTAGCGATCGCGTTTGGCCGTAGGCCACGCGGGGCGCGTTCGCGCAGCGTCGGCAATGCCTATAGCGTGACCATTCGCGTAGCGTGGCCTTTTGGCCAAGGTCAATCGCATTCCCTGTCCCTTCCAAACACCGATTATGCTCACTCAGTCATCGGGAAACTGCCAGCACGAGATACGTTCTACATCGTGACTACTACACTGGCGACAGGTTTTATCAACAGAAGAATCTACCCATTCATAGCCACAAGTCCGACAGTGGCCAAAAATGTTGTTGCGGTTAGCGATTTCAATTTTTCTGCGCCACTCGTTAATTTGAGAGGTGTCTGGCTTGGGGGTAGGTTCTGACATTAAATTTACGTGACTCCCAAGGCTGAAAGCCCCGTGTTTTTAAACCGGGGATGAAAGCCAGTAGCGACTTTAGTCGCCGTGAAAAGATTTGATTTTGAGTTGACAGTTTTCGCTAAGTGTGTTAGCGTAATAATATATCAGTTGAGGTCGAGTTCTGATGATCATATTAGAGTTCAAAGCATACGGTAAACCCCTTCAATATCAAGCTATAGACGAAGCAATTCGGACGGTTAAATTTATCCGCAACAGCTGCATTCGTCTATGGATAGACAACAGGGGAACAGGTAAATACGACCTTAGCAAGTATTGCAAGATACTAGCCAAGGAGTTCCCGTTTGCTAATGAATTGAACTCTACTGCTCGGCAAGCTGCGGCTGAAAGGGCATGGTCATCAATTTCTCGTTTCTTTGAAAACTGTAAGAAAAAGGTACCAGGAAAGAAAGGCTTCCCGAAATTCCAAAAACGCTGTAGGTCAGTTGAATACAAGCAGTCAGGATGGAAGCTTTCTCCTGACAAAAAGTCAATCACCTTTAGTGACAAGAAAGGAATCGGAAGGTTAAAACTTAAGGGTACCTGGAACTTATGGCGCTTCGACAAAAAGCAAATCAAACGGGTTCGTATTGTCAAAAGAGCTGACGGGTACTATGTTCAGTTCTGCATTTCTGTTGATGTAAACGAGCAATTAGAACCCGCAGATGCAACTGTGGGACTGGATGTAGGACTGAAAGAATTCTATACCGATTCTAGAGGAAACACTGAACCTAACCCACGTTTTTATAGAGCTGCGGAGAAGCGCCTAAAGTTTTATCAACGCCGGGTTTCCCGGAAAAAGAAAGGCTCATCTAACCGAAAGAAAGCCGTTAATAGATTGGGTAGACAGTACCTCAAAATAAGTAGGCAGCGTGAAGAACATGCCAAGAGACTGGCACGTTGCGTAATCCGATCTAACGATCTGGTCGCCTATGTTCGCGCAGCGTGCCGTAAGGCAAGATTTGAGAGTAAAGAACCTGGTCAAAAACCATTGTTTAGCTAAGTCTATTAACGATGCTGGTTGGTATCAGTTTAGGAAATGGTTAGAGCATTTTGGAACCAAGTTTGGTAGAGTCACGGTTGCAGTGAATCCTGCCTATACAAGCCAGAATTGCTCAGAATGCGGCGAGGTAGTCAAGAAATCACTATCGACTAGAACTCACATCTGCAAGTGTGGTTGTAAATTAGACCGAGACCACAACGCCGCAGTAAACATCCTAAAAAAAGCCTTGGGTACGGTGGGGCACACCGGAACCTGGATCTTAGATCCGAACTCTTCGGGAGATCTGACCTCTACTGTTCTTGGTTCCGACCAGGTTCAGCAAGTCGGGTCGTTGAGCGAAGAATCCCCGCGTCTTTAGACCGGGGAGTGTCAAATTGAATTAAGTTATTTGAGGGTTATAATATTTAAGTTATGTAGATAAAATTTTCTCTATTTAAATAATATTAATTAAACCAATTAATTGTATATTAAATTTATAAATTTTTCAGAAATTTTGAGTAATTTTGAGGTGATTTTAACCAAAGTTACGTCTTAAGGCTGATCTATCAGACTTTGGGTTGACAATGTGAAAATTTAGTAAATATACTGTTAATCGGAAAAAACATTTGGTGTATCTCCTCATCATCAGGGAGCAATTAGGCTGTCAAACGACTTCAGAATTGTGATTTCAGGATGGTTAATTGCCTGATCAGTTCCGACTGATGAATTCCTAAGTCATAAGTTATAGTTTCTTGATAGTTCTGAAATCGCACAGAAAGACGAGTTGGCTATCCCTGGATAAATCAGGGTCTTGAATTCCGTGCTTTCAGCAATTCTGAATAATTTCAAGAAAAGCGTGATGGAGTGCGCTCTTGGGGGTTCCCATGGGGCTTTCAAGGTGCGGACGCAGGTGACCCACGCAGCGCCAAAACCACTCGCTATTGCATCAACACAGGGTAGCATTTTAAAAAGATTCAACGACACAGAGAAACCCTAAAGGTTTGGCAAATAAACTAAAAATCTTGCAGTCCTGGTGCAGACTTTATCCTAAATCTACTGCTGTAATCCCTTTTTGACCCAAAGTTACTATACTAGGGCTATCTATTGGAGTGGGAATTAGATAGTCAAAAGCTGATAGTGAGTTCGGTTGACTACTTATCAGTATTGGGTGCTCATTAATTGAAAATAAAAATTGAAAATTGCCAATTAACAATTTTCAATTCACTCAAGCTAATCAAGCCTAGTATAAGTGTTCAAATTAACGTGATAGGAAAGATCAGCTAAGCAAGCTGAGACAAGTCAAGGTGCTATATTGCTCAAGTTCAAAAATAAACTCTACCGTTATCGACACATTATGGAATCTTTGTCTCAACAAAATCAGCCACTTTTTCTTTTTGGGATGGGACGTTCTGGAACAACGCTTTTGCGGTTAATGCTGACCGCTCATCCTCATTTTTGTATTCCTCCTGAAAGTCTGTTTTTTGTTAATCTGGAACCCAAATACGGTTCATCCCAAGACTTAAGCAATCAAATCGATAACTTCTTGACAGATATCTACGCTGATCCAAGGTTTCGGGAATGGAACATTGACCGACAGCAGTTGCGAGAAAATTTGACAGCTCAGAAACCACTGAATTATTCAACAGCAGTCGCCACAGTGTATCAAACCTATCTACAGCAGTTTGATGGTCAAGCAGGTTGTTGGGGAGATAAAAATCCTTGTAACATCTATAATATTAAGACCATTCTCAAGTATTTCCCTAATGCCAGATTAATTCTAATTATCCGAGACCTCAGAGCAATCTATGCTTCCCTAAAACGAAATGAGCAAAAATTTGCCAAAACTTGGAAGGGATCCTGTATCGCCAATGTGGTAGCGACAACCAAACAATGGCAAAATTTATTCCAGGTCATTAAAGACTATCAAAATGACCAGCGGTTCCAGATCCTCTTCTACGAAGACTTAGTGACAAATCCAGAAGAAGAACTCCAGGGAATTTGTGATTGGCTCGGGGTATCCTTTAGCCAATCAATGCTGGAGTTTAACCAAAAAAATGCTCAAAAAAACTTGGTACCAACCCGTGAGCTAGGATGGCACGCCAAGACCTTTCAACCCGTTAGTAGCGATCGCATTGAGGCTTGGAAACACGAACTTAGCGATTCAGAACTAGCAGTCTTGGAGATTCTGAATTATAAAACCATGCTCCATCTAGGTTATGACTGTATTCCTAAAACGTGGCAATTTCACACGTTACTAAAGTTCTACGCAGATTATTCTCAGTACATCTATTGGAGACTCTCTAAAGCTAATCTTCAAGGAGTTATAGGGAAAATCCGTGAAGCTTTAGCAAGTCTCAAGACATTCCAATTATCCATGAGCAGAAATCTATCCCAAAACTCGATCCAATAAGTAAAAGGGATGCAGCAAGGGAACAGGGGGTTTCTGGCACTAGTGTTTTAAATCAAGATAAAGCCTGACTTGAGAGTCAGGCTAACTCACTCAAGCTAAAATGTAAGCATTCAGCCGTCAGCCGTCAGCATTCAGCCGTCAGCCGTCAGCCGTCAGCTGACGTAACAAAGATTAAACGAATGCTTACTTGTTTTATTTAAAAGCTCAAAGCTCAAAGCTGAGAGCTGAGAGCTGAGAGCTGAGAGCTGAGAGCTGAGAGCTGAATGCTTACGCTAAAATCTCTTGTTAGCGCCCTATCCAAAAGGAAGGGGCGCTTCGGGTATATGGCTCTGAGGGCCTCAATTATCAGCACTCATGAATGAAACCTGATGGCCTTGAGACAGCTGAGTACTAATCACGGCCTGTTGCAGTATGGGGGTATTAACAACAGAATCATTGGCCAAAGAAAACAGCGGATTGGACAAAATGCCTGCCAGAGAGGTCGCAATTAACGACATCACTAAACCGACCTGTAACGGACGCATACCGGGTAAACTCCAGCGAATTTCGGGATAATTCTTCACCACATCCGACATCTCTTGAGGTTCCTTCACTACCATCATCTTGACCACACGGATGTAGTAGTAAATCGAAACCACACTAGTCAGCAAACCTAGTAACACTAAAGTATACAATCCTGCTTGCCAACCAGCCCAGAATAAATAGATTTTGCCAAAGAATCCAGCAAAGGGTGGAATCCCACCTAAAGACAGCAAACAAACACTTAAAGCCAAAGTCAGCAGTGGATCCTTGTGATAAAGACCAGCATACTCACTAATTTGGTCAGTACCAGTGCGTAGGGTAAACAGAATGACACAAGCGAAAGCCCCTAAGTTCATAAACAAGTACACCAGCATGTAGAAAATCATGCTAGCGTAACCTGCTTGGGTCCCAGCAATTAGACCAATCATCACAAACCCAGCCTGACCAATAGAGGAATAGGCTAGCATCCGTTTCATGCTGGATTGAGTTAGGGCAACCACGTTACCCAAAATCATACTTAGGATAGTCAAAGCAGTGAACACAAAATGCCACTGATCGCTTAACAATGGGAAAGCAGTGATCAGTAGACGAATTGCTAGAGCAAAGCCAGCGGCTTTAGAACCAACTGAGAGAAACGCTACCACTGGGGTGGGAGAACCTTCGTAAACATCAGGAGTCCATTGGTGGAAAGGAACTGCTGAGATTTTAAAAGCAATACCAGCGATCGCAAACACCAAGGCAATCAGAAGACCTAGGGATTGACCGGATTGTAGCTCAGCCACCCCTTGTGCGATCGCACTCAACTGCATTTGTCCCCCAGATAACCCATATAATAGGGAGACACCATACAAAAATACGGCTGAACTGGCTGCTCCAATCAGCAAATATTTCAACGCGGCCTCATTGGAACGGGGGTCACGCTTCATGTAACCCGTCATCAGGTAGGAGGAAATACTGAGGGTTTCAAGGGATATAAAAATCGTGACCAGTTCATTAGCCCCGGACAGGAACATCCCGCCTAAAGTAGCCGTGAGCAAAATGCCAATAAATTCTGCCAAGGATGTACCCGACTGCTGCACATAACGAATTGACATCAAAATCGTTGACACAGTCGATAGGGCAATGATGCCACGAAATGCCACACTCAGGGTGTCACCATTAAATTCCCCAAAGAAGGCGATGGGATTTGCAGCATCCCATTGGAAGTACAGGGCAACTATGGCAGCAAGTAGACCCCCAATGGCTACATAGGAAATAGTTTGAGCAGACTTTTTCCCAGCAATCAGGTCAATGATTAACACTAGCAAGAGGGTAATAACTACAATTCCCTCTGGCAAAATTACCCCAGCATTCAACTGGGCGGCAAGATTGGCAAAATCCATAGGCTTTAATGATATGATCTATGGTTATTTGAGTATCCAGATTAACTTTCTTATCATATCGGTGATTGTAGCTAGTTGGGCAAAGGACTTGTATGGCTTGGAGATTGGACAAAGGAGAATTCAGTATTTATGCCGTTTCACTGCCCTCTGTGCCACGGTAAGGTGAGACTAGCTGTGTCGTACACCGGATCAATGTTACCTTTGAAGGCAACGAACGAATTGTTTACAAATCTTTGAGCAGCAGTGAGAGGAATTGGGATAGGGGTGTACTTAGGGTGTTAACGGTGCTCTATTGGTTAGCCATCACTACATGAGCTGTTCGTGGTTTACCTCTAGGTAAAGATTATTTCTGGCACAATCCGAAAAAGTGGGGAGTACTGCTGAAGCGCATATATATATAAGTATAAGTAACCCTCAAATTTCCGTACCTATGGTCAAGTTGGCTCACTCCCTTTCCCACACAGTTGCTCCTTGTTCGTGTTAGCCTGCGACACAAGTAGCGTACTGTAGAAATTAATAGGCAAGCTTATACTGCCATCAGGGGGTTCTACTTAATGCTGGAAAACTATGCTGGAACACGATGCTGGAAAACCATACCCACACTCAGTAGGGGGGAAGTATACTGGCTTACTCCCTCGACCTTTAAAAAATAGTATTTAAATTAGACTATTCAACACCGCCGCTATTGTTGAAACTCCGATGACAACCCTTGTAATTGTCGAATCTCCTACTAAAGCTCGCACCATTCGGAACTACTTACCTCCTGGTTACCAGGTCGAAGCCTCCATGGGTCACGTCCGTGATTTACCTCAATCAGCTAGTGAAATCCCCGAAAAATACAAGGGGGAAAAGTGGGCTAAGTTTGGGGTGAATGTGGAAGCTGACTTTGAACCGCTTTACCTGGTGCCTAAAGACAAGAAACAGGTTGTCCAACAGCTCAAAGCAGCTCTGAAAGATTCTGATGAACTGATTTTGGCTACGGATGAAGACCGAGAAGGGGAGAGTATTAGTTGGCATTTGTTACAAATCTTAAAGCCGAAAGTGCCAACTAAGCGGATGGTATTTCACGAAATCACTAAGGATGCTATTCAAAATGCCCTACAAAACTGCCGTGAGATCGATGATCAGGTGGTAAGAGCTCAGGAAACAAGGCGGATTCTTGACCGACTCGTGGGCTACACCCTCTCACCGCTGCTGTGGAAAAAAGTGGCTTGGGGCTTATCAGCTGGTCGGGTACAGTCTGTAGCAGTGCGGCTGTTGGTGAATCGAGAACGGCAACGCCGTGCCTTCCGCAAGGGCACCTATTGGGATTTGAAAGGGATTCTACAGCAGGGAGGAGAAGGAAGTTCCTTTGATGCTAAGCTAGTAACCCTGGATCAGGTGAAAATTGCTACCGGTAGTGATTTCGATGCCAATACAGGTGACATTATCGAAGGTAGGCAGGTCAAATTGTTGAGTGAAGTGGAGGCTAAAGCACTCAAAGACCGCCTGTACGATAAAGTCTGGACGGTTACTAATTTACAAGAACGACCTGTTACTCGCAAACCCTCACCCCCCTTTACTACCTCCACCCTCCAACAGGAGGCCAACCGGAAACTGGGACTATCGGCTCGTGATACGATGCGGACTGCCCAGAGTCTGTATGAAAAGGGTTTCATTACCTATATGCGTACAGACTCAGTACATTTGTCTGAACAAGCGATCACAGCAGCCCGTAGCTGCGTTGAACAAAAATACGGGGTAGAGTACCTTAGCCCCAAGCCGAGAAAGTATACCACCAAGAGCAAAGGAGCTCAAGAAGCTCACGAAGCCATTCGTCCAGCAGGGAGTACATTCAAAACTTCTCAAGAAACGGGATTAAGCGATCGCGAATTTAAAGTCTATGACCTGATTTGGAAGCGTACCGTTGCTTGTCAAATGGCGGATGCTCGACAAACTCAAATTGTGGTTGATTTGCAAGTGGAAAATGCCGGATTTCGGGCTACCGGTAAGCGCATTGACTTCCCAGGTTATCTAAGGGCTTATGTGGAAGGGTCTGATGACCCCAACGCTGCTCTAGAAAACCAGGAAGTGATTCTGCCAGCTTTGAAAGTCGGAGATCATCCTAACTGTAGAGAACTTGAAGCTATCGGTCACGAAACCCAACCCCCAGCCCGTTACACGGAAGCTACCTTGGTCAAAACCTTGGAACAAGAGGGGATTGGTCGTCCCAGTACCTACGCTAGTATTATTGGTACTATCATTGACCGAGGCTATGCTCAGAAACTGAAAAATGCCCTTGCTCCCACCTTTACGGCGTTTGCGGTGACTAATTTGCTCGAACAAAACTTTCCCGACTTGGTGGACACTAGCTTCACGGCCAAAATGGAGCGCACCTTAGATGACATTGCCAATGGAGCAGCGCAATGGCTTCCTTACCTGAAGAACTTTTATTTGGGAGAAAAGGGTCTCGATAACCAAGTCAAGGAACGGATTAATGAGATTGACCCCATTGTTGCCCGTACTGTTGAACTCGAAGACCTAGATGCTAGAGTCCGCATCGGGAAATTTGGTCCCTATGTCGAGGTGAACAATGGCAATGGTGTACTTACTGCTTCGATTCCCCAAGACCTCACCCCAGCTGAACTAAACATTGAGCAGGTCAAGGTACTGATTCAGCAGAAAATGGAGGGGCCAGAGAAATTGGGAATACACCCGGAAACTGGTGAACCAATTTATATCCTGAATGGCAATTATGGTCCCTATCTACAGCTAGGTGACGTAACAGAGGATAAGAAGAAAAAACCCAAACGTGTCTCCTTGCCTAAGGGGGTAAAGAAGGAAGATGTACACCTAGAAATGGCAGTCGGTCTCCTAGCACTCCCCCGCCTTCTCGGTCCTCATCCGGAAACAGGCAAACCGGTTAAAACCGCAATCGGACGCTTTGGTCCTTATGTTGTCCATGACCAAGGGAAGGAGGGCAAAGATTACCGCTCCCTCAAAGCTGAGGATAACGTCTTGACAATTACCCTAGACCGTGCATTAGAGCTCCTGGCACAACCTAAGAGGACAAGGGGCGGTTCTCGCAGCAAGACTAAAAAACCCTTACGGGAACTAGGGGTTCATCCTAAAGATGGGGAGCCAGTCAATATCTATCAGGGTCCCTATGGGATATATGTGAACCATGGCAAAGTTAATGCCTCTCTGCCAGAGGGAACATCAATGGAGGAGTTAACCTTAGAAACTGCCTTGGAACTCATAGCAACTAAGGCGTCATCGGTAAAATCTGGTAGCAAGTCCAGTAAATCAACTACTTCCACTAAAAAGAAAACCTCTGGAAAATCCACCAAGAAGACTACTAAGAAAACAAAAGATGATGACCAAGAGGCTCCGTTAGAGAGTGAATAAGTAATTTTACTTGCTGACAAACTGATTAAACTCAGGATATATATAATAAGGTGTGAAAACACAATTGTCAAGTGGAAACTAGGAAGTTTGAATTGAAGCAAAAACTCTTATCCTTTATTCATGTTCCTTCATCCTTCCTGCTGACCACTGCCTCTTTACTCATTTCTCTGACATTCCCCCTTTCGCCTATTCAAGCTCAAGACGAAACTAGCCTTGACCAAACTAGTCTTGACCAAACTAGTCTTGACCAAACTAGTCTTGACCAAACTAGTCTTGACCAAACTAGTCTTGACCAAACTAGTCTTGACCAAACTAGTCTTGACCAAACTAGTCTTGACCAAACTAGTCTTGACCAAACTAGCCTTGACCAAGTCACTCCACCCCAGCAGCTCTATGTTAAAGGTCGCCAACAGTTAAGTACAGGTCAATTACAAGAGGCTTTAGAGAGCTTCCACAAGTACCTAGAACTTAAACGAAACATTGGCGATCGCTATCAAGAAGGAGTAGCGCTATATTTTATTGGGTGGGTTCATGATGAACTTGGTCAATATCAGTTAGCACGGTCGTTCTTTGAGCAATCCTTAGCAATCGATCGAGAATTAGGCGATCGCACCGGGGAAGGGAGTACTCTTAATAATTTGGGGTTAACGTATTCCAACCTAGGGGACGATCAAAAGTCTCTAGAATTCTATCAACAAGCCTTAGCCATCTACCGAGAAGTGAGCAATCGTGGCTACGAAGGCAGGACTCTCCATAATTTGGGGAATATATACTATAAGCTGGGTCAGGACAACCAGTCCCTGGATTCCTACCAGCAAGCTCTCGATATCTATCGAGAAATACTGGATAAATCGGAAAACAATTCTTTAGTGTCACAGGCAGACGAAGGAACACTGCTCAATAGCCTAGGGTTAGTTCACCACCGTCTAGGCAACCACGAACAGGAACAGTTGTCCTATCAGCAAGCCTTGACTATTGCCAAGGAAGTAAGCGATCGCATTTCAGAGGGAATGCTTCTAAATAATTTAGGTATCGCTTACCATCGTCTAGGAAAGTACGAACAAGCATTCTTAACCTACCAACAAGCCCTAGTGATTCATCGGGAAGTGGGTTCAAAAGCTGGGGAAGCATTTACCTTTAGGACTATTGGTGCTGTCCTGGCGGCACAAAACCAGCCAGAACTCGCCATTATTTTTCATAAGCAAGCAGTCAATGTATATCAGTCCCTGGGGCAAGATGTCACTAAACTGTCTCAAGAGAAATTGTCTCAGGAGCAAAAGCAGTCCTATAAACTCAACTTGGATAATGCCTATCTGAGTTTATCTGAGTTGCTGCAGCAACAAAAACGGGTGCAGTCGGCGCAACTGGTGCTAAATTTATTCCCAGTGCCAGAACAAAAAGACGATTTGTCTAATCAGGACAAGACTCAAACTAGGGTTCACGAAAAAATACCATACTTACCTGAAGAGGAGCAAATCAAAGCAGGCTATGAGGAGATTTTACAGCAACAGCTTTCCCTAAGGGAACAACTCAATCAACTGATTACTATTCCGATAGCAGAAAGAACTCCTGTTCAGCAAGACCGTATTCTTGAGTTTAGGCAAAAGGAGCAGCAGCTGACCCAGGAATTTCTGCAATTCCTCAACAGTTCTAAGGTTAAGAACCTAGTGACACAGTTGAAGGAGAGGGGGTAGTGTGGGGAGACAGGGGAGAGCACAAGAGTGTGGGGAGAGGGGGTAGTGTGGGGAGACAGGGGAGAGAGAAGAATTAGTTTGGGATTAATTTGGTATCTTTGAAATACTCTTTTTCTCATTGTCTTGATGTAATAGCTGATCTGACTCCCCATCTCCCCATCTCCCCATCTCCCCATCTCCCCATCTCCCCATCTCCCCACACTTCCCTCCCTACTCCCTACTCCCTACTCCCTACTTCCTACTCCCTACTCCCTACTCCCTACTCCCTACTTCCTACTTCCTAAAACCCAAATCGACGTAAGATTCTCCGCCAGTCATAATTTAATGGCAAGACGAACTGGATTCGATCCCAGAGACTGCGATTATCAAAACTAACTGGTCCTGGTCCAAAGGTTGCTACCATCAATAATCCACCGATTAGTCCTAGATTCTTCAGAAATTGAATTTCTTGCATTTGATTAGAGAAATCGGTGTGAAAAATCAAGGTTGTAGGAATTAAAAATCCAATTAGCGCTAATGCTCCCCAACGAGCTTTATAGCCTAGTAATACCGATAATCCACCCGCCAACAGTATAATGATGGTGGGAATAATCAGTACACCAGGAACTCCTTTGGATTCCATCAATTGTTGAGTATAGGTTGGGTTAAGTAGTTTATCGATACCAGCTTTAAGAAAAATAGCACAAAGGCATATGCGCCCTAGGAGTGGAATGTATTTTTTCATGATTTCTAGGTTTTTTGATCAGCGCTATAACGCTCTATTATAGGAAATGGAATCAATAATGTTATTGTTCAACCGCCGTATAGTCCAGCAGTAAACATATTTGCTGACTTCCCTACCCCCGCGCAACCGAGAAGGAAATTGCCTCACCCAATTAAGAACTGCCATAGCATTGATAGTTGGGTATAACACTTCGAGCCAACCTACCTACTCGATTACCACTTATAAATCAGCGACTGGATAAAAATTAGCTGAAGGGAAATGGTTTCGTCTCAACTTTTGGATTACCATTATTGTTATCGAAAAAACAAATATGTTGAAAAGGAACCTGTGACCAACCAGTAACATCTTCAGTCAGTGGTTCGGAAGAAATAATAACAGAGCGTACATCTTCATCTGCTGCAGATTGCATCTTAAAACCATCATAATCTCCAAAATTTTTGCCCTTCAATGACCAAACAGGACTCTTGAGGAGGTACAAGGCATCTTTTTCTCTATCGCTTTTCAGCTCTTGTAATTCTTCATTTGTTAATTTTTGCCAGTCACCTGGTACATCTAGCTGTCGGTTATAACCAATCCCGAGATTGGCAACTAATAAATCATTACTATCTGCCAGGAACAATTTTAGAACACTGATTCCTTCACAATTGTACTCAGTTTGAACATCAAGAATAATTTTAACTGTCTTGTTGATAGCATCTATAATTTCATCAACAGACAAATCCTTGGTCGGATCATCGACCTGTGACATAATTAGAGCATAGATTACCTCAGTATCGGTACTTCCCTCTAGATTCTGGATAATTTCTGGTCTGCACTTATTTAATAAAGGGAAGCGAATCTCTTGAAACCCGTATATCCAGCCATTGTGTGCTAAAGCTAAACGGAATCCTGGAAAAATAAACGGGTGGCAATTATGCTCATGGACAACCGCTTCATAAGTGTAGTATGCTGCTCGGATGTGGGATAAAAGTAAATTAGTCTCATGACTCTCACACAAAGACTTTAAATTTCTGTCATAAAAAGGTGGTTTAGTTCCTTTATAGATAAAAGGATAATTGGCGGTGAGAGTGTCTTTTTTCCAAGTAGCAAGTCCAAAGCCTGCTAACTGTACCATATGATGGTAATCTGAATCGTAACTTTGATTAACCAAAGAATTATCAGGTTCAAGCATTAACTTGGAAATTGCTAAAGGTTCTCCAATATATCCCAGTACTCTGCACATAGATACTATCCTTGATGTAATTATTTGTAGAGTTCAGGGAAAGTATATCTTATAGGTGACACTTGGTGGTTAGTAATGTTGTACTGAGATCTCGCACCATTGTGATTAATCCTATGATGGACAGTGACTAGGTAAGCTATCAGCTATCAGCTATCAGCTATCAGCTATCAGCTATCAGCTATCAGCTATCAGCTATCAGCTATCAGCTATCAGCTATCAGCTATCAGCTATCAGCTATCAGCTATCAGCTATCAGCTATCAGCTATCAGCTATCAGCTATCAGCTATCAGCTATCAGCTATCAGCTATCAGCTATCAGCTATCAGCTATCAGCTATCAGCTATCAGCTATCAGCTATCAGCTATCAGCTATCAGCTATCAGCTATCAGTTTGTGAATGAAACAGGTAACCATTTTTTGATCTGAGTGAAGTCACAGGCTGGAAGCCTGTGCCACGAAGCTGACCGCTGACCGCTGACCGCACCTCAAGTAGCGTGCGCGTAGCGCATATACTTACCAACTATCTTCATTGTCGAAGCTGGGGAGATCGGGAGATGGGGAAGACTCGCTGACGGTAACCTCCTCTACCTGGGACGGTTTACTCTTTCTTTCTTTAGCCAGTTGCTCAACAGTATCAGTAATCACAACCGTTAAGTTTTCGCGGGTTTGAGCATGGTTGGCTTGCTCAGTCTTTAAGGCATCGATTAAGCGATCGCGTTCTGCCATGACTGACTTAAGGGTTGCCCTTAATTCCTCGACCGTTTGCAGTTGTTCCACATTCTGCTCAATACTCGATACCGTCTCCAGTTGATCCGATTTGAGTTGAAATCCGTCTTGTTGTAATTTTTGCAGTTGAGCCTTGAGAGTTTCGATTTGCTCTTGAGCGAGTTGGCTTTCTATACGCCGTTGCTGAGCTTCAGTATTATATAACTGACGCCAATGAGCTGCACTTTCATCCGCAGCCTGGCACTCTTTAATGCTATCTGCCAGCTGCTGCTTCAGTTCCTTGATTTGGGCTAACCATTCGGTAACTGACCCATTGTTGCTCATCAACAACTACTCCATAGGCTATGGCACTGATCAAATTTAATCAAATTTAATCACGGTTGAGGGTTGAGGGTTGTAAGCATATGCGCTACGCGCACGCTAAGCGAACACCTGTCAGCCGTCAGCTATCATGCTTATTTTATTCAAAAGCACCTCAAGTAAGGTGGAACAGGCTTCTAGCCTGTGAAGCTATTGGCATAAACTGTTACCGTAGTGTGGCCACAGGCTGATACGCGACACGCTGATACGCGACACGCTGATAGCTGATAGCTGACTGAGGGTTAATGGTCAACTGTGAATAAAATAGTAAAGTGTGTCGATTAAATTACTGAACACTAATAATGGGCAAACTACGGGTAAAATTGGCAAATTAATTTGTAGCAAGCCCCTGCTCACATCAGAACCTATGCTATCTAAGCGTTTTTTTCGTTTCTTCCGTTTCTTTGGTTACCTGAATCTGGTAACCCTCAGGAAGACTTTCAAGCGTGCGATGGAACGTCGCTTAATGGGTCTATCTGCTGAAATGGCATATAACGCCATGTTAGCTCTGTTTCCAGCAATTTTAGCAATTCTGACAGCGATTGGCTTGTTTGAATATTCCTTACAATTAACCTGGTACCACCACCCTCCCGAGCTGAGTGAAGTGGCACAGAATGAAGCTCTGAGAATGATGAAGGAAGTAGGTCCGGCTCAGGCGGTGCAGCCAATTCAGGAATTTACCGAGCAGATTCACCTCAGCACCAATAGCAGTCTATTTTCCCTGAGTTTTATCATAGCCATTTGGGTATCTTCTGGGGCACTGAGTGCAGCGATGAATGCCCTTGATCACATCCACAACATTCCCCGAGAGCAACAACGACCGTTTTGGAAAGCTAAGTTGATTTCTCTGGGCTTAACCATTGGTAGTATCATACTGCTAGTGATTGCCTCTTTTTTGGTATTTATCAGTCACTGGATGCTAAAAACAGTCGTTGATACGAGTGGAGCTTCCATCTTGTTGACACTCTGGAGTCTCTTGACCTGGCCGGTAGCCTTGAGTATGGTGGCGGCATCCTTTGCCTTTGTCTATCGCTACGGACCAAGCCGTTGGCAGATCGGAACACCGATATTGCCAGGAGCAGTTTTAGCAGCCATTTCCTGGGCAGTGGCTTCAGGCTTGTTTCGGCACTACGTTGCTGCCAATTTCAGCAATTACAACAAAGTCTATGGTACCGTAACAGCCGTGATTATCTTACAGCTTTGGCTTTACATGACTTCTCTGCTACTGTTATTAGGGGACCAGTTGAATGTGATAGTAGGAGAAGCAATGCAAGCATCCCATCGGAGACCTAGACCAAGAAAATTAGCCAAGGCAAAAAAAACATGATATTAGCTGAATTTAACCCTACCCTATTTGAGAATTGAGAATGAAGAATTGAGAATTCACCATTCACCATTCTGCCTTCTAGATTTTGCCTTCTACATTCTACATTCTGCCTTCAACCTTCAACCTTGGCCAATAGGCCACGCTACGCGAACAACCAAACAACCTATTTAACCCCGTAAACAACTCGCTGCTAACTCACTCACGAGTATAGCGGGAGCTTTGAAGCTCACAGTTTACCAGTCTAAGCTCTTACAGAACTACGTTATTTCTAAGTGTTTAAGTTCCTACCTGAGGATGCGTAGCTAGTCCCCAGCTCTAGAACCTAGTTATTAAACAGGTGTAATCGAGTTAAGCCAGTGTAACTAGGAAAGTACCGAGAAATAACATTGACGAAGCTAACTTTACCCTGGCGACAGGAGAAAACATAATTATGCGTGTCTTTGTACTCAACAAGAACCGACAACCTTTAGACCCATGTAGACCGGCAAGAGCCAGGATTTTACTTTCGACAAGTAAAGCAAAGGTCTACCGTCGCTACCCATTTACCATAATTTTGACGGAGGAAATCAAGCAACCAGTAACTCACGGGTCACAACTCAAAATAGACCCTGGAGCAAAAACAAGCGGTTTAGCTATCGTTCAAGGAAAGCGAGTAATCTGGGGAGCCGAACTTACCCACAGGGGCTTTCAAATACGAGACGCTTTAACCTCTCGTAAACAATTAAGGCGCAGTAGGCGGAATCGAAAGACTCGATACCGCAAACCCAGGTTTCTTAATAGAACTAAACCAAAAGGTTGGCTAGCTCCCAGTCTTATATCTAGAGTTCAAAATATTTTAACTTGGGTTAAAAAGCTAACTCGATTGTGTCCTGTTGCGGGCATCTCTCAAGAGTTAGTCAGATTCGACACTCAGAAACTGCAAAATCCTGAGATATCTGGGATTGAATATCAGCAGGGTACACTTTACGGTTACGAACTTCGGGAATATTTACTTGAAAAATGGAGTCGTAAATGTGTTTATTGTGGAGCAACAGGTGTTCAACTAGAAATCGAGCATATCAAACCAAAGTCTAGAGGCGGATCCGATCGGGTTTCTAATTTGGCCATCGCATGTCACCCATGTAACCAGGCTAAATCTAATCAAGACATTGAACTTTTCTTGTCTTTGAAGCCTAGTATCTTGAGACGCATACTGAGTCAAGCTAAACGCCCTCTGGCTGATGCGGCTTCTGTCAACACAACCCGATGGAAGTTGTACCACGATCTCAAGTCAATAGGATTACCTGTTGAAGTGGGTAGTGGCGGATTAACCAAATTCAATAGGTGCCGTCAAAATCTTCCGAAAACTCATTGGTTGGATGCGGCGAATGTCGGAAAAGTCGAAACATTGATCCTTGAAGTAACCCTACCTTTGATAATAACCGCCAAAGGGCACGGTACTCGTCAAATCTGTAGAACCAATAAGTATGGCTTTCCCACTCGTCATTGCTCCAGGATCAAGTTTCATAAAGGTTTTCAGACAGGCGATATCGTTCGTGCTGTAGTTACCAAAGGAAAAAAGATCGGTACCTATATAGGAAGGGTCGCAACCAGAAAATCAGGGTCTTTTAATGTCTCAGCTAAATCAGGATTGGTGCAAGGCATCAGTCATAAATATTGCCAATTTATTCACAGGAAAGATGGTTATGCCTATACAAACTAGATTCTGTCCTCCCTTTCCTGAGTGCCTGTCACCTGAGGGAACCCCAGGTGTTTATATGGCACGTCTCACCGCTAAATCAAAGATTATAGCGGGAGACGACCGGGAGGCGGGCAGATGAGGAATGATCGCAAAACATCTACCTTAAAGCGTGTACGTCGGGTAAGCTACCTACTGGACAATGCTATTCCTATCCCTGGAACAGGTTATCGGATTGGTTTAGATCCCATCATCGGTCTGTTACCAGGGGGTGGTGATGTTCTGGGAACTATCATTTCATCATACATTGTGGTAGAAGCAGCACGACTGGGAGTGTCTCGATCTACCTTGGTGGAGATGGTGCTAAATATCCTTCTTGAGACAGTTAGTGGTTCTATACCGGTCTTAGGGGATCTGGTGGATGCGGCCTGGAAGGCAAATGTCAAAAATGTTGAGTTGTTAGAGAAAGAACTAAATGTATCATCACCACCACAAAAATCCGATTGGTTATTTCTAGTCTTACTGTTGGCAGGGTTGGCTGTAGTGTTGCTAGTTGCGGTTGGAATTAGTTTTGCGATCGTAGCCTGGGTGTTCACAACAATTACTAGCTGAGCAACAATGTCTGGCATTAATGAAACTGGCAAGATGCCAGTTCCACAGGGTGGGGAATCAAACTGGCAAGATGCCAGTTCCACGCTTGATGCCC
This sequence comes from Moorena sp. SIOASIH, assembly GCF_010671925.1. GTDB lineage: Bacteria > Cyanobacteriota > Cyanobacteriia > Cyanobacteriales > Coleofasciculaceae > Moorena. The sequence continues at coordinate 485,116 of NZ_JAAHIH010000002.1, read as the reverse complement.
ATTCCACCCATGGCTCAAACTGCTATAAGATTCACCCTGTCTGGGGTTGCTGAATGGGAGTAAAAAGACACAAACAATGGAAGAAAAACAATTAGCTCAATTTTCCCTAGCGGATGGAACTACATTTTTGGTAGAAGTGGAAGAACCAGAAAGCCGTGGTATTGAGCGAGTCAGCCTGCGATCGGGAAAACAAGTCCTCAAGGCACGGCAGACCTTTGAAGAAGCTCTAGATCAAATCCAACCGGTTGCTTCTGCGGTTATCACCAAATTGCGGGACCTCAACCAACCCGCCGATGAAGTGGAAGTAAAATTTGGTTTGAAATTGACGGCAGATGCGGGAGCTGTGTTTGCTTCTGTTGGTGGCGAAGTGAGCTATGAAATTACTTTAAAATGGAGTCATAAGAATCAGGGCAAGTAGAGGATTAAGTAAATGGAGTTTAATGCCCATAAGACTTCAATTATTCGGCTCTTTTATCAAGACCAAGTAGTTGGTATTGGCTTTCTGGTATCGGAACACTATGCTTTAACCTGTGCTCATGTCGTAGCAGAGGCATTGTTTATTTCTAGCACGACACAGAGCCGCCCTGAGGGAGAAATAAAGGTTGATTTTCCTTTACTTAATTCCAAAGATAAATTTTCGGGGAGGGTTGTTTGCTGGCATCCTGTATCTGATTTAGAAGATTCCGAGGAAGCGATAGAAGATATTGCGGTTTTGAAACTTGATTACCTTCCTGCTTTTGCTCACCCGACTCGCGTGATATTATCAGAAAATCTTGCCAATAATCCATTTAAAGTATTTGGCTGTCCTAGGAAAGTTTCTTTTGGGGTTTGGGCAACTGGGGTATTGTCAGAGCAAAATGCTAAACAATGGTTTCAACTGGAAGATACTAGGGTAACTGGATACGCGATTGAACCAGGATTTAGTGGTTCTCCGGTTTGGGATGAAAAATTACAGGGAGTGGTGGGGATGGTAGTTGCCGCAGATCGCAAGCGAGAAACGGCAAAAGTCGCGTTTATGATTCCGACACAAATTTTAGTCAAAGCTTGGGAATATTTGGAGTCAATTGTTATCCGAACTAAGGAAATAGAAAAGCAAGTTAAGCCAGCTTTGTTACCGGCAAAGATAAAGTTCCTCGAACAACGAAAGAGAGACTTGGAAGAAAACGTCGAAGCGGTCAGAAAGCAAATGGGGTTTACGTCAGATTTATCTAAATATCGAAATTTGGAACAAAAAATTACTTTCTATTTTGAAAAAATTGAAGAAATTGACAGACAGCTTGGGGGTTTTTAGATAAAAACATTAAAAAATGACAACTAGCACAGAACTCGAAAATCTACAAAAAATTTGTAATCTATGGAATCAACGCATTGAAGATGTCATCAAAGAGATGAGTTTCACTTCAGAGCTGGATCAGCTGGAAAATTTAGATAGAAAGTTTCAGTACTACTCTGAACAACTCAAAAAGTTCGAGAATAAACTCAATTTATTAAAAAGTAATAGCGATTCCTCTGCTAGTCCTAATCCACAACATACTATTTCTAAAAAATTATCTAATATTAACTTCCATAACCAAAAAAAAATCGTCAATTCTATTCTAGACAATTGTTTAGGTGAAGAAGGAGGCTTGGCTTTATTTTTACTGCACAATACCTCTTTGATGCGAGGAGATTTATGTGTTGCAGAAATTCAATACTATCTTAGTAGCAAAAGTTATGGTAAACTTAAGTATTGTCCTATAGACCCCTTCTTAAGACCTGATATTTCCGATGAGCGCAGTTTGCTAAATGCGATCGCGGATTATTTTAAGCCAATTGAACCTCATCCCAATGATCAAAAATACATCCAGAACATTATTAATAAGATCGGTGACAGTGTACAGGGAGGAAGTGTTGTTTTTTTTGATTTTAGGAACTGGGATTCTATTACTGAAAATGATGATAGACTTTTATCTTGGTTTCTTGAGTATTTTTGGAAGTATTTGAAGCAAAAACATCAAGATATTTCCCAGGATTACTCTTGGGTTAATTTCTTGTTGTTTTGTTCTATAAGTTCAATCATCCCTGAATCTTATCAAAAGCTGACTTATTGTTGTAACTACAACGATTTTGATAGTTTAAAAATAATCAAATTGCCTTTGAGTAAATTGAAGGAAAGTGATATTGATAATTGGCTTCAACAAGTCTATGGATTATCTAAACCAGAAAGCAAAAAAATAGCCAGAACAATTTATAAATCATCTAATGGTGGTATTCCTAGTATAGTTTGCTCAAAATTAGAACAATATTTATCTAAATTAGTAAAGGCATAGTTAATGAATCCTCCTAAATACATCTTCCATGGCGACTCCAAAAATCGACCTAAACAATGTCATCCAGATTCTCCCACAGAATTAGAACCCTATATTGCAGACAGCGAATTAATTGAAGCCGTTAATTTGGCAATTTTTCTCCAAAGACCTCTGTTAATTGAAGGAGAATCGGGATGTGGTAAAACCCGATTAGCAGTGGCAGTAGCTTATGAATTAGGGTTGCCCTTTTATCGCTGGGATATTCGCTCAACCACGAAAGTCCAAGAAGGATTATATGAATATGATGCCATTTTGCGCTTGCATGATGTCCAAACTAAAGACTTAACCCCGTCTATTAATCCGAAAACTGGACAACCGAGGAATCCTCAAGAACCAAAAGATTACCGTGAACTAGGTTCCCTGGGAAAAGCATTTAAATCCCACAACTATCCCGCAGTGTTGCTTATTGATGAAATTGACAAGGCTGATGTAGATTTCCCCAATGATTTACTGTCGATATTGGATAAACCTTGGAAATTTTTTATTCGGGAAACAGGAGAAACGATAGAGGCGAATCAAGAGCAATTACCAATTATCATTATTACCAGTAACAAAGAAAAAGGCAGTCTCCCCTCTCCCTTCTTACGCCGCTGTTTATATCACTATGTGCGTTTCCCTAGTCAACCAGAAGAGTTAGAGAAAATTGTCAAGGTTCACTATCAACAGAAACAGAAACCAGAGACCATGGCAATGCCCAAATCTGATTTAGTGACGACTGCAGTCGCTAAATTTTTAAAGATACGAGAGGATAAAAGTCTATTTAAACTTCCGGGGACCAGTGAGTTTCTCGATTGGCTGGCTGCCTTACATCACTTTAAATCGGAACCTTATCCTGTTACTGAACTCCAGCAAGACAAGACAATTCCCTATCGAGATTTAGTATTTAAATTGCGGCAAGATTGGCAAAATCCCAATTATGCAGGTTCATGATACCAATTTCCTTTAATGAGGCTACAGATCAGATCCCCCCTAGGGCGTGTTTTCAAAGTTTTCCGCAAGATTGAGATCCCCCCCAGCCCCCCTTAATAAGGGGGGAGCCATACTCAAAGTCCCCCTTGTTAAGGGGGATTTAGGGGGATCTTCTACCTGTTACACTGTCTTATGAAATTGGTATGAGTAACGTTAATCCCCACCCTCTGTTAACTCGCCTCTTTTACCGCTTGCGCCGGGATGGGTTTGCTTTGGGAATTAATGAATATTTAGCTGCCTTACAAGCTATGGAGGGCGGCTGGGGAGTGCAGGATGCCAATGCTCTCAAAAAACTCCTGCGATCGCTTTGGTGTCATTCCCTAGCTCAACAAGATCATTTAGAAGTTATTTTTCGTTCCATTAGCGCAGAAGAAAGCCAAGAGGACGCAAAACCAAGGGAATTTCAATCAGAATCACCGGAATCATCATCCTCCCCTAAAAATACTCCTCCTGTCTCCCCTGGGGAACAAGTTCCATCGATGGTAGACTCTCCTACTCCAGTTCCTGAATTATCCTTACTGCCGGTCAAATCATCAATCAATGTATTAGAACAGACAGAAGATCGGGATTTCCAAGGGTATTATCCCATTTCTCGCAGGTATCTGGTTTATAGCTGGCGTTATTTACGGCGGATGGTGGCAGATGGTAGAGAGGATGTTCTGGATGTGGAAGGGACAATTGCCAACGTCTGCGAACAGGGATTTTTTTTAAAGCCCAAATACAGCCGAAGGGAGCAAAATCACGCTGATTTGCTCTTGTTGCTGGATCAGGAAGGCTCCATGACTCCCTTTCACCGCTTTACGCGAGATTTGGTCGAAACCGCCCAACACGACAGTAATATCGAGCGGGTGCGGGTGGGCTATTTCCACAATGTGCCACCAGAGTATGTTTATAAAGACCCTTATTTAACGGAAAAGGTAAAGTTTGAGTGGATTTTGGCAGAGTCCGATGGGGATACCAGTGTTTTAATTGTCAGCGATGGGGGAGCAGCTCGTGGCGATCGCCGTTCCGAAAGATTTTCAGCAACCGCTGAAGTTTTGTGGCACATTAAACAGCATACCAAGTTAATTGCCTGGTTGAATCCCGTTCCCTCTCAACGCTGGCAGGGAAGCACTGCCCAATTTATCGCTCATTTAGTACCAATGTACCCTCTGGATCCTCATGGGTTAAATCAAGCGATCGCACAGATTCGTTAAGATCTATGACAACTTCCTCATCTGACCAATTAACGGGAGAATTAGCTAAGCAACAAATTGAACGCTTTGTGGCCAGGTTTGAACCCAACTATCGCTATCTAGCTTGTCATTGCGCCTTGCCCTTGGTCTTGACTCCCGAATTGGTGAATTATATCCGAGTGCAATTTTTACTGAACGAGGAAGTGCCTTGGATAGCAGAAGCGGATTTACTGTTGTCGGAGTTGTGCCGTCCAGTTGGTTATGAATTATATGCCATGACTCCGGCGGTACGGTCTCATTTATTGGCACAATTTGAAACACCAGAATTTCAGCACAAATTTGGCACAAATCGCCTCAAATCCGTCGCCCAATTACTGATGGATTACGTGACTTATTTAATGGGAACCCATCCCGCCAGCCGACAGCGAGAATTCCAGGCACAACAATGGGCAGCAATGGTGTATTTAGATCAACATCGCACTCAAGCAGAACAAGAGATTGCTAAAGCCCTACAAGGATTGGTTAACCGAGGAAAAAATGGACAGGCAGAATTAGCCCGATTACAGCGTCTAATTCAAGAATTTAGACCCCAGTTGAGTCAATATGACTCCTTAATGAAATTTGCTCAATCCCTCGGAATCTGGCTCAACGGTCAAATTCCTCCTGATGCTAGTCAATCCTATGGTGTTCATGGGGTAAACCTTAGCCTTAATCAAGTCACTCAGCTTGAAGGTTTCCCACCCCTGCAAACCTTTGAATGTGAGGTGGTAACCATTGGGCTGGGAGCAGGGACAGAGATTGAGCTAAAACCTTTTAACTTTGAAGTGGCAACTATTGAGTGGAAACAAACAGGCTGGTTGAGAAGAAAACCAGAACTAATCATCAACCGTCATCAGCATGGAGCTTATGGTTTTACCGAAGACTTAGGGAATGGAGTTGAGCTAGAGATGGTTGCCATTCGTGAAGGGAGCTTTATCATGGGTTCCCTAGAAACAGAAGAGGGGCATAGTGACAGTGAAAGTCCCCAGCATCAAGTCACCATTAAATTCTTCTTGATGGGTAAATACCCAGTGACCCAAGCCCAATGGCAAGCCGTGGCCGCCCTAACCCAAGTCAACAGAGAACTTAAACCCAATCCATCCTATTTTAAAGGGGATGACCGACCTGTAGAGAGAGTCTCCTGGGATGATGCGGTGGAGTTTTGTGAGCGGCTGTCCCAGTATACGAAACGCCCTTATCGCTTGCCCAGTGAAGCCGAGTGGGAGTATGCTTGTCGAGCAGGTACAACAACTCCGTTTCATTTTGGAGAGACGATTACTACAGAGTTTGCTAACTATAATGGCAAGTATACTTATGGCTCTGGTCCTAAAGGCAAATATGTTAAGGAAACAACCCCAGTGGGGAGTTTTGGGGTAGGGAATGACTTTGGACTCTACGATATGCATGGCAATGTGTGGGAGTGGTGTGCAGACCATTGGCACTCAAACTATCAAGGTGCGCCGAGAGATGGCAGTGCCTGGGAAGATCATAATGACAATGATAATTTCCGGCTGTTGCGGGGCGGTTGTTGGGACCTCAGCCCTGGAGACTGCCGTTCTGGGTCTCGCCTCAACTATGATCCGACCCTCAGGCCCTACTTCCTCTATATTGGTTTTCGTGTGGTGTGTGGGTGGGCTTAGACTCGGTAACTCTTGACCCTTTTGGCCTTTTGCCCTTTGCCCTGTTTTTTTTATTCTTGTGGAACAGGCTTCTAGCCTGTTGCGGGAATAGGCTTCCAGTCTGTGTTAATGTCAATCAACTAATCATATTGTTACTGGCAAGATGCCAGTTCCACAATTAATCATATACCACTGGCAAGATGCCAGTTCCACAATTAATCATATACCACTGGCAAGATGCCAGTTCCACAAGTTGTAGAACCACTGGTAAGATGCCAGTTCCACAAGTTGTAGAACCACTGGTAAGATGCCAGTTCCACAATTAATCATATACCACTGGCAAGATGCCAGTTCCACTTGTAGAACCACTGGCAAGATGCCAGTTCCACAATTAATCATATACCACTGGCAAGATGCCAGTTCCACAATGGATATGTGAAGATAAATTAACCAAACCCAACCCAGCTGATGAAGCACCAATCACCGGGAACAGGCTTCGAGGCTGTCTTAACCCAACATTAATGATTATAACTAGCAAGATGCTGGTAGTAACATACTCTGTAGAAATGTAACTAATGACTACCCCCAACCCTCTATCCTCTGGGGCAAAAGCTTCCAGGCTGTCTCAACCCAATATTAATGATTATGACTGGCAAGATTCTCGTTCCAGCAATTATACCAGTTATACCAGTTTCAGAAAGTATCCAAATATTAAAATTAGCCAAAGAAATCTTCCTCACTGGGAATTAGCAGGAGCAATTTACTTTGTGACTTTTAGTACTTGGGAAAAGCTAGAGTTGACGCTAGAAGCCAGACAAGTAGTTCTAGATTCCTGTTTATTCTTCAATAACCAAAGGTACAAAACCTATGCTGTTGTAATTATGCCAGATCATGTGCATTGGTTAATCCAGCCTTTACCAAAATTCGATCAGGAATATTGGACTTTAGCTAGTATTATCCACAGCATTAAAAGCTATAGTTCTAAACAAGTTGCTAAAGTAATGAATCATATCGGTATTGTTTGGCAAGACGAGCGATATGATCGCATTATGCGAGATGAAAGAGAATTTTTAGAAACATGGAACTATATCAGAGAAAATCCTGTAAAAGCTAATTTATCTGAGATTGCTGAAACATATCCTTTCTTCTGGCAAATGGATAGTGTAGAGAAGTCTTCTGTAAAATAATCTATGGTGGAACAGGCTTCCAGCCTGTATCAATAACTGTGTGGTGGAACAGGCTTCCAGCCTGTGTCAATAACTGTGTGGTGGAACAGGCTTCCAGCCTGTGTCAAGCACTGTGTGGTGGAACAGGCTTCCAGCCTGTGTCAAGCACTGTGTGGTGGAACAGGCTTCCAGCCTGTATCAATAACTGTGTGGTGGAACAGGCTTCCAGCCTGTGTCAAGCACTGTGTGGTGGAACAGGCTTCCAGCCTGTGTCAAGCACTGTGTGGTGGAACAGGCTTCCAGCCTGTGTGAATAACTGTGTGATGGAACAGGCTTCCAGCCTGTGTCAAGCACTGTGTGGTGGAACAGGCTTCCAGCCTGTGTCAATAACTGTGTGGTGGAACAGGCTTCCAGCCTGTGTGAATAACTGTGTGGTGGAACAGGCTTCCAGCCTGTGTGAATAACTGTGTGGTGGAACAGGCTTCCAGCCTGTGTGAATAACTGTGTGGTGGAACAGGCTTCCAGCCTGTGTGAATAACTGTGTGGTGGAACAGGCTTCCAGCCTGTGTCAAGCACTGTGTGGTGGAACAGGCTTCCAGCCTGTGTCAATAACTGTGTGATGGAACAGGCTTCCAGCCTGTGTCAAGCACTGTGTGGTGGAACAGGCTTCCAGCCTGTGTCAATAACTGTGTGGTGGAACAGGCTTCCAGCCTGTGTGAATAACTGTGTGGTGGAACAGGCTTCCAGCCTGTGTGAATAACTGTGTGGTGGAACAGGCTTCCAGCCTGTGTGAATAACTGTGTGGTGGAACAGGCTTCCAGCCTGTGTGAATAACTGTGTGGTGGAACAGGCTTCCAGCCTGTTGCCGTCAATCTCAATCAGTGGTGGAACAGGCTTCCAGCCTGTGTCAAGCTCAATCAACTCATCATCTTGGAACTGGCTTGATGCCAGTTCCACTTGTAGAACCATCTGTCGGTGGTGGAACAGGCTTCCAGCCTGTGTCAAGCTCAATCAACTCATCATCTGGTCACGCGGCTTGATGCCAGTTCTACATCAGTTAAACCAAACAATGGTGATGCCAGAAACAAGTAAAGAAGAACAGCAATCAAAAGTTAATATCAAACACCATTGGCGAGAAATTCAGTACTTTGCTGAAGACTTGGGAAATGGTATCACTTTGGAAATGGTTGCCATCCCCGGTGGCACTTTCGTTATGGGTTCCCCAGAAACAGAAGAGGGGCATAGTAATGATGAAAGTCCACAGCATCAAGTCACGGTTAAATCCTTCTTGATGGGCAAATACCCAGTGACTCAGGCACAATGGCAAGCCGTGGCCGCCCTACCCCAAGTCAACAGAGAACTTGAACCCAATCCATCCTATTTTAAAGGGGAAGACCGACCTGTAGAGAGAGTCTCTTGGGATGATGCGGTGGAGTTTTGTGAGCGACTGTCCCAACATACCAAACGCCCTTATCGCTTGCCCAGTGAAGCCGAATGGGAGTATGCTTGCCGAGCAGGTACAACCACTCCGTTTCATTTTGGTGAGACAATTACAACCGACCTAGCTAACTATAATGGCAACTATACTTATGGCTCTGGTTCCAAAGGCAAATTTGCTCAGGAAACAACCCCAGTGGGAAGTTTTGGGGTAGCCAATGAGTTTGGACTCTACGATATGCATGGGAATGTGTGGGAGTGGTGTGCAGACCATTGGCACTCAAACTATAAAGGTGCGCCGACAGATGGCAGTGTGTGGGAAGAATTTAACGATAATTATAATAATAACCGTTTATTGCGGGGCGGTTCCTGGGTCCTCAACCCTGCTAGCTGCCGTTCTGCGTCTCGCTACGACGCTTTTCCGGGCTTCAGGCACAGCTACGTTATTGGTTTTCGTGTGGTGTGTGCCCTACGCGCTATATAGATTTACAACAAAAAGATCCACCCCAGTGGAATTACTTAGATTTATCCCTCCTCTGCTTAAAAACTAGTCAGCACTTACGTAAATCTAACATCTGGTTATTACCAGGAAAAACGGATAAAATCCTGAAATAAGTTTTGGTAAATTATTGCCAAAATGGCAACCCAGTAAGGTAGCTATTATTTTTCATAACTGGTATAGGTAGCACTGAATATATATAGCGTTTTTCATGACTATGAGGTACACAGGATTTTTTCCCTATTGCCTATTGCCTATTGTCTATTGCCTATTACCTGCTCCCTGCTCCCTGCTCCCTAAAACCCAAAAATTTGTACCTCACCAAACTGCTATAGTAACTTTTCCAGTCTTTTGTCAGTCACCGAAGGTAAACCCCAAACCCATTGAAAACAGGAACAGGTAAATTGACAAATACCAAGATCAAGGCTGGAGATTATACTCAACCCTTGTCTCTGGTCAAAATCGACCAGTTCAATGAAGGAGATGAAGGGGGATTAGACCTTGGTCAAATCCTGGGTGCTATTGGTCGCGGAACAGTTTTAATCGCTGGAATAACCATTATGGTAACTTCTGGAGCAATACTCAAAGCTCTGAATGAGGTACCAGTGTATCGAGCTAAATTTGAAGTTTTAACTGAACCAGTCACAGCCGAGAGTGAGATTATATCCTCAGTGCCTCAAACCTTGAGTAGTCGTCGCACACAGGGGAGTATTCAAAGCAAGACAGGAGCTGTAGATGAAACCAAGATCAAGGTTTTAAAAAGTCCCCGAGTACTGTCATCGGTTGTGGAAAAGCTTCAGGTGCGATACCCAGACATTAGTTATGAGTCATTAATTGAAAATCTCAGTATCAAAACCAATCAGCCTAACATTTTAGAAGTTGTATTTCAGAATCCAGACGAAGAGCTAGTTAGGGATGTCTTAGATTTAGTATCTAAGGCTTATTTAAACTATAGTTTGGAAGAACGTCAAGCAGAAACTCGCCAAGGAATTCGGTTTGTTGAAGAACAACTGCCTCAACTACAGTCACGGGTTCAAAATCAACTCCAGCGAGTGCAAAAAATTCAGCAGCAGAACAACTTAGTTGATCCGGCCATGAACGGCCAAGAATTGGCTAAGCGGATTAGTGGGATTGAGAAACAGCAACTCGATAATCAAATTCAGCTCTATGAAGCTCAAGTGCTCTATGGTGAGCTACAGCGAGAGTTGGCTTCGTCAGTAACTGAATCCGCTGCTATTTCAGTACTGAGCGAGAATCGTCGCTATCAAACTATACTGAATCGCCTCCAGGAACTAGACCTGGAAATTGCCCGAGAGTTGGTTATATTTCGGGAGAATAGTCCTAAAATGGAGAATCTGCGGGAGCAACAAAAAAATCTGCGCTCTTTGCTAGGTCAAGAAGGGAGGCGGGTTCAGAAAGAATTGGGGACAACTATCCGGGAATTGGAAGCACGAGATCGAGTCTTGACTCAAGTGGCTGATAGCCTAAAGCAGCAAATTAGGCAATTATCTGTCATCAATCGGGAGTACACGAATATCCAACGGGAACTAGAGATTGCTACCAATAACCTGGATCAATTTTTAGCAAAACGAGAAGCATTGCGGATTGATGTTGCTCAAAAGCAGGTACCTTGGCAGTTACTGGCTCCTATCAGTGACCCTGAACCCTCTGCCGCCAGTGTTAAGACAAACTTGGCATTAGGTCTAATTCTGGGTCTGTTGTTGGGTCTAGGAGTAGCTGTAGTTGTAGACAAAGCTAATAATATTCTCTACACCCTTAAGGAACTTAAAGATATCACGAAACTGCCACTGTTGGGGGTAATTCCTTGGCAAAAAGGAATGGGAGGATTTGCTCCTACCTTAGGCAAGCAGCTTCAATGGCACAAGGCGGAGTACTGGTTTGAATTATTCCGCTCTGTCTACACCAATATTCGTCTACTCAGTTCAGATCAACCCATTGGCTCTCTAGTGATCAGTTCAGTGATGGACGCAGAGGGTAAGTCTACGGTTGCTACTAACTTAGCTTTGGCAGCAGCAGCCATGGGTAAGCAAGTACTACTTGTGGATACTAATCTCCGTAGTCCTAGCTTACATGATTCTATGGGGCTGAGCAATCAGTCGGGGTTGATCGATGTGATCGCAAATGACATCAATGTTGAAGATGTGATTAAGTCCTCGCCTCTAGAAAAAAACCTGTTTGTGATGACAGCAGGTTTTACGCCATCAGACCCGATTAGACTGCTGGCCTCTGAGAAAATGCAGCATTTGATGGCAAAATTGCAAGCTACTTTTGACCTGGTAATCTATGACGCGCCTCCTCTAGTGGGATTTGCCGATACTAACCTGCTGGCAGTTCATACCGATGGCGTTGTGCTAGTGGCTCGTCTAGGTAAGCTAAAAAGTTCTACCTTAGAACAAGCATTAGGTGAATTTAGAGTCTCTGGTATTCCTATTATAGGAGTAGTCGCTAATGGCTCCAAAAAATCGAATTATTATAGGTAAGCTATCAGTTATCAGCTATCAGTTATCAGCTATCAGTTATCAGAAAAAGGCAAGAGGCATGCATGCTAGAGGCAAGAGTTAATCAACTATAGAGGAATTTTGGGGAGCGATGTAGCGCCGTTTTGGGGGTTTACCCCTGTTCCCTTGCTGCATCGTTTAAAACTCTCTTGGATATTCCCTTTTGCCTTTTGCCTTTTGCCTTTTGCCTTTTGCCTTTTGCCTTTTGCCTTTTGCCTTTTGCCTTTTGCCTTTTGCCTTTTGCCTTTTGCCTTTTGCCTTTTGCCTTTTGCCTTAAAACGATAAGCAATGTCGCTCATCAGTATGATAATTGCTAGATTATTGCCAATTTGGCAACATGGCTAGGTATAATTAATCTTTGATAGTATCTAATGGTATCTGTTTATGGTATCTGTTGTTTGAGCTAATTAAACAACTAAAATTACTAAAAAAAATAGTAAATATTAACACTATTACTGCTCCCTGATCCCTGCTCCCTACTCCCTAAAACCAAGAAGGAAAGTACGTCAACCAATTGAGAACAGCTATACCAACGATAGTCAACTAGTTTCCAATCTATTGGATAATAATGCTAAGATATATAGCCAAAGTTTTATATGTTCTTGGAAAGACCAAGAAAACGTTAATTATATTACTGTTTTCCTTTCTGTTAGTTTCCATATTAGAGGTCTTTGGCATTGGACTAATTGGACCATTTTTAAGTCTAGCGAGCAAGCCAGAGCTGATTCATGACCATTCTTGGTTAAATTGGATTTACAGTCATTTAGGTTTACACAGAGAAAGTTACTTTATCGCTTTAATCGGTTTATTTATTGTTACTATATTCTGTATCAAGTCATTCATCAGATGGCGAACTCAGACTAATGTATTTATATTTGGGTTCAGACAACAAGGAGAGTTAGCTACTAAATTGATGGGGGCATATTTAGCTGCCCCCTATACCTTTCATTTAGGCAGGAATAGTGCTAATTTAATTAAAACTGTGATGAGGGAAACTGAGCAATTTGCGAATGGAGTCCTCATGCCACTTATCATTTTGGCATCCAATGCTATTATTTTAGTTTTTCTAACACTATTACTTTGTCTAAATAGTTTAACAATCGTTGTGGCTTTCTTGGCTATTACCTTCCCCATCGTTTTACTATTTAATTCTTTTAAACATAAGATAATTAGTTGGGGACAACAAGTCTCTCAATCCTATGAAAATATAATTCGGATAATTAACCATAGTTTGGGAGGTATCAAGGAAACAAAAATTATTGGTTGTCAGTCCTATTTTCAAAATCAGATAGCTGAACAAGCACGGATATATGCCGATGTTCAGGGTGTTTTTTTTGCATTCAAACTTTCACCCCGTATCGTTATTGAAACAATTTTAGTAATCTTTTTAGTAGGGGTTACCTCGGTTTTTTTAATTTTAAATCAAGATATACAAGAGCTAACCGCTATTTTAAGTATTTTTGCCTTAGCCTCAATTCGCTTGATTCCAGCAGGGAGCAATTTAATCAGTGGAATCAGTGTGCTGCGGAACTCTACTTATAGTCTCAATAAACTCTACTCTGACCTGAAAGAATTGGAAAATCTGGAAACTGATAACGGGTCCAAGGTTTTAGCTTATCCAGTCATTGCTGAAGAGGGTCAGAGATTAAGGTTTACGAAGCAAGTGGTGCTAGAGTCAGTGAATTACCGCTATCCCAATGGTTCAGATAATGCCCTAACTGATATCTCATTAACGATTAATAAAAGCCAATCAATTGCCCTGATTGGTAAATCAGGAGCAGGTAAGACGACGTTAGTTGATTTAATTTTAGGTCTGTTAAAACCTCAGGAAGGGGATATGAAAGTTGACGGGCAATCCATATATGATGATATTCGTTCTTGGCAAAATCTGATCGGCTATATTCCCCAGTCGATTTTTCTAATGGACGATACTATTGAAAAAAATATTGCTTTCGGGGTTCCAGAGCATAAAATTAACTACCAACGATTATACCAGGCGATGGCAGCTGCTCAACTGATCGATTTTGTTGAGCAACTTCCTAATGGTGTTAAAACTATGGTTGGGGAACGAGGAGTACGTTTTTCTGGTGGTCAACGGCAACGGATAGGAATTGCTCGCTCACTTTACCATGAAAAGGAAATTTTGGTTTTAGATGAAGCGACTTCGGCCTTGGATAATGAAACAGAAAGACTGGTGACTGAGGCAATTAAATCCTTGAGTGGGACTAAAACTATGATTATTATTGCCCACCGCCTGTCTACAGTAGAGCATTGCGATCGCATTTACCTGATGGATAAAGGTTATATTACTAAATCGGGCAGCTATCAAGAAGTAGTTTTGGAGAAGTATTAACGTCAGCTATCAGCGGTCAGTGGTCAGTGGTCAGCAGTCAGTGGTCAGCGGTCAGTGGTCAGTGGTCAGCGGTCAGCGGTCAGCGGTCAGCGGTCAGTGGTCAGTGGTCAGCCGTTGGCTGAAAGCTGTTCGCGTAGCGTGCGCGTAGCGCATAAGCTGATAGCTGAAAACTGATAGCTGAAAACTGATAGCTGAAAACTGATAGCTGATAGCTGAAAACTGAAAGCTGACCGCTGATAGCTGAATGCTGACTTTTTGCCAAGATGCCTACCTATCTCAGGTGATATAGGTTTTCATAAAGACAAGAGAGCTAACACCAAAAAATTCTTGTATCTCTTTTCTAATGTTCCCTTAATTAAAGGTAACTATGAAAATTACACATCTAGCAATGCATGAGGGGTCAGGAGCAGGACGAGCAGCGTTGCGTTTGCACGAGGGATTGCTCAGAGAAAACGTAGACTCTTCAATGCTTGTTCTACAAAAGAGTTCACAGCATCCATCAGTAATTAAACTGGAAAATCTGACCGTTTTATTGAAAAAAATTCAGGCAAGATTATTTGGTATAACTCTCAGGAATAGTTTAGGGTGTAACACCACATTTTCTATCAACGCTACCCTGTCTTTGATTCAGAATCAGATTAAACGTTTTAACTCCAGCATCATCAACCTACATTGGGTAGGTTGGGAATATTTGAGAGTAGAAGACCTCAAAAACTTTAATATACCTCTGGTTTGGACTCTCCAAGATATGTGGGCCTTTACTGGAGGATGTCACTATGATCAAGGTTGCGATCGCTACAGGAAATTCTGCGGTAGTTGTCCTCAATTAGGTAGTAGCAAGGAATCGGATCTCTCTCACTGGGTATGGCTCCGTAAAGCTAAAGCCTGGGAAGGGCTTAACCTAACATTGGTCGCTCCTAGTTCCTGGATGGCCAAATGTGCTAGTTCCAGTTCACTGTTTCGGTATCGACGAGTGGAGGTAATTCCTTTCTGTCTGGACACTGAACACTATCAACCCCTCAATCAACAGACAGCTCGTAAGGTGTTGAATTTACCTGAAGATAAGCAACTTATCCTGTTTGGTGCTCTTAGCGCTACTCAGGATAAACGGAAAGGATTTCATCTATTACTGCCAGCTTTACAACGTCTGAGTAAGGCTGGGTGGTCGGATCGGATTGAGCTAGTGATTTTTGGCTCATCCCAACCGGAAAACCCGATAGATCTTGGCTTTAAGGCTCATTATCTCGGTTGCTTAGATGACATCTCATTGGTACAAGCTTATTCAGCAGCGGATGTGATGATTGTGCCATCCCTTCAAGAATCCTTTGGGCAAACTGCTTCTGAATCCCTTGCTTGCGGTACTCCAGTGGTTGCTTTTAATGGGACTGGATTGAAAGACATTGTGGATCATCAGCAAAACGGCTATCTAGCTAACCCCTTTGACATCGAGGATTTAGCCACAGGGATAGCTTGGGTAGTTCAAGACCGCGATCGCTACTCAAAATTGTGTATTCATGCTCGTCAAAAGGCAGAGCAAGCATTTTCTCTAGAAGTACAAGCACGCCGTTACTTATCCCTTTACAACGAAATTTTGGATGAGTGTGAGGTCAAAGTCCGGTTAATCACTCCGTAACCAGTCAGCTCCACCAATTTAAAAATAAAACATCTTTTAACTCACAAGCAATTTAAAGATTTTTGTAAAACTAATGAATACAGAACTAACCCAAAAACTTGATGATAGTTTAAGCTTCTACAAAACCTCGCGGCTCAATAGGTTATTAAAATCTCCCAATCGCCTGCTGTATTCAACACTGATCAGTGCTGCCAACAATAAGTTAACCATGGCTGTGCCAGCTAAAGCCACAACTTTCTTTGAAGAAGAGATGAAGGTGATATTACCTGAAATTGTATCAACTACCATCTATCGATATGGTTTTTTTGAAGAAGGTTTAACTACATTTATGTTAAACTATCTGAAGCCAGAAATGATTTTTTTTGATGTTGGTACACATTTTGGATTCTTTTCTCTGCTAGGGTCTCATCTGGTAGGGAAAAATGGACAAGTTCATTCCTTTGAACCAACAAAAAGCACTTTTGAATTACTTAAAGAAAATACTAAAGATAAAGAAAATATTGTGCTAACGAACAAGGCAGTGTGGTCTGATGAGGCCACCCTGTCATTTAACGATTATGGGCTCAGAAACTCTGCCTTTAATTCTGTTTATACATCCCGATGGATTCAGAAAGCAAAATTCAAGACATACGACGTTAAAGCATTGTCGATTGATTCCTACATTAGGAATACTGGATTAGCGCCAAACTTTATTAAAATTGACGCAGAAAGCTCCGAATATAAGATTCTGAAAGGAATGGAAAGAACTCTCACAGAAATTAAACCAATTGTAACGATAGAAGTAGGTGATATGGGTGTTGAAGGGGCTGTGTCTACTAGGGAATTAATAACTTACATGGTGGATAAAGGGTATCAAGCACTTGAGTTTAAAGATGGCAAAATTAAAAATCACGTAATCTGTGATAAGTACGATTACAATAATCTTTGCTTCATTCCAAACCCCTGAACATATCTACGTAATCGGCTCGGAAATGGGTAATCGGTAATCAGTAATCCTATAGCGTTTCCTGTAGGAATTGTAAAAAGCGATGCAACGCGGTCTGCCCTCTTCTGACTTCCCTACTCCCTGCTCCCTACTCCCTGCTCCCATTAACCTAGGACTTTGTACCTCACCCAATTGAGAACTGCTATAGTTATGATTGATATTAGCGATCGCAAACTCCTAGTATTTGAACTAGCCTACGGTGGACACTATGCCAGCTATATCCGGCACTTAGCTGAGTATTGGTGTAAACAAGACTTACCAGGTCATCTGGATATCGTTGTCTCACCCCAATTTGTGCAGCAGCACCCTGATGTCGTTGGTATTGCGGCAAAACATGATCACAAAAACCTCAACTTTGTAACCATCACCCCAGAAGAAGCAGCAAGTCTGATTCCTAGGAAAACCTCTATCCATCGCGCTTTCCGTTCCTTTCAGGAGTGGCGATTACTCCGTAAATATACCACTGCCCTAGGGACAACCCAATGTTTGCTGCTGTACTTTGACTCTTTCCAAGCAGCAGTAGCTTCAGGAGCAACACTTCCCTGTCCATTTTCTGGGATTTATTTCCGACCAACATTCCATTACAGCACCTTCGCTGACTATACCCCTTCTTGGAAAAACCACCTACAGCACTGGCGGGAAAGGTTTATTATCCTGCCTCGGGTTCTACATCATCCAAAGCTGCGCAATTTGTTTTGCCTTGATTCGTTTGTGGTCAAACCTATGGAGCAATTTCATAGCAAAACTAGAATCCTTCATTTGCCAGACCCAGTACAAACCTACGATGTCCCTGACCCCAATCAGCTAGAAGAATTTAAGCAAAGATTGAGGATTGCTCCTGGTAGGACAGTCTTTCTTCTGTTTGGAGCACTATACGATAGGCGCAAAGGTATTCACCAGGTACTCGAAGCAATTTCTAGCTTATCCCCTACCCTGTGTAATCAGATCTGTCTGTTGTTAGTCGGTCAACTGTTCGCTAAACCAGAGTCACCGATTCAGCAACAGATTACAGACCTATCTCAATCATTACCAGTACAGATTATAGTCCAGGATCAGTTTATCCCTGAACAGGAGGTGCAATGGTATTTCCATAGTGCAGACATTATCTTAGCTCCTTACCAAGGTCATGTTGGCATGAGTGGCACCCTCGTACAAGCAGCAGCAGTTCAGAAACCTCTTTTAGCATCAAATTACGGTCTGATGGGAGCAATCACTCGCCTTTGGCGACTTGGTATTACCATAGACGCCACCAAACCCAGTGAAATTGCTAAGGGATTGACCCAGTGTTTACTGGAGTCTCCCGAAAAATTATGCGATCGCTCCAAAATGAAAGCTTTTGCAGTGCAGAATTCAGCTGAACGTTTTGCGAGTATTTTACTTCAAGATATATAGCGTTTGTATTTGAGTTGTGAACATATAATTGATGGGAAAAGGGAACAGGGAACAGGGAATAGGGAACAGTAGTCAAGAGAGCGGAGTAGTTTTTGGTGTTATTAAAAATCCGCATTTGTTTTGATTAATTTTTTGTAAAAGCTATCTATCATTAGAATCAATTAACATAAATATTTTGAGTTTAAATTGTAGTTTAAAAAAGTGATATAACTTATGAAAGTTGGTATATTAACATTCCACAATACGACAAACTATGGTGCAACTCTCCAAGCTTATGCTCTGATGCAGGTAATCCAGAGTCAGGGTCATGAGGTTGAATTAATTGACTATAGACCTTATCGAGTTGGCCTAGCATACCTAAAACATCTCTATGTCAACAAATGTTTCCGATTCCGCTACTCAATCAGTAATACAGTAAAGTCTTGGAAAATGAGACAATTTTTACTGTCTAGAATGGGATTGAGTAAACTAAAATTTTATAGAAAAACTAGTCTTGATAGTTGGAATCCCGATTATGACGTAGTTGTATGCGGCAGTGATGAAATTTGGGAACTTGGGAAAGTTATTGAATCTATTCCCCTAGGCACTGACTTCTGCTTATCGTATTTTTTCGACTTCATTTCCAATCCCAAAACTCGAAAAGTGAGCTATGCCCCTAGCTGTGGTCCCACAAAAACCTTTGGTAACCATCGAGAGCAAGTTTCCCAACTACTCAAAAACTTTCATGCTATCTCAGTTCGGGATGCCCATAGCCTGAAATTGTTGAGTGAAGAGTATGGTATCCAGGCAACCAAAGTCCTTGATCCTACCTTTCTCGCTGACTTTAAAGACATCACTGCTTCGGTGCCAATTCAACAGAAATATATCTTAGTATATGGTGCCCTGTCTGGGGATGAACAAAATTATGTGAAAGCAGTAGCAGATAAGGAAGGGTTAGAGATTATTTCCATTGGTTATCCTTGCCAGGTTGCCGATGTTAATCGAGTAGATATAGGGCCAGAAGAGTGGCTAGGTTACTATGCCCAAGCATCCTACGTGTTTACAAGCTTCTACCATGGAACTATATTTTCAATTATTTTCAACAAGCCCTTTACTACATTTAGTCGCTCTACCACAGGAGACAATAAATCCAAAAAAGTTCAAGACTTATTAAAAGATTTGGATCTCGAAGACAGACTTTTGAACGTCAATAGGATTACTTCCCCTCAGCCTCAACTAAATTTAGAATTGAATTTTGACACAAGTAAGCTACAGCAAATGATTGGTAAATCTAACGCTTATCTATCTCAAGCCCTAAGTGCCTAGCTGTTTGACCCGGTGGTGCGTCCCTAAAGTCACAGGCTAGAAGCCTGTGCCACAGAACTGTTCCCTGTTCCCTGTTCCCTGCTCTTTTCCCCCCTTATTAAGGGGGGTTAGGGGGGATCGCTGCTCCCAGACCTTTGTACCTAAACCAATTTAAAACTGCTATAGTTTAGTGATGTATTTGTTCCCTTCCGCCAATAGAAACTATTTCAATATTCGCAATACCTTGCGTAGTATCCGGAAACTTTTCGACCTGTTCAAGAATTATTACTATGACTTTAGGAGATTTTACCAAAAATCTGCTCTATTAGATGAATATAGTACAAAAATTAGACATCAAGGACGTATTATTGCTCATTATCATGTGATTGAGAAAGGATTATCCTTAAAAACCCCGAGAACAGGGTTTGGCACAGATGTCGTCAACAACTTACTTTCAATCCTAAACAGTTATCAAAAACAGTATGGATTGGATGAAATCGGACAAGTTGCCTTAAATACGTTATTTAGTTATTATCAATTCAATTTGAGCAGAGGGCAAGATAATCAAGAGTTATTAAACCAGTTAAACTACCTCAAATCAACTATTCCCGAAAAAGTAATTTGTAGAACAGAAGGAGGAGTCAAACATGTTGTAAAACAAGACATTGTTAAACCAGCAAATTTCAACTTTAGAGAGTTTGTTAACTCAAGGCATAGTATCAGAAACTTCGCCTCAGGTACGGTACCAATCAATCTCATAGAAGATGCCGTTTCCATGGCCTTAAGAACTCCTTCCGTTTGTAATCGTCAAACCTGGAAAGTCCATCTTTTCAGTGATGCTGAAATCAAGAAAAAAGTTCTCAGTCATCAAAACGGTAATCGAGGCTTTGGAGACACAGCTGACAAAATACTTATAGTAACCTCTGATCTTAATTACTTTACTGTCCCAGGAGAAAGAAATCAGGGATTTATTGACGGTGGTATGTTTGCGATGTCCCTGATCCACGCACTCCACTCTCTTGGTATAGGTACTTGTTGTTTAAATTGGTCTGTAACCTACAAAGTAGACCAAGCTCTACATCGTGATGCTGGGATTAGTGACAGTGAAATTATTATTATGATGATTGCTATTGGACAATTACCTGAGCAATTTTGTGTAGCTCAGTCTTCTAGGAGAAAAGTACAAGATATTTTAATCACCCATTAATAGTATAGCGCTTTCTATCCTAATGAGGTACACAGGATTGTTTACCTCTTGCCTCTTGCCTCTTGCCTCTTGCCTTTTGCCTCTTCTCTGTTCCCTATTCCCTGTTCCCTGTTCCCTAAAATCCACAATTGTGTACCTGACCCAATTGATAAATGCTATA
Source organism: Moorena sp. SIOASIH (assembly GCF_010671925.1). Lineage (GTDB taxonomy): Bacteria > Cyanobacteriota > Cyanobacteriia > Cyanobacteriales > Coleofasciculaceae > Moorena. The sequence continues at coordinate 464,331 of NZ_JAAHIH010000002.1, read as the reverse complement.
AGACAATACCATTAGCCTAGCTTGATAGGTATCTTAAGATGAATTGTATGAATCAACTTCGCATCGCTTGGCTGCTGCCAACAGCAGGACTTTACTGGCAACCTCTGCTAAGTGAATTTACGCGATTGTTTCCCCAAACGACCGTATTTGCTGGACTTTTTCCTGGATTTATTCATGGCTTTGAAGAATCTTTTCTACTTAAGGAAGTAGGAGGAATGAAAGTTATGGGAAGGAATAAGCCATCAAAAACTTACAGTTCCTTCTTCACCTACTTACCTCCAAAGATTATTGTTCAGCTACTTGATTTTAAACCAAATGTAATTTTCTCCAATGCCTTCTCCCTCTGGACATTACTGGCGTTACTGTTTAAGCCATGGGGAAAATGGCGAGTCGTAATCATTTGCGATGGTAGCTCCCCTGGTGTAGATTATCAAGGGTCATGGTTTCGTTTATTGCTACGACGTATAATTGCACGGATTACCGATGGGTTTATTACCAATACCAGTGCCGGAAAAGCTTATCTTACCGAGTTTGTTAAAGCTAGGGAGAATAGTATTTTTGCCAGACCCTATCTAGTCCCAGATATTAGAGCATTATCACAAACGATTGAAGAGTCTAAACTAGACAAGGTAAAACAGCAGCATCCTGTATTTCTCTATATTGGAGCACTCTTTCCTAGGAAAGGTTTACATAAACTGTTAAAAGCTTGCTCCATGCTCCAGACCAAAGGATATCAAGACTATACCGTGCTAATCGTTGGTCGTGGAACTCAACACCAGGAACTTGAGAGCTTGGTTAAAACCTATAATCTAGAAAATCAAGTCAAGTTGGTTGGATTTGTTGAATACGGAGGTTTAGGAACCTATTTGCAAAACGCTGATGTTTTTTTGTTTCCTACTCTTGAAGATGTCTGGGGTATGGTAGTACCAGAAGCCATGGCTTTTGGTAAACCTATTCTCTGTTCAAAATGGGCAGGAGCAGTAGAAATGGTGGTTGATGGTGAAAATGGCTATGTGTTTGACCCCCATGATTCTGAAGAATTGGCTGAATTGATGATCCGATTTATCAATAACCCAGATTTGATTAACAAGATGGGAGAAAAATCCCAACAAATTATGGCTAGCCATACCCTAGAGGCAGTCTCAAATTCTTTAGCTGACGTTGTGGAATTTGTCTGGAATGGTCAGCAAAAAACCGTGTAAGCTGACAGCGGTCAGCGGTCAGCGGTCAGCTTTTGAATAAAAGAGGTAAGCATTCGTTAAGTCACGCACCCTACTAAGGTCACAGGCTAGAAGCCTGTGCCACACAACTACTCCCTGCTCCCTACTCCCTACTCCCTGCTCCCTACTCCCTGTTCCCGACTCCCGACTCCCGACTCCCGACTCCCGACTCCCGACTCCCGACTCCCTTTGCTATATGCCTGAAGTATCTACCAAAAAGCCTGTATACATTGTTATCCCCGTTCACAATCGCAAGGATACCACCCTGGCTTGTCTAAACAACCTGGAAAAGTGTGGTGATCTCCAGCAGTATCATGTCGTAATTGTGGATGATGGTTCCACTGACGGCACTAAAGAAGCAATCAATACCCTGTACCCAGACGTAACAGTTTTACCAGGTAATGGAGACCTCTGGTGGACAGGAGCAACTGCTCTAGGTATGGAGTACGCCTACGACCAAGGAGCAGAGTATTTTATTTTGCTAAATGATGACTGTGCTCCTGCTCCAGAAACTCTGCCAGGACTGGTCAAATTTATGGCTACTCATCCAGATACCCTAGCTGCGCCTACCTGTTACGTTCAGGAATCTAATTCACTGACTGTACATCACAACGGTTTTCAAGGTCGAAAAGGGTGTTTTGCTAAACCCGGTGAAATCCTATTTGTTGACGGTATGTCTGGCTGGTGTGTCGGCATTCCGGCTTCTGTATTTTCTAAAATTGGACCTCCAGATGCTAAAAAATTTCCTCACTATTCGGGAGATGATATGTACACCTTCAAAGCAACTCGCTCTGGCTTCAAAGCTTGTCTAATTGGAAACCTTAAGGCCATTTTAGTCGGACCGGTTCACGATCAACTAGGTTTCCATAAATACTTTAAACGTGGCCTAAAGCCAGGTAGAACCTTCCAAGCCTTGTTTTGGAATAAAAAATCTCCCTATCGTATACCGACTAAGTTTTTTTACTTCACGGAAAAGTACGGATTTATATTAGGAACACTTCTATTTTTTAGTAAGCTCATTTCGTGGTTAGGACGGTGGGTGAAACTTCTATTTATTTATGGCTTAGGTAAACGTGCTTAATTAAGCAAAAATGAATTATGAAAATTTTTCATGTAGGGTGTTCCGCATCTCCTCAAGGAGTAGATGGGGTGAACAATACAGTCTGGTCTGTTGCTAATGAACAGACTAATTTTGGACATCAAGTTACGCTTATAGTGGATACTAAACCGGATGAATTTGCCATAGAGTTTACTGCAAAAAATGGTGTTAAAATAATTCATATTCCAGCCAATACTTGGGGTTATGATTCCAGACTAATCAGTAATCTGCTTGATTCTAAACCGCCACAGATTGTGCATATGCACTCCGTATTTCTTCCCAAGCAAGCCACCTTGGCTAGGAAGCTAGTTCGGAAAAAAATTCCCTATGTGATTACCCCTAATGCTATGTCACCCGAACTTCTGGAACGAGGTAGGGTGAAGAAAAGTCTTTACAGCTGGCTAATCGAAAAGCCTAGATTCTCTCAGGCATCTGGAATTTCTGTGGTAACACCCAAAGAAGAAAAAGCAGTGCGGGCTTTTGTTCCTCCTTACAAAGGTAGAATCCGTTGGGTGCCAAACCCGGTAAATCTTCAACAATTAGGGACACACAGCTGGAGAGGCAATCTAAACCAGAAGCGGCTAGTTTACCTGGGTCGCTTTGATATCCTACATAAAGGCATAGATATCTTGGTAGAAATCGCACGGTTTTTACCACCAGAGATAGAAGTCCATTTGTATGGCACTAAAGATGCTAAAACCAACAAATGGATGGAACGTCTCCAACGTAACCTCCCTTCAAATGTTTACTTCCACGATCCAGTATTTGGAGAACAGAAAGCTAAGGTACTTTCTGAAGCTAGCGTTTACATTCAAACCTCTCGTTGGGAAGTGTTTGGGATCTCGATAGCAGAGGCAATGTATTTGGGAGTACCTTGTGCTGTAGCTGATACCGTTAACCTTGCTGAACTTTTTGACAAAAATGACTTAGGTTTAGTATTGCCTTCAAACCCTAAGAAAGCAGCTAGCTGTCTGACAGAACTTCTGGCTGAGCCGACTCAGCTTCACCATTGGTCAAAACGCGCACAATCCTATGCTCAAGCCCACTTTCAACCAAAGGAAGTGGCGTTGGGTTATTTACAGCTTTATAAGGAGGTATTGGGAGTATGAAAGTTCTAATTTCTGCCTATTCCTGTGAACCAGGTAGAGGGTCTGAACCTGGAGTTGGCTGGAATATTGCCCGGGAAATTGCTAAACACCATGAAGTCTGGGTCTTAACTCGACCCGATGAGAGTGGGGAGGTCATCAAGGCAGAACTAACCCGTAATCCTGTGCCTAATCTCCACTTTGTCTACTTTACTCTGCCGGTCTGGGGCAGTGGCTGGCGCTGGGGTTCCAATGGGGCAATGCAAATTCACTACTACCTCTGGCAGATACAGGCGTACTTCGTTGCTCGTCGCCTGCACCGCGAGATTGGTTTTGACCTAATCCACCACGTCACCTTTGTTAAATACTCAAGTCCCAGCTTCCTCTCCCTGCTACCAGTTCCCTTCATTTGGGGCCCAGTGGGTGGTGGCGAGTCTGCACCGATAGCCTTTTGGAAAGATTTTAGCTTCCGAGCCAGACTTTACGAAACGGCTCGCTATCTCGTGCGCTGGATCGGGGAGCATGACCCTTTTGTATATCTTACTGCCCAAAAGAGTGTGTTAGTGCGAGCAACCACTTGGGATACCGCTAAGCAACTGTACAAACTTGGTGTCACTGATGTACAGATTCTTCCGGAGTCTGGTTTACCAGCGGAAGAGATCCAGCGTCTGGCTGATTACCAGATGCCTGAGACTGAGCCAGTCAGGTTTATTAGCATGGGTAGACTCTTGCACTGGAAAGGGTTTCACTTGGGAGTACGAGCCTTTGCCAAAGCGAATCTACCAGATGCCGAGTACTGGATTGTCGGGGATGGTCCGGAATGGCAGCGGCTTCATACCCTTGCGGAAGAGTTAGGGATTGCCCACCAAGTCAAATTCTGGGGTCGGCTACCTCGGGAAAAGACCTTACAGAAGCTAGGGGAATGTCATGGCTTGCTTCATCCTAGCTTACATGATTCTGGGGGATGGGTTTGTATGGAGGCAATGGCGGCTGGTCGTCCAGTAATTTGCCTAGATTTAGGGGGACCTGCTGTCCAAGTAACACAGGAGACTGGCTTTAAGATTCAAGCTCATCATCCTGACCAAGCAGTGGGTGATTTAGCTAAAGCAATGGTGCGTTTGGCTGAAGACTCCGAACTGCGAAAGTCGATGGGGCAAGCCGGACAGACATTAATGAGCCAACACCATAGTTGGCAGATTAAAGGGGAACGGTTAGCCCAAGTCTATCAAGCGATCGCTGCAGACAAAGGATTAGTTCAGTGCGTATCTTAAGTTTACATAATCGGTATCAAATCCGTGGTGGAGAAGACGAGTGTCACGAAGCAGAGGTGAGACTGTTACAGGAGATGGGTCACTTGGTGGACGTCTATGAACAGGACAACCAAAGGGTGGCAGAGTTAGGCCATCTCAAGATGGCTGTCAAGACGGTTTGGTCTCAGGAAGCTCATCAAACTGTCAAACAGCAGTTAAAACAGCACTCCTATGATGTTATCCACATCCATAATTTTCTGCCATTGATTTCCCCGTCGGTCTACCATGCTGCCAAAGCAGAAGGGGTGCGGGTCGTACAAACTTTGCACAACTACCGTCTTCTTTGCCCCAATGGGCTGTTTTTCCGGGATGGAGAGGTTTGCGAAGACTGTCTAGGGAAATCAGTGCCTTTACCGGGTATCTTACATAGCTGCTATCGGAATAGTTTTGCGGCTACAGGAGTAGTCAGTGCGATGCTTAGTGTACACCACACCCTACAGACCTGGAGCGATATGGTGGATACCTACATTGCTCTGACGGAGTTCGCCAGGCAAAAATTCATTGCCGGTGGTCTGCCAGCAAACAAGATAGTGGTCAAACCCAACTTTGTTTACCCTGACCCAGGAATTGGAGAAGGAGACGGCAATTTTGCCCTCTATGTCGGTAGACTTTCTGTAGAAAAGGGACTAGACACCTTACTGAGTGCTTGGGAACACCTGGATAGCAAGATACCCCTCAAGATTGTCGGAGATGGTCCTTTAGCCAGTCAGGTACAACAGGCCGCTCAACGACTTCCCCAAGTGGAGTGGTTAGGACGCAAACCCATGGCTGAGGTTCATGAGTTATTGGGCAAAGCCATGTGTTTAGTCTTTCCTTCCAAGTGGTACGAAACCTTTGGTCGGGTAGCCATCGAAGCTTTTGCCAAAGGGACCCCTGTGATTGCTGCCAATATTGGTGCGATCGCAGAACTAGTAGAATCGAGTCGGGTTGGGCTTCACTTCCGTCCTGGTGACCCTTTTGACTTAGCAAGCAAGGTAGACTGGCTAGTCTCACATCCTACCGAACTGGCTCAGATGCGTCGAGAAGCTCGCTCAGAGTATGAAGCCAAATATACTGCTACAAAAAACTATCAACAACTCCTTGATATTTATAGCAGTTCTGAATCGGGTGAGGTAGCTCGTCCTGGGTTTGCGGGAGTAGGGAGTAGGGAATAGGGAAAGAGCGGGAAGTGTGGGAAGTGTGGGGAGATGGGGAGATGGGGAGATGGGGAGATGGGGAGATGGGGGGATGGGGAGATGGGGAGATGGGGTGATGGGGAGATGGGGAGATGGGGAGATGGGGAGATGGGGAGATAAATGAAAAGATTTTTATAGCAGTCGAAGTAAAGGTTAAGACATATTTATGCTCCCTGCTCCCTGCTCCCTGCTCCCTGCTCCCTGCTCCCTAATAATTTTCAAGACTTAATAATTTGGCAAAAAGGCATGGATATAGCCGAAAAGTGTTATTTAATGACTTCTAAAGTGTGATAGCGTTTTTCATAGCTATGAGGTACACAGGATTTTTTCCCTGTTCCCTCTTCCCCTCCTGGGAGGGGTTAGGGGTGGGTTCCTCTTCTCTGTTCCCTGTTCCCTGTTCCCTGTTCCCTTCTGTTCTCCTTTCCCGACTCCCTACTCCCGACTCCCTACTCCCGACTCCCTACTCCCGACTCCCTACTCCCAAACTAATCATTTAGTATCACAACTACCGAAGAGCCTAAAATTATGACTTTGAAAATTTTCTGTGACCAGAACTATCTCCCAGAAGGCATGAACTATGAGGCCATCCTATACCCCTTTTGGGGCAAGCCTCCAGAAAATCCTGAGGATCCCATTAGTAGTTGTTTTGACCACTATGTAGACATTGGAAAGTCTCTATTTAAGATGTCTTCTCTGGAGGAAGCAGATATTGCTATTGTACCAGTGAATTGGGCACTATGGAATTCTGAATTGGAACATAAAGCCAGACAATTAGCAGAAAACGTTAAATTAGCAGGCAAGCCCTTAATTAGCTTTTTTGGTGGGGCTTGTTCCCATCTTAAATTACCAATTGAAAGTGATTTTGTATTCCGCCACTCTCTCTATCGCTCCCTGAGAAAAAACACCGATTTTACCCTACCTCACTGGAGCGAAGACTTTGTTGAAAACTATCTTGACAACAAAATCAATATCCGCCAAAAACGCTTAAAACCTGTAGTTGGTTTTTGTGGGTATGCCGTCAAACAAAATCCCAAAACCCACTTAAAATTTTTATGGTCTAGAGTCAAAAAGAATGTCTTGAACTCGAAAGCTAGTATCCCTCCCTATAATTGGGGACATGTGTTAAGACTTCGAGCCCTAGATATCTTATCCAAAGACCCTAACATAATCACCAACTTTCTGATTAGAGAACGGCTAGTTTTCTTCAATCAACCGGATTTCAATTTGAAGCAAAAGCATCGCCTTGAATTTGTCCATAACTTAATAGACAGTGACTATATCTTCTGTTGCCGTGGATCAGGAAACAATTCCTTTCGTTTCTATGAAGCATTGTGCTGTGGCAGAATTCCAGTTCTTGTAGATACCGATTGTGTGCTTCCCTACGACTTTGACATTGATTGGAAGAAATACTGTGTCTGGATAAAGGAGAATGAACTTCATTTAATTGGCGATAAAATTGCTGAGTTCCACGACAATCTATCATCCCAGGAATTTGTAGATTTACAGCATGAATGTCGCCGGATTTGGAAAGAGCGAGTATCTCCAGAAGGGTTCTTTAGTAATTTCCATCGTCATCTGCCTATATAGCATTTTTATTTCAATTGTGAACATACTCCCTGTCTTGATGCAGTCGCTCATGGGGGAAACCACGGCAGTCGCTCATGGCGCATGGGTCTGTGTGCGGAACCTGCGTCCGCACCGCTGTTTGCCCCGTGGGAACCACAGTCGCTCATGGGGGAAACCCCCAAGACCGCGCTGCCTCCCCAAGACCGCGCTGCCTCCCCAAGACCGCGCTGCATCGCTTAAGGAAAGGCAAGAGGCAAGAGGCAAGAGGCAAGAGTTAATCAAGTAGCGATGCAGCGCTACTCCCTACTCCCTACTCCCTGCTCCCTACTCCCTACTCCCTACAACCTAGGACGAAAGTACCTCACCCAATTGATAAATGCTATAGCCCATGAACTCACAAGCAGCATATTTTAAACGAAACAAGGGCTTTATTCAGACATCTACCCTGGTATTGTTGGCATTTAGCACTACTTTTTTTCCCCGTCTTCTGGGCTTAGTAGGAGTACCATCACTCATTAATTTTTTCCACTTCGCTGCAGTCCCTTTTGTCTGTGGCGTAGCACTGGTCAAAAGCCGGACTAAGAACCGTAAACAAATTGCCATTGTTCAGGAAATAGTGTTTGGTTTATGGCTATTACTGATAGTTGGGTTTGCTAGTGCTTTATGGAACGGTGCAGGAACAATTAATGTCATCCTAGGTTACCTACTGCTGGCAGAGCCGTTCATGATGCTGCTGGCAATAATTAGCCTACCATTGTCTGCTGCTCGTTTTCAGTGGTTTCAATCCTGGATGACAGGTTTTGTCATTTTCCATCTCTTTTTGATCTATATACAGAAATTTGTTCTGAATTACTGCGACTTACCTGGAGATTGCGACAACGTTCAAGGGGTTTTTTATCGGTCAGGTTCGGGTCACGTGGTTGGGGCTTCAATTTCCTGCACTTTTGCAGTGTACTATCTAGTCTCTGCTAAAAGCCAACCAATTTGGTTACGGGTTTTAGTATTTGTTGCTGGTTTTGGCAATATACTCACCTCCGACGCCAAGCAGGTGCTACTGATGTTTTTGGTAGGCTTTGTCATCCTAGCTTTCACGAATATTAAAGATATTGGAAAAACATTGCTGTATATAATAGGTACAGTTATTTTTATTATAGTATTTACTTGGGCAGTACAAAATGTCCAGGCATTTAGTGCCTTTGCGACCTGGGCTAGACCATCAATTTATGGTCCCGAAGGTGAGGCAACATTGCTCAAGTTTTCAGGAATACGGATTATTCTTACCTATCATCATTCACCGTGGAATTGGGTATTTGGTCTTGGTCCTGGTCATACCATCGGTCGATTAGGAGGGTGGATGATTCGGGACTATAGTGCTTTGTTATCACCATTGGGGTCTACCAGTGTTCCTGTTGGCGAGACTATTCCCGTCAGCCAGGCAGTTTGGCAATATGTGGCCTCAAGTTGGCTAGCGGAGGGAAGTAGTATGTTCTCTCCGTTCTGGGGTTGGGCTGGTATCTGGGGAGATTTTGGGTTTTTGGGGGTAGGAGCTTACTTATATCTTTGCTCCATAGTCTGGCGTCGGGTCTGCCTCGATGAAATGCCTAAACTGCTGATGCTCTCGGTTTGTGTTTGTGGGTTTATTTTCACTCAGATGGAAGAACCAGCTTATATGCTCTATATCGCTACAGTAATTGGTTTGCGATGGCAACAACTGCGTTTGAAGGTTGGTAATTAGGGAGTAGGGAGTAGGGAGTAGGGAATAGGGAGTAGGGAGTAGGGAGTAGGGAGTAGGGAGTAGGGAGTAGGGAGGGTGCATCTCATATTTGTAAAAAAGAAGGGAAGTGTGGGAAGTGTGGGAAGTGTGGGAAGTGTGGGAAGTGTGGGAATTTTATTAGAATTTTTGCTAATTTAATAAAATAGAAAATAGTAGGTGAGTTTGCAAGATAAAAGTCACAACCAAACTAGCACAATTAAGAGCTAATTACGGAAATATCAGTTACGAAGAAATTTATGAATCTACGGGAATCGATCGCCAAGAATTAAGGGAACTCGAAAATGGGGAAGCGAATGCGATGAAGCAAAGCTTCCGCGCTTGTGCGATGAAGCGAAGCTTCCGCCAAAGGCGAACGCTTTTACTACCCTCGCTCAACTCTGTGCTTTTTTTCACTGTAGTCCCAACGATTTGTTGATTGTAGAGTGGGAGGGGGAAGAAATAGCCCCACCTACCGCAGATGAAATAGAGAAAGCTTCACAGATAATAAAACAGGCATTTGCCCGTGCTGAGGCGATGCCACCTGTCCGGAGGAAATTTGGGATAGTTTTGAAGGGACTATCGAGCGAATTTCATCGAGACAATTCACCCTTGATTTTCCAGTTCATGTAGGGTAGGCAGTGCCTACTCTGGTAATAATTCCGGAACATCCGCGTCATCAAAGTTGATAACGTCCCTTGCTACAATATTGACCTCCTTTACCAGAGATAGCACAATATCTTCCAACTCCTCTGCTGTAATGATCTGATACATGTTCCAGACAGTGTCTCTGGCAAGTTCCATCGTTTCTTCAGGTGACAATCCAAATTTACCTTTGCGGGCGGGTAAGAGTACTTCCCCTATGGCTTCATACAAATCCTTGGTACTACCATATTGACTTTCAAAGTGTAAATCACCAATCGTTCCTTTCTCTTTCAAAAGATTGACTGCATCGAACAAGCGGTGCATATACTTGGAAGCGCGATAAAATGTTGTGCCATCATCAACTTCTTCAGCAGTGTAATGACGGATGTCTTTGAGGAAATCTCCTAATTGTTCATTGACAGAATCAAGGATTTGATTCGGTGTCAATGCTGCTAGCACTTCTTGTTTTTTTCCTTGAATACCTTCGACTACATGTAGAATTGTGCCTTTACTGTGATAGGCTTCACTCGCAAAGAATAAAGCGTTACTAAGCTGTCGTTCCACGTCGGCTTTGAGGTTTTGGGCTTCTTCACTATTTTGGTCAGGGAGGGCTGCCACTTGTGATTGCAGTTCCCTGACTTGTAACATCCGATTGTTATAGAGTTCGTTGCTTTTTTCTAATACCAGGTCGGAGTTTGATTCTTCTTGGGCACGGATTTTATGGGAAAGTAAAAGTTGATTACGGAACTGTTCATGGCTTTCTACGGGTTGCAGTTCAATCAAACTTTCCTCTTCAGCAGTGAGTTGCACTGACGCTGTAGGTTCGCCAGTTGCTTCTAATAATTCCTGGAGGCTGATTTGGTAGATATCATTAGCTGTATCATACTGCCGTCTAGTTTCTGCCCGCTTGGTTGAATCAGTAATATCATTAGTCACTTCTCTGACATAGTCGTCCCATTTAATCTGATTCATGTAGCGCCGTTGTTTTAACAGTGCTAGCACATCTTGATCGGCAGTAGTAATGGGGGCGGTTGCTTCGTTAGGACTATCGGCTGGGGCTACCTCACCCACTGAACCGTCCGTAAGAATATTTTCCTTTAAAGTGAGGAAGTTGTTGGTGTAGAAATTGGTGTCAAAGACAGTACCTGGTTGTTTGCCAAAGATTTCCTTGAGGCGGGCATTGAGTTCTTGGACAGCATTGACATCATTAACACTGCCATCAGTCACTCCTAGGGTAACATCATAGTCAGAGGTGAGGTCGCTACTACCCACTGAACTGGCGACCAAACCCGGATAATTTTGCCGCATTTCATCGATTAAGCTATCTATGAGTTGTTTACGGAAATCAACTAATTTCTTTAGGGCTTCGGTATCATTCTTGAGGGTAGCGTGAATGTGTTTCCAGTCGGAGTTAAGACCTTTGATGGCATTTTGGCAGTCCTCATTACTCCAATCCTGGGGTTCCTGTGGGATACTGAGTTGATTGGCTAAGGTTTCGCGGGATTGGTTAATCTCCTGTCTTTGATTATGTTGTTCCCGTCGTAGAAGTTCCTTAGCGATATCTTCCCCTAAGATACTGACAGCGAGATGAACCTGCTTCGCCAGGGCTTCTGCCGGAGAGAGTTCTGATGTTGGGGTAATACGACTGAGTCGAAACTCAAGTTCCCTGAGACTGACTTTTTCACCCCGTTTGAACTTAAGATCTCTGTATTTATATCGCTCACTCCGTTTGAACTTGAGATCTTTGTATTTGTATCGCTCACCCCGTTTGAACTTGACCCGTGATCTTGTCGGCATGATTGCTTCCTTTTGATATTTTGCTGGTATTGACTTTGAGGAAGGTGAGTGGAGGATTGACAGCAACTTTCGCCCCCCTAGCCCCCCAACTTTGGGGGGTTCTTGAGTTCCAGTCCCCCGTACCCTAGCCCTCAACTTTGGGGGGAACAAGTTTCGCCCCCCTAGCCCCCCAACTTTGGGGGGTTCTTGAGTTCCAGTCCTCCGCCCCCTATCCCCCAACTTTGGGGGGTTCTTGAGTTATCTCTGTTCTGTCACTTTCGGATGATGCGTTCGCGAACGCGAGCGCGTGTGCTTTGCACTCAGCGTGCCGTCAGGCGTATCACTACAACCCTTATCAATTTGGATTAAGAAATCAGGTGGCGATCGCTTAATATACAAACGTTCTAAAATTTAGAAATCACTTGGATTTTCCTAGACTGACAGAAGAGAGATAAAGTCCCCCAGAATTGGGGGATTTAGGGGGCTTGCCGCTCTCGGTACGGCTGTAACCCTTACTTCCTAATTCATTCAACTCTTGATATCTTTGAGCATTGTCAGAAGTTGATCAACCTTGGTTTCAAGAACTTTCTGCTTTTGAGATATATCTTGGAAGTAGTTGACAACTGCTATGGCAACGCCATCTTCACTAGAAGCTTGATGGACATCCCGACCAAAGCCCATCAGTGCTGGACGTTCCACATAAGTAACTCGATGTAGTACCCGCCAGGTTTTATTTGCTTTACCTTTAGCTTGGCGCAAAGCACGGGCTTCTTCATCGTTACTCGCAAGCCATTCAGGATCGACAACATAGGTGAAAAAGTCATTAAAGTTTTGAGTGCTACCTTCCAGGTAGAAAGTCATAAAGCGGTAGCGGTCTACTTTTTCTCCAGGCTGTAGTGGATAATCGTTTTCATCAGTAATTGCCTTACTTTCAACGCCACTGGTATCTACATACAACTCTATGCCTTTGCTACGAGCTTCAGTTTTACTCATGGTTTGGGTCATGTTTATGGTAGCCTGAGCAGTGAGTTCACCAGCAACTCCCCCTGCGGTAAACTCTCCCAGGAATCCTAACCCAGCGTTTAAGGTAAACGAGCCACCCACAGTATGTTCTGCTGTATTGGCAAAGCTTTGAACTTCTGTGCGCATTCCGCCATCCGCATCCCAGACATAGGTGTTGACAATATTGCGTTTGCCTGCGCGAATTTGGATGTTTTCCATCCGTTTCTGCCAACCCGCAAAACTGTCTGTGGCGTGAACTCTTGTCTCTTGGTCGGTAATCTTGGTATCAATTTCTTTTTGCTTTTGCTTGGCTGCTTCTGATTGCTGTTGAGCTGCCGCTCCTGCTTCTTGCTCAAATTGTTCTTGTTGTCTTTTTTGGGCTGCTTGTTTTTCCTCTTCAGTCAACTCCTGATCCGGTTTGTCTTCTTCACGAGGAACTCCAAGATCTTGGGGAGCGTCACCACTGTCTATATTTCGGTTTAAAGAGGTTTCATCGACTAAACCCGCATTAAACTGTGCAAAATATGACTCTCGCCGCTTATCCTCATTCTCTATCTGCTGTTTGAGGTCGTAAGCTTCCTGGAGACGATAGTAACTTGCGGGATAAAGTGAGCCATACTGGGCACGCATTTCGGGGACATGGCGGAAGAAGCGATCGCTACTAGCACTACTGCCTGTCATCCCATCCAAACTACCGTTCATGGTATAGGCGGGATTGATTAAGAAGGTAATGGTATTAACGTCTGGTGGAATACCATCTACAGGCTGCACCTGATAACCAATCATTTTCTTACTGCGTTGCAGGCGAGTGATAAATACATCGGCTAAACTAGAAACGACCAAAGCATAACCAACGTTTTTGGGAATAAACCGTTGCCCAAGATGAGGGAATTTTACGGTTGATTCTGGTGTACCCCGCAACTCTAAGAGATCGCTCATGCTTAGTGCAGAACTGGAGGTAATATTACTTTCGTTTTGCCACTGGTAGCTAAAGTCAAGGTTACCTGCAAAACCAGCTTTCCATTCTCCGACTTGTGTTTCAACTCCAATACCAGCATAAACTTCACCAGCACTGCCGATAAATCCCTCGATATTTGCTCCTAAACCAGCATCCTGAGAGCGACTCCAGCTAAACTCTACATCTTCAGATATGGCTAATTCTACTGAAGTTGCACTGGTGTAATCAATATCAACAGTTAAATTTTCACTGGGTATGGGGGGAGCGCCTTCAATATAGCCGAGGAGGGTGGGGGCAAATTGAGCATTACCAATCCATTTCAGTTCTAGTTTTTCGATTCGTTTGTCTGGCAACAATTCCACACCATTGAGGGTGGGGCTGGCGAGGAAACGCCGCATGATGGCAGATTTTCGATTGGTAACTTTGTCTATGGTAATGGTGCTGTATTCTGCACTGACTAAAGCATTGCTGCCTATAGGTAAGGTATTGTCATCTTTGAGGGTTGCTCCGTGAACCGTGCCGTGATTGTTACCTGTGAGGTCAAGAACTTTGAGGCTATCTCCTTCGGGTTGGATGTGATTTAAGGGCCAATAACCAACTAAACCTGACTCTTTGCCCGTTAGGCGTTGGTGCATATCGGCTTGGATTTCTTCAGCTGTGCGGGCTTTGTTCCATATCCGGACTTCGGCGATTTGACCTTGGAAGAAATCTGATTTTGTAAGGCTAGAGTTTTTGGGATCCCAATCCTGTCCAAGTGTCCAAGGTAAACCATCCCCTAAAGTTATTTCCGTGGTGCTGCTATGGCGGTGTACACCGTCTTTATAAAGAGAAATTGTAGAATCATTTTCCTGATTTTTCTTGATGACTACTGCTAAGTGGAACCAATCCCCAGCAGTTTTTTCTTTCAACCAAATATTCCACCCAGGCAAATTGAGACTAGTCTTGTCAGCGTAATAACCCAAGACAAATAGACTACCTCCATCCTCAGTATTTTTTGCAATAAAGCACTGCAAATCATCAGTCTTCTCGGGTTTAACCCATAACTCAACTGTCAAAGTGTCTTCAGGATTAAAATCTCCAAGTTCTACATAATCATCTACCCCATCAAACTGCATTACTTTATGTCCCAGATTCCCAATGGGAGCCGCACAACCCCACCAGATAGAACCAATAACAGTACCGTTATTACCGCTAATAGCATCAGTAACTGTACCACTATTGGCACTATCAGTATTGCTGCTAATAGGCAAGGTATTGTCATCAAAGAGGATTGCTTCGCCGTGAACCGTGCCGTGATTGTTGTTACCTGTGAGATCCAGAACCTTTTGTTGATCTCCTTCGGTTTGGATTTGATTTAATTGCCAATAACCAACTAAACCTGACTCTTGACCCGTTAGGCGTTGGGACATATCCGCTTGGATTTCTTCAGCTGTGCGGGCTTGGTTCCAAATGCGGACTTCAGCTATGCGCCCATTCCACATATCAGTTGCGTTACCATTATCGTGCCGTCGTCCAATCCGCCATCCATGTGTATTTGATGGTAAGGACAAATTGAGATTTGCAGATTGACTAATCAAACTACCATTTTGATAAATTTTGATCGACACTCCATCGTAACTCGCCGCTACGTGTACCCATTGGTTCATGGGAAAGCTTGAACCTGCTGTTACTTGCCTCCAACTCCCATTGAAAAATCCGGCTCGCAGTCGGTGATCGGAACCATCTAAACAAAGTTGGAAAGTAATCTTTCTGTTGGAACCAGGGAATACCTCAGTAACGATACTTCTGTAGCTACTCTCTTGTGAAAGACTATCGCTGTAAACCCAGGCTTCAAGAGTAATTTGATTGCTAATGTTACTAGAAATCTCAGCGGGCAAGGACACATAATCATCCACCCCATCAAAGTGCGTTACCTTATGTTCCAGATTTTCTATGGGAACTGTACTACTATTGGCACTATAAGTATTGCTGCTAATAGCCAAGGTATTGTCATCAAAGAGGATTGCTCCGTGAACCGTGCCGTGATTGTTGTTACCTGTGAGGTCAAGAACCTTTTGTTGATTTCCTTCGGTTTGGATCTGATTTAATTGCCAATAACCAACTAAACCTGACTCTTGACCCGTTAGGCGTTGGGACATATCCGCTTGGATTTCTTCAGCTGTGCGGGCTTTGTTCCAAATGCGGACTTCGGCGATTTGACCGTTTAAATATCTAGAGTGCCCATCATCTCGACCTAAACATAATACTCCTGTATCTTCGTTGATTACTCCTGCTATATTTTTACTAGCTACTTGTACACCATCTATGTAGAATTTCAGGGTCGTGCCATCAAAGGTTCCTGCGTAATGATGCCATTGATTGATGTCTGATGGTGTGTATTCGACGAATTTAAATCCATTAATGTCAATGTAAAACCTGATTGATTTACCATTGCCTACTGGATAGAGGATGTAGGCATTTCGTTTACTAGCTAAAAAGCCATGATTAGTCCAATTTTCTGTGTTACTTTTAGCCCAGAGTGAAACAGTGATTGCTGTAGTTGGGTTGGCGTGAGCAGGAACCTCTATATAATCATCCACCCCATCAAAGTGCGTTACCTTATGTTCCAGATTTTCTATGGGAACTGTACTACTATTGGCACTATCAGTATTGCTGCTAATAGGCAAGGTATTGTCCTCTTCGAGGATTGCTCCGTTAAGGGTACCGTGATTGTTGTTACCTGTGAGGTCTAGAACCTTTTGTTGAACTCCTTCGGTTTGGATCTGATTTAATTGCCAATAACCAACTAAACCTGACTCTTGACCCGTTAGGCGTTGGGACATATCTGCTTGGATTTCTTCATCTGTGCGGGCTTTGTTCCAAATGCGGACTTCGGCGATTTGACCGTCAAAATATCTAGATTCTAGCCCATCGTCCCAACCTAAACATAATACTCCTGTATCTACCCTGATTACTCCTGCTATATTTTCACTAGCTACTTGTACACCATCTATGTATAATTTCAGGGTCGTGCCATCAAAGGTTCCTGCGTAATGATGCCATTGATTGATATCTATCTCTGATGGTGTATGGACAACGTTTTGCCATTTCCTAGTGTAAATCCAAAACTTGATTGATTTACTACCTTCCACTGGGCAGATTATGTAAGCGTTTCGTTTACTAGCTAAACAGCCATTCTTATTCCAATTCTCTGTGTTACTTTTAGCCCAGAGTGAAACAGTGATTGCTGTAGTTGGGTTGGCGTGAGCAGGAACCTCTATATAATCATCCACCCCATCAAAGTGCATTACCTTATGTTCCAGATGTTCAATGGTAGCCGCATCAGTATCTGTACTATTGTTACTACTACCAGTATTAGTACTACCAGTATTACTACTACCAGTCAGGTCTCTGACCTCAGTTCCTGTCGCTTCGTTCAAGGGATAGTAAGCGATTAATCCAGGTTCGTTACCACTGAGTCGAGTTTTGCTGTTAATCGCAATCTCTGCTTTACTCAGAGCCAAATTCCAAACTCGAACTTCTGCCAATTTGCCAAATTGCTCAGAACCGGTGGTACTATTGCCAATGGTAGAAATATTAATATTAGTAGCTTGGCAAATTTCTGTGCTTCGTTCCTCTTTGGTGGCATCATCTGTTGCGGCATCGATGTATGCTTGCTTAACATCAGCCACTTGACGACCATCGATATAGAAAATGGTG
The DNA here is from genome assembly GCF_010671925.1 of Moorena sp. SIOASIH. Lineage (GTDB taxonomy): Bacteria > Cyanobacteriota > Cyanobacteriia > Cyanobacteriales > Coleofasciculaceae > Moorena. The sequence continues at coordinate 447,046 of NZ_JAAHIH010000002.1, read as the reverse complement.
GTAGAATCTTTGCCAACAGCAGTTAGATGATGCCATCCGGGAGTTAATCGCTCCAGATTATAGCCGCTATCGTAAAATGTTCCATCAATCAGTGTTCCCAGTTTTGAATTCTCTTCAATCACTACGGGAGAACTATCATCTGTGCTACCCAATAAAATTTTTCGTGCAGGTTCAGATGCATATTCATATGTCACTGTTGCCTCAAAGATATAAGCTGCACCTGCGTCAGTGCTCCCCGTGTCTTCTCGATCAGCTCCAACGATAGCAATATTACCACTGATTGCTACACTCTGACCAAAGTTGTCATTTGCCTCTGGGTCACTGGCAAGAAGTTTTCGGGTCTGTGTCCAAGTACCATTGCTGTCGCGCTCAAAGATAAAGGCTACACCTGCATTTCTGTCTCCCGTGTCTTCTCCTCGAGCTCCAACGATAGCAATATTACCACTGATTGCTACACTCCGACCAAAGTAGTCATAATTCTCTGGCTCACTGGCAAGAAGTTTTTGGGTCTGTGTCCAAGTACCACTGCTGTCGCGCTCAAAGATATAAGCGGAACCTCTGACTTCCGTGTTTTGTTCACCAGCTCCAATGATAGTAATATTACCACTGATTGCTACACTTATACCAAACCAGTCAGATGCCCCTGGGTCACTGGCAAGAAGTTTTTGGGTCTGTGTCCAAGTGCCACTGCTGTTGCGCTCAAAGATATAAGCTGCACCTGCCTCAGTGCTCCCTGTGTTTTCTGCATAAGCTCCAATGATAGCAATATTACCACTGATTGCTACACTTATACCAAAGTTGGCATATGCAAAGTTGTGATCTGCCTCTGGGTCACTGGCAAGAAGTTTTTGGGTCTGTGTCCAAGTACCACTGCTGTCGCGCTCAAAGATATAAGCTGCACCTGCGTTAGTGCCCCCCGTGTCTTCGTTATAAGCTCCAACGATAGCAATATTACCACTGATTGCTACACTCCGACCAAAGTAGTCATATGCCTCTGGGTCACTGGCAAGAAGTTTTTGAGTCTGTGTCCAAGTGCCACTGCTGTCGCGCTCAAAGATATAAGCTGCACCTGTATTAGTGCCCCCCGTGTTTTCTCCTTGAGCTCCAACGATAGCAATATTATCACTGATTGCTACACTCCGACCAAAGTTGTCATCTGCCTCTGGGTCACTGGCAAGAAGTTTTTGGGTCTGTGTCCAAGTACCACTGCTGTCGCGCTCAAAGATATAAGCTGCACCTGAGTCGGTGCCCCCCGTGTCTAGGTTATAAGCTCCGACAATAGCGATATTATCACTAATTGCTACACTTGAACCAAAGTTGTCAGATTCATTTGAGTCAGTGGCAAGGAGTTTTTGCTCGAAATAGTGCTCGAAATTGTATACATAGTCTATTCGTTTTTCCATCGCTGCAGATGGAAAGGAAAACCAGGTTTCCACTGTCCATGACTCACCCAAAACAAATGGATTTGCTAACTCAATTTTGCCGTTACTATCAGCAAAGTTGAGAGCAACAGGGAGTTGATCTGGGAGCCACTGTTCAAACGTCGTATTCCGACTATCGGAGGTCGCATCAAAGTTAGTTTGACGCATGCGACCTTGATTGTCAAAGTAGCTCAGTTGTACGTTACCTTCACAAGTTTCAATGGCTGCGATGCGCGTCGCGGGGGAGGCAAATCCGAGTAATCCACCTTGAGTAACTAAACCTTTTTGAGAACCATTACTAACGGTGTGGAGTGTTGGTAATGTTTGGGGTGTTTGTTGAGTAGTTCTGACTGTGTTGATTACTGTGTTGTTAGCAGTATTTAACTCACTTTGAACTTGAGTCAGTTGATTGTTAACTTCTTGAAGGCGAGTTTCCCAAGCTTCTCGCTGAGTAGCACCAGCGTTAACGGTTTCTTGGAGTCTATTTAATTTCTCATTTTCTCTTTCATATTCTTCATTTGCACTGTTATAATCTGCATTGGCTTGATCAATTTTGTTGTTGCTTGACTTTTGTTGTTTGATTAATTGCCAGTTATGTCCGGAATACCAAGTAACAATTGGTTGACCGAGATTGAGGTTACGACCTCCTTCAGCATGGATGTATTGACGGGGATAACTGCTATCGCTCTCTCCTGAAAGTTTGATTTGGTATGAACCGTCGCTCTGTTTTATGAACACCCAGTTATGTCCGGAATACCAAGTAACAATTTGTTGACCGGCATTGCGGTTACCGCCTGCTTCAGCATGGAGGTATTGACGGGGATAAGTGCTTAGACTCTCTCCTGAAAGTTTGATTTTGTATGAATCGTTACTCTGTTCTATGAATTGCCAGTTATTTCCCAAAGACCAAGTAGCAATTCTTTGACCGGCATTGCGGTTACCACCTTCTTGAGCATAGATCTCTTGACGGGGATAATCGCTTGGACTCTCTCCTGAAAGTTGGATCTTACAGATATAGTTAAAGGGACTATCTAGTTCCGTCTGATAGTTGTGATATTTTTCGTTCTTGGTTGTTCGTCGTCGGTTGACTATGTCTTCCTGTGCAGCTAGTTCTGCGCTCAGATCTTCCCTCTCAAGCCCAGCCAGCTTATATTCGAGATCCGATTTTTCTTTAAGAAGTTTCGCTTCTTCTTGTTCTTTCTGTTCTAATGTTTTTAATTGTCCGGGTAACTCAGCATAGTTATCTGCCAAGGTCGATAAACTAACACTATCTGTATAGTTAACCTCAGTAATACTATCAGAAATTAACTGAACCCGATGCTTGCGAATCTCCAACGTTGACCATGTACCTTGAACATTACCCAGTTCAAAGCTACGGATCATTGCCACCCCATCGGGTACAGTAAAACGACAGGTGGCTTTGTACCAGTTGTTGCCTAAAGACTGAAAGTCCGATGTGTCAATCGTAAAAAGTTTCTGTTCGATACGTTTTTTCGCACTGCGGCTCTTTTTCCCCCAATAGGAAAACGTAAATAACTTGCCGTTATTACGATCAACATTATTCGGGTTGAGATTCGGATTGGTTTTAAACTCAAAGGTTTCAATATAGGTAGCCCGGGCACTCACCGCCACCAAATCATCATTGCTGTATTTAACAGCTTGGGTGGTTCCATCTCCTAAAGTACGATTGAGAGTAATCGCACTCACAAAGGCATCCCCATAAACTGTGCCGTCGTTTCCGTAAACGGAGAAATCAACAACTGTTCTTTCCTTATCCTCAGTAATTGCCCCCAGTCGCCAGTAGCCCACTAAATCAACTTCCCGTCCGGTAAGTTGCATATACATGCTATCTTTGATTTCTTTAGCAGTCCGAACCTTATCCCAAACTTGTACATCAGCAATCTTGCCAGCCAAGGACTTCCCAATCAAAAATTCCGGCTGCCAATTCTCGGGAGCATCAAATAGTGATGCCACTTCTGTCGGGATTCCCACCGGCTGACCATTCTTACAGAGAGTTAAGATAGTTTTGTCACTGGCGGCATCAGAGGAAATAATCCCGGCGTAGTGAACCCATTGACCCGTTGGGATAGTCGTTGTATCTGTGGTTTTGCCAACACCATTGGCACACTTGACTTTCAACGCTACAGTGCCGTTATTAACCAGTAATTGAATGTGTTCGTCTTCTTCTCCAAGAATAATCTGTTCACCACTACCCGTAGCTGAGACATAAACCCACGCTGAACAAGTATAGCCAAAGGAAAATTCTTCCGAAGGAGGGGTTAACTCTAGGGCTGGAGTTTTGATATACTCATCAGCACCATCAAACATGACTCCCCGCCGCTTGCGGGATTCCAGTTTCAGGTTGACGGCTTCACCCGGTTTCCAGAACAGATCATTAATCGTAAAGTTTTCATCATCAATTTTGGTAACCCCATAGCTGCCATTATAGTCAGTGGTATCGACAATTTGGACTTCATCACCTGCTTCTAAGCCATGATTGAGAGCCGTGATTTGCAGCTTACCATCGGCTACTCTTTCCACCTCAGTAATGATGCCATCAAAGACTAAACCCGTCTCTGTTTTCGGCACCACTTCCCAACTGCCAATTTCACTGTTCACCCACTCGGCAGCAATTTCAAAGGTATCACCATCGATACTGATGACTTGATAATGACCGTTGTAATTTTGGGTGTTGGCAATTTTGACCGTATCCCCAGTTTTCAAACCCGAAGATGGGGAAGAAACAATCTGAACTTTATCTTCATACCCTCTTTCTATACCCGTGATCTGCGCTTGGGGTGGTGGTGTCGAATCCCCAATCGCTTTAATTTCATCTAAGGTATTTAAGGGCAAAAGTAAGTCCCGACTCTGACTGCGTAGGATGTTAGTATTGTCGGGATTTGCATCAATCTCAGACAACGTACCATCTGCTGCTACAGCAAAACTCAAGGTTGCTACATTGCCCTGGGTTGTAGGAATTGCGACCATGACCTTGGTCGAATTCTTGAGCAGTTGCATTCCATCTTTAGTTTGCTGCTCTTTCTGGATATCGTATTTGGTAGCTGACAAGCCATTGGCGACTTCAACACCATTGAGATCCAGCTTGCGCTTAATAATACCCGGAATAGAACGAGGGATTAAAGCATTCTTAGCTTCGGGTCTGGGTTCTAAAACCGTGTAGTCTTTGACATCAAACAATCCCTCTGCTGAAGCGCGAATGGAGGTTAATTCTACCTTCTGAGTGTGAGAGTTGTAAGCAAAAATGTGCCAACGGTAATTATCGTGTTCATTGGTCGGTAACAGTACTACTGAAAACCCACCTTGGTGAAGGTTCTCAATCAGAGTGAGTTCCGTGGTCGGCTCATAGAAAGGCTTGCCATCAGCATCCCGAAAATCTAAAGAATCAATATTTGAGAGTCCACCGTTAGCATTTTTCTTCATACTGGCGATGGGTTGATACTTCTGACGCGATCGCTTAAACCGCACATCCAACTTCCGCACCAGTTGATTGGTCATACCATCGAGGACGAAACGGTCTACCAATAAGGTATTGGGAGTCGTTTCGGTAGAATCCGCCTTAGATTGACGAAAAACATAGAGGTGACCTGTTGCCGAAACTAACTGTACCGGAAAAGCTGCTGATTCATTCTGGGTTCTGTAGCGCGTACGCAGAATAAATTTGCTCTGATCGCCTTGATGGGTTAGTTCTGCCGCTTGTTTATCAATTACCGACTGGTCATCCTGAGTTTCATTCGGGAATTCCAGTTCTTGGAATTCTTCCCAGCCTGTCCTTTGGTCTGCGGGAGTGTTGAGGTAAGAGTCTTCAAAGCCATCCTGCTTGATGGTGTACCAAATCTTGCCGTCTGTATCGGTGGCAATAACCACAACTTTGCCTTCATGGGCAATGGTGTTAACGAATTGAAGCTTGTCTCGTAGTAGATGCATAACCTTTTGCGTAATTCGCCCAAACCACTATTGACCTTATCGTTAATAATGCTATTACCTCCAATACTTAACATTTTTTTTTGTTTTTCGTTCCTGGCAGAAAAATGCCTAAATGTCACATTTAATTTACAATATTTTACCTGAGGGGGCGACGAAATAAGCTAAAACGCAGACTCTATAAGTAATCTAGCCCTTAGACCTCGTTGATAATACTTTCGTTTATTAGGATTTAATTTCATTAATTCGGTTACTAATTCTAGACAAACATCCTTGAGATTGACCCAAGTTTGGCTATATAAACCAACGTAAAAACTGCTATGTCTGCGTTCCCTACGACGAGATTCTTTGACACGAGCCACATAGTTTTGTATTCCTTGACGTTTAATATGCTGACCTTGAATTGTTGAGGAAGTGTAAGCTATCGCAATTAATAACACTAGAGAAATAAGTCGTTTACCCTCAACCTTAGTCTCCTCTATATTATAACCACCTGTCTTAAAATCTCTAAACATTTCCTCGATATCAAATCTTTTTTTATAAGCTGAAATCGCCAACTCTAAGCTCTCAAGATTTGTCAGAATAAACCAGGCTTCTTTTGGGGCTATTCCCTTGAGTTTACGTTGCCACTTACAAGCGACATTAAAACTTATAAACCCACGGGTCTTGGTCACTTTAACTCCTTGGATAAACAAAGATAATCCTGGTGTTAAGCCTAAATTATTTAATTGAATCCAAAAATCATTTTTCACTTCGATAAATTCGTTCTTCTTAAGACGTAAGCAGAAATATACACCCAACGACTGGAGATGCTGCGCCAGCTTGAGTGAGCAAAATTCTCTATCCCCTAAGAGACAAACTTTATAATTTTTTAAAAGTGGCATCACTGAAGATAGGGCAGTTTTCTGTTCATTAATATTGCTAGACCCTAATTTGGGAAGTAATTCAAAATATATAGGAAAGGTTCTTTTATCCCAAACTATACTGATCATGAGGAAATTTATGCGACTCCAATTTGTGCGGTCTATCGCTACATAAATTAATTCTTCAGTTGTAAAGTATGTTGATAACCAGGTTTCAACAATTGGGAACCAAATTTTTTCAATCGTCAGATTAGGCAATGATAAAAATCGTTGTATTCTTTTTCTACGACTTTCAAATTTTATGGGAATTGATAGAGCATTTGCTAATTTTTATAAATTTACTTTTTTAATTGTCTGTAGGAGACTAAGCAGAATTAGAATGAATAAGTATTCTGACTTATTAAGTTGACTTTTTAAGTGGTTTTGGTAAAATGCAGGTAACATTTTCAATTGGTAGGTCTTGTTGCAAATAAGGGACCTATTTTTTTTTACCACAAAATGGTCAAAGCTTTACATTTAAAGCTTTTCAGGCTATTTCGTCGCCCCCCCAGATATTTTACACAATTTGGCACATTTTTATTTTCACTATTTATCGTTTATCACCAACTGCAACTTAGTACAGCAGTTTTCAATTGGGTCAGGTAAAGATGGCTGGGTAATAGGGAATAGGGAATAGGGAATAGGGAATAGGGAATAGGTAATAGGGAATAGGTAATAGGGAATAGGTAATAGGGAAAAAATTCTGTGTACCTCTGCGACCCGAACGCGCCCCGCGTCGGCGAAAGCCGATAGGCGCGACCCTAGGCCGCGAGGGATTGCTAGCGGCCTAGGAGGCGCTCGCGCGAATTTAATTCTTAATGGGTCAAGGGCACCTAATAGTTATGAAAAACGCTGTAATTACGGAAATATCAGTTACGAGTAAATTCTAGAGAAAGCTTAACAGATAATGAAACAGGTATTTGCCTGTGCTGATGCGATGCCACCTGTGCGGAGGAAATTTGGAATAGTTTTGAAGGGACTATTGAACGAATTTCATCGAGAAATTTCACCCTTGATTTTCCAGTTCATGTAGGGTGGGCAGTGCCTACTTAGGTAATAATTCCGGAACATCCGCGTCATCAAAGTTGATAAGGTCCCTCGCTACAATGTTGACCTCCTTTACTAGAGATAGCACTACCTCTTCCGGTAGTGGTAAACAAGTAGTGATTTTAGCTCCCGTTACCTTGACCAAACCGTAGCCAAACCACTACATCTTTACCACTACCGAGGGGTATAGGGGTATAGCCGAAAGACTCTCAATCCTTATTTAATTTTAAGAATTGCTTTGAAGCGCTTGCTAACTGCTGAAGAATTTTTGCCTAGCTAATAATTTTTGTTTGGCAAGTTTTGCAAGATCTTCACGAAGAGCTTTCCTTGTACCAATAGATTTATGTCTTCCTTTAGGGCTTTGAGTTGGTGATTGAGGACGATTACTTCTCGATTGTTGTCTTTCATAATGCCTGCTCACAGGATTTCTCTCACCCTCTTGAAGATCCTGTTGCAACCTTTCGTTAATTTTTTGAATTGTCTCCTCCGCCAAGCGGTCTTGATTATCAAAGTCATTCTTAGCTTCTTGCTTTAGTGTGTTTTTTAGCTGTTGGAAAACGTTGTTCACTGCATCCCGTTCTGCCTCCGGGAATTGTTCCAAAGCAGCAGTAAGGATATTATCTGTATTCTCCAGCGTCATTTCCATTTCCGAGAATTCTATTCCCATACCAGATAAAGCAAGAATTATCGAATGGGAAACGGCACGATCAATTGCTTTCTCTTTCTCAACGGACTTTTGCTCGGGTTCTCCTCCTGGTTCCTCGGATGAATCTGCCGGGGTGGACAATCCTGCTTCTACAGAAAATGAAATTTTATCTAAGAACTTAGGCAAAACTAGCTCTTCATAAAGACTGGTTTTGACAGAATTCTTAACCCGATCAATCCAAGGATTTTGCTCAAAGGCTTGATCACTCATAATCCATGTCGAAGCCCCCATATTATCTGTCGGGCCTCCTACAAACTGAGCTGCACCATCCATAAAATTAAAGAGACTTCTGAGTGCTTGTTCCTGCTGTTCCTTTGTCGGATAAAGTTTCTTGACTCTTGTTGTGCGATCATACCCTTGCATCACAAAGTTATAGAGCATATCGCTGATACCTTCGACAAACTTCTGACTGTATTGTGTGATGCCACTAAGTATTGAAGATTTTCCCTTGATTTTAAGGACATCCAGAAACCTCTCTGAATCAAAAGAATTGGATGAGAAAGGAGCTGCAATAGCAGCTGCTGTCAGGTCAGAAATCACACTCGTCAACTTAGTTATCATCACTTTCAAAGCTGGATCTGCAAATATTTTCTTGACAGTAGTATCCCCCCCCAACGCAGAGATTGCAGCAATATCCAAACCCACAGCCAGTTCATTCGTTACAAAAAATTGAGTTAAGCCTTGTGCTGTCTCAGTCAATACTTCTTGCAGTACTAGTTTAGGATTTCGATCGCCTGATCTTGATAGAGCGCTGGAAACCACTTGCCGGATCAAAGTCTGACCTGCCGAGTTACCTAAAGCCCAAGCTAGCTGGACTAGGGCTGGGGCAGCACCAACCCCCAAAGCCAAGACTGATGTAGCTCCGAGGATACTCAAAGTTTGCGTTACAGCATCAACTACACTCTCAATCGCACGATCTTGTGTTTCTTTCCATCGATCTAAGGAAGAACCCAATGCGTCCATCGATGCTTGTACCTGATCGAGCAATTCTTGTTCAATATCGGCTTTAGTAGGATCTACAGAAAGTACCCGTCTCACTTGCGAAAAAATACTCAAAAATTTTCCTGTGTCTAGGGAAGCTGCTGTACCAGCAGGACTAAAGCGATGCCAGCCGACAGCTGTCTCCAGATAACGCTCCTTCAGAACTAAGCTTTTGTTGCTCGCTTGTAGTCCCTTGAAATAAGTTTCAGATGGTGTTAAGGGGAGTTCTCGAATCGTTTTAGAGGTTCTTTGGGTAAAAGCTTGTCCCACTTTATCGAGTAACTGTCTCTGTAATTCTGCTGCCTTACCCTCTGAAGCGACTTGTCTCAGTTTTGTTTTCAACTCCTCGTCAACTTCGAGTTGAAAGTTATCAATTTCTTGATTTTTTGTCTTTAATTGTTCCGCCAGTGTTGTAGCTTCGGCTTCGTTCTTCGCGAATTGTGCTGATAATAACTGCATCGATAACTTTCTGCGCTCTTCTGCCAGGGTCTTTAAGCGTTTGACACTCTCTGCAAACCAGAGATCGACTATCTGATCGGGAGTTAAAACTTCTACACTGAAGGCAATTATTTCTCCATCATCAGCGAAAAAACCCTTTGATACATCAAGCAGATCTGCCATTCTAATTTCTTTTGCGTCCCCCTGCAAATACTTGCGTAGGAGTTCAGCAGCCCTGCGTTCGCTTTGTTGCGGGGAAAGGGTCGTCGTCTCAACCCAATCATAAGTCTCTTGATCAATCTTTTTTAATGTTTTTGTTAAAGTAACACCCTCTACCCCGGCAAGTTGTGCTTGAAACACCAGTTTCAAAACTTCTCGCCTCCGAGCGTCGCCCGCAGTTATTAAATATTCCATTGCCGCTCTTGAAGCCCAATAGTTTTCCTTGGCAAATTCCTTGCCCCTTTCTAAACGTTCTCTATTGAAAAATTTTGGCTCTGAGAAAAGCCTAGTCTGAGTCGGGCTATAACGACTATAATCACCAGGTAGAGAAAGTAAATTTGCACAATTTTTCCAGAGTCTATGATGACTATATGGGGCTTGTTTCAAGTCATCATAAAAACCCTGTAGTAATTTCTCGTCTTCACGAATTAGGTCATAGTCAAAACTACCAGGCTCAACTTGGCTCAGGGTCTCTACTATTTTCAGAGGTTCTTCTTGCCTTTTCCGCTTTAATTGTTGATAGATACCCATCTGACGCGACTCATCAATTGGCTTGGCTCCTGGATAAGCCCCTCTGAGTAAGAGTTGTCTGTTAACTTCGTCTCTATCCTTTGATTTGAACCCAGCTTTCTTGAGTTGCCCTTTTAACCACTTTTTATGGTCTCCTTGTCTCATTTCTTGGCAATACTGCCTCACCGCTTCATCAGCATCCCAGCTATCCTCGCTTGAGAGAAGATTTAGCACTTTATCCTTGGTTTGTTTTCGCTCTAGCGAACGCTTGAAAATGGATTTTGAGGCTTGATATTCCACCAAAGCATTCAGCTCGTGTATTCGGCGAGTTTTAGGATATTTTTTCTGAGCATCTACCAGCTTTTTAGTATAGTCAAACCAGCCCGAACTCACATTCAGAGCTCCTGTTCCTGACCTAAGTATTTTGTGATTCCTCAGCAGAAACCAAAACCTTTGATAAGGGTCTAGAAATTCTTCAACAACATCTCCTTCAGGTAGCTTATCCGACTCTATAAATTTTTTGCGCTCTGCTTCCGGGAAAGATGCTGTCCAATCCAAAATTTTCTGTTGCAGTTTTTCTGGATCGTCTATCTTACGAGGCTCTAGTCGATCATTGTCATAGATTAAACTGATCAGGTAGTCAGCATTTTTATTTCCAGTTGTGCTTAATTCTGCTGAAATCACTAAAGTTTCAGTAGGGGAAGAGCTATCATTTTCTTTGCCAATAATTAATCGCTGAATTTCTCCAAAAAATCCCTTGTGATGATTTTTTAAGTTGTTCTTGACAGCTTTTAAGAAAATATCCTCATTGTCGCCATCTGGGTCCAATTGCTGATCAGATGCCAGCGGTGCAAGTTCTCCTGGATTTTCTTCAACAAGTTGGCGTATTTTATCTTTAGAATCTCCGCTCAAGGAAAAATTGCTTGTTGTTGTTCCTCGATAAAGAAGTCCTAATTCAAGAGCAACTTCAACGGTGGGAGAGACTTGTCCGGTTTCTAAGAGCTGTTTCAAAACAGGTAGTTGCAGTTTGTATCCTTCTCCGTTACCTAATACTCTTCCAATGGTTGCACTTGATAGTTTCTCCAACTTAGTTTTTTCTGGATTAAATGTAGTTTCTATATCTTGAACCAGATCGCGCCCTTGAATGATTTGATATCCCTTCTTGAGGGTGTTCCGTGCATTTTCAGAAGCAGTTGGCAGAAACTTGAGCATCGCCCGAAATTTTGCATTGATGTCACTCCTTTTATCTTCTAGCAAAGCGATCAGACGTACCAGTTTGTAATCTTCGTCGAGGTTGGCAATCTCTTGGGCAGCTTGTTTAGATGCTTGGGAGTCATCGGGAGCACCAGTAATCTTAGCAGGTTGACGAATTAACTTCACCCTTTGACTCTGAATTTCCTTGTATAAGTTGTCTATTTTATCCTTACTAAATTCCCATTCTGATGTTATGTATCCGTACTTTTGTTTTTTCTGATCAATAAAAATTCTGATATCATTTTGCACTAGATCAGATTTAATCTCTTTTTGCAAAATTTTCAGTTCATCGTCTAGCTTTATAAAGATATTCTTAATAGTTTCCTGATCAGGATATTCAGAACTGATACGATCTATGAGATCTAAAGTTTCCAATCCAAAATCCGAATCTTCTAACGAATCTAATGAAGCTTGAGGAGCTTGAGGAGCTTGAGGAGCTTGAGGAGCAACTGGTCGAGAATTGTTTATAACCGTTAAAATTCCCGATCCCAGACGATCTCTTTCTGACGAAGCTAACCATTGAGTCAAGTTTTCTCTCAATTGCTCTTCTTCATATCGGTCTGCTACATAATTTCTTAAACCTTGGACTTCTGGGGAGTTTTGTTCAGATACGAATTGATCTGGTTCGATCCTTAGTTCCGAGATTTGCTCGGCAATTCCTATAGATTCAGTAGCTTTAATGAATGAGTTATATAGACAATTGCCATCTGTCTTTATCCCTACTCTTTTATAACTGTTGCCTTCCTTTTTTAATACCTCATAATGCGGGCCAATAACAAGTAAATTAACTTCCAAGTCGCCCTCAGAATTCCAAGAATAATTCTGTCTACTCAATTTATTTACGTCAACCTCTTGCTCTTCATCGTCTTTAATCGGATAAATATTAGGGTCTTTTTCTGGATCTTTATAGTATATATTAACTTTGATTCCCAACTTTTTAGCAAGGATAATGCCAATATTATCATCTGCATAAAGTTTCTCTTTCTTTATACTTATCCTATAAGCATCAGTAACTTGCTTTGATTCTTCTTCAGAAAATTGTCTTCCTTGAAATTCAATCAGTTGAGGCATTTTGTTCTCCTCTTAAAAACCTATGTTTAGCATCCATAAAAAGTTGTTCTAAGGGAGCTTATACTAAGTTCCCTTAGAACGTTACAGTCATTATTGACCGTTTCCAAGCATCTGCTTCAGTGCTCTTAACTCTGCCAATATCCGATCTACATCACTCTGGAGGGCTTCGCTCTTGAACTCTAGTAAATCGAAGTAATTGACAACTTCTCGAGTAATGGTATCAATATCTTCCCGGGGTCGAATATCTCGACCAAAGCCCATCAGTGCTGGACGTTCCACATAAGTCACTCGGTGTAGCACTCGCCAAGTTTTATTTGCTTTCCCCCTTGCTTGACGCAATGCGCGGGCTTCTTCATCGTTACTAGCCAGCCATTCAGGGTCAACGACATAACTGAAGAAGTCATTAAAGTTTTTGGTACTACTTTCGAGGTAAAAACTCATAAAGCGATAGCGGTCTACTTTTTCTCCGGGCTGGATGGGGTAGTCGTTGTAGTCAGTAATTCCAATGCTTTCTACACCACTCAAATCCACATTTAACTCTAAACCCGTGCTACGATTTTCCGTTTTATTCATCGTTTGGGTCAAGTTAATCGTTACTAGGGCAGTTAACTCAGCAGCAATTCCGGCGGTAAAATCTCCTTGGAATCCTAAACCTGCATCCAACATAAAGGAACCACCAACTGTATGCTCTACAGTATTAGCAAAGCTTTGGGCTTCTGTTCGCATTCCACCATCTGCATCCCAGACATAGGTGTTGACAATATTGCGCTTTCCTGCACGAATTTGGATGTCTTCCATCCGCTTCTGCCAACCCGCAAAACTGTCTGTTGCGTGGGCTCTTTTTTCTTGGTCGCTAATCTTAGCATTAATTTCTTTTTGCTTCTGCTGGGCTGCTTCTGATTGTTTGTCAGCCGCTGCTTCTCCTTCTTGCTCAATTTGTTGTTTTCGTCTTTCTTGGGCTGCTTGTTTTTCCTCCTCGGTCATATTTTCATCGGGTTTGTCTTCTTCACGGGTCACTCCAATTTCTGTGGGAGCTTTGCCACTCTCAATCTCTCGGTTCAAAGAGCTTTCATCGACTAAACCCGCATTATACTGAGCAAAATACGACTCTCGCCGTTTATCTTCATTCTCAATCTTTTGTTTGAGATCATAGGCCTCCTGAAGTCGATAGTAACTCGCGGGATAAAGTGAGCCATATTGGGCACGCATTTCGGGGACATGACGGAAGAAGCGATCGCTAGTTCCGCTAGAACCCGTCATCCCATCCAAACTACCGCTCATGGTATAGGCTGGATTGATTAAGAAGGTAATGGTATTAACATCTGGTGGAATACCATCCACAGGCTGCACCTGATAACCAATCATTTTATGGCTGCGTTTTAGGCGAGTGATAAACATATCTGCCAAACTGGAAACCACCAAAGCATAACCGACATTTTTGGGAATAAAACGTTTGCCTAAATGGGAGAATTTTAGACCGGGTTCTTGGCTTCCCCGCAATTCCAGGCTATCCGTCATTCTCAGGGATGAACTAGAAGTAATATTACTTTGATTTTGCCATTGGTAGCGCGAGTCACGGTTCCCTTTGAAACCCGCTTTCCATTGTGCGATTTGTGATTCAACTCCAACACCCCCAGACACTTCACCAGCACCACCAAGGAAAGCATCTAAACTAGCTCCTCGTCCGACATCCTGCGATCGATACCAGCTAAATTCTACGTCTTCGGATGTGGTTAATTCCACTGAAGCTGCGCCGTTGTAGTCTATCTGTACAGTCAGGTTTTCGCTGGGAACTGGGGGAGCCCCTTCGATATAGCCCAGGAGGGTCGGGGCAAATTGGGCATTACCAATCCATTTGAGTTCTAGTTCCTCTATTCGTTTGTCTGGTAACAATTCCACACCATTGAGAGCAGGGTAGGCGAAGAAACGCTGCATGATGGCAGATTTTTGATTGGTAACTTTGTCTATGGTAATGGTGCTGTACTCTGCACTCACTAAAGCATTGCTGCCTATAGGCAAGGTATTGTCATCTTTGAGGATGGCTCCGTGTACCGTGCCATGATTGTTGTTACCTGTCTGGTCAAGAACTTTGATTGTATCTCCTTCTGGTTCGATGTGATTTAATTGCCAATAACCAACTAAACCAGACTCTTTACCAGTTAGGCGTTGGTACATATCTGCTTGGATTTCTTCAGCGCTGCGGGCTTTGTTCCAGATGCGGACTTCGGCAATTTGACCGTTCAAATATTGAGATGGCCCATCATCTCGACCTAAACATAATACTCCTGTATCTTCGTTGATTACTCCTGCTATATTTTTACTAGCTACTTCCACACCATCTATGTACAATTTTAAGGTCTTGCCATCAAAGGTTCCTGCATAATGATGCCATTGATTGATGTCTGGTTGTGTAGACTTGACGTATTGCCATCCATTACTGTAAATAAAAAACTGGATTGATTTCTCACCGAGGATTGGGTGCATTACATAGGCATCTCGTTTACTAGCTAAACAGGCAGTCTGATTCCAATTCTCTGTATGACTTTTAGCCCAGAGAGAAACAGTGATTGCTGAAGTTGGGTTTTTGTGAGCAGAAATTTCTACATAATCATTCACTCCATCAAACTGCATTACCTTATGTCCCAGATTACCGATGGGAGCAGCACAACCCCACCAGCTAGCACTAGTAACAATATTGCTGCTAATAGGCAAGGTATTGTCATCTTTTAGGATTGCGCCGTGTACCGTGCCATGATTGTTGTTACCTGTGAGGTCAAGAACCTTGATTGTATTTCCTTCAGATTGGATCTGATTTAATTGCCAATAACCAACCAAACCTGACTCTTTACCGGTTAGGCTCTGGTGCATATCAGCTTTAATTTCTTGGGCCGTGCGGGCTTTGTTCCAAATGCGAACTTCAGCTATGCGCCCATTCCACATATCAGTTGCGTTACCAGAATCGTGCCGTCGTCCAATCCGCCATCCATGTGTATTTGATGGTAAGGACAAATTGAGATTTGCAGATTGCTTAATCAAACTACCATTTTGATAAATTTTGATCGAAACTCCATCGTAACTCGCCGCTACGTGTACCCATTGATTCATGGGAAAGCTTGAATCTGCTGCTTGCTGCTTCCAAGCACCATTGAAAAATCCGGCTTGCAGTCGGTGATCAGAACCATGCAAACAAAGTTGGAAAGTAATATTTCTGTTGGAACCAGGGTATACCTCAGTAACTATACTTCTGTGGACACTTTGTTGTGAAAGAGTATTGCAGTAAACCCAGGCTTCAAGAGTAATTTGATTGCTAATTTTACTAGAAATATTAGCGGGCAAGGACAGATAATCATCTACCCCATCAAACTGCATTACCTTGTGTACTAGATTACCAATGGCAGCGGCAGAACTTGAAGAGATAGCACCAATAACAGTGTTGCTGTGTATAGGCAAGCTATTGTCTTCTTTGAGCATGCCTCCGTGTACCGTGCCATTGTTGTTACCTGTCAGGTCAAGAACCTTTTGTTGATCTCCTTCAGATTGGATGTGATTTAATTGCCAATAACCCACCAAACCTGACTCTTTACCGGTTAGGCGTTGGTGCATATCCGCTTGGATTTCTTCAGCGCTGCGGGCTTTGTTCCAAACACGGACTTCGGCGATTTGACCACTAAAATATCTAGACCATGGTCCATCGTCTTTACCTATAAGCAATTCTCCTGTATCTTCCTTGATTAATCCTGCTGTAGTCGTAGAAATCTCGTCACTAGCGACTTCCACACCATCTATGTACAATTTCTGGGTTTTGCCATCAAAGGTTACCGCATAATGATGCCATTGCTTGATATCTGATGGTGTATGGGTCAGAACTTTCCATCCATTACTCTCCAGGTAAAAACTGATTGCTTTAATACCTTCGCGGGGATGTATTACATAGGCATCTCGTTTACTAGCTAAACAGCCATAGTGATTCCAATTCTCTGTATTACTTTTAGCCCATAGTGAAACAGTGATTGCTGTAGTTGGGTTTTTATGAGCAGCAATTGCTATATAATCATTCACTCCATCAAACTGCATGACCATGTTTCCCAGATTACCAATGGGAACAGGATTGATATCTTTATTATCAATGGGAGCAGAACTGGTATCTTGACTACTAATGGGAGCAGGACTGGTATCTTGACTATTGTTGCCACTACCAGTCATATCCCTTATCTGAGTTCCTGTTCCTTCGTTCAAGGGATAGTAAGCAACTAATCCGGGTTCGTTACCACTGAGTCGCGTTTTGCTGTTAACAGCAATTTCTGCTTCACTCAGAGCCAAATTCCAAACTCGAACTTCTGCCAACTTGCCAAATTGCTCAGAACCACGGGTGCTATTACCGATGGTAGAGATAGCAATATTATTAACTTTACAGATTGTTGTTTTTCGTTGTTCTTTGCTACTATCATCAGTTGCTGCATCAAGGAATGCTTGCTTAACATCAGCGACTTGACGACCGTCGATATAGAAGATAGTGGTAGAATCTTTGCCAACAGCAGCTAGATGATGCCATCCAGGAGTTAATCGTTCCAGGTTGTAGCCGCTATCGTAAAAGACTCCATCAACCAGTGTTCCCAGTTTAGACATTTCTTGAATCACTACAGGAGAATCACCATCTTTGCTACCCAGTAAAATTTTTTGTGCGGGTCCAGATGCATATGCAGAGTAAAACCAAGCTTCCACTGTCCATGACTCACTCAAAGCAACTGAATTGACCAACTGAATTTTGTGCCCACTATCAGCGAAGTTGAGAGCAACAGGAAGTTCATCAGGAAGCCACTGTTCAAAAGTAGTATTCCGACTATCGGAGGTCGCATCAAAGTTAGTCTGACGCATCCGACCTTGACTGTCAAAGTAACTCAGTTGCACGTTACCTTCACAAGTTTCAATGGCTGCAATGCGCGTCACTGGAGAGGTAAATCCGAGTAATGCCCCTTTGGTAATTAAACCTTTTTGGGAACCATTACTGACCGTGTGGAGTGTTGGTAATGTTTGGGGTGTTTGTTGAGTGGTGCTGACTGTTTTGATGACTGTATTGTTGGCAGTATTTAACTCGCTTTGAACTTGGTTTAGTTGTTCGATAACCTCTTTGAGTCTGTCTTCCCATGCCTGTTTGGTTGATTCACCTGCGTTTAATGTTTCTTGCTTTTCTTCTAACTCTGCTGCTTTAGTTTTAAGTTGTTCTTTCTTCTCCTCCCACATTGATTGAGCTGTATTTATCGCAATAATATTTTGTGGCTCTTGTTTATCCAGTTTCCATTTATTAACTGTAGACTGACTGGCCGAACGCATAGTCAGATAATCCAAGTCAAAACTAGTATCTATACTCAAATACCTACGCTCATCATCCTTAAAAAGATCGTCCACCCCCTTGTTGTGAATGTAATAGTAGCCATCACCTGCTGAAACAAGTTTCCATTTCACCCGGGGAGAATTATTGGGCTTTTCCATGCTCAATAAAAACGTATTGAATGTAAGTATAGGCGTGCATTGCAATATCTTGGAGTCGCCAGTATACTTATTTTTGATGTAATAGTAGCCTTCACCGGCTGAGACAAATTTCCATTGCTGGTCTGTTTTTTTTATCTCATCCTCAGATATGTATACACCCGTATTATTTAGGTTAGGGTTATTGAAGGTCTGTAACTGTCCGGATCTGTTATTCCAGGTATTTTCTATATAGCACCAATCATTCAAAGGATTGGCGACTTCTTGCTCATAGTTAGTTTTGAGAGTTTGCTCTTGCTGTTGAAGAGATGCCACCTCTGTTTCTAATGCTGCTATTTCTTGTCGTAGGCGAGGCAAATCACCCAGTTGAGCGAGCTTATCTTCTAATTTCCGCTTTTCCTTTATTAGTGCCGTTTCTTCCCGTTCTTTCTGCTCTAATGTCTTTAATTGTCCGGGTAACTCAGCATAGTTATCTGCCAAGGTAGATAAACTAACGCTATCTGTATAGTTAACCTCAGTAATGCTATCTGAGACTAACTGAACCCGATGCTTACGAATCTCCAAAGTTGACCATGTGCCTTGAACATGACCCAGTTCAAAGCTACGGATCATTGCCACCCCATCGGGTACAGTAAAACGACAGGTGGCTTTGTACCAGTTGTTGCCTAAAGACTGAAAGTCCGATGTGTCAATCGTAAAAAGTTTCTGTTCGATACGTTTTTTCGCACTGCGGCTCTTTTTCCCCCAATAGGAAAACGTAAATAACTTGCCGTTATTACGATCAACATTATTCGGGTTGAGATTCGGATTGGTTTTAAACTCAAAGGTTTCAATATAGGTAGCCCGGGCACTCACCGCCACCAAATCATCATTGCTGTATTTAACAGCTTGGGTGGTTCCATCTCCTAAAGTACGATTGAGAGTAATCGCACTCACAAAGGCATCCCCATAAACTGTGCCGTCGTTTCCGTAAACGGAGAAATCAACAACTGTTCTTTCCTTATCCTCAGTAATTGCCCCCAGTCGCCAGTAGCCCACTAAATCAACTTCCCGTCCGGTAAGTTGCATATACATGCTATCTTTGATTTCTTTAGCAGTCCGAACCTTATCCCAAACTTGTACATCAGCAATCTTGCCAGCCAAGGACTTCCCAATCAAAAATTCCGGCTGCCAATTCTCGGGAGCATCAAATAGTGATGCCACTTCTGTCGGGATTCCCACCGGCTGACCATTCTTACAGAGAGTTAAGATAGTTTTGTCACTGGCGGCATCAGAGGAAATAATCCCGGCGTAGTGAACCCATTGACCCGTTGGGATAGTCGTTGTATCTGTGGTTTTGCCAACACCATTGGCACACTTGACTTTCAACGCTACAGTGCCGTTATTAACCAGTAATTGAATGTGTTCGTCTTCTTCTCCAAGAATAATCTGTTCACCACTACCCGTAGCTGAGACATAAACCCACGCTGAACAAGTATAGCCAAAGGAAAATTCTTCCGAAGGAGGGGTTAACTCTAGGGCTGGAGTTTTGATATACTCATCAGCACCATCAAACATGACTCCCCGCCGCTTGCGGGATTCCAGTTTCAGGTTGACGGCTTCACCCGGTTTCCAGAACAGATCATTAATCGTAAAGTTTTCATCATCAATTTTGGTAACCCCATAGCTGCCATTATAGTCAGTGGTATCGACAATTTGGACTTCATCACCTGCTTCTAAGCCATGATTGAGAGCCGTGATTTGCAGCTTACCATCGGCTACTCTTTCCACCTCAGTAATGATGCCATCAAAGACTAAACCCGTCTCTGTTTTCGGCACCACTTCCCAACTGCCAATTTCACTGTTCACCCACTCGGCAGCAATTTCAAAGGTATCACCATCGATACTGATGACTTGATAATGACCGTTGTAATTTTGGGTGTTGGCAATTTTGACCGTATCCCCAGTTTTCAAACCCGAAGATGGGGAAGAAACAATCTGAACTTTATCTTCATACCCTCTTTCTATACCCGTGATCTGCGCTTGGGGTGGTGGTGTCGAATCCCCAATCGCTTTAATTTCATCTAAGGTATTTAAGGGCAAAAGTAAGTCCCGACTCTGACTGCGTAGGATGTTAGTATTGTCGGGATTTGCATCAATCTCAGACAACGTACCATCTGCTGCTACAGCAAAACTCAAGGTTGCTACATTGCCCTGGGTTGTAGGAATTGCGACCATGACCTTGGTCGAATTCTTGAGCAGTTGCATTCCATCTTTAGTTTGCTGCTCTTTCTGGATATCGTATTTGGTAGCTGACAAGCCATTGGCGACTTCAACACCATTGAGATCCAGCTTGCGCTTAATAATACCCGGAATAGAACGAGGGATTAAAGCATTCTTAGCTTCGGGTCTGGGTTCTAAAACCGTGTAGTCTTTGACATCAAACAATCCCTCTGCTGAAGCGCGAATGGAGGTTAATTCTACCTTCTGAGTGTGAGAGTTGTAAGCAAAAATGTGCCAACGGTAATTATCGTGTTCATTGGTCGGTAACAGTACTACTGAAAACCCACCTTGGTGAAGGTTCTCAATCAGAGTGAGTTCCGTGGTCGGCTCATAGAAAGGCTTGCCATCAGCATCCCGAAAATCTAAAGAATCAATATTTGAGAGTCCACCGTTAGCATTTTTCTTCATACTGGCGATGGGTTGATATTTCTGTCGCGATCGCTTAAACCGCACGTCTAGCTTCCGCACCAGTTGATTGGTCATGCCATCCAGGACAAAACGGTCTACCAATAAGGTATTGGGAGTAGTTTCAGTAGAATTTGCCTTGGATTGACGAAAAACATAGAGGTGACCTGTTGCCGAAACTAACTGTACCGGAAAAGCTGCTGATTGATTCTGGGTTCTGTAGCGCGTACGCAGAATAAATGTGCTGGTCTCAGCCTGATGGGTTAATTCCTTAGTTTCTTTGTCAATTACGGACTGGTCATCCTGTGCTTCATTAGGAAATTCCAGTTCTTGCCAATCTTCCCAACCTGTCCTTTGGTCTTCGGGGGTGTTGAGGTAGGAGTCTTCAAACCCATCCTGCTTGATGGTGTACCAAATCTTGCCGTCTGTATCGGTGGCAACAACCACAACTTTGCCTTCATGGGCAATAGTGTTAACGAATTGAACCTTGTCCCGTAGTAGATACATAACCTAAGTAATTTGCACAAACCACTATTGACCTTATCGTTAAGAATGCTATTACCTCCAATAATTAACATTTTTTTTTGTTTTTCGTTCCTGGCAGAAAAATGCCTAAATGTCACATTTACTTCACAACACTTTACACAATTCGGCACATTTTTATTTTCACTATTTATCGTTTATCACCAACTGCAACTTAGTTTTCGCGCATCAATATATAGTCACGCGCCAGGCGATAAATTAATAAAAAATTTTTATGTTGTGTTAGTAATAATGATTGCAATAACAAGATTTTATTCGCTAGGTTAAATAATGTAAAAGCTTTATTTTATACTTTAGCAATTATTATAAATATTATCAAATTTTTACTGTGTTTTAATTTACTAAAATATAGCGGTTTTCAATTAGGTGAGATACATGTTTTTAGGGAGCTAAGGCCGTGAGCCGTAAGCATTCAGCCGTCAGCCGTCAGCCGTCAGCTTATTTTATTCAAAAGCACCTCAAGTAGCGTGCGCGTAGGGCATAAGCTGAATACTAATAGCTAATAACTGAGAGCTGAGAGCTGAGAGCTGAGAGCTGAGAGCTGAGAGCTGAGAGCTGAGAGCTGAATGCTTACCGTGAGCCACGCTTTTGGCCGTAGGCCAAACGCGAACGGAGCAGTGGCAAGAGCCCGTATTCAAAAAAAATTTTTTAGTTGAATAGCAGAAGTATCCTTGTACAGTAAGCTTTCTGAGTTTTTTAGAATAAAAGGTACTGAAGAACCAATGTCTTAACTTATAACCTTAGTGCTATAACGGCTTAGTTGTCCGAATGACGTACCAAACCTCAGATCATTTTATGCATCTGATGGTTTGTCCCTGACACGCTCTTTCCAATATCCTGGCTCACGACTACAGTGCATCACCGCCACAATTAAAATGTAATCTTCCTCAATAGTGTATAAAATCCCGTAGGGAAATTTACGTGTCAGACATCGACGAATATCTTCATCAAGAACAGCCCAACGAGTTGGTGACGCAACAATTCGGAAAATTGCATCCTCAACTACATTGATAAATGCCTGTGCCAATTCAACTCTACGCTCTGCGTAAAACTCGACTGCTTCACCATATTCAGTCAAGGCTGCTGGGTGAAAGACATATTTCATGGCTCTAGAAGTTCCCTCACTCTAGCTAACCCTTCCTCTCCAGGAATAGGCTGAACCATACCACTTCGGATTTCATCTCGACGCTTCTTAGCTTCACCTACCCAAAGTGTTTGCAGTTTCTCGTCTACATCAAACTCAAGACTTTCAACCAGCTTCTCTGCCAACAATGCTCTCCATGCACTGGGCAAAGATAAAGCTTCTTTCATTACTTGCTCAACAGAGACCATAACATTCGGGCATCATAGATAATACCCAGAGTGTAGCAAAAAAGTAGTAAATATAACACAGAATCAAAATGCGATTGACCGTAGGTCACGCGGGGCGCGTTCGCATCTGTTGCGATCGCTTCTTGGAGAGAACCCCCTCTCGATAGGTAATGCTTCTGAATTTGACACTCCCCGCTCTAAAGAGACGGGGATTCTTCACTCAACGACCCAGCTTGCTGAACCTGACCGGAATCAAGAACAGTAGAGGCCAAATCTCCTAAAGCGTATCGGCTTTCGCCGACGCTTCGCGAACGGATTAATAATCCAAGTTCCGACGTGCCCCGTCGTACTTATGGCTCTATTACGGATGTTGATGGCGGCGTTGTGGTCTCTATCAAGTTCACATCCGCATTCACAGACATGAGTCCTAGTAGAAAGGGATTTCTTGACTACCTCACCACACTCAGAACAGTTTTGACTAGTGTAGGCAGGATTTACTGCAACAGTTATCCTTCCAAACTTAGTCCCAAAATGCTCCAACCATTTCCTGAATTGATACCAACCTGCGTCGTTAATAGACTTGGCGAGACAATGATTTTTTACCAGATTTTTAACTCTTAAATCTTCGTAGGCGACCAGATCGTTAGATCGGATTACGCAACGTGCAAGTCTCTTTGCATGTTCTTCACGCTGCCTACTTATTTTAAGATGCTGTCTACCTAGTCTATTAACCGCTTTTTTGCGATTGGATGAGCCTTTCTTTTTCCGAGAAACCCGGCGCTGATAAAACTTTAAACGTTTCTCCCCTTTTCTGTAGAATCGGGGATTGGATTCGGAGTGGCCATTGGAATCTGTATAGAACTCTTTGAGTCCTACATCCAGACCAACCATCTCACCTGTGTGCTCTACTTCCTCTTTTACGTTAACTGCAACACAAAATTGAACGTAGTACCCATCAGCTCGCTTGACTATCCGAACCCGGTTGATTTGCTTCTTATCGAAGCGCCACAAGTCCCAGGTACCCTTAAGTTTGAGTTTCCCAATCCCTTTTTTGTCCGTGAACGTTATCGACTTTTTGTCAGGGGATAGCTTCCACCCTGATTTCTTGTACTCTACAGAACGAGCACGTTTTTGGAACTTTGGTAAACCCTTTTTTCCTGGGATTTTCTTCTTGCAATTATCGTA
This sequence comes from Moorena sp. SIOASIH, assembly GCF_010671925.1. GTDB lineage: Bacteria > Cyanobacteriota > Cyanobacteriia > Cyanobacteriales > Coleofasciculaceae > Moorena. The sequence continues at coordinate 423,362 of NZ_JAAHIH010000002.1, read as the reverse complement.
GAAGCGAACAATCGATGACCATGCCCTTTCAGACGCAGCCTGACGAGCAGTAGAGTTTAATTCATTAGCAAAAGGAAACTCTTTAGCTAGGATTTTGGAGTACCGACTAAGGTCACTCTTTCCTGTGCCTTTGTTGTCAAGCCATAAACGGATGCAGCTATTACGGATGAATTTAACTGTCCGGATAGCTTCGTCTATAGCTGAATATTGATATTCTTTACCTTTCGCTTTAAACTCTAAAATAATCACCGAATCTCGACCTCCTTGACCTTGACCAACGGTCACGCTACGCGAACGGTCACGCTACGCGAACGATATATATTTATACTAGCAATATTATATAAAAGTGGCAAGTGCTAGCCAAGATTTTTGATCACGGCGACTAAAGTCGCTGCGAGTCTTCATCCCCGGTTTAAAAACACGGGGCTTTCGACTTTCGGGGATTCCTGTAATCTCGACTTTGTGGCTTGTCGGTAGCGTCGTGTTTGCCAGGGATTCTAACAGATGGGCCTGATTAGCTGGAAGCAGCATCAGTAATAAACTGTCTTTGCTACCTGGGCTAGACCAGAAATTTCTGGTCCCGAAGGTGAGGCAACATTGCTCAAGTTTTCAGGAATACGGATTATTCTTTCCTATCATCATTCACCCTGGAATTGGGTATTCGGTCTTGGTCTTGGTCATACCATCGGTAGATTGGGAGGGTGGATGATTCGGGACTATAGTGGTTTGTTATCACCATTGGGGTCTACCAGTGTTCCTGTTGGGAATCGGGAATCGGGAATCGGGAATCGGGAATTGGGAATCGGGAATTGGGAATCGGGAATCGGGAATTGGGAATCGGGAATCGGGAATTGGGAATCGGGAATCGGGAATCGGGAATCGGGAATCGGGAATCGGGAAAAAATCCTGTGTACCTGATTTCTATGATAACCGGTATATAATTTCAGAAAATCGAAACTAGCAGGTCAGTTTGCAAGATGAAAGTCACAACTAAACTAGCACAATTAAGAGCTAATTCCGGAAATATCAGTTACGAAGAAATTTCTGAATCTACGGGAATCGATCGCCAAGAATTAAGGGAACTAGAAAATGGGGAAGCGAATGCGATCGCTTTTACTACCCTCGCTCAACTCTGTGCTTTCTTTCACTGTAGTCCCAACGATTTGTTGATTGTAGACTGGGAGGGGGAAGAAATCGCCCCACCTACTGCTGAAGAAATAGAGAAAGCTTCACAGATAATCAAACAGGCATTTGCCCGTGCTGAGGCGATGCCACGCCGTTCTGCGGAGGAAATTTGGGATAGTTTTGAAGGGACTATCGAACGAATTTCATCGAGAAAATTCACGCTTGATTTTCCAGGCTTTTAATTTAGCGCGAACCGCTTCTTGTCCTGGTAAGGGATGCTTTTTAGCAATCTGCTCAAAACGCTCGCGATTTTTTTATTCCCAATAGTCTCGAATCTCTTGAGCTATCTTCAAAACGGTTTGATACTCCGGTTCTACTTCCCTACGGTGGGTATCAATATAGGATAAGGCTGCATCAAGTTGCTCATCAGTTATAGATAGCCAGTTTCCCATTAATTTGGGAGTCCATCCGGCCTCAAGATGGCCCATGATATCATAAATCGTAATGCGCGTACCTGCTGTCAGTCCCCGTTCTGTACGAATGATGGCTGGTTGGGCATTTTGCTGATCGGATAATGGAGTCATGCTCACAGAGTTTTAGGTTTTGCTTTCATTATATCTGACAAATAATGTTTCAGCGTTGCTGAATCAAGATATCAAACGATAAGGAACAGGAACATCCCAGAATCGGAAATAGTGAATCAATAAACGAATTGAGGACTTTAATCTTTTCTATGATTTTGAACAGATGAGCTCTGTTTGAATACTGATCATAAAAGTGTGGGGAGGGTGGGGAGATGGGGAGATGGGGAGATGGTAGAGATTTTTATTAAGGATAACTATCCTGACATGATATTACTACAGGATAGAGGATACCCAGAGTGTAGCAAAAAAGTAGTAGGCATAACACAGAATCCAAATGCGATTGACCGTAGGCCACGCTACGCGATTGACCGTAGGTCACGCGGGGCGCGTTCGCATCTGTTGAGCTTGATAAGCGCATTTGTATTTGAGATGTAAACCTGTATGGTCTTTTTTTATTGGACAATAAAACTTAGGATCTCGAACCCCTCTTGCCTCTTGCCTTTTGCCTCTTGCCTTTTGCCTCTTGCCTCTTGCCTCTTGCCTCTTGCCTCTTGCCTCTTGCCTCTTGCCTCTTGCCTCTTGCCTTGCGCAAGTATGTTCACAACCGAGATATAAAAGCTATATCAACTTAAACGCTGGCAAAGCCACAAAGCAAACAAAGGTAAAGCCAGTCGGTAGCCTTGCTCAGAGCCATAAATTAAACCTTTGTGCTGCAATCCAGCGATCGCTCCTTGGAGAGAACCCCCTCTTGATAGGTAATGCTTTTGAATATAATCTCGACTTTGTGGCTTGTCGGTAGGGTCTAGAGCCAGGGATTCTAAAAGATGGGCTTGATTAGCTGGAAGCAGCATTAGTAATGACTCGAAGACCATGGATAAGTCGGCTAGCAGTTCTTGGATGGCCTGCTGAACATGGCCATCACGAATTAGTCCATCAGAAACTCGTACGGACTTGAGGCGTCGCACCAGTGCCGAAGCATCACCAAAGTGTCCTTGCACGGCATTGACAAAGATTTCCAGTGCTTGCGATCGCGGATCGAAAGTCAGCCCTTGGGTATGCAAAACTTCAGTTACCCAAGCCGCAACCACATCATCAGCTAAGGGAGCTAGCTGCACGATTTCCAAATTATTCCCCGGTTCATGGGGATAAATGCTGGTTTCTGCGATTGTTGCCACCAGCACATAACTTACCTGAGTCTGACCCTCGATCTGTTCCCTCAAAAATTTTTCCCACACCCCATGACGATCCCAAGAGCGGATGTGGGGGAAGCTTTCCAAAATCAACACTACCCGTTCTCCCTCAGATTCAGCTAATCTTTGGAGGAGATCGAGTAATACTTCAAATGCTTTCCGTTGCAGCTCTTTGCTCTGGATCCGAACCGGTTTAAGTCCCTCTGTGCCACTGCCTTCATCCTTGAGGACAAATAATTCCGCTGCCTTACCTTCAATCCAATCTGCCATTAGAGCTTGAACCGTTGCCATTGGAAACGTCTGGTTTATGCTCTCCCACAGCAGTTGCACAAAGCGCTGACCATCAGTAACCCGGATGCAGTCAACCTCTAGGATTTTAACTCCAACTTCCCGTGCCGCCCGCCTTACCAAAGTCCGCCGTCCGCTTCCGGGCACTCCCACAATCAGCAGGTTGCCATCACGGGCTAAAACTTGAGCGATGCGCTGGAATTGTGCTTGCCGCCCAACCAATTGAAATGGTGCTGATAAATCCAAAAGATTCACGGCTAATGCATCCCGATCCCAAGTGTAGACATCCTTCGGCGGCACTCCTTCACTAGTTGCCAAGCCCCCAACTGTATCGCTAACTGTATCCCTGGCATCCTCAGGGCTGAGGTTAACCATTGATTTGCCATCAGTCGATTCTGTCATGTGCTATTGCCTGTATTTTTCCCAATCCCAAGCTCAAACCAAAACCTTGGTGTGGCATGAGTCTATGGTTTACCTTGGAACTTTTCAATAGTGTCAATCGTTCCTAGCACTATTAAAACGTGCTATATATTTTATAGCACTGTTCGACAGTATCATTGTAGAAAGATAATTACCACCAACCCTTACCCAATAGGCAATTCCCGTGTTAGAAGCATTCATATTTGCCACAATATTGTGCGGATTTTTCGGCATCATCCTTAAAAAGAACCTGGTTATGAAAATCATCTCTATGGATATCATGAGCACGGGGGTGATTGCCTATTACGTGTTGGTTGCATCCCGAGATGGTTTATTCACACCCATTCTTTCAAACGTCGAAAATAGGGCTTACGCAGATCCGGTGCCCCAGGCAGTGATCTTGACAGCGATTGTGATCGGCTTTTCGATTCAAGCCTTGATGCTAGTGGGTGTTATGAAACTGGCACGGGACAATCCCACCCTGGAAAGCAACGAGATCGAGAAGAATAACATGCCATGAGTACCATTACCATTGCCTGGATTGCCCTACCGCTATTTGTGGGATTCAGCATTTATCTACTCCCCAAACTTGACCGATACCTCGCCCTAGGGGTTGCCATGGTTTCGGTTGAATATGGGACACAGCTATTGCTTACGGCAAAATCGCCATTAACCCTACAGCTGCTGGATAATTTCGGTGTCACATTACTAGTTGATCAATTAAGCGCCTTTTTTATCTTGACCAATGGGCTGGTAACCGCAGCAGTAATCCTTTACTGTTGGCAAAGTGGTAAAACAGCTTTTTTTTATACCCAGACCATTATCTTACATGGCAGTGTCAATGCCGTATTTATCTGTGCAGATTTCATCAGTTTATACGTAGCATTAGAGGTAATCAGTATTGCTGCGTTTCTGTTGATTGCCTATCCCCGAACCGACCGATCAATTTGGGTAGCCTTGCGCTATCTTTTTGTGAGTAATACAGCCATGCTGTTTTATCTAGTCGGCGCGGTTTTAGTCTATCAGGCAAATCATTCCTTTGCCTTTGAAGGGTTGCGCGGAGCACCTCCAGAAGCCCTTGCCCTGATCTTTCTGGGACTGTTAGTCAAGGGAGGAATATTTGTATCAGGATTATGGTTACCCTTAACCCACTCCGAATCTGAGAGCCCAGTGTCGGCATTGCTATCGGGAGCTGTGGTCAAAACGGGAGTCTTTCCACTGTTGCGTTTTGCTCTGATTGTGGAGGAACTTGATCCCATCGTCAGGATATTTGGAGTGGGGACAGCGCTTCTGGGAGTAGGCTATGCTGTGTTTGAAAAAGATACCAAGCGTATGCTGGCGTTTCATACCATTTCCCAGTTAGGCTTTATCCTCGCCGCACCAGAAGTAGGGGGCTTTTATGCACTGACCCACGGCCTGGTGAAAGGGGCGCTCTTTTTAATCGCGGGTGTTTTGCCCAGCCGCAACCTCAAGGAATTGCAACATCAACCGATTAATACCCAAATCTGGATTGCCCTGGCTATAGCTAGCTTCTCAATTTCCGGCTTTCCCTTGTTGTCTGGCTTTGGGGCGAAGGTGTTGACCATGAAGAATCTAGTTCCCTGGGAAGTTATCGGTATGAATGTTGCTGCCCTAGGAACAGCAATATCCTTTGCGAAATTCATCTTTCTGCCCCATGGGGATAGCAGCCAAGGGCAGGTAAAGCTCGATTTCTGGTTAGCGATGATACTGTTGCTCGGTGGGCTGATTGCCGTCAATGGTGTGTACTACCAGGCATATAATTTTGACAATATTATCAAACCCCTGGCAACCATTGCCCTTGGGTGGTTGGCATATTTTTTGATTTTCAAACGATCTGTACTCAAGCTGCCCCGTGTGCTAGAGGAATTTGACCATCTAATTGGGGTGATGAGTCTGATGTTAGTATTACTCTTCTGGATGGTGTTTCAACCGTAAACAACTCACCGCTAAGTCTTTCGGCGTAGCCGACCCTGCGCGAACAGACTATAGCGGGAGCTTTCAAGCTCATAGTTTACCAGTCTAGGTTCTTACAGAACTACGTTATTTCTGAGAGTTAGTGTTCATACCTGGAGATGCGTAGCTAGTCCCCAGCTCTAGAACCCGGTCGTTAAACAGACCTAGTTGAGTTAAGTCAGTGCGATCGGGAAAGTACCGAGAAATAACTTTGACTAAGCTAACTTTACCCTAGTAATAGGAGAAAACACAATTATGCGTGTATTTGTACTTAACTCAAATCGACAACCTTTAGATCCATGCAAACCGGCGAGAGCTAGAATTCTACTTTCGACAGGAAAAGCTAAAGTCTATCGTCGTTACCCATTTACGATAATTTTAACGGAGGAAATACAAGAACCAATAACCCACGGGTCACAACTCAAAATAGACCCCGGAGCAAAAACAAGTGGCTTAGCAATTGTTCAAGGTAACCGAATAGTTTGGGGCGGTGAACTTACTCACAGAGGTTTTCAAATTCGAGATGCCTTAACAACTCGATGGCAACTAAGGTGTGCTCGCCGTAACCGCAAAACTCGGTATCGCAAGCCTAGATTTCTTAACCGGTCTAGACCAGAAGGCTGGTTAGCTCCTAGCCTAATGTCTAGAGTTCATAACATCTTGACTTGGGTTAAAAAACTAACTCGTTTATGTCCCATTGCAGGAATCTCTCAAGAGTTGGTTAGATTTGACACTCAGAAGTTGCAAAATCCCGAAATATCTGGCATTGAGTATCAGCAAGGTACGCTCTACGGTTACGAGCTTCGAGAATATCTACTCGAAAAATGGAATCGAAAATGTGCCTATTGTGGGACAACGGGTACTCAGTTAGAGATTGAGCATATTAAGCCATTATCTAAAGGTGGTTCTAATAGAGTCTCTAATTTAGCTATTGCGTGTCATTCATGCAATCAGTCTAAGTCTGATCAAGAAATCGAACAGTTCTTATCTGGAAAACCTGACGTGTTGAAACGGGTTTTGTCTCAAGCCAAAAGACCTTTAACTGATGCGGCTGCCGTTAACACAACTCGTTGGAAGTTGTACCATGAAATGAAATCAATCGGATTACCTGTTGAAGTCGGGAGTGGTGGTTTGACTAAATTCAACCGATGTCGTCAAAACCTACCTAAAACTCATTGGCTGGATGCCGCAAATGTTGGCAAAGTTGATACTTTAATTATTGAGGGTTATCAACCTTTACTGATTGCCGCTAAAGGTCACGGTACTCGTCAAATTTGTCGAACAAACAAGTATGGGTTTCCTATCCGTTACTGTTCAAGAACTAAGATTCATAAAGGTTTTCAAACAGGAGATATTGTTCGCGCCGTTGTAACTAAAGGCAAAAAAATCGGTACTTATGTGGGAAGAGTTGCGACTCGGAAATCAGGATATTTTAATATTTCAACTAAATCAGGACTGGTGCAGGGTATCAGTCATAAATATTGTCAATTTATTCACAGAAAGGATGGTTATGCCTATACAATTTAAATCCTGTCCTCCCTTTCCTCTCTCCGCTAAATCAAAGATTATAGCGGGAGACGACCGGGAGGCGGGCAGATGATTGGGCATCTAAATTTAATTTTACGACTAATTATCTGGTTTTTGCTCACTGCCAATCTGAGTCCCTCAAATATCATGATTGGCATTGCGATCGCATTTTTATTACCGGGACGCCCCAAAACCCCAGAAGCCTTAAAGGATTGGCTGCGGGTGCTCGGTGAAGTGATAGTGGCGATTCCCCAGGCATATATTGAGGCATTTGAAATCATGCTCCGTCCCCATAACCACGAAGATGTGATCATGGAAGGAGTCAAACCCCAACGGACTCCTGGGCTAATATTCCTGGATATATTCCTGATCACCTTTACACCAAAAACCATTGTGTTGAAATACCACCAAGATGGCAGGTACGAAGTACACCGGGTTAGACGGAGGAAACAACGATGACGCTGATCCTGATTGCCATGATTCTGGCTTTGCTCATCCCCATTTATGAGGCTTGGCAAGATGATGATATTTGGCAAAAAATGTTGGCATTTGCCAGTATTGCGACCAAGACATCCATCATGATCCTGGTGGTATCTGTCTTGCGCGATGATTGGATGATCGGTGTTGTCGGGGTGATCATCCTGAGTGTGGGGAATGCTGGATTAATGTTACTGGCCCATGTAATTAAACGAATGAGTGATCTATGATTAATGCACTGAGTTACACTTGCATAGGTGTCGGAATCGTCTTCTGGTTTTGGGGAACCATTCCCCTAATCGGTCACCGATCAGTATTATTCAAGCTACATAGTCTTTCAGTGGCAGATACCCTCGGCTCGATGAGTATCATCGTCGGGCTGCTCCTGAAGATACCCAGTGAATGGCCCCTGCTGATTCTCGCCATTATCTCCTTGGCGATCTGGAATACAGTGTTGGGATATGTTTTGGCTTACTGTTCCAGTAGTGGGGGTGACAATGACTGATAACTATATCTATGTCATAACCGCCCTGCTGCCTTTGTCCGCTTGCATGCTGGTATTTCAGGTCAATCCATACCATGCTCTGGTGATCCGAGGCATACTGGGAGCGGTGGCAGCTTTGGTCTATGCTCTGTTTGGGGCAGCCGATGTGGCTTTAACCGAAGCGTTGGTGGGTACAATGCTAGCGATTACCCTCTATGCGGTTGCGGTGCGTTCATCCCTAACCATGCGTCTTGGAGTGATCCAAGACTGGGAAGTTGAGGCAGATGGAGAGTCTTTACCAGACAGCAAGGCCAAACCGGATTTTGGGGAACTGATGGATGACTTACGGACAATCCTGAGCAAACACTATATGCGCCTTGAGCTGGTAACCTACCCAGATAGGCAGAGCTTGCAGCGGGCGCTGTTGGAAAAAGAAGTCCATGGTACCTGTACCGAAGATGAGGGATTGCCCTTTGAGCAGGACCAGAGGGGATTAGCTCCAGGAGCTACCCTGAAGGCATCACCACAGGATGATCAAGACCAGGTAGGGCAAGAGTATGAAACCCTACCTTATCACACCCAGACCAGGGTTCAACGGCTCTATGAGATCATGCAAAGTGAACTTTCATTATCCGCAACAAGCTTGAGTTATGTAAATGTACCAGAAGCAGGGAAAGATCATTAATGAAATGGATTTACATTGCAGCAGGGATAGCGCTGTACGTCAAATTTATGGTTTTGCCCAATCCGGCGGCAGACTTATCAGATCTGTCTATCGTCGAATCCGTTGTAGAAGATACTGGAGTGCCCAATGCGGTTTCGGGTATCATTTTCCGGAATCGGCTTTATGACACCATCTTTGAAGTGGTGGTATTTACGATCGCGATCATGGGAGCTAAATTTCTACTGGCCGATGAAAAGCCCTTCTGCACGATCTATCAATTTACCGATAAACCATCGATTGTTCTAGCGCGTCTGGGAGCGACGATTGCTGCGTTGGTAGGTATCGAGCTGGCGATTCGGGGGCATCTGAGTCCAGGGGGTGGTTTTGCGGCTGGGGTGGCGGGGGGAACCGCAATCGGTCTGGTTGCCATCACCTCATCATTCCAGTGGATGCAGGCAGTCTACAAGCGCTGGCAAGCTGCTAGGTGGGAGAAGGTTTCAGTTTTGATTTTTATTGTACTAGCAGTTATAACGTTGGTGGGCGTAGAATTACCCCACGGGGAGTTGCAGGCTCTTTTCAGCGGTGTCGTCATCCCCTTACTCAACATCCTGGTTGCAGTAAAAGTTGCTTTGGGTTCGTGGGCTGTTATTTTGGTTTTTATTCATCATCGGGGATTGCTTTGATCGATTACAGCGGTTTTAAATTCAGGGAACAGGGAACAGGGAACAGGGAACAGGGAACAGGGAACAGAACAAAAATCCTGTGTACCTTATAGTTATGAAAAACGCTGTATTTTTACTACACCCATTCGCCCACACCCAGTAAGGCTAAGAATGCTGCTTGTCATCTCCTCAGCAGAACTGCTATGGTATAGCGGTTTTCAAGCTAGTAAGGTTCAATAAAGATGATACCTCAGATAATTATACTCTAGCATTTTTTAGTCTAATGAGGTACATAAGATTTTTTCACTCTTACCTGTTACCTCTTATCTCTTCCCTTTTACCTCTTATATCATGTCGGGATAATTACCCTTAATAAAAACCTCCCCCATCTCCCCATCTCCCCAAACTCCCCACACTCCCCTTAATTATGGGTATTCAACCAGACTTGATATTATCTCTTCCCTGTTCCCTGTTCCCTGTTCCCTGTTCCCTAAAAAAACAAAATTTGTACCTCACCTAATTGAAAACCGCTATACATATCATCATGGTTAACACAAACACGACCTTAGAAGATACCAGCCTAACAGTAGAGACTCGAATCTCGCAAGTGACGGTCTACTCCAACCAGGCAAGGGTGACGCGGCTCACTAAGGTCTCACTGACTGGGCAAGAGCAAGAACTGGTAATCCCTCGGCTACCGATGACCATCGAAACGGAGTCGGTGCGAGCAACAGGGACTGGTACAGGAGCTGTGCGATTATTGGGAGTAAGGACAGAAAAAGTCTTTGACTCTGAACCTGTGGGGGAACAAGTTGCTCAATTGAGTGGGCAAATCAAGGAGTTAGAAAAGCAAAAACGCCACCTCCAAGACCAGCAGGCGTCAAAGGAGCTAGCACGGAATTTTGTGGAGGCTTTGACTGATAAAGCTGTCCAACACTTTTCCCGCAGTCTTGCCCAACAACAGATTGGCGTGCAGGAAACAGGTGAATTTCTGAACTTTCTGGAGCAGCGTTACCATGCAGATGCTAGCGCGATCGCTCAACAAGAAGAACAACAGCAAGAGTTACAAAAGCAATTAAATGCTCTGAAAGCTAAGCTACAACAGTTGAAAACTCCCCGTCCCCAGGAGAGTTTGAGCATTATTGTCACCTTAGCAGCAGAGGGGGCGGTGGATTTTGACCTAGAAGTATCTTATGTAGTTAATCGTGCCAGTTGGATACCACTTTACGACTTGCGGACCAACAGCAGTAGCGATCGCATAAATCTGAGCTACCTTGCACAAGTCAAACAAAGCACTGGGGAAGATTGGTCCAACGTTAGCCTGACTCTTTCAACGGCTAAGCCTGGACTGGGAACCCTACCCCCTAAGCTGGAACCATGGTACATAGAGGCACTAGACCAACAACCTACCCGACCTTTGCGAAGGGAAAAGATGAGGGCAATGTCTAGGTCAATGTCAGAATTATCTACAGATCAAGAGTATGAGGATGAGCCGGAAGCATTGACAACTCGTAGTGCTCCCCAAGCCCTATCAGCACCAGCACCAGTTGCTGCCCAAACAGTGGTAGCAGTAGTATCTACAGAAGGAGGTGTGGTTACCTTTGAGTTGGATGGTAACAGCAATATTCCTAGTGATGGTTCGCCTCACAAAGTGACTATTTTCAGTGATGAATATCCTAGTAATCCTGAGTATCTTGCTATTCCTCGGTTAGTTAGCTTCGCCTACCTACAGACTGTTGTTACCAATCCTGTTACTGGTGCAACGTTGTTACCAGGCAAAGCGAATATCTTTCGTGATCAAACCTTTGTTGGTACAACTAAGTTAGAGAATATTGCACCAGGACAAGAATTTAGGCTGAACTTAGGCATAGATGAGGGAGTGAAAATTGAGCGGGATTTAGTGGAGCGCCAAGTTGATAAGAAATTAATTGGCAATCAGCGCCGCACGACTTATGCCTATCGACTAGTAATTACTAATTTGCAGAGTGTGCAAAAGACTTTGGTAGTTAAAGAACAGTTGCCAGTGAGCCGTGATGAGAAAATCAAAGTGCGGCTGACTCAGACTAATCCCAAAATACAGACCGGTGAGATGGGATTGCTAGAATGGAAAATTGATTTATTACCCCAGGATAAGCAAGAGCTATATTATCAGTTTATCATAGAGCATTCCCCTGAGTTAAAAGTAATTGGTTTGGATATTTAGGGCTCTACCGTACCTGTTATGCTAAATAAACAGTTTGTAAGAGGGAACAGGGAACAGGGAACAGGGAACAGGGAACAGGGAACAGTGGGAAGAGGCTGTCTTCATAATTTTTGTTAGTTGAAGATTCTAATTTTCCTGTCTTGATGCAGTCGCTCATGGGGGAAACCACGGCAGTCGCTATTGCATCAAGACAATGATGATTTTTAACGACAATAATGGTAAATTTTCTTATACTCCACACCCCACACCCCACACCCCACACCCCACACCTGAGGTCTTTGTTAAAAACCTACCCTTATCAGCTACTCCCTACTCCCTACTCCCTACTCCCTACTCCCTACTCCCTACTCCCTACTCCCTATTCCCTTTGCTGATGAAATCTCAGATAGGTGACTTAAAACAACTTTATGAAACTGAGTACGATCAGTGGTTAACTGAAACAGTTAATCTACTGAAAAATCGTCAATTCTAAGAATTAGATTATGACAACTTAATCGAGGAATTATAAGCCTTGGGAGGCAGCGAAATAAATGCTGTTAAAAGTTTACTATTACAGATAATTATTCATCTACTGCTGTACAAATTTTGGGAATCAGAGAAGGGGAGAAATGCTAATCACTGGGCGGGTAAAATTATTACGTTTCGGGTTCAAATAGAGGATAAACTTACCACTAATTTACGAAATTACTTAGCCGATGAATTACCCAAAATATACCAAAACGCTCTATTGATTGTCCAGAAAAAAACTCAGCTTAAGTCTCTACCAGAAGAATGCCCTTATTCCTTTGGGGAATTACTGGATAAGGATTGGTTTCCCAAGTGATATAGCATTTTTATTTGAGATGTAAACATAAAATTGATAAAAGAAGGGAACAGGGAACAGGGAACAGGGAACAGGGAAGATTGTTAAGATATCCGAAGAGTTTTTGGTGTTATTATAAAGCGATGCAGAGGTGCGACCCGTGGCGAATTTAATTCGCCTACGGAAAACGCACCATTACGGTCTTGGGGGTTCCCCCCATGAGCAACTGCCGTGGTTCCCCCCATGAGCGACTGCATCAAGACACAGGATTGGTTTTCATGAGCTATTTAGAATAGCTATAGCAGTTTCCAATCTTGTTCCTCAACGACGGAACTGACCAAATCCCCCAAAGTTCTACCTTTACCCGCAATCAACCCAGGGGGAGTCCGGCGCAATACTTTTGGTTCAGTATCGGAAAGAATCGTCACAATTACACGAGCTTTGGATACTTTTGGTGCATCTGTCAACCATTGAAGTTGACCATTTTCGATAATGGCTTCATAGCTTTGAAGCATTGTTATTTCCTACTTTAAACGCTAATGTTGGATGGGAATCAAAAGCATTTCTCCATCTTAAATACGGGAATTACCCTCCCGTTATAAACGTTAGTTTTAGCGGGAGGGTAATTCCCGCAGATAAGTAAATTGTTCGCGTAGCGTGGCCTACGGCCAGCGAAAGCGAATCGTTGTTAATTAGCTTGGTATTCATAACCGTCAGCTTTAAATATTGTTTGTAAATACTTTGGATGCACATCAATTTTTCGGCCAGATGTCTGGAGTACAAAGCTTGGACGATAACGAATAGCGATCCGACCTGTATACTGTCCTGCATATTTCCCTTTTTTGATATCAGCTTTGACGATATCTCCTGTCTGAAAACCTTTGAAAAACTTAGCAGAAGGAGCATGATCCTTTGGAAAACCGTATTTATTTAGTCGGCATCTTTGACGAACACCATGACCTTTGGCTGTAACTGTTAGTGGCTTCATTCCGTTTAGTAGTAATTTTTCAGGAGTAGATTTACCCACACAAATAGCATCAGTCCAATGGGTCTTCTCAATACCTCTGGTTTTTCGGTTGAACTTGGTCAAGCCACCAGAACCTGTCTCAACAGGCAGCCCAGTTAGTTTTAGTCTTCTCCATAATTCCCAACGGGTTGCGTTGACGGCTGCTGCATCTTTCAAAGGGGTTTTTGCTTTAGCTAATACCTTTTTGAGAATTTCCGGTTTTTTTCTTAAAAATTTCTCAATCGGGTCATTGCCTTTTTTCTGATTACAGCACCGACAAGCAAGAGTCAAATTACTAACTCGATTACTACCACCTTTTGATTTTGGGATAATGTGCTCAACCTCTAAAGGTGTATCAAGAGCGCCACAGTAAACACAGTTATGCCCCCACTTAACAAGTAGATACTCTTTCACCTCAAACCCAAATAGTTCACCGTGTTGATACTCGTACCCTGACACTTCTGGATTTTGCATTTTTTGAGTATCGAATCGCACTAATTCTTGAGATATTTCGCCTACGGGGCACAGTTTTATTAGTCGTATAACCCAAGTTTCAATATTAAGTACTCGACTCATCAATGATGGAGGTAACCAACCTTCTGGGCGCTTTCGGTTGAGAAAACGAGGCTTACGGTAACGGATCTTTCGACCTCTCCTGCCTCGCCTTAAAGATCGTCTAGACTCCAGAGAATTTTTAATCTGCTGTCCTCTGTGGTTGATTTCTAAGGCATTCGTTACTCGTCCAGTTGATTCTTGGATAATTGCAATGCCGGTTGTTTTTGAACCAGGATCTATTTTGATCCTGTGTGGATGAGTCACAGAATCATCGATAGTCCTGTCCTGCATGATGATAGTAAACGGATAGCGCTTAAAAACTTTGGCTCTTCCCTTTCGGAGTAGTTCTCTAGCCCGTGCTGGTGTACATGGATCCAGAGGTTGCTTGTCTTTATCTAGCACGAAAACTCGCATTACTTTGATCTCTCCACAATGTGGGTAAAGTTTGCCTGTGCAAAGCACACGCTTGCGCGAACGACAATGTTGTAAAAGCTTTTTAGGTTATTACGGTCGATGTCCCCTATTACGGGGAGCACCTCCGCTCCAGAACCGTACGTGAAGGTTTCCCTTCATACGGCTCCTAAGTATCCTCAACCAATAGGCTTGCCTTTCGGCTTGCTCCAATGAATCATCTGGTGACAGCTTTGGTGTACTGCCATTAGGTTCTTATGCTTCCAATTGTCGTGGTTTCCATCGATGTGATGAAGATGTACATATTCGTTGCTTAAGAACTTGTGTCCACAATGTCCACAGGAATGGTTTTGCCTATCCAAAGCTTTGGCGGTAGCACCATCGTATAGTCCGGAGTTCCGCATACTCCAGTAGACTAGGTCTCCGTCATACGGGGACTTAGTTCCTTTGACGTTCACGTGTTGATTTTGTTTGTACCCAACTGCTGGAAAGCCTTTCTTGCATAGTTCCTTGGCTTTACGCCGGTTCATTTTCTTTTCCTTGCGGAATTTACGGTTTGCGGTTTTATTCATGAACCATAAACTATCTCGGGAACTGCTCATGTCGCAGCTTTTATGGTAGTTCCTCCATCCACGTACGATTGGGGCTAATTTTTGAGCTTTTACTTCGGCACCATAATTCGAGCTATTCACCACGGCTTTAATCTTCTTTCGGATATTCCGGTGGTTTTCCACAGAGGGAATGCACCGGAATTTTCCGTTTTTCTGGACTCGAAACTTCCAACCCAGGAAGTCAAATCCGTCTGTCGTTTTGGTTAACTTGGTCTTTTCTTGATTTACTTCTAATCCACGTTGAGTTAAGAAGTTTTTCACTTTTTCTAAAACCTTTTCAGCGTTATCTTTTGGCTTGAGTATAATCACCAGGTCGTCCGCATATCTAATGCTTCTGATGCCTTTGTTGATTTCTTCTATTCCATCAAGTGCAATATTGGCGCTTTTGTGGGCTGACTACTCCTCCCTGGGGTGTGCCTCTTCCTTCATCATAGAATTCCGGATTGATGCCTGCTTTTAGACATCTAAATATCCCCAGTTTCAGACCCGCAGGTGCTAGCAATCTATCCATAATGGAGCTATGGGAGATGCGGTCAAAGCACTTCTTGATATCTAACTCGATTACCCTTTTATTTATGCCATTTCTATCTGATTTTAAATTTAGGAATAATAGCTTTTGTGCGTCTTGGGCACATCTGCCTGTCCTAAACCCGTAGCTGAAGGCACTGAACGTTGCCTCGTGGGCTGGTTCAAGGGCGAATTTTGCTAAACATTGCCATACCCTATCTTGGATTGTCGGTACCTTTAACATTCTCGTGCTCCCGTTTTTCTTGGGTATTGGGATTTCCCTCAACCCTTGGTGCGTCCAGTTTTCCGCACGGTCGCCTAGTCTTTTAAGTACCTCGAACCGTTCTTTGTAGGTTAGGGATTTTTTCCCATCTACTCCGGCTGTTCTTTTTCCTTGATTAAGCTGAGTCACTTGACGGACTGCCAGCAGTTGTGCTGAGCGGGATTTCAGAATTAGTTTTTGTAGAGACCTAGCTTTCCTCAGGTCACCATCTCGAACCGCTTTGTACACTCGCTTCTGTAGGCGGAAAAGATTCCGGCGGAGTTGTTTCCACTTTTGGCTTTTCCATAGGTCACTATATCTTTTTGACATGTGTCTACCCATGCTCTTCATTAGTTTCGTGTATTCTGGATACCCGCCACCAGTTTCCGGTGGCATCTTACCCGACAGTGGGGATTAGGTTTGGCATAACTTACTGAGGTTCGACTACTCCTCAGACCCAATATGCTGTCGTTTTTACTCGTTCCGTCTGTCAGATTGTTTTGGGGATTTAGGGCAGTCCGGAGATGAAACCTTAGAATAGTGGAGCCTTACTACAAAATTTTTAACCCTTTTTCCCATAACCCTCTAACTATAAAGGCTCCACTATTCTTGCGGTAACTTCGTTCCCAATTTGCCTATCCTTTTCTCAGAGATTACAGCTATCGTTGTTAGAACGCTGTGAGAATAAAATGATAAAGTCGCACATTTTGTTTCAGATTGTGGCTTGGAAGTTAGACATTTTTCTAGGACTACTTTACCCATGTCGCCTCCCCATTAGCGCCAGTGTTACCTATCTGCTTCGGTTCTGATTGCGCCCTGGTGCCAGCGTCACTCTGCGGAGTTGCCGCCCGCTCGGTGTGGCCAAGGTAGGGAGTCACTTATCTCTTAAAGGGCAGGGTTTTCACCTGCATCCGACGAACAGTTAGAACTTTTGAGGGATAGTCCTCGCGAGTCCCCCTAGTCATACCCCTCCAGTTTCTGGAGGCTCCTCCTAGGAACGAGCCGCACAGCAACACTTCCTTAACTCACTACAGATGTTTAATTGCTAACAACAGAGCTGAAGACTGGCACGCATCTACAGGTGTTATAACTCAAACAACGTAGACCATTAGAACGGTCTTAGTCTGGTCAACTATGAGCTTTTAACAAGCTCCCGCTATAGTCTCACAAGACTTAGCGGTGAGTTGTTGACCTCCAAAATTAGCATGAAAAATACTCGGGAGGAGCAATTGCAAGGATATTCCAAACTATAGCGTTTTCTATCCTAATGAGGTACACAAGATTTTTTCTGTGTTCCCTGTTCCCTGTTCCCTGTTCCCTGTTCCCTGCTCCGCTGTTCCCTGCTCCCTATTCCCTGCTCCCTAAAACCAAGGTACCCGATCGGGTACTGCTAATAGTCTGACTGAGGAGGCACACTAGGAGTAGTAAGTTTGAAGGGAGTATACCATTAGTGAGATTTCAGGCAACTTTCTGCGCAGCTACTGCATCATATACCATCAGGATTAGGAATAATGTTACGTTTTGTTGCAGTGAAGGGTTAGTATACAGTTAAAAAAAGTGTCACATAGTCTATCAAAGAATTCCAGTATTTGGTAGACTTAAATGATGGCACTAATACCACGACCTAAGGCGGTCGAACTTACGGGACTCTCCAGGAACACTCTACGGAAGTATGCAGATAATGGCACGATCAAATACGAGCGAACCCCAAGCGGCTACCGGCTCTTTGACACAGCTAGTCTCCTTAGCCTTGGAAAATGCACAGGAGTTGAGCAAGCTACAATCTGCTACTGCCTCCTCAGCAGTAACAAACAAAAAGACGACCTCGCCAGACAAGTCGCATACATGCATTCCCTCTTCCCGGAAGCGGAAATCATCAAAGACATCGGCTGTTGACTCAACTATAAAAGAACAGGTCTTCGAGCCATATTGGGACGACTTATGCGCTGTGATCAGCTCACGATTGTTGTTGCCTGTAGAGACTGACTTACCCGATTTGGGTTTGAACTCTTTGAGTACTTGGTCAGTCTCAACGGTGGAAAAATCTTGGTTCTCGACCAACCTGAAAGTTGCCCAGAATCAGAGCTTACCGCAGATCTTCTCTGAATCATTCACGTCTTCTCATGCCGTGGACACGGACTCAGAAAATACGGCCAAAAAATCAAAGAAGATTCGAGTGTTCCTAAACCCTGAACAGCGGTTGATGGTTCGTCAGTGGTTTGGAGTGTCCCGTTACGTTTTCAATAAAACCATCAAAATACTTGTCAAAGGCGAAACCAAAGCTAACTGGTTTGCCATCAAGACTAGTATCTTGAATGACCTCCCTGAGTGGTGCAAAGCAGTACCTTATCAAATCAAATCTATAGCGATAAAGGATGCCTGTACCGCCGTTAGGGAGGCTAAGAAAAAGTATAATTTGACTGGACAAATTAATCGTGTTCGATTTCGTTCCCGTAAGAATCCTGTTCAGTCCTGCTATATTCCAAAGTCGGCTGTCTCGGTAAAAGGAATCTATCACACAAAGTTAGGTGAATTGAGCCTTGCCGAGACACTCCCTGATAACATTTGTGATTGTCGATTAACCAGCACCAACGGGGATTATTACTTAATAGTCCCCTACAAAACAGCTCACGTTAAAGCCGAAAACCAAGGTAGAGTAGTTGCTTTAGATCCCGGTGTTAGGACTTTTTTGACATTTTTCAGTCAAACTTCAATCGGAAAAATAGGGCATGGTGACTTTTCTCGGATTCAAAGGCTTTGCCAACACCTAGATAATCTGATTTCAAAGATCAGCAAGACTAAGGGTAAGCCAAAATATCGAATGAGAAAAGCGGCCAGACGGATAATAATCAAAATCCAGAACTTGATCAACGAGTTACATCATAAGGCTGCCAGATTCCTAGTTGACAATTTCGATGTAATATTGCTTCCAACATTTGAAACTTCTCAGATGTCCAAAAAGCCGAATCGCAAGCTTAGATCTAAAACCGTTCGTAACATGCTTTCTTTTGCTCATTATCGGTTTAAAGAGTTCCTGAAACATAAAGCAACAGAAAACGGTAAAGTTGTTGTCGATGTCTGCGAAGCTTATACCAGTAAGACCGTTAGCTGGACTGGCGAATTAATCAATATTGGTGGCAGTAAAACTATCAAATCAAAGATTGATGGTCAAGTGATGGATCGTGATATTAATGGCGCTCGCGGGATATTCCTGAGGGCTTTGGGAGATACCCCCTGGCTGAGAAATCAGCTTGCATTGGCGGGCTAAGGTCTACTTTGGTAGACTTTGGTAGCTAAAAAGTATCGGAAAATGTCAATTGCATAATGTGTAACTATTAAGCCGATAAATTATATAGAGGCTATATATCCGTTTGCAGCGTAAATTGGTCAGCTATGTCGATCTGGCAGTTATCGGGGTGCAATCTGACAATAGTCAATTTGTCTACCGGGGGGAATTTTAATGACAGTGAATTTCAGCAGATTTTTCCGGGTCTGTAATCCCAGTAAAACCCTGAATCTGGGTAGGGCTGAAGACCAACAATATTACATTGATTTTTCCAAGGTGCGGGGCAGCAATATTATTCGAGAACTCAGACGCACCATTACCTTCTCAGAAGACGAGCCGACCTGTCAGTTGTTTACGGGACACATGGGCTGTGGCAAGTCTACCGAGTTATCGCGATTGAAACGGGAATTAGAACAACAGGGATATCATGTCGTTTATTTTGAGTCCTCTAATGACTTGGACCTGGCCGATGTAGAGATCAGTGATATTTTGCTGACCATTGCTCGTCAGGTGATTCAAAGTCTGGAGGAAGCTAAAATTAGACTCCAACCCACCCGCTTCCAAGGGTTAGTGCAAGGGGCGGCTAAGTTGTTAAACTCCGAGGTGACCGGGTTTAAATTCAAAGTTCCTGAGTTTCAGGCCGGTGGTGTAGGGGTTAACATACCTGATGAGATTGGCTTCAGCTCACAAGAGGGGGAGTATTCCCTAGCCTTTGGGATTGGGGAAATTACTACGAAAGCTAAGAATTCTAAGGACATTCGCTCCCTATTGCGACAACATCTAGAGCCACGGGTCAACAATATTGTAGAAGCGATTAATACAGAACTGATTGAACCAGCTCAACAGCAGCTGCAACAGCAGGGTAAAGCTGGACTAGTGGTGATTGTGGATAATCTTGACCGGATCCATAATAAACCTAAGTCAGGGCAACGGAATCAGCCAGAATATTTGTTTGTAGACCAGGGGGAGTATCTTAATCAACTCAAATGCCATGTGGTCTACACCATTCCCTTGATTTTGGCATTTTCCAATGACCAAGAAAACCTCAGGAATCGGTTTGGTTGTGAGCACCTACTGTTACCGATGGTACAGGTACAAGAACCAGATGGTAGTCCCAGTGATGCCGGAATTGCTTTGCTGCGACAGATGGTCTTAGCTAGAGCGTTTCCAGATGTGGAGCCAGAGCAGCGGCTCAGTTTAATTACAAAAGTGTTTGATAGCCCACAGACATTGGATCGGCTGTGTCTAGTTAGTGGGGGTCATGTCAGAAATTTGCTGGTGCTGCTCCGTAACTGCCTCAGGAAAGACGAGCCGCCTTTATCTCGTAACTTGGTAGACAGTGTGATTAGTCAGCGTCGCAATGAATTGAGTAGGGCAATTACACCGGATGAGTGGCAATTGCTCAGACATGTGGCTGAACACAAAACTGTCAGGGGTGAGGAGGAATACCAAATCCTGTTGAAGAGTTTGTTTGTGTTTGAGTATTGTAATGGTCACGGATGTTGGTATGATATCAATCCGGTGTTAGCTGATGCCAAGGAGTTGAATGGAAGCTCAATCTAATATAAGCATTCAGCCGTCAGCTGTCAGCTATAGCAAAGGGAACAGGGAACAGGGAACAGGGAACAGGGAACAGGGAACAGGGAACAGGGAACAGGGAACAGGGAACAGGGAACAGGGAACAGAGAGTCAGCTATCAGCTATCAGCTATCAGCTATCAGCCACTCCCTGTCCGGTTCGAAGGCGTGAATCAAGTGATAAAAATTATCATGATAATGAGGTACATAGTTTGTTTACTACTCCCTCCCTTACGCGCGCCCGTTTTCTCTACTAGACCTCTTGCAAAAATAACTAAGCAATCATTTTGGATAGCTTCTAAGTCAATTTTGACACCTATTCCCTATTCCCTATTCCCTATTCCCTGACTTCTGCAAGAAGTCTACTAAACAAAGTCTTACCAATACTCCCTGCTCCCTACTCCCTGCTCCCTACTCCCTAAAATTTACCTCACCCAATTGATAAATACTATAACTATAGCGCTTTTTACCCTAATGAGGTACACAGGATTTTTTACCTCTTGCCTCTTGCCTCTTGCCTCTTGCCTCTTGCCTCTTGCCTCTTCTGTGTTCCCTACTCCCTACTCCCTACTCCCTACTCCCTACTCCCTAAAATTTACCTCACCCAATTAAAAACCGCTATTCTAATGCTAGAGACAACCGTAAATCAAAACCAAGATTCCTTGAGAGAACTAATCCGACTGATTACTTTTTCTCAGGGAGAATTTTCCTTGATTTTAGCGGTTGGTAACTATGGGGTATTGAGGACACAAATTATTGAGCAGTTGCAGGAGCAATGTTCTATTCCGATCAGGGAGCTGGTCTTAGAGCAATCGGTTAAAACTCTCTATACCACTATTGTGGAAGAGCTAGGTCCGGAACAGCCGGAGGCGTTGATGGTATCTGGGATAGACTCAGTAAGTTGCATTGAGGAAGTGCTGACAGCAACTAACCAGATCCGGGAAGAGTTTCGGAACTTTCGGTTTCCACTGGTGTTGTGGGTGACGGATAAGTTGCTGCAAATGCTAATTCGGTCAGTGCCAGATTTCCACAGTTGGTCAAGCTGTGTTGATTTTGTGATTAGCAGCGGTCAATTAATTCAGTTTATTGAGCAAACCACTGATCAAGTGTTTGCCAAGGTGGTAGCATGCCGTGAAACTGAGTTTTTGCACAGTAGTACTCTGAATTTAAACAAAGGCTCTGCATTTTATGTGGAATTAGAGTCAGCACGACAGGACCTGGAAAAGCGGGGAGTGGCCTTAGCACCTGAGTTAGAAGCAAGTTTGGAATTTGTGCTTGGTCGAGTGGCTGATAATTGTCAAGAAGAGTCTCGACAGCATTATGAGCGCAGTGTAGCTCTGTGGAAACAAACCGATAACCTGGAACGCCGTGGACATGTACTATTCTGTTTAGGCTTGTGGTGGGTTGGTTATGCACAGTGGCATCAAGCTGAGAAGGAACAAGCTTGTGAACAAGCAAAAGCTTGTTTTCAGGAATCTGTTGAGGTTCTTGAGCAGGCTAACCTCCCAGACTTAGCTGCCAAATATATTAATTTTTGGGGAGAGGCACTTCAGCACCAGTCAGATTGGGAGCAGTTAGAGAAAGTGGCCAACAAAGCCTTGGCGCTCCATCAAACCTATTCTGATCCTTTCAGAATGGCACGAGCTTATGGCTTTTTGGCTGAGGTAGCCGTAGCTAAATCCGCCTGGACTAAAGGGCAAGAGTATTCCAAACAAGCGCTTTTTCTGCAATCAACGGCATCAGCTAATATAGTCAATCCCTCACCAGAACAACAAACTTTCTTAGACTGGGACAAGTCTTTTGCCAAGGGTTGGTATTTATTTTCCTTGGGGCGAGCACTGCTTGGGACTATGGGGACGCAAAATCATCTTAGTCAATGTAGGGCTGTGCGGACGCAAAAACATGTTGGTCAATTACAAGCAGCACTTCATAACTTGGAAACCGCTAGAGCAGAAACCAAACCCCACTATGATCCAGAACTTTATATTGGTATCTTGAGGGAATTACACCAGGCCTATTGCGAACAAAGGGACTATCTCAGGGCCTTTGAGATTAAACAAGACCAACAGGGGATTGAGAGCCGGTTTGGGTTTCGGGCATTCATTGGTGCCGGTCGATTGCAGCCTAAGCAGCAGGCAAATAACCCAGTTTTAGCAACGGTTGAGTGTTCAGAAAGGATAGCGCCAGAAATTGCGGCTTCTGGCAGGGAAGACCATGTTAATCGCCTGATTGAGCGCATGGAACAGGAGCGCTCTAGACTAACTGTGATTCATGGACAGTCCGGGGCGGGGAAAAGTTCGATGATTGAGGCGGGATTAATACCAGCATTAGAACGCAAAACCATTAATACCCGTCGGGTATTACCGGTTTTGCAGCGAGTTTATAGGAATTGGATTCAAGCACTAGGCGAATCGTTAACAAATACTCTGGTGGAGAGACTAAATGTAGCATCTGTGCCTACTAACCTTGATTCAAGCGCCCTCATTCTTAAGCAGTTGCGCAAAAATGCTAGGCAAAATTTGCTTACTGTTTTAATTTTTGACCAGTTTGAAGAGTTTTTATCAGTTTGCTCAAACCCCAACCAGAGGCGAGGTTTTTATGAGTTTTTGCGAGACTGTCTGAATATTCCTTATGTGAAGGTAATCTTGTCTATGCGAGACGATTATTTACATTTGCTGTTGGAATTTAAGAAGTTCAAAATCGATTTAGAGGTTATTAATAACAATATTTTAGATAAGAGGATTCTGTTTGACTTGGGGAATCTGACCCCACCAGATGCCAAATTATATCTTGAAGGCTTAAGGGAACAAGCTCAGTTTCCCCTAGAGCAAGCACTGATTGATAAATTAGTGGAGGATTTAGGGAAAGAATTAGGGGAAATTCGACCAATTGAGTTGCAAGTGGTAGGGGCGCAACTGGAACGAAAAAAAATTACCACCCTACAACAGTATCAACACCTAGGAGATCACCCAAAAGCTGAATTAGTCAACCAATACTTAGAAGAAGTAGTGGCAGCCTGTGGTGCTGAGAACAAACGGGTTGCTGAATTACTGTTGTACTTGCTAACGGATGAAAACAACACCCGCCCCCTCAAAACTCGCCATGATTTGGAAAAAGAATTAAAAGCCTTAGCGGCTGATGTAGACACAGAGCTAGAACGATTAGATTTAGTGTTGGAAATTTTTGTAAAATCTGGCTTAGTGCTGCTGTTGCCAGAGATTGATAGCGATCGCTATCAATTAGTCCATGATTATCTGGTCGATTTCATTCGACAACGAAAAGGGGCTGACATCATAGCAGAACTTAAAGCTGACATCAGAGCAGAACTTGAAAAAGAACGAGCAGAACTTGAAAAAGAGCGAGAGGCGCGACGGCTTCAGAAGCAAGAAGCACAACAACGGCTTCGGAAATCGTTGCTGACCGGGTTAGGGGGATTTAGCGTGGTGATGACTATACTAGCGGTGATTGCAATCGGGCTGTGGCAATCGGCACAATTTAACAAAAGACAGGCAAAGCTTGCTAAACTAAACGCTGACTATCAGCTCTCTTTTCTGGAAAAAAATCAGCTTGATGCCCTTTTAAGCAGCATCAAGGTAGGTAAAAAAATAAACCATAAAATAGCCAAAACAGACATTGAAAAAGAGACTTTATATAACCTCTGGCAAACAGTCCACTTAACCCAAGAACGCAATCGTTTAGAGGGACATAAAGGTAGTGTCTTGAGTGTCAGTGTGAGTCCTGATAATCAACTCATTGCCTCAGCTAGCTCTGATCAAACCATCAAACTGTGGAGTCGTGATGGCCAATTCATTAAAGACTTAGAAGGACATGATGATGGACATGATGATATAGTGTGGTGCGTCAGTTTCAGCCCTGATAATCAAATAATTGCCTCTGCCAGTAAAGACCAAACCGTTAAACTCTGGCATAGCGATGGCACCTTAAACACCTTGAAAGGACATGAGGAGGGGGTGAAGTGGGTAAGTTTTAGCCCGGATGGCCAGACCATTGCGTCAGCCAGTGGTGATCAAACAGTTAAACTCTGGAACCGTGATGGGACTTTGATCAAAACCTTAAGAGGACATCAGGATGCTGTTTTGAGCGTTAGTTTTAGCAATGACGGAGAGTTAATTGCTTCCGCCAGTAAAGACAAAACGGTCAAACTCTGGAGCCGTGATGGAAGGTTAATTAAAACCTTGAGGGGACATGAGCAGCCTGTTTGGAGTGTAATTTTCAGTCCCAATAGTCAGACCATTGCTTCAGCTAGTGATGATCAAACCATGAAACTTTGGAACCGTGATGGAAGGTTAGAGAAAACCTTAGAAGGACATGATGATGCGATCAACAGCGTCAGCTTTAGTCCTGATGGTGAGTGGATTGCCTCAGGGAGTAGTGACGGAAAAATCAAACTCTGGACTAGCAATGGTACACCAATTTCAACCCTTCCTGGTCATCAAAATACTATCAATCAGGTTAGTTTCACTCCTGACGGTAAGATGCTAGCCTCAGCCAGTGTTGATTTCACTGTCAAACTTTGGAGTCTTGACCAAATCTTGCCTAAGGTTTTCCAACCTACCTATACAGTCTATGGTTATGGTGCTAGTTTTAGCCCGGATGGTGAGATAATTGCTTCTGCTAGTCGAGATGATAACACGGTCAAACTCTGGAACCCCAAGAAGCAGATTAGGGAACTCACCCTCAAGGGACATCAGGATTTTGTGAAGGGGGTTGATTTCAGCCCCGATGGTCAGTTAATTGCCACCGCCAGTGATGACAGGACGGTGAAACTCTGGAATCGCCAGGGAAAACTGCTGCGTACTCTAGAGAGGCATAGGGATCCAGTTTATAGCGTTAGTTTCAGTCCTGATAGTCAAATCATTGCCTCAGCTAGTAAGGATAAGACAGTGAAACTCTGGACCAGGGAAGGGAAACTGCTACGTACTCTAGCGGAACATACAGATGCCATTAATCGCGTCAGTTTTAGTCCCGATGGTCAGTTAATTGCCTCTGCCAGTGATGACAAGACGGTGAAACTCTGGAAGCAGGACGGAACTCTAATTACTACCCTTCCTGGGCCTAGCAAGTTGTCCTCCGTTAGTTTCAGCCCCGATGGTAAGCGGATTGTGGCAGGTGCTGCTGGTGGTTTTATCGTAATCTGGAGTCGTGAAGACATCTCCTGGCAGGAATTCCAGTCTAAAAGAGTAGTAGGGCATAGAAAAGCTGTTTATGATGTAAGTTTCCACCCCGATCGAGATATTATTGCTTCTGCTAGTGAAGACGGCACAGTTAAACTATGGGACCCCAATGGAATTTTAATCGGAACCTTAACCGAGGGTTCTGAAGCTGTGGAGTCTGTGAATTTCAGTCCAGACGGTGAAACCCTAGTCTCGATTAACGCAGCGAATCGGGTGAGTATTTGGAATTTAGATTACAGTCAATTAAAGGATGTGAATTCCCTACTGAAGCGTGCTTGTGATCAAATCGGTAATTATCTGAACAATAATCCGAACGTGAACCAAGAAGACAGAAAACTCTGTGAGGGAATTGAGGAGCAAGAGTAAATTAGCTGGAATATATAGCAGTTCTGATAGTAATGAGGTACAAAAGATTTTTTCCCGACTCCCGACTCCCGACTCCCATTAACCCACAACTTGTGTAACTCACCCAATTAAGAACTGCTATATATGATCAATCTCTAGCTGAAGCGGACTCTACTAAATTCCCGATTGTGGCATGTCGCGGCGTGGCGGTCTAGGATCTGGATCTTGAGGCTCTCTCGCGCCAGCAGCGGTATCAAATAGACTGTATTTAAGGAATGAAACATCCTCCAATAGACTATTCTCACTAGAGTCAGGTTCGGTGGTTAAGTTCCAGGAAGCTGTCTCCATAGCCAAAACCTGAGTAGCAGTGATTGTAGATATTGCTGTCATCCCTAGTAGGGAGAGAATTTTATAAAATTTCATAAGTTGACTCCGTGGGTTCTCTGCTAATTCCAACTCTACTCATATATACATTTTTCCCAGATTGATGGCTCAGATCAGGATATTTCCCAGATTGATGGCTCAGATCAGGATATTTTGTGAGCGTAGAATATCGTAGCTTTAGCGGTTTAGACGAATCTGCGGAGGGAAAGTTCCCCATGAAGAATGTAGAATGAAGAATGAAGAATGAAGAATGAAGAATGAAGAATGAAGAATGAAGAATTAAGAATGAAGAATTAAGAATTAAGAATGAAGAATTGAGAATTAAGAATGAAGAATTGAGAATGAAGAATTGAGAATTAAGAATTTAGAAGTATGGCTGCTGGCTGCTGGCTGCTGGCTTTTGGCGTAAGCATTCAGCTATCAGCTATCAGCGTGTCGCGTATCAGCTATCAGCTAATGCACTACTTGAGGTGCTACTTGAGGTGCTATCAGCCAATGGCTGACGGCTGACGGCTGACGGCTGAATGCTTACCTTTTGGCTTCTGGCTTCTGGCTTCTGGCTTCTGGCTTCTGGCTTCTGGCTTCTACCTCCTACATTCATTCTACATTATCCATCCTTAATTGTCCCTTCTTAATTGTCCCTTCTTAATTCTCCATTCTACATTCTTAATTCTACATTCTTAATTCTCCTATCAGCTATCAGTTATCAGTTATCAGCTATCAGCTATCAGCTTTTGAAGAAAACAGCTAAGGATTAGTTTAATTTGAGGAAAGTCTTTTCAAGAAAACAGGTAAGGATTAATTTAATAGTCACGAAAGAGGTTGATTTTAAGCTGACCACTGACCGCTGACCGCTGTTCGCGTAGCGTGCGCGTAGCGCATATGCTTACCTCAATTCTCCATTCTACATTCTCCATTCTACATTCTTAATTCTCCATTCTTAATTCTACATTCTTAATTCTCCATTCTACATTCTAAGAACGTTTTACTTTCGAGCAGAGCTGATTTAATAACTCCTTTGGAATTGCTTCGAAATTTTCTAAGAGAAAATCCATTAAGGCCAGATGATGCAAGGAATCGGAGGAGGGAGTTTTATAGCGAGGACCTTGGGCCAGCCAGGAGTTTACAGCGTAACTTGAGCGGCAGCAGATGTTACCGATGTCTTCTTGGTTAACTTGCCATTTTCGGTAAAACTCCTGGGGGGTCATGGATAGTCGGCAGTAGCTGTATAGGTAGATCAAGATTTCTTCTCGCTCGGTGATGGGATGAGGATAGGCATGTTCCCGTGTGGATTGGCTCCTGGCAATTTGGGCAAGGCGGTCTAGGGCTCGCTGGCAGTGAATCAGATGATTCAGATGATCATTTGAGGGTTTTTTTGGCATCATGGAATTACCTCACACATAGTTTGTGACTGAGGACATAAGCCGCGCTTCTTGGTTGACGTGTAAAGCGCGGCTTTTTGTCCAGAAATATTATCGAAATATCGGACATTTTTATTATTACTAATATCTCGGGAAATGTCAAGGGGTATTTTTTAAATTTGCAACATTTTTTTACAAAGTTAAAAAATTGAGTAGTTTGGGGGTTGATCTAGAGATAAAATCAATTTTGTAAGGTAATTTTGGAGTAGGGAGTAGGGAGTAGGGAGTAGGGAGTAGGGAGTAGGGAGTAGGGATAATAATGTGGGTATAGGGGGGATATTTTAAAAGTATTTTGATTGAAATTTTGCGATTGAATGTGATAAAATAAGCAGGAATAGTAACTAGGCAATTCAAGTATTGATTCATGGTGTTAAAATGAGTAAAATATCTCATCAGTATTCGGATTTTAATAACTCCTATGCTCAAGATATTGAGCAGGTGCTTGGCATGTTATCGAAGATAACCTCTTGCTCTGTTGCGGAGATTAAACCCCACTTGGATGCACTGTTGAATCGTCTAAATCAGGAAAAAGATGATTCAGCTTCGGCTTCATTTTATGAAACGTCAACCCATGAGGAATGGTCAGCAGAATTTCAGGCATGGGTTGACAGTCATAAGAGTCGAGATATTCCTGTCCTTAGTGATGAAGCGATGAGTAGAGAAAGTATTTATCCGGATCGGTTTTGATGGCTTACCTGTTAGATACAAATATATTGCTGAGCAGGAAAAAATCCAGCGATCGCAAAAACTAAGCAAGCAGATTTTGGGCGTTGCTGATTCTGGGTATGATTCCGCCCCCCTAGGGCGTGTTGTCAAACTCGTTGTATCCTAAAAAAGAGTAACGCACCGAACCTGTAAAGACACCCACAGCATAAGGATAGATGACTGAATTCCAGATTCGCTTAGCTAAAATTTCAGATGTAGAACCTATCTTAGATTTTTGCCAATATACCTGGGAAAATCAAAACGATTGCATGCACTTAGTATTGGAGAAACGGATTAACAATCCTGAAAATAAAGTTTTTGTAGTTACTCTTGATGATATCCCTGTGGCGATGCAGCAAGTCGTTATTTTGTCAAAACAGGAAGCTTGGCGAAGTTCTTTGAGAGTAGATCGTCGCTATCGACGGCGAGGTTTATCTAAATTATTATATTCACATATAAATAATTATTTATCTCAAGTCAATGTTCCTATATTACGTTACTGTGTCTTGTCTGACAATGAACTAATGTTGAAAATTATATCTCAGCGAGGAGATAAAAAAATAGATAGTTATAGTGTTTATAAAGCTGATGCTGATACTGTTACTTCATATACCAACCAATTAATTCAATTAGATCTGAAACATTTTGATGATATTTGGTCTTTAATGATTAGAAAAGATTTATTAGATAAAAAACAAAGTTTTTACACACAATTAATTCCTAAATGTCAAACTATTACTCCTGAGTTAGTAAAAAACTGTCTGCTTGGGGGAAAAGTTGTCGGATTAATACAAAATGAAAGATTACGAGGTATAGCTATTCAAAGTTACTCGGAAGTTTCAGAGGAAGAGTTTTATATTGGTTATCTTCATGGAGAGCCAGAAATCTTGACAGTGCTTCTCTGTGAATTATGTAAATTAGCCTATTCTTTAGGTAAGTCAGTGGTTAAAG
This sequence comes from Moorena sp. SIOASIH, assembly GCF_010671925.1. GTDB lineage: Bacteria > Cyanobacteriota > Cyanobacteriia > Cyanobacteriales > Coleofasciculaceae > Moorena. The sequence continues at coordinate 393,746 of NZ_JAAHIH010000002.1, read as the reverse complement.
GTCTTTTTCCTTTGAATGATAGTTTCGCAAATGCTCTTTCCCAAGCTGCTTTTCAAAGAAAACTTCAAGCAGAAATAGGGATATATCGCTCTTGTTTCAAACCGGGTTGATTTCTTGGGTGCATCTCATTCTTGCTGTTCGACCCGGTGGGTGGAATGGGCATCTTGGTGGAACCGGCATCTTAGTGGAACCGGCATCTTGCCGGTTATCAATATTCCCAGGCGGACTGTTCCAACCCGGGCGTTGAGGCGAAAAATTAGGGCGATCCCGTCTGATCACGCACCACTAGCAACATTTACTAATTAGACATAAACTTATTCCGTAAGCATTCAGCCGTCAGCTGTCAGCCGTCAGCCGTTAGTGGTCAGCTTATTGTATTCAAAAGCTGTTCGTAAAGTAGCGTGCCCATAGCGCATAAGCTAATGGCTGATACGCGACACGCTGATACGCGACACGCTGATAGTTGATAGCTGAATGCTTACCTTATTCCTTTTTAGGATTGCTATAGCACTAGGGTATTTGTTGGTGGGTATTTGCTCAAAATGCGATCGCATTCCAGCCGGTTTACATTCTAAATTAATTAGAAATAGTCAGTTTACCGACCTGGGACTATGGCCTGTTGTCAAACTCGTTGTATCCTAAACAATAAGCGATGGCAGGGTGCATTAATGAATCGAGTCAACTTAAGTAATCAGCAATGGGAGAGGTTACCAGAACACTATCGAAAGTGGGTGCATCGTGGCAACATGGTTTTATCGGTGGCAAAAAGCCGGGATAGCGATCGCTCCAGCGTAACGCACCGAACCTGTAAAGACACCCACAGCAAAGGATAGATGACTGAATTCCAGATTCGCTTAGCTAAAATTTCAGATGTAGAACCTATCTTGGCTTTCTGCCAATATACGTGGGAAAATCAAAAAGATTACATGCACTTAGTATTGGAGAAACGGATTAACAATCCTGAAAATAAAGTTTTTGTAGTTACTCTTGATGATATCCCTGTGGCGATGCAGCAAGTCGTTATTTTGTCAAAACAGGAAGCTTGGCGAAGTTCTTTGAGAGTAGATCGTCGCTATCGACGGCGAGGTTTATCTAAATTATTATATTCACATATAAATAAGTATTTATCTCAAGTAAATGTTCCTATCTTACGTTACTGTGTCTATTCTGACAATGAAATAATGTTGAAAATTATCTCTCAGCGAGGAGATGAAAAACTAGATAGTTATAGTCTTTATCAAGCTGCTACTATTGCTTCAGCAACCAACCAATTAATTCAATTAGATCTGAATCATTTTGATGATATTTTGTCTTTAATATATAACAATATTTTATTAGATAAAAAACAAAGTTTTTACACAAAAATAATTACCAAATGTCAAACGCTTACTCCTGAGTTATTAAAAGACTGTCTGGTTGGAGGAAAAGTTTTCGGATTAAGACAAAATGAAAGATTACGAGGTATAGCTATTCAAAGTTACTCGGAACTTTCAGAGGAAGAGTTTTATATTGGTTATCTTCATGGAGAGCCAGAAATCTTGACAGTGCTTCTCTGTGAATTATGCAAATTAGCCTATTCTTTAGGTAAGTCAGTTGTTAAAGGTCTTTTTCCTTTGAATGATATTTTCGCAAATGCTCTTTCCCAAGCTGCTTTTCAAAGAATAAATCAAGCAGAAATAGGGATATATCGCTCTTCTTTCAAAATTGATAATTAAGAATTAAGAATTAAGAATTAAGAATTAAGAATTAAGAATTAAGAATGAACTATAAGTCTCAATAATATCGATACAATTTGCGATCGCACCCAAATGAGCAATTTCAAAACCATGGGTATTTTGAGTAGGAAAACTCAAGCAAGCAGCACGAGCAACATGACCAAACTTCATGGCGATCGAAGCATCAGAGCCAAAACCATCAATAACCGCCAACTGAATCGGGACCTCACAACTTTCTGCCGCTTGTTGCAATTCCCGATTTAACCCTTCATCGTACACGCCATAATTATCTTGAGAGAGCAACACTGGTGCTGGTCCATCTTCGATAGGGTACTCCGCAGACAAGGGACAAATTTCCAGAGCAATCAAAGCATCTAGAGATTGATTTTGAGTAAAATACAAAGCCCCAATTGCCCCTACTTCCTCCTTTGCTGATGCCACCAAATACGTATCAACTGCGGGAGTTTTCAACCGTTCCGCTAAAGTTAGCAAAATCGCCACGGATGCCTTATTATCCAGGGTATAGCTAGCAATATAATCCTTAAGGCGGACAGGTATCTTACGATGTTTACCAACCACCATACGAGTCCCTGGACGCACCCCAGCCTCTGCCAATTCTGTAGCACTACATTTCGTTTCAATCCAGGCATCTTGCCAACGTAGAGGAGCATCATCCTGCAATGCTTTTTGAGGAGATTCATGGGAAACATGACGTGAACCAAAGGAGAGAATACCACTAATGGTATAGTTATCCCCCAACAGATCCACCACACCCTCACCATAAACCCAAGGAAAAGAACCACCCAACCGGCGCACTTCCACCCGTCCTGCTTCACCAATCCGTTTAACAATGCCACCAATTTCATCTTTATGAGCAGTAATCGCAATGGGACTGGCACCAGCATCCTTACCAGGGATTTTAGCAATTACATTTCCCGCCCGATCCTGCCAAGTTTCCACCCCTAAAGCTTGAAACCGATGCAGTAACAATTGGTCAATTTCCCCTTCCGCACCACTAGGGGAATGGTGCATAACTAACTCTTCTATAGTTTTGAACAGTTGGTCGTAATTGTTACTCATTGTTGGGAAGAGGGAGTCGGGAGTAGGGAGTAGGGAGTCGGGAGTAGGGAGTCGGGAGTAGGGAGTAGGGAGTCGGGAATCGGGAGTCGGGAATAGTAGGAAAGAAAACCTAGGATTTTTTGATGTTATGATAACTCAGAATTGGGTTTCATGATCTAATTGAAAACGGTATCTAGAGGGAGCTTCGGAACAGGTAATAGTAGGAAAAAACTCCTAGTATTTTTTGATGATACTGGTAAAGATGTAGTGATTTAGGCGTTGGTCTGGTCAAGGTTTCGGGAACTAAAGTCAGGAATTGTATAGCACTACCAGGATTTTTCCCGACTCCCGACTCCCGACTCCCGATTCCCGACTCCCGACTCCCGACTCCCGATTCCCGATTCCCAATTCCCGATTCCCGATTCCCGATTCCCGATTCTAAATTCTAAATTCTAAATTCCCTATTCCCTCTTCCTTATTCCCTTAGAACCTATCCCTAAAGCCCCCAAGGCGAATAGACCTAAAGCCGTTGCTGGTTCAGGAACATTAGTTGGGTGTGGATGGTTATTATCTGGGTGTGAATTGTTATTATCTGGGTTTGGATCCTTCAATGCTGACAGGGCTAAATCCGCAATGATTCGATAAACACCAGTGGTTGGATGTTGTAAATCCCAGAATAAAAACTCCTCGGGATTCTCACATACAAATTGTGCTGGTATATTCACACAAGGAGTAGTTACATTGGTCAAACCAAATTCCGTCGGCTGAGCCAGAATTTCCCTAAATGTAGAATTAACATCAACCGGGATGATATTGACATCTGAGTCGGGAGTCTGACTGAATTGATCGAGTAGTTCAGACAAACCAGAATTATGGTCTTCTGTCAAAGTGTTGAGGGCATCGGTAGTACCAGGAACACGTCCATCAACTCCGAGAGCAAGGGGCGTATTGCCCAAATCTGGCAAGTTAACTACCATAATATTCTTAGCCCCAACATCACTCAGGTCTTGCAGTGCATCTGACAAATTTGCCAGTGTCGTCTCAGTTTCTGTAAATGGTTCAAAAGTGCCTTGGGTGGGTAGATAATCATTAGCACCAGCCCACACTATATACAGAGCATCTGGGTCAGCAGACTGACCGGCTTGTATCAGGGGAAACGTAAAAGCATCAATCTGCTGTTCCAATCCTGGTAAGCCTGTCAATCCAGAGAAAGTAAGAGCGATAGTGTTTTCAGTACCTGTAGTAGAACCACCAAAAGCGAAGTTAATGCCTTGAGTAGGGATAGCACCTGAGCCAATAGTGGTAAACAGAGTGGGGTTTAATTCCAAATCCCCTGCAAGATAATCCACCCAGTTGGGACCATTGGAAAAACGTCCCTCAAAATAGGGTGGACTGGGGGGAATTCCCTCTTCGGTGGCATTAAACAGATTGCCTTGATCAGAGAGGCTGTCTCCAAAGATATACATCTTGCTAAACAATTCGACAGCATTTGCCTTGAGGGGCAACATTAAAGAGAAAAAGACTAATCCTGTAGCGGCAATTTGTGTCTTCATGATGTTTGTTACCTTAATTGCAGATAATTATCTCAGATCATGTCCGATTTAATACTTATCATTCTTGGTTGATAGTAAATTGAACCTTGAAAATTAACTAACCATAAGCAATTAGCAATTCAAAATTCAGAATTAAAAATTCAAAATTCACAGGCATCGGATCAACCATTTTAGACGTGATTAACCGGACTTGATATAGCAGTCGCCAGGGCAGGCGCGGACATGACAAAAGTCTCAAACCTAAGTAAGCGCAAGAGTTTGACTTCTGACTTCTGACTTCTGACTTCTGACTTCTGCTATATCATGTCTGGCATTGACACCGTTGACCAATCACCACTAATTACTAACCAATGACAATACCTATTCCTAATTGTGCTTAAGCACAACTAAAAGCTGTTTTCAGCTGTTTTTTAGAGAGCATTCAGTCGTCAGCCGTCAGCTATCAGCTTATTTTATTCAAAGGTGCCCTTTCCGTTGGCGAATTTAATTCGCTATAGGTGCGCACCTAAAAGCACCGATTGCGCTACGCGCACGCTGCGCGAACAGTAGCACCTCAAGTAACGCATAAGCTGATACGCGACACGCTGATACGCGACACGCTGATACGCGACACGCTGATAGCTGATAACTGATAGCTGAATGCTAATAGCTGATACGCGACACGCTGATAGCTTACGTTTTGTATGCACCTAATTCGATGATGTAGCTTTTGGTGCCCCTGATGGCTGACTGGTTTGAGGTTTAAGAAACAGTGCTTCTTTGGCAGATTGCCCTTCACCCTGAGAACCGAAATACCAAAGCGCTGCTCCTGCTTCAGCACGGGTGACTGGTTTTTTAGGCTGAAACAATATTGTATAACCAAAGACTCGGCGAATGTTTGCCAAATCGCCATTTCGGAAATCAGCTAAGACCGCTCGCAATGCTTTCGGGTCAATTTCAGCGGTATCTTTGAAGCCCCAAGTTTCTTTCACTGCTTCAATAGAGGCTTTGGGCAAGGCTTTACGAGTATCGAGAGGCACTTTCCACAACATCAGATTTTCCCTAGTCAACGGTGCATCTGGACGAAACAATACTGCCGTAGAATCGCCACTGAGGGGACTAGAAATTAATCCAGCATCAGCTAATCCCTGAATATAGGGAAAATCAGGATCAGTACGAGGCACATCCTGAAATGCAGGTTGAGTAGTTTTGGATGCTAAACGGATTTGCAATCCTGGACGATTGGCATAGATCCGATTATTGGCATCCATCAGCCAACGGGCATACTGACGGCGGCTTATGGTTTGATTCGGCGCAAACTGAGTACCTTGACTATCAGCATTGGTCTTTGGATTAGCGGTGTCTGGAGTTAAGACTCCCAATTCTGCCAAATCTGCCACATACTTACGCAAATCTCGGGGGACTTTATCCAAGTCAGTAAATTTCTCTGGTTGTCCTGACCTGACCTTAGCTGGCTTACTGGCCACCTCAGAGGGTGGTTGTGGTTTCGGAGGTTGTGTTGGTTTTTGAGCTTGTGTTGGTTTCTGGGATGGTTGTGGTTTCGGAGGTTGTGTTGGTTTTTGAGCTTGTGTTGGTTTCTGGGATGGTTGTGGTTTCGGAGGTTGTGTTGGTTTCTGGGATGCTTGTGGTTTCTCAGCTTTGGTATCCTTACCATCCCGGACGTACTGAATATCAAATGTAGTCACACTGCTGTTGGTAGCAACCGCTGGCGGCTTTGATGAGGAGGCAGCACTGGATTTGCCAGTGGTGGCACCAGAAGGAATCGAAAGGGTAACGTCCAAGTCATTACGACGGACGATGAATGTGCCACCATCTTGATCCTCTGGCTGGTCGAGGACTTCCCAGCCTCCCGACTCAAAGGTCTTTTGGTAAAAGTTCTGAATTAAATTAATTGGGTCAGGGGATGACCAAATCGTCAACTTACCTGGACCAGCAGCATCTTTGAGGGGTTCCACTTGTGCCAAGGTTGCTTGTTGATAACGGGGAATCTCAGTGGGGAAGTCTTCTGGCAACGGTACTGACTTCTGTTTCTGGGGAGTACTTTGAGGCTTATTCGGAGATGGCCCACCCAAGTTTTTGGGTGGGTTATCTTTCAGTGTGGGGTCTGCTCCCAAAGACCGCTGCAAAGCGTTACCTAGGTTAGTGTTGGCGCAGGCACTCAACAAACCGAGAAGACAAACCGCTAAACTTGCACGTAGGACAGAGTGTGGAAACAGCACGGGCATTGTCCAACAACAGTACTTACCTTTTAAACTAACGCAAATTCACAAAAGGGCAATCAAGCATGTTATCCTGGCTGAGTTGCCAAACTAGTAAAGATGTTTAGGGCTAGGGCTAGGCCAAAATACCGAGTATTGTCAATTTCAATGTCAATTTAAATCTTGTATGGATGCACAGAAAAAGAAATTAGCAGCACCGAGTGAATCTTCTGAATCTGTTCAGGAGCAGCAAGCAGATGCTCAGGGTCAACAACCGGACAAGGGTGGCACGCCATTCTGGAAGCAAGTACAGGAAAATTTCCAAATTATTGCGATCGCACTAGCCTTAGCTCTATTGATTCGAGTATTTGTGGCAGAACCTCGCTACATTCCCTCGGATTCCATGTACCCTACTTTGGGAATAGGCGATCGCTTAGTGGTCGAAAAAATCTCTTACCGTTTCCATACCCCAAAAGTCGGTGACATTATAGTGTTTGAACTACCGCCACAATTACAAATTTTGGGTTACTCAAAAGACCAAGCTTTCATCAAGCGGGTGATTGGCACATCCGGTGATACGGTTCAAGTCAAAGATGGCAAAGTTTATCGCAACGGTACTCCTCTAGACGAGGACTACATTGCCCAACCTCCCCATTATCAGATGGGACTGGTGCAGGTGCCAGAAGATCAGCTATTTGTGATGGGAGACAACCGCAACAATAGCAACGATTCCCATGTTTGGGGTTTTCTAGGTAAAGACAAAGTGATTGGTCGTGCCTGTTTCCGTTTTTGGCCACTTAGTGAAATTGGTTCGATCTGAACTATAGCAGTTTTCAATTAGGTTAGTAAACAGCTATAGAAAATGTCGCAGAGTCTACCAAAAACTCTTATTATTTGTTAAAATTAAATTAGGGTAACACCGACCGGGATTATTATGTAACTTAAATTAAAGCCGAAAACCAAGGGTTTAATAGTTGCGCTGTAATCCCGGTGTTATAACTTTTTTGAGATTTTTATGGTCAGTGGTCAGTGGTCAGTGGTCAGTGGTCAGTGGTCAGTGGTCAGTGGTCAGTGGTCAGTGGTCAGCTTATTTTATTCAAAAGCTGATAGCTGATAGCTGAATGCTGAATGCTGATAGCTGATAGCTGAATGCTTACAGGTTGGTGACCCAACCACTCAGATCCACTGCTAAGGTTTGACCCAACTTGAGTAGGGAGCTTGGGGCAAGCGAAGCACTGAGGGAAGCACTGCAGGTACACATTTTACATAGCCAGGCATAGCTGCCATTGCTATCACTATCTTTGTTTTGACTATCTTTCTTTAAATCTTGGCTTTGGATAAGCTGAGGCAAAATTTGGTTATGGAAGTACTGCAAGTAAAGTTCTTGGCAACGATCTAAGGATAAGCTTAAATTGAGCTGATTCCCAACATCAATCATTTTGTCTAGCCGTTGAATATCGACTTCCACTTCCTCTAGGTTGCTATCGTAAAGAATTTGCCAGAGCGTACGCAAAATTAACTTTTCTAAGGTTTGCTTGACTTCTAGGGTATTCAACTGACAGTGGAGATGATTCGCTGCTGTTGCGATCGCTTCTAACTCTGCCAACCTACTCCATACCACCTGCTGATCAGTGCTATCACTATCTAATGCCCTAATCACAGTAATACACTGATTCGATATAGCAATTTCTGCTGCTACTTGCAACTCCTTGGGAACAGATAACCCACCCTGATGGAAAGCCATCAAAGCTCTATAGTTATCCCGATAAACCTGGCTATAGAGCTGATCCAAACGGGTCAAGGTTTCCTGGCTCAACAGCTGCATAATCCGGTGTCGCTCTTCAGGAAACAGATGCTGCAAATTAAAATTTTGCTGCCCAAACAGCTGATTCATTACCAAAATTGTGTGGGCTGCACTGCCTTGGTCTAGGGCATTAAATAATGTGTCCAACCGCTGGCGGTAGGCTCGACATTCAGCAAGGGGTTGAATACAGCAGTGGAAGTCCCAACCACCTAGGTATAGCAAGGCAAACACAAAATCACGACTTTCCCTAGTTATCTCAGAAGTCAATTGTAACTGTCCCACAGCTAGGGTTAATGCCCCGATTCGTTTTAGCTGGTAATATTGCTGATGGGCATAGTAACAGTAGATTTTGTCTTCTTGGGAATAGTTGTTAAATAGGGAACTAATAGCGTAGTCTGCTACTACTTGCTTCCAACTAACGTGGGCTGACACCACTAGTTGCTGATAAATCTGGTCACCAGTTTTAAAGCATTCCACATTACTGGGTGCTAGAGCAAGGCGTTGGATAAATTCTTCTTCCAGTTGGACTTTAGCAACATCACCAGCTAACTCCATAGCACGGGCAGCATAGCGCAGAATCTGAACCCCTTCTGGACGGGAGATTTCCTCAAAAAACCAACCACAACTGGTATACATCAGCAGAGCATGACGCTGCATTTCCAGGAGTCGTAAGGCATCCACTTGTTCAGCGGTCGTCAGTGGGTGAGTACCATGACGCTCCAGAAAACTGTCCACATTGGCTGGGGAACGGTTCCGAATCACTTCGATATACTCATCCCGCGCTAGCCAAGGGTCATGGAAGAATTGGCTAGCAGTCTCTTGATAAACCTGAATCAATTTATCCCGTAACCAATCCAGGGCATTGCGCAGGGGGCGACGCCACATTTGGTGCCACTTGCCGCCACTACCACAGCCACAATCATCTTGCCAACGGTCAACCCCATGGGAGCAACTCCAGGCTGTTACTGGCTTCAGTACCACTTCCCAGGTAGGAGGATTAAAGCTAAGGTAGTGGGCAAAGTTGGTTACTGTCCAGTTGCGCTGGGGAAACTCATGGGTAAAAGCGTAAGCAATACACTTCTCAGTGCCTGTTTTGTGATGGCCAAAGGTTTCCCCATCCGTTGCCACAGCAATCAACTGGGCGCTGCGATGATCCCCACGTACTGCTTGACCCAAACGCTTGGCGAAGTGTTCAGTGCTGGTGAGTAAATTATTGAAGCCCATATCTCTGGAGATTGGGCCGTCATAGAAAAAGATATCAATAAATTTGCCATTTTTGAGGAAGCAACGGTAAGGGCGAGTAGGGTCAATCTGAGCACCTCCCACTTCGTACCATTGAGAATTAGTATTCTGTTCACTCGGAATTGGGCGGCAACGTTGAGCTTGGGAAGGGGCTAGGATAATAAACCGAATATTTTCTGCTACCAATGCTTCCAAGGTGGGATAGTCTACTGCCGTTTCCGCCAGCCACATCCCTTCGGGTTCACGACCAAAGCGGGAACGGAAGTCCGCTTTTCCCCAACGGATTTGGGTATATTTGTCCCGTTCATTGGCTAAAGGAAGGATGATGTGGTTGTAAACTTGAGCGATCGCATTTCCGTGACCATTTAAGCGTACGCAACTCTTGTGATCCGCTTCCAGAATCCGCTGATACACTTCCAGATCGTAATCTTCCAGCCAAGACATTAACGTTGAACCAATATTGAAGCTCAAATACTCATAGTTGTTGACAATATCTATCACTTCCCCTTGGTCATTTAATACCCGAGCAAAGGCATTGGGGCGGTAGCACTCATAGTAAATCCGTTCATTCCAGTCATGAAACGGAGCAGCAGTAGGCTGACGCTCAATCGTATCTAGATCAGGGTTTTCCCGAGGCGGTTGGTAGAAATGACCATGGATAGTAATATAGACACCTGTGGCCGTATCTAGGGGGTCGTTGTTGAGCGTCGAGTAGTGTTTTATCTTGGCAGTGGACTTAGCAGTGGACTTTATTTCCTCAGCTTGTAAAACTAGCAGTTCAGCTACTGAAGTCATGGGAATATGCATTCAAAAAAACAGCAATACAGCTCACCCAACCCCAGAACCTAATGTTTGGGGCTCGGCAGCGAATACCCTTGAGCAAACTCATACTGGTTTCGCAGTAACGAACAAAAGTAGCGGATAGTTAGGACAAACGTTAAATGCTTAACACAATGATTAATTCAACCGCAAGGTTTAATTCAAGTAACTCTAATCAGTTTATGGAAATTGCGGTAATCTTATCAATCTTCACCAGATCATAGCAAATTTCTATGGTTAAAAAATATACCCTAGGACTGATGCGCTTGAGGAATCGTTAAGCATCGAAAAGCTTTATTGAGCACACCAGGTACAGAGTAAGGTACTTGACTATCTAATTTGTGTATATCAGTTGATCGGCTAACACCCATGTAAATTGAATCTGTTCATGTTATCAAAGAAACCGTCAAACCATCTGCCCACCTCCGTATCTCCCCATTTCCCGATCAGTCTTAACCCAAAAATTAAGTGCGTGACAGCTTAGGGGCGTGACAGCTTAGGGAGACGGGGGGATGGCAAGAGGGATTGACTAAGCCCCTTTCGATACTGCCCTAGTCCCCGAGACTAACTAGAATAGTAAATCTCTTGAGGTAAAGAAACCTAAATGCTCACCAAAAACCAAATTTTGTCAATTTTCCTAGTATTTCTTCCCATTTCAGTAGCCGCTGAATTTCTAGAGTGGAACTCGGCGGTTATTTTCATTACCTCTTGCTTAGCAATTATTCCTTTAGCAGCATGGATGGGAACAGCCACAGAAGAAATTGCTGTGGTGGTCGGTCCAAACCTAGGAGGGTTATTAAATGCCACCTTTGGCAACGCTACAGAATTAATCATTGCCCTAATTGCCCTGAATGCTGGGTTAGTAGAAGTGGTTAAAGCCACCATCACTGGCTCCATCATCGGTAACCTACTCCTAGTGATGGGATTTGCGATGCTGCTGGGTGGATTGCGTTACAAAGAACAGGAGTTTCAGCCCATTGTGGCGCGGGTGAATGCCTCTTCAATGAACCTAGCAGTGATTGCCATGTTGCTACCAACAGCAATGGATACCACATCCATTGGTATTCCTCAATCTACATTACAACAGCTTTCGGTGGCAGTTGCCCTGGTTTTAATTCTGGTTTATGGGCTAACTCTATTATTTTCCATGAAAACCCACACCTATCTGTTTGATGTAGGAATGGCGGAAATGGAGTTAGAAGAAACAGGGGAGGGTGAAATTGCCAGTTCCGAATCTAAACATCTGCCTAATATCTGGTTGTGGGTGGGAGTCTTGGTAGTGGTTACCCTGCTGGTGGCACTAGAGTCAGAACTTTTGGTGGATAGCTTGGAATCTGCCACATCAGAGTTAGGACTAACAGAACTGTTTACCGGAGTAATTTTACTGCCCGTAATTGGTAATGCAGCAGAACACGCCACTGCGGTAACTGTCGCAATGAAGAATAAGATGGATCTCTCAGTTTCCGTAGCCGTAGGGTCTAGTCTGCAAATTGCCCTATTTGTTGCCCCAGTGTTAGTGCTGGCTGGGTGGTTGATGGGTCAGCCCATGGATTTGGATTTTAATCCCTTTGAATTGGTAGCAGTAGCCGTAGCTGTGTTGATTACTAATTCGATTAGTTCTGATGGTAAGTCAAACTGGCTCGAAGGGGTTTTGCTATTGGCAGCTTATGTCGTATTAGGACTAGCGTTTTACTTCCATCCAGTGGTTGAAGGATTGGGTTGAGTTAACGCCTAGTGTGTAGAGTTTGATGGATGAAGGTGATGATGAACAAAGAATTTCAAGTGAATAAACTTGTCATCATGGCTGTCATCCCCAGAAAATCTGGCTATATTAGAGCTATAGGGGTCGAATGTCAATGACACATCAGTTTGATTGGTAAGAAAAATTGGCGTTGCTTAATAATGGAATGGTTTTAAGAGTGCAAGTGGAATGGGCATCTTGCGTGGAATGGGCATCTTGCGTGGAACTGGCATCTTGCCAGTTTCAATATATTTTCGGGCGGGCAGGATGCCCACTCTACTCCTATTCATTCGAAGACTGACGCAACGCCGAAAAATTGATTGGTAAGAAAAATCATCATCTAACCCACCCCTTTAGCCTTTGCCCTTTGCCCTTCATCCACCCATCTAGCTTGAGATTAACCGAGCACGCTGATGGGATGGATGAGCCACTGAGGACATTAAGCCGAGATGTTGGAAGCCGAACAAATATTACATGAGCGCTATCAACTCAAGCAACAACTGGGACATAATGCTGGACGACAAACTTGGCTAGCTGAGGATATAGGAGTGTCACCTCCAGAATTGGTAGTTGTTAAACTGCTGGCATTTGGTGGTGACGTTAATTGGGACGATTTAAAACTCTTTGAGCGAGAAGCACAGGTGCTTAAACAGCTCAATCATCCCCGGATTCCCAAGTATCTTGATTATTTTAACATTGATGACCGAGTACTCTGGTTTGGCTTGGTACACAACTATATCCCTGGCTCCTCTCTCAAGGAAAAACTAAATCAAGGTAAACGATTTACAGAAGGGGAAGTGCGCCAAATAGCTGTGGATGTGCTGAAAATTCTTGAATTTCTCCATCAGCTGAATCCAGCCGTACTACACCGAGATATTAAGCCTAGCAATCTAATTTTAGGGGATGATGGGCAGATTTATGTCATCGATTTCGGGTCAGTGCAGGATCGGGCATCCCAAGAGGGCGCTACATTTACAGTAGTGGGAACCTATGGTTACGCCCCCATGGAACAGTTTGGTGGTAGGGCAGTACCAGCATCGGATTTGTATGGCTTAGGGGCGACGTTGATTCATTTGCTCACCAGGACTGCACCTGCTGACTTGCCCCAGCGGAATTTGCGCATTTGCTTTAAAGACCAAGTCAACCTCAGTGCTAACCTGATCAGCTGGATTGAGAAGCTGACAGAACCGGCTCCAGAGCAACGCTTCAAAAGTGCGTCTGAGGCAATTCTAGCCCTAGAGTTGGGCATGACACTCAATACTCCCAAAAGCAACAAACTGATCAAACTCCCCCGAAGCAATTTTGTAAATAATTCAGGTCAAGGGGGTGTATTGGATGATCGAGTACCCGTACCAGATGAAATCAAAGGTTGGAACTGGGGAGCTTTTTTAATACCTTGGTTTTGGTCTATGACGAATAATGTTTGGATTGGACTGCTAGCGTTTGTGCCTCAAGTGGGTTGGTTTATGGCGATCGCGCTCGGTGCCAAGGGCAATGAATGGGCTTGGAAAAGTCGTCGCTGGCGGAGTATTGAACACTTCAAAGCTCACCAAAGAGGGTGGGCAATCGTGGGGATTCTCTTTGGCGCACCACTGAGCCTGATGTTGTGGATATTTGTCTTGGGCTTGATCTCTGGTTTGTAATACGGAAAGGATATAGCTTGCCCCTTCGCGCTGGTAAAAATAAAACTCAAACATGCCAAGACTTCTAACAGAAATATCCCACTAGAATTGTCAAGAAACAGCAGTATTTATCGCCGTATGTATCAATGACAATAACGGACCATTCTGCTCTGTGCCACTAACCGCTAATTCGCTATGACACAAGTAAACCCGCTCTGTAACTCTACCGAATAAATCTCGCAAAATCCGCTCTAATCGCTGTTGATCAGCTTGGACTTTATCTTCCTCTGTCCAAGGACGTCCAGACCATTCCTTTAGAAATAGATGAGCTCCGAAAAGGGTAGCTGCACCACCACTGAGCCAGAGGGAAGAACCTGCATCTAACCAAAAGTGCCAACGGTGGCAGCGGCGAGCGGCACGGTATTGGAAAATAGTAGCTAGGGTAACGGCATTGGTAGCTGTCGGTAGGCGGCGGACGGGATAGGGATTAGCAGTAACCGTGCCACCACGTAGCATCAGAATGAATTGCGTGATAGTTTGGGTGGAACGCTGACGGTTAGACGGTTGTTGGTTGGTTTGGCTCGAATCATTCACCTTCAACTCTTTCCCCAGGCGTCCATTCACTTCCCAGTAGTGTTGAGCGGTTTCCATCAGTTCCCGCAGTGCTGCTAGCTGTTCATAGGCGAGATTAGAGCCATGCCACAAAAATTTCTGAATGGCGCGGTCGAAAACTACCAAGCACGAAGGAATCAGACCCTGTTGTTGTTGCTCGCGCTGTAATTCTAACCATTGGAAAATCTCTGAGTAGGCAGTCGTTGCCTGATGCCCTAACCTATCCCAACGAGGAAACGACTCCACTGGTAACAGACGAGGTTGCTCAGGATCAGGAGCATAGCAGTGATCCGCTAATAAACCAGCACGGACAGGGTCAATTAGGGTTGCCGGTTGCAGATTTGAACTCTCAACCTTCAACCTTTCAACCTTCAACCTTTCAACCTTCAACTCCTGCACTTGTGGTTGGCTACTGAGCACTACCAGCATTTGTGCGATCGCATCTCGATTCACTAACCGTCCCAACCCAGGATACACTAGCGCTAGTAGGGTTAGTAATCCCTGAACCATCGGTGAGCTAATTAATGGGCGCTGGTCGTTGAGAGGTTCTACAGCAATGCCAAAGTTAGTCAGAATTTCCGTTAAGGTGTAGCGTGCGATCGCATCTAGACCTGGAGCAATGATCGCTATTTCACCAGGCTGCACTTGCCCAGACTTGACAGCTTGACTAATCACCCCAGCCGTTTGCTGCAACAGTTGAGCACGGGAGGTGGTTTGAATCGATTGGATAGACTCAGGTAGACCCTCAATAAACATGGAATTAGTAATTAATTCCACTACTGTGTTTGCCAATTCAACAGGCATTGCATCAATAGATAAATCCGGTAAGATTTCCACCAAGCAACGGGATGCCAAATCCGCTAGATAATTCGGGTCAGCATTAAGACCCAAACGTACCTGTCCATTAGGATTAAAACTAAAAGCTCCTACAGCCCCTTGATTGAGTAGAGTCTCAAATAAATCCCGAGCGATCGCAGGATAGTCATCCACATCATCCGCCAGCACTGCCTGATAGCGCTGCTGCAAATACTGCTGATAAGTGGGGTCTGGCAACAAATACCGCCAATACAGTTCAGCAATAATCCCGTAGGTTAATAATCCCCTTTCTAGACACCAGCTTCGCCACTCTAGCAACAGCTTTCCCACAGTTGACCAAAGTTCCGGGTTTCCTTCCTCCTCTGGAATCCCGACCGTTAACATGTGGGGAATGTCTTCAACAGGTATCCCACTCACTGCTGCTAATTGTAACAAGTCCAGGAGCCGACGAACTCTAGTGTAATCATTCCCCCCTGGCAGTTGTAGTAGATCATTATCCAGGTCAGTACGCCAGTGCTGGGTGGCTAAGTCCTGCTCAGTCTCAGGACGCAATCGCAACGGAAACTGTGCCTTGATATCCAATCGCCCAATTAACAAGGGCCAAAATAGCATTACCTCATCTTGAAAAAAACCTAAAGGTGTCTTGGAAAGTACTGGATACCGTCCCCGGATTACCTCTGTGAGCCGATCTGCCAACTCACGCCGATTATCGTCATTAGCCGCAAACACTAAAATTCCTGGGGCTTTTGAGGGAGTTCTTTGATATCTTGAACTCGAATTTGGGTTTGACCAATCCAGTCCTCCTTCAACCCATTGGTAAAACTGACTCACAAGGCGACTTGTTTTGCCAGTGCGAGTTGAGCCAATTATCCACAGTGAATTTTGAGCCACAAAATTTTTCTTTAGGTAATTTGTTAGTATAGCACAGGAACTAGGATGTAAGAGTTCTAGGAATAATCACGTGCAAGAATGCACCCCTTAGATGTTCAGAGTATGATCCTAGAGAATTGAATGAATCTTCAAACTATCTTACGCACAGCTAGACAATGGTTCTTCGATACACCAGAGAGAGCCTTGGATCAGGCATACAAAGCGGCACTAAAAATTAAAGCAATTGAAGATGAATATTTTGGAGGTAAAAAAATCTCCGCCGATACCAGTCAATATAGTAACAGCGTTATTGCCTATTTTGAGGCAGAAATTAATAAATATATCAAGACTATCAACGTTAGACTAGCAGAATTTCAAACCAGTCGTTCTGTTATAATAAATTCTGAATTAACTGGATCTAATCCTCTCGAAACTAGTCAACAACAAGCTAGGGAAAATTCTCGGTTATCTGAGTCAATCGACCTCAGCGATCAGCAGTCAATACTTATTGAAAAATTAAATTTTATTGATGAAATCATCAACAATTATGCGCCACCAAAACCGGAAAAATCCACCGCAGCATTGATTCCCATAGACCAAAAGCCAGATAATCAAATTACTAACTCCAGTCCAAGACAGGTTATCAACCAAAATTCCAATCTTCGAGAAGCCGCTTATTGGGAATCAGACAACAATTCATCTCGGAATAATCAAGGAGCTAACTCCAAGAAAGTAACGGATAAAACCGGTGTATTACCTAGGTCAATTGTAGGGACAGTCAAAAGAATTCAGCAGGAACTCGATCCACGAGCCGAAGATAAAGTTGTCAAAACCTTTCGTCGGTCTCAACGTAAAACCGTAATCTCTATTAAGTTTATCCTAATTTTAACTATTGTTCCTATTTTAACTCAGCAAATTTCCAAAACGTTTCTAGTTAGTCCCATAGTTGAGCACTTTAGAAGTAACCATGAATCAGCTATTTTTTTAAATTATGAGATGGAAGAAGAAGCTCTGATAGAGTTAAAAAAATTTGAAGAAGAACTCCACTTTAAAAGCTTACTGGGGTTTACTCCTAAACTATCTGAAGAGGAGATGGAAGAAGAGATTAAGCATAAAGCTAACGAACTGGCAGAAGACTATTATAATCAAGGGTCCAATGCCATTAAAAATATTTTCGCTGACATTATAGCTCTAGTTGCTTTTGCCTTAGTTATCATGAACAGCAAGCGAGATGTAATTATTTTAAAATCTTTTATGGATGATATTATCTATGGACTTAGTGATAGTGCCAAAGCCTTTATCATTATTTTGTTTACCGATATGTTTGTAGGATTCCACTCTCCCCACGGTTGGGAAGTAATCCTAGAAGCCTTATCCCGACATTTAGGAATACCAGAAAGTCGAGAGTTTATATTTTTGTTCATTGCCACATTTCCAGTTATCTTGGATTCGGTTATCAAATATTGGATTTTCCGCTATCTGAATCGGATATCTCCTTCAGCAGTAGCTACCTATCGTACCATGAATGAATAATAATGGCTCTACCGTAGTTTTGATGTTAAATAAACAGTCTGTAAGAGGGAACGGGGAACAGGGAACAGGGAATAGTGCTAAGAGGCCGTATTCCGAAAAATTTGTTAGTTGAAGAGCCTAATTTTCCTGCCTTGATGCAATAACGAGTGGGGGTTTATCCCAAGACCGCTTAGGTGCCCTTGACCCGTAATTAAATTCGCCACGGGTCGCACCTCTGTATCGCTTGTACAGTCAGCTTTATGATTTTTTTAACTGGAACTTTAGTATAAAAAGTCTTGAAGAACCATAATAATAGAGCAGTCAAACTAAAGGTTAATATCATGTCGGGATAATTACCCTTAATAAAAATCTCCCCTATCTCCCCATCTCCCCATCTCCCCACCCTCCCCACACTTCCCACCCTCCCTCTAATTATGGGTATTCAACCTGACTTGATATAAGACATGTTTCCTACTCCCTACTCCCTACTCCCTACTCCCTACTCCCTATTCCCTACTCCCTACTCCCTATTCCCTATTCCCTACTCCCTCACCAAATTAAAATATAGCAATTTTTCCAATGTTCACACTTTCAAACTTACAACTTGAGCATAGATATAAGCAATTGTTTCAGACATGATTGACCGCACTCCTTGACTAGAAACCCACCACTGTTTTGGTTCATAGTCAAGGGAGTTAGCAGCTATTGCGCCAACTTTAAACTCAGGAGCAAGAACTTGCTTAAATATCAGCCAACTTCTGCGAGTATGAACATCAAATGAATAAAGATTAATAGACTTGATTGATTCATCTGAGGTTAATAGCCACTCCCGTAACGCCTGAGCCGATGCTAACGTACGATTTACATTAACATCTGGTGCTGGAACAGCAACTAGTTTATCTGGCTCAACACCCAGTGCGATACACGTTGCCGCAGTCAGTTCAGCATAGGTTTTATACTCTGACAGATAATATCCTTTACGCAGAGGAGGGCCGGTGGTGATTAATTTTTGATAATTACCCCGATCAAATTCTTCCATGGCACCTTTTAAGGCATAGTCCGGTAGCCATCCTTCTACTACTAATGCATCAGCGTTAATCGGAGACTTAATCGATAAAAATGGGTGGATATGAGTTAACATAAAAAGACTGCAAGTAATAATCAAAAAAGTATTCACAAACCATCCTTGAACCGTTAAAACCCACTGTTTTCGCCTACATACTAAACGCATGATTGGGACTTTTAATTAAAAATTATCTCGTCAATAGTCACTAGTCATTAGTAACCACAAATAAATGATATTGTGGTCACTAATGTACGGTATAGTCTACGGTAGAGAAAACCGTGGTCACCTAATCACTGATGACTAATAATCACTGATGACTAATAAGGTCTAGAGCATCTCACTTTTCTAGTACTTACCAATCAAAGTCCCATCTGTCCGGATTATTTAAAAAAGGATTATAGTCAGTCCCCTTGCTTCCTTCGTTTATAGTATTGTTTTTTGGTAATTGACTAATGAGTAGTAGCTGATTAATTCTCTACAGGTTTGTAAGCATTCAGCCGTCAGCTGTCAGCCGTCAGCTGTCAGCCGTCAGGTTAAAATCAACCCAGCGTAGTGTGTGCCTATGCCCAATGCGCAATGCGCAAACAGGAGAATTTAATAGTTCGAGATTAATGAAAATTGGAGTAAGCATTCAGCAGTCAGCGGTCAGTGGTCAGTGGTCAGTGGTCAGTGCTCAGCGGTTAGCGGTCAGCGGTCAGTTTATTTTATTCAAAAGCTGTTCGGTGTAGCTTGGCCGTAGGCCAATGGCAACTCAAGTAGCCCCTCAAGTAGCGCATAAGCTGATACGCGACACGCTGATAACTGATACGCGACACGCTGATACGCGACACGCTGATACGCGACACGCTGATAGCTGATAACTGATAACTGATAACTGATCGCTGATCGCTTATAGCTTATAGCTTATAGCTTATAGCTTATAGCTTATAGCTTACACACGCTTCTTTTTGAGATATTCAAAAACCGACTTATCACCAATATCATCTGGAATCGCTTGCAATACTTTACGCAGGGCAAACACGATAAACAAAACCGCCCAGAGTCCTAGCAGAATCATCTCCCAATCTGTAGACCAAAATCCAACTATATGTCCCAGTAACAGCATGGGTACTAGGGGAGTTAGGAATTTAGTTTCCAAGCGATTAAAGCAAAATGCTTCCTTGAAATAAATTCCGGTTAACGCTGCAAAGGTAAAACCAATTCCGAATAGAGAAATAGGATGGTTATAAATGTATAGAGCAAGGGGCTCATTGCTGGAAAATGCCAGTACAATTGAGGAAATGCAACCGATGCCCCAAAAGATTTGTAGTAGGCGGTGCAGGGGTGCTAGATAAATATGAATGGTGACTAAGCTAACCCCTAGGGCAAGGCAGAATAAGCCATAAAGAGGAGTCAGGACATTTAAAATACTTGGGCTAGCTCCCCGCAATAGAATTAAATTACTCGCGATCGCAAAGCTCAAGGCTGCTACCACTAAGCCAGCGCGGTAGATAACTACGCCAATGCGATCGCTTTCGGTAATGGTAAATTCGCCAAACTGACCTTGGTAAACTACCGGTTCAGATGGTTGTAGTGATGTGGTCATAATATCCTGGAAAGGAACTCGGTACTATTAACATTCTAATTTTTAATGCTTAATTCAACTGTATCTCCCCAATCCAGCTGTAATTGAGACTTAGCACTCCCACCGTTAACAGCGATTTCCACCCAACCATGACTACCAATTAGGGCAACGAACTCTCCAAGTTGGCAATTGCTATAGGTTTGAGTATGGGGGATAATGCGATCGCTTATCCTAACAGACCAAGTTTTGCCATCAACCTCAGCCCCTGGGATATTAGTGATTAAATTGCCAAAATGGTCAACATATTGGATAGAACCAATCATCCCATCATCGGTTAGTGTTTTTGTTGGTATATCTAGCCTTACCAAAGTGTTTGGCTCAATTACCTCTCCCAACCTTTCGATTGCTAAGCCACTAGCCAAGTGAGCTCCAACACTGGCAAAGATATCTCGACCATGAAACGTAGTGCTAGGGTTTATAGTGCGCCAGTAGGCTGAGTTGGTTAGCTCAACTGCTGCCATGACTGGGTATTGCTCCAAAATTCCACTGAATAGCCCATTATCTGGACCGACCAAGAAACCCTGTGAGAGTTGGATAGCGATCGCTCTTCGGTGACTGCCGACTCCTGGATCAACCACCGCCACATGAACTGTCCCAGGTGGAAAGTAGGGATAGGCATTGATCAAATTAAACCGAGCAGCGGCTAGGTTTTGAGGGGGGATTTGGTGAGTCAGGTCTACTATACTTAAAGTTGGGTTAACTTGGGCAATGACACCCTTCATCACACCCACATAAGCATCTTGTAAGCCAAAATCACTCAGGAGAGTAATAATCCGATTCTGAGGCATGGTTATCTCAAATCCAGTTGACTGATGATCATATCCCTTCTCGGGTAATCGGTAATGGGTAATGAGCCAGAATTGCTATGAGATTCAAGGGCTTCCAACTTTAAACCTTAAACTTTCAACTTTCAACTTTCAACTTTCAACCGTCAACCGTCAACCGCTTATTAAGGCTGAAGTATGAAGTATGACCTATGAAAGCTCAAGCTCAAAACTCAAAGCTGAACGGATGAGTTAGGATAAGGATTAAATTCAATACCACTTAACAAGGCTAATCTACCCTAGAGCAAAGGTTCACTAATCATGTCTATGGACACATTACTGACTGAGGTATGGAAAGCTTGGCATAGCAACAATGACTGGATGGCTTGGAATTTGTTTCTAGCATCAATACCATTAGCTCTAAGTTTTTGGCTATTCCGCAGTAAATCTGGCTTACACTCCGGATTATGGTGGATAGGTTTAGCAGTTTTTATCCTATTTTTGCCCAATGCGCCCTATCTGCTCACCGATGTGATTCATCTAATTCAAGCCATTCGCAGGAATTACTCAGTATGGACAATTACTCTAGTTGTTATTCCCCAACATCTGCTAGTTATCCTAACCGGTTTTGAAGCTTACGTTCTATCTGTGATGAACCTAGGTGAGTATTTGCAGCGGCGAAGGTTAGGAAAGTTGATATTTTCAGCTGAGTTAATTACTCATGCTCTGTGCGCCTTTGGTATTTATCTAGGACGATTCCAACGGTTCAACAGCTGGGACTTGGTTGCTCAACCCAATAGCTTAGCCAAGGGCATGATTCATGATTTAACCTCGAAAGGTCCACTACTAGTGATGGCCGTAACATTCGTGGTGCTGACAGTATTTTACTGGATGATGAAGCAAATAACCTTAGGAATTATGATCAGAATGCGCCACCAAAGTTCTGGCAGCGCAGCTTCTGGATAATAGATTCACAGCGTGCAAGGTTTTACGGCTGATTACATTCAGCCTTTTCCTGACTGACATCTGGGGGAGTATAGTTTTCCCTGTTGTGGTAGATATAGCCGTTAGGTTCGTTTTTGAAGATTACACCATTGGTAACTAACCCCAGAACATTTTGACCTGAGCTGTTGAGAATTTCCTTAGTCGCATTAGCGCTTGCAGAATCTACCTTTTCAGGTCGGGCTACCAGCAAAATGCCGTCAGCCATTTTGCCCAAAATTGGGGCATCAGCCATACCAGCTAATGCTGGAGTATCTAAGATAACGCAGTCATACTCTTGTGAGAACTTCTCCATCAGTGAAGCCATCTTCTGAGAGTCCAGAAGAGCCACAGGATTTGGAGGGATGACCCCAGCCATCAGAACATCAAGACCAGTCATTACTTCCTGTTTAGCCTGATGAAATTGAGCCTCACCCACGAGAATATTACTTAAACCCACTGAGTTAGTTAGTTCCCACAGATGATGTTGAGATGGATAACGCAGATCAGCATCGATTAGTAACACGCGGCGTCCTACTTGAGCCATAGCTGCAGCTAAATTAGCACAGACATGAGACTTGCCTTCCTTAGGAACAGAACTGGTTACTACAATCGATTGCAGTGGTCGATCAGAACTGATAAATTTCAGATTGGCTTGCAGAATTTGATAGGCTTCACCAATGACAGAGCGGGGCAAATCTCTCGGAAAAATGGGGAAAACATTCTGTTGAGAAAATCCACCAAAATAGCTTGTACTGACCAGCTTGCCGTAGTCTGGAATAACCCCTAACAACGTATATCTGAACAACTCTTTTAACTCTTTGAGCGTATGAACCGATCTGTCTAAGAGGTCGAGCAAGAAAGCCGTAGCGATCGCAACTAAGATACCAGCAAAGGCTCCCCCTGCCAGGATCAGGTTGGTTGGGATCGGAATCGGGTTTTCAGGAACGATAGCCTCTGAAATAACACGGGCATTACCGACATTTTGATTTTCCGCAACTCGGGTTTCTTGTAGTTTGCTTAACAAAATTTGGTAAGTTGCTTGTGCAGCAGCTACCCGTCGCTCCAGTTCCCGCTGATTCTGCTCTAGTCTCGGTAGGACTCTAGACCGCTGTTTGTAAGCCGACTGAGTATTGGTCAGAACAGCTAGCTGGCTAGTCAGTCCTAAACGCTGTACCTCGGACTGAACCAGTTCTGCAGTCAGTTGTTGCTGGATCGGTCCAAACTCTAACAAACTATTAACCGGTGGCGCTGGTTGTTGGCTACCAATGACCTGTTCTATTCGCTCTTGTAGTAGTTCTAATAGTGCGGCTTCCTGAAGAGCCAACTTAGCCACTGTCGGGTATTCATCGTTGAAGCGGGTGCGCTCGACTGCTAACTGAGCTTGTACATCTTGGAGTTGTCTGAGTGCCTCCTGCACCCCAGCAGACTGCCTTAAAGACGTAGCTGCCACAGCTTGCTGTGTATCCAGACCGATCTTATTGCGCAAGCCATCAGACTGAGCATTTATCTGTGCTAACTGAGCCTGAAGTTGAGAAATTTCGTCGTCTAATTTGGCAATCGACCCGACTGCAATGCTAGCTTCTTGTTGCAGGTCTAATATTTTATTAGCTTCTTTGAATCTACGCAAATCCGCTTCTGCTTGGCTGACAGTAGCTTCAACTTTTGGGAGTTGTTTCTCAATAAAGTCACGAGCTGCGACAGCTTCGGCTCGGTTAGTTTGGATATCATTCTCTATGTAAACCCTAATCAGTGTGTTAACTATCTTTTCTGCCCAATTAGCATTAGGGGATTTATAGGAAATGGTTAGGATGTCTGTCCCCAAAATTGGTTTGACACTCAGTCCTCCTAAAATGACCCCAGGAGGGTAAAATTCACCGTTTTTATCCCTGAGGTTGAGAGCTCTGATTGTTTTTTCTATAATTGGTCTGGAACGAAGAATTTCTACTTCCGTAGATAAGGGGTCGCTCTGGCGAGCCACATTATCAATCGTGGCAGTTGGATTATCCAACCCGGTCAGAGAAGAGGAATTATCTGTCTTTAACAGCAGTTGAGCTGCTGCTAAATAAACAGTTTTTTGAGAGGAGGCATACCATGCAGCAAGACCGAGAACACCACCAAAGGCTAGGGTAGCTGGCAAAAAGCGCCGTTTGAGAACTAGCCAGTATTTCTGAAAATCTATTTCTTCTGAATAGTCTATAGCTTCCATAATTGCTCAGGAAAAAAGTTTAATACTCACTGAAAAAAAAATAGTAGATTACTCACCCTTTTTTCACCGTCAGAAGCTAGGTATTTCTTTGAAAAAATCTAGATTTATATGCTAATTTATATGCTATCTTGATTAAGATTGAATAGGCTGTGATCTGATTAAATTAGATTTTTTAAAAGGATAAAAACCCCAATTTTCCTATCGTGTCCGGTTTTTTCGGTAGTGTTCATAGTCGAATTTTTTTTCGGTAATGGGTAATGGTTTGGGAGTAATCACAATTCCTCGTTGCCCATTACTAATTACCAAACCTTACACTCTTAATGCTTCCAGACAGGATATAAATTGTCTTTTGATTACTCTTCTAGTAAAGTCTGTCTGGCTTTCCCCTTAGAGGGCGAAGTATTTGTATACAAACTGGCACTCTTAGAGCTACTGTTTAAGCTACATATCCAGGTACAAATACTTCGCCCCAAGCTACAATGGGTTTGGGTAGATTTAGCTAGCGTGTTGTCGATACCAGTCGATAGTATTCTTCAACCCCTGCTTAAACTCCATCTGAGCAGTGAAGTTAAACTCCTCCTTCGCTCGTTGAATATCCAGACAACGGCGAGGCTGACCATTGGGTTTATCAGTTTCCCAGACAATTTCTCCCTTAAATTCCATCAATTCGCAAATCAACTCAACTAAATCGCGAATTGAGATTTCATAGCCTGTACCCAAATTAACTGGCTCTGGCTGATTGTAATCGGTGGTAGCCATCACAATACCCCGTGCTGCATCAGTTGAGTAGAGAAACTCACGGGTAGGACTGCCATCACCCCACGCTGGCAATGTCATTTCTCCCTTTTGCTGCGCTTCATAGACTTTACGAATTAGGGCAGGGATTACGTGGGAACTGCTGGGGTCGAAATTATCTTCCGGACCATACAAGTTCACGGGTAACAGGTAGATGCCATTGAATCCGTACTGTTGCCGATAGGCTTGTAGCTGGACTAAAAGAGCTTTCTTCGCAACCCCATAAGGGGCATTGGTTTCTTCTGGATAACCATCCCAGAGGTTATCCTCTTTGAAGGGTACTGGTGTGAATTTGGGATAGGCACAGATGGTACCAACACAGACAAATTTTTCCACACCAGCTTCATAGGCGGCATGAATTAGCTGAGTACCCATCATTAAATTGTCATAGAATAGCTCAGCTGGCTTTTCTCGATTAAGACCAATGCCACCAACGTGAGCAGCAAGATGAATGATGATATCCTGCTGATCCACAGCTCTTTGACAGTTCTCTAAAGAGCGCAGGTCATAATCACGCGATCGCGGAATAGTAATCTTCTGTGCATCCGCTCCAGCTTTACACAACTGATCCACTACCTGACGCCCTAGAAATCCAGCTCCACCAGTAACTAGAATCCTCTTATTACTAAGATCTAAACTTTCCATTTATTTGTCATCC
This sequence comes from Moorena sp. SIOASIH, assembly GCF_010671925.1. Lineage (GTDB taxonomy): Bacteria > Cyanobacteriota > Cyanobacteriia > Cyanobacteriales > Coleofasciculaceae > Moorena. The sequence goes on along the minus strand of NZ_JAAHIH010000002.1, from coordinate 368,086 downwards.
TTGCCTAGCTTTTGGAGAACTATCACCGTCTGGTACATCGCAATGCAAGCAGGAATATACTGAGTCATTATTCAACACAAATCCTATCGATCCGGATTTGTGGGTCAGATGTATTGGCTTGCATCACCGATGCTACCTTCATAATCAGTCATAAACTAACGGATTAGTCAACCATCGTAGCTACGCCTTGACGGATATAGGCTTGATCATTCAAAGGTTGAGTACTTTTGCCGTTAGGGAGCGACAGACCCAAGGCTTGTAAATCCGCTTCTACCATTAAGGCTACCAACTGCTCAAAGGTTACAGATGGCTCCCAACCCAGCGTCTTCTTTGCCTTGGTGGGGTCACCAATCAGTATATCTACCTCAGCAGGACGCAAATAACGCTTGTCAAACTCCACATAATCATGCCAATCCAGATTGACATATTTGAAGGCAATCTCTAAAAATTCCTGAACCGAGTGGGTTTCACCAGTCGCTACCACATAATCATCTGGTTTGTCTTGCTGGAGCATCATCCACATTGCCTTGACATAGTCCTTAGCGTAACCCCAGTCTCGCTTAGAATCAAGATTACCCAGGTAGAGTTTTTTCTGCTGACCTCCGACAATTCGGGCAATTGCTCGGGTAATCTTGCGGGTTACAAAGGTTTCCCCTCGACGGGGTGATTCGTGGTTAAATAGTATACCATTGCAGGCAAACATGCCATAGGATTCACGATAGTTTATAGTTTGCCAGTGAGCATACACCTTAGCACAGGCATAAGGAGAGCGGGGATAAAATGGAGTGGTTTCCTTTTGGGGTATCTCCTGTACCTTCCCAAACATCTCAGAAGAACCAGCTTGATAGAAACGCACGTCGATACCGGTGCGCTGACGATAGTCTCGAATCGCCTCCAACAGTCGGAGAGTACCCATTCCCACCGAGTCAACGGTATATTCTGGGGAGTCAAAACTGACCCGAACATGGGATTGAGCCCCTAAGTTATAAATTTCCAATGGCTGAACCGCCTCTAAGATCCGGCGTAGGGTAACACCATCAGTCAAGTCACCGTAGTGTAAGAAGAACCGTGCGTTTTCATTGTGGGGGTCTACATAGATGTGGTCAATGCGATCTGTGTTGAAGGTGGAGGTCCTTCGGATAATACCGTGAACCTCATAGCCCTTTTCTAGCAACAACTCACTCAAGTAGGAACCGTCTTGACCTGTAATTCCAGTGATTAGCGCTCTCTTTGGTTCCGTCATTCTTTACTTTTCCTGTAACGTAATGTGGGCAATTTTGGTAGATATTGCTTGCCGAGAAAATCTCCCATGCAAACTTCCCAGTTTGCATGGGAGTGAATCATCACCACGTTAACTCAAAAATTCATTTGTGGCTGTAGTGAATTTACCGTAAATAACCTCTCAGCAAAAATTTCACATATTCTCCACAGAAAGTTTAAAATTATAGATTAATACAATTATTGAAAGAAAAAAATAGTGTTGACGTAAATATTTTTTTGCGCTACAAAGTTGGTAGTTGCTTTTTTTAAACGAACCAATCAGGATGTTTGTGATATTTTTTGATGATAGTTTTTTAAGCAAACATCCTTCCAGAATAGGGAGCCTCACCTTTGATTACATGCATCGCCACTAATGCAGTAGTTTAGCATAGATATAAGTAGGGAGCATTCCACCTTAGAGGGTGTCTTGAAAGTTAAACTTTTCACAAAGTTAGCCTAATTGCGCCGGTTATAAGTTCTCAATTTTTATGAGGATGCGCAGGTGAATTAGTTTGTCTAGCCCCATGGTTGAGTATGAGGGCGACTTTTGAAACACTGGTTTAGTCAAGCATCAAACAAAATTCAGTGTACGGCATTCTATTTAGATAGTAAGTCTACCCATTTTTCAAAACCATCCTGTTTTGTGCCTATTTATTTGTATAAATAAGCTGATAATCGTTGATATTTTTATTGTTGCGGCACTGGTAAATTAGCCAAAAATATCTGTAACAAAAAAATGTCCAATTTGCTGAAATTCATGGATAAGGTTCATATATATTGAAAATCTAGGGATTATTTATTAATTTCTAAGATTTTTAAAAATTAGCATTGTTTTATAAGTATTAAATCCAAGTAGTTAGCCTTAAATACCATTGAGTATTATTTCTAATAATTTGGTTTTCATCGGATATTAATTAATGGAGTTGTCTAGGATGGAACTGCCCTTAACTGAAACCTATAGATTTGATATACGTGATCCTGTTTTTGCCAAACTTCGTCGCAATACCTATGCTGTATGGCTTCGCATGGTTACATTAGTTGTCACTGATGTATTCATGCTATTGATGGCATGCTTAATTGCCGTTAATTTTGGTAATTACATAAATAATGATTGGGGAATATTCAATCAAGCAATACTAGTTTATGTAGTCATACCCTGGGAAATTTTATTGATTGCTTTACAAGACCTTTATAATTCTGGTAACAAACGCCGTGACTACTTAGCTCTAGCCCAGACAATCACTGTTGCCCAGATTAGTCTACTCGTTATTGCTGGCCTGTATCAGCCTGATCAATTTGTGATTCAACCAATTTATAGTTTGTTGTGGCTATTAAGCATTGCTCTTGTCTGCATCGGACGCTTAGGAATAGATTTTATTCTGAAACGGCTTCGCAAAAAAGGTTTACTTCGCTATCCAACCCTGATAATCTGTTCACCAGATCAACAACAAAAAGCAATTCAACTACTGGGGAACGAAGATTGTTATGGCATCATTAAATTCTTCGATGTTAATTTGTTAGATAAATCGAATATATCCGATTTTATTAAAGAAATTCGTGCTCTAGACGTAGCCGAAGTATTTGTTTGCTCTTGGAACAATGTAAAAGATTATATGTTCTTTTACTGGAGTCTCAGAAACGCAGGTATAACCTTGCGAATTTTGTGTACAGAATTAGGACCTATTTACCAAAACTTGGAGATGTCTAGTATTGCTAGTGTACCTACCATACGGTTTTCTCCCCCTCTAATTACTGGTATTGACTTTTGGGCAAAAAGATGTTTTGATTTTGTGCTTTCTGTATTAGTAATGATTGTGCTTTTGCCACTGTTTGTTAGTATTTCCGTTTTAGTCAAGCTTGATTCGCCAGGACCGATATTTTACAAACAGGAAAGAGTGGGGTTACATAATAAACGATTTAAGGCTTGGAAATTTCGCAGTATGTTTGTGGATGCTGACCAACGCCTCAAAGATCTAGAAGCTCGTAATGAAATGAAAGATGGTGTTCTCTTTAAGATAAAAGATGATCCACGGATTACTAAAGTAGGAAAATTCATCCGCCGCTATAGCCTAGATGAACTTCCCCAATTATTTAACGTTCTCTTTGGAGAAATGAGTTTAGTTGGTCCTAGGCCCTTGCCAATTAGAGATGTCAATAAATTCTCTGAACACCACTTTATACGTCATGCAGTTTTACCGGGAATAACCGGACTTTGGCAAGTGTCGGGTCGTTCCGATATTACTTCTTTTGAAGAAGTGGTACGTCTAGATACTTTTTACATGGAAAATTGGTCACTATGGCTAGATTTGAAGATTTTAGTAAAAACTGCCATAGTGCTTTTACAAAAAAAAGGTGCTTACTAGTAACCTGAGTTCGAGATAACTAACTTTATCCAGGATTCAGGAGCTTCGAGTCAAGAGTCATACCGAGTTGCATTCAAAGATAGTAGATTGGTTGGATAGGGAGATAGGGAGATAGGGAGATAGGGAGAAGAGAAAGTTCTACCTTTGACCGCAACTTGGTGTCAGAAGAAATTATTTCCCAGTTAATTGGCAATTAAATCATAGTTTTCTGCCATAAAATTATGTAGTCTGTCTTGATGCAATCGCTACTCCCTACTCCCTGCTCCGAACGCGCCCCGCGTGGCCCACGGCCTCAGTCCCTGCTCCCTTTGCTATAGCATTTATCAATAGATACTTCGTACAGGCATAAACTGAACTTTTGGGTTAGCTGTTGAAGGTAAGCTCCTTAGCTGCGGAGGCTGAGGGGCTGATAGCTGTTTGCGGAAAGCAAACCCAAGGGCGCGCGTAGCGTGTAAGCTTTCCGCTTAAAGTATCGGTTAAATTGCCTAAACCAATAACAATTTCTATCCTCAGAGAGAGATAATGTTGCTCAACACTTGGGAATATTCTCAATAATTAGTTAGGGTTATTTTTCTACACTGAGGGAAAAAAACTATGCTTATTAAGTTAACTGTTGCCATCCCAACATACAACGGTCAGAAGCGTCTACCAGAAGTCTTAGACCGACTGCGAGACTGTTGCCAGCAAGACCAACTCAGCTGGGAAGTTATTGTTATTGACAACAACAGCACTGACGGCACTGCTAAGCTTGTTCAGGCTTATCAAGCCAATTGGCCACAGCAATATCCCTTGAGGTATTGTTTTGAACCGAAACAAGGGGCAGCTTATGCCAGATGCCGTGCTATTCAGGAAGCCAGAGGTGAACTAGTGGGTTTCCTAGACGATGACACGATTCCATCAATGTCTTGGATAGCTGCTGCTTACGCCTTTGGCAAATCTCACCCTACTTCTGGTGCTTATGGTAGTCAAATCCATGGTGTTTTTGAAGTGACTCCTCCGCCAAATTTTGATAAACTTGCGCCATTTTTAGCAATCACTGAACGTGGCTGTGAGCCATTACTTTATGAACCTCACAAAAAATTACTACCGCCTTCAGCTGGGTTGGTTGTGCGAAAACAAGCTTGGTTAGAGAGTATGCCCTCTCGGCCTATTTTGACTGGGCGCACTAAGAGCAGTATGTTAACTGGGGAAGATTTAGAGATGTTGTCTCGTATCCAAGCTAAGGGCTGGGAAATCTGGTACAATCCTGCTATGGAAATTGAGCACAAAATCCCTAGCTGGCGTCTGAGACGTGAGTATTTAATTCCATTTTTCCGTGGGATTGGTTTAAGTCGTCATGTCACCCGGATGTTGAGTGTAAAACCTTGGCTAAGACCATTGGCTACTCTGGCTTACATGACCAACGATTTGCGCAAAATTACCTTTCACTGGCTCAAGCATGGTGGTTCTATCCAGTCTGATTTAATTGCAGCTTGCCAAATGGAGTTGTTTCTTAGTAGTCTATGGAGTCCTTTTTACCTCCTTAAACATGGGTATTTGGCTGACTATGATAACTAGTTATTTTAACTAGTTAAAATAACTAGTTTAAAAGGGTTAACAGGGGGAAGGAACTGGAAGAGGAAAGTCATAAATTGGTCATAAATTGGTCATAAATTGTGATATAATACCACAAATAGGCAATACCTAAAAATGCGATTATGGCCCGGTCGCTGCTACGCGATAGCGTTTTGCTGCTCACGTGAGATTTTCTTGAAATACTCACTGGTTTAAGCCGATTGTCTACTTCTGACTAGCTCGGATAACTGATTTGAGTAGCGAGGGTGGAGCAACCCCAGTACCTCCTGTTTTTTGTAAGTGAGAGTCAAAGCATCCATAATCCCTTCCAGCCATCCTTCCCGATTTCTAAACAGCCAACGCTGTAGTTCTTTTAGGGGCATTTCAGCAACCGCCTCAGTGGGCAAAGCAGTTAGAATTTCCAGAGGGACAATAAAACCAAGAGACACTTCCCCATAGGTAACCATAGCTAATTCAGTTCCTGACTGCCAGCGTGTGCGATCAGAACGTGCCTTGGTGGAAAGTTGGGCAAGGGAAACTTGGTGGTAAAGAAAAGTCATAGTTATAGATTCAATATATTCCCATGCCATACTGGAAAATTCCAGCTGACATCACTAAAACTCAGAATTCCCAGTTAGCCAACACCTGTGACTAAAAACCTGTAACTAACAGAGTCTCTGAACTTAGCAGATGGCACCCTGATCCAAATCTTGGCCTGTTCGTGTCTTTATGGTTTAACCACTTTTGGTTTAACTAAAACCCCATTATCCATGCTGCCATTTTTACTAAATTTCACCCTGGCTCAAGCCACCCCAGCACCAACACCTCAAGTAGAAATCGTGCAACTCCAAGAAATACGCCCTCTACCAGGACAACTAGATAATGTACCCGTATTCAACAGCAACAGTCCCGAACTAGTACAGACTGAAGGAATTTTACTGTCCACATTTCCCCCTTCTGACAAAGGCAACCCAGGGGCTCACTTAAACTTTCCATTTCAGGGGCGCTTTGATATCTTTGCCCACCATGTTGCCAAAGCAGCCACCCTAGAGGATTTGCGCACCCTCTATCTGGGGATTATCCTCCACAATCCGGGCAAAGAACCAGTAACAGTCGATATTATTGAGGCAGCTAGTTACCTGAGTCAGCCTGATGCACCATTTATCGAATTACCCTCCCAATTAGATAATTCTTCCGGTAGAGTTTATGCTGGGCCTGGTAGCCGAGTGATGAGTGATATCCTGCGTGGAGGTAGGCAAGACGGATTTCCTGCCCAATTGGTGATTCAGGCTCAGCAAAGCCGCATGTTGCTGAATCTGCCAATTCCAGTGCGAACCTTGACACCACCCATTAATGGTCGCTCAACTTTGATGCGGTTATACAGTGATGGAAAGGTATACGCCGCCAGTCTTGCCCAGTATGCACCTTTAGATACTGATGGGAATGAACGCTCTCCTACTATAGCTCAATGGCAGAATTTATTAGAGCAAGGGGAGTTAGCTGGACCACGCGATCGCGCCCCGACTGTTCCGATTGCTACTACTGGTTCAATTATCTACGGTCGAGTGGCAGGAGTAGCCCGAGGCTCTAGATGGCAAGCTCAGTTGGTTGATAATCCTACTGCTCAATCTCTAACTATTCCGCAACCGGGACAAGCCTTTTCCTACGGACTGAGTACCCTCCATCATGGCAGGTTAGGTACTGGTCAAATTCAGAGTGCGCCGATGTTAGTCCGTTATCCAGATACCGCCTATTTTGCCCATGGTAACTATGGGGTGCAATACAGCCTGACCTTGCCACTGATTAATCCCACCGGGGATACTCAAACGGTCACCCTGGCTATTGAGACACCGATTAAACAAGATCAAATCCAGGGAGGATTAAGGTTTTTAAAGGCACCAGCTAAGCAAATATTTTTCCGAGGGACAGTGCAATTGAGCTATAAGGATGATGAAGGTTTACCTCGGACGCGCTATGTGCATTTGGTACAACGGCGTGGTGAGCAGGGGGATACCCTAGTTAGGTTGCAGATGCCACCCCTTGAGCAACGGCTGGTGCAAGTCGATTTTCTCTATCCGCCAGACTCGACACCCCCCCAAGTTTTAACTGTTCGGACACACCATCAATAGACCTCTTGCATAAGTCTGATCAACCGTGGGTGTTGACCAGGCAAAAGGAATCCCCCCTAACCCCCCTTAGTAAGGGGGGCAGGCAAAAGGCAAAAGCGATAGATTTTGATTTCATATTGATTTTTGCAAGAGGTCCAATAAAAATCTCCCCATCTCCCCATCTCCCCATCTCCCGCTTCTGACGACTCCCAACTCCCAACTCCCGACTCCCGACTCCCGACTCCCGACTCCCGACTCCCGACTCCCGACTCCCGACTCCGGACCCAAATGTAAAAAACCTACCCCTGTGAGGATGGCAAGGTTGGGAGTATGTCAGATCAGGTTCTACGTATCAATATTGATTGTGGTCAATGTAAGAATTTCATGAAATGATCAGTTGATTATCTCGAAAGGTAGATAAAATGTTACAATCTAACTTACTAGACTGAAAAAGTCAAACAATGATCAGCGTCTCCCTATGTTGTCCTGTGAGCATCCTGCCTTGCGAGTTCTTGTAGTTGACGACCATGAACTAACTCGATATAGCCTTCAGTTAGCATTTTCTGCTCAGGAGAATATTGAGATAGTTGCTCTTGCTAGTAACGGGAAAGAAGCCATTGATATGGTAGAGTGCCATCACCCGGATGTTATAGTGCTTGATCTGCAAATGCCTATGATGGATGGTCTCAGTGCAGCCACCCGGATCAAAAGCCTAGAGCCAGACACTAAAATCATTGCCTACTCTTCAGTAGAAGACCCCCAAATTGAGGTGATGAGCCAAACTGCTCCCGTTGATATCTTTTGTAGGAAAGATGTTGCCACTTCAGATCTAATTAATTTAGTTAGGAAAATGGGGAGTGATAAAGTTAACCGTCTAGAACCACTAGCTAAAATCAGCTGAGAAAGGAAAACTCAAATAAGGCGCTGCTAAACTAAGGAATTATGCAATTATAGTCGGCTAATTTCTCTATGACCTAATTACCCTCAATTATTCCATTAATCAGCAACGCCAATTTTTTGAGGCATCAGTTAGCCTTTATATTCCGGGAAAGTACGCTTAAATTCATCGATTAGGTCATCGAGCTCTTCGAGAGCCTGATTAACATCAATTCTGAGGGTACCCAAATCGGGTTGCTCCAGAAGCCGTAACAAGGATTCCCGTTTACTGGTGATTAAGGTAATTCGCTCCTTAATTTTTTCCAACTCCATTTTTGGCTGTCTCTTATCTACAACTTTATGATAACGATCAAATTTTCCCATAAAAGGGGGAATAAAGTATTTCAGAGAAAGACTGGGTGCATTTATTACTTCATTCTTACTTGCCTGGAGTCGGGAATATCGCTTAAGTAAGTAATCACAGTATTGGGTTCATGTAATGATGGGGAGATGGGGGATAGGGCAGATAGGAGTGGATAAAATTCACCCTAAATCATATATTGGTCATTTTGTCAACTTTTATGACTTGACCACCACTCTAGGATATTGACATCCTCCCCTCCCGCGCGCAACTTCGCTACACTCAGTTACTTTGAGGAAGCGGATTCCTAACCCTCACGAGTTAGACTTTCTGCTTCTTCCTGTGCCAACTAGAGCATCGTGACCGATACTCCCCGTCGCATCCAGTCCACAGACGTTTTCTGCAACGATCTGCCCAACCGCTGTGTTGGTGAGCGTTCCCTTGCTCAGGAAATCCGAGTGGAGTCGCACCCCATTAATTCCTCTATTTCTAACTTCTTGGGCTGCTGCTACATCCCGTGTAGTAGTATATCCACACTCACTACAGCTATGAATACGAATATCCAAAGTCTTTTTACCTGTGTGTGCGCCACAGTTAGGACAAGTCTGGCTTGTGCCATCTTTATCTACCTTTGCAAAATAGGTATCGGTTTTCCAGCATACCCATTCTAGAATGTTGACAAATTGTCCAAAACCCGCATCGGCAGCTGATTTTGAGAGCATCCCTCTTTGCCACGAGCAAAAGTTTATATTTTCAACAAATATCATTCCTGCACCATCACAAAGATGATGAGCCAATTTAAAATGCCAGTCTTGGCGAGTGTCAGATATACGTTGATGTAGCCTAGCTATTTTTTGGTTTAACTTGTGTCGATTATTCGATCCAAACTGTTTATTTCTTAACCTACGTTGCAGCAATTTCAGCTTGCGTTGTAAGGTTATAATAAATCGAGGTCGCTTAATCTCTTCGCCATCACTTGTTGCTACAAATTTGTCGTAGCCTAGATCAATACCTCTGGGATGTCCGTGAGGAAATGGATTGGGTATATTAACATCAAGCTGAAGTGACAACATCACAAAATAACCAGATGCCTTTCTAACTATCCTGGCTTGCTTAATTTCAAACCCTTCTGGTATGGGTCTTGATTGCCTCCATTTAACCCATCGCAGCTTCGGCAACTTAATAGCATCATCTTTAATTGGTTCTTTTCCTAATTGTGGAAAAACAAAACTCCGCATCCGATATTTATTCTTAAAGCGAGGGCAACCAAACCCCCTAGCTTTGTGATCATCCCAAGCTCTATCTAGGGTTCTTAATGTCTGCTGTAGTACTTGAGAATGAACATTTTTCAGTTGAGGATAGACTTTTTTAGCTTCGGTCAACTGTTTAGCTTGGCGATGGTAATTCGGAAACGGTTGATCGACACCGATGATGTACTCAGAATATATTGAGCAAGCATTAACAGGGCACTTACGAGATGCACACCAATCTTTGCGCTGACGTAACGCAAAGTTCCAAACAGCACGACATACATCTAGGGTTTGCTCAATGATTGTTATCTGTTCGGAAGTTGGTTGTAGTTTGTACTCGTAGGTCATGGTTAACATACAACCATTATAGCTTACATGAGCGATCAGACTTTATAATTAGCTTGAGCGAGTCCATGTCTCCCCGCCTTAAACATCGTTCGCCTGAACGGCTCACTCGTTTTGAAGACGGGGTTTTATAGCTCCCTCAAACTCCCTCATTTGATCAAACTGGAGTTATTTCTGTTACATAGCTAAATAATGTTACCCCGAACTTCCCTAGGAACTGTAGGTCTAGTAATTGGTGGATTACTTGCCCTAATCGGCTTTGTTGCCTACGCTACCGATAATGCCACCCTCAATCTAGTGGGATTCTTTTACGGAATTCCGATTCTACTAGGAGGTCTTGCCCTCAAAGCTGCGGAGTTAAAGCCTGTAGAATTAAGCCAACCAACAATTCCTGAAGTCCTGACGCTGCGAGAGCAAAGCGCCACCCCAATCCAAAACCAGATTCGCAAAGACGTAATGCGATATCGCTATGGTCAAGAAGCCCATCTAGATAGTTCCTTGGAAAGCCTTGGTTTATCTCCTACTGATGAAGAAAGACCTGTGTTGATGGGGTTACGAGAAACTTCGGTGGATGGTGCTTATGCCTTAATTCTCGAATTTGACTCCCCACTAATTCCTTTTGAGACTTGGCTCAAAAAGCAGGAAAAACTGGAAAAATTCTTTGGACCTGGTATTAAAGTAGATTTAACCGAACTTGAAGAAGACCAGGTTGATGTAGCCCTAGTGGTAATACCCCAAGAAACCACCACCACCATGTAAAGACCTTACCTTGAAAGCTCCCCGCTCTTAGCTAGAGGGGGATTCTCATTTCAAACAGTCCATCATATACCAACCCATTACGCTTCAGCCGAGTTGTTGCCTAGACATCGGCTGAAGCGCTTCTGTTCTGTTGTCGGTATAGTTTTTAGAGGCGGACTACATACCACTGTAAATACTCTCCAGGTCCTACATCTAATTCACAGCTGGTCTCCATCAAATACTGTCCTTGCTCCTCCAAAGAGGTCAAATGCTGCAAATCCCTGGGCAAATCATCCTGACGATTTGCCAAGATTGCCATTAACTTTGACTTTAACTCCATTGGAGTCAGAATCACCTCTGGTTGATTAGTTTCGAGAACTACATAGCCATCTTCCTGGAACATTATAGAATTAGGCATATCTTAGCTCAAATCTGCTTTCTTCCTTCGTTTATCATCTTAGGTTGTTTGTAAGCATTCAGCTATCAGCGTGTCGCGTATCAGCGTGTCGCGTATCAGCGTGTCGCGTATCAGCGTGTCGCGTATCAGCTTTCAGTCATCAGTTTATGCGCTACGCGCAATCGGTGCTTTTGAATAAAATAAGCTGACGGCACCTCAAGTAGCGTGAGCTTTTAGCTCACGGCTGACGGCTGACGGCTGACGGTTGTTTGTGATTCTTTGGGTCTTTGTGGTAACTAAAAAACTATTCATTTGCAAACCTATTCTGTAACAGCTACGAAACCCTTATCATTGATATGTTCCTCTCTCTCAACTACGAGCCAGCCTTAGAATCCCTGGGATATGACTATTTTGACGAAGTAGCAGCAGCAGAATTTCCCAGGCATATCCTGAGGTTTCGTAACGACCAATTGCTACCCTGTATTGGGTTAAATCCCCAAGACACTAATGACCAAGACTTTATCCAAGCTTTCGGTAAATTTCAGGGAGTTCGACCTTTTTTAGCCCTGCGCTACCACGGCTATCAATTTGGTGAATATAACCCTAGACTAGGGGATGGCAGAGGTTTTCTCTATGGTCAAGTAAGAGGTATCAATGGGGAACTTTACGACTTCGGTACCAAAGGCTCTGGCACTACACCCTATTCCCGAACTGCCGATGGTAGACTGACTCTCAAAGGAGGGGTGCGGGAAGTCCTTGCAGCTGAAGCGTTGCACCATCTTGGCGTTTTGACCTCCCGCTGTCTGAGCCTGATTGAAACTGGTGAGCAACTGTGGCGGGGTGATGAACCTTCTCCAACTCGCTCATCAGTAATAGTACGTTTTAGCCGTTCCCATATCCGGTTTGGTACCTTTGAGCGACTGCATTACTTTAAGCGTCCGGATTTAATCAAAAAGCTATTAGACCATGTGATTGAGCAGTACTACCCAAGCATAATCCTCCTCAGGGAGGATAAGAAACAGGAGCAGTATGCTCAGTTTTACGCTGAGTTGGTGGAACGAGTGGCTCGATTGGCAGCCCAGTGGATGGCAGCGGGTTTTTGTCACGCTGTCTTAAATACCGACAATATGTCGATTACTGGCGAAAGTTTTGATTATGGACCTTATGCCTTTATCCCCACCTATGACCCTCAGTTTACCGCTGCTTACTTTGACTATTACAGGCGCTATAGTTACGGCAATCAACCTGGAATTTGTCAGTTAAATTTAGAAATGCTTCAGAAACCGTTAGGGATGGTAATCCCAACATCAGAGATGGAAGCAGGTTTAGGGGAGTTTGGGAAACATTATTACCGCAATTATCGGCACTTGATGCTGAATAAACTGGGATTTGAACAGTTGCCAGAATCAGAAGAGTCAGAGTTATTGAGGTTAACGATTCAGTTCCTGCAAGATACTCAGGTGGGTTATCACGCTTTCTTTGCTGAATTAGCCCAACAGTTTGATAAGAGTTGGCGAGATGATGTTAGTCAGATAATGAGCCGAGAATCCTTTTGGGAGTCAGATGCTCAGTATTCCTCCCTAGCAGATTGGCGAAATTTATACCACCACCTTTTACAAAATTTATCAGTTGATCAGCTCAAGGATATGTCAGCACTTTTGCGAGATAAAAATCCGCACACTGCTTTACTCAGACCTGTAATTGAAGCAGTTTGGGAGCCAATTACTCAGGAAGATAATTGGGAGCCGTTTTATGAGTTAATCAGGAAACTACAAGCTAAACACTGAAATAGTGATTAGGAAATAGTGATTAGTTCCAAGCCGAGGCCAGAACCATTTAACCCAGTGACTTGTATTGTCTAGGTATACAGTAAGAACCTACCGGACATGATCCAATATCCCATTTAATTCAAATTAGTTAATTTAAATTAGGATTATTGACATTTCCATTAAGTTCTGGTATGACTACTGAAGGTCTAGGAGATGACACTGGAGCTTTAGGTATCTCTAGCAGCGGTCGATTCAGAGCAATCCTGAGGGGTTCTGCTTTCGGGGATGGAGTTACGTTAGTCGCTATCTGTGGGACTGGTGAGGGCCCATTAGGCACAATCATCGAAACCGCACCGACAAACATGGCAGCAATGGCAGCACCACCCCAAACGAATTTTCGGCGATTCCGGCGGCGGTCAATTTTTGAGAAAACTTGCTGTACCAGTTCTTGAGCTGGTTGCTCTGTTGGTGGGACGGGCATGGTTCGGAATGCCTGACGTAGCATCAGCAGTCGATTGTATAATCGTTTGGCATCTGGGTCAGTTGCCAATAGCTGCTGCACCTTAGAGCGCTCTGCTGATGTTACTTCCCCATCAACGTAGGCACTGATTAATTTAAAGCTATTGGCCGTAGGCCACGCTTCGCGATCGCGCTTGAGGGAATCCATATCTTTGGCAGATTCCTGCCCATAAGTGTTATCAGGGTTAAATTTAGAGGTCATTTTCTCATCACCAACGAGTCATAGTAAACTCCCCACACTAGATCTCCCATATTTTTTATATTAAGGGAATAACCAATAAAGGAAATCCGGCTGATATATAAACATCTGATCAAGCTTTTCTCGTCAAATCCGGCTGATATATAAACATCTGATCAAGCTTTTCTTGTAAAGATTTGATATATTAAGTAACTATACTGATGTTTAGGAATCTAGATAAGCTTGCAGGTGAGATTGTAATCTCGCTCTTGCTCTAGCAATTCTAGACTTAACGGTTCCGAGAGAAGCGCCAGTAATTTCGGCAATTTCTTCATAAGCCATACCTTCGATTTCCCTAAGGATAATGGTAGTACGGAACACTTCTGGCAACTCTGAGATTGCCTTGTGCAGTTGCTCATAAAACTCTCGGGTCGTCATATCTTCTTCTGGACCAGGCTCTGCTGAAGCAATTTCCCAATCCATATCGCCATCATCCATATGACGTGGTGCATCCAGAGACAGGGGGTGGGCTACCCGCTTGCGTTTGCGGAGCTCATCATAGAACAGATTGGTGGCAATACGGCTTAACCAACCTTTGAACTTGACTGGTTCATTAAGTCGTTTAATATTACGGTAAACCCTAATCCACACCTCTTGGGCTAAATCGGACCGATCTTGCCAGTCTGGTGCCAAGTGATACAAAATCTTATCCACGTGGGACTGATACCGACGTAGTAGCTCAGCAAAGGCTGTGCGGTCAGGACTCATCCCTTCCTGACAGCGTAAAACCAAATCATAGTTAGAGAGTTTCTCAGGTTGCACCGGCAGTTGAGGAAGCGTTACCTCTGTTGACCAGGATAGAGAAATTGGTTGGCTCATGATTGGAATAGCTTTTAAAACTTTCTTCCTCTCATTGACTCCCAACTTCTGGGATTGGTTCCCGCTGATCTAGCACTAGTCGTTTCTTACATTTTCACGCTCGTAGTGGACTGAGCCAGCCAACAGCCAATTAACTATTAATTAACTATTAATTAAATTAATTATGGCCATTAACCACTCAATTAACACCAGCTTAATGATATTTTGCTTTGGGTCAGCAGGATTGTTAATCTCAGCTACACTACCACAGCTTAAGCTGAAGCAACTTACACCTGAGATTAGCCAGGTCTTGCCAGCCACCTCTCGGTTGACCATAGCACGACTCGGTACACTAGAGACGTTGACAAAAACTTCTTCAGTATACCCGGAACTGGCACCGTTGTCATCCGAAAAGACAGGCTCAGATCTGGTAAAACCTCAGGTAACACCAAAGAGACTGAAATCAAAAATTCCCAAGGTTTTACCAGCCACCTCTTATTTTACTGACGCAATTGCTGCTATTACTTACCAGGTAGTTGTGGATTTGAGTGATACTACGGTCTACTTGTACTGGGGAGAACAATTGCTCCAGAGCCACCCAGTTGCCATTGGTAAACCAGGTTGGGATACACCCACTGGCAGTTTCAAAATTATTCGCAAACAACCCAACCCTATTTGGAAAGAACCGATTACTGGTGAACTCATACCTCCTGGACCTGATAATCCTTTAGGAGAAAGGTGGATTGGTTTTTGGTCTGACGGGCACCATCAAATCGGGCTTCATGGCACTGATGAAGAAGAGCTAATCGGCAAAGCGGTTTCCCACGGCTGCTTACGGATGCTCAACCAGGATATTAAACAGTTGTATGAGCAGGTAAGTCTAGGAACACCAGTTATTGTGAGAGATTAAACATCTCAACCGAAAAATTGCCATGGAAAAGGGATTTTTAACCATCACCTGTTAACACTGACTCAACGTAATCCATGTAATCCATTTGAGCGCTGAGCCTTTGGCTCAAAGCCTGGTGCACAGCCCTCTAACATACTACTAATCTGTCCCATCAGATCTTTGCTGGTTTTTTTGCGGATTGCTTGGCGATCAGCGCCAAAATCAGGTCGCTCTAGGTATTTGGCTATGGCGTCCTTGACTTGATGGTTAATTAAATCCTTTAGGTCTTCCTTTGCTCTTTTACGTTGGTATTGAGCACCTTTTTCGGTAGTGGCATAGAGAGGGGGAAGTCTATTGAGGGCATAGGCAGCAATATCTCCTACCTCCAGAAAGCGATCGCACTTTTCTTCTATGTTCGTAACTTGATCAATTGCTTCGCTTAATACCAACTCTTCCATAACATTGATAAACTGCTTGCGAGCAACTGTAACCACCTCACCGGATAGAAGCGCCCCCATCAGTTTGTCTAATGCCATATATTCTTCAATGGAGAGTTCCGAAGCTGTGTCACAAAGGCGACCGACCTCACTCTCCATCAGGGGAGTTAAGTACCCATCTTTCAACGCTTTTTCTACAATTTGCTCAATTCTCATGAGTAGATTTAATAGCTATTGATTTAATGGTCAAAATAATTAATAGTATAATCTAGGAATTTAGCTTCGTCTTGATCTGATTAAGCTGATCCCGATGGGTGAATCTGGGGGATTTCGTGAAGCGGAGTGAGTGGTTAGTGGGATTTCCTAGTAAAATCAAAAAAAGAGTAGGAGTAAGTTAGCCATAGGGCTTTAGCCTATGACTAACTACAAACACGAGTAATTTATGGAGTAGTGGTCAATAACCACTAAATCCTAAGGGCAGGACAAGTTAACAGCTAACCAATAGGGAAAGGGCAAGAGGAAAGAAAATTTTTCCCTCTTGCCGGTTACCGATACTTTTTAGCTACCAAAGTCTACCAAGATAGACCAAGGCCCGCCAAGGCAAGATGCTTTCACATCCAGGGGGTATATCCGCGCTTATCTGACGGAATATCCCGCGAGCGCCATAAAAATGTCAAAAAAGTTGGTTCCACCGGGATTACAGCGCAACTATTAAACCCTTGGTTTTCGGCTTTAATTTAAGTTACATAATAATCCCTGTCGGTGTTACCCTAATTTAATTCTAACAAATAATAAGAGTTTTTGGTAGACTCTGCGACATTTTTTCTAGCTGTTTACTAACCTTTAACCTTTAACCTTTACCCTTGATGTTTAGATTTATCTATCATATCAAATCTGCTGGCTTCGTTGTTGTATTGGTGATCCAGGTGACATACTCCCGACGCTGACAAGCGCGGTACAGCGCGGGCTTCTTACCAACACCATCCAACGATATCGGCTTTCGCCGACGCTGCGCGAACGGTTACACAGGTTACTTTATTAACGACACGGTCAGAAGTTACCGTAAGGTACTGGTCGCCTTTATGGTTGGTAGGCTTAGGGTAAAAAGGTTAAATCTTATTGATTAAGGCGACCAGTACTATCGGTTTCGTCTCCGGGATGCCCCGACCCGCCAGAACAATACAACTCGTTCTATGTTTAGCTAGTAGGTGGCGGTTAGCTCTTAATTTGTTTTCCCTACTGTCCCTAGTATATCCCATTGGCATTTCGACGTTCCGACCCTTGCCCCGCGCTTCCCATACGACACTTACCCAATGAAGGTAAAGTGCGGGGCTTCTCGCGGTTTAGCTAAGTGATGGGCTAGGGTCAGGTCAATTCACACCTTCCCATCTCCAGGGTACTGGGTCAACCGACTGACCGTGAACATAGAGACCCCAATGTAGATGAGGACCAGTGGAAGCACCTGTAGAACCAATGCTACCAATGACCTGGCCAGCTTGAACGAAATCCCCCTCTTTAACTTTAATTTGGCTCAAGTGCAGCATGATACTGAGTACCCCTTGACCATGGTTAATCCCTACGGTGTTACCATGAACCCGGAAACCTTGAGACTCTCGTCCCACTAGTGCTATTCGTCCTGCTGCTGGTGCTACTACTGGTGAACCGAAGCCACCGGCATAGTCAACACCACGATGGTAGTAGTTGTTAGCAAAGACACCGTTGTAGTAGCGACGAATACCGAAAATGCTGGAGACACGAGCATTGTTGGGTCTATAGAACTTACCATTCCAGAATTTTTCTGGTGTCACTAATTTTTTAAACTGGGCAACCCGATTTAATTCAAACTGGGTTGCTGGGGCAGACGCTTTGCCAGACAACCGGATGCGTTGGACAGGGAAAGACCGATTCTGAAGTGGTACAGCTATGTTGTTGACTTTACCATCACCAGTCACCCGCAAAACCAATTTTCCTGGTTTATCTAATGGTGTAGTGGGTAGTAAAGCTCGATAACGATTTGTCCCTGTCGCAAAGGTAGGATAGGTCTTTTGACCCATAGAAACGGTCGGTGGTGAACCGACTGTTTCCGTTTGAATTACCACCGACAAAGTATCGCCTAATTGGGGATTTTCTGGTTGAACTTGTACCTGTAAAGCTTGCACTGGTTGGCACAGGGCTACAAAACCCGATGCCAGGGCTATTGCTATAGTTGTACTCAGGCGTTTGGCAAGGTGCTTTGCACTCAGAAGTGGGGTGGGACTAGAAGGAGAATAGTGCTCTACGTCCGATAGTGAGCCATGAGAGGATAATGATTTCACTGATTTATGCAAATTAGACTATAGATTTTTACTCTTCAGCTACTAGGGCATAGACTATCATTTAGCCCAGTGTGTTTCCAATTCCATCTAGTTTGCAGATGAACGGGACCTTTGAATATTGAGTCAGGTGCCATCATAAAAGGACATCTAACTAAGGTGGATAGTCTATCACACTAACGGTTAGGCTAACTCGGTGGATGGATTCTCTATATCAATCAATCCCAAACTATGAAATAGTTTTTTTTAAGGGTAACTCACGATTGCCAAACTAAGTCGAGGTTTAAATTAATGGACAGTTGGATCATCAAGCTCCATGACTTCATTGGTGAAATCCCATTCCTGGTGATTTCTTTAATTACAGCCGTAACATTTTGCTTTTGGTTAATTCCCTACACCACTGACTTGATGGTCAGCTGTGCAGCGGGTCTTGCTGGTGACTATTTAGGGCGCGAGCAACGCACCTTGGTGATTAACTCAAGTACCAACAATCCTGAGTTACTTTTAATGCTTGTCTCACTGGGATTAGGTAGGCTAGGAGGGATAGCTACCCCACTAGGATCAAATTTTGCCAACATTTATCTTATGTTTATTGTTGCCCCATTATTTGTTTTATTTAAGTGGTTTTTAAGGAGAGATTTCAATAAAATATTAAGCTTAATTACTCTAATTAATCGTGAAAAAAAGTTGGTTATTTGGCATTCAAGCTTGTCTTTAACTATGTTTGGATTTGCCAGTATAGCCTATTGGTGCCTAACGGGAGGCTTTCAGTTTAATTATTTATCAGAAGACATCCCATTGAGAACATGGCACTGGTTATTAATCGGAGTGTTGATCTGTATAATTGGGATTGGGATATTTGTGTATTTTGAAAATAACTTGAAAAAGAAGCGCCCAGGATTATTTGAAGATATAACTGAGGAAGATTTTGAGTCAAACTGGTTTAAGTTTATTGTAGGGACTACATCTCTGACGGGATTATGTTATATTTTAAATTCATTATTTTTGGCCTATACTGAACTCTATAGTTCAGTATTAAGTCAGTGGTTGGGCTCAGCAGTTTTTGTGGGATTACATTATTTTATTGGTAGTCTGATCTCTTCTTTACCAGAAGCTAATGTGGCAATAAAAAACTATGAACGTCTAAGTTCACCGGATCTCAATACAGCCCTAGCATCAGCAAGTCAATCAAATATGACTAATCTTGCCCTGGGATGCTTGGGCTGTACTATCGCAACTATCTTGTTACTGACTGGACTAAGCTATAAGTTGTAAATCAAAAATAAAGTACGAAGTATGAATGTAGAATGCAGAATTAAGAATGTAGAATTAAGAATGTAGAATTAAGAATGTAGAATTAAGAATGTAGAATTAAGAATGTAGAATTAAGAATGTAGAATTAAGAATGTAGAATTAAGAATGTAGAATTAAGAATGTAGAATTAAGAATGTAGAATTCTAAATTCTACATTATAAAATATTGTTCGCCTTTGGCGTTCGGTGTAGGGTAGGTTGAAGGGTAATGCTTGGTTGTGGATCAAGTTTTTAGTTAACCTTGATCCACCAATAAACCCATTTCAGTCTACCCTAAACCGAACGTTATCCAGCGAACAGTCTTGAGCCTTGAGCCTTGAAGCTTTAGCCTTGAGTTGCCTCTGGCTTTAGATAAGCGATCGCATGATAAGGGATCATGATGCTCTGCTGATCTTGAGTGATCAGACACAGGCAGTTTTGATCTTGCCAGCACAATTTCCCCCTGAAGGAATCCCCAGTGAGAAGTTTGAGCTCTAGGAGTTGTTGGTCTTTGATATAGCCTTGAATTTGACTAATACTGGGCAAGCCGGTATCGAATTGGGCCATAATCACAAAAAATCGTGGGATGTTTGGGAACCCTACCAATCATAACCAATCATACTTGGCCAGGAGGGTTTTTGGTGTTTTGGGCAGCATAATCAGAAAAAGTATTTTAAGCAGTCGGTAGCTAAATCGAGGAAAATTCGCGAAACTTAAACAAAAGGCTGCAAAAGAATTACCATTGCACCAGAGTAGATCAATAGGGAGTTTACTATGGAGTTTACAAAGTACCATGGACTGGGGAATGACTTTATTCTGATTGATAATCGGGCTGACCCAAAACCCAGAATAACCTCAGAGCAAGCGCTGCAGCTATGCGATCGCAATTTTGGAATCGGTGCAGATGGTGTTATTTTTGCCTTGCCAGGACAAGAGGGTACTGACTATACGATGCGGATTTTCAACTCTGATGGTTCTGAACCAGAGATGTGTGGTAATGGGATTCGCTGTTTAGCAAAGTTTCTGGCTGATTTAGAGGGGGCTAATCACAAAACCCACTATCGGATCCATACTCTGGCTGGGGTGATCATTCCTGAACTCAAGGGCGATGGTAAAGTCAGGGTGGATATGGGGATGCCCCAGCTTAGTGCAGCTCAAATTCCCACTGTTTTGGCAGAGGCTGACCAAAAGGTGATCAATACCCCCATGGAAATAGCAGACAAATTATGGGAGGTTACCTGTGTCAGTATGGGGAATCCTCACTGTATCACCTTTGTGGAGGATGCGGATGCCATACCTCTGGAAACCATTGGTCCACTGTTTGAGCATCACTCAGTTTTCCCCCAACGAACCAATACAGAATTTATCCAAGTGGTGCGTCCGGATTATTTGAAGATGCGGGTTTGGGAGCGGGGTGCTGGGGCAACTCTCGCCTGTGGAACGGGGGCTTGTGCGTCTGTGGTGGCTGGTGTGTTAACTGAGAAAAGCGATCGCATTTGTACCGTGGAGCTTCCTGGTGGTTGTCTCGACATTGAATGGTCCGAAACCGACCAGCGAGTTTACATGACTGGGCCAGCTGAGCAAGTTTTCACCGGTAAACTATCGCAAATCTGGGGATAAGCCCAGATTTGTTGGCTTGAGATCAATCTTCCTTGGAAAATCCGGCTTTAAACTGCTTGACTACTTGATCGAGACCAACGGAATGGGAGGCTTTAAACAATAGACGATCCCCAGGTTGGACAAACCCCAGTAGATGTTCGACTAGAGGATTAGAGTCACAGAAACACTCAACTGGCACCGAAGTAACACCGGTTGCGATCGCTTCCGCTTCTGGCTCACTTTCATCCACCAAAATCCGCAAGCCATCTAGATTTAGTTGCTCAACCTTTTGACCCACTTGCTGATGAAGTTCACCGGATTTGGTTCCCAATTCCTTCATCGCCCCAAGTACCGCTATATGCCGTTTGCCAGGAGTCTGAGCCAGCATTTCTAGAGCAGCTACCATAGATTCAACTCCAGCATTGTAGGTTTCATCCAGAATCACTACATCGTTAGGTAACTCATAACGCTGGGATCGCCCTGGGGGTAGCTCAACGTTTAAACCATTCCTGAGGGTTTCCCAATCGACCCCCAATAATTTCCCAATGGCTAGGGCCGCGAGATAGTTCAGGGCATTGTGGCGACCTGGGAGGGGGATAGGAAACTCCATGCCCTCTACTTTCAGGATTTCTGGTGCAATCAACTCTCCTTGGACATCACCACCCTCTAAACCGTAGGTTATGGTTTGCCCTTGCCAAACCTGAGCTGCGGTATCAATTAGGCGTTGATTGTCGTGATTGAGAACCGCGACACCGTTGTTGGACATATGGGCTAATAACTCACACTTGGCTTTTGCGATCGCTTCCGTAGAACCCAACAGACCAATATGAGCTGTACCCACATTAGTAATCACCCCTGCGGTGGGGTTGGCTATCTCGGTCAACTCAGCAATCTGTCCTGAACCACGCATTGCCATCTCGATTACAGCATAGTCATGGTCTGGTGCCAACTCCAGCAAGGTTTTGGGTACACCGATTTCATTGTTGTAATTGGCCTGGGTTTTGAGTACAGTTCCTTTAGTAGACAAAACTGCTGCGATTAGCTCCTTAGTGGTAGTTTTGCCTACAGAACCAGTGACAGCAATCACCGGAATCTCAAACTGGTCACGCCACCACCGAGCAATTTGCTGGTAGGCTTTGAGAGTATTTTCTACCTGAATCAGCGGCAAACCTTCGAGTTGGGTAACTTTAGTCGCCTCAGCAATGACCGTTAATGCCCCCTTCTCTACAGCCAGAGCTGCATAATCATGACCATCAAACTTTTCACCCCGCAGCGCTAAAAATAGTTGACCCGGCTCAAGGTGACGGGTATCAGTGATAATGCCAGTGAATGACTTTTCCAGGATTTTTTCTGGAATGTTTACTGTCTTGGCGGCGAGAATGTCAACTAATTTTCCTACAAGAAGCCGACACACCATAACCTTATTTTTCCCCCAGTGTCCTAATTGTGCTGTTTTCTCTAAACGCTCTATTTTCCAGGTAAGCCAATAAATTTCACATTGTTTTTACTTAATTTTCACAATTTCCACTCATTTGCACAATTAGGTAAAGAGTAGATGAAGATATACTAATACTAGAATAGCTCACCTTCAGTTTAGGTGATCATTAGAATATATCTACCGTCGTAGATTAATTGTGATACGCCGGACTCTCTTTGTGTTAGCTAAGCCATTCAAAGTTGAATTTTCATCTTCTCAAGCCAACCACCATTGATGAGCCCTAGCTTTAGCACCTAGGAGAGCTACCTAAAGTGACCACCTGGAGAGACTCTAAAGAATCGGAAATTCGACATATTAGCCTGCAGGAGCAGCAAGTTTACAATCACTTACTCCAGTGGGTAAGGGTAGAATCACCAAAGCAATCAATTGAACGCTTCCAAAGGCTCTTCCTAGATGGAGTGGGATACGAAGATTTCGAAATCTGGTTGGCCTTGGAAAAGATAGTAATGGATAAGCGGGCTCCGACAGAGTTCCGATTTGTGATCAATCGCTGCTGCCATATTCTGATCAATCACTGGCATCTGAAACCACACACCAGAAGAGCAGTCCAAGAATTGGTAGCTTTGTTTGACCATGTGCCGTCTCCTTTGAGGGTTCACTCTCGGGCTCCTAGACGCCTGCGGGAACTAATGCAGATGTTCAAAAGAACAGAGCAATATCTAACCTTGCAACGTCTGTCTATAGTAATGAATGATACACCTCAATACTCTAATGGTTCTAAGCGAGTGGCAAACTTGATTCAGCGGTATCCTTACTTATATGAACATTGCTTACTAAGTGAAGACAGCTCTCAGGAATATCAGCAAACTGTCCGGCAAGTTCAAGCTAGGGTTCAACGGCGCTTTGAGTGTGATTTATCTAAGTACGTAACCTATCAGGTGCGATGCGCCAATGTCATGCGAAATCGGTCGAGCACGACTCCAAGACGAATTATTCAACCAGTGTCAAATCCGACATTGCTGAGCGAACGGGAGTTGGCGAGTGCTCTCAAGGAGTTTTTTGGCAAAGTGCAAGGGTCTTACACCTACCGAGATGTTGCTCGTAGCTTCCATACCCACAGTCGGCACACAGTCTATTTCAAAGACTTCAAGGACGATTTATATGAATATTTGATTGCCTCGATTGACCCAGCCTATGGGAAGCAACAGTTTAACGAGCGATTGTATACTCATTTGCAAAACACCTTGCCTGAATGGGATTACCAAAGGCCCAATGAATTTATGGTGGTGCGCACCTGTAGTCAATTGTTAAACTTTTTGGTGGTGGAAAGCCCTAAACGCCCCAATCACTATACATTTGTTGATTTGATTACCAATCTAGGAACCACCATTACCACTGGACTATTGCTCAAGATAGTATTGATCTGCCGTAAAGTCAAGCCCTATTTAGAAAAGCGATTTTCGATTCTGTTTAACCACTACGAGTCCGAAACTAGAAACAGCGTACCCTGGTTAGTCCCGTCTCTGGAAAACTTGAATATTGCCTTGAGTGTACACTTTGGCTCAGCTGATATCTCCTGCCTTAATCAGATTATGTGAGTTATAGCGTAGCGCTATAAATAGAGCTTGTAACTATAGCGTTGATCATACCTATGAGGTACACAGGATTTTTTCCGACTCCCGACTTCCCTACTCCCTACTCCCTACTCCCTACTCCCTACTCCCTACTCGCTGTTCCCTTTGCTATAGTTGCTAGATTCCGATTATTGTAGAGACTCATTGCTTTTTCCACACCTTGCTTAAGAGACAGTTCAACCGCCTCAACTGCTAGTTGGACTACCTCAGACATTAACTCGGCTTCCTGGGGTGAAAATTTTCCTAGGACGTGGGAGATCGTGTCTGGCTTCTGACTGGATTTGCCGATGCCAATCCGCAGGCGAGGGAAGTTTTGCGTACCCAGATGGGCAATTGCGGATTTCATGCCATTGTGTCCTCCCGCTGAACCAGAAAGGCGCAGACGCAAACGCCCTACTGGTAAGTCCATATCATCATAAATGATCAGGACTGACTCAGGTTTTAGCTTGTACCAATCAGTCACCGCCCGAATTGCTTGTCCAGAGCGATTCATGTATGTAAGGGGCTTGAGCAAGCTTAGCTTATTTCCTTTTAGTCCAATTCCTTGACCAAACCATCCCTGAAAGCGGCGATGTTCGCTTCCTGAAATCTGTAATCGACCTGCGATCGCATCGACCACTTCAAAACCGATATTGTGCCGCGTTTTATCGTACTTGGGTTCCGGATTACCTAAACCCACAATCAGTTTAGGAATTATACTCTGTCCGGTTGTTTCGATAGTGCTCATAGTCAAAAATCGTTTCGGTAATGGGTAATGGGTAATGGGTAACCCATTACCTACGGTTTATGATCTCGATGTTCCCGGACATCACAACAAGGGAGTGGGGAGTAGGGTGAAGGCGTGCAGGTATGGGTGCTGAACTTGACACGTCATACTTTACACGTTATATTTCACACGTTATATTTCACACGTTATACCTTTCCCCATCCCGGATTAATTAAGCAGGATATTGAAAGAGGGATTCCAGATACACACGAGCACAAGCCCGATAACTCTGGGATGTTTCTGGGGTCTTACCAATACCATTTTGGAGCAAAAACAGAGAAAGTGCTGCTGCGAAGACCCGGTCTTGGTCCCAGCTAGGATGGGTTTCTAGGTAGCGCTTGAGAGACTCGTGCAGGTCTTCGGGGATTTCTGCCAGGATACTTACAGTTGCGTTCATATTCACCTCTTCATATAAAGGTATTTTTGGAAAAAGCCACCTGATTTCAAGCACTTCAGATAACTGCCTTGGCCAAAAGAAAGCCAAGACAAGCTAGCACCGAAGCACTGAATTTTGATGCCACCCTTGCTTTAGTTCAGAACTATCCCCAAATAGGGTAGGGTAGTCCGTGCTAACCCCTGCTAGTGGGCGTAGGTTAGCTTAGAGCAAATTTTTTTATAGGTTGGTCGCACCATTTTCATCTGAAATGGGGTGGGTTTGTCAATGCTGCGAAATATTACAAGTCTTGTTCAAATTCCGAAAGGTATACGAAATAATCAGGGTTTGAGGCACTTTTTTGTTACATAACTTTACAGAAACTGCGGTCTTAACTGCTGCGGAATACTAAGTCGGGAAAATCCCCAGTAAAACTGGAATACCTAATGCCACCGTTGAGGCTTGTGGAAAACTATGGGAAAACTGTGGAAAAGGTTGAAGCTCTGTGTGGAAACAGTGGGGAATCTGTGGGGGAAAGTTGGGACAAACGATAAGAATTCTTACAGTTTCGCGCTTCGGTGGAAAACTGGTGACAACAGATGGGGCAACTGTGGATTGTGACACCTGATATATTAGTGAACTAAAACTAGTTAACTAAATTTAGCTAACTATTTAATTGACTCCTTAAGGAAAAAACAATGAAAAAAAATATAACCACTGACTAATTGCTTATAACATAATTATGTGGTATGTTCGGGTATATTGTCGCTACGCCACCTGAGAGCTTCTTCACGAATTTGTTGTATGTCTTGATCAGAGATTCTGTCGATGTGAGACAAGACTAAACTCATGCGGCCTTGAGCCTTGAGTTGGTCACGGTGGCGGCAGAGAAAATCCCAGTAGAGGAAATTAAAGGGACAGGCTCCCTCCCCAGTACGTTTCCGAGGATTGTAAGCACAACTGCTGCAGTAGTCGCTCATTTTATTGATGTAATTAGCTGATGCAGCGTAAGGTTTGGATGCTAGGATGCCGCCATCGGCAAATTGACCCATGCCAATGACATTGGTTTGCATCACCCAATCATAGGCATCAATAAAGGCTCCATGAAACCATTCTTCTATTGATTGAGGGGAAACTCCAACAATTAGAGCAAAATTGCTCAACACCATCAGTCGCTGAATGTGATGGGCGTAACCGGTGCGTTCAACCTGACTCAAAATTTGGAGTAAACAGTTCATGTCTGTTTTCTCGGCATGCCAGTAAAAGTCAGGTAGGGGCTGGGTGTGGTTGAACCAATTGCTTTGGGAGTAGTCAGGGTTCATATAGATATAAATGCCGTGCATATATTCCCGCCAACCCAGGACTTGACGAATAAATCCTTCTGTGCTGCTTAAGTCGAGTTGGTTTTGGTGATAAGCGTTCTCGACTGCTTTAATTACTTCTTCAGGTTGGAGTAAGCCGATATTGAGGTAAGGGGAAATTAGGGAGTGCCACATGGTATCTTCGTTGGTGACCATGGCATCTTGATAGGGACCAAAATTGGGAAGGCGATGGTGAATGAAAAAGTCTAATACTTGAAGAGCTTGATGGCGATTGACCGCCCAACGGAATGGTTCGGTTTTTCCGTAGGTGGGATTTTGAGCATTAACGGAGTTGATCACCTCTTGGGTGATTGGGTCGGGTTCAAACCAAAGGGCGTCTGGTGGATTTAGATTGCGTTTTGGGGGTTTACGATTTTGTTTATCGAAATTCCATTTCCCACCAATTGGCTGATTTCCTGCCATCAAACTATTAAATCGCTTGCGCCCCACCCGATAGAAGTTTTCCATAATCAGACGTTTTTGAGATTTCGCCCAGGTTTTAAAATCAGACTCGCTCCACAGAAAATGATTGTTGGGAATAAAGGTAATTTGGCAATTGAGTTTTAGGTTGCCAATCATTTGGGCAAAGGGTCGGTCATTGGGCGTCATTACCCGTAGTTCGGTAATAGTATTTTTGGTGACCCAGGCTTGGAGGGGCGTTTCAAAGTCGTCTGCTGTTTTATAGCTGACTGGCCAACCTTGCTGGCGTAATTCCTCAGCAAAGTGGCGCATGGCTGACCAAATGAATACGAGTTTTTGGCGGTGGTAACGTCTTTGTTGGACGTAGCTTAGGGATTCAATCAGAATTACTGGCGTATTTTGATGGTTTTGTTGACAACTGTGTAGGGCTGATTGTTCAGTCCAAAGTTGATCCCCTAGTACCCAAATCCCGATAGTCATTATGGCTAATGCTTTTTACTGTATTGAAATCATACAATAATCTGAGGGATTTTCGTCTTGAGTTAATGGGAGTAGGGAGTAGGGAGTAGGGAGTAGGGAGTAGGGAGTAGGGAATAGGGAATAGGGAGTAGGGAGTAGGGAGTAGGGAGTAGGAAAAAAAAGGGGGTAATTAGATTAAAAAGTCCCCCTTATTAAGGGGTATTTAGGGGGATATTAATCAGAGATTAACAAAACTTACATGCTGCCAAATTCGAGCATAATTCAGCAGTAATAATAATTAATTTTTATGTGTTTTTTTAGGTAAAATCAATCAAATAATAGTTATATAGAGCAGCTATAAATTGGTTTATAACTGCTCTATATAGCGGTTATATAGCGGTTTTTAGCATAATGAGGTACACAGTATTTTTTCCCTGTTCTCTGTTCCCTATTCCCAGATCCGCTGTTCCCTACTCCCTACTCCCTACTCCCTACTCCCTACTCCCTGTTCCCTGTTCCCTAAAATCCAGAACGAAAGTACCTCACCAAATTACAAACCGCTAGAAAAACCGCTAAATACTACATATATCAAGGCGAGAGAAGAGAGATACGCCACCCATGAAAAAGGCAAAGTATGCCCAACCGGAAAAGAATCCGACATAGCTGACTGGTAGATGCCCTTGGGGAGCATTGAGGGTGAAGGGCAGGTCAACGTAATCTAGCCACTTTTCGTTGGTGTGCCATCCGAGTTGATCGCCAAAGCGACAGTAAGTTTCATAGTCATAATCGGCACCAGGAGTTACCTGCACACTCTCGGTGACGATGCTCTGCCAGATTCGCTTCTGTACACTAAAGCCAAAGCGCCCATTGCTGTACTTTACCCAGAGGGTGTTGAGAGTATAGAGGTCTGTACAAGGAAAGGTGTTGATATCTGGGATGTCAAGCCAGCCTTCTTGTTCTCGTCCTGCTGCTTTGAGCATAAGAGCGAGAGTTTCTTGATCTGCCTCTTGCCACTTTCTATGGATTAGTAAATCCCGTAATGGGCGGTAATCTACTCCTACATCAGAACTAAGGTCATCAACTTCACTCAAAGAGATGAAATAATCGTCTTCAGTCAAGGGCTGTAACCATTCGTGCACTGACTGAGGACGGTCTTTTGGCTCTAAGGCCATGCCTTGGAGAATTACTTGATTTAAGCGATCGCTAATACTAGGAACCAGTTGGTTTGGTGGCACCAGCTCTTCACCGTCATACTTGCGGTAAATTGACTCGGTAGGATTTAGCCCAGTTACGGCATGGTACATCGAAGCCGCTAGAGAGTAGACATCTACCGTGGCGTGACGACTGCCTTGGTAGTATAGCTCGTAGGGTCGAAATGGTTTATTGTCAATATGGCTCGATACATTACTATCTCGGAGTATATCCCCAGGAATGCCAAAGTCAATCAATACCGGTTTGCCACTGTTACTGACCACGATATTATGAGGGCTGATATCTAAATGCACCAGCCCTACTCCATGGATTAGATTCAACGCTGACCCAATTTCAGTGATGTACTCTACTGCATCAGTTTCAGGTAATGGTCCTGTGCGTTGTACCAACTTCCACAAACTTTCCCCGGATATAAAATCCATCACTAGGCAGTAGGTATCTCCTTCTTGAAACAAGTCTCTGACCCGCACCAGGGATTCAAGGTCACCAGACAGTTGAGCCAGCAGTTGTCCTTGCTTGATAAATTGTTCTCCATAGTTGGGGTAGTCTGGAGCCAATCTCAGGCTTTCGTGTGGTGTTTTAATTACAACATCTTGATTAAGTAACTGATGAACTGCTTTGTAGGTAATTCCAAAAGCTCCACGTCCAAGAATTTTCTCGATCTTGTATTTACCACCATGTAACAGCTGTTGCTCTGACCAGACCATATAGATTAGTTGTTAGTTTTTTCTTGTTAGTTGTTTATGATTCGTTTTTCGGTTTAGTAGATTTACCCTGGCTCCAACGGGGATTATCAACAATTTTCAAACACCCTAAATTCAAATAATATTGATAATACAATTAATGCTATAGCATTATTGAGTGAGTATTCAGCTATCAGCTATCAGCTATCAGCTATCAGCTATCAGCTATCAGCTATCAGCTATCAGCTATCAGCTAATGCCTTACGGGCACGCTACTTGAGGTGCTTTTGAAGAAAACAGGTAAGCATTGGTTTAATCTGAGTAAAGTCACCTCCCAGCGTCGAAGCCTGTGCCACAAAGCTGACGGCTGAAGGCTGATGGCTGAATGCTTACATTATTGAGATGCTATTAAATCTGATAATTAATTTTTTTAGGATTAATTTTCAGTCCTCATATACTTTAGTATAATTCCCTCAGGTTTGCCATCCTCTGGCCGATCAGGTGTTAGCCGTTAATTACTCTGTTAAGAGAAAAAAGCTAGCTATAGGGAGTAGGGAGTAGGGAGTAGGGAGTAGGGAACAGGCAAGAGGCAATAGGCAAGAGGAATCCCCCCTAACCCCCCGCGCGTAAGGGGGGCGGCCAATAGGCAAGAGGAATCCCCCCTAACCCCCCGCGCGTAAGGGGGGCGGGCAAGAGGGAAAAAATCCTGTGTACCTCATTAGGTTAGAAAGCGCTATACTAAAGCTACTGACAAATGCGTTCGCGTAGCGTGGCCATAGGCCTTGCAGTTAAGTCCCAAAAAATTCGGATAAATGGGGATCTAATGGGACAAAACGGGCATTGACATTTATATAGCGCTATATTATACTGGCAGTATAGATTCAGGTTGTTGATAATGCCAAAACAAGTAGGAGCAGCAAAGAAGATATCGACTCAGGTTGTCCCCGTTGTGGGGATGACTAAGTCGGTTGAGACTGAGCTGTTGCAGGTAATGAAAAAACTAGGCATCGTCAGGTCTGAGTCTTACAACAAGCTAGGTAGCATCAGTCATTGGGGACTTGATTGGAAAAAATCCTATCCAGAAGTCAGAACTTTCAGAAAGCCCGAGTCCTTAGGGTTGCCTTCCAAATTAATGGAATGGACTGTCAGCGATGTCGCCAAAGCCATTACAGCTCAACAAGCGGCCTGTACTGATGCAATCACAAAAAAGCTCTATAAGAGGTTTCCTGGGAAGAAAAACCAGAGGGCAAGAAAGGAGCTGTGCAAACAACTCAAGACTTTGGCTTTTCTGGACAACCCGTTACTACACAGGCTTGTCAGAAAGGAGTTTCAACGGGGTCGTTCTTGGGTTAACAATCAAATAGTCTACCAGCAAGGGGGGTATTCATGTAAAAGGCTGTCTCGCCATACTTATCAACTAGAGCTAGCTGGCCTAAAAAGAGGAAAAAGAAACAGGATTATTGTCAAATCTAACCGAAAAATCAAAGGACAGATCCGGTTAATCTACAACAACCTACTACAAAGATTCGAGATTCATTTTCTAGTCGATCACGGGAAAGTAGAGATTTCTTATGAACGTCGGGCGATTGGGATAGACAAAGGATACACCGAGGCTTTTTACGATTCAGAAGGCCAAGCTCATGGTCAAAACCTGGGAAAACTAGCCACCAAAAAATCTAATCGAATATGCACAAAAAATAGGAACAGAGGAAAACTTTGGGCAATACATAGGAAATTAGAAAAAACCGATCCAGTTAAATCGGCTCGGATACTCAAAAACAATTTAAGCAGAAAAACAGAAAATCGCCGATATAGAAAAAATCAATCAGAGATCACAGCGATTATAGGTGCTGCCTCTAAATCTCTTTTTGACGGAGAATCACTTTTAGTTTTTTCTGAGGATTTAACACAACCAATAAAAAATAAACGCCAATCCAAAGCCATGTCTCGCAAGCTTAATAGCTGGATGAAAGGAGAAATGCGGGACTCTCTAGAAAAATGGGCGAACTGGACTGGCTCAGTTGTAAAAGAAGTCCAGCCTAGCTACACGTCGCAAATTGACTCCGTAACTGGAACCCTATTAGGGAAAAGGAGCGGGGACAGTTTTACCAGATTTGATGGGGTCGTGTTGCAGGCTGACCACAATGCTGCCAAAAACATCCTTGCTCGGGGTATAGACTTCGAAATTACCCGGTACATGAATAAAACTGAGGTTCAAGCAGTGTTGTTGCGCCGTACCGCGCGTTTCTTGAGAGGTATGGGACTGAGTTTAGCTGATGCGGTTGAGCTTGGATGGCTTGACTGTAAGCATACAAAAACTCGGGCTTTCAAGGAACTCCTTGCCGGGATGCAAGGAGCGCCCAGATAGATGAGTGGAAGGCTTGACTCCAATTGCTGTATAACCACTCCTCACTCGGGCAACAATAAAATGCACCTTGACCCGTGGTACCGGGTTTATCCCAATTAATTACGGTTTAAGAGTATCCCATCTGTCTAGCCCTTGCCCAGTAAGATAGGATTATCCAGACTAAAGATAACGACTTACATAAGCTATGGCGGAAGAAACCCTACCCTTGCCTAACCCTGAGGAAGCAAATACTCCTTCTGATACATCAGCAGAGAAACCTGCTGCTCAATCAGAAGATCAGCCTGCTGCTGTAGTAGACCAACCGCCGGTGGAAATAACTGAACCAATACCTGCGGCTCCATCAGAAGACCAGCCTGTTGCTAAATCAGAAGACCAGCCTGCTGCTGTAGTAGACCAACCGCCGGTGGAAATAACTGAACCGAAACCTGCTACACCATCAGAAGACCAGCCTGTTGCTAAATCAGAAGAGCAGCCTGCTGCTGTAGTAGACCAACCGCCGGTGGAAATAACTGAACCGAAACCTGCTACACCATCAGAAGACCAGCCTGCTGCTAAATCAGAAGAGCAGCCTGCTGCTGTAGTAGACCAACCGCCGGTGGAAATAACTGAACCAATACCTGCTACACCATCAGAAGACCAGCCTGCTGCTGTAGTAGACCAACCGCCGGTGGAAATAACTGAACCAATACCTGCTACACCATCAGAAGACCAGCCTGTTGCTAAATCAGAAGACCAGCCTGCTGCTGTAGTAGACCAACCGCCGGTGGAAATAACTGAACCAATACCTGCTACACCATCAGAAGACCAGCCTGTTGCTAAATCAGAAGACCAGCCTGCTGCTGTAGTAGACCAACCGCCGGTGGAAATAACTGAACCGAAACCAGCTACACCATCAGAAGACCAGCCTGCTGCTGTAGTAGACCAACCGCCGGTGGAAATAACTGAACCGAAACCAGCTACACCATCAGAAGACCAGCCTGCTGCTGTAGTAGACCAACCGCCGGTGGAAATAACTGAACCAATACCTGCTACACCATCAGAAGACCAGCCTGCTGCTGTAGTAGACCAACCGCCGGTGGAAATAACTGAACCGAAACCTCCTACACCATCAGAAGACCAGCCTGCTGCTGTAGTAGACCAACCGCCGGTGGAAATAACTGAACCGAAACCAGCTACACCATCACCAGAGCAGCCTGCTGCTGTAGTAGACCAACCGCCGGTGGAAATAACTGAACCGAAACCTGCTGCGATCGTAGACCAACCGCCTGGGGAAAAATCAGAAGACAAACCGGCGGCTAAAGCCCCTGCTGCTAAAAAGCCTGCGGCTAAATCAGAAGACAAACCTGCTGCTAAAAAGCCTGCTGCTACTGGGGCAAAAGCTAAAAAAGCAAAACCACCAGCAATTGAAAATAAACCCTTTACTGAATTTGTGGAACAACATTATTTGCCAGCCCTTAAGAGTGCTTTTGCCAAACAAGGTATTGATGATGTAGATGTGACTTTTGCTAAACAGAAAATTCCGATTCCGAGTTTGAGTCAAATGGATGACTGTTGGCAAGTAATGGGAAGTTGGCAAAATGGGCAACGTCAATTTAACCTTTATTTCCTAGACGAAGATATTAAAAAACAAAAGGCTTTCTCTGCGTCGGCTAATGGTGTTAACCCTAGTACAATCGAGTCTTTTATGATTGATGAACGGAAAGTGACTCTTGATCTAATGGTTCATTACACTATACAACGGCTAAATGCTCAGAAGTGGCTAATGTGGAATTAGTAAGTCTTGGCTAATGTTTAGGTAGATTTTCGGATTTTACCGAATCTACCAACCAAGATGCAAGCTGTTTTGATTATGGAGCGATCGCTACCTTTCGCTCCGGATCACAAGGTTGGTTTTAGGGAGTAGGGAGTAGGGAGTAGGGAGTAGGGAGTAGGGAGTAGGGAGTAGGGAGTAGGGAGTAGGGAGTAGGGAGTAGGGAGTAGGGAGTAGGGAGTAGGGAGTAGGGATAGTGGTAAAAAATATTGTTTACTTAATTAGTTTTTTCGGTAACTATTTTTAAGCTTTACTGCTACGTTTAATTATTACCGAAATAACCATAACTCTTGACTGTCAAAGGGGTTTGTTGCTACTCTTTTTTTTTTTTTTAGAATTGTATTATTCCGTATTTTCACTAGGGCTAAATCTTATAGCGCTGCGCCAAGATAATAGAAAAAAGGGAATGGGTGCTGCATGGCTTTATCATAACACCAAAAACTCCTCCCATAGCTTTATATCATGTCAGGATAATTACCCTTAATAAAAATATCCACCATCTCCCCACACTTCCCTTAATTATGGGTATTTAACCGGACTTGATATTACTCGCTTTCTAGCCTAATCAGGTACACAGGATTTTTTACCTCTTGCCTTTTGCCTCTTGCCTCTTGCCTCTTGCCTCTTGCCTCTTGCCTCTTGCCTCTTCCCTATTCCCTGTTCCCTGTTCCCTGTTCCCTGTTCCCTATTATGACAGATTTGAGCCAAGAAAACCCCTATAAAACACTAACTATAACGGCTTCGTCAAATGGTGTAGATAAAGCCAAAGCAGCGTTGACCAAGCTAGATTTTGAGTCTGAAAGTAATTTGGCAAAATCCCAAGGTCTAAGTGACAGTATAGTGACGAAGTTTTTTAATTTTAAACCAATTCAGCTGGATTCGTTTAAACGGATATGTCAGGCACTGAAATTAAAATGGATAGAAATTGCGGGAATAGCAGAGGAAAATCCATCGGAAGCAGTAAGCACAAACGGGCAGGATTCGGAAGCAGTAAGCACAAACGGGCAGGATGCCCATTCTACTGATAGGAGTAGCTCAGAGCTGGTGGAAGTAACTGTAATCGATAGACAACCTGAAACCATTAACGCTTCTATCGTCTTAACAGGGGATATAGATTCAGCTGAACTTTTAAAACGGATTGAATCTAGTTTACAAAACTCTTCAGGAGAGACTATCAAAATTAGTGATATTAAACGAGACAGTATCCAATTAATCCTAGAAGGTTCTAAACAGGATATCGAACGGCTTGTATCCCAGATCAAATCAGGAGAAGTAACAGAATTAAGCGGTTTTCCTGTTCAAGATATTCAAATTTTGAATAAAACCTCAGAGGATGATCAAAATAATGAGCTTGATCCTAAATGGCGTCTAGTCGAAGAGATTGCTAGCTGTGGAACTCTGCGTCGAAAGTTGAAGGGTGTTGACCTGAGTGATGCGGACCTCAGTGGTGCGGACCTCAGTGGTGTTGACCTCAGTGGTGCGGACCTCAGTGGTGCTAACCTCAGTGGTGCCTACTTCAAGGGTACCAATCTCAATAGTGTCAACCTCAGGGGTGCTAACCTCAGTGATGCTAACCTCAAGGGTGCCTACCTCAATGATCATGCTAAGCTCAGTGATGCCAACCTGAGTGGTGCCAACCTCAAGGGTGCTAAACTTTATGCTACGGACCTCAGGCGTGCCAACCTCAAGGGTGCCCACTTGAAGGGTGCTGACCTGAGTCTTGCCAACCTCAGGGGTGCCCACTTGAAGGGTGCTGACCTGAAAGGTGCTGAGCTCAGGGGTACTAACCTCAGTGATGCCGACCTCACTGATGCCAAGCTTAGGGGTGCCAAGCTGACTAACTCCAGAAATTATTTTATCAACCTAAGGGGTACTAACCTCAGTGGTGCCGACCTCACTGATGCCTTACTCAGTAGTGCTGACCTGAGCGGTGCCAACCTCAGTCGTGCCAACCTCAGTCGTGCCAACCTCAATAGTAGCGACCTCAGTGGTGCTGACCTCAGTGGTGCCTACTTCAAGGGTACCAACTTCATTGGTGCTGACTTCAGTGGTTCTAACCTCAATGGTGCCAACCTTAGTGATGCTGACCTCAGTAGTCGTGACCTCAGTGGTGCCAACCTCAGTGATGCCTGCCTCATCAATGCCAACCTGTATAGTGCTGACCTGAGTGATGCTAGCCTTATTGGTGCCTGCCTTACTAATGCTAACCTCAGTAGTGCCGACCTCAGTAGTGCTGACCTGAAAGGTGCCAATTTGAATCATGCCAACTTCAGTAGTACCGACCTCAGTGATGCCAATCTAAAGAGTGCTGACCTCACTGATGCTAAGCTGAGTCCTGCTATCGTGGACAATACCCAATTCGGAGATAACCCAGGACTTGATGAATCGATCAAGGATGACTTAATCAAACGAGGTGCAATGTTTGAGGATGTGCCAGGGGATAACTCGGAAAGTGTTACTCCTAGTGAAAGATAGGGATTCCCGCAAAAAAATGCGATTGGCCGTAGGCCACGCTACGCGATCGCATCAACCAAAAAACGCGATTGGCCTACGGCCTCAGCTTCCGCGCTTATGCGATCGCTTACAAATACTCAATACCCCCAACCATGTCCTCTGGAGTATATACGTCATACATCCGACTACTCACCCCGAATAGCCCTCAATCGTGACTCTAAAGGAGAAGGGGGACTATTGCGCTTCATTTGTTCCACAAACGCTGCACTTTCTGCGGTATGGCGGTCAATTTCTTCCCGATGATCGTAATAATAGGCCATTGCCGCATAAACCGCTGCCTTAGATAAATGATATTCAGAGGCAATTTCTTCTAACGATTCTCCCATCTCCAAATACATTTTGGCAATAGTTGCGACAGGCATTCTAGTGCCAATAATGCGAGGTTTCCCACCACAAAAGTCAGGATCTATAGCAATATACTCTGTGCTGATCTGTTGGATAGAGATTTGTTCAGAATTCATCAAAAATCCAATAATTCAAGCAAGAGGTATAATTATAGCGTTTCTTATGGCGTTGCTTAATAATGGAATGATTTTCAGAGTTTTCTGGAATGGGCATCTTGCCGTGGAATGGGCATCTTGGGTGGAACTGGCATCTTGCCAGTTTCATGCTTATTTTCGAGCGGGCAGGATGCCCACTCTACTCTTATTCATTCCTAAATTCAGCAACGCCTAGGGCGTGTTTTCAAAGTTTGTCGCATGATTATGATCCCCCCCAGCCCCCCTTAAAAAAAGGGGGGAGCCATACTCAAAGTCCCCCTTTTTTAAGGGGGATTTAGGGGGATCTCCGAGTTTGAAGACACTCCCTAGTTTTATTTACCTTTAGATTTAGGCAGTGACAGTCCCAAATAGCCTCCAAGTCCTATTTTTGCCATATCCATAAACGTGGGGCGGTATTGTTCATCAATTACCGCTAGGGTAAGTGACCCCCCAAGTAATATCGATATAATAGCAGCTTGAACCATTTCTTTGATTGTCAGAGTTTTATGACCCATAGGTTTTTCTTGTAACTGGTACGCTTGACTGCTACTTTTAATGGTTACTCACAAAAACCGAACCCTTGACTGTCCAATGGGTCAGTTGCTAATCTCTTTTGATTTCTGTATGATTGCCTTGTGACTCAATTGTGATTGCGCTAAAGGTTATGGCTCTGGCGGCAGGGAATAGGAAACTTTGGCTCAGGGAATTATTTAGTTTTGTCATTTAGGGCTGCATCGCTTACTATCTTGAATTGGTAAACACGATTACAGCTATTGCTATAGTTATCAAAAACTAGCCAGACGATGAAAAATTGTAGCCCAGGAAAAAAAAATAAAAAACTAACTATCACCGCTTCGTCAAAGGGTATAGAGAAAGCAGAGAAAGCTTTAATCAGGCTAGGATTTAACTCTAAAACTAACTTCGCAAAATCACAATTTATAAGTCGCAGTACAGTAACAAAGTTTTTTAATTTAAAGCCAATTCAGCTAGATTCCTTTAAACGAATATGCCATGCCCTAAAACTAGACTGGAGAGAAATAGTGGGAATAGAAGAGGAAAAGCGCTCAGAGCTGCTAACCACAAAGAATAGCAGTAGCTCAGAGCTAGTGGAGGGGGTGGAGCAAGGGCAAGCACCTAGGCGAGAAGTAACTGTAATCGATAAACAAAGTCAAACAATTAAAGCTTCTATTGTCTTAGAAGGAGATATAAATTTAGTTCAAAATCCAAAATTTATTGAATGGACTTTACAATTGTATTCAGGGGACAGTATAAACATTATTGATATTAAACCAGGCAGCATCCGATTAAGACTAGAGGGGTCTCCAGAGGATATCGAACGGCTTGTATCTCAGATAGAATCAGGAGAAGTAACAGAATTAAGCGGTTTTCCTGTTCAAGATATTGAAATTTTGAGGGAAAGGTCAGAGGATGATCAAAAATGGCGTCTAGTGGAAGAGATTGCTAGCTTTGGAGCTGTGGGTCGATACTTGAGTTATGCAGACCTGAGTGATGCAGACCTGAGTGATGCAGACCTCAGTCGTGCCAACCTCAGTGTTGCCAATCTGAGTGGTGCCGACCTCAGTGATGCCAATCTGATGGGTGCCAACCTGATTTATGCCAACCTGATTGATGCCAACCTGAATCGTGCCAACCTGAATCGTGCCTACCTGTATCTTGCCGACCTGAGGGGTGCCTACCTGAGGGGTGTCAACCTGAGGCTTGTCAACCTGAGTGATGCAGACCTGAGTAATGCAGACCTGAGGGGTGCCTACCTGAGGGGTGCCAACCTCAGTAATGCAGACCTGAGTAATGCTGACCTGAGTAATGCTGACCTGAGGGATACTTTCTGGAAGAGTGCCAAGCTCAGTGGTGCCCAATTGATTTGTGCCTACCTGATTCGTGGTGCCAACCTGATTGGTGCCTACCTGATTCGTGCCAACCTGATTGATGCTAACCTGAGGGGTGCCGAATTGAGTGGTGCCGACCTGAGGGGTGCCGAATTGAGTGGTGCCGACCTGAGGGGTGCCGAATTGAGTGGTGCCGACCTGAGGGGTGCCGACCTGAGGGGTGCCGACCTGAGGGGTGCCGAATTGAGTGGTGCCGACCTGAGGGGTGCCAACCTGAGGGATGCCAACCTGATTCGTGCCAACCTCAATAATGCGGAAGTTAAAAAAGCCCGATTCGAAGATAACTTAGGAATTGATGAATCGATGAAGCGTGACCTAATTAAACGAGGCGCAATTTTTAAGGATTTGCCAGGGAATCGCTCTGCTCTGAAAGTTTAACTCCTAGCAAAAGATAGGGATTACAAAAATTAGGAGGTGCTGATAATTTTTGGGAATCCGGTAAGCTTCAATCAAACAAATGGGATTGGCCGTAGGCCACGCTACGCGAACGCTTACAAATACTCAATACCCCCAACCATTTTTTCTAGAGTAGATAGCGTTTCTAATAGTAATCAAGTACACAAGATTTTTTCTCTCATCATCTAAAATCCAAAGATTAAGAAAAGTGGTGTATTTGTAAGTTTGACATGCAAAGGAGTGTAAGGGTAATGGAGGGTGAATCTCATTAAAGCTGTTTCACCCGGTGGGTGGAATGGGCATCTTGGTGGAATGGGCATCTTGGTGGAATGGGCATCTTGGTGGAACGGGCATCTTGGTGGAACGGGCATCTTGGTGGAATGGGCATCTTGGTGGAACGGGCATCTTGGTGGAATGGGCATCTTGGTGGAACGGGCATCTTGCCCGTTACAATACGCAACATTTTAAAATATGAGATACACCCATGGGTTTAAACTGGTAAATTTTACAAAACATATAAAGCTTGCTAACCTGATCAATAGGCGTTGCAAATTGATGGCATTATTTAGGAATATTATATCTTATATATAAAAGAGCTATAATTACTATAATTTAGTTTTTTTTAGTCAAAATTTGAAGCAATTGTTGGCAGTATAAACCCTAAAATAAACAACGTCTATAAATAAAATAAAGGGCACAGGAGTTAATGAATAAAACACAGAAGCAAAGCACAGGAGAGCTTGGGGAAAGGGAATATTGTAGAGGCGCTGCAACTCCTGAAAAGGTGGAATGGGCATCTTGCCCGTTTCCTAGGGTTACCGAATTACCATTATTGACGGAAAAAGAGCGTCATCAACTACTGGTGGCATGGAATGATACAGCAACAGATTATCCCATAGATAAATGTATTCATCAGTTATTTGAAGAACAGGTAGAAAAGAATCCCGATGCAGTAGCGGTAGTATTTGAAGACCAACAATTAACATATCGAGAGTTAAATTGTCGGGCAAATCAATTAGCCCATTATTTACAATCCTTGGGAGTTGGTCCAGAAATTTTGGTGGGGATTTGTGTAGAGCGTTCAATTGAGATGGTGGTGGGATGGTTGGGGATTATCAAAGCAGGTGGGGCTTATGTTCCTATTGACCCCGCTTATCCTCAAGAGCGCTTGAATTATATACTGGAAGATTCATCAGTATCAGTGTTGTTAACAGAATCTAAGTTGGTTGAAGAGCTCCCCTCAAGTCTTGCCCAGGTGGTTTTGTTGGATGCCGATTGGGATGTTATCAGCTCAGAAAGTCAAGAAAACCCTGTCAATCAAACCAAACCTCACAACTTAGCTTATGTGATTTACACCTCGGGGTCAACGGGCAGACCTAAAGGAGTTTTGATTCCTCACTCTGGACTTCTCAACTTAGTTTTCTGGCACCAAATCAATTTTGCGATCGCATCATCAGACCGCTCCACTCAGATAGCCGCAACCGCTTTTGATGCAGCCGTCTGGGAATTGTGGCCTTACCTAACAGCGGGAGCCACGATATATCTGGTCAAAGCTGAGACTATTCTCGACCCAGAAAAGCTGCGGGATTGGCTGGTGTTAAAGCAAATAACAATTACGTTTGTCCCCACGCCCCTAGCAGAAAAGTTGTTATCTCTGGATTGGCAAGAAAATATTGCTTTGCGAATTCTGCTGACAGGTGGAGATAAACTGTCTCAATATCCCAAGGATGCTATTCCGTTTAAGTTGGTCAACAACTACGGGCCAACTGAGAATACGGTGGTGACCACTTCTGGGCTAGTTACATCATCTGACCAACAGGATTTTGTCTCACCTCACATTGGTCGTCCGATTGCCAACACACAAATCTATATCTTAGACAATCACCTGCAACCTGTTCCCATTGGTTTTCCAGGAGAAATCCATATCGGGGGGGCAGGATTAGCTAGAGGTTATCTCAACCGCCCAGACCTGACCGAACAAAAATTTATCCCCAACCCCTTTAGCAATCAACCGGGGTCACGCCTCTACAAAACTGGTGACTTAGGCCGCTACAAACCTGATGGAAATATCGAGTTTCTCGGACGCATCGATAATCAGGTTAAAATTCGCGGTTTCCGTATCGAAGTCGGAGAAATTGAAGCAACCCTGATCCAACATCCCGAAGTGGCAGAAGTGGTAGTTATTGTCCGAGAAGATAATCCTGGTAACAAACAGCTCGTTGCTTATGTTGTTCCCAAGGTGGAACTTACCATTAGCAACTTACAGCCGTTTTCAGATGAATTGACCTCACTAACGAGAGCTGCAAGCCCCCTAAATCCCCCAATTCTGGGGGACTTTAACTCAATTTCCCCCCAAAATTGGGGGGCTAGGGGGGCGAAACTTGCTGTAAGGGACTTCCTCAAGAGTAAACTCCCTGACTATATGGTGCCTTCGGCCTTTGTTCTTTTGGAAGCAATGCCCCTGACTCCCAATGGAAAGGTTGATCGCCGTGCTTTACCTGCCCCCGATACTTCCAGTTTGGCAAGAGAGGTCAGTTTTGTTGCCCCTCGCAACTCCATGGAACTGGAATTGGCCGAAATCTGGTCAGACGTTCTCGGTGTTTCTCCCATCGGAGTCCACGACAACTTGATTGAATTAGGGGGACATTCACTATTAGCTATCAAAATTATCGGGCTAGTGCGATCGCGCCTAATGGTGGAATTACCACTGAATTCCTTATTTGAGTTTCCCACAGTCGCAGAGTTAGCCAAGGTCGTTACAGAAGTTGGTGACTCAGAGCGATCGCATTTGACTCAGCCACCCCTGGAACCAATTTCACGAAAGCAAACCATTCCTTTATCCTTTGCCCAAGAACAATTGTGGTTTATAACCCAGTTAGCTCCAGAAGCACCGCTCTACAACGAAACCTTTACCATTGATTTAGGGGAAGCAATCGATATCCCGGCATTGGAAGCAAGTTTGACAGAACTAATCCGCCGTCACGAAATTCTGCGTACCACTTATCCAGTAGTCAACGGTCTGCCAATCCAGGAAATTCATCCGCCATCTGCTTTTACCTTGCCCGTCATCGATTTGCAAGACTTTCCTGAGACGGAACGGGAAACAGAAGCATTGCGAATTGCTACCCAACAGCTTCGCAAACCCTTTGACCTGACCAAAAAACCGTTGCTGCGAGCTACTCTAATTCAGCTTGCTTCCACAGACTATCGGCTCTACTTGGCAGCACATCATATTCTGGTAGACGGGGAATCTATGGGCTACATAGTTTTTAAGGAGTTAGAAACTATTTATAGAGCATTTTGTCAAAGCTTACCCTCACCTCTGCCAGAGTTAACTATACAATATGCGGACTTTGCAGCTTGGCAGCGACAGTGGTTACAGGGAGAAATTATCTCGAATCAGCTCGCATACTGGCAGAAAAAACTGGAAAATTTACCCCAGTTACAACTTCCCACCGACCGTCCCCCCACCTCAAAAACAAGCTTTGCCGGTTCATTGCTGCGTTACACACTCTCACCAGAGTTAAGCGAACAGCTCAACAATTTTAGTCGAAAAGAGGGGGTCACCTTATTTATGACCCTAGCGGCAGCTATCAATGTTCTACTTTATCGCTATTCAGCACAGGAAGATATTGTCATTGGTACTGTTACCTCCCAACGTAACCGACCAGAGTTACAAGGAGTAATTGGATACTTTCTCAACACCTTAGTTTTGCGTAGCGACCTCAGTGGTAACCCTAGTTTTCGAGAACTATTAAAACGAGTTCGGAATGTGATTTTGTCCGCTTACGCCCATCAAGATTTGCCCTTCGAGAAGGTAGTAAGCACCCTTCATCCCGATCGCAAAGTCAGTCGAAATCCCCTTTTCCAGGTCATGCTTGCCCTTGAGCCTCCTTTAACGGAAGAAAACCAGCCCTGGACGGTAAGCCAGTGGGAAGTGGCTCCTGGCATTTCCAAGGTTGACCTGACCTTTAGTGTCGAAGAACGAGTAGAGGGTATCGTTGTTGCGATCGAGTACAGAACCGATCTGTTTGATACCCCTACAATCGAGCGGATGCTGGGGCATTTGATTACCGAGCTTAAGGGAATTGTTAGTAATCCCAATCAACGCATATCTGACTTACCTATTTTAACAAAAAAAGACCATGATAAGTTGTTGGTAGAATGGAACGATACCAATAGAGATTATCCTCAAGATAAGTGTATCCATCAATTATTTTACGAACAGGTAGAAAAGACACCACAAGCAGTAGCGGTGGTGTTTGAAAACCAACAATTAACCTATCGGGAGTTAAATAATCGTGCCAATAAATTAGCCCATTATCTGCAAAAATTAGGGGTTAAACCCGATACAATGGTGGGATTGTTTTTGAACCGTTCTTTGGAAATGGTAGTGGGATTGTTAGGCATCCTGAAAGCTGGCGGTGCTTATGTTCCCATTGACCCAACTTATCCCACTGAGCGTATTGCCTATATGCTTGACGACTCCCGGGTTTCTGTTTTACTGACTCAGAGTCATTTAAAAGCAATCCTACCGGAATATCAAG
Source organism: Moorena sp. SIOASIH (assembly GCF_010671925.1). Taxonomy (GTDB): domain Bacteria; phylum Cyanobacteriota; class Cyanobacteriia; order Cyanobacteriales; family Coleofasciculaceae; genus Moorena. The sequence goes on along the minus strand of NZ_JAAHIH010000002.1, from coordinate 324,614 downwards.
GACTTGTGATTGGTTTAGATTCAGATGGGGAAGTCATGGCAACAGAACTTACCCATTGCCCCCTAAATCCCCCAAACTTGGGGGACTTTGAGAGTAGTACCCCCCAGATTTGGGGGGTTAGGGGGGCAAAACCAACTCAACTTCGTAAGTCCTATGCCACTGAAAGTGAAGAAAATCCAGTCAGTGGCGTAACCTCTAAGGACTTGGCTTATGTAATTTACACCTCCGGTTCCACAGCCAAACCAAAAGGAGTTCTGGTTACTCACCAAGGACTGTGCAATTTAGCTAATGAGCAGATTCGAGTGTTTGACCTGAGAACGACCAGTCGGGTTCTGCAGTTTTTCTCCATCAGTTTTGATGGGTCAATATGGGAAATTGTGATGGCTTTATGTTCTGGGGCGCGATTGTGCCTTGTGCCGACCGAATCAACACGCTTAGGTTCTGACTTGAAAAAGCTATTACAAAAGCATTCTATTACCCATATTTCTCTGGTTCCCTCGGCATTAGCCACACTTCCCTGTGAGGATTTACCGACTTTACAGACTATTATTGTTGGGGGAGAGGCTTGTCCTCAAGAGTTGGTTAAAAAATGGTCAAAAGGGCGAAGATTCTTCAATGCCTACGGTCCTACTGAGTATACAGTCGGTGCTACTGTTGCTGAATTTACTGACAGGAATCAGAAGCTAACTATCGGTCGTCCGATTGCCAATACGCAAATCTATATCCTCGACAAACATCTTCAACCTGTTCCCATTGGCGTACCAGGGGAACTTCATATTGGTGGTGTGGGGTTAGCCCGAGGCTATCTCAACCGCCCAGACCTGACCGAGCAAAAATTTATCCCCAACCCCTTTAGCAACGAATCGGGGTCACGCCTCTACAAAACTGGTGATCTAGCCCGTTACTTACCCGATGGAACGATTGAATTTCTCGGTCGCATCGACCACCAAGTCAAAATTCGTGGCTTCCGCATCGAACTCTCAGAAATTGAAGCGGTACTAACACAACACCCCGATGTCCTCTGTGGGGTAGTCATTGACCGAGAAGACAGACCTGGTAACAAACGGCTCGTAGCTTATGTTGTTCCCAAAGTCGAACTTGCCATTAGCAACTTAAGGGACTTCCTCAAGACCAAACTACCCGACTATATGATACCGAGTGCTTTTGTGCTAATGGAAGCACTGCCACTGACACCGAATGGTAAAGTAAACCGTCGCGCTTTACCCGCACCAGATAGCTTCACCCAGGTAGGGGAAGATAATTTTGTTGCACCTCAGACACCTATGGAAAAAATTCTAGCCTCTATTTGGGCAGAAGTCTTGGGATTAAAAAGGGTGGGCATCAATGATAATTTCTTTGAACTGGGAGGAAGTTCCCTGCAAGCTGCATTTCTGGTATCCAAGCTAGAGGAAGAGATAAACCGTAACGTTTCAGTCAAGCTTCTATTTCAGCATCCGACTATAGCAGAATTAGCTGCAGCTATCAATATACTTCTTGCAGAAGTAGGGAACAGGGAACAGGGAACAGGGAACAGTGGACAAGAATTGACGGAAACACTATCAGAAAAATACTTTGGCAAGAAGTCTAATCAGTTAGCCAGTATAGATACATCTTTGAACCCAGAAAATTCCCAAAATCAACTTGATAAAACTACAACTAAATCGTTAAACCAAATAACAAAACCTCCTCAGTTCATACAGCTAGAACAGCGCTCATTACTATCCTTATTTGCTGTAGGTAAACTGGCATCAGTTGACGCAGCTGCTCTGGGTTATATTCCTATTTCATTCCTAAAAAACACCAGTTTAAGTCGCGATCAAATCCTTCAAAATTGGTTTGATAACCTGCCGATGTGGTATTGTATTATGCAGACTAAGTGGGGGAGGATAGGGTGCTTAATTCTTCCGATCTTCGAGGACCGACTATATAGAGACTCACAAAAACTCGTACAACTATCTGTTGAAGCCTTGGAAATGGCAGGGCTAATCGGTGCTAAAACCGTTTCCTTAACAGGTTTGATTCCCTCAGCAACAGATTACGGTCGTGCCATTGTCAAAGCTATAGAGGGGCGCAATGACTTACCGAAAATTACTACAGGACACGCTACCACCTGCGCTACTGTTGTTCTGACCATTAAGAAAATTTTACAGGTCAGCCACCGGTCTTTAGAGCAGGAAAAAGTCGCTTTCATCGGTTTGGGTTCGGTGGGGATTAGTACCCTTCGTCTGATGTTAAGAAGCTTACCGCATCCTACAGTAATTATCCTTTGTGATGTCTATAGTAAACGGGAGTTTCTGGAAAAGATTGAACAAGAATTAGTCTCTGCTTATGGGTTTCAAGGTCAGATTCGGATTGCCCCATCTGCGTCTGAACTCCCACCAGAAATCTATGACGCAAGTTTAATAATTGGTGCTACTAATGTACCAGATATCCTCGACATCAACCGGCTTAAGCCCGGTACTTTAATTGTGGATGATTCTGGCCCTCACTGCTTCTCGTCAGCACTAGCAATTAAGCGCTTTGAAGAGCAAAAAGATATTCTGTTTACTGAAGGAGGAATGCTGCAAGCACCGCAGCCGATAGAAACGGTCATTTATCTACCAGAAGCGATCGAGAACAGCATAGACAAACATTTATGGCAAGGTTATTCTCGGCAAAGCAATCCCCTGGATATAACGGGATGCGTTATGTCGAGTCTCCTATCTTCTCGTTTTGACGATATGGAACCTACTGTAGGATTATTGAATGTTGAAACTAGCGTGCAGCATTATCAAGGTTTAGAAAAGTTGGGGTTTGAAGCAGCAGACTTACATTGTGATGGCTATGTTTTACAAAGTATCTCGTTACGAAACCCCTACTGACTATTACCAACAGACTAACAGTAGCAATATTTGAAAAAACCAGTATAGCAATCCGTGTAGGAATTGTGAGAATTTTTGTTCCCTGTTCCCTACTCCCTACTCCCTACTCCCCACTCCCTGTTCCCTACTCCCTACTCCCTGTTCCCTGTTCCCAGATCCGCTGTTCCCTTTGCTATATAACCACTGCTGGTTGATGAGGATTTTAATTTACTGATAAGACAAGTAGATCGAAATCCTCTCTAAAAAGCTGTCAACCAGAATTAACCATCTGTTTCAAATAAAGCAATTCGCAGTCGATCGGTTGTCTCTTCCATTTCCGCCACGGACTCTAGGCTAACAACCACGCTGGGTTCAACTCCTAAAATTTCCGCCGCTTTAGCCACCGCTGCTTTTTCTTTTTCATGGTAGTTCCCATCAGCTCGACTCATCTTGATCGCTTGGTACAACATGGAGCGGCGAAAATTCACTGGAAAATCATACTTGATTCCACTCAATAGCTCTTCAATGTTAGCATTTTTCCAATCGAATTTGCGGAGGGTTTCAATGTATTCTTGAACGGCTTCAGAGTCTTCCGCCATCATTTTTTGTTCATCAATATACCACTGTAATTCTTCTTCTGCGAGTTCTCCATCTGCACCAGCGATCGCCAATAAGGCGCAGCCGCAATTTACCCCCACCTCCAAATCAACTGAAGCTTGAGAGGAAACGCCATATTTACGCTCAGCATATTTGCTCAGGTGGATACTTTTTCCACTGGTCATATTTTATTCCTTTTTTTATTAGTTTTGAGCATATTCAGTTTGATTGAATCAACTTTAGTTTAATTTGTCAACTCAATGTCAGGATATGCGCTACTTGAGGTGCTACTTGAGGTGCAATCAGCCATTCGCGTAGCGTGGCCCAAAGGCCAAGGCCAACGGCTGAATCCTTAAATGCGATTGGCCGTAGGCCACGCGGGGCGCGTTCGCTCACAAATACTCAATAACCCCAACCATTTCCTCTAGAGTAGATAGCGTTTGGAATAGTAATGAACCCACAATTTTAGCCTAGATGCTCTACTAGGTTCCTAATCGTCCCCAAAATAGAGCCACGCATCCAATTGTCTTGACTGAACTCTCTGAAAAATTATCTTCCATAATTTTCTTTAAGTCTTCTAAACTATCATTTTGATTATTAAAAATGTACTTTTTGTTATAAAAATCCATTAAACGCCTGGCCATAAAATTCCGTTCAACTCCCACCGTTAGAATAGTTGAACCAAAAATAACCCCACCAGGATTAAGTAAAGGCAAAATATTCTCAAAAACAACAGCTTTCGTTAGCATAGTTCCCGGTAAACAGTGAATTACATAATTAAATCCCACTGAATCAAACCCTTGAGCGTCAAACTGAATTGACTCCAAGATATTCCTTCTGTAAGCAACAGGATGATAACGTGCAACCCGACGAGATGTTACGTCTAAACAGTTGGTGTTTAAATCCATTAATGCCAGTCGAGGGGTATTTGTAGGAAAAGTGCAACGGTCTAGAAAATATCCATTCCCAACACCTATGTCAAGGTGATTACCTGAAATATGCTGATTGTAAAGGTCTAGTAGGTGGGATGATGGACATTTCCATATAAACTGATTAGAGATTCCTAGCACAGTTAGGTCGTACATAGCTAAAATCAGCTTAGTGTAAATAGCCTGTCCTGCCTCTACTTGTTCCTTGGTAATTTTTGTCATGATTGTCCTTTTATCCGCTATATTGATATGCTACCAGTTGCTCGTTGTATAGCAAAGGGAACAGCGGATCTGGGAACAGGGAACAGGGAGCAGGGAGCAGGGAACAGGGAACAGGGAACAAACATTCTCTCAATTCCTACACGGATTGCTGTAGTTGGGTTGACGAATAAAACCCAACCACCATTAATCATTATCTGTTTCGCTATCTTCCATTTCTGGAATTGCCAACAACAACTCTTCCTCTTGTTCTTCAAAATCCTACTCAGAATTATCAAAGTTTAGAACAGTTGGGGTTTCAGGCAGCAGACTTACATTGTGATGGCTATGTGTTGCAAAGTATCTCGTTACCAAACCCCTACTGATATCAAGTCGAATACCCATCATAAAAGTGTGGGGAGGGTGGGAAGGGTGGAGGGATGGGGAGATGGGGAGATGGGGGAGATTTTTATAAAGCGATGCAGCGCGGTCTTGGGGAGGCAGCGCGGTCTTGGGGAGGCAGCGCGGTCTTGGGGAGGCAGCGCGGTCTTGGGGAGGCAGTGCGGTCTTGGGGGTTCCCCCCATGAGCAACTGCCGTGGTTTCCCCCATGAGCGACTGCCGTGGTCTCCCCCATGAGCGACTGCCGTTCCCCCAGCGACTGCCGTGGTTTCCCCCATGAGCGACTGCATCAAGACAGGGTAATTATCCGGAGATCATATGACTATTACCAACAGAATAACAGAATAAAAAAACCAGTATAACTACTGGTGGTTGATGAGGATTTTAATTTACTGATCAGGCAAGTATATCGAAATCCTCTTTAAAAAGCTGTCAACCAGAATTAACCATCTGTTTCAAATAAAGCAATCCGCAGTCGATCGGTTGTCTCTTCCATTTCCGCCACGGACTCTAGGCTAACAACCACACTGGGTTCAACTCCTAAAATTTCCGCCGCTTTAGCCACCGCTGCTTTTTCTTTTTCATGGTAGTTCCCATCAGCTCGACTCATCTTGATCGCTTGGTACAACATGGAGCGGCGAAAATTCACTGGAAAATCATACTTGATTCCACTCAATAGCTCTTCAATGTTAGCATTTTTCCAATCGAATTTGCGGAGGGTTTCAATGTATTCTTGAACGGCTTCAGAGTCTTCCGCCATCATTTTTTGTTCATCAATATACCACTGTAATTCTTCTTCTGCGAGTTCTCCATCTGCACCAGCGATCGCCAATAAGGCGCAGCCGCAATTTACCCCCACCTCCAAATCAACTGAAGCTTGAGAGGAAACGCCATATTTACGCTCAGCATATTTGCTCAGGTGGATACTTTTTCCACTGGTCATATTTTATTCCTTTTTTTTATTGGTTTTGAGCATATTCAGTTTGATTGAACCAACTTTACTGCAATTTGTCAACTCAATGTATAGCGTTACGCGCAATGCAAAAGGCAAGAGGCAAGAGGCAAGAGGCAAAAGTTGACGTGCATTAGCACACCTAAGGTTTTAGGGAACAGGGAACGGAGCTTGTAACATAGACATTTTTTCATAATTCATCATCTAAAACCCAAAGATTAATAAAATCTGTGTATTTAGAGGTTTTTTCATACTTATGAGGTAAACATATTTTTTTCCCTATTCCCTATTCCCTATTCCCTATTCCCTATTCCCTATTCCCTATTCCCTATTCCCTATTCCCTGTTCCCTGTTCCCTGTTCCCTAAAACCTAGTACAAAAGTACCTCAAATTAACTGCTATATAAATTTTTATGACTAAAGACTATTGAGTTATTCATGTAAATGTAATATTTACATGGCATTTATCAAAAAAGGCTGATTAACTCAATGGAAAACTATAAAGGGAGCGGATTGAAGAAATTACGGAAAGCGGTTGGTAAGTTAGCTGCTACTCGTAAAACCCCTAAGGGTAAGGGACAGGGAAAGCCAAAGGGTAAGCCCATAGAAGAAATGCTCGGTGGTGAGGGTGAAACTGAGCGCAATGTAGAATCTTGGTTTTTAGGGCCAAAGGGTGAGAATGCAGCTCTTTTCCAAGAGCTAATTACCCAAGCACTTTCCGATCACATTGATTGGCGCAACAATTTCCATCCTGAAGATCCTTCCCCAATTCCAGAGGAAGTTAAAAACGATGAGGGTTTCCAGCAAGCAGTAACATTACTGCGCACAGAATTGAACGAGCTTCTGACGGAGCTGCGGAATTCAGGTCCGTTTTTCAGCATGCGCTATCAGGGACACATGCTCTGGGACCAGACTCTAGCAGGAATGGCTGGCTACTTTGCTGGGATGCTCTATAACCAGAACAATACTGCTATTGAAGCGGCTCCCTTCACCACCGTCTTAGAAGTTGAGGCGGCTAAAGACATCTGCGAGATGGTTGGCTATCAATACGATACCGAAGGCATCCCAGAGCCCTGGGGACACCTGACCTGCGGTGGTTCAACTGCTAACATTGAGGCGCTTTGGGCTGCACGTAACTTAAAGTATTATCCCCTTTCCTTGCAAAAGCCTCTCAATGATTCAAATTCGCCTCTTTATGTAGCTAACAACATGATGGTAAAACTGCCATCAGGAGATGACGCTCAACTGGCTACCTTAGATCCTTGGTCAACTTTGAATTTGGGGATAGATGAGATTCTGGGTCTCTCAGACAGGTTGGTAAATGAATACGACATTCAACCAGACACAGTCACAGAAGCCACTTCTCCCTACACTCTCCAAAACCTGGGTTTTGTAGACTTTACCAAGATATTTTTTGAAAATACTGATATCCAGACCCCGGTGATCTTTGTACCCGGTTCCAAGCATTACTCCTTGCCCAAGGGAGCAGCCATCCTTGGTGTAGGAGCAAACCAAATGCGGAGCATTCCCCTTGATATCCATGGACGGATGAACTCTGGTATTTTGAAAGAACAGATTGATCAGTGTGTAAACGAAAAGCGGCCAGTGATAGCGGTGGTAGCAGTACTTGGTACCACGGAAGAAGGAAACGTCGATCCACTCGAGGGAGTTTTGGATCTACGGGATGATTATCACCTCCAAAACATTGAATTCGCTGTACATGCTGATGCGGCATGGGGCGGCTATTTTGCGGCGATGCTGGAATCGCCGACTGTACCCACCAGCACAGAGGTTGGTGAACCAGTGCCTGTTCTGCCCATGAGCGATTATGTGTATGCACAATACGATAACCTTTACCGAACAGATACAGTTACAGTAGACCCTCATAAGACTGGTTACATGCCTTATCCAGCCGGGGCACTGTGCTATCGGAACATGTTGATGCGGAGTCTAATTGCCTTCGAGGCTCCCTACACTAATACTGGTGACTCTGAAGAACAAGATGAATATCTTTTAGGAACTTACGGCATTGAAGGGTCGAAACCCGGTGCCGCAGCAGCAGGAGTATACCTAAGCCATAAGGTTATCCCACCAGAACCCTCAGGATACGGCAAAATCCTTGGTCGAACCTTATACAACTGCAAAATGTTCCACTGGAAGCTGGAGGAGCTGAATGAGTCAGCCCAAGGCTATGGCGTCTTTCCAGTACCAATAGAAGACCCAGAAGGACCAATTAGCAATTATGCCAGTAAAAAAGAATTCAGAGACAAGCTACGCAGCCTATTAGCTGGAAAGCGTCCTAAGGAGATCTTGAATGGTGAGCATACCGAAGCGCTAGAAATGCTGAAGGAGACAGGAGCAGACCTGAATATTCTGACTTATGCCTTTAATTTCAAGGACAGTGAGGGAAATTGGAACCAAGACTTAGAAGCAGCGAATGACTTCAATCGCAAGATCTATGATCGGATCAGTTTGAAGCTAGTGCTTCCAGAAGAAGAAGACGAAAATGTTAATGCCCAATATAATGTGCTAGTTAGCACCACAGACTTTCAGAAAGATTATTACGGAGAAGAGTTTTTCAATAATTACAAACAACGGTTGTTACAACTTCCAGCTCCTGTAAATTCTGAAGAAGATAAGGAAATCACCGTGATGCGATCAGTGGTCATGGATCCATGGATTGCTGAGAACTTAGATGGTAGTTGGTTCCTCGACACTATTATTGCGGAGTTAGACAAAGTGGTACTCCAAGTTCTTGCAGAAATGAACAACAGTTCTTCTTAACAGTTCTTCTGTTGTTTAAATGTTGTTTAAAAGTAAACATTAAGCTATCAGCCAATAGCTAAATGTTTACCTAAAAAAAAGGGGGAATCGTAACAGTTCCCCCTTGACAATCCCCATTTTTATGTCAAAACTATAAAGATGATAACGAAAAAGGGAATAACTTGATTGAAAAACTTTATTAAATAATTCCTTTAGTTAAGTTATGTAACAGCTTTCACCGTTCAGGTTTGGTTAAGCTTTCAGGTTTGCTTAAGGATTCAGGTTTAAGCTACGGCAGGGGCAAAATGTGATAAAACTTCAAATTACGTTGCAACTCTTAACAAAAAAAAGCGCTTGAGATCACCAATACCCTGGTAAACTCATAAAGCAATATATAGCAATATATAGCAATCGTAATTGATTGGTGAAACTGACCCTGGGGCAAGGTGTTTCCTTGTGTTCCCTGTGTGGGGAATCTTTCTGGTTTCACGAGCTGATCCCGATTGCTAGGTCATTGTCATTGGTTTGGGCTGGGTTGAGTGACCCGGATCTGTCCACACCAGGCCACCGAGAATGGTAAGCAACTATAACAAGCAAGCAAGAGCTTAAGATGGTAGATTCCCTTAAAAAACCTGATTTTGAAGAAATCCGACCCGGTATAAAAGTTCCGGCGAAGGACACGATCCTAACTCCCCGGTTCTACACTACTGACTTTGAAGCAATGGCGAAGATGGATATCTCGCCTAATCAGGATGAACTCGAAGCCATCCTGGAAGAGTTTAGAGCTGACTACAATCGTCACCATTTTGTCCGGGATGAGGAGTTTAACCAATCCTGGGATCACATTGATGGGGAAAAACGCCGGTTATTTGTTGAATTTCTGGAACGTTCCTGTACAGCGGAATTCTCTGGTTTCTTGCTGTATAAGGAATTGGGACGGCGCTTAAAGAATAAAAATCCTGTGCTGGCAGAGTGCTTTACCCTGATGTCTCGTGATGAGGCACGTCATTCGGGATTCCTGAACAAGGCTATGTCAGATTTCAATCTACAGCTGGATTTGGGATTCCTGACTAAGAGCAAGAAGTACACCTTCTTTCAGCCCAAGTTTATTTTCTACGCTACTTATCTGTCTGAGAAGATTGGCTATTGGCGGTATATTACTATCTATCGCCATTTAGAAGCTCATCCTGAAGACCGGGTCTATCCAATTTTCCGGTTCTTTGAAAACTGGTGTCAGGATGAAAACCGTCACGGGGATTTCTTTGATGCGATCATGAGAGCTAAGCCGGATACGCTGAATGATTGGCAGGCTAAGCTTTGGTCCCGATTCTTCTTGCTGTCGGTGTTTGCCACTATGTATCTGAATGATGTTCAGCGGTCTGGATTCTATGCCTCCATTGGTTTAGATGCTCGTGACTATGATAAGTATGTGATTGAGAAGACTAATGACACTTCAGGACGGGTCTTCCCAGTTGTTCTGGATGTAGAGCATCCGGAATTTTATGAGCGTCTAGAGATTTGTGTCCGGAATAATGATAAGCTGAGAGCGATCGCTAACTCAAATACGCCTAAGTTCTTGCAAATATTCCAGAAGTTGCCCCTCTACATGTCTAATGCCTGGCAGCTCATAAAATTGTACCTGATCAAGCCGATTGATATGACGGCTAAACAGGGTGCTATGATCTAAAGTTTGCTCCGCTAACTGTTAGCTTCGTTTTTGTGGTGATTCTACATTAGGTAGGATCACTTTTTTTTGATTTACGCTGGGAGTCGGGAATCGGGAATCGGGAATCGGGAATCGGGAATCGGGAGTCGGGTGGTAAGTGCTTTAAGTTTGGGGAGTTTGGGGAGATAGGGAGATGGGGAGATAGGGAGATAGGGAGATGGGGAGATGGGGGAGATTTTTAGTAAGGGTAATTATAACGTTTCTAATACTTAACCTGTTGTGCATTTAAATTGAATTTTATTCCGTTAGAAAACAAACCGTAAAACCCTCTCCCTCTACTCCCTGCTCCCTGCTCCCTGCTCCCTACTCCCTGTTCCCTGTTCCCTATTCCCTACTCCCTACTCCCTACTCCCTACTCCCTTAGATCCGGAAATGATACAAGAATGACAGAAGTTTTATCCGTATAGGTGCGTCAGTTCTGTTAGTGTATTTTTTATTGTTGAGTGTTAAAAAATTTGGGACTTAAGTATCTAAAAACGGGATTACTGGGACTAACCTTTACCTTCACAGTTGCTTACCGAGCTGGGAGTCAAACTGTGCCAGTACCGGACTCGACTACAGGCAACCCAGAGGAAACCCAGGGGAATCCGCCTCAGCCTACTCCAGATCAATTACCAGAGTCCCCCCAGTCTGATCCTCCTGGTGGCTCAGCAGCCCAGGAGTTGGATTTAAGTCCAGAGGTAATCGAAGGCAGTCCGGTGCTACAGCGTTGGCTAGAAAAGGTGCCGGATGTTTGGCAGGATATTCGCAATCAACCCAGTTTTCGCACTCGGTTGCGGTTCGGTTACTCCCAGTTTCCCTCTAATGGACAAGCAGCAGGGGTGAATGTGGGAGTAGAAGATGTGTTTATTGGTAATTCTGGCTTGACGGTGAGTGGGGATTATCAGGCTTCCTTTAATGGTGAGCGAGAAACCTTTGGGGTAGATTTGCGGTATTATGTGCGGCCCTTAGGGAGTTATTTTAATGTTGCCCCGATGGTGGGTTATCGCAATTTGGAGACTGATGGTTACTCTACCGATGGGGTAAATGTGGGAGCGCGGTTGCTATTGGTTTTGTCTCGCACTGGTGCCGCTGATATTTCCTTCACTCAGAGTTTTGTGTCTATTGGCAGTAGTGATGAGGTCGGGATAAGCAAGCTTTCCTTTGGTTATGCCATTACTCCCAATTTGCGGCTTGCTACGGATATTGAGAAACAGAATTCTATCGAAAATAAGGATAGTCGGGTGGGGATTGGGTTGGAATGGATGCCTTGAGATGTTGAGAGGGTTAGCAGTAGAGTGGGCATCCTGCCCGCGCGAAAACAAGGAGGGAACGGGCAAGATGCCCATTCCACAATCAGGAGCAAACGGGCAAGATGCCCATTCCACAATCAAGAGCAAACGGGCAAGATGCCCATTCCACAATCAAGAGCAAACGGGCAAGATGCCCATTCCACAATCAAGAGCAAACGGGCAAGATGCCCATTCCACGCAGCTCACAGGGGTAGGTTTTTTACATCTGCTTCGGGAATCGGGAATCGGGAATCGGGAATCGGGGGTCTAGAACGGACGCATTTCTGTAAATCTGATAAGCGCGTTCGCGTAGCATGGCCATTCCCGTAGCGTGGCCCAAAGGCCAAGGCCAATCGCATTTATCGCGCATCCCAAAAGCGCGATCGCATTGATATAGCACTACCCATTCAGATGTTTAACATTGTCTTGATGCAGTCGCTCATGGGGGAAACCACGGCAGTCGCTCATGGGGGAGACCACGGCAGTCGCTCATGGGGGAAACCCCCAAGACCGCGCTGCCTCCCCAAGACCGCGCTGCCTCCCCAAGACCGCGCTGCATCGCTCCTAAACTCCGAAACTTAGTCATAGCTTACTTCTGACTTCTGACTTCTGACTTCTGACTTGCGCGTAGCGCTATAACGCTAGGCACAGGGAATATAAAAATTCCCTGGATCAGGGAAGTAAAAAGCTTTTCAGGTAAAGGTTTGAGCAATTATTGGTGCCTTGAGTTGGTAAACACAATTACATCAATTGCTATCCCTATTCTATTAAGGTGACATACTCCCACACTGAATCAAACATTACAGTGTGGGCTTCTTACCAACTCCAGCCATCGCTTAGGATACTCGGTAAGCTTTATTAACGACACGGGATGCCCCTCCGCGCCGGAACAATACAATAAGTTGTATTTTTGATTAGTAGGTGGCGGTTAGCTCTTAATTTGTCTTCCCTACTATATCTAGTATAAACGAGATAAACCCTGTCCGCAATTCATCTGACACTCATGCTGCCCATGTTCGTTGTGAGGCAATTGAGCGGATGAAGCTAACCAAAGAGCGCGTTCGCGTAGCGTGGCCATTCCCGTAGCGTGGCCCAAAGGCCAAGGCCAACCCCATCAAGCTATCCGATCAACCTAACCGATTTAGGGATTTGATATAAGCCATTTCGCTATAGCATTTATCTATAACATATTCAAATTGATCATGAAACCCAATGCTGATTTGTCATAACACCAAACAATCCTCGGATCTCTTTCCTACTATTCCCGATTCCCGATTCCCGATTCCCTCTCTCCCCTAAACTAAAACTCTACCGATGAAAACCAGTAATTTAGACAAGTCTGAGCTTCCCTCCTCAGCAAAGCACCAAATACTTCCCAAGATTAATCTATTTACCATGTTCCGGCTTGGTCTATTCCAGATGGGATTAGGGATCTTGGCAGTGCTGACCCTAGGAGTGCTCAACCGAGTGATGATCGACGAGCTAGGTATTCCAGCCTCAATTACTGGGGGCATCCTAGCCATCTCGCTGTTTGTTGCCCCAGCCAGGGTATGGTTTGGTCAGCTCTCGGATGCTAAACCGGTCTTGGGATATCACCGTACTGGTTACGTCTGGATGGGAACTACGTTATTTACGATTATCCTATCCTTAGCGGTACAAATCACTTGGCAATTGGGCAATGTTGTCCAAGGGGCTGGAGGTTGGACATGGTCAATTCCAGCTTATAGTTGGGTCGCTCTTGGGGCTCTAGTTTTTGCTCTATACGGTCTAGCCCTGAGTATGAGTTCCACTACGTTTTTTACCTTATTAGTGGATATATCGGATGAAGACAACCGTGGCAAATTAATCGGTATTATCTGGTCAATGATGACTGTGGGTATTGCGATTGGGGGCATCAGCAGCAAAATTTTGCTGAAGCGATTAGATAATATTGATGCATCCCTGGAAATATTGCGGTCATCGATTACTGGGCTGTTTGTGTTCGTACCCTTAATCGTCTTGGGGCTAGCGGTATTAGCCACCTTTGGGATCGAGAAAAAATACTCGCGCTATTCTTCCCGTTCTATCCTAGCGGATCGCGAAGACCAGATTACCTTGGGCCAAGCCCTAAAACTATTAACTGCTAGTCCCCAAACTGGACTGTTTTTCACCTTTTTGGTGATCATGACCATCAGCCTATTTCTCCAGGAAGCGGTGCTAGAACCCTATGGGGGAGAGGTCTTTAATATGTCAATTCCTCAAACCTCTCTACTGAACAGCTACTGGGGGATTGGGATGTTGATGAGCTTGAGCGCCACTGGGTTTTTCCTAATTCCCAATTTGGGTAAGCGCAAAACGACTCAATTAGGCTGTCTAGCAGTATCTATCTGCTTTATCTTGATTATTATGTCAGGATTTACCGAAAATTCTCAGCTATTCCAGGGAACCTTACTCTTATTTGGTTTATCGGCTGGTATCGCCACCACAGGGGCTCTCAGTTTGATGTTAGATCTAACCGCAGCAGAAGCGGCTGGGACCTTTGTGGGAGCATGGGGATTAGGGCAAGCTATGGCACGAGGCATAGCAGTAGCCAGCGGTGGTGTGATCCTTGATGTAGGTAGAGCAATTTTCACTACCCCAGTCTTGGCTTATGGTGTCGTGTTTGCTCTCCAATCCGCAGGCATGATAGTGGCAATTTGGTTCTTGGGTAAAGTGAATTTTCAGGAATTCCAGGATAATGCTAAAGATGCGATCGCTGCTGTGATGGAAGGGGATTTGGATGGTTGAAGGAAGAATGAAGAATGAAGAATGAAGAATTAAGAATTGAGAATGTAGGCGTAGGGTGCGTTAGGGGTGGGCTTGCCATCATATTAAACCTCGTAGCCAGTGTTGGGACAGCCCGCCCCGTAACGCACCAGAAGGTTGTTCGCGTAGCGTGGCCAAAAGGCCAAGGTTATTAGGTCTGTTGAATGCGATCGCTCTCTTGGTGCGCGTTCCCTATTGAGTTGACACTCCCCGCCCGCTTATGGACGGGGATTCTCACTTGGCCTATGGCCACGCTACGCGAACAGCGAGCTGTCTTGCTCACCCAAACCGGAGTCAGGGAGAGTAGAGGACAATTCTCCATGAGCGTGATTGATCAATGATCCCCGTTCCGGTGTGCCCCACCGTACCTTTTTTTTAGATCTTTTTTTTATATAGATAGATACTTTTTTTATCTAAATTTTTCATAGACGTTTAAGTCGTTAGACTAAATTACGCAATATGTATATCAGACATATTTTTTACGTTGCCTACTTATGGTTAGATAGTATCTATCTAGTTTAAAAGTCTATTTTTTATAATCTAATTATATTAGCACACCTAGTACAAACTGTCAATAAAAAGTTTAAAAAAAAAGCCGTCCTAGAAGGACGGGGCTTTAAACCCAATTTTTTTGGTAAAAAGTCAGCTCAGATTAATCGTAAGGTGGGCAGTGTGTACCAAACCGATGGGAAGCAAAGGAATCGGTGTGATGCACTGCCCACCCTACATCTAAATCATAGATTTACAACTTTGAGATGCACTCGCCCAAATCTGTTTGATTTTTCGTACTTTCTAAGTGCTGTTTAGCTTGAGCAAACCATTTGTATTCATCTATATTATTACAGTCGGCATACTTATAGCAAGATTCCCAATTATTCGTAATTGTTTCCGTGTTTTTTTCACCTTTTTTTTCTAGTACCTGGGCTAGCAAACAGTAAGCTGGTGCCTTTTTATTATCTAAATTCTTAGCATGATCGAGCTTATCTTCTGCATCAGAATAGTACTTTTGTTCTAGCCGAGCCCACCCCAGGTTTGTCAGCAAATTGTATTCCACTTCACGCTTTTCATCATTAATACAATCCTGAAGATTAGGTTTTGCCTCAGCATCGCGATTTTTTTGTTTTGCCTCAGCATCGCGATTTTTTTGTTCTAGCCGAGCCCGGCACAGGTTTTTAAAGAAATTGTCTTTATCATTTTTATGATCCTCATTAATTAGGTTTAGACCTTGTTTTAACCAAAAACTAGCCTGATCATATTTTTCGTCGATAATATACCTTCTTCCTAAGTTATTATAAGCAGGAGTATAGTTATCTTTTACAGCAATTTTGTATTGAGATAAAGCCTTTTGATTTTCTTGTATTTCCTCATTAATTTCTCCTAAGTGATAATGAGGTTCAGGGTAGTCATGATTCAGGGCGATTGCTCGTTTGTAGTCTGATATGGCGGCAGCAAATTCCGGAGGATTATGTTTAATGTGTTGATCACCAAGATGATTGTATAAAACGGCAATCTGAGGTAACAACAAACGAAAGGTAATAAAAATGAGTAAAAGAATGAAGGCAATGCCACAACTTACTTCTTCCCAAAAATAGTTAGGAATATTCAAACGGGTAAGAGCATTTTTGATTAACTCCTGTCCAGGTTTTGTGAAAGCGGTTCTACCAACCAGTAGTGTTAGGACGCCCTCACTAGCAGCAACAAAAACCTCTACGGTATCTGGTGCTTCACCACTCAGAAAGTGTTCCGAAATATCTACCGTTAAACTAAAAGACAATATGAGAAATACAATTGTCAGTATTTTCCATAGCCAATCCAGATTATCCCATCGATGCTTTGGAGGTTTGAGGAACCACCACCAAGCGTCTACGTTAGGGTTGAAAATAGCATGCCATTCAGTTAGATCTACTGTGGTAATCTTATTAGTCTCTTGCTTTAATCGGTGATCTAGATCGTTAACCTTAATCAAGCTTCCTGTAGGAATCTGTGATTGATTGGTTAATTCTGCTTGAACTGTATCACGAGCAGTCAAAACTTCTAGAACTGTTTCTTTTGATGGCGAGCTAGTATCTTCAAGTGTAGTAAGTGCATGAGTATAACGTTGAATAGCAGACTCTAACTCTGATATAGCAGAGTTAGTGTTAGGAGTTTCTTCTAGAATAAGCTTACTTGACATCTGATTTACCTCTAATTTCAGCCTTTCGTTGCACCAACCTTTTCTCAAATTCAGCCATTATCTGAGTGATGGGAATCTTTTCAGATACATTTGGCTTTAATTTTTCCTGCTTGCTCCCAATTCCTTAGGGTTTTCTCTGATACTCCGAGGATTTCGCAAGCCCTTCGAGGTCGAACATACTTCATCAGCAATCGGTAGTGTTCATTGGTTATCTATGTGTTACTACCAGGGTTTGCGAAGGAATTCCAGATACTACCTGAAAATTCTTTTTCTATTGTCTACAGCACAGCCAGGTATAAGCGCGATCGCATCAACATCACATCAGTCTTTGACCGGCCAGTTTGCTCAACCTAGCAGCTATTGAGTTCTGGGAGAAGGGTTGGAGGAATTTTAATGGCGATTTGAGGTTTAGTCACAGCATAAATCTAAATTTTCTTCTATACCATTTCTATGACTAAGTGTTGCTATTGCTGTATTAATTCTTAACATTGTGGGAAATCCCATCTGGAGGTGTTTCTGCTCACCGACATCAACTAGTCCGTTGGTGGGCAGTGCTTAGTAAGGCGATGGCAAACAAATGAATCGGTGTGATCCACTGCCCACCCTAGATTAAGTACTCCGTTGGTGGGCAGTGCCTAGTAAGGCGATGGCAAGCAACTGAATCGGTGTGATCCACTGCCCACCCTAGATTAAGTACTCCGTTGGTGGGCAGTGCCTAGTAAGGCGATGGCAAGCAACTGAATCGGTGTGATCCACTGCCCACCCTACATCTCTGTTCCCTGTTCCCTGTTCCCTGTTCCCTACTCCCTACTCCCTACTCCCTACTCCCTACTCCCTTTCCAAAAAAGACTTGACAAGTCTACCTAGTAGTAGGTAGTATAAAGTCATGAAACAGAAAACTGCTCAACAAATCCTAGACGTCGCTCAATCAATGGTGCGCAACCGAGGCTATAGTGCCTTTAGTTACGCGGACATTGCCAAAGAAATAGGTATCCGTAAGGCTAGTATCCATTACCATTTTCCATCCAAGGATGATTTGGTAAAGGAATTAGTGAAACGATACCAAAAAAACTTCGCACGGAAATGTCTTGAGATTGAGCAACAAGAAACAACACCGCAAGCACAATTGAGAGAGTTTGTGAATCTCTATCGAGATGGTTTGCAAGACAATAAAATTTGTTTGTGTGGAATGTTGACAGCAGATTTGAGTGTTTTAAATTCCGAAATCCAAGCAGAGATCAGAAGTTTCTTTTCTGTCACTGAATCTTGGTTAGCTAGACTATTGCACCGTGGCTGTGAAACCGAGGCTTGGCAGTGTAGTCAATCGGTGGAAGTGGAAGCAAAAATGCTACTTTCCATGTTACAAGGAGCGCAATTATTAGCCCGGGTAGCGGAAGATAGTAGTGCTGCTTTTGAGCAGATTACTGGTGCATGTTTGAAAGAGAAGCTATCAGGGGTCAGCGATTAGCTATCAGCTATCAGCTATCAGCTATCAGCTATCAGCTATCAGCCATTAGCTATCAGCGATCAGCGGTCAGCTATCAGCTAATGGGCTAAAGCTAACAGGCTAGAAGCCTGTTCCACACTACTTGAGGTGCTGATGCGAAAGTCACAGGCTAGAAGCCTGTTCCACACTACTTGAGAATAAAATAAGCTGACAGCTGACAGCTGACGGCTGATGGCTGACGGCTAGTAAAGGAATAATTTTTTTTGTTTTTTATCTACCTTCTAGTAGGTAATTAAAGTCTAATCAATCTATCAATCAATTAAGGAGATAATCATGACACAAGCATTTGCGGGACAAAAAATCGTTGTTGTTGGTGGCACCAGTGGTATGGGTAAAGCGGTTGCTCAATTAATTCTTGAGCAGGGTGGTGCTGCGGTTTTAATTGGCTCACGTCAGCCTAAACTGGAAGAAGCAGTAACGGAACTTAGTCAATATGGAACGGTAGTGGGTGAGTTAGCTAATATCTCTGATCCAGAGATGAGGAATGCTTTAATTGATCGTTTAAATGTCAATCATAGTGATGCCACATTACTAGTAAATGCAGCAGGAGTGTTTCTTCCTAAACCTTTCATTGAGTATGAAGAAAAGGATTATGATCTCTATTTGGATATCAATAAAGGAACCTTCTTCATCACTCAGGCAATTGTCAAAAATATGATTAATAATGGCAAAGCTGGTGCAATAGTTAATATTGGCTCGATGTGGGCGAAACAAGCGATAGAAGCTACTCCGTCTTCTGCCTACTCTATGGCTAAAGCTGGTTTACACTCCCTAACCCAACATTTAGCCATAGAACTAGCCAAACATAATATTCGAGTTAATGCCGTATCTCCTGCGGTAGTAGAAACTCCCATTTACGAAGGTTTCATCCCCAAAGAACAAGTCCATTCTGCCCTACAAGGATTCAATAGTTTCCATCCCATTGGCAGAGTAGGAACACCTACAGATGTTGCTGAAGCTGTTGTTTATCTACTTTCTGAGAAAGCTAGTTGGGTGACTGGCGCGGTCTGGGATGTAGATGGTGGTGTGATGGCTGGACGCAATCAGTACAATTAGGCTTGAGAAGGGTGCATCTCATATTTCTAAAAAAAGGGGAGGGTGGGGAGATGGGGAGATGGGGAGATAGGGAGATGGGGAGATGGGGAGATGGGGAGATTTTTATTAAGGGTAATTGTCATACTATCCCCATGAGTGGTGGCATAAATACAGTGAGATGCACCCCAAAAGTTACTAAACAAATTGATTATTACTCTAGGGTAAAGTAAAGATAAAAAAAGCGTACCTTAGCGGCTATTTAAGAGCATAGCTTAACATTTGTTACCTCTAAAAATAATGTTTATAGCTTTATATAACCCCCAATATCGCGCTACATTCCTTATTCAAAATATGATAGCTGATAGCTGATAAATTACAAAAAAAATTATAAAATCTCTTGAAAACCAAAACTATAATAATTATGATTATAATATACAAACTAATTGAATTTGTTAATCAGGTTTACAGACTTTGTTCCGAATCCCGACAATAATCCAGAGTGTCTAATTCCGGGGAATACTGCTCAGTTTTTTTTTCGGGAAGAAAGAACCTGTTGAGCACAGGTTAAAGGGCTCCCGCTGAGGGGGTGACATGAGCCCTGAAAAGCCTATTAGATAAGGCTTTGAGGCCAGTTATCTTAGCAAAGATAAACTCACAAATTGACCCTACTTTGATGTAATGGCAAGCTCAAACCCTGATAACGAAGTCCAAGGTCAGTCCAAAACACCATGTATCTTTTGGTAACATATCGGCTGAACGTATTACCCAGTAAGGATTTCAGCTTGCATGTCACCCCCTCAGGGGCTCCCGTAAGGCAGTAATGAATACCATCTATTCCCTGTATAGCCAGGGCTACGCACAACTTTATGAGTGGACTCCTCTGGAGCCGAGTGGCATGCCTGGGGAAGTGATTAGTACTTTGACTAGGTACCTAATTCTGGATTAAAATTTTAAGTAGCTGGGGGGTTTGCCCCCTAGCTAAAAGACCAGGTCTTATCAAGTAGGATAATGATGGGACTGGTCATGGAACAAAGTCACTTGACACTCCCCGGTCGCGCATACGCGGGGATTCTTAGATCAACGAGCTGCCTTAAACCGCTATATCTTAATCATTGACGCCGCCAAAAAATTAAGCAATATCTAAACCAAAAACCCGTCAAGACCAAGAATTCAGTTCAGCTTATAACAGACCCAGCGGGCAATTCTCCCTAAGCGTTTGGCTACTTGTTAGGAGTACCTTAAAAAGTCGGTTTCCTCCCTTTTCACCCGGTTCCGGTGTGCCCCACCGTACCGTTTTTTTTTAAGTGTCATTTTGCTAGGTTCACACACCGATTGTTAGTCGATGATTGGGTTTTTAGCGATGCAGCGCGGTCTTGGGGGTTTCCCCCATGAGCGACTGCATCAAGAAAGGAGGACTTTCCCTACCCTCCGAGCATTACTACTTTAAGGTCAAGCAGTGGCGGGTCTCTAACCCGGTTGCGCCTCGGTTTTTCAGCCTGTACTCACTCTTTTAATATAGTCGTCCGTACTCGGGGTGTCGAGTACTTTTTTTGAAAAGTTTTTTACGGCGGCTAAAGACCGCTGCGAGCCTTCATCCCCGGTTTAAAAACACGGGGTTTTCGGCTTTCGGGATTTTTATAACAGAAGTAGTGAAATCGACTTAGTGTGGATTTCAGCCAGCCGTGGAAATTATTTCTACGGCTATTTTTTTATGGTTAGCAGGTTCAAGGTTAGGAGGTTGTTCGCGTAGCGTGGCCTATTGGCCAAGGTTAGAAGGTTGTTCGCGTAGCGTGGCCTATTGGCCAAGGTTAGCAGAAGGTTAGCAGGTTGTTCGCGTAGCGTGGCCTATTGGCCAAGGTTGAAAGTTGTTCGCGTAGCGTGGCCTATTGGCCAAGGTTAGCAGGTTGTTCGCGTAGCGTGGCCTATTGGCCAAGGTTATCAGGTTGTTCGCGTAGCGTGGCCTATTGGCCAAGGTTATCAGGTTGTTCGCGTAGCGTGGCCTATTGGCCAAGGTTAGCAGGTTGAAGGTTAGGAGGTTGTTCGCGTAGCGTGGCCTATTGGCCAAGGTTAGGAGGTTGAAGGTTAGGAGGTTGTTCGCGTAGCGTGGCCTTTTGGCCAAGGTTAGGAGGTTGAAGGTTATCAGGTTGAAGGTTATCAGGTTGTTCGCCTTTGGCGTTCGGTGTAGGGTAGGTTATCAAGTTGTTCGCGTAGCGTGGCCTTTTGGCCAAGGTTGAAAGTTGTTCGCGTAGCGTGGCCTTTTGGCCAAGGTTATATAGCGGTTCTCATAGTAATGAGGTACACAGGATTTTTTCCATGTTCCCTATTCTCTGTTCCCTATTCTCTGTTCCCTATTCCCTATTCCCTGTTCCCTTTTGACTAATATTAATTAGCTAAAATAATCATAAAAATACGCTCTTTTTCTCCCCCTCTCTCCACACTTCCCACCGGGAGCATGTCAAATTCGCAGAACAAATGTACTAAAACGACTGATAACTGCTACTCAAGCCCGGAAAACAGTATAGTTCAAGGGTTTGTAGTTCAAGTGTTCTTACAAAATTGACCTGCTCCCTTATGCTACAAGTGTTGATGGTGTGTTTACCAAAATTCATACAGAGCCTAAAACTTTGGTCCGACTACTTATCCCTCTTCCATCAGACTGGGTTTAAAGGTTGAGTTTTCGTCGGCTGAAACAGCGTAATTTCCTCTAATTCAGGACTTACGCGGTGAAGTTTATTTCGCCCCCCTATCCCCCCAATTCTGGGGCAGGGCTGTTTCATTATCATTAAAATAGAAGATAATCGGAGATAATTACTCTTAAGTACAAAAACTGAGAATATATTTCAGATTATGGCTCATTGTCTTGATGCAGTCGCTCATGGGGGAAACCCCCAAGACCGCGCTGCATCGCTTCGCTGATTGCTGCCTTAATCGAATCAAAGCCATGTGCTCTAAGAAGGGTTAAAACCCAGGTTTTGAGCAAAGATAAGTTTTTTGGAGCAAATCCTGATATTTGGGGACTAATATCTTCCTCGTAAATGACATCTTTGACCCAATGAAGAGAATTTTCAATCAGCCAATGTTCTCTAATTCCATCGACCAAACGACGAGATTGAGGAGATTTTGAACTCATATAATAACTAATGCTTTTGAATGGTTCATTACCACGAGTTCCACTCCGAGAGACTTTAATGACACAACCGACACCTATCCATAATGGATCAAGGTTTTCCGGTGGCTCAAACACTTCTATTTGACGTACAGTATTACGGTTTCTAGTTTTTTCATGATGGATCACTTTTTGTCGTGGTGTTTGCTGCTTTGATTCCGTTTCTATTTGTTGATATAATTTGGGCTGATTTTTTTTGACTTTAACTAGATAGTCATTCCCTGAATCGATGATCTCTGCCAGAGTTTTTTTTGACAATGAAGAGCATCACAGGTGCGCTTTACGTAGGCGAATTAAATTCGCCACGGGTCGCACCTAAAAGTAAAGACTACACCAGTTAAATCTAATAATTCAATTAAGTCTCGAACGACGGGAATTTCGCTCTCCTGCTTATTTTCCATCATTTTTACCCCTAATACTAATCTTCTTTGATGGGAAAAAGCCGAAACACAGTTGATAAAGTTTTGTTGGGCATGATCGTAGTTAATAACAGTATTTTTGAGGCTCTTACCATCAAGGGATATCCATTCATTAGAGGGAATCACACTATACGGTGCGACCCTAGGCGAATTTAATTCGCCATAGGAAAGCGCACCGGATTGTTTACTCCATTCATTAAACACTATTTGGAGTTTTTCGTAATCTAAATTAACCATGACTCTTCTGATCGCTGAATAAGAAGGAACACGAGCATTGGGAATTTGAAGTATATTAATCAATTCTCTGCGGTGGCGTTCTACAAATCTACCCAATTGTCGATAACCCCAATAACCACTCATCATCCCCATAATTA
Source organism: Moorena sp. SIOASIH (assembly GCF_010671925.1). GTDB lineage: Bacteria > Cyanobacteriota > Cyanobacteriia > Cyanobacteriales > Coleofasciculaceae > Moorena. The sequence continues at coordinate 301,481 of NZ_JAAHIH010000002.1, read as the reverse complement.
TGATTAGAAGCACCAGCCACAGAGGATGACGAAGGCCATGAGGACTGCGATGATCAGGTATTTCTAAGAGAAACGTCGATTAAGCTTTTCTCCATGAGCCATGGCATATAAGGGAAATTAGCCCATTTTTAGGGCTATTGCTTCACTATACAGCTTTTTGCTCTATAATGAAACAGCCCTGCCAATTCTGGGGGGGAATGATGTCAAAGTCCCCCATAATTGGGGGATTTAGGGGGCAAATGCGTAAGTCCTGTAATTTTTCAAGAGTGATAAGAGCGTTCTTGGTAAATTGGCAAGATTGTGATATCCTTTGTCGAGAGGATAGATGACAATCTATAAGGAGCAAGCAGCTAAAATGTATTTATTGTGCGATCCAAAATCAAATGTTGAACACAATATAGTTGAAGCTCATAGCATAAAAGACTTAAACGCATCTACCGTCAAAAAAATGTTCAAACTAATTAAGCAGTTTGGATATTTTATTATTCAGCTAAGGTCGTCACAGCACAAGGAAAATTTATTAGAATTATCGCAATATTTTGGCTCGATTGTCAAGCATGAACACTCAGATAAACAGGGAATTGTACCGGTAACCCCTCTGGAAAATAGTCCTGGATATGTCAATACAACCACAACAGAACTACCGTTACATACAGATGGTTCTTTTGCTGTGGATCCACCAAAAATAGTAGCCCTCCAGTGCGAAGTTGCTGTAGCAATTGGTGGTTTAACGACTATTGGAGATGGGAGATTACTGTATGATTATCTAACTCGTACAAATCCCTGTGGATTACTGAATTTATTTCAACCCGATGCCATAACAGTCCAGAGAGAAAATAGACAATCTACTAAACCTATTTTTGAAGAGCATGAGAGTAGAATACGCATCAGATTTAGATGGGATGATGCTGTTAATATTTCAGTCAAACCAGAAGATTTACGAATAATTAAGACAATAAAATATTTTTTTAATCGACCAGAAAATATGTTACAGTTTAAATTGCAGCCTCAGCAAATTATTATCATGGATAATTCCAGAATATTGCATGGTCGTACTGCTTTTAACCAGGAATCCAAAAGGTTGCTTAATCGCGTTTGGTTTGATGGCAAATCAGATTATAGTGAAGAGCTTTGCTTTGGTTTTTCTCCGAGGGAAACCTTAGAAGAATTGAAACAAAAATGTTGTCTATAACTAAAAGGAGGAAAAAACAATGCGAATTATGTTAAAGTCAAAAATTCACAGGGCTCAAGTAACAGAGGCTAACGTCAACTATGTTGGTAGCATTACGGTGGATCGAACCCTGATGGAAAAGGCAGATTTGCTACCTGGAGAAAAAGTACTAGTAGTGGACAATACTAATGGCAACCGTCTAGAAACTTATGTCCTAGAAGGAGAAGCTGATTCAGGAGTAATTTGCATGAATGGCGGCTCCGCCCGTTTAGTTAGTCCAGGGGACCTTATTACTTTGTTAGCCTTTGACGTAACAGACGAAATTAAGCCACCGAAAAAAATTCTAGTTGATGAGAATAACAAGTTTCTTCAGTATGTATAAGTAATGAAACTAGCAGCACGAGTTAATCAAGTCAGTCCTTCGCTAACATTGGCAATTACAACTAAAGCTAAGGCAATGAAAGCAGAGGGGCTTGATGTCTGCATTTTCGGTGTAGGTGAGCCTGATTTTCCTACCCCAGCTCATATTACCGCTGCTGCTAAGAAAGCTTTGGATGAAGGCAAAACTCGTTATAGTACAGTAGCTGGAGAATGGGCGTTGCGAGAAGCCATCGCCCAAAAGTTACAAACTGATAACAATCTCTGCTATTCTCCAGAAAATGTCTTGGTTACGAATGGGGGTAAGCACTCTTTATTTAATCTCATGCAAGCCCTCATTGAAGCAGAAGATGAAGTGATCATTCCTGCACCCTACTGGGTTAGCTATCCGGAAATGGTAAAGTTGGCAGGAGGAAGACCAATAATCGTTAAAACCCATGAGGAAAATAGTTATAAAATTACTCCTGTTCAACTTCGTCAAGCAATAAGCTCTAAAACACGGTTATTTGTACTCAACTCCCCCTCAAATCCCACAGGAATAGTTTATACCCCTGAAGAGATTCGAGCCTTGGCAGATGTAGTAGTTGAAGAAGATATCCTAGTAGTCTCGGATGAGATTTACGAACATATTATCTATGATGGTGCTCAACACTTGAGCATTGGCGCTGTCAGTCCGGAAATCTTTTCCCGCACTCTACTTAGTAATGGCTTTGCCAAGGCTTACTCCATGGGGGGGTGGCGAGTTGGCTACCTGGCTGGCTCCCAAGAAGTAATCCAAGCTATGAGCAAGATTCAAAGCCACAGTACCTCTAATGTATGTACCTTCTCTCAGTATGGAGCGATCGCGGCTTTATCTAGTTCTCAAAACTGTGTGGAACAGATGCGACAAACCTTTGCCCAACGTCGTCAGATTATGCTAGAGTGCCTTGATAGGATTCCTGGTTTAACCTGTCCCAAACCAAATGGAGCTTTTTATCTGTTTCCCAACATCAGCCAACTAGGGATAAAATCTGAAGAATTCTGCAATGGCCTGTTAGAGTCACAGCAAGTGGCAGCAATTCCTGGAATTGCTTTTGGAGCTGACGATCATATCCGTCTTTCCTACGCTACAGATACAGAAACCATTGAAAAAGGCATGAAACGTCTTGAGGTATTCGTTCGCTCAAAGTTTTGAGTTAATTACTAGTATACAGAGGGTGTTGATCATATGGTGGCAAACCAATTTACAGAAGCTGATACTGAAGCCTATTATGATAACTCGGACGAGCGCTACCGTATTTCTTGGCATCCAGATGGCAGCAAGCATTGGGGATATTTCGATAACTTAGATGACTCCTGTACTTATGAGGATTTTGCCGAGGCTTGTGAACGCTGGAATCAATATATGCTTTCTCAAAGCCAAATTACTGCTGACTCCCGAGTTCTAGAAATAGGTAGTGGAAACGGTAATGCTGCTATTAGGATTGCCCAGCAGAAGGGTTGTGAAGTAGTGGGGGTAGATCTAAGTACTACTCACATCAACAATGCCACAGAAAAGGCCAAGAAAAATCCATCCTTACGCTTATCCTTTCATAAAGCATCAGCAACGGATCTACCTTTCGATGAAAGTTCCTTTACCCATGTCTGGAGTCAAGCAACTCTCTACCATATTCACCAACGCCAGCTAGCACTCCAAGAGATCTATCGTGTGCTGCAAATAGGGGGAATCTTTGCTTTTGATGACCTAGTAACACCAGTGTCAAAAATCAATATTTCTACCCAAAAACATCTATACGAACGGCTGATCGTTAATGATATGTTTACCCCTGACTTCTACAAAAACTATCTTACCGACTTGGGTTTCAAGCTGTTAGAGACTATGGACTTAAGTAAACATATGCAAAAATGTTATCAAATTCGATCTGCAATCATTCAACAGCAATATCCAAAACTAAGTAGGTCTTATCAGGAAAGTGCTGCTGCTGTCGAAGCTGGTGATGTAGGTTGGTGGTTCTTCCTCTGTGAAAAGTTAAGCAGCTAAGAGTTTTAACAAAATCCAACTATAAACGACTAGGAGGTTATGATGACAAAAAAATTTACAGAAGCTGATACCCAAACCTATTACGATAACTCAGATGATCGCTATCGGATTTCCTGGCACCCAGATGGCAGCAAGCATTGGGGATATTTCGACAACTTAGATGAAGTCCACACCTATGAAGACTTTCTGCGTGGCTGCGATCGCTGGAATGAATATATGTTAGAACACAGTGGAATTTCTGCTCAGTCACGGGTACTGGAAGTAGGTTGTGGAAATGGTAAAGCTGCCGTCTGGATCGCTCAGCAAAAGGGTTGTGAGGTTGTAGGAATCGATCTTAGTGCCACTCATATCCGCAACTGCGAAATAAAAGCGAAGGATAATCCTTCACTAAATCTTTCATTCGAGAAAGCATCAATCCTCGATTTGCCTTTCCCAGATGAATCCTTTACCCATGCTTGGAGTCAAGGAACTCTCCTACATATTGAAGAACGAGGTTTGGCACTCAAGGAAATTAGCAGAGTCTTAAAACCCCAAGGACGGTTTGTTTTTGATGACTTAACTACCCCAACCATGGACATTAGTGAATCCACTCGCAAGCACCTCTACGAGCGGTTACTTGTTAATAATCTTTTTACCCCTGAATCCTATCGAGATAACCTGAGTGCGGCAGGTTTTAAGGTGCTGGAAGCGACAGATTTGAGCCAACATATGCAGAAATCTTACGCCCTTCAGTCCGAGCGAATTCGAGAGCAATATCCGGAGTTGAGTGTTTCTTACGGAAAAAGTGCTGCTGCTGTCGAAGCTGGTGAGTTAGGATGGTATTTTTTTGAATGTGAAAAAGTAGGGAATTAATCTAGTGCAAAAAGGTAGAAGGAAGGAGGCAGAAGGCAGAAGGCAGTCCCAATGAAAAATTTTTTTCACCACCAGGTTATGAAAGTAAACTCTTCCCTGTTGCCTGTTGCCTGTTGCCTACTTACAAGTCAGAACTGGCCGGATTTTTTGCCATAACCACTCCGGCATTGTATGGTGGTTTTCATAGACTTGAGAAAACCGTTGCTCTATCTCTGAAAAGTATTCTTCTACATGATGCTCCCCTTTTGCTTTTAACGGATTTAAAACCTTTTCGACAAATAGCTCCATGGCCAGACCTTTAATTCCTTTTAAATAGAGCTTGTAAAAATACCACTGAGCTTCTTCTGGGAGTCCAATACACTCGAAAGGAATATACCCTTTTAGACCAAGTAATTCTTCCCAGTAGGGTAAGTTTTCCTCCATATCGAATAGATTATTTTTAAATGCTTGAATCGTTTTGTCCACATCACCATAGGCGCAAAAGCCTGCAAAAACGTAGCAGCATTTTTCACACCGACAACACCAAGGCTTTTGTAGGTTACAGGAATTGGTTGCATAAGGGAGCTTGCTGTCAAGCTCAAAGAGCAGCTGAAAAATTCTGATATCGTGGATAGGTTTGAGCAGACTGGTTGAATTAATCCCCTCGAACATTCGTCCTCTAAGCTTGAAGATCGTCTGATGAAAAGTAAAACTTTTCAGCCACTCGTGAGTAACTAATTCCCCAGATTCTGGCTCTTTTAGGTTAGGAGCATCGGCACTCTTTTCATCTCCTCCTGCTAAAATAGGAATACCATGTAGGATTTGAATTGGGATCATCGCTATATTGAACATTAGCGCTTCACCTGCTTCTGGACGAAAGCGACCCCTCCCAAAATAATCCCTTGTCCTATTAGGAATATTAGTTTTGTTTAACCGATTCTCGAGCCACAGGTAATACTCATCTTGAAAGTAAACACCATGTCGAGCGCCAGCTTTGAGATAGCTCATAACCTGGTCGAACCATTTTTCTTGGCTCTCATGGTCTCCATAAATATCGTGAAATCCTGTTGCAATGTCGTACTTAACCCCCGCCGCTTCCAAAATTCGACTGCACAACAGACTGTCTTTCCCGGAACCAGAAGCTAATAGAACCTCTGCTTTGCGATCGCTTTTAGCTGCCGACCATAGGGGATAATGGGCATCTTTACCTAGTTCGGAATCAGTGACTGCAAACTCCGGCCCATGATAACTTATTTGTCCCACTTGATAGCGATGTTGACTCCAGTGTTTGTACATGACAAACTTAAGGAATTCTAGCAGTTCCTTGTCTATATATCGACTATACCTTTTAAAATTTAATCGCTTCGGAAGTAAGGCACCAAATCGTATGGAACAAATTGCTGCTATAACCACTGCAAAACTCAAGGTTCGTTCTGGATACTTGAAGATTGGAGCGGTAAAATCGACAGTATCATAACGGATCGAACAAGGAATCGGTTCGTCTTCAATGCTATAGACAAACTTGATTGTATCCTCCTCAATCGATACATCCTCTAAGGAAATTTCTTCGACAAATAAGTCATTGAATTCCTGGCAATTTACTCGAGTTATTTTTGCTAGCATGGTTGATATATTTTTATGGATATAAACTGCGAAAACTCTAATGATATATATTAAATATAGCGAATTATGGTAAAAAAAGATAGGTCATAACTTGTCAAGACGACCTACCAATTGAGAATGATACCAGCAATATATCAAAAACATCTAAAAAATCTACTTTCCGAATCTCAATTATTGTTTTTTTACCTTTTAGTCATTAGACCTCTTGCATAAGTCTCATAAACCGTGGGTGTTGACAAGCCATGCATGCAAAAGGGATAGATTTTGATTTCATATTTATTTTTGCAAGAGGTCTAATAAAAATCTCCCCATCTCCCCATCTCCCCATCTCCCCACCCTCCCCACACTCCTATTACTTCACGCCAGACTGCACCCGCCACAGCATGGCATAAATTCCCTGTTGCTCTAACAATTGTTCATGTCGTCCTTGTTCTACTATTTTGCCTTGCTCGATTACATAAATACAATCGGCATTGCGGACTGTGGACAACCGATGAGCGATCGCAATGGTTGTGCGATTTTGGGTAATCTTTTCTAGGGAGCGCTGAATGGCGGCTTCGGTTTCATTATCAACAGCGGAGGTGGCTTCATCTAGAATCAAGATTGGGGGGTCTTTCAATAGTGCTCGTGCGATCGCAATTCGTTGCTGTTGTCCTCCAGATAGTTTCTGACCCCGCTCTCCCACAATGGTGTCATAGCCTTGGGGCAGTTCCATGATAAACTCATGGGCTTCTGCGGTCTTAGCGGCAGCAACTATTTCCTCGGAGGTGGCATCAAACGTGCCATAGGTGATATTCTCTTCTACGGTGCCGTGGAATAAAAATACATCCTGGCTAACTAGACCAATGGCATGGCGTAAGTCTTTGAGCTTGAGCTGTCTAATGTCAATCCCATCAAGAGTTATCGAACCGGCTTGGATTTCGTATAGTCTTAAGAACAGTTTCACTAAGGTACTTTTACCAGACCCTGTGGAACCTACTATCGCGATAGTCTTGGTGGCGGGAATGTGGAGGCAGAGATTTTCTACCACAGGGGGGCGATTACGGTAGGCAAATGTGACATTATTTAATACCAATTCCCCTTTAACCTCGGACCTAGGCAATGGTGTATCCCCAGAGTGCATGGCAATTGGGGTATCCAGCAGATTCATTACCCTAGTAGTGGATGCCATCGCCCGTTGATACTGATCGAGGGTGTTACCCAGTCGAGTTAATGGCCACAGCAAGCGCTGAGTCATGAAAACTAAGACACTGTAGGTACCTACTGCTAATTCCCCGGCGGCTGCGGACTTACCACCGTAGAGCAGAATGCCGGTAAACCCAAATAGGATTAACATCCGAATCAAAGGCACAAAGGCTGCAGAAAATGCGATCGCTTTCTGGTTACTGTACTGATACCCTAGACTTTGTGCCTCTATCCGCTTGGCTTCATACTCTTCCGCCGTAAAGCTTTTAATGGTAGTAATCCCAGTTAGATTATTCGCTAACTGTCCATTGAGTAACCCTACCTTTTCCCGAACTGCTGCATAACGGGGAGCAAGCAGACGTTGAAAGGTCATCGAACCCCAGAGGATAAAGGGGATAGGAATCAGAGTTATCCAAGCTACATTGGGAGCAAGGATAAAGAAGCCCGCAGTGATAATAATAATGGTTGTGGCTACCTGGAGAATTTCGTTGGCACCAATATCGAGAAAGCGTTCTAGTTGGTTGATATCATCACTTAGGATAGACATCAATCCCCCTGTACTGCTATCTTCAAAATACGCTAGTTCCATCGATTGCAGATGAGAGTAAGCATCTAGGCGCAATTCGTGTTGAATGGTTTGAGCCAGATTCCGCCACAATCGTTCGTAAGCATATTGAAAGGCGGATTCCAATCCCCAGACAATAAAGCTCAGGAATGCCAGCAATACCAGTTGGCTAAATATATCCGTTACTCCTAGATGGGCTATCAAGGAATCTTGTTGTTTGACCACCACATCCACTGCGATCCCAATCAAGACCGGAGGGGCTAGGTCAAAGATTTTGTTGAGGATTGAGCATGCGATCGCTTTCCCGATTAGGGAACGATGGGGCTGAGCGTAACCCATCAGCCGCTGCAGGGGAGAGTTGGAATGCTTACGGTTATTTGGTTTTGACGTTAACCTTGAATTTCGTTTTGACTTGAACGTTGAATTCAACACAGTAATTAACCCTGACTTATCAGGCAGAATGAGTTGCTAAACCTAAAGAGTTACATCAATGGGTGACTATTATACCTTATAGCGCTGCATCCCTTAAATCTCTCTTTAATTTTGCCTCTTGCCTCTTGCCTCTTGCCTCTAGCATGCATGCCTTTTGCCTTTTGCCTTTTGCCTCTTGCCTCTAGCATGCATGCCTTTTGCCTTAAAATTATAAGCAATATCGCTCAACCAAATTCATCAATAAACTAACCCTTGAATACTCCTAGCCACGCCATTATTAACCTTGCTGTTTTGAATCAACAGACTCAGCTTCAGGCAGCTTTACCGATTACAATTGGTGCTATCTTACCCGATGCCCCCATATTTATACTTTATATCTGGGCAAAATTGATTCGTCGTCAACCAGAGTACCAAATTTGGTCACAAACCTACGAATTACCCTTTTGGCAAAACCTTGTTGCTACCTTTCATTCTCTTCCCCTAGCCCTGTGTGGAGTGATTATCAGCCATTACTGGGGATGGCAACTTTGGGAAATTCTATGTTGGAGTATGATACTGCACTCTTTACTAGATTTACCAGTTCACAACGATGATGCTCACCGGCACTTTTTTCCCCTTAGTAACTATCGTTTTATTAGTCCTTTCTCCTACTGGGACCCCAAGCATCATGGTCATACCGTATCCACATTGGAAAAATTATTGGTGCTAGTAGCAACAATTGTTAGTTTCTCTATGATTGAGTCTTGGATAGGTAAAAGTTTACTAATTGTTGTGAATGTATTGTACCTGATCGCATTTTTATATTTAGTGAAGTCCAAAGTTCTAGGTTTTAGGGAGCAGGTAGCAGGGAGTAGGGAGTAGGGAGTAGGGAGTAGGAATGTCTTCTCCTCAATTAAGAGGATATCTGAAAAGTTTTTTGATACTGAATTTTGCCCCCCTAGCCCCCCAATTCTGGGGGGAACAAGAATCATTGGCTGGTAAAAGTCCCCCAAGCGAGGGATTGCTCGCTTGGGGGACCAACGGGGGCTTGGATGTAGCAAATGAGACTTCTCAGACAACCTCTAAGCTATACCATTTGTGTTGATCAAAACATCGTAAAATATGGAGCTATCCATCAATTAGTAGTTAATCTCCAAAAAAAATATATCCCACATTCCTCACGAAGTGAAGAATGTGGGTTCAGATTCAAACGGTAAGCAATAGCCTACCCTAGGGCAAACGCATCTAAATTCCAAAACCCTTATCCAGTAAGGATTTCATCAATTGATTAAAAACAGGACTCGATCTCTTAAATCCTCGCCCCGCCAGCATGCACAAAAATAAGATGCGTTTGCCCTGGGTCGTCTACCCAGTCGATGGTTGGGTCTCTAACAAATACCTTAAAGCCTACGATTAAATGGTTTCTAAGTGTTTTTGTGTGTTAAAATTTCCCCCCTGAAGGTTTAGGGATCTAAAGCCCCTTCTGGTCAGCAAATCGTCGTTTTTTTCTATTATTGGGTTTAATAATAGAAAAACAGGCGTGAAACGACTGCCACTCGGGAGGTTCAGCGAACCGAAAAAGTGAGAATAAAACAGCTCTGGGTTAGTTAGGGGGGATTTGATGGTGAGTGGTCATTAGTATGGGGTGGATCAACAAGACTCCTCCACTACCTTTACTATGTCTTGTGTTTTTTCTGGATACAGACTCACTAAGTGCCTGCACACGTCATAAGTTTGACTAAAGAAATAGGAACAAGGAATCAATAGTTGTTTGAAGTTATCTTTTTCACCATTGTTCGCAAAAATACCGGCAATTAATGAAAAAATTTGATTAATTTCTGTCGGCATCATTTTTGCTGTAACTATTGCTTTTTTCGATTCACTCCCTCCCACCATTGCTTGTAGCATAGCAATTCCCTTACACGCCCTTGTTTGGTTTTGTTCGTCTTGAATCTTTTCTTTGGCTATAAAGGCAGCACGAAGAGTTTTTAATAGTCCTTCTCTGTCTTCTTTTCTCCACTGAATCCAGGCAATTTCCTCAAGTGCTTTTAGCTGCTCCCATCCATCTTCTATGCTGGTGGTTTTGTGCCAAGCACTGGAAATTTCTCCCATTCTTGCCTCTGCTATTGCTACTTCTGATAGGACGTTGCTCCTATTACTAAGTTTTTCAGCTTGATTACAAAGGTCGTTAAGAACATTGAACCCAGCTTCTTTGTCTCCTGTTTCAACTAAAGCTATGGCGAAATCACACTGGCTTCTAACTACATTTATTGAACTACCAGCCTTGATATTCTCATACACGTAATCAATGGATTCTTTAATTCTCTTTCGTTGTTCTGTGCTTTTATACTTATGTGCTAAGTTCTTGAGCACCACAGCTTGACCGTAAGGCAATATGATTTCCTTTAGGGTATCTAAAGCTGCATCAAATTCACCTGCTTTTACCTGGGCTACCCCTATTGTCATGAAACAGTTTATATCCTCATAACTTTTTTGCTTCATTCCGTTTACGGTTTTTCTAGCATGAGCTAAAACTTTGAGTGCAGTTTCTTTGTCTTCAGCCTTTGCTAAAACATCAGATACAAGAGCTAAAGAGTGAAGTTTTTTTAATTTAAAATTAATTTTTTTTGCGATTTTATAGGCACTTTTTGCATTGAAAATTGCTTTTATTTTTTGACCTGATTCTAGTTCCAAGGCTGCTACTTCTGCTAGAAAAAATGAACGTAGATATGAAAGTTCAAACTCTTGTTTTGGCTTAAGTTCATGAGCTATGCTGTATCGTGCTTCTCTAGTTTTACAGGCATCTACTTGTATTTTTGCTATTGATAGTCGAGTTCCAGTTCGTATCGATAAACTTTCTAAACTATCGACAATATTCAACGCAGAATTGAAGTCTCGCATCCGTGCATGTGCTTGTGATAGGGCTGATAAAATTTCTGGCTGGTTTCTGTCCTCATTTACCTTGGTGAGATTTGACTTCAATATTTCCAAATCATCTTTTGTTAGTGCCTGTTCTGCCTGTTTTATTGCTATTGCTACTAGAATGTTGTTTTTTGACCACTCTTTTTCAGCTCTTTCAGCAGTTTCAATTGCACCATCATCATCTTTTAATTCAGCCTGTTTAAGTGCTATTAATTTTAGAGCCCTTCCCTGATCAAATGGGTCTTCAATAGTTTCTGTAATGAGAAGTGCATTGGTAAAGTCGTTGATTTCTATATACTTTTCAATTATTTTGAATAAAGCGTTTTTTTGCTTCCATTTATCTTGAATTTTTTTAGCAGTTTTCAGCGCACTAACCAACTCTATTACTTCAGCTTGCGATGCAACTAAATTGACTAATGCATCTGCTTTTTTTTCGTTATTTTCAATATATTTAGCTAGTTTTATTGCACTGTGCAATTTTGTTTTTGCTTGCTCTAAATATCCGTTTCTTGCTTCTAGATTTGCAGTAGCTTCTAAAAGTTTAACTTTCAAATATTTTTCTAATTGACTTTGCTCATCAATTTGGATTTGTCGAAGCGTTTTGAAAGCATTACTTGCCCAACCAATATTAACCTGAGAATTCGATATCTCAATTAGGGCTTTTACTCTGTATTCTTGGCTTTCAAATTTCTGTGCTGTCTCGATTGCTTCGTTAAAAATTTCTTCTGCTAGTTTATGGTCACCTAGTTCAGCATGTAACTCCGCAATTTCTGTCATTTCCCATATGCAGCCGACATGTGGAAATACTTTTCGGCTACCTTCGAGGGCTTCGGCTAAGGTTAACCTTGCTGCTTCGGCTTTGCCCTTTCTTTTCTGCGAAACTGCTATACTTCGTAGCTCGAAAAACTTTTCCAGTTGAGAACTACGCTCTTTTGCCGTTTTGATGGCATTGGAAAAGTCACCATACTTTATGAATAGCTTACACAACGAGCGACAGCAGTCATTATGTTCTAAAAGCTTCCGATGTAATTCAACACAAACTTCCTGATTAATTTCAAAAACATGTGTGAGGAGATAGGTAGCATAGTTGTTTTGCCAGTCTGTTGCACCCCTTAAAAAAAGCGGTAAATCATTTTTTATTAACTTTTTCAGTATTTCCTGTGCCTCCTCAAATCTACTTTCGTCCTTTAATTCCCATGCCAGTAGTAAATACCACAACACACGGAGTTTAGTGTCGTACAAGTCTGCTAGGTGTAACGCTCGTTCTAGGTTTCCTCTTCGCATTACATCTAGAGGTGTTTCCTGCTCCATTGTCTCCAGTAGACGCTTGGCATGTAGTAACATAAACTCAGCCATTGCCACCGGATCGTCGGTATCAGCAGCACTTCGCAACGCTGTTCGCACAACCTTTAAAGATAAGTCAGGTTCATCAAGAATCTGTTGATGTTGAGTAACAGCAAAAGTTTTATCCCGTGCCAAACAATACAACTGTTCTAACTGTTGAGCTTTCTGTAGGTGTTCTGCATAATGTCGCAGCGCGTAAGGACTCTGGTGTTCTTGCCAATGACTACAGTAATCGATTAATTTCTTCTTAGCAGAATTAGCCTGCTTCTGTGTTAGCGCTTTTTGAAACTCCTGCGCTAGCAACGGGTGAGTAAAGCTGTAAAGATTGTTTTTAATACTAAACCAGCGTGCCACCGGCCAAGGTAAATTAGGAAAGTCCCAGCTCGTTAGATCAGTCAACTCTTCTAGATCATCCTCTGACAATGCTCCTAACGCTACTGATAGTAGAGCAAATAAATCTTGGATTTCCCTACTTTTATTAACTTCCTTGACTTTCGCAAGTAGTTTAAACTGCTTTTTCACATATTGACTAAACCCCCTTGGACTTTGCCTCAGTATTGCTCGGAGGTTTTCTGTTTGTTTTCTGCTTAACTCATCAATGAGGAAACCCAGATAGAGTGGGAATCCATCTGTTATTTCATCCAGTTCTTGTATAAAATTTTCATCCCGTGCATACTCAGTTAAATTACCTCCTTTCTTTTTTAACCAAAGTGGAATTGCTTGGTGGGGTAAGCGTTTTAGATGTAGCGAGTGAGCACCATCTGTCCAGTTACGCAAATAGTCTGGTTCCTCTTCGGCTTCAGCTCTAGCCGAAGCGATGACAAACACTCCTTCTGGCAAGGCAGGGAGAAATGGCGGGTCAAAGGGATTTTCTGCCTCATCCAAGCCGTCTAGAATAATGACTAGAGGTTGACCTTCCCGTGAACCATGTTCATATACTAAATGGAGTAAGCTGTCTCGTAAGCTGTTCTGATCACTGCGTAAGAGTTGGTCTCCGATTCCATAGTAGATAAAGAGCTGCTTGAGCAAGTTTCGATAAGATTCCAGAATAGAGCGGGTCTTGTCGTAGCGATAACTGAAGCAGTGATAAACTACGAAACAGCCATGCTTACGTTGTCTTTGTTTCCAGTTTGCTAACAATGCTGATTTACCGAAACCAGCGCCACCAGTAACTATCAATACACCACTTCTATACTCACTCAGGAACTGATCTAACTGCTGCTGTTCGTCTTCGCGTCCTATAAACAGGTGGGTGTACTCCTCAGCAATTGCTTCAACTCTTCTTGAAGTTTCCCACCCTATATCTTGCTGGTGAGTACATTGCCCTTCAAATTGAGAATTCTGGATGGAAATATGAGGGTGCTGATCAGGAGTGTTGAGGCATTCCTTGATAAATTTCTTGACACCAAGATAGACCAGACTATTTTGAGACTCTGGTTTGCATAGGTCAATGTGGTTATTTGGTATGGCAACCGGCTTCACTTTTTCAATGCCTGGGTTGGCACTATCCTCGTCTACCACCAAAATCCCTTTGAAAGGCTGAGTTTCATAATAGACCTTTGTGGCAATTCCTAGACTCCGAACGTTTTCTCGATACCACTCATTTAATTTCCGTAACTGAGAGTCATGAGCTTTTAGTTCCTTTACACTTACTGTAGTTTGTGCCAAAACGCCAATATTATCAATTAATTTAGCTAGATGAGACCCAGTGTGGGGAGTAGCTAGAAATACAATCCCTTTAGTCTGTTTAAGAATACCTTGGTTTTCAAAAGTTTTAGCACTGTTAAGCATCTCTTTAACTAAAAGCCCGCCCATACTGTGAGTAATAAATACTAATGGACGGTTGCCGAGATCGCAGCTGTCTAACCAATCTAATAAATTACTTGCTTGATCGAAACGGGACATACTGCTGTTGCTTTTCCAGTTTGTCGCTTCAGCGTTATACCCAAAAGACCAGATGTTAAGACCTAGCTGATCTTGTCCTAACCAAACTGGCCAGAAGTCATCATCATCCCGTTTTCCCTGAGGATGCCACGTGCTTCTAGCATCCCCTCCCAGCCCGTGAACAAATACGATATCTGCACTAGCAAGTGAGTCCTGGTGGCTTGAGATTTCAATCAAGCCGGTTAATTTACTCAAGGATTACCCTCCACTTAATTATATAGTATTAACCAGTAGATGCTTGAAACCCAATCTCGATTTAGTTTAACACAAGGAAATATAGGGAGTTTGAACCAGTTGATGTAGGGTGGGCAGTGCAAACAGATAAAATAAGCAAGTCAATCCCGTTGCTATGCACTGCCCACCAACGGGATTAATGCACAGGATTAATGACAATGGTGACAGATATCAGTCAAGTTTATGTAGGGTGGGCAGTACTTGAAACAGATAAGATAAACAGCATTAATCTCGTTGCTAGGCACTGCCCACCAACGAGATTAATGATATTTTTTTGATAAAAATCAGCTCAAATCCGCTCGAATTATTTCCACCCGTTTCCGATTAACTCCCAAAGTAGAAAAATTATTGGTGTTAGTAGCAACAATTGTTACTTTCTCTATGATTGAATCTTGGATAGGTAAAAGCTTAATAATTATTGTGAATGTGTTATACCTGATAGCATTTTTATATTTATTGAAGTCCAAAGTTCTAGGTTTTAGGGAGCAGGGAGCAGGGAGTAGGGAGTAGGGAGTAGGGAGTAGGGAGTAGGGAGTAGGGAGTAGGGAGTAGGGAGTAGGGAGTAGGGAGTAGGGAGTAGGGAGTAGGAATGTCTTCTCCTCATTAACCTATAGCAATTGTGTTGATCATCACATCGTAAAACATGGAACTATAGCGTTTCTCTTAGCTATTAGGTACACATTATTTTTTACCTATTACCTATTACCTATTACCTATTACCTATTACCTGCTTCCTGCTCCCTGCTCCGTTCGCGTAGCGTGGCCTACGGCCTCAGTCCCTGCTCCCTAAAAACCAGAAATTTGTACCTCACAAGTCGTAGAATTGCTATATCCATCGATTAGTAGTTAATCTACCAAAAAAATATATCCCACATTCCTCAC
The DNA here is from genome assembly GCF_010671925.1 of Moorena sp. SIOASIH. Lineage (GTDB taxonomy): Bacteria > Cyanobacteriota > Cyanobacteriia > Cyanobacteriales > Coleofasciculaceae > Moorena. Next base: position 285,971 of record NZ_JAAHIH010000002.1, on the reverse strand, counting down.
GAAATGAAGAATGTGGGTTCAGATTAAAACGGTAAGCAATAGCCTACCCTAGGAAATCAAAATTCCACTAATGCCTAAGGCCTAGTGCTGATTAAACGATGTGATGTACAACTTGCCAGTATTCTTGTCGATTACAATACTTTCTAAAACTGCACCAGCAGGAGCAGTAGAAGCATCAGGAAGCTCAGTGATCTGAATGGTAATTGGATTATTTGAAGTAGAGTAAATTTTCAAAGGGCGATTCTTAGTATCGATATTATTGATATTGCCGTATGCTCCTACAATCATGTACTGGGTAGGATTTCCAGTTGTACCAAATTCAACACGTGGTCCTGTAGTTCCAGAGTCAGAAAATCGTGCCTGATATGCAGCATTGGCTGGGGATGCAGCACCAACCAAGGTAAAACATACCAACAATAACGAAACCACAAGATATACAAACTTTTTCATGATAATTTTATCCATTTTTTTGAATGGGGTACCTAACAGTAATTATTACCAATTCGGCTTCGTCCAAAACTATATTTTGGGATATATCCAGAAATAGTTTTCGGAGTATTCGATGCCAACACTGGTTAGATAATTAACCGCCGAAACCAAACTATCAAAGCCTAGAGAGCATGTCCAATGAAAAGAACAAATTAACTATTCCACAAAACCATTAAATTTATTTATATTAACTAGGTGTCAAGTTGATGTAGGGTGGGCAATGGTTGAGACCGATAAGATAAACAAGTCAATCCCGTTGCTAGGCACTGCCCACCAACGGGATAGTAATAAGTAATAATTAAAGTAAATCATTAACCATTACCAAAAAAATTAGGAATGATTAATCTTAGCAGTATAACTGTTTCCCAAGTAGGTTAAACTTAAGCATTCAGCTATCAGGTATCAGCCATCAGCTATCAGCGTGTCGCGTATCAGCTTTCAGCTTTCAGTTATCAGCCATCAGCGAACAGCGATTAGCGCTACGCGCACGCTGCGCGAACAGCTTTTGAATAAAATAAGCTGACGGCTGACGGCTGACGGCTGACAGCTGACGGCTGAATACTTACAAATCAGCTCAACTTCGCTCGAATTATTTCCACCCGTTTCCGATTAAGGCCCAAATCGGATTTTCCTAAACGGGAGGCGGAGCGAACATGGATTACCTTAGAACTGTCATCCAACAAAAACTCTACATCATCCACAAACCCCATTAAAGGAGTAGTGAATTGTGCGTAGAGATAGTTGTCTTTCTCTTCAATAATTTGTGTTCGTTCTAGGTTTTCGATCACAATTTTAAGCTTAGCCATTGCTTCGGTAGGGGTAGAATTGTAAGCTAAAGGTTGAATACCATGCTCGGCATCTTGGCTATAGCTGCTGACACAGTTAGGTGTATTGGGGCAAGGTGCTAATTGCCCTGAGGACTGAATCCCAATATTGGTAGGTTGTTTTCCTGGAAATTTCATCAACGATTCTCCTGAAAGGGCAAAGGTAGCTCCTATGGCAACAATGGCGACTAATACTAAAGATATCAATACTATTAGTATTAGTCTCAACGGTGATAGTTTTTGGCTTTGTACAGTCATATAGCGTTTGGATCTGGGTTGTAAACACAATTGCTGAAAAAGGCAATAGGCAATAGGAATCCCCCCTCCTTAATAAGGGGGGCAGGCAAAAGGCAATATCGGAAAGAGGTCTGGAGTTTTATTGGACAATAAAAAAAGACCTCCTAGGTTTACATCTCAAATACAAACACTATAGTGTATTAGTGTGTCTTTATTATTAATATCATATTTGGCTGAGTAATTATCAAAAAATTGGGGTTAGCATCTCATTTTTGCCGTTTGGGTGGTGCGTTACGGGACGGATTGTCCTAACACTGGCTACCAAGAAGATCAGGGCTTTCCCGTCCCTAACGCACCCTACGAACATTTACAAAAGAGATGCACCCAACGGAAGTTCAACACTTCTGCATCGTTTCTGGGTCGAATTTCCCTTGCAACATCGCAATCAGACATCGTCCAATGTGGTAAGCTAAGTTAACAGGTACCGCATTGCCGATTTGTCTGTACTTTGATGTTAGAGAACCTGTAAATTCCCAATCATCGGGGAAGCTCTGAATACGTGCATATTCCCTAACTGTCAAGGGTCGTGTTTCTTCAGGATGACACCGCTCGGTCTGTTTTTGAGCTGGGTTACAGGTGAGAGTAAGGGAAGGTTCTTCCCAAGAAAGCCGTCTAGCCATACCGGTTTTGCCGCCACCGAGATAGAAACTCTTTTTCATATACTCTTTCTGAAGCGCTGGGGGTAAGTTCCGCCAATAACCTCCTGGTGGTATTAATTCCATAATTTCTCTCTTGCGGCGAGGGTATTCTGCTCCTATAGATTTAGGGCAATCTTTGAGCACCTCCCTCAGAGATATAGTGTAATCCTTTTCCTTAGGAAATATTGCTTTTAGGTCTAAGTCTTTTCTGACCGCAATGATAATTACCCTCTCGCGCTTTTGTGCGACATCTAGAAACTGTGCTCTGAGCAATTTATAGGTAGGGTTGTAGCCTAAATCCTCTAAGGTTCGCAGCATGGTGGATAAGGTTCTGCCTTGGTCATGGTTAATCAGACCCCTAACGTTTTCAACCAGTGCTATTTTCGGCTGTACTTCCTTGACACACCGTGCAAACTCAAAAAAGAGCGTCCCTCTAGTATCGTCAAAACCTTTACCCAGACCGGCATAGCTGAAAGCTTGGCAGGGCACCCCACCAGCCACAATCTCTACGTTGTCCCTGTATTCGGTAAAATCAACGTTGGCTATATCCTCAGGTATGATTTTCCAGGAAGATCTATTCAGCTTCAGAGTGTTTACACAGTCTTTATCAATCTCCACCAGCAGCTTGGTGCTTAAGCCAGCATTCTCAAAACCCAGTGCCATGCCTCCACACCCAGCAAATAACTCGATTACTCCGAACCTAGTGGCTTTGCTCTTGAGAACACGAAACTCAACCCCAGTAGCTAGCCCTTGATACTTCCTTTGAATTCGTTTTAATTCTTCAATGTCAAAAAAGCGGTAGTTTCGTTCAGACCGCTTTGCCCTGAGCAGCTTTTTCTTTTCCCACCTACGTATGGTATCGGAGGAAACACCTAAGATTTCAGCAGCTTCCTGAACCGTGACTAGGTCTTGAACAGTGCCAGATTTACTGTTTGCCATTTTGATTTGAAGGGAGTAGGGAGTAGGGAGTAGGGAGTAGGGAATCGGGAATCGGGAATCGGGAATCGGGAGTAGAGAAAGTGTGGGAAGTGTGGGAAGTGTGGGAAGTGTGGGGAGAGGGAATCTGTCAGGACATTATAAAATTGCTATTAGATATTACCCCAGTACAACACTACTTTATAATAGGGAATATTTAACGGTTAAATTATGATATTAAATAATAAATTTAATAATTTTTAGTTATTTTGTTGCTTCAAATACAATTTTACTTTTGTTGATTACAACCTAAATTATAACGCCTGAATACTGACTCGAAGCTCCTCAATCGGAGGATAGTTGGTTATGTCGAAATCAGGTTAGGTAAGTCCTGTTAGATTCAATTAACTATAGCAGTCCTATCTGATTAGTGAAATAAATGGGCTGCTTTAAGGCAGAAGGCAGAAGGCAGAAGGCAGAAGGCAGAAGGCAGAAGGGACAGGAGTTGGAGCTAGTTTTTAAGAAGTCCAGTGATTTTACAAATGATTTAAAATTGCTATAGGTATCATAAATCATTGATGATAATTTTTGTTTCCTGCTCCCGACTCCCGACTCCCGACTCCCGACTCCCGACTCCCTGCTCCCTATTCCCTGTTCCCTGTTCCCTTTGCTATTGCATCAAACAAAAACCATTTGGGGAGCCAGCAATACCCCAGAGGTTGAGGAGATAACTTTAGCAATACCCAAAAAACTGCCATCTTCGTGGTAGACTTGCAGAGGGCTTGTGGAGGTTTCAAGGGTAGAGACTTTAGCTAGAGTATCATCCCCAGAGATACGCTGTCCTAAACACCAGCGACGGGCTTGATCAGGGGACAAGGTTACAGAGGGTAAGTGCCCCAAAGCTACACTAGGGGACACTGGCTGGAATAGGCTTTTTTCGAGCTGTTCGGTCAATTCTTCTAATGTCAGACTATCGGCTAAATCAAAGCCACTGCTGCGAGTGCGAGTCAGAGCGGCGAGCACACCACCGGTTTCGAGGGCATCTCCTAAATCCCTGGCAATGGAGCGAATATAGGTGCCAGGGCCACATGCGATCGCTAAATCAATTTCCGGAAATTCCCCCCCACGCCAATCCAAAACCTCGATCGTCTCAACCTCTACAGTTCGTTCTGGTACCTCTACCACTTCACCAGCTCTGGCTAAATCATACAGCCGTTTACCCTTGATCTGAATAGCGCTATACATTGGTGGCACTTGCTGAATCGTACCTTCAAACTGTTTCAACAAACCCTTGACCAACTCCAGAGTCAACCCAGCTGCAGACTGAGTAGCAATCACCTCTCCTTCCAAATCATCAGTAGTTGTCCTCACTCCCAGTCTCACCGTAGCCTTGTAGGCTTTATCCTGCTGCATATACTGCAACAGTCGGGTTGCCTTACCCAGAGCAATGGGTAAAACCCCCGTAGCAGCTGGGTCAAGGGTTCCTCCATGTCCTACTCGTTTCAGCCGTAGCAGACGCCGCACTTTAGCAACGCAATCGTGGGATGTCCAACCTGCTGGTTTGTTTAAGTTTAGAAATCCTTGCACCAAGTTTAAAATTTATCTGTAAAGGTAGGGAATCGGGAATCGGGAATCGGGAATCGGGAATCGGGAATCAGGAATCGGGAATCGGGAATAGTAATAAGATTTGATTCTATCTTGATTTTGATACTCTCTTGATGCAGTCCCTCATGACGAGCAGGGCTGTTTCATTTTCCTACTCCCTACTCCCTACTCCCTACTCCCTACTCCCTACTCCCGATTCCCGACTCCCGACTCCCGACTCCCTACTCCCTACTCCCTACTCCCTTCAAACCTAATCACTCAACCACATGTAACCGTCGAGTAATCATAATCATCCCATCCCCCCGAATTAATATAGCTGAAATCCAGCGGTCTTCTGGTAACAGTGGGGCTCGGCCAATCTTAAAAATTCCCCCGGCAGCCAAAGATTCCAGGTCAATCTCAGTGGGATTAGTATAGCGCTGTGACCTAACCGATTCTTCTATAGCTACTCCCAGCAGCAAATCATCTCCGAGGGGTTCCTGGACAATGGCATCAAAATTAAATCGCTGACCAATACGCACTTGTTCTGGTAACTTCACCGTTAGCTTGGGAGGATTGGCTCCTGATGTGATTTGGGAACGCTCTGCCAAAATGGTTGAATAGACAATTTTTTGGTTTTCAAAGCGCTGACGCGATCGCAAAGTCGATTCAAATTTGGTCTTACTAGCATCCTGTTCGTTACTAGTAATATAAGTCACTGTTTCTGCCACAATCGCGCTGCCCTCTTGCTGCCAATCCGTCAGTTCCGTGCGGTAATTCAACAAAGGGTAGCGCTGCCACAATTGAGTCAAAGCTTCTGCCATCAACTGCCGACTTAAGCCATCGGAGTTAGTAAAATTAGCGCTATAGAATCCCAGCAACCCTTCAACATCCTTGCCATTAGCGAAGCGATCAATTTGGCTGAGGGTATCTTTAAGCTGAGGCGGTGCGGTTTCCGGACTGTCTGCTTGGGCTTTCAGAGGAGAGCCGAGGGTCAACCCTGCCGTTAATAGTACAAATACTGACCAGTCCAAACAAATAGACTTGACTTTAGTAGTAAAAGATTGGGATAGTCGTTGCAGTAAGGTTGCTGGATTGGTCATTGGTAATCGGTAACTGGTAACTGGTAACTGGTAACTGGTAACTGGTAATTCTGGTAACTAGTAACTGGTAATTAGTAATTTATCATTGGTGATTGGAGAAAGGGTAATCCCTTGCACCAATCATACCAAATCTAGTTTGCTAACCTATGTCTAGTCCAGACGGCCCTGAGCTCGCCCCTATCCAAATTTTCATCTGCTAGGGTTTTAGCCCGGATTTTGCATAACCGATTACCAAGTCTATAGCGTTTCTGATAGTAATGAGGTAGAAAGGATTTGTTCCCTACTCCCTACTCCCTACTCCCTACTCCCTACTCCCATTAACCCAACACAAAAGTCCCTCACCCAATTGATCAAGGAGACCGATAGCCGTGTCTAAGTCACCCATTCGATTGCTGATTGCCGCTAGTGGTACGGGGGGACATATATTTCCCGCCCTCGCAGTAGCCCAACACTTACCCAATTACACTATCGAGTGGCTGGGTGTTCCTGACCGCATTGAAAATGAGTTGCTACCACCAGACTATCCCCTGCACACCATTGCCGTAGAAGGCTTTCAACAACGCTTTGGTCTCGGTACTCTACGCATCGTTACCCGCCTGGTCAGTTCAATTTGGCAAGTGCGGCGACTGCTGAGAGAGGGGAAATTTGATGGTGTCTTCACCACTGGCGGTTACATCGCTGGACCTGCAATTATGGCAGCACGGTTGCAGGGTCTACCTACCATTATACATGAATCTAACGCTATTCCTGGAAAAGTAACCCGCTGGCTGAGTCCCTTTTGCAATACTGTAGCCCTAGGGTTTGAAGCCGCCTCCAAGTACTTACCTCGGATTCAAACTGTAACCGTTGGTACACCAGTGCGCGATAGTTTTCAACAGAGTCAGCCCCTGGAACTCCCGATTCCACCAGAGGTACCCTTGATTGTGGTGGTTGGGGGTTCCCAAGGAGCAGTGGCTGTGAATAAACTAGTGCGGCAATGTGCTCCCGTCTGGTTTGAAGCTGGTGCTTGGATTGTTCATTTAACCGGAGAAAAAGACCCAGAGGCTAACACCCTGAGCCATCCTCAGTACCTGTGTATGCCCTTTTATAACCAGATGGCACCATTACTGCAACGGGCTAATTTAGCCATTAGCCGTGCTGGTGCCGGAACCTTAACGGAGCTAGCGATAACTGAAACACCAGCCATTCTGATTCCCTACCCTTATGCAGCGGAAGACCATCAAGCTTTCAATGCAGCTAGCTTTAAGGATTCTGGTGCTGCTTTAGTATTTCGTCAAGACCAGTTGACTCAGGAAATTTTAGAACAGGAGGTGCTGCATTTACTCAAGTCACCAACTAGGTTAGAAGATATGAAACAAAAAGCAGCTAGTCTTGCTATTAGAGATAGTGGAAAGCGTTTAGCCTCTTTAGTTCGTGAGTTAGTTGAAAGATGAAAGATTAAGTATGGGAAAGGGAGTAGGGAGTAGGGAGTAGGGAGTAGAGAAGAGGAAAGAGAAAAATTATGTGTATCTCATTAGGTTAAAAAGTGCTTTATTTGATTTTATATAATAAAAATTGCTCAAACCGAGTAATATAAAGAAAATAATTGCAAAAAAAACAAAAATTTACTGTAGACTAGATTAGAGGTTTTGATTCGATAATGACTAGATTAATTTAATAAATTATTCTCATTTTGCCATTCATTATATAGCGTTTTTCGTGGCTATGAGGTACACATTATTTTTCACCTCTTACCTCTTACCTGCTCCCTGCTCCCTGCTCCCTGCTCCCTGCTCCCTGCTCCCTGCTCCCTGCTCCCTGCTCCCTGCTCCCTGCTCCCTAAAAACCAGCCAGAAATAAATTTGTACCTCACAAGTCGTATAATTGCTATAATAGCTATTGGTAATATCGAACCAAATTTACTGTTATGATTACTTTGTATAAGGCACCACCTTCATGGGGATTACCGAGTATTAGTCCACCCTGTATGAAATTAGAAACTTGGCTGCGTATAGCTAATATTGCTTACGATATCGAGATTCCTAAGGACTTTGCTAAAGCTCCCAAAGGCAAAGTTCCGTTTATAGACTATGAAGGAAAACTCATCGGGGACTCCACCCTAATTATCGAGATGCTTAAGGAAAAAGAGGGCATAGATCCTGACCGCGATTTGACCTCAACCGAAAAAGCAATATCCTTAGCTTTTCGGCGGATGCTGAAAGAAAATACGTATTGGGGAGAGGTTTATATTCGTATTAACATTGAAGAAAACTGGCAATTATTCAAACAAACATTAACGAATCTCTACTTTGCTGGGAGCTCGACACCAGAATCTGAAGAGTTTTCACAACAGGTGCAAAAGTCCATTTCTAATCAGATTTATGGACAGGGAATTGGTCGTCACTCCGAGAAGGAAATTTGTGAAATTATTAATGCTGATTTTCAAGCCCTGTCTGATTATTTAGCAGAGAAACCATTTTTTATGGGGGATAAACCGACAACTTTAGATGCAACTGCTTATGGTTATATTGCACACATCATTTTACCTCCTTTCAAGAGTATGATTATTGATCGGGTATCTCAATTCAAAAATCTCTGTCAATATTGTCAACGGATGAAACAGGAGTTTTTTCATGATTATTTGCTTTCTTAATCGAGAAAAATTTCTAGGAGATGTGGTAATTTCCTTAATTGTCAAGTAATCACAATAGCGTTCGCGTAGCGTGGCCAACGGCCAATCGCATTTTCAATTTACGGATAACAAATCCTATACCCACCATCAATAACAATTATATTGGTGCGCGTTCACCCTTGTCGGTAAACCCGACCGGGCTCGCACCGCAGCAAGGGAATAGTCTTTAACTATGTCACTTAATTTCTGTTTGAATATGTACTTTCATTGTCTTCTTGTTGTCACCTCCTCAAGTTGACAAGTCGTGTAAGCTACCAGAAAGTCAGAATCAATCTCGAGACAATGGCAGGCATTTGGGATGACAAAACTGAAACGGTATTGGATGGTCGTTCATTACGAAACTGAATTTGAAGCGGAAAACGAAGACGAAGCCTATCACAATATTCGGCTCGGCAATAGGATAATCGAAAACGCAACAGTAGTGGCCAAAGAGCTTCCTGAGTCTTCAGAGGGCACTCACCTCAAAGAAATTATCAACGAAGCCAAACTCGAAGCCCGACGAGAAGCAGCGGTGTCTATCCTTCTGGCACAACTTGCCCGGAAAACCAAAGACTATGCTCTGAGGTGGGAAGGACTCTCGAAGCTGGCACCTCACAGACAGCAGCAAATTGAAGCACTATCTTTGGAACAAATTGAATGTCTTAGTATAGATGCGATCGCATTTTCTAGTATCGCCGACTTGGAGCGTTGGCTTGATGGTTTTTCTGGATGAGAAGGGTTTGTCTATCGGGTGGGTAGAATCTAACCTGAAGACTCCTCACGCTCCCTTTGCTCCGGTCAAAGCTTGTCAAAGCTTAATCAACAATAAAGTTTTCAGACTTCTGTCAGCTCCTAGACTAAGGCAGTGCGAGAATAGAGTTATAACCTGCTAAACCATTGAAAACCCTTAAAAACCCAACTATGGCCAAAACCGTTGCTGAAGTCATGAGCCACGACCCGATCGTGGTACAGCCCGAAACACCGATTAAGGAAGTCATCAAAATTATTGCTGAACAAAGCATCAGTGGCTTGCCAGTGGTTAACGAAGCAGGCAAATTGGTGGGAGTGATTTCAGAAACTGACTTGCTGTGGCAGGAGACAGGAGTAGAACCGCCAGTCTATATCATGTTTCTCGATAGCGTGATTTACTTAGAAAATCCTGCCCGTTATGACCAAGAACTTCATAAAGCACTTGGACAAACCGCTGGGGAAGTAATGACTGGTCATCCCATGAGCATCAAACCGGATCAACCCTTGCGGAAAGCGGCTAAGTTGATGCAGGAAAAATCAATCCACCATTTACCAGTAACAGATGAGGCAGATCAAGTGATTGGAATTCTGACCTCTGGGGATATTGTCCGAGCCATGGCAGCTGAATTAGCGAATTAAGGGAACAGTTCAGTGTTCACGGTGAACAACCAACATGGTAAGTTTAGTTTTGGCTAGATATTAAGCAATTTACCCATGACCGTTACTCGTGAATCTGTCCAAGAGCTGCTGAATTCAACCGATTTTGGCCAGCGCATTAGTGGATTAAACCAACTACGCCAGCTGGAACCATCGGTGGCGTTTGAGCTAATTCAACCCTTGGTTAAAGATAACAATGTTCGGATTCGATATGGGGCAGTGAGCCAGCTCCATACCTTGGGTAATCAGGATTTAACCTTAGCTTTGACCCTATTACGCGATCGCCTTTTGAATGATCCAGAACCTGATGTTCAGGCAGCAGCAGCGGATTCCTTGAGTGCCTTGAAGCTCACCGAAGCCTATGATGATTTAGAGCGAACCTATCACCAAACCTCTGAGTGGATCATTAAATTTAGTATTATAGCTGCCTTAGGGGAACTAGGTGAACCCCGTTCATTTCAACTTTTAGAAGACGCTCTCAAATCCGATACCAGTTTAATCCAAACAGCCGCCATTAGTTCCTTAGGAGAATTGGGAGATCCCCGGGCTGTGCCTCTATTGATTCCCTTTGCCACTAATTCCGACTGGCAAATTCGTTACCGGTTAGTACAGGCACTGGTTAATCTGGGAGGAGAAGAAGCTAGGGCAGTCCTAGAAACATTAGCGAATGACAGTGTTGAGCAGGTAGCTAGTGTAGCGCAAGAGGGCTTAAAAGCATAAGGCTTGAACAGGGAATAGGGAGAAGAGTGTGGGGAGAGGCCCAGGGCTATAACAAGCCCACTTACAAAAACCCTTCCATCTCGATCATTTCAATCATCTGAAGTCCACGGGGGTCTCCCACTTTCAAGAGGGCGGCTTTGGCGTCTTCTTTTACCCCTAGGTCTTCATCATCAGCAAATGCTTCAATTAAGGCATCAATAGCACCAGCGTAAACGGCATTGGAGGGCAATTCCCGACACAGTTGCCCGATAGACCAAGCACAATTACTGCGTACTGCTGCTACTGGGTCTTTCCTTAAAGCAGTAATCAAGGGCGGAATCGATGCGATTACTTCTTGATAATCTAACTCTGCCATTTGCGCCAGAGCACTAGCTGCCCACAAACGCACTGCAGGAATATCCGTTTTTAGGGAATCAATTAGAGGGGCTAAAGCACGGCGATCGCGACAGTTCCCCAATGCCCAGACCACCCCTTTACGGACATAACCGTTCCAATCAAGGGTTAGCTGGTCAATCAAAGGCTTTACTGCCGTGGGACTAGGATTGCGCCCTAGACCATAGGCAGCACTTACCCGCACTAAGGGACAAACATCATTTAACAGGTTAATCAGATGGGGAATGGCTCGCTCATCTTGCAACTCGCAAAAGGCACGAGCTGCTAGCATCCGTTGCTGGCTTTCCGGTGCCGTTAACAGAGCCAGCATTTCCTCTGGATCAGGTTTGGAAGCTTCTAACTCATCTTCAATCGGCTCTATGTCATCTAAAGGGCTTTCTAGTAAAGCCGTATTATCCAGTACACTCAGATCATCATCGTCATACATGCCTGATAACCTACCTTATCTTGCCTGATTCTACCAGAGTCTTCATTAGTATTTTCTGTGCAATGGTTTAACCATCCACAAAGATTGGGTGCGGAAACCCAGTCCGTGGTAAAGGTTCAAAGCGACTTGATTCGATTGAAACACCTGTAGTCCAATTTGGCGATCGCCTCTTGCCCTTGCCCTAGCTTCAGCCTGCTGCATCAGTGCTGAACCAATGCCTTGACGGCGGTGTGCTGGCATGACGTACAGTAAAAAGATATAAGTATAGCGATCGCCATTTACCTGATCAACCCCATTGCCCATCCACAGACAACCCACGGGCAAGGCATGAGTTAAAGTAGAACCTTTCCTAGAAACGTTCCCATCCGCTACTGTAACCCACCACAGCGGGGTTTCTCTGGAAAAGTACTGTTTAACAGTCCTCGCCAGGTGAGAAAAATCATTTTGTTCTGGGAAAAGCTCTTGGTAAGTTAATTCCATGAACTTCACCAAAATTGCCCGTTCTCGTACCGTTCCCAGGCGTAGCTGGTACCGTGCTAACAATGGCTTACTCACCAGTGTTCCCAGAATTTTGGTTAACAACCAACTGAGCCGATACTGGTGCTTGAATGCTGGCAGCGTCAAACTCTTCAATCGGTGCAGGGGCTAGCATATCGTTCGGTAAAAAGATCCGAGAACTGACTGCCAATAGGGCAATTAAGAAGCCTAGTAATGCCAGTAGGGGAGCAATGTACTGACGAAATATAGCCATGAATTTAATGGTTCGTTGATTTTAACAATTCTTTACTTTTTCCATATTACTACAATGGCAAAGCTTTTAGCGGTTGAACGCGATCGCGTGGCCTATTGGCCAAGGTTATTTGGTTGAAGGTTGGTTGGTTGAAGGTTGGTTGGTTGAAGGTTGGTTGGTTGAAGGTTGAAGGTTGGTTGGTTGAAGGTTGAAGGTTGGTTGGTTGAAGGTTGGTTGGTTGAAGGTTGGAGGTTGCAGGTTGGAGGTTGCAGGTTGCAGGTTGGAGGTTGGAGGTTGGAGGTTGGAGGTTGGAGGTTGTAGGTTGTAGGTTAACAGTTGACGGTTGACCGCCAATTTGATCACCATACATTAGATCCGATCAGCGCTAGCTAATATTAGGGATACCTCATCTGACCCGTGTTCCCAGATCCGCTGTTCCCTGCTCCCAGATCCGCTGTTCCCTATTCCCTATTCCCTATTCCCTATTCCCTGTTCCCTGCTCCCTTAGACTCGCTCGGCTAGTTTTGTGATAACTTCAATAACCGTATCCGCAAGTTGATCATTTCCCCGGAGCCAACCGAGGGGAGTTAGATGCTTACCAGGAAGTTTCTCATCAATGAGTGGAAAGGGATTATTTGGTAAATTCTGTTGTAGCCAACGCACCGTTCCAGCTTCTTCAGCAATCTTATCCTTACTGAAGCTAATTAAAGCAGTAAGATTAAATAAACTGCTATTTTTGATCAAGCAATAGGTTTGTTCGGGTGTGGGTAACACCCCGAAACCAAGTCTGTCTACTAAATCAGCTATGAATGGAACAGGAACCGCACTACTGGTACCGCTAATAACAGGAGCCATTAATACAGATGGTTGATTGATCAAAGAAATAGATTTTAGCTCAACATCTCTGAGGCTATCTTCAATCTGCTTCTCTTGATCTTTACCCACACAATCTCCCAGAATTACCTGAAGTTTTTTGAACTCCAAATCACTTAAAAGTTCCAAGAGTGCGATGTATTTTGTCCCTAGGCTGTGACCTAACCAAAAATAATTACTCGATTTTGCAGAGGGGTCTTCTTCATAGATACTGTAGTCATAACCCAATTTTTTGGCTTCTTCCAAAATTCCCTGGAATAGGGTTTTTTGTTCTTTGACCAAACCAATTGCTACAGGCCAATGGCGGAAGGTAAATCTAAACGGTCTGGCAACAACGGTATAACCTGATTCAAATAATCGCTTGGCGATATATCGGTAGAAAATTGTCGGAAAACTTCCGAAAAACGCACCACCAATCAACTGAATAACACCTATAGGCTTGGGATGGATAGCAACCCAAGCAAAGGGAATTGGTCTAAATTTAAATTCGGCATTCATGGCAGTAACCTCTTTGAGAATAACTAATCGAAAGGGATTTTATAATGCGATCGCTTGTCGGTAATACCATCTAGGTTGAAGGTTACAGGTTGAAGGTTACAGGTTTAAGGTTAGAGGTTGAAGGTTACAGGTTGAAGGTTGCAGGTTGAAGGTTAGAGGTTACAGGTTAGAGGTTACAGGTTGAAGGTTGAAGGTTAGAGGTTAGAGGTTAGAGGTTAGAGGTTAGAGGTTAGAGGTTAGAGGTTAGAGGTTAGAGGTTACAGCTTTCAGCTTTCAGCTTAGAGGTTATTAAACCCTCAACCCAACCTTCAACCTTGGCCAATAGGCTACGCGATCGCTGAAAGCGGGACTTCGTCCATCGCGTTCAACCTTCAACCTTCAACCCAACCTTCAACCTTCAACCTTCAACCCAACCTTCAACCTTCAACCCAACCTTCAACCTTCAACCTTCAACCCAACCTTCAACCCAACCTTCAACCTTCAACCCTCAACCCAACCTTCAACCTTCAACCCTCAACCCAACCTTCAACCTTCAACCTTCAACCTTCAACCCTCAACCCAACCTTCAACCTTCAACCCTCAACCTTCAACCCTCAACCCAACCTTCAACCTTCAACCTTCAACCTTCAACCCAACCTTCAACCTTCGTTGTCTTTTCACCTGAGCCGAGTTGGGCACGAACAAACTGTGTCCGCCGCTCAGTTAATAGCAAACTCAGAGCCATGACGAATTCAGAGGCGCTACCGACAAGGGTACCAACTCTAGAGATTGGTACAGCATTGCCAATTAGGGCAACCAAGGTTCCCACAAATAGCCATGGCCATTTCAGCCTTACCCAGATGCCGATACCAATCAGCAGCACGAACAAATTGACCAAAATTGTTACAATTGGTGGAGCACTCACTTCCGCTACTGTGTAGCGCAAGGTGCCAGCAAAGGTGACTGGAACCAATTCTAGGCCAACAAACTGGGTTGCCACTTCATACCCACCCAGTCCTAGGGCAAGCACCCAGGATAACACTCGTACAATTGTATTAGCCCAAACTGCTCCAGCCCGGTGAGCTAGCTCAACAGCAATTACAATGAACAGCGGCACTACTAAGAAGTGTAATAGGAAGCGCACCATACTCAGTGATTTCAGGAGATCTCCTTCACCAATCAGGCTCCCCATGGCCAGAACTAGATTGTCATAGCTAATGCTTGCTAGCACAATGGGCAGCACAATCATGGCCAGACTAGTTGAGCGACGCCACAGGCGAATTGCCCATGCCAGTAATACCCATTCCACCAAAGCAAGACTGAGATGGCCAAGGGGATAAATTTTTAACAAACTTTTAGTCATGATGTTCCATAAACTGAAACAATATCTAAGCTTGGTCTTGATAAGTGCTATGGCTGTTGAAAAACGTGACCAACCTATGCAAGACCGGCTTATGGGTAAGAGTATTGATCGTCGAATAGCAATTACCCTTAGTTACCAGTTAATTGATTTCAATTCATTGTTGCAAGTTCCTGGATTGTTGACACTCCCCGCTCGCTTTGTGACGGGGATTCCTAGATCTACGACCGGCCTTAAACCTCCGTGTCCAAATGGCAATATCTAAACCGAAATCCCGTCAAGACTAAGATTTTAGTTCAGTTCACGAAAGACCCAGCGGGCTAGTCTCCTTAGGCGTTTAGTTACTTTTTGAGAAGTGTCTTATTATAGAGTTCGTTGCTTCCCTGTTTCACCTGGTTTCGGCGTGCCCCGCCGTACCGTTGTTTTCTCAAAGTGTTTTTGCTGAGTTCACACACCAATTGTTAGTTGATGGTTGGGTTTTTAAGGAGGATTTTCCCTGCCCTCCGGGCATTACTTCTTTTAGGTCAAGCAGTGGCGGGTTTCTGACCCGGTTGCGCCTCGGTTTCTCAGCCTGTACCCATATCTAAATAATACTCTACGCGAGGTATTGTCAATCCTTTTTGGAAAAATTGTGTCTAGGCGACTAAAGTCGCAGCGAGCCTACATCCGGTGGTTTAAAAACGCGGGGTTTTGGCTTGTGGGAGTTCCCATAAATTTACGTTAATTAATAAATCGCAAGATATTGTAATCAAATCCGACCTCAGCATTCACGTCTTAGCTAAAATCAGGTAATGCTGGATCAATAAACAGAGTCAGCCCTAATCGCTTTTTCAAATAGGGCACTTTTTCGTGACCCGGTTTGGAAGCTATCAGTTATGTTACCCTGAGCATAACTAGCTTATAGCTGATTCACGGGGCTGAATGGTTACCATCCGATTACAGTCACGAACAGTCACGGTTAGGAGCTTGAGGATTTTTCTGTCTCTTCTTGTGTCAATTAAAATAAAATACTCTAAAATTAGCTTCCGGCAAAATTCATCCCACACTCACACTTTGTTTTGAGATGTGGGATGAATTTTGCACAGGGTATGCATGGGCTATAATAATATGTACTGATAAACAAAGCCGTTCGCGTAGGGTGGCCTACGGCCTTAAATGCTGGGCAAGTCAGCACAACAGTCTTAAAAAAAAGACCAAGAAAACAGAGCGGCAGGGTTTGAAGTTACCGTAAGAGAGGGTCGCCTTTATAGTTTTAAGGTTATGGGGAAAAGGGTTCAAGGTTTTTTAGTAAGGCGACCCTCTCTAAGGTTTCGTCTCTCGGCAGTCCGTTCTTAAAGCCCAGAGCCTCCTAAGCAATAGCTGGATTGGCGCTTGTTGCCTATACTGATTCTATAGAATCAGTATAGGAGCTGTCACTAGGGTAAAATTAGTAGGGGCGAAAAGGTTACCATCACCAGCCTTGAGCTGGAGGGATTATTCCCTGTATGTTTCAGCAACTCTCTCTCCTAAAGGGCACAGTGTTGCTTCTAATGCAAGTAATCAAAAAAATTAGCAGGAAGACAAGGAGTAACTAACTCGATAATTTCAGATAATTTCAATTGAAGAACGATCTGGTTTTTAGCCCGTTAGTGCTTTGATTGCTAAGTTACACGTAAGCTATCAGCTATCAGCTATCAGCTATCAGCTATCAGCTATCAGCTATCAGCGGTCAGCGATTAGCGCTACCTCAGAGGCTAGAAGCCTATGCCACGCACGCTACTTAAGGTGCCAAAGGCCACCAACAGCTGACCGCTGACCGCTGACCACTGACCACTGACCACTGACTACTGACCACTGAAGGCTGACGGCTGAATGCTTACAGTTACACCGACTTGGGGTGGTCAATCATGACGAAATCGAAAGGATTAGCTTTAGTCTCAGGGTTCATAAAACTGATTATCATTTGTAGCCTGATTCAACCGATGCTCGGTTGTACTCAAGCAACGGAAAATTTGAGTAAGGCGGATTTAAATCAAGACATTCAAGCAACAGAAAATTTGGTTAAGGCGGATTTAAATCAAGAGATTAAACTCCAGATCGATCAGATGGCCTTAATGGAATCGAAAACGATGCAAGTTAAGGTTCTGGATATAGTGGAGGATTCCAGATGCCCAGCTGATGCGGTCTGTATACAACCAGGACAAGTCACCATTGCCTTCGAGGTTGTCAAGGAGAACTCAAAACCAGAGGAGGTTGAGTTAACCCTGAGAGCAGCCCAAGAAAATTTAGCCGTTAAAAATTTTGATGGCTATTCCATGATCTTAAAAAATGTTGAACCATTGCCAATGACTAATCAGGAAAAAATAATACAATCAGACTATATTGTAACGATTGTTGTATCAAAGAGTTAAAAGCTCGTAAATCTAACCTATAATTATCATTTGGGTATCGATTTTTTCAATCGAGACACCACAGATAAAGGCGTTGCTGAGTTGGGGGGATGATTTATGAAACTGTGAAACAGGGTGAAGAGAGTGGAATTAAAGCAAGATAGAACAGACTCAATCATCCGACCAAAAGGCAATGCCATAAATCAGAAACTGTTTTGAGTTGACTTCGCTATGATTAAAAGTGGCTGGCAAGGCTTCCAAGGTGTTGCTTCTGGCAATAAAACTTGGCAAGAAAACCTTAGCTGGCAAGGGCGATCATAGTAATAGCAAAAAGACTTAAATAATACTATGCCTACCAAGATAAACCATCACCACCATCACCACCATCACCACCATCACCACCATCACCACCATCATCACCACAACCCTCTGCACTGTATTCTTCCGGCGTATATGCTGCGGGAAGTTTCAGAACAGGGAAGCCCTATGCAGCGAGAACGGGCATTGAGCGCCCTAGTGGAATCTGGTCAGTTCCGTGGGGTGCGCCAGGAATTAGCTGACTTCTCCACACGACCGAGTGCCCGAGAACCAGGAGCAGCCAAAGAACGGGTGATCTACAATGCAGACTACCAAACTCGTTTACCTGGCCGTAAAGTCCGGGGGGAAGGAGACCCGGCCACAGGTGACACAGCAGTGGATGAAGCCTACGATGGTTCTGGAGCCACCTTTGATTTATATCGTGACATATACGAGCGGAACTCGATTGATGATCGCGGGATGGTTTTGAGTTCAACCGTTCATTATGGGAGCGGTTTTGACAACGCCTTCTGGAATGGTCAACAGATGACCTATGGGGATGGGGATGAAGATTTGCCAGAAGAGGAGAGACTCTTCAATCGCTTTACTATCGCCATCGATATTATTGGCCATGAGCTGACCCATGGGGTGATCCAATATGAAGCGGGACTGGTCTATCGGAATCAACCAGGTGCTCTCAACGAACACTTCGCTGATGTGTTCGGAATCCTAGTTAAGCAACGGACACTCAACCAAACTGCTAGTGAATCGGATTGGGTGATTGGAGCTGGTCTGTTTACTGAGAATGTCAATGCTACAGGCATTCGCTCCATGAAAGAACCAGGGAGTGCTTATAACGACCCCAGACTAGGTAAAGACCCTCAACCAGGTCATATGAGAGACATCTATACCGGGTCTCAAGATAATGGTGGGGTTCATATCAATTCTGGTATCCCCAACCGAGCCTTCTACATTGCTGCTCTGGACATTGGTGGATACGCTTGGGACAAGGCCGGTTGGATTTGGTATCTTACCTTGAGGGATAAGCTGGGTACCACCTCAGATTTTAATGATGCTGCCAGAGAGACATTCAAGGTGGCAGGAGACCGATTTGGTGTTGGCAGCCTGGAACAAAAAGCTGTCCGTAAAGGTTGGGAAGAGGTAGGTGTTGAGATTATTGAACAGCCTCCGAAACCTCAACCCCCCGAACCCCCAGGATGCGCCGCAGGTGCACCAGACTTTATCAGGTCTTTCTTCACCCCCTCTTAGGGAGTAGCCAAAAAATAAAATACCAGTTCTTAGCTTGTAGGGTGGGCAGTGGCTGTTACCGATGCAGCAAGTTTGCGTTCGCGTAGCGTGGCCAACGGCCAATCGCGTTTTTAGCCACTGGCCACCCTACGATTGGTACGATTGCACCAAGTTTGCTTGCCCGTTCCTTAGATTTTCGCGCGGGCAGGATGCCCACTCTACTCCTATTCAAAAGAAGACTGACCGAAAACCCTGAGGGCGCAAGCCCCTGGATTCTATCCATGGGGTTAGCCCGAACAGGAATTTATTCCCTAACTGTCCGGGAACTTTTGCCCTGAAATATCGACTATAATAGTAAGTAAAGCAAACGAACCAAGGAGGTGGTTTTAAGTGTTGGTTATGGAGTTCAAGGCTGTTCTCAAAGAGCCTCAAAAGTTAGCAATAAATGAAGCTATTAGAACGGCTCGTTTTGTCCGTAACAAGGTACTTCGGTACTGGATGGACAATCGTGGAACAGGGAAGAAAGAACTCTATCGATACAACACTCAATTAAGGGAAGAGTTTAAATTTGTTAAAGACCTCAATAGTCATGCTTGTCAAGCCTCTGTTGAGAACGTAGAACGTGCTATAAAACGTTTCTTTGATAACTGCAAGAATAAAGTTCCTGGGAAGAAAGGTTATCCTCGCTTTAAAAAATATTTTAGGTCAGTCGAGTATAAGCAATCTGGATGGAAGTTATCCCCAGATAAGAAGTCTATAAAGTTCACCGACAAGAAAGGCATTGGGCAAGTCAAACTTAAAGGTACCTGGGACTTGTGGCGTTTCGACCAGAAGCTAATTAAGCGAGTTCGGATTGTTCAAAGAGCCGACGGGTACTATGTTCAGTTTTGTGTCAAAATAGATAACTCAGAACAGCTAGAAGCTACTGGCTTTACCGTAGGACTAGATGTCGGCTTAAAAGAATTTTACACTGATTCTGATGGCTATACTGAACGCTTACCTAGATTCTATCGCAATGGAGAAAAACGATTAAAATTTTATCAACGTCGAGTTTCCCGAAAGAAAAAAGGCTCTGCTAACCGAAAAAAAGCTATTAATAAACTAGGCAGACAGCACCTCAAAATAAGTAGGCAGCGTGAAGAACATGCCAAGAGACTGGCGCGTTGCGTAATCCGGTCTAACGACCTGGTCGCCTATGTTCGCGCAGCGTGCCGAAGGCAAGATTTGAGAGTCAAAAACTTGGTCAAAAACCACTGTCTAGCTAAGTCTATTAATGATGCTGGTTGGTACCAATTTCGGGAATGGTTGGAATATTTTGGCCAAAAGTTTGGGCGGGTAACTGTTGCAGTAAACCCTGCCTATACAAGCCAAAATTGCTCCAGCTGCGGCAAAGTGGTCAAAAAATCATTATCTACTAGAACCCATATCTGTGAATGTGGATGTCAGCTAGACAGAGACCACAATGCTGCCAAAAATATTTTAACTAGAGCCTTAAGTACGGTGGGGCACACCGGAACTTTTCTTAACGCTCGGGGAGAATCGACCTCTACTCTTCTTGGTTCCGGCCTGGATGAGCAAGTTGGCTCGCTGAACCGAGAATCCCCCGGTTTCTAACCGTGGGGAGTGTCAAGCAAGGCTAGGATTAATGTGTACTGCCCACTTGCGTTCGCGTAGCGTGGCCAACGGCCAATCGCGTTTTTCCCCACTGGCCACCCTACGATTAATCTAGAATTAATCAGAATAGTGCAATATTTTAGTAGTCAAAACTATGGGGGTGTTATGAAAATATACTTTGAGCGTAGTGGCGGTTTTATGGGAATGAATATGGCAACGGAGGTTGATACTGAATCCCTATCGCCAGAAGAAGCTGATCAGTTGCAAGGTCTGCTGAATACTAATAGTTTCTTTGAGCTACCAGCACAGCTGATGTCATCAACACCGGGTGCAGATCAGTTTAGCTACAAACTGACAGTGGAAGTCGCTGGACGGAAAAAAACTGTGGAAATTGGTGATACAGCAGTTCCAGATATCCTGCAACCTTTGCTAAGACGCTTGACCTCTATGGCACGGTCAAGGTCGAATTAAGAATTTAGAATTAAGAATTAAGAATTAAGAATTTAGAATTTAGAATTTAGAATTAAGAATTTAGAATTTAGAATTTAGAATTTAGAATTTAGAATTCTCCATTATCCATTCTTCATTCTTCATTCTTCATTCTTCATTCTTCATTCTCCATTCTTCATTCTTCATTCTCCCTACATTCTACATTCTTCATTCTTAATTCTCCATTCTTAATTCTTCATTCTTAATTCTTCATTCTCCATTCTAAATTCTACATTCTAAAATAACGTAGTCGGAGCATAGGGAATAATATCCGGATCAAATCCTCCCACTTGATTAGTGCGGATAACCCAAAGTTTAGCACCATGGTTTAACAAAAGACTAGCTATTTCATCATGACCACGTCGTGGTAGTATAGTGCGCCAGCTAGTAAGTCCTTTGAGGATCGGGATAATGGGATTGTCACTGGTAGCAACTCCCACCAAGGTTTCAGCATTTTCCTTCCAGTCACTACGAACAATTCCTAGGGGAGTCAGCTGTTTTTCTAGTGCTTGTCCCAACTCTGATAATTGTTGAAATCGCTGAATTTGGGGGTCTGCTGGATGACTTTTCAACCACTCTTGAATCTCAGGATTGGCATTCACTTCATCTTCTATCTGTTGGATGGCTACATACAGCGCTTGATTGGAGTCTTGCACACAGGACTCTGCTGGTGAAGCAAATGCTGCACCGTCACCATCCCCCGTGCGGTAGCGAGCCATCATTACTTGTAACTGATGCTTAAATTCGTCCAAGGGTGATAGTTTAATATCACCGAACTCGTAGTCTTGGGTGACTGCATCTAATTTAACAATCACATCAGAAACAGCTCGATTGCCTAACCAACCCCGCTGCAAATTTCCCATATAGTTCGGCCATTTGATTGACCCTGAAACAATGCCATCGGGGTTACTAGCATAAACTTGATCGTACTCTATATCAAAGCGTAATTCATCGCTTAATGGGTCACGCACTACATGAGCAATACCATAGGCAAAGTGACCGCTTACCATATTAAAAAGGGCACGTTCATCTTTTTTATTACCACCCATTCCCCCATAAAGATGGATCACAATTCCCCGGTCTCCCTCCTGCCAAGGGGATATCGCAGCGTCTGGTTGTTCAGCTAAAGGATCCAGCAGAACTGTCTTGCCAGTACCTTTTTGCTGTTCGGTATTTTCCCAATTTTTTTCCTTAATGTAAGTTACCCCTTCCTCAACTCCCAAAATTACTTGATCTGGCTCTAGCATCATCAACGCCCTAGGTTCAATCCCTTGGGTAACAAAAATGCCGTCAGGATCCTGAGCACCATAAATATACCAACCAGCGCTATTTAGAGGAGAGTCTTCAATCTGGGAATTGGTAGATCTAGGGATGCCATACCGGTCAGCCGTCGCTTGAGGAATACGAATAATTTCTTGAGGTCCATCAAATTGTTTTGAGTCTTTATTAAAGTGCGATACTTGAAAGCGATCGCTGTCAAGAGCCTCCCGTTTAATAATAGTAACCAAGCCATAGAAGCGACCAGTAATTTGCACTGGCTCTTCGGCAATAGTCAAAGACGTCCTTGTTTCTGACTCAGTCACAACTGGATTGTTTACCATGACAATCACATTATCGTCAGGTCTAGCTCCAGCCAAAGATTCCAGGGGACCTACCCGATTTAGATGATTTAATCGAAACGGATGGATAGCGCCCCCTGTCATGCTATCTTCAGTGGTTTGATTAAAATTAATATCTGTGGTAACTCGCTTCACATAGTCTTGGATCTCTGGAGCATCTTTACTCCATGCTAAAGTCACAATTTGTCCCACCAAATGCTGATACTCAGCAGCAGCATGGTAGACTTCAAACAGTACAGAATCATCAGTTGTTCGTTCATCCTTTGGCGGCTGGATCAGTCGTCCTATCCACTCACTAACGGGTTGATAAAGACTTGATGATAGGGTCTGATTTACAGGATAATAACTAGGTTGATTTATCTGAACGTTACGATAAAGTTCGTAGTTAGATGGTTTCGGTTCGGTAAATTTTTTCTGGGCTTGAGAGTAGATAAAAAATACCACCCCGATTACTAAAATTACTATAACCAGGACGATTACTAAAGGGTTTTGGAGATTTACAATTTTTAACATAGTTTTAAAATGAGATGCCAAACTATGGTTTTTTAAAAAAGGGAACAGGGAACCGGGAGTCGGGAGTCGGGAGTCGGGAGTCGGGAATCGGGGTAAGAAAATTGACTGTACCTGATAATTATGACAACCGCTTTAATAGTATAGTCGTTGCAATTACCTATCTCCAAACTTTCCACACTTTCCTATCTTTCCCACACTTCTCTATTTTTCCCACACTCCCCACCCTCCCCACACTTCCCACACTCCCCTCTCTTCCCCGATTCCCTACTCCCTACTCCCTACTCCCTACTCCCTACTCCCTACTCCCTACTCCCTACTCCCTACTCCCTACTCCCTCTTGTCCTTAATCTGACGCAGCCACATCCATCCTAGAACGGCTATTACCAGAGAAACCCAACCGGTCAAGGGCTTTAGCAACAAAAATCCTCCAATAGCTAACATTGCTCCAAACATTAGCAATATCGATGCCAGCACCCGTTTTAGATCGTGTTCCAAATCCTGGATTGGCTCTAAACCGGTGCGAAGCTGCTGACGTTTCCAGCCAGGCCCAGCTGGACGCACCCGTCGATAAAATTCATCTAAGGTGGTATCAGATTCTGGTGGAGTGAGTAACATCACCACTACCCACAAAACACCAGTAATTCCAGCTGTTACCAGCAGACGCCAACCAAAGTCAGGAATCTGAATAACTGGCACGACACTAGTACCAAACCCGACTACAAATCCAGCAACCATGGCGGTTAGTTCAGCAGCAGCATTAATCCGCCACCAGAACCAACGTAACATTAACACTAATCCCGGTCCAGTACCAATGGCAATTACTAATCGGAACACGGTGGCAACGTCTGTGGCAAAGAAGGCGGCAATGGCTCCTAAAACCGTGACCAGCACTGATGCGATCCGCCCCACTAAGACGAGTTCTGATTCTGTGGCCTGGGGATGCACAAAGCGCAAATAGAGGTCATTAGTGAGATAGGAGGCTCCCCAGTTAATGGAGGTAGACACGGTACTCATAAATGCGGCAAGCAGGGAGGTTACCACTATGCCGAGCATGGCTGGTGGCAGAAAATCTAGCATCAGTTTGGGATACCCCAATTCCCGGTCTGCCAAATCTGGATAGATTACCATTGCGGCTAGGGCTACTAGAATCCAAGGCCAGGTCCGGATTACATAGTGAAAGATATTGAATAGCCAAGCCGCTTTCTCGGCATCTGCTTCATTTTTGGATGCGGCCAGGCGCTGGACAAATTCACCACCGCCATCACTGCGACGCCATGCCCACCATTGCAGGAACACATAGGCACAGAATGTGCTAGCACTGATGCCAGCGGTTTCACTCCAACTAATCCCTCCGGAACCAACAGTGAGGGGAAAAAAGGCTAGTACATCCTGTTGGGTTACTTCCTGCACTTTTGGGATTAGTTGATGAATACCACCGACATGGTTAATGGCAACTACAGCAACTATCATTGCTCCGACTAGGGCAAAAAAGAATTGGAAGAAATCTGTAGCTACTACGCCCCACAATCCAGCAAAGCCAGCGTAGACTAAGACTAGAACACTTACTCCTAATACACTCCAGAGTTTTAGACTACTGGCTTCGGTCGCAATACCAAGGCTTTGCCAAATTTCTAGAGCACCTACGACTTTGACCATGGCTAGCATGGCATAGCCAATGGCAATACAGTTGATTGGTACAGCAAACAGAAAGGCTTTGGTTCCCCGTAATAGGGCAGCGATGGAGCCACCATAACGGATTTCGGTGAGTTCGGCATCAGTAACAATTTCTGAACGTCGCCACATCCGGGCAAAGATGTAAATCATGATCAGATGGGATATGCCAAAACTCCACCATTCCCAGTTGCCAGCAATCCCTCGATTGCCAACTACCCCGGCAATGTAGAGGGGGGTATCAATGGAAAAAGTAGTGGCAGCCATACTGGTACCTGCTAACCACCAGGGGAGCGATCGCCCCGAAACAAAGAAATCCACAAGACTGCCGGAAGCCTTGCGAGAGAGGTATAGTCCTAACCCTAGGGACAAGACTAAGTAGACTAGGACAATCAGCCAATCAACGAGTTGCATAAATTCCGGTTGCTGCTCACGGATTGAGATATCATATCAGATTCGGGTGTGGGGTGTGGGGTGTGGGGTGTGGGGTGTGGGGTGTGGGGAGTCGGGAAAAGAAGGCTAACAACTGTTAAATAAAATCTTAAAGAATCTAGCACTATTTACAAAAATGTGTTAGATTATAACCATGGCACTAGTTCCTCTACGTAAGGCGGTCGAACTTACGGGATTGTCGGGGAACACTCTACGGAAGTATGCGGATAATGGAACCATCAAATGCGAAAAAACCCCTGGCGGAACACGACTCTTTGACTCTAGAGATCTTCTCCGTTTTGGAAAAGCTCCAAAGTCTGACAGATTGCGTTGTTACACCATCTGTTACTGTCGAGTCAGTAGTAACAAACAACGAGACGATCTTGCCCGCCAAGTCCCTTACCTCCACTCCCTCTTCCCGGAAGCGGAAATCATCAAAGACATCGGGTCAGGACTCAACTACAAAAGGAAAGGTCTTAAAACCATATTGGAACGAATTGTGTGCGGAGATAAACTCACGCTTGTTGTTGCCTGTAGAGACCGACTCAGCCGATTTGGGTTTGAACTCATTGAGTACTTGGTCAGTCTCAACGGTGGAAAAATCTTGGTTCTCGACCAGTCTGAAAGTTGTCCCGAATCCGAGCTTACCGCAGATATTCTCTCAATCATTCACGTCTTTTCGCGGCATATCCACGGACTCAGAAAGTACGGGAAGAAAATCAAAGAAGATACGAGTGTTCCTAAACTCTGAACAACGATATACTGTTCGTAAATGGTTTGGAGTGTCCCGTTATGTTTTCAATAAAACAGTCAAGCTTCTCCAGAGCGGTGAAGTAAAAGCTAACTGGAAAGCTATTAAGACTGACATCTTAAATGATCTACCGGAATGGTGCAAGTCAGTACCTTATCAAATTAAGTCTATAGCGATTAAGGACGCTTGCACCGCCGTCCGGGAGGCAAAGAAAAAATACAAGAAAACTTTTCAAATAAATCGGGTTAAATTTAGATCTCGTAAAAACCCGAAGCAGTCTTGTTATATCCCAAAGTCGGCAGTATCAGAGAAAGGCGTCTATCACACTAAGCTAGGGGAGATATCCTATACAGAGTCTCTTCCCAGCAACATTGGAGATTGTAGGCTAACTAGTCATAATGGGGATTACTATTTAGTAGTCCCTTACGAAGCAACGAAAGAGAAAACCGAAAACCAAGGGCGAGTAGTTGCTTTAGACCCTGGAGTTAGAACCTTTTTAACTTTCTTCAGTGAGACTTCCGTTGGAAAAATTGGGAATGGAGACTTTTCCCAAATCCAAAGGCTGTGTCAGCATCTAGATACTCTACTGTCTAAAATCAGCAAAGCTAAACGCGGACAAAAACGCCGAATGATAAAAGCTGCTCGAAGGATGATAATTAGGATTCAAAACCTGATAAATGAACTTCATTACAAAGCAGCTAGGTTCCTTGTTGACAATTTTGATGTAATACTGCTTCCTACTTTTGAAACAGCTCAAATGTCTAAGAAGGGAAGTAGAAAAATTAGATCTAAAACTGTCCGCAATATGCTTAATTTTGCTCATTATCGGTTTAAAGAGTTTTTACAACATAAAGCTAGTGAGACCGGAAAGATAGTAGTGGATGTCTGTGAAGCCTACACCAGCAAGACAGTTAGCTGGACTGGTGAAATGGTTAATATTGGTGGAAGTAAGACAATTAAATCTAAAGTTGATGGGCAGGTAATGGACCGAGACATCAACGGCGCTCGTGGCATCTTTCTGCGTTCGCGCAGCGTGGCCTACGGCCATGCCTTGGGAGATACCCCCTGGCTGAGAAATCAGCTTGCATTAGTGAGCTAAAATCTATTTTTGTAGATTTTGGTAGCTAAAAAGTATCGGTCTTAAAATAGCACAGGATTTTCGGTAGAGGCAAAAAAATCTAGACTTATGTACTTTTAGCTACAAAAGACTTGGAAGCATCAGCCCTAACCTAACTACATCAACATATATATGTAATTATGGTAATTTCATCAGTTACAAAGGCAACGGGAAAATGGGGTAACCTCGATTCCCAAAGAGGTAATCTGAGTGAATTAGATCTATGGTGTATGATTTGTGGTGGCTTCCACATGACGGGTGAACACTGGAAATTTATGGCAGAAGATATGCCTAACGATCCAGTGGATATGATCGAAGACCTCACAAAAATGGGAGTTTATAAACCCGATACGTTTAAGATGGCAGATGCGGTTAATGCTGCTGATATTAGAAAGGCACTGCTACTAAAAGTAGCTGGTAAAGGGGACCCGAAGAGGGAGCAATTAGTCCTAGAGCTAGCTAAACAAGCTGGTGGTATAGAAAATGCTTTTGCTGCTGCCTTTGGTCCTAAAGCTGGAGAATTTTTCGGGGATGTAAGGCATTACAATAGTTTCAGCCGCCGCCGCTTCTTGAAAAATTTAGCAGTAGGTGCTGCATTAGTTACCCTAGCCAACTGTACCCCTAAACAGCAAACTCAGGATTTAAAGACGGGGGAGAATGAACCACCAGCCAATGCAGACAGTCTAGAAAAAACAGACCTAAAAATTGGATTTATCCCGATCACATGTGCCACTCCTATTATTATGTCTGAACCTTTAGGGTTCTACTCCAAGTATGGTTTTAATGCCAAAGTAGTAAAAATGCCTAGCTGGGGTGCGGTTAGGGATTCTGCGATCGCAGGAGAACTGGATGCTTATCATATGCTAGCTCCTATGCCTATTGCCATGACTTTGGGTTTAGGTTCCGCCACCTTTGGAGTTAAACTAGCCAGCATCGAGAACATTAACGGTCAAGCCATTACTGTAGCTAACAAATACAAAGGTAAAATTAACGGTCCCGCCGATTTCAAAGGCTTCACCATCGGTGTACCTTTTCCTTACTCCATGCACAACCTCTTAATTCGTTACTACCTGGCCACTGGGGGAGTTGATCCTGATAAAGATGTCAAAATTCGCCCTGTTCCTCCACCAGATAGTATTGCTCAGTTGGTTGCAGGGGACATTGATGCTTACTTGATGCCCGATCCCTTTAACCAAAGGGCTGTCTATGAAGACGCTGGATTTATCCACAAACTTACCAAGGATTTATGGGAAGGACACCCTTGTTGTGCCTTTGCCGCAAGCGATGCTTGGATTGAGGAAAACCCCAACACTTTCCGCTCCCTCAACAAAGCAATTATCGAAGCTGCAGGTTATGCCCGTAACCCAGCCAATCGTCCAGAAATTGCCAAAGCCATCTCCGAAAGAGCCTTTTTGAACCAGCCGGTGGAAGTGGTGGAAGCTGTACTAACGGGTAACTTTGAAGATGGTCAAGGTAACACCAAAGCTGTACCAGACAGAATTGATTTTGATCCCTATCCTTGGCAGAGCTTTGCCAATTGGATTTCGTCTCAGTTAGTGCGTTGGGATTTGCAAGGAGATGGAAAAGTCAAATCAGCAATCACCTCGGAAAAGTATGATCAAGTGGGTAAAGAAATTTTCCTCACAGATTTAGCTAGGGAATTGGCTAAGGAAGTGGGACAAACTCCACCTACAGAGATTTACCGTACAGAAACCTTGGAATTTGACACCTTTGATCCAGCTAAACCCCAAGAGTATGTGGATGAACAAATCAAAAAATACGGTTTCTAGAGGTAAGCATTTAGCAGTCAGCAGTCAGCAGTCAGCAGTCAGCAGTCAGCAGTCAGCAGTCAGCTTATTTTATTCAAAAGCTGATAGCTGATATAGCAATCCGTGTAGGAATTGAGAGAATGTTTGTTCCCTGTTCCCTACTCCCTGCTCCCTGCTCCCTGTTCCCTTTGCTATAGCTGATAGCTGACGAAGTCTCCCTCACCAATATCTTTGCAGATAAAAGCAAATACAACATGACATCAATACCCAAAAACGTAACTCAAAAAAAACAACAACTCACAATCTTTGAAAATGAAAACTTCAGAGCTCTGTTGCTGTTTATCGTTTCCCTAGGCATATTTTTACTGTTTTGGGAATTAGGCGCAAAGATGAAGATTTTTGCTAAGGGTATGCCCACTGCTTCCCTAACCATTAAGGAATTATGGTATTGGGTAACCCATCCATTTTATGACAATGGACCTAATGATTTGGGTATTGGTTGGAATTTGTTAATTAGCCTGCGGAGAGTAGCCATTGGCTACACGTTAGCTTCAATCATTGCTGTGCCTTTGGGAATATTGGTAGGTATTTCCAAAATTGCCTTTAAAGCCTTTAACCCCTACTTCCAGCTTCTTAAACCGGTTTCTCCCCTGGCTTGGTTACCTTTGGGGCTGTATATATTCCGGAACTCAGAGATGACAGGGATTTTCATTATTACCATTGCTAGTATTTGGCCAACCCTAACCAACACAGCGTTTGGTGTGGCCAATGTTAACCCAGATTACCTTGATGTTTCTAAAATTCTGGGCGCTTCTAAATGGCGCACGATTTTTAAAGTGATTATTCCCGCTGCCCTACCTAACATCATCTCTGGTTTGAGAATTAGTATGGGGATTTCTTGGTTGGTGATTGTGGCAGCAGAAATGCTATTGGGTACGGGTTTAGGTTACTTCATTTGGAATGAGTGGAATAACCTTTACATACCCAATATTCTGGTGGCAATTTTTATTATTGGGATTGTGGGTATTGTCCTTGATCAAATATTTGCCTATTTTGAAAAACTGGTTTCTTTCGGTAAAAACTCCTCATGAATAATTATTATGAGTACTTCTTTTTATTCCAAGGGCCGTAAGGTCATTATAGACAATGACAGTGACGCTCAAATTTCATTACGTCATATTTCAAAAACTTTCCCCGGTAAACATGGTTGGTTTGATAAAATTACTGGCCAATCTTCCCCGGACTTTGTCGCTATCGAAGATATCAATTTAGATATTGAGCACAACACGTTTGTGTCGATCATTGGTCCGTCTGGTTGTGGTAAGTCTACCTTGCTGAATATTATCGCGGGTTTGAGTTCCGCCACCAGTGGCCAAGTGATTATCAATGGGCAACTTGTGACTCAACCAGGACCTGACCGGGGTATGGTCTTTCAAAACTATGCCCTTATGCCTTGGATGACTGTGGAAGGTAATATTAGGTTTGCGGTGGAAACTGTCTATCCTAAAATGTCTGCGAGG
The DNA here is from genome assembly GCF_010671925.1 of Moorena sp. SIOASIH. Taxonomy (GTDB): domain Bacteria; phylum Cyanobacteriota; class Cyanobacteriia; order Cyanobacteriales; family Coleofasciculaceae; genus Moorena. The sequence goes on along the minus strand of NZ_JAAHIH010000002.1, from coordinate 255,675 downwards.
GAGCAAAAACGGGTTATTAAGGAAAATATCCAACTAGTGGGTTTAACCGGAGCAGAGAACAAACATCCTCACGAACTATCTGGGGGTATGCGACAACGAGTAGGTATTGCGAGAGCTTTAGCTATTAATCCCCAAATTTTGTTAATGGATGAACCTTTTGGTGCGTTAGATGCTCTGACTAGGGGCTTTTTACAGGATGAAATCGAGCGCATTTGGGAGCAGCAGCGTAAAACTGCCATTATGATTACCCATAGCATTGATGAAGCCCTCCTGTTATCCGATCGGATTGTGATGATGACCAAAGGCCCTGCGGCGCGTATTGATGAAGTGCTTGAAGTGCCTTTCCCCCGTCCGCGCGATCGCACTACCGTTGAGCATCATCCTGCCTATATGGAACTGAAAGAGGAAATGGAAAACCATCTATATCGGGAAACTAGAGCTGTAGAAGAAGCAAGAATTCACTAACTAAAAATCCTCCGTTAGTGTAAAGTAAGCATTCAGCCGTCAGCGGTCAGCCGTCAGCTAAATGCTCACGCTGCTTGAGGTGCTTTCCATAACTCAGATTAAACTAATGATTACCTGTTTTATTCAAAAGCTGTTAGTGTAGCTTGCTCATAGCCCATAAGCACCTCAAGTAGCCTGTCCATCGCCCATAAACTGATAGCTGATAGCTGATAGCTGATAGCTTACAGTGTAAAATACCAACGATTAAAAATCAGGAGACATTAATTATGGCAATTGCAGAAATTACTAAACAGTTGTTAGCCGCAAAAAAAGAAAAAGGACTCACCTTTGAAGATTTGGAAAAAGTTGTAGGTAGGGATGAAACTTGGGTCGCTTCTGTAATCTATCGTCAAGCTAGCGCAGATATGGAGGAAGCCACCAAACTAGTCACCGCTTTGGGTTTACCAGAATCCGTAGCTGAAGAATTAACCGTGCCACCCCTCAAGGGTTCCCTAGACCCTCAAATTCCCACCGATCCTCTAATTTACCGCTTTTACGAAATTATGCAGGTGTATGGTATGCCTGTTAAAGCGGTGGTCCATGAGAAGTTTGGGGATGGGATTATGAGTGCTATTGATTTTTCCATAGAAGTAGAGAAAGTGGAAGACCCGAAAGGCGATCGCGTACAAATCATCATGTGTGGTAAATTCCTACCCTACAAAAAGTGGTAGCTTAGGATGATTGATTATGTCGGGGTGAAAGGTAAGTTATCCCGACTACAAGGTTATTAACTACTAGTCACTACCATTACGAAAGCAGAGATGTCATGCAAAAGACGTGATCGACCACTCCGATTGGAATCGTTTTCTTGACCTCGGCAATTACAGGCTAGCCAAACGTTACTAGGGAATCAGTGTCCACTAAATCCAAAACCACGAACACATTAAAACAGTTAGATAAACGGCAATTGTCTGAGTACATCAGAGCCTTAGTTTGGTCAAACCAAGGTAATTATCTAGCTATTGTTACTGCTGCAGGAGAACTGGCTTTATGGCAACAGGGTAATTTGGAAATTTTGACACCCAGTCATGACTATTCCCTAGACTGTGTGGGCTTTTCCCAAGATGGCAATTATCTAGGGACTGCTGGACAGCAAGGCAAGGTTAGGATCTGGCAATTGGGGGTCAATTCCCCCAACTTTAAGCCCATTACAACCCTGGATCAGGGCAACGCTTGGATTGACTCCCTCGGTTGGCATCCCCAAAAAAATCTATTAGCCTTTGCGGTCAATCGCCAGGTTAAGGTTTGGGATGTTGACCAAGGGCAACTAATGGCAGAGTTAAACTTTGCAGACTCATCAGTTTTCAATATAGCTTGGCATCCCCAGGGTAAATTCCTAGCTGCTAGTGGCCATGGTAGTGTTAAAGTCTGGAACATTGACAACTGGTCAGAGCCACCAGAAAAGCTTGAAGTTCCTGGAGCTAGTCTAGACTGTGCTTGGTCATCCAATGATGACTATCTTGCTTCAGGTAATCTAGACCGCACTATTTCCTTACTTCACTGGGGTAATCCTCACCCCTGGTTAATGCAGGGATTTCCCGGCAAAGTCAGTAAAGTTGTTTGGTCAAATACTTCTGATCCAGTTTTAGCTGCGTCTTGTCAAGATGCGGTAATTGTGTGGCAGTTTAACAACGAAATCAAGAACTGGCAAAATCGTGTGTTACAACATGACCAAGCCATACAAGCCATCACCTTTGCCCCCAATTCATCCCTACTAGTTTCCGCTAGTAATGATGGCGGTATTCAACTATGGTCAAGGGCTAAAAAGCTTACTAAAATAGTTAGCGGAAAAATAAAATTTTCTTGTTTAGCTTGGAACCCTACTGGAGACTATTTAGCTGCCGGAGGGCAAAATGGTGAAGTAATAATTTGGCAAAATTCTATTTCCAGTTCCAGTCGGGGATTTGGTTAATAACAATGAATTTATTTCAAACCTCTAAGTCTAAAACTAATTCAGCTAAAATTATGGAAATCAAAAACTGGGTTTATCAGCACTTGGCAATAGATCCGGAAATACCTATTTCTGTTAGTCAGTTACAATGCCATGAACCAGATTGCCCTCCTTTAGAAACCGTCATTGCCATCATGAGAACACCTCCGCAACAATATAAGATTCATCAATCCATAGAAGAAATTCAGGAACTAGACATTAAACAACTGTAAGCTATCAGCTATCAGCTATCAGCTATCAGCTAATGCTTCACAGGCTAGAAGCCTGTGCCACGAAGGAGGTTTATTTTAAACTGTTCCCGTAGCATGAGCTAAAAGCTGACGGCTGACCACTGACGGCTGTTCGCGCAGCGTGCGCGTAGCGCATATGCTTACCAAAAACTTTAGACAACTAATTAATTAGACTAAAAATCCATGGTTGCAACTAATGTAAATAACGCTATTCCCGTCACGGTTTTAACTGGCTATTTAGGAGCCGGAAAAACTACCTTACTCAACCATATCTTGACCTACGAGCATGGTAAAAAAGTAGCCGTAATTGTTAATGAGTTTGGGGAAGTTGGTATTGATAATAAGTTAGTGATAGATGCCGATGAAGAAATCTTTGAAATGAATAACGGTTGTATTTGCTGTACCGTGCGAGGAGATTTAATTAGAATCATTGGTAACTTGATGCGGAGACGGGATAAGTTTGACCATTTAGTAATTGAAACCACTGGGCTTGCTGATCCTGCTCCCGTAATTCAAACGTTTTTTGTGGATGAAGAGATTCAAACCCAGTTAGACCTTGATGCCGTGGTAACGGTAGTTGATGCTAAGCATATTTTAGAGCACTGGGATAGTGATGAAGCCCAGGAACAAATTGCTTTTGCTAACGTGATTTTGCTCAATAAAATTGATTTAGTAGAACCTCAACAACTAGAGGAATTAGAGCAAAAAATCAAAGCCATGAATGGTTTAGTAAAAATTTATCGTACCCAAAACTCAGAAGTTGAGATGGATTCAGTGTTAGGGGTGCGGGCTTTTGACCTTAAACAAGCTCTAGACATTGACCCGGACTTATTAGGAGAAGATGCTCATGAACATGATGAATCAGTTTTTTCCTTTGCCATTGTAGAATCAGGAGCAGTAGATTTTGAAAAATTAAACACATGGCTAACGGAATTATTACAGACCCAAGGCCAAAATATTTTCAGAATGAAAGGTATCCTTAATGTGATGGGAGAAGATAATCGATTTGTCTTCCAGGGAGTACATATGATTTTTGATGGTCGTCCCGATCGTCCTTGGAAACCAGAAGAAACCAGAAAAAATGAGTTAGTCTTTATTGGTCGCAATCTTGATGAAAACCAATTTCGTCAAGATTTCCAAGCCTGTCTTGTTTAGAGTCTATGTAAGAATTGAGCTATCAGCTATCAGCGATCAGCTATCAGCGATCAGCGATCAGCGTTTTTCATAACTATCAGGTACACAGGATTGTTTTCCCTCTTACCTACTCCCTACTCCCTACTCCCTACTCCCTACTCCCTACTCCCTACTCCCTGCTCCCTAAAAGCCCAGAATTTGTACCTCATCGAATTGCAAACTGCCGTAACTATTACTATTTATGGAAACTAAACCACCCCTACCTCCTTTTACCTTAGAAAGTGCAACCGCTAAGGTCCAAGCTGCTGAAGATGCCTGGAATACCCGCAATCCCGAGAAAGTTGCTCTCGCTTATACCATTGATTCCGAATGGCGCAATCGTGCCGAATTTATTAGTGGTCGAGAGGAAATTATTGCGTTTCTGAAGCGCAAATGGGCAAAAGAATTAGATTATCGCCTGAGAAAACGACTTTGGAGTTTTATGGATAATCGCATCTCCGTTTGCTTTGAATATGAATGGCATGATGATTCTGGGTTTTGGTATCGAGCGTATGGTAATGAAAACTGGGAATTTGCTGAAAATGGTTTAATGAAGAGACGGGAAGCTAGTATTAATGATGTACCTATTAAAGAGTCTGAAAGAAAATTTTTGTGGGAACGGTCTGTAATTTCGTGACAGACGTAGGGTGTGTTAGGGACGGGCTCGCACTGATTTTCCGCCTCGTAGTGTTGGGATAGCCCGGCCCGTAACGCACCGCCAGTGTTGGAACCGCCCTTCCGAAAATTGCCACAGGCTGGAAGCCTGTTCCACGCCTGATGGCCGTTACACCCACCGGGTCAAACAGCATGGATTGAGATGCACCCCATCACAGGCTGGAAGCCTGTGCCACAAAGTTCTCGAAGCCTGTGCCACGGAATTGCCGATTTTTCTTACTCTCTTAGGACAACTGATTAATGTCATCCACACTCAACTCCGTATATTGAGCAATATCCTTCAGGGGTAACCCTGCTGCTTTCATCTTTTTAGCAACCTGCTGTTTTGCTTCAAGTTTGCCTTCTTCTATAGCAGCTTGTTTTAGACCTTCAAGTCTACCTTGTTTGAAACCTTCCTGAATACAGGTTTCGACAACACTGTACATATCCCGGTAGACCTTCAGGCTATCATAGTACAGGGCTTGCTCTTTTGGTGAGAAATTGGCAATATCGGCCACTTCAAAGAGCTGGGCAAACACATCTTCTGGCAAGGATTCAGGGGGAGCCTTAAATTCAGCGAGATGCTTCAATAAAAATAACCACTTGTCAAAATGGGTTTCTAATTGATCAAGCGATTTAGTAAATTTCGGTAGTTCAATATAAATGGATGTCAACTTATTATATAACAGTTCACAGTGGTGATTGTTTAGCTCTACTACATGCAACAGTTCTGGATTGTCCTTATGGTCATTAAAAATAAAATCCAGAATACCAACGGTGTAGACTGCGGTTAGCTGATCATCCCAATTTCCCAGTTGCGCCTGTTCTTGGATGGGAAACGTGCCATAGTAGACACTGGGATCTTTGAAAAAATTATGGTCTGCTTTTTGGATTTCCACCATGAACCGTTCACCGGTTGTGCTCTGACAATAACTATCAAAAATGGCTCTTCTGTTCACTAAGGTGTTGCCAAAGAACTCGGGAGTCTTAATGGTGACATCCTGAATCTGATGGTGGGCAGGTAACAGAGTATTCAAGAAGTCGATCAACAGTGCTTTGTTGGAATCAGTGCCAAACACCCGCTTAAAGCCGAAATCCGTAAGCAGGTGAATATATTTATCTCGCCAGGGGAACACCATATCAAAAAGCCTAAATAAAGGGTAAGCTATCAGCTATTAGCTTATGGGCTATGGGGATGGTTGAGGAAAAAACTGTTTTGAATAAAATTTGAGTTAAGTCAGCCGAGCAACACGGATCCCCCTCCCGATTGTAGCGAAAAAACTCTTAAAGTTATTCACTAAATTTCGAATAATATTCTGACTAATAACTGTGATAGAATTGAATAATATTAACCAATAATAACCATAATTTTGGCGATGTTTTATACCCCGAAATACCGTTAATAATTGTCGGAGTTTACTGGGTATTTCAAGAGTTAGTTAAATTTCCGATGTACCTTACCCTGACTTTATGGAAGATGATTTGGGATAGGTTCGAGTGGTCGAATTTGTGGCTCTTAACCCTCTTTTCGATTAGTTAACCAGAATTGACTTAGTTATCTTTTATATGTAATGACTTACGACAGTACTCTCAAATATTTAGTTGAACAATATCCCCAAGCCTTTACCAGCTGGTTGTGGAACCAGCAACCAACACAGGATATCGAAATTCTTAACACCGAATTAAGCACAGAACCAATTCGCGCAGATGCCTTGTTTTTTGTGCGAGTTGCTGATGCTATTTTGCATTTGGAATTTCAAACTCTACCCCAATCTGAACCTCCGTTACCCCTGCGGATGCTTGATTATTGGGTCAGGTTATATCGTCAGTATCGCTGTGATAGCGATGCAGCGCGGTCTTGGGGGTTTCCCCCATGAGCGACTGCATCAAGACATTGAGCAGGTAATAATATTCCTGAAACCAACCCGATTAGCCGGAGTATTTGTCAATCAATTTACCGAGAGGAACCTATCCTTCCGCTACCGGGTGATTCGGATTTGGGAATGTGATCCACAACCATTACTTACCACCCCAGGGTTACTACCGTTGGCCGTGTTAGCACAAACTGAAGTGCCAGAAACCTTGCTATCCCAAGTAGCAGCCAGAATCGATATGATTGAAGATAGACAACAGCAGCGTAACCTATCTGCTTGCGTGCAACTGTTGGCTGGGGTGAAATTTGATGAGCAGTTAATTCAAGCCTATTTTAGGGAGGATATGATGCAAGAGTCAGTAGTTTATCAACGAATTATTCGCCAAGGATTAGAACAGGGCAAGCGGAATGAGGTTAAGTTAATTATCCGTCAAATTAACCGTCGCCTAGGTCACCTTAATCCCCAATTACAAAATCAAATTGAGGAATTATCCTTTGACCAGTTAGAAGATTTAGGAGAAGCGTTGTTAGATTTTGAAACCGAAGTGGATTTGACCAATTGGTTGAACCAGTTAACGGATAAGTAAAATCCGGTTAGGTGTCGCACTCAAAAGCCGTGCTATCAAGACCTGATCGAGTGGGTTCTGAACCTCACCGTCGAGTATTTGAATATAAACCTTGAGTCTCTGGACCTTGTGGACGAGTATCTAGACTTCGACGGTGAGTATTTGAATACTGTTGTTGAGCCTCTGAGCCTCGTGAACAAACCTATTCCCTATTCCCTATTCCCTATTCCCTGTTCCCTTTTCCCTTTGGCATACCCATAACTTCTCTTTAGCGTCAGGATGCCTAACAAAATAATCTTCCAGCAAGTCACAGCCCCGACGCAGCAGCTCACCTAAACTTTCAACCTTCCAAATTCTGACAGTGCGGTCATCTGAAGCAGTGGCCAGCTTTTGTCCATCCAGGCTGAAGGCTAAACTTGATACCCAGTCCTGATGCCCTGTGAGCACGGCGATTTGATTGCCCTTTGTGTCCCAAATTCTGACAGTTTTGTCCTCTGAAGCAGTGGCCAGCCTCTTTCCATCCGGGCTGAAGGCTACACTATCTACCCTGTCCTGATGCCCTTTGAGCACGGCTCTTTCATTGCCCTTTGTGTCCCAAATTCTGACAGTTTTGTCCTCTGAAGCCGTGGCCAGCCACTTTCCATCCCGGCTGAAGGTTACACTTGATACCCTGTCCTGATGCCCTGTGAGCAGGGCTAATTGATTGCCCTGGTTGTCCCAAATTCTGGCAGTTTTCTCCGATGAAGAAGCAGTGGCCAGCCTCTCTCCATCCCAGCTGAAGGCTACACTATCTACCCTGTCCTGATGCCCTCTGAGCACGGCTAATTGATTGCCCTTTGTGTCCCAAATTATGGCGGTGTTGTCGGATGAAGCCGTGGCCAGCCTCTTTCCATCCCAGCTGAAGGTTACACTTAATACCGAGTCCTGATGCCCTGTGAGCACGGCTAATTGATTGCCCTGGTTGTCCCAAATTCTGGCAGTTTTCTCCGATGAAGAAGCAGTGGCCAGCCTCTCTCCATCCGGGCTGAATGCTACACGATCTACCGGGTCCTGATGCCAGGTGACCACGCCGATTTGATTGCCCTGGTTGTCCCAAATTCTGGCCGTGTTGTCATCTGAAGCAGTGGCCAGCCTCTGTCCATCCGGGCTGAAGGCTAAACTTGATACCCTGTCCTGATGCCCTGTGAGCACGGCGATTTGATTGCCCTGGTTGTCCCAAATTCTGGCCGTGTTGTCATCTGAAGCAGTGGCCAGCCTCTTTCCATCCGGGCTGAAGGCTAAACTTGATACCCTGTCCTGATGCCCTCTGAGCACAACAGCCCGTTCTCGGAATTTACTAATACTCTGCTGGAGGGCATTTAGAGGACTAGTAGCAGGATATTTATCGAGGGGGCGACCATCTTTAACGATATTAAATAGGTCTTGCCCAGTCTCCATTGCCTCATACAAAAGCGTTTCCTCTCTTGTACTGGTGCCGTCGTAAACATTATCCGGTAACTGTCCTAAAATACGACGCCCTTTTTGTTCTAGTCGCGTGGCTAATTTGGCTTGCTGTATTTCTTGTCTAGCCTTGATACCAGTCACTATAGCAACAATTAAAAACAAACCCAGTACAATTCCCCCTCTGCGTATGGTTCCCTTGGCTTTCCCTTGAGCCTTGGCTAATGTTTTACTAGCCTCTTTCTCAGCCGCCAAAGCCTTTTGCACTTCTCCCTTGTCTAAAACCTGACTAGCTCTTAAGAACTGGGAATCCAAATCGCTTAAGGCTTTTCCCCTAGACCATTGTTCCGCCTGCTCTAATGCTTGCCCCCGCAACAGTCGAGATTCATCCTTACACCCAGAATCAACCCAAGCGGTAAACGCCTCAGAGTAGGGACGTAGTCTGGCCAATTCTTTCTTGACCCAATCAGGTCCGAAAACCTCCCCATAAATCCGGTTGTTAACCTCCAAACAGCCATGACGCTCAACCACCAACCCCGATAGCCTTAATTCCGTCTGTTCCTCAGTCCCATCAGCAGCTAGACTACCGTGATCCAACACTTGCTGATACAAACCCAACAGCCTACTACCAGCCCGTTGCTCATTTGTGAGGATGCGATCGCGTATAGTCTTCAAATGCTCCGGTTCATCCTGGGTTTCCCAATTTTCTATGATCTGGGTACGCACTATCTGTGCTACGGAAAGACTATTTCCCGATTCCGAAGTCTCCACCACCAAACGACACACCCGCTGGGTCAGAAACGGTTGTCCCCCCGTCCAGTTTACTATCTCACCTAAAATCTGTTCAGGATTATCTACCTTACCTACCAAACCGGGAAGCAAAGGCGGTTTGGCCTCCTCAACGGTAAACCCAGTCAACTGAATACCCCGACCAATATTAAACGGGGTGCACTGTTTATCCTGAATTAACTCTGATGGCGTTGCCACCCCCAGCAAACAAAAGGTTAGACGATTGTAGGCTGGATTTTCGGCTCTTTGATTGTAACAGGCCCTAATTAAGGCAAAGAAATCATCTTTAAACTTAACTTGAATAATACTATCAATTTCATCCAGAAAAATAACAATTGGTTCACTGATTTCTTTTAGGATAACCGACTCAATAAACTCATCTAACCACTGCACTGGCGAGAATACATCACGCTCTTTTAACCAAGGGATTACCTTGATTTTTTCCTTCAATTTCAAACTCTTGGCAAGACTTCTAATCAAACTGCCATACCACTGCTGGGACGTTAATTGATTGCCAATCGTTGTAACATCAATAGAGGCACAAGCTACTCCCGCCTTTGTTAGCTTTTCCATGGTTCGTACCCGCAAACTGGACTTACCCATCTGTCGGGAATTCAGCACATAACAAAACTCCCCAGCCATCAATGCCTGAAAAAGCTCGTGATCTGCTTGTCGGGTCACATAAGTGGGTTGATCGTGAGGTAAACTACCCCCAACTTTGTAGACTGTTGATTGTTGATTGGTCATTACAGCGGTTTGCAATTCGGTAAGGTACAAATTTCTGGGTTTTAGGGAGCAGGGAGTAGGGAGTAGGGAGCAGTGAGAAGAGTGTACCAAGTGTGGGAAGTCTGGGAAGTCTGGGAAGTCTGGCGAGATAGGATAGAGAACAAGTAGTTTTCAATAATTAGGTATAGTTAAAGATAGTTTTGCTCATTGTTATCGTACTTATTGCTATGTTGATAATAATGATATTACCCCTACTCCCTACTCCCTACTCCCTACTCCCTACTCCCTACTCCCTACTCCCTACTCCCTACTCCCTACTCCCTACTCCCTACTCCCTACTCCCTACTCCCTAAAATGCGATCGCTAAAATACTGACGATACAAATTACATCTCAAACTACAATCATTACCATGGCGTTGCACTAGTTCAATACTTTCCAAATTGCGAGTGATATTAGTATCTAGGCGCACTGGGTTGGTTGTACTAACTAATAGTTTAACCGCTTCCAGCAATTGGGGATGCTCTTCAATACTAGTTAAGAGTGAGAGCAGATGAATGCGATAAATTCCTGCTTCTGTGGGAGCTGAATCCAAAAAGTCATCCAGTAATTTATCCAGGGTTTTATCTGCTGCTTGGTGATTCTTCAGATAATCAAAAGCTTGGGACAATAAATAAGGATGTCCCCCCACCATTGTCATCAGTTTCGTTACTGAATCCACAGATAACGTCAACCCATAACTCTCGGCAAAGCGTTTTACCTGCTGAGCATCAAACTCTAGTAAATCTATAGGTAATCCGACATTAAACGGTGACTGATTGATATCTAAAGTAATGTAAAATTCCGTGGCATGACCCACCACCAACCGCAGTTTTTTTAAACTCTCGTCAAACTGGCCTGTCTCATGCCAACTACGGAGCAAAGTCAGAAACCCTTCAGCAATCTCTTGATGGTGAAACACTCGATCAAGGTTATCCAAGCACAAGAGTAACGGACTTTTTAAAGAGTCTAACAAATACTCTTCAAAGTAGGTGGTGCAGTTTTCTACACTGGTAAAAAAACTATCATCCCAATAGGTCTGTAACTGATTAGACAATTTCAGTTTTCTACCAACTTGCAAACAAAACGACTTTAAAAATATATCTAAATTAGTAAAATGGAGATGATTCATATTTAAATAAACCTTTCCATAACCCTGTTTTTTCCCATGGGCGATAATCTTATGAATCAGTAAGGTTTTGCCCATCAGTTTCGGGGCTTTAATCCGAATTAACGCTGCTGGTTTAACAATTTCCTGATAACAACGAGCTTCAATGGGTGGGCGCTCAATATATATCTCTTGATCAGCTCTAGGTCTAGGGGATGACAACCCGTAATTTTTTAATGCTTGTTCAGCCACTAACTCAGGCTTATAGGTATTAACGATTTCAACTATTTCCCAACGACAATCATGACCATTAGCTTCAATATCAAAGTCTCGGTAGATTTTAGAAATATGCTGTCTTACACTAGATTTATCATAGACTTTTAGCACCTTGTCTCTGATTTCTTGATCTGTCTTGCCGCCCACCACCGCCTCCAACACTTGTCGCCTTTTCCAAGGCATGTTTCTATATTTGTCTTCAAAGGCTTCTTTACTAATCATAGGCGATCGCTGCTTGTGCCCTAGGTAGTCCTATAGTTATTTTAAAGTATTGTTGATGATTTCATCAAGATTGAGACAATAATTTCACAAGTTTTTTTTTTAGTAGTGAAAAAATAATCACAAAGATATTTTTGACCTTCACTAATGTGAAGAGGTGAAGAGCCGTGAACTAACGTGAAGTTTTTTTGTAAGCTATCAGCTAATGCGCTACGCGCACGCTTCTTGAGGTGCTATCAGCGATCAGTTATCAGTTATCAGCTTTCAGCTTATGCGCTACTTGAGGTGCTTTCAGTCAAAGGCCAAGGGCTGACCGCTGACGGCTGACTGCTGACGGCTAACTGCTTACCAATAAAAAAAATCGGTCAAGTTTTGGTTAACCAATTCTTGACCGAATTCTATTATATAAGCCATTACAAGTACAGCTGAGCTGATCAGCTATCAGCCATCAGTTATCAGTTATCAGCTTATGGGTTAGGTCACAGGCTAGAAGCCTGTGCCACAAAGCTGACCGCTGACCACTTACCACTTACCACTTACCACTTACCTCAGCCACTGATCCAAAACAACAACATCCTAACTCAGTAAACTAACCTCCACAAAACAAGTTTCACTGATGGTCGCCAGGGGGTCAAACCCTGGCAAATTACTATCCTAGTCTACGTAGAAATAGCGAATCAAGCTGGTCATAATCTCACCAGGATTCCCCGTAGGCTCGGGAGTGCTCCACTCGTTGGGATAGGCGTATTTAAGGCCATAAAGGGCAATAATTGTCTTCCAAACTTTTTCAGGAGAACCAATTAACAAGTGCTTGACTTTCTTAGGTTTGCGACCAGGGTTTTCTGGGGTGTTCTTGTCATCGGAGTTAGGCGGAATGTTGTTGGTCATGAATCGTGACTCGTGTAAATGGTTTATATTATAAATATATTTATAAATTAATCTAATGTCAAGGTATTTAGAGATTTTTTTTTCTTACGAAATATGGAGAGTGTGGAGAGTGAAATAAATCGTAGGGTGGGCAGTGCTTCCTAGAAAATTTTAAGCTTGCTTGTAGTCAGTTAAATCGGCACTGCCCACCAACAGAAAATTAATTGTAAAATAGATTAAAATAAATCGTAGGGTGGGCAGTGCTTCCTAGAAAATTTTAAGATTGTAGTCAGTTAAATGGGCACTGCCCACCAACAGAAAATTAATTGTAAAATAGAGTAAAATGAATCCTATGGTGGGCAGTAATCATACCTTATCCAAAGCTTACCATCGGGATTATACTTACTGCCCACCCTACATCAACTACTCTTTATACTTAACCAAATTTAAAACTGCTGTAATGAAACAAACCCACTATCTAACCACCACTGTTCAACAAGGCAACCGCCTTGAGATTTCCCTTCCCAATTTACCGGTAGGACAAACCATAGAAGTTATTTTAATCGTACCTAAAACTACACAAAATCAGTCGATTGAACGGCAAGATTTTCAACAACTTACCCTAGAAGAACGTCGTCGCCTTTTAGCCCAACAAGCAGAAGCAATGAAAGACTATTATCAAGAAAATGAAGAATGGAAAGATTGGATAAATTTTGATAACGAGTAAGTCTATAGGTTTTAATTCGGGGAGGTATAGATTACTGGCTTTTAGGGAACAGGGAACAGGGAACAGGGAACAGGGAACAGGGAACAGGGAACAGGGAAAAAATCCTGTGTACCTGATAGTTATGAAAAACGCTGTATAATTGAAAGCGATCGCTGAGATTTCCACCTCGATCCACAGTTTCACGATTTTTTGTAAAGCAGTGAAACAATAATCACGATATATTATTCCAGTTTAACAATAGTAAAAACCGTGAATAAGGTGAAATTTGAATCACAACTTAACTATTAGTAATTTATTGAGCCTAAGTTGTAAATAAGAGCGTTACTGAACTCAAGGCTGAATAAATTATGTCTCAAGCAAACAAAGAATTTGACCCAGAAACCCGCTTCTTGAACGAGCGCATTCGTCAAGCCAAGCTTTCCTTTAACTTGCTGGTCGGGGCTACAATTCTAAGCGGGATTGTAGGTCTAGCAGGGGCAGGATTATTAATCTCCAAACAGCTATCTGATGGAATAGTTACTACCAGTGTGGGATTAGCATCGAATATTGCTTTTGTTAAGCTAGCTAAAGATGCCAATGACCGGCTAGACGAAGCGATTAGAGAGGCAGAAGAGGAAGATGAGAATATATAGCATTTCTCAAATTATTAAGTAGTTTGGTACTAGTGCAAGATCTAATTATTGCCTATTACCTATTGCCTATTGCCTATTCCTGGCATACCCATAACTTCTCTTTAGCCTCAGGATTCCTAACAAAGTAATCTTCCAGCAAGTCACAGCCCCGACGCAGGAGCTCACCTAAACTTTCGACCTTCCAAATTCTGACAGTGCGATCGAATGAAGCAGTGGCAAGCCTCTGTCCGCAAGGGCTGAATACTACACTCGTTACCCAGCCCTGATGTCCTTTGAGCAGGGCTAATTGATTCCCCTGTAAGTCCCAAATTCTGGCAGTGCCGTCCTCTGAAGCAGTGGCCAGCTTCTGTCGATCGGGGCTGAATGCTACACTCGTTACCCAGCCCTGATGTCCTTTGAGCATGGCTAATTGATTCCCCTGTAAGTCCCAAATTCTGGCAGTGCCGTCCTCTGAAGCAGTGGCCAGCTTCTGTCGATCGGGGCTGAATGCTACACTCGTTACCCAGCCCTGATGTCCTTTGAGCATGGCTAATTGATTCCCCTGTAAGTCCCAAATTCTGGCAGTGCCGTCCTCTGAAGCAGTGGCCAGCTTCTGTCCACAACAGCTGAATGCTACACTCGTTACCGCACCCTGATGCCCTGTAAGCACAGCTAATTCATTTCCCTGTAAGTCCCAAATTCTGGCAGTGCCGTCCTCTGAAGCAGTGGCCAGCTTCTGTCCACAACAGCTGAATGCTACACTTGTGACCCAGCCCTGATGCCCTGTGAGCACGGCTAATTGATTTCCCTGTAAGTCCCAAATTCTGGCAGTGTTGTCGAATGAAGCAGTGGCAAGCTTCTGTCGATCAGGGCTGAATTTTAGACTTCTTACCACGCGCTGATGCCCTGTGAGCATGGCTAATTGATTTCCCTTTTTGTCCCAAATTCTGGCAGTGTTGTCCCATGAAGCAGTGGCCAGCCTCTGTCCGCAAGGGCTGAATTCTACATGCGTTACCCTGTCCTGATGCCCTGTGAGCACGGCTAATTGATTGCCCTTTTTGTCCCAAATTCTGGCAGTGCCGTCCTTTGAAGCAGTGGCCAGCTTCTGTCCACAACGGCTGAATGCTACACTCGTTACCCAGCGCTGATGCCCTGTGAGCACGGCTAATTGATTGCCCTTTTTGTCCCAAATTCTGGCAGTGCCGTCCTTTGAAGCAGTGGCCAGCTTCTGTCCACAACAGCTGAATGCTAAACTCGTTACCCTGTCCTGATGCCCTTTGAGTTTAGCCCGTTCTCGGAATTTACTAATACTCTGCTGGAGGGCATATACAGGACTGATAGCAGGATATTGCTCCAGGGGGCGACCATCTTTAACGATATTAAATAGTGAGTCCCCAGTCTCTACTGCCTCATACAAAAGCTTTTCCTCTTCTATACTGGTGCCGTAGTAAACATTATCCTGTAACTGTCTTAGAATACTAAGCCCTTGCCGTTCTAGTCGGGTGCCTAATTTGGCTTCTGCAAGTTGCTGTCTTGCATCAGTTAGCAACGCTTCTGCTTCCTGTTTGGCCTTGGCTAATATGTCACTAGCCTCTTTCACAGCCGCCAAAGCCTTTCGCAATTCTCGGTTTTGTAAATCCTGGCTAGCATCTAAAAACTCACGATCCAAATCGCTCAAGCTTTTACCCCTAGCCCAATCCCGAGCCTCCTCTAATGCTTTCCCGCGCAACAATCGAGAGTCATCTGTACCCCCAGAATCAACCCAAGCCGTAAAAGCCTCAGAGTACGGGCGCAGTCTGGCCAATTCTGTCTTGACCCAATCAGGTCCGAAAACCTCACCATAAATCCGGTTGTTAACCTCCAAACAGCCATGGCGCTGAACCACCAGCCCCGAGAGCCTTAATTCCGTCTGTTCCTCACTCCCATCAGCAGCTAGACAACCGTGATCCAATACTTGCTGATACAAACTCAGTAAGCTACCAGCCCGTTGCTCATTTCTGAGGATGCGATCGCGTATAGTCTTCAAATGCTCTGGTTGATCCTGGGCTTCCCAATTGTCAATAATCTGCCTACGCACCACCTGTTCCACGGAAAGACTATTTCCCGATTCCCAGGTCTGGACCACCAAACGACACACGCGCTGAGTCAGAAACGGTTGTCCCCCCGTCCAGTTTACTATCTCACCTAACACCTGTTCAGGATTATCCACCTGGCCTACCAAACCCGGAACCAAAGGCGGTTTGGCCTCCTCAAAGGTAAACCCAGTCAACTGAATATCCCGACCTATATTAAACGGGGTGCGTTGTTTATCCTGAATTAAATCTGCGGGAGTTGCCACCCCCAGCAAACAAAAAGTCAGACGAGTGTAGGCTGGATTTTCGGCTCTTTTATTGTAACAAGCCCTAATTAACGCAAAGAAATCATCTTTAAACTTAACTTTAATAAGACTGTCAATTTCATCAATAAAAATAACAATCTTTCCCGGAATACTGGTTAACACTATCTGCTCAATAAACTTACTTAAGCACAAGACGGGGGAGATTTGAGCACGCTCGTCTAACCAACGTTGATCATCAAATTTTCCTGATAGCTCCAAATCATCGAACAGTAAAGTCATCAAACTTTCATACCACATCGACACGGGGATTTGTTCTTTCCCAATCACTGTAAGATCGATAGAAGCGCAAGCAAATCCCTCTTGTTTTAAGCGTTTTATCGTTCGTACCCGCAAACTAGACTTACCCATCTGTCGGGAATTCAGCACATAACAAAACTCCCCAGCCATCAATGCCTGATAAAGCTCGTGATCAGCTTGTCGCGTCACATAAGTGGGTTCATCTTGAGGTAAACTACCCCCAACTCTATAGACTATTGATTGTTGATTGGTCATTACAGCAGTTTGCCATTCGGTGAGGTACAAATTTTTGGGTTTTAGGGAGTAGGGAGCAGGGAGTAGGGAGCAGGGAATAGGGAATAGGGAACAGGCAATAGGCATGCTAGCAATAGGCAATAGACAATAGGCATGCTAGCAATAGTGAAAAAATCCTGTGTACCTGATAGTTATGAAAAAGGCTGTAAAGGTTTTTTGCTCATTGTTATCGTACTTCTTGCTCTGTTGATAATAATGATATTCCCCCTACTCCCTGCTCCCTACTCCCTACTCCCTACTCCCTGCTCCCTGCTCCCTACTCCCTACTCCCTACTCCCTACTCCCTGCTCCCTAAAATGCGATCGCTAAAATACTGACGATACAAATTAGATATCAAACTACAATCATTGCCATGGCGTTGCAGCAGTCCCATACTTTCCAACTTGCGAGTGATAGTAGCATCCAGGCGCACCGGATTGGTTGTACTAACTAATAATTTAACAGCGTCCAGTAATTCGGGATACTCTTGAATACTAGTTAAGAGTTGACGGAGATGACTGCTATAAATTCCGGCTTCTGTGGGGGCATTAGCCAAAAGGGTATCCAGTGTGTTGTCTACTGCTTGGTGATTCTTGAGATGATCAAACGCTTGGGACAATAAAAAAGGATGTCCCCCCACCATACCCATCAGTTTCGTTACTGAATCCCCAGACAAATTCAAACCATAAGCCTGAGCAAAGCTCTTAACCTGCTGAGCATCAAACTCTAGTAAATCTATAGGTAATCCTACATTAAACGGCGACTGGTCGTTAGGTAACGTAACGTAAACTTCCGTGGCATAAACCACAATCAACCGTAGTTTTTGCCAAATCTCTTTACTATTAGCATCTTCATGGAAACTTCGGAGCAAAGTCAGAAACCCTTCAGCAACCTTTTGATGAGGAAACACTTGCTCTACTTTATCCAAACACAAAACTACCGGACTCTCTAAAGACGCTAACAAATACTGCTCGAAGTATCGTTTGCAGTTTACCTTGCTGACTAAAGTCTCGTTCCAATAACTGTCCAACTGCTCCGACAATCCCAAGTTATCACCAACCCGCACACAAAAAGACTGTAAAAATTTATCTAACTTACTGAAAGGTAGCTCATGCATGTTTAAATAAACCCTTTTATAACCCAGTTCTTCGCCATGAGCGAGAATCTGATGACTCAGTAACGTTTTGCCCATCAGTTTCGGTGCTTTAATGCAAATTAACGCTCCAACTCTGACAATTTCCTGATAACAACGAGCTTCAATCGGTGGGCGCTCAATGTAAATCTTTTGAGCAGCTCCAGATCGAGACGATGACAACCCGTAATGTATTAATACTTGTTCAGCCACTAACTCAGGCTTATAGATATTAAAGAGTTTAACCAATTCACAACGAGAAGACGAACGATTAGCTGGAATCTCAAAGTCTTTATAGATTTGGGAGAGATGCTTTCTTACCGTAGATATATCAGAGACACCTAGCACCTCGTCTTTGATTGCTTCATCTGTCTTGCCACCCACCATCGCCTCCAACACTCGTCTCCTTTTCCGAGGCATGTTCCTATATTTTTCCTCGAAGGCTTCTTTACTAATCATTGGCGATCGCTCCTTGTATCCTGACTATCCCTCTTGTAAGTTGAGATTTTAATTTATTAGTCGATCAAGATTGAGACAATAGTTTCACGAATTTTTATGAAGCAGTGAAAAAATTATCACGGAGATACTCTTCGAGCTTCACCAATATGAAAAACTGTGAAATAACGTGAAAGTTTACCCACAAATCCCGACCGGTAGTTTTGAGAGCCTATAGTTTAAGTAGAATGGGATTTACCCAACCCAAAAGCATTTTTTCATACTAAACAATGATGTCTAAACAAAACAAGACAATTTGACCGGTAAACCAGCTTATTGAACTGAAGTTCCCCCAAAATTTGAAATACTCGAAACCTCAATCCCTTGCTCTGTGGTCTTCCTAGGCTATTGAACGGGGGAACTTCAGTCTTGAACGAGCGCATTCGTCAAGCCAAGCTTTCTTTTAACGTAAGCATTCAGCCGTCAGCTATCAGCCGTCAGCTTTGTGGCACAGGCTTAATGTTTGTGGCACAGGCTTCGACCCTGTGACCTAACTTAGATTAAACGTTCGCCTAGGGTGGCCATTCCCGTAGCGTGGCCACAGGCCTTGGCCAAAGCTTACCTCTTTTATTCAAAAACTGACGGCATTAGGCTGATAGCTGAATGCTTACCCTTTAACTTGCTTGTCGTGCGCTACAATTCTAAGCGCAATTGTGGGTTTAGCAGGGGCAGGATTATTAATTTTCAAACAGTCATCTCAAGGAGCTGTTACTACGGGCTTGGGATTAGCATCGAATATTGCTTTTGTTAAGCTTGCTAAAGATGCCAATGACCGGCTAGATGAAGCGATTGAAGATGAGGATGAAGAGTCGTAGGAATCGGGAATCGGGAATCGGGAATCGGGAATCGGGAATCGGGAACAGGGAACAGGGAAAAAATCCTGTTGACCTCATAGCTATCAAAACAGTTATAGCTTGACCCATGATACCTAATACCTAATCTCCCCATCTCCCCACACTTCCCACACTTCCTATCTCCCCATCTCCCCATCTCCCTATCTCCCTATCTCCCCACACCTTTATGATGGCTATTCAAGCGGACTTGATATAACGTGTCTGTTGGGCAAAGACTGTATAGAGTTGTCGATTCTCTTGACGGTTCAAGAATTGCCCACCCATATGTTCCCCATAAACTGTCTCTTGAGTAGCAGACTTAGGCAAAAACTGCTCTAGAGTGAGATCTTGAGAATAAATCTGGTGTAGTGCTGTGCGCACCAGATAGGGATAGCCACCGACTACAGACATCAGCTGTGCCACTTGATCAGCATCCCAATTCAGTCCATAACACCGTGCCAAATCCTGTACTTGTTCCTGATTAAACTCAGGTAAAGCAATGGGCAGCCCCACATTAAAGGATTCATGGAGATTGAGCCAAGCATCATCTTCTGTGGCATAGACAACCACTAACCTAAGGTTTTGCCAAATATAGCTCCTACTATCTCCATACTTAGCTTTCTCATACCAGGTGCGCAGCAAACTAAAAAACTCTGAGGCGATTTCCGGGTATTGAAACAGCATATCCACCTCATCTAAGCCCAGTACCAGTGGACTATCAACTTCAGCTTCAGCCAACAGATAGTTTTCAAAGTAGTCGGTGGTGTTAGATTTGCTGCCCAGAACCTCATCCCAATAATCCGCCAACTGATTCGACAACCCCAGACTTTTCCCAACGCTGGCACAGAACCACTGTAATAATTTATCCAGGCTAGTGAAGACCTCTCGATTAGCTAGTTTAAAGTTGAGAGTGACTGTGGTATTTCCCTGCCATCGTGCCTGGTCTAGAATCCTGGCCATCAGGGAGGTTTTGCCCATTTGCCTGGGAGCATAAATCCGAATCAAGGCTCCGGGTTGCAAAATAGCATCATATGAGCATGCTTCGATGGGGGCACGCTCTACATAAAAAGGGGAATCTAGAGGAACTTGACCTCCGGGTAATTCCAGGATTGGGGAGCTTGAGATTCTACGGTTGCTCTCCGGTTGCGAATCTTTTGCGATACGTTTGAGAACGACCTGAACGTTTTTTTTGTTGACCTTTGTCCCCAATACCTTAGAGAGCAAGTGCCATAATTTGGCACCAACTGTCTTGACATGGGCACTAGAAAAACAGTAAGTTTCCGCAATCTGATCATAAGTGTAATTTTCCCAAACTCCCTGCAATACATCAATTTGGACTTTATCCAAATGCTGGTCAGTTTTCGCAAACACCAAGGATTGCAAAAGTTCGATCGCTTCGTCAATATGCATTATTTTTTTGTTTAAATTGCTAAAAAAAGTAAACGTATGTCAACTAAAAAAAAACATTAACTATACGTTGGTAAACTATCAGCGAATGCACTACGTGCAGGCTACCCGAACAACCTTTGAATAAAACTAGTAAGGATTGGTTTAATATCTGTTACGTCAGCACCTGAAGTAGCGTAAACCTTTTGCTGAACGCTGTTCGCGTAGGGTGAGCGAATGGCTCACGGCTGAATGCGTAGATACCTTGAATACTTTGATTATAGAAAAAAAATCGAATGAATAGTGAAGTTTTAGGCTAATAATCCGCAACTTTAATAAAAATTCATAAAAACAGCCTACTTTTTTATCGATAATTCATAAATTAACCGATTCCTTGACAACCCCTTGATAAACATCGATTAGTTTTTTACAAGTTGTTTATCAAACTGATACCTGAATCATCCTACTTTTTACTACTGCCATTTTTGCCATTGTTATTTAAGTTAGAAGTAATCAAATATTTCAAAACAAATAACTCAATAAATACTTTAGTTTGGCGGTAGTAAGATTATGGCTAATTCCCCTCTCATCACCAAGTCATCAATGGCTATGACAATCGCCGGTTCTATTGTTAAGAAGTCAGGCTTTTTACTGGGTGCTACAAGCATGATGTTGCTGTCCCTAGGAACTGCCTCAGCCCAAGCTTTTACTCTTAGCAATGGTTCCCTAGAAGTCACAATTCGAGAAGACAACGGTGCTATTGATACTGTCTTATTTGACAAGATGTCAATCTTTCCTAGTGATTTTTTTAACCCAGGAAATCCTGTCTCCAACTTTGGTTTTATGAACGGGACAAACACATCTACTTTTGTCAGAAACACCACATCAGGTACCACCGAACAAGCAGTAAGTGTTAATAGCAGCAGTGACTATGTGTCCGTGACAGGAACATACACTCTAGGGGGTGCTAATGTCGATTTTACCCGCACCTATTCCCTGGTTCCGGATTTGAACGTGTTGAGCATCTCAACTGAATTTATTAACAATGGCTCAGAGGTAGCGCTGCGTTATTTTGACACGCTTGATCCAGACCAGGGTGTTGCTCAAGGAAACGGCACCGGCACTTTCAATGATGTGTTGTCACTCTCAACCGATGCTGGATTGGGAAAAGTCGGTCAAGCCACAGAAACAGATGGTCTTACGGTAGTCTTGGGGTCAGTAGACCCTGATGTAACTGTTGCTTCTGGTAATCCTTTTCAGATATTGGATGGTTTGAGTTTAAACAATTTCTTTAATGCTCCATTTGATGGTAATGGCGCTTTTGCAGACCAGGGAACACATATTGGTCTTGAATTACTTCTTGCTGCTGGAGATAATGGTTCTTTTAAATACCATCAAGCTTATGGACCATCAATAACGCAGGCTCAGGAGGAGTTCATCCTGGCAAATTCCATTGATGTCCCTGAACCGGCTTCGGTTTTAGGTCTACTAGCAGTAAGTGCAATCGGTGCTGGTTCAACACTAAAGCGCAAAGAGGCCATGAAAGGGTAGAATATAGCCTTAGCTAATATCGGTTATTGTCACTATTCCCTCAAATCAGCCTAATTTGATTAGGATACAACTATGATATGACCCAATTTAAGAAAATCACATCCGCCTGAGTATTACTGATGGGAGAGCGATAGCTAAGAATTACCAAGATGCTTCGCTCTCCTTATTGTTATGGTATGGCTAATGTATCGCTGCAGCTGTTAAATTCTGCTCATATCCCCGCCAGACACCAACTAATACTCCTTGAACCTGGACATGTTTTGCCATCACTTCTATGGGGTGGTACTTAGCATTAGAGGGTTTAAGAGTAACTTTCTTACCCTTACGATAGAAACGTTTCAAGGTAGTACCATGTCCATCCACCCGTGCCGCTACAATTAGACCATTCTTGATGTCATCGGGATCAGGCACTGGTCGCATAATCACCACATCCCCTTCTGCAATTAAGTCTTCGATCATGCTGTCTCCAGTAACCCGCAGAGCAAAGTTACCTGGTTGGTGGAAGAAGCCAGATATATTCAACTCCTCAACTGTGTCGGTGAAAGGTTCCACTAAACCCCCGGCTGCGATCGCGCCTAATACAGGAACTCCCAAATTAGAATGCCGCAGCAGCCTAATCGTCCGGGCTTTTCCTTCCGTCCAATCAATATATCCCTTACTACGCAAATGTTCCAGCCTACTCTGAATCGGTGCTGGTGAGCGCAAATTCATTGCTCTCATCATTTGCCGGATCGAAGGGGCATGGTGTGACACCCGAATATAATTAACCAGCCAATCGTAGAGTTCTTGTTGAGCAGATGTGAGGTTTTCCATAAGACTCTTGACAAAAAATGGTCGTTCTTAGTAATTGCTCTATAGAACATTGGTACTATCAACTATTGTCATTTGTCCAGAGTATTGTTCGAGGCTGAAGGGTGGGAAGTGTGGGGAGATGGGGAGATGGGGAGATGGGGAGATGGGGAGATGGGGAGAGGGTGGGGAGATGAGGAGATGGGGAGATGAGGAGATGGGAAGATGGGGAGATGGGGAGATGGGGAGAGGAGGGAGTGATAGGGTTTTTCATAGCTATGAGGTACACAGGATTTTTTTCCTGTTCCCTCTTTTCCCCTCCTGGGAGGGGTTAGGGGTGGGTTCCTGTTCCCTATTCCCTATTCCCTGTTCCCTATTCCCTGTTCCCTATTCCCTATTCCCTATTCCCTATTCCCTATTCCCTATTCCCTATTCCCTATTCCCTACTCCCTACTCCCTACTCCCTACTCCCTTACGATTCAATCAACCCCTAAAAGACTGACCAGTAAGGCTTTTTGGGCATGTAAACGGTTTTCGGCCTGGTCCCAAACACGCGATCGCGAGCCTTCGATTACCTGGTCTGTAATTTCTTCCCCCCGGTGAGCGGGTAAACAGTGGAGTACGATTGCTGATGGGTCGGCATGGTCTAACAACTGTTGATTAACTTGATAAGGCTTAAAAATTGGAATTCGCTCCTCAGCTGAGGCTTCCTGACCCATACTTGCCCAAACATCAGTATAAATTACTTGAGATTCCTTGGCCGCAGCTACTGGGTCATCGGTAATCATTACTTCTGTGCGGCTACCTGCGGTTTTCAGGGCAAGCTCACAAATGGCACTATCAGGTTGATAAGCTGGTGGTGTGGCGACTCTGACATTTATTCCCATTAGAGCGCAGCCCAACATTAGTGAATGAGCGACATTATTACCGTCCCCAACATAAGTCAATGTCAAACCAGCCAGTGTTCCAAAGCATTCCTGAATAGTTAACAAATCGGCTAAAATCTGACAGGGATGCTCCCAATCAGTCAAAGCATTAATAATTGGAATCTTGGCATATTCGGCAAAGATTTCCAACTGTTTTTGCTCAAAGGTACGAATTGCTAGAATATCCAAGTACCGATCTAACACTCGGGCTGTATCTACTACCGGTTCTCCACGACCAACTTGGGTGACATTGGGATTTAAGTCAATCACCTGACCCCCTAGTTGGTACATAGCTACGGAAAAACTGACCCGTGTTCGTGTGGAAGCCTTATAAAACAATAATCCCAAAACCTTATTGCACCTAGGATTCCACTGAGCGTTTTTTAACTTAGTGGCTTTATCCAATAGTTCCTGAATTTGACTAGCACTGAGGTCTGCTAAGCCTAGAAAATCGCGTCCTTTTAACGTATTCATGTTCTGTATTCAATGAGTAAACTAGTTTACCCTAGCCACAGTGCTACACACAATTGCCCAGAAAACAAAGTGTACTCTTTTCCTGGAATGAGCACCTTATAGCTCCCCAGTTTTTGTTAAGATGCACCATCTTAAGACGCTATCCTATTTATCTTAAATTATCATAGCTATTCTCCCAAAAAAGACTAAAAAACTAGTTAGTCTTTTCTAGGAAAACAAGCTTGAATCTTGGCTAGAGTTATTCACTCTACCACAAAATTTCGCAATAACATAATTCTACTCTATTTACTCTACCCCTAAATGTCATCAAAAATTGACAAATCCTTATTAAATAATACAAATGTCTTGCCCGATTGAGCACTAGGGAGTAGGGAGTCGGCACTAGGGAGTAGGGAGTCGGGAGTAGCGCTATAGTATTTACATTTGAGATGTGAACAAATAATGAAATGCTTTAGGGAAAAAAAAACTGCCGAGCACTAACAGGAGTAAGGGATACAGCGTTTTTTGTATTAGAACAAATTACAATCTAGTTTTACAAATCATTTGGAAACCCTATATGTTCAGATTAGCAAAAGGTAAACCACAAACTAGACTAGGGTGGCTGCTGCTGAATCTAGGATTGTTGCTCACCCCAGTGATGATTTCTCCACCAGTTGAGGCAGCAGAGAAAATCTATATTTCCTATGGTCCAATCGAGTTTTCTCTACCGATCGCAGCTCTAGAAGTTTATGCGACAGTGGGCAAAGTTGAGCCATCCTTAGCCTTCTATGCGGGGTATGTAAAGCCGGAAGAATTCAAACAACTGCGGCAGGTCTTAATCACTCCCATTGATGTCACACCAGTAGCGATCGCTCAATTCCTCTACTCACCTCAAGGGGAAATAATTCTACAACGGATAGGTGAAGTCATACAAACCAAAGCTCGTCAACCCGGTTTCTATGCCATTCGAGCTGCTTTAATCAAAGCAGCTTTTAAGCCAGAAGGGTTGACGATTTTGAATGTGTTGCGGGAATTTCCGACTTACGGCATTCGGATTAACTCACAACGGGGTTTTGAAATTATTGATGACTTATCCAAGCTGATTCAGCAAACCCAGATGGCCATTGCAGCAGTGGAACAGGCATCGGATCAGGAAGCGGCAGCCCAGACAGAGCGAGGTTTATCCGATTTATCCCTAGACTTACGGCAACCAGGTTCAGTAAGCTATGGCAAGCAAACCATTACCTTCGATGACCATTACCGTCGGCGAGAGTTTCCCGTTGACTTGTATTTGCCAGATTCCCCAAGGGAAGGGTTAGCACCAGTGATTGTTATTTCCCACGGACTGGGTTCAGAACGGAAGACATTTGAGTACTTAGCCCGTCACCTGGCATCCTATGGATTTGCTGTGGCTGTACCGGAACATCCAGGCAGTAATGCAGATCAAATACAGGCTTTGTTAACTGGTCTTGCCAAAGAGGCAGCTCCACCATCAGAATTTATTAACCGTCCTGTGGATATTAAGTTGTTACTGGATGAACTAGAAAGTTCCTTTAAAGGGCAGTTAAATTTGCAACAGGTGGGAGTATTGGGTCAATCCTTTGGGGGTTACACATCCTTAGCTCTTGCTGGAGCTGAGATCAATTTTGAGCAATTGCAAAAGGATTGCGCTCCCTTAAATGAGGATACCTTGAATATATCCCTACTACTTCAGTGTCGTGCCTTTGACTTGCCACCACAGGACTATCAGTTATCCGATCAACGGATTAAAGGTGCGATCGCAATTAATCCAATTATTAGCACAGTCTTAGGAAAATCCCAACTTAGCGAAATTGAAGTGCCGCTGATGGTAGTCGCTGGTAGTGATGATACCATAGCGCCAGCTTTACCAGAACAGATTCAACCCTTTACTTGGCTGACAACTCTACAGAAGTATCTAGTATTGCTTAGGAGAGGAACCCACTTTTCCACCCTCGCCCCATCACCCGATGATGTCCCCTTACCTGAGGCAGTGGTTGGTCCTGACCCAACTATTGCTCAGGAGTATATGAAGGCATTGAGTTTAGCATTTTTTCAAACCTATATTGCTGGTAAATCAGAGTACCAAGCTTATCTGAGTCCTGCCTATGCTCAATCCCTTAGTCAAGAGCTGATGCCCTTGAGTTTGCTGACAATTCTTGAGCCTTTGGTACGGCAGAAAGCAGGGTTTTGAGCAGCAACAAAAGGGTATGAAATCCCCAAAGTTCTTATTTGACACTCCCCGGTCAGCGGTCAGTGGTCAGCGGTCAGCGGTCAGCTTATTTTATTCAAAAGCTGTTCGGTGTAGCCTGCCCTATAGGCATAAGCTAATAGCTGATAGCTGATAGCTGATAGCTGATAGCTGATAGCTGATAGCTGATAGCTGATAGCTGATAGCTGATAGCTGATAGCTGATAGCTTACTCAATTATTGATTTACAGCGCCACCTTTTGGACTATTTTCCCCTGAAGTCGCAGTAACAGGAGGCTCAGACTGATCAAAAGTAGCCAAGTCTTGAAAAGCGTTGGCTAAAACCATTAGGGCTTGTTGGCGGTGCTTAACGCTTTCTTGTACTCCTTGGACTTGTTTTTCTAGTGCTGAAAGTTTTTTTTGGTTAGCTTCTAAGTCAGTTGCCAGATTCGATGGCACTTGCTTTTTGAGTTGAGATAGCTGACTTTCTAGCTGTTGAACTTGTTTTGCCAGTTCTAATTCTCCCTGAGCCTCTTTGACTGAATTAATTTGTGTAGTTAGCTCCTTGAGCTGGGTATAAAAGAAATATCCTGTCCAAGCTCCTGCTCCTGCTACCATCAAGATGAAAATCATCCAAATAGCAGTGAAGCGACCCATTTTTTTCTGTAGCTGCTTTCTTTCTTGCTCATGTTTCTTCTTATCGGACATGGCAGTCATTTGAAATTCCACCAATGCTTCGGCGACTTCTTCGATATGTTGCTGTTGGAGATTAGCAAGAGGATTGACTGAGGTCACAACAGGAAGGGCTGTGTTGGGAAGAGGTTTGTTGTCTATAGCAAAATTACTGATCGTGCTTTTTTCAGTGAGATGATTGTTGTTAGACATGGCCTTGATTTGAAACTGTTTAGTGTTGAGTGTTTATAGCAAAGAGAACAGGGAATAGGGAGTAGGGAGTAGGGAGTAGGGAGTCGGGAGTCGGGAGTCGGGAGTAGGGAGTAGGGAGTCGGGAGTCGGGCATCAAAAATGATCACAATTCATTTAGGAACCCTATAGTGTTTAGTGTTTAGTGTTAACGGTCGATAATTAATCAAAAAATCACCGGTTTTGTTGAGTGGTTTTCCAGGAATTTACTGGTGCGAATTGCTGCTGCAACTGCTTGTAAGTCATAGCACCAAGGGGACTGATGGCAGCAATACTACCTCCTAAGATCACAATACTTAAAACCAGCCAGATTTGGAGCCGTTTCACTGAGGCTTCTAGGAACTCCACCTCCTGTTGCAGCCCATTAATAACTCTTATTGCTCTGAGGTCATACCATACACTGTTTTCCTCAAGAGATTCGCAATCGCTATTGTTGTCAGTGGTGATCATTGTTTGAGTACTCCTTAGTAAGAATAGCGGTTTTCAATTGGGTGAGGTACACAATTTTGTGATTTTAGGGAACAGAGAACAGCGGATCTGGGAACAGGGACGAGGGCATAGGCAACAGGGACGAGGGCATAGGCAACAGGGAAAAAATTATGTGTACCTCATTACTATGAGAAACGCTAGAGTAAACAGAGCTTGGCAAGAAACGTTGTAGGGGTGAAGCATTGTTGGAGATAAGTGCTTTGCTGAAACTTTAGTCTTTCTATCCCAAGCAAAAGCCCTTGCTAGCAGTAACGAAACGTTTCTTGCCACCTTCTAAGTGATTACTAAGTAAGCGCATTCAGCCCTTGGCCTACGGCCTTTGGCTGATCGCTGAGGGCTGATCGCTGAGGGCTGATTGCTGAATGCTGATAGCTGAATGCTTACATTACTGATCAGCGATCATTAACACAGAGATGATGTTCTGCAGAGAGCTCTCTTTTTCTTTTCTCTCGGATGCAGCGGTTTCTGCTGGTGTTTGGGATACAGTTGCTTCTGGTGAACTCGGAGTTGGTTTAGACTGAGAGTTCTCATTACCATCAGTAGCTAGAGATAACAAAGATGCGATCGCTAAAATACTTAGCACCATTGCAAATTGTCTAGTTACCAGTATTGCAAATAGTCTCATGGTATTTTTCTCCTTGAGTTGTATAGATCAGTTAGTGCTTAAGAGCTGTTTTGGCAGATTCTGGCTCAGAACTAGGTTTGAGTGTCTTGTCTTTCTGAGCAGCTTCTGTAGTAGTAGCGGAGTCAGCACTCGGCAACTTTGTCTTTACTTGAACTAGTTTTTCCTTAGCCTGGTCAGTAAGCTGTTTAGTGGTCTGTTGTGCTTGACCAGCGACCTCAGAGAGTTTCTCTTGGGTATTCTCCGCTACTTTTTTAGTAGTTTCTTGCACTTGAGCGGTGACATCAGAAAGCTTATCTTGAGCATTACCAGTTAGCTGTTTAGCGGTCTGTTGCACTTGAGTAGCAATCTCAGAAAACTTCTCTTGGGCATTGCCCGCTACTTTTTTATTGGTCGGTTGTACTTGACCAGCAACATCAGAGAGTTTCTGTTGAGCATTACCAGTTAACTGTTTAGTGGTCTGTTGTGCTTGACCAGCGACCTCAGAGAGTTTCTCTTGGGTATTCTCCGCTACTTTTTTAGTAGTTTCTTGCACTTGAGTGGTGACATCAGAAAGCTTCTGTTGAGCATTACCAGTCAGCTGTTTAGCAGTCTGTTGCACTTGAGTAGCAATCTCAGAAAACTTCTCTTGGCCATTGCCCGCTACTTTTTTATTGGTCGGTTGTACTTGATCAGCAACATCAGAGAGTTTCTGTTGAGCATTACCAGTTAACTGTTTAGTGGTCTGTTGTGCTTGACCAGCAACCTCAGAGAGCTTCTGTTGAGCATTACCAGTTAACTGTTTAGTGGTCTGTTGTGCTTGACCAGCAACCTCAGAAAACTTATTTTGGCTATTCTCCGCTACTTTTTTAGTAGTTTCTTGCACTTGACCAGCAACATCAGAGAGCTTCTGTTGAGCATTATCAGTCACCTGTTTAGTGGTCTGTTGCACTTGACCAGCAACCTCAGAAAACTTATTTTGGCTATTCTCCGCTACTTTTTTAGTAGTTTCTTGCACTTGAGTGGTGACATCAGAGAGCTTCTGTTGAGCATTATCAGTCACCTGTTTAGTGGTCTGTTGCACTTGACCAGCAACCTCAGAGAACTTATTTTGGGTATTCTCCGCTACTGTTTTAGCATTTTCTTGCACTTGAGTCGCTAACCCCTGAGCCCCTTCCATCAGCGCCGCCATATCTTCCTTAGTTTTGGCGTAGTCATCTTTCAAGGATTCAGCCGCCTGAGAAATTTTGTGGTTGAGGCCACCAGTATAGTACTCAGCGTTTTGCACCATCGCCTCTATGGCCATCACTCGTTTACCCCCCACACTGGCGATCGCGACAGGGGGAAGTCGGTAGGTGCCATCAGTGACACCACGCCAACCCTTGGAGCCAAAGATATACTCAACTACTTTCCCGGTGTCGGGGTCGAATCGATAGTCCACCAAAGTACCTGCCTGATTTCCTCCGTCCGTCCACAACTGATGTCCCACAATCGATTCCACTGATGGGGGTTTTTTGGCTGCGGTTTCCTTCTCAAGGTAAACTAGAATGCTGTCGGAGCCAATCGCCTCAATTTCTGCCCAAGTAAATGACCGTTTTTTGCGACCGAGCAGTCCTGACTTGCAAACCAAACCCAAAACTTTATGAGCCATTGGGTCGAGCCACAGCTCAGTTACCCGACCAATTTCTTCGGTGTTTTGGCGATTCAGTACTATCCGGTTGATTACATCACTGTGCTTAATGGCAGTTTCTGATTGTGTGTTCATCAACGTTCTCCTTAGTTTTAAATCAGAGTTTTTAGAGCAAATCTGGTAGCATCGGAGTTGTTAACAACTGGCATTTGCCGACCTTGACTCTCTCGATCTCCTCCCCTTTTTAGTCATGACATTAGGCATCAGCTGGTTGTTTAGGCCGAAACAGAGTATTTACTTAGAAATTCGGCTCCTTTGATTAAGCTCTGATGAAAGATTAATCAAACTTTGTGAACAAACTGTGAGTATGCTAGGGGCGCTGGGGGCTAAAAAAGCTTTTGAATCACGGATCTCAATGGAAAGACAAAATTCTTCTGTAAGCAGAAAGTCTTTAACTGCTTGACCAGATTTGTAAACTATTGGTTTGGTGAAAATTCCTAACTCAAGGCTATCCAAACATGATGCTCTACAGGATAGGCTGATGCAGCGGTAAGCTGTTCAGGACTTATATCTAGTCTGGTTGAATACCCATAATTAAGGGGCTGGGGCGGGGGGGGAGATGGGGAGATGGGGAGATGGGGAGATGGGGAGATGGGGGAAATTTTTATTAAGGGTAATTATCCCGACATGATATTACCCATAAAATCAATCTGTAGAGTGCTTTATTATACCACTATACTACATAAGCACGTTGATTGCCCAGTTTTGGGTAAGTGCTGATCTTGTGTGTCGATTTCCGAAGTGTCCCTGATGTTAGATCATGTCTGGATAATTAGTGATAAAAAACCATCTCCGATGAAACCTTACTGCTTTACTTCAGCATAGCTGCCTTCTGTCAAATGCCTTCGATTCGGCGCAAGCGTGTAACTATTCAACCGGACATGATGTTACTCGTGATTAGATAATTTAATTATAAGGTTTCTCGTACTTAAGCTGTTGCGCATTTAAATTGGTTATTATTCAGTTAGAAAAAAAAACCGTCAAACCCTCTCCCCTGCTGTCAGAACAATAGAATTTAAATGAAAACCAGCTTATGAGGTACAGTGGTCAATTTTATTCCCCCTACTCCCTACTCCCTACTCCCTACTCCCTACTCCCGACTCGCTGCTCCCTTGCACTTGCTCCCCCAGCCACTTAGTAATCAGTTCTGGGCAATTCTTCTTAAACCAGCGCAGAGCAACAACTCTGAAGGCTGGTTTGGACATACGGGCAA
Source organism: Moorena sp. SIOASIH (assembly GCF_010671925.1). Lineage (GTDB taxonomy): Bacteria > Cyanobacteriota > Cyanobacteriia > Cyanobacteriales > Coleofasciculaceae > Moorena. Next base: position 224,329 of record NZ_JAAHIH010000002.1, on the reverse strand, counting down.
TTGATTTCATCATCCAGTTGAGGGAGCGAGATTGAAACTTTTTGTTGATCAGGTTTACTGAGCCAACATCGTAGAGGCAATCGAGGATGAGCTTCACGGTAGCTTCTTCCCTCTCTACTAAATGTTCCAGCAGCAGCAGGACATCATGCATACGCTCCTTTTGCATGCGCTCTTCTTCCAAGATTTTCGGCACCTCGACCAATGGTTCGGAAGATGTCATCATAGTCGTGGTATCTAGACTTGACTGTTCCAGGCTTGGGTTCATTTTTTACACCCTAATCAACAATTTACCTATTTTCTAGTAACTATAACCTAGTATTCCTTCAAAATTGAATTAATAACCATGAGACACCCTTACACTAGGCATTAGCTATTAGGCCAGAAGTGTTGAACAGGGAACCGGGTTCCCTGTTCTGTCTTCCGAAGTTCCCTATTCCGAAGTTCCCTATTCCCTAAAATCCCAAAATTGTGTACACCTATTTAATAAATGCTTTTTCAAAATGCTATATATGGGTATTAACTAAGAATTTTGTGCCATTACTTTTGCAATTATTGGTAGTTGATTAACCAAGTCAAATAGGCAATTAATCTCCCTCGAAGTCTGCATATTTTTTTGGTCTTTAGTGATTAGTTCACCTTCCGATTTTTTCTCGAAAACGTTGTGAGCAAATTCATAGCCCTGCATCAAGTCGTTATGAACTTTAGCCTGGTCTGCATCAGGGGATATTTTGACCCTGACTATCACCACTCCATTCCCCTTATTTTCTATGCTTTGGATGACTAGCTTAGCATTTTCCTGCTCAACTTCTAGGTTTTTGAATGAATAGGCAAACCCTAGCCAATCAACACCCCTATCGAATACTAACTCAATACTATCCGATACTTTCTGAAACAGCTTGATAAATTCACCTGGGGCAAATTCACCACTACTCGGGCGGCGTTCCCGCTCAGGAAAATTTAGATAAATATAGTCACAAGCTATTTCCTCAAATTGGGTAGCACTGTTGATAGTCCAATTTTCCAGACAAGCTCCGGTTAATATTGCCCGGTTAAAATTGGTACTCAGTGCTTGAGCTTTAACAAGGTTAGTCCCGGTGAGGTTGGCTCCGCTGAAGTTAGCCCCACTGAGATCGGCTTCCTCTAAGTAGGCTTGTCTAAGATTAGCACCCTCAAGACATGCTTTGACTAGGCTTGACCGACCGAGACTTGACCAGCTGAAGTCTGCCTCAGAGAGGTTAGCAGTGCTAAAGTTAGTTCGACTCAGACTTGCGCCGCTGAAGTTAGCCTCCCTCAGGTCTGCCTCAGAAAAGTTGGCCCGAATTAGTGTTGCGTTACTGAGATCCGCTCCTCTGAGGTTTGCCCCCTTAAAGTTTGCCCCACTGAGGTAGGCATCTCTGAGGTTGGCATGGCTGAGGTCAAGATTACTAAGATCTGCTGCGCTGAGATCCAGCTTGAGCCGAGAATTGTTGGCTCTCCAATCATTCCATATCCTTACCCCTTGCTTGAGTCGAGTGAGATGTTCCTTGCTTGCCATTTACTACATCCGTGTACTTTTAATATGTACTATACTTTTTCCCACCACACCCCGTCATCCCATCACTTGATCACCCCATCACTCCATCACTTCATGATCTGATCATCTCATTATCTGTAGTCTGAATAAATGAAATTGCTATACTATCTCTACGGGATGGGTCTTTATCTGTAAGGGCTTGCTGAAATTTTAATCACAATTGAATCACAATTTAATACTTTATGCGATCGCGAACAGCTCCACTGCGAGGTGTACCTTTTTTCTCATTTGCAGCACTTTTTTCCAAAAATTCAATAATCTTCCCCGCCACATCCACCTCAGTCGCCTTTTCAATTCCTTCTAGTCCTGGTGAAGAATTCACTTCCAAAACTACCGGACCATGATTGGAGCGTACCATGTCTACCCCAGCTATGCGTAATCCCATGGCTTTAGCAGCACGAATTGCTGTGCTACGCTCTTCAGGGGTTAACTTGATTTTTTCTGCTGTTCCCCCTCGGTGTAAGTTCGAGCGAAATTCCCCTTCTGCTCCCTGTCGCTTCATTGATGCTACTATTTTACTATCAATCACAAGGCAACGAATATCCATACCCCCTGCTTCTTTGATAAATTCTTGGACTAAAATATTGGCTTCTAAACCGCGAAAGGCTTCAATGACGGACGTAGCAGCTTGATGAGTTTCTGCCAGTACCACCCCAATGCCTTGGGTACCCTCCAATAGTTTAATCACCAAAGGAGCACCACCTACCATCTCGATTAAACCGTCAATATCTTGGGTGGAATGGGCAAAGCCAGTTACGGGCAAACCAATACCTTCACGAGAAAGGATCTGAAGAGAGCGTAGCTTATCACGAGAGCGGGAAATTGCCTGAGTTGGATTAGCAGTAAAAACACCCATCACTTCAAACTGCCGTACAACAGCGGTGCCATAGAAGGTCTTTGATGCCCCGATCCGGGGAATAATGGCATCAAAGTTTTCTAAGGGTTTGCCCTGATACATTACCATCGGCTTGTGAGCTGTAATATTCATGTAACAGCGCATATAGTCAATCACCCGCATTTCATGACCCCGCTTGTCCCCAGCATCCTTCAAGCGTCGGGTAGAATATAAGGTAGCATCTAGGGATAAGATCGCAATTTTCATCAGTTCTTCGCGGCTTTCCTCCCCATCCCTCTATAGGGTGGGGAGGAAAGCCGCGCCTCCAATTAGTAGTTTACAAGTAAGCCCGTTGAACGTTTTAGGAGTCGGACTTTTCGGGCGGTAAATTGTCCGATTCGTTTCCAGTTGATATCACTAACAGAAACTTGTTTTGCTGTCTCGCCGCTTACCCAGCCTCGGTAGGTCGTCCCGGCTTTGACTGCTTCAACGTAGTCTCCTTTACGAAAGCTATGACTAGTAGTTGTTCCACCGTATTTACGACGTTTTCCACCTTTGGAAAACTGTAATAGGTGTAACTGACGACGACTTATAGGAGCACGTCTAATAAAAGAAAACAAAGCGTTAGTTATATTGCAGTTTTCTGGGATACTCAATTTACCTTTGCTGTGATAGTAATTCTTGCGCCGGAAGAAATGAGTAGCAGCTAAAGCTATTCCATCTATTGCATGAGTATTGACTGTCTGCCGACTTTTGTCGGTTTTGTCTTTGACCAGTCCTATAGCCTCCCTTTTTAGAGCAGTCTCCCAACCTTGTTTTTGAGTCACTGGGGCTATTTTCTCTAACTGAGATATTGCCCAGTATTGCCCTACCATGACAGGAGAAAAACCCTTGTTCCCTCTTGCTTTAACCACTTCATAGACAATGGTTTTTAATGGATACAAAAAGCTAAGTTCCTTGACTACCCGTTGCTCCAATTGGCGGTTTGCTCGAATTGAAGGAGGCACCTTTTTGCTTTCCCTGTTCGAGAATCGCTTTTGCCTATGAGACCTGTTATAGTAAGGTACTTTGCGATTTATTCGACGACCTCTTCGAGTTCTTCGCATCGTTCGCCTAGTATCCATGCGTTCGCGTACTTTTTTGTACGGAAGAACTAGATGACCTGTCCAAAGAGTGGCATGACTTGACTGAACAGCAATACCAGAAAATAATTTCCCAGGGTCAATCCCAGCGGCAATATCCTGGGTTTGATAGCCAGATGGTTGATTAACCAACTGAACGGCAAAAACATTTAGATCATTTGGGTAGACAACAGCAAGACCTTGTTTAAGCCAACGACGGGCACGAGAAGCTTTTGTAGGCATTAACGGTTTTCCGTCTGGTGAAATAACTGGAACTCGTAACATGGTGATAAACCTCACGAGAAAAGTATTTGAGTCAACAACTCGTCCCCTCGATCACCGAATCTAAGATGTCCTGTCTTTAGCAGCAACTGACAACACAGTTTTGAAGAGGTCTGAACTGGGGAAGAATTCAGACGTTCGTGCCAAGGTTCGGCTCAATGATCTAGTCAAACACGAACAGTTGATTGTCTGTTCAAGCCCCATCCTCTTAGGGTGGGGTTATTGACCCTTGATTACTCCTATCATTGGTCTGGTGACTCGTAGTTGAACTTTGTAGAAAGGAATGACCCGAGTCTACCAGAAAGCGCCTCTGCACAGCTTGACGCCCCAGCAACATCCGGAAACCCATGGCATCTCGATTGGTTAAGGTCAGTTCAATCGGCCACTGCTTGCTACCTAGTTTTACCGTAGTCTTGATAACCGGTCGCAACTGGGTTTGTCCATTGGAACTGCGTACCTTTCGCTGGTCTAACAGTTTGGCTTCTGCGATTACAGTTTGATGGGTGTCCCGCTGATAGGGATGCACTTTGAACCGAACCCACTTGATCCCATCATGGTCGAAGGTTTTGATATTAAAGGCATGTAGGGCGGATGAACGTGCGCCAGTGTCAATTTTCGCCTTGACCTGTATAATACCAAGTTCAGGTAAGGTTAGCCATTCTCGCCAGCCAATGATTGGCAAGTGTTGCGATTGCTTCATTTAGGGTTATTTTTTATGCTATGGCCCAGGGAATCGGGAATCGGGAATCGGGAATCGGGAATCGGGAATCAGAACAGTGTGGGGAGAGGGGCGGGGGCGCGTTCCTATAACTATCGTTCTCTTGATAATGAATATAACAAAAATTCACCTTAGGGGCGCACGGGGTGCGCCCCTAAGGTGTGTGACTAATTGATTGTATGCGACAGCAAGTCAGAAGTGCGATTGGCCTACGGCCACGCTACGCGAACGCATAGTTAGATCAATAGTTAGATCAAGCACTTTGATTGAGCGCTGTTTGTTGACAGTCAACAGTTAACAGTCAACGGTCAACAAATGTCACTTCAGGAATGGCCTTCCCAGCTCAAATCTATCGACTCAGAGATTACTGGTCGCTCGTAACCATTTTCATTCATCATCCACATCCCTGTCTTGCCGTCAACAGTATTGCTCCAGAAAATGTCATCGTAACCATTATCGTCAAAATCCATAACTCCTTGAAATTTCCAGGTGTTGTCGAAGGGTGCATTATTAACTAACACTGATTCTATGTAATCGGTACCTGCCATGCGCCAGTAGTAAACATTTTGGTTTTCAGTATCAAGCCAGAGAATATCCGCGTCATCATTTCCATCAAAGTCTCCCGCACCAAGCATCTTCCATTTACTGTTGGCTGATTCTGATTTGATTAGTACTCCCTGAGTCGGCTCGGTGCCATTCATCAGCCAAACTGCATTTTCGCCAGTGGAGTGATTACGCCACAGAAGATCGGTTTGCTCATCATCGTTGAAATCTGCTGTGCCATGGATTGTCCAGTTAAGGTCTGAGACTGGGACGATGGATACTGCTTCTTGGAACTGGGAACCGTTCATTAACCAGATATCAATGTCTCCAGTAACGGTATTGCGCCAAACCATATCTTTGTGGCTATCACCGTTGAAGTCTCCAGCAGCACGAATCTCCCAGTCACTGTTAACGGATTCCATTTGAATCGTCACTGCCTCATCTAGGTCAGTACCCATTACCCCATGCATCCGCCAAGCTCCCATGGTGCCAGTCTCAGAATTATGCCAGAACAGATCCACTTCAGCGGAGGTGAATTCAATGGCGTCAATTCGCCCTAACTCGAAGGTCTCATTATCAAGACTATCTGCCTCTACAACAATTTCGATGCGATCGCCTGGGGCAAGTTGTACATCTTTAAAGATAGGATTTGGATTAGGATCACCATTCCTGAGAGAGTCAGTGAAACCGACATAGTTACGGGAGTTGGGTCCATCTCCACCAAGGTTTTTATCGAAAGTATAGGTGTCAATGTCAATACCGTTGACCCGTAGTCTTAGTGTGGCTTCTCCATCTACTTCATCAAAGTGAGCAATACCGATATGGTATTTGCCAGCAACACCATCACTTTCTGTCCAGTCAATTTCGATTATGCCGTTGCTTTCAATGTTTTGGATTCTGACTGCTTTAGAGCCTGAAGCACTATCATTATCAAAAACTTCGTAATTTTCTAGGGTAACGCGAGTTGTGTTTTCTGCTTCGATTTTCATAGTTGTTTTCCTGTTTTAGATGAAGCGCGTTTTGTGGATTGGTAATTGTCAGCGGTCAGCGGTCAGCCATCAGCGGTCAGCGGTCAGCGGTCAGCCGTCAGCGGTCAGCTTAAAATAAACCTCAGAATCGATAATTTAATAGTTCGAGATTTTATCGAATTCAAAGTCTGGGGAAAACCCCCATTGCACGTAGCGCATAGGCTGATAGCTGATAGCACCTCAAGTAGCACCTCAAGTAGCGCATTAGCTGATAGCTGATAGCTGATAGCTTACAGTGGTTTGCTGAAAATCCCTTTGGCATAACTGTTAGGAATTGCTCTAATAATTCCCAATGTATTGAGCAAAACTATTGGTAGAATGCAGTTTTTGGTTTAAATGCAGCCTGGTCTGATCTTGTGTCGATTACACAAGTGTGTCTTTTATGTGGATGGTAGAGATTGCACACTAGACTATTTTCTACCATGATAGATTTTCGAACTGTTTTGAAATTAGGTCACTTCGACAAGTGGCACAGTTAAATGCTATTTTATAAATAACATGATATAATGTAGCGGGTTTTAATTAGATGAGGTATCGGAAAGGGAATAGGGCACAGGGAATAGGAAAAAAACTATCACAATTCCTACACGGATTGCTAGAGATTTTTCTTGTTATCCTAGGAAGCGATGCAGCGCGGTCTTGGGGGTTTCCCCCATGAGCGACTGCATCAAGACAAAGCCTTGTGTATTCTGTCAACCCTAGACCATGTCGAATCAGATTTATAACTGGCAGCGATTTTGGTGTTCTCCCTCTGATCGCTTCTATTTAGACTATTATGGTTACTTATCAGATCCAAAAGTTCAATCGGTCAACGGTTACAATTACAATCCCAATCCTAACTTGGTAACCTTTAGGGAAATTTCTGGAATACCCTGCTTAATACTCCTCGGTGAACCAGGCATCGGCAAGACTCAAGCCATGGAGGAGGAAGAAGATAAAATTACTGCTGAGCTTAACAATACAGACGATGAAATTCTGTCACTTGATCTTCGATCAGTTTTGACCAAAGATGAACTAACTCAGAAATTGTTTAAAAGCGAGGAATTTACTAGGTGGCAATCGGGCAGGCATCGGCTCCACATATTTTTAGATAGTTTTGATGAATGCCTTTTAGAAATCAACAAACTCGCAGTAATTTTAGTTGATGCTATTAAAAATTATAAGGAGCATGTTAAGCTTAAGCGTTTAACTCTTCGGATTGCTTGTCGAACAGCGGTATTACCATCTGTCCTTGAGCCAGGTCTCAAGAAACTTTTTGGAGAAGATTCCCTAAAAATATATCAGCTAGTTCCACTTCGTCGTCAAGATGTTGTCAAAGCAGCAGAAGCTAACGGAATTGATCCAGACACTTTCTTAGAAGAAGTGTCTAGAAAAAACATTGTGCCCCTAGCTATCAAGCCGATCACCCTAAACTTTATTATAAATAGTTATTGCCGTGGTAGTGGTGAGTTTATCGAAAATAAGAAGAGGATTGATAAACTTTATCTTTATCTTAAAGGCTGTCGCTGTTTATGCGAAGAAAATAATCCTAGCCGTCGTGATTCAGGTGCTATCGGTGATCTCGATCCAGACCAGCGCCTGATCATTGCTGCTCGGATTGCGGCTGTTACAATTTTTGCCAATCGATTTGGTGTTTGGACTGGAACAGATACAGATTATCCTCGATCTAAAGATCAGCTAATTCTAATTGACGACGATCTTTGCATGAGGGAGGAAGTTGCTAAGAGCAAAAATTTTGAGATCACTGAACCAGGTATCAAAGAGGTTTTAGATACTGGCTTGTTCTCAGCCGGTGGTGAAAAGCGGATTGGGTGGTCTCATCAGACCTATGCTGAGTTTCTAGCAGCATGGTATTTGAAGGAACATAATGTCTCTGTGTCCTTTTTCCAGAGTCTTTTCTATTTATCTAAGGATGAAGACCCTGAGCATAAATTAATTCCTCAGTTCCATGAAACTGCTGCATGGTTAGCCACCATGATACCTGAGATACGTGAGGTGATTCTGAGCAGTGATCCTGATGTGTTACTTCTGAGCGATATACCTAAAGATGCTAGTGTGCGAGAAGCGCTGGTTTTCTATTTATTGATGCAGTCTGAACAAGAAATATTTGTTGCTCAAAATATTAACTACCGCTTAGACGATAAATTAAAACATCCTACCCTTGCGGAACAACTTCGTCCATATATTGTGGATGCAAGTAAGTCAAGTGATGCACGAGATACAGCTATCAAGATTGCTGAAGTTTGTGAACTGAAGGAACTCCAAAATGAATTGGTTACGTTAGCAACTGATTCAGCTGAAACCATTGAACTTAGGATTAGTGCTGTTCAAGCTATTGGGGAGATTGGAGATAAGAATTCAATACTCAAACTCAAGCCGTTAGCCCTTAATCCGCTTCCAGAGGATCAGGACGACAGCCTTAAGGGTTGTTGCCTACAAGCACTGTATAATGATCAGTTTAATGATTTGACAGATGATGAATTGTTGGATGCCTTAACTCCTCCAAAAAAAATAAATCTTATTCTTGGCTCCTACCAAATGTTTATCAAAAATATCCTTGTACCAATGCTTCAAGAAAAATGGCGGAGGGAACCAAGATTAAAATCAGATTTTATAAAAGAAGAGGGTAAGAGTGGTAAGTTTGTCAACGTACTAGTTAATTTAGGAGAAATTGACTATGATTGTCGATTAGATGATTTCGTATTAGATTTAATAGGAGATATCTACCTAACTCCAAGGATTGGCTCAAAATCAGATAAATCACATAAAAATTTTGCGATTTCAATATACCGTGAATTGCAGCTAAATAATAAAGAAGAAATTGATTGGATTATTGAAGATTATTACCTGAATAATAAGGGTAGAGAGTGTTGTGAAAACTTTAGTTATTTTTTTAGAGGGGGAAAACTACCTTCAAACAAAGCTCGGAATCCCCGTCCTAAACAAAAATTATTAGAACCATCTCTTAGAGAGAGAGTTATTATTAGATTGAGTCAATTAGAAGATGGTAACTTATCAGCTTGGTGGTGGTTGAATATCGAAATGGCTCTTAAGCCAGACAGCCGACACTATAATCATGAATTTGAACCTGATTTAACTAAGCTTCCAGGGTGGAAAGAGGCTGATGAACTGACTCGCACTAGGATTATTCAAGGTGCCGAAAACTATATTATAAATCAGAAAGATATAAATACTGATTGGATTGGTAAGAATGAAGTTGATCGGCCAGCCTTGGCAGGTTGTAGAGCTTTTCTGTTGCTTCTAAACAAAGCTCCAAAGATTATTGAAACTATTCCATCTGAGAAATGGGGCATTTGGGCACCTGTGATCATCGCTTTTCCTCTTGGAAGCGAAAATTATGACAGCTGTTTAGAGTTAGTAAAGAGGGTTTACTCAAAGGCTCGTGATCAGGTAATTGAAACTTTGAATATTCTGATCGATCAAGAAAATGATCAGTATCACTATATAGCTAGAATTAGAATATTTAAAAAATGTTGGGATAAACATCTAAGCGATTTTATTTTAGAAAAGGCTAAAAAGCCATCTATAAAGCCCAAATGTATGGGGCATCTGTTAGAATACATTCTAAAACATGGTTCGGATGAAGCTAAAGATGAAGTTATAGAGTATCTACAAACATTGAGCAGATTCAGCTCATTGCCGCCTTTGAAGAAAGATGAACGTGAGAAAGTCATCATTGCCTTAACATTCCTATTATACTACCCAACTGCTGACCGTTGGTCTAGTATATGGTCAATTCTTGAGCAAGAACCAAAGCTTAAACAAGAGTTCATTGAGTCAGTTGCTAATCGCAATAATTTGTTTTTCGGTCTCTTAGAGCTTAAGCTTAAGCAAGAACGAAAGCTTGGACGAGAGTTCATTGAGTCAGTTGCTAATCGCAATAATTTGTTTATCGGTCTCTTAGAGCTTAAGCTTAAGGTTAATGAGAAACAGTTCGCTGATCTATATATCTGGCTGGTTAGCCAATATCCCTATCACGAAGATCCCGATCATAGTAATGGTGTACCTTATGATGTCAGTCCAAGGGATAGGGTGGCTAGATTAAGAGATGACATTCTACAGCATCTCGCAAGTCTTGGAACGCCTGATGCCTGTTATCAATTGGACTCTATTATTCAAAAATTTCCTGAACTACCTTGGCTTAAGAAAACGCTGATATCTGCCAAAGATACCATGCGTCGTAAAAGCTGGAATGGACTTCAGCCAGAAAAGGTTATTAAGAAGATATTAGATCATGATCCCAGAGTTAATCAAACTGTGGGAGATAATCAAGCTACATATAATATAGAAATTGGCGATAATCAAGGTGGTATTGTTAACATAGGAGGTAAAAATACAAACAATATGGCTAAAAATAGTAAGATCAACACAGATGGCGGCGATTTTCTCAACAATTCCTACAACAAGAATAAAGGCAGTGTTAAGAACAGCAAAACTATTACTACAAATAAAATCGGAAAAGGGAAACGCAATACTATCAAAGTAACTGACCCTAAAACCAACCCTAACAGGATATCTATTATAGCAATTGTGACTTTGGTTTTGACAGGGTTAGGACTAATAGGTAATGGGATATTTAACGAGCAAATAAAAAGATTTTTTAGAATAGATCAGCAGCCGTCACTGTCACCAACGCCAACTGTTCCATCTCCTTCTTCAACTCCAGATAGTGAATAGGGATAATCTATAGCAAAGGGAGCAGGGAGTAGGGAGTAGGGAGCAGTGAAGTCATAACAGGTAAGAGGGTAAAAATAATTTGTACCTGATTAGACTAGAAACCGCTATAGTCTGATAGAAAAAGCTTTTTGATTTTTGAAGGCTATACTTTGATAATTAATAATATTTAATTATAGCATTTATTGAATTTATAAACGGTTCTCAACCTCAAAGTCCCCCTTTTTAAGGATGATTTAGGGGGATCCCTTTGTAGCTCATGGGATAGAGAATTGTTGTATAGCATTGACTAGTCAGGGTGAGAGGAGTTTCCGCAAATGAATGCGATTGGCCGTAGGCTACGCTAAAAGCGATTGACCTTTGGTCACGCTACGCGATCGCATCTCCTCGAAGTCCCCATATTCCCTACTCCCTACTCCCTACTCCCTACTCCCTACTCCCTACTCCCTACTCCCTGCTCCCTTTACCATAGTTTACAAAACTTTACAAATCTCCTCACCAAAATATCCGGGTTCACAAAATAAATTCTGCAAAGCTTACTAGACTTTAGTGCTGTCTATAGCGTTTCTCGATCAGATGTAAACCTAGGAGGTCTTTTTTTATTGTCCAATAAAACTCCGGATCTCTTTCCCCTCTAGCATGCATGCCTCTTGCCTCTTGCCTTTTAAAGCAAGACTTGTGTTTACAACCCAGATACAAACGCTATATGCCTGACCCCTCCACTCTCCTACTACTAGCCTACAGCCACTGCAAAAATGCCACTGCTAGTCTTGACTACAGTGACAGCATTATCTGCACGCCCACTCAGAAGCCCAACCAATCCCCTCGGCTGGGGAAACCCTCCAAGAGCATCACTGCTCCAGAAGCGATCGCATTTGCTCAAAACTCTCGATTCAGTAATCTCAAAACACTCCAGGGACGGTCTTCACAAGGGATAAATTTGCCCCCAACATTGCGTTTGGGTCGTAAAGGGGAAGTTGTCACTAGACTACAAACTATACTGCAACAGTTGGGATACTACCAACAGCCAGTGGATGGTGTATACGGTTCCAATACCTTTGCTGCTGTCTCTACATTCCAGCAAGCACTAGGGTTGAATGCGGATGGTATAGTTGGACCAATCACCTGGATAACTCTACAACGATTGCACTCAGAATCTTTATCTGCTCAAGAGAGGGAGTTGATCGAGATTTCCCCAAATCAGCCACAAACTAGAGGGGAAAACCAGGATACTATCATTGATAATATCATTTCACCACCAGAGTCTCCCTTAGCAAATCAATCTGTTAGTTCAACCCCCTTGAACTCCCTCTCCAATCAACCACTATACCTATGGTTGTTTGGCTGGGCAGTGGTATCTCTGGGAGGATGGGGAGTAATTGTGCTGCAGATAAACTATCAACGGCTCCCAATTCGGCTGAGGATAGGAAAATCCTCTACAAAAACAGGGCAACCTGAGAATATTATTTTGCCCATAGAAGATAGCGAATCAAGCATCTATTCAGATGATTTGCTAACTACCATCAGTGAGAGCGAGATAGACGAATCTTCAACCCCTGAAACAGTCTCTGAAACGGTTGCTATAGAGGAAACTGTAGACCAAAACAATCAAGACTTAAGCTTAGGTAAGTATGGTCTACTTCTGTTCACCAGCCCAGTGGTAACAAGCCCTAATAGTTTACCGATACAAGTTGAGGAGAGTAAAGAAAATACAGCTAAGCTAAACTTGGCTAAATCCTCTACTTTGTTCTTGCCCTTAGATCAGATTAAATTTAAAAAATCACCACCATCTAACAGTGAAACTAATCCATCTTTATCAGCTGTTTTGGAATCTTCTGCCGAAGGTCTCTACAGTTTTACCCACCCTTCTATATCCTCCGTTATTCAAGAATTGACCAACAGTGACTTAGTCGAAGTCGAGGCAGCTAAGGGTGGGATTAAACCTCTCAATAACTTCTTTACTGACCTGTATCGCCTTGCTCAAAACGCTAGCTTAGCTGACCAAAACCATCACCAAGATACCAGCACAAGTCAGGAAAACCATCGCCAAACAGCCCAAAAGTCTAACCAAGCTGATCAACCTATCCCTGAGCAGATGAAACCAGGAACTGTAGTTGGTATCCTATCCCCGACTAACCCAAAAACAGGAGAACCCTATACCTACTCATTAATTGATGATGCTGGCGGACGGTTTATGTTGAGGGAGAATAAACTGGAGCTTACCGAGCAAACCTTGATGGATTTCAAAACAGACACCAGCCATACCGTGATTGTCCGTCGCACTGATTCCAAAGGTATCTATGTTGATAAATCCTTTACTCTGCGTTTGAAGGCTGAGAACGAGTCAGCACCTCCTCAGCCCCCGGTTGACACCCAGAAGAAGGTCTCCACTGAAACGCGATCGCTTACCAGTGTCAGCAGTTAATTAATTCACGACTGACCCAGTAACTCTACAGTTACAGGTAATCGACAACTGATGGCACTAGCAGTAAAGATGGCACACCTATCAAGACGGCATAGTTTGATAGGGATCGTAAATCAATTGTGAGAATTTTTGATCTCAACTTCCCGATTCCCAATTCCCGATTCCCGATTCCCTACTCCCTACTCCCTACTCCCTACTCCCTTTGCTATACATAGGTTTAGCTTAGCCGGATGCTACCAGTCCGGCATCAGCTATTTTTCTTTGGCTCTTCCCAAGGTAAGCTAGAATTATTAAGAAATCTTTAGAAAAAATTGTAACTGCTGCTACCTATTTCCAGGCGCTGGTATGACTCTCCCAATTCGCAACGTTGCTATTATCGCTCACGTCGATCACGGCAAAACTACCCTAGTTGACGCTCTACTCAAACAATCCGGTATCTTCCGCGAAGGGGAAGACGTTCCAGACTGCGTCATGGACTCCAACGATTTAGAGCGGGAGCGGGGTATTACTATTCTTTCTAAGAATACCGCCGTTCGCTACAAGGACATATTAATTAATATTGTTGATACTCCCGGTCACGCTGACTTTGGTGGAGAAGTAGAGCGGGTATTGGGTATGGTGGATGGCTGCATCCTAATTGTGGATGCTAATGAAGGACCAATGCCTCAAACCCGATTTGTCCTGAAAAAAGCTCTGGAAAAAGGACTGCGCCCGATTGTAGTGGTCAATAAAATTGACCGACCCCAAGCGGACCCTTATGGTGCCATCGACAAAGTGCTGGATCTGTTCCTAGAATTAGGAGCAGACGATGACCAGTGTGAGTTTCCCTACCTATTTGCCTCCGGTCTACAAGGCTACGCCAAAGAAGATTTGGATGCAGAAGCGGTAGATATGCAACCACTGTTTGAAGCGATTTTGCATCATGTCCCCCCACCAGTAGGAGACCCTGCCAAGCCGCTACAACTACAAGTCACCACCTTGGACTATTCCGAGTACCTAGGTCGCATTGTGATTGGCAGAATTCACAACGGAACCATTAAGGCCAGTCAACAAGCTGCTTTAGTTAAGGATACTGGGAACATAGTTCAGGCAAAAGTTACCAAGTTGATGGGATTTGAAGGACTCAAGCGAGTTGACCTACAAGAAGCATCAGCCGGTTATATCGTGGCGGTAGCTGGGTTTGCTGATGCCAATATTGGTGAAACCATTACTTGTCCCAATGAACCCCAAGCCTTACCCCTAATTAAGGTAGATGAGCCTACCTTGCAAATGACCTTCTGCGTGAATGATTCGCCCTTTGCCGGTAAGGAAGGGGACTTTGTAACGTCGCGACAAATACGCGATCGCTTATTCCGAGAATTAGAAACAAACGTAGCACTACGGGTAGAACCCACTGACTCCCCCGATAAATTCCTAGTATCTGGTCGTGGAGAGCTACACCTTGGTATTCTGATCGAAACCATGCGTCGCCAAGGATATGAGTTCCAAGTTTCCCAACCCCAAGTCATCTACCGGGAAATCAATGGTCAACCTTGCGAACCGTTTGAATATCTAGTGCTAGATGTACCAGAAGAAGCGGTGGGTAGCTGTATCGAGCGTTTAGGACAGCGCAAAGGCGAAATGCAAGATATGCAAGTGGGTGCCAATGGTCGCACCCAAATCGACTTTGTGATTCCTGCCCGTGGCTTAGTCGGTTTCCGGGGGGACTTCCTTCGCCTGACCAAAGGTGAAGGTATCATGAATCATAGCTTCCTAGAATATCGTCCCATGACTGGGGAATTAGAAACTCGTCGCAATGGAGTAATTGTGGCCTTTGAAGAAGGGATGGCTACCTTCTATGCCCTGAAAAATGGAGAAGACCGTGGTGTATTCTTTATTAAACCAGGCACCAAGGTTTACAAAAACATGATTATTGGGGAACACAATCGTCCTCAGGATTTAGATCTCAATGTCTGTAAAACGAAGCAGTTAACTAACCATCGTTCCGCCACTGGGGATGAATTAGTCCAGTTACAAGCCCCAGTGGAGATGAGTTTGGAACGGGCTTTGGAGTATATTGGACCCGATGAACTGGTGGAGATTACACCTCAGTCAGTTCGTTTGCGGAAGCTGTCTAAGAAGAAGTTGGCGAAGCAAGGTAAAAGGTAAGAATGAAGAATGTAGAATTAAGAATTAAGAATGAAGAATGAAGAATGAAGAATGTAGAATTGGGAATTGGGAATTGGGAATGTAGAATTGGGAATTTATAATTTAGAATTTAGAATTCACTATTATGGATTCACCATTCTGGATTTTGGCTTTTGGATTCACCATTCACCATTATGCATTCTTAATTATCAATTCTACATTCTTAATTCTTAATTATCAATTCTACATTCTTAATTCTTAATTATCAATTCTACATTCTTAATTCTTAATTCTTAATTCTTAATTCTACATTCTTAATTCTTAATTCTGACAGACAACCTTCAAGCTTCATTCATCCAATCGCGAGCCGAGGCGGAAGCATCTATACCACCAGTGCGCATCTGGCGTATCAAAGTCTGGGGATCAGGAGACACTTTAAGGGCTTCGGTGGCTGTGATTTTTTCATCAATTAGGTAGTTGTAGAGAGCCTGATTCATAACTTGCATTCCTTCAATGGTTTCAGTTTCCATCAGTCGGAACACATCCCCATCTTCTCCCTTAAGCAAGTAATCCTGTACAGTTGGGGTATTGATTAAAATGTCATGAACCGCAATCCGACCCTTATCGACGGTTGGTACTAAGAGTTGGGCAATAACTGCCAAGAGGGACTCAGCAATCTGGATGCGGATCGCTGACTGTTCATCAGGATTGTAGAGAGTCAACAGACGGTTAATACTGCTGATGGCATTGCGAGTGTGTAGAGTACCCAAGACCAGATGACCGGTTTGGGCAGCTTGCAGGGCAGTATCAACTGTGATGCGATCGCGCATTTCCCCAATTAGAATCACATCTGGATCCTCCCGTAACACAGACCGCAGAGCGTGGTGAAACTCATGGGTGTGTAATCCCACTTCTCGCTGACTAATCAAGCACTTTCGGGAGCGGTGGACATATTCAACCGGGTCTTCAATGGTAACAATATGTTTGTACTCTGTTTCATTGAGATGGCGAATCATCGCCGCAAGAGTCGTTGATTTACCTGATCCTGTCGGACCGGTAATTAAAATAATTCCCTGACCCTTGCTAACTATTTTTTTGAAAACTTGCGGTAGAGTTAAATCATCGATTGAAGGAACATCAAGGCTGATTAATCGCAGCACAATTGCTCCCCCGTTTAGGGAGTCAAAACAATTCACCCGACAGCGCACTAAGCCAGGGTAAAAAATTGCCGTATCCAGTTCTTTGGTTTCAGCAAACTGCTTCCTCTGAGCCGGAGTGAGAATCTCATTGAGGTATGCCTCAAAGACTTCCAGTGTCACCTTGGTATGACGTTTAGCCACATACATCTTGCCCCGAATCCTAAATCTGGGGACTTGTCCCACTCGAATATGAATGTCAGAAGCTTTGTGACCATGAGCCTCTGCGACGATTTGCTCGATAGAAGGGGAATGGCTAAGGTTCGAGTTAAGTTCTACTACTGGTTTAAGTGGTGATGGTAAAGTTTGAGGGTCTTGATCAATTTGCACTCCTACACCAGAATTCGTGTTCTTCATAATATGATGTACCTAGGGATAGCCTTGCTGGACTGATCGGGTCGGGGCGTTGATGTTTGCTTATCTTATTGTTGGCAGTAAATTTCGGTTGGTTGTTATCCAACCAAAAAACTGTCAACCCTAGAGAAATTTTACTTTACATAAAAAGTTTTCAC
The DNA here is from genome assembly GCF_010671925.1 of Moorena sp. SIOASIH. Classification (GTDB taxonomy): domain Bacteria; phylum Cyanobacteriota; class Cyanobacteriia; order Cyanobacteriales; family Coleofasciculaceae; genus Moorena. Next base: position 207,274 of record NZ_JAAHIH010000002.1, on the reverse strand, counting down.
ACTAATCCAGCTAGGTTTTTGAGATTGCTGTCAGACATCACCTAGATATGATATATTTAAAGGTTAAGGATTAGCATGATAGCCTTAGGTAGCAGAACTTAACCGTAAGTATTCAGCTATCAGCTGACCGCTGATAGCTGAAGTAACTCAGATTAAAGCAATGCTTACCTGTTTTATTCAATAGCTGCTCGCGTAGCGTGCCCGTAGCGCATTAGCTGATAGGTAGCTGATAGCTAACGGCTAAATGCTTACGGCAGAAGATAGAAGGCAGAAGGGACGAGATTTGGAGCTAGTTTTTAAAAAGTCCAGTGATTTTACCAAGAATTGATTGCTATAGTTAAGTTAAAGGAGTTAATTGAAACTAGCTAATTGAGCTGATAGAGTAATGTTATAAAACGGTTTACTGCACAAGAGCTTTTTAGATTTAGCGGTCTAATCCATAATATTCCATAGCTTGAATCCCATCAAACCGTTAAGTTAACCCAAACCCAGTTCCCGTTTGAGCAGATTAATCGACTTGCTACCAATATAGTTTTCACAACGGATCAGCTTGGGTGGTCGAATAATATCTTCACGAGCAGCTAAGATGGCATCTTTAACAGTTTGATAACTTGCCTGATCGCTAATAATTATCTGGGAACTACGAACCAACGCTTTTAGTTTGTAGTTGTCCTTGATTTGAGCCGTCATCACTAACAACTCATCTCCCCGTAGACTATGGATAATAATTTCTACTATTTTTAAAATCCCAGAACTGATGCTAACCACTCCTAAACGGCTACCTTTGGAGAGATTCTTAATTAGCTTAAGTTCTGGCTCATAGTCATAAATATCAACGGGGATGACACGGACAGATTTAGGGGCAACAATCGCTTCTGCTTTACCGATAAAATAGCGACTAGTAACTACTGTAGCCGAGTGAGTTTGATCCAAAGCTTCCGAGAGTTCTTCCATGGGCACCAACTGCACCGGGATTCCCAAGGATTGTTCTAACTCCTGCACCATCAATTCTCCAGCACCAATGTCTCGTGACTCTACTGTCACCAGTACCCTAGCGCTACACCGTAACCGCCAGTCAATCTCCGACAAAAATAGTTCCCTAGCTTGGTTAAGGGAGCAACCTTGTCCGAGAAGTTGATTGAGGCTATCTTGAACAACCTTGTAAGCTTCGGGGGAAAACTGGTTAAGAAAGCCAACCTGACGTCGATTACCCCCTTCATGACCCTGTGCCTTAACATAAATGCCTGACCCAGCATGGGACTCTACTAGTCCTGTTTCTTCTAACTGCCGATATACCTTGCTGATGGTATTGCGGTGCAAACCCGTCTCCATCGCTAGCTGACGAGTACTGGGCAGTTTATGACCTGGGGAATATTGTCGGGATGCGATCGCAAACTGAATTTGGTCAAATAGCTGCTTCGAGGCAGGTATTTCACTATCTTGTTGAATATGATACTGAACCATTACAGAGTCTCCAAAATCCCCTGTTTATCACTATTATATGGTAAATTTTATATTTTAAACTTTTCGGTCAAATTTTGCTATCCACTTCAGCTAGAATGTAAGCATTCAGCTATCAGCCAAAGGTCAGCGGTCAGCGGTCAGCCTAATGCTTAAAATAAACTTCATTTGGGATAATTTAAAGGTGCGCTTTCCCCATTAAGAATTAAATTCGCCACGGGTCGCACCTAATAGTTCGAGATTTGATCGAATTCAAAGTCTCGGTAGTAAGCATTCAGCCGTCAGCTGATAGCTGATAGCACCGGGTACATCTCATATTTGTAAATCTATAACTAAAATAAGGGTGGGAAGTGTGGGTCGGGTGGGGAGAGGGGGAGATAGGAACCCACCCCTAACCCCTCCCAGGAGGGTAATATAGGGAGATGGGGGAGATTTTTATTAAGGGTAATTGTCATAAAATGATATTAGCTTTCTATTGCCGAAGAGTGTTTTTGCATGCCTTGAGATGTACCCGATAGCACCTCAAGTAGCAACTCAATTAGAGCATTAGCTGATAGCTGAATGCTGATAGCTGAATGCTGATAGCTGAATGCTGACAAAAAATCAGCCAATTATAACGAATTTAGCTCCCAAATAACCAAGTAAATAAAAATAAATAAAAATCCATAAAAATTAATAGATTTTAAAGTTATACTCTGGACTATACTGAACTCTCCAATTAAGTAAACTAGTTAATTAACTTATTATTTATTTATTAAATACAGGTATAATTTAGAGTTAAGCTACTGCTGTAGAATTGGCGCTGAATTCAGAAAGCCAAGAAAACCTTTAGCTTAGCATCTATAACTGCCAAGCAAGAGCTTCACATCCTTCCAAATCGATTATGACACATAGCGAAATTCGTGCCATTACCGTCAAGGTGGTCAATGGTGACCTAGACATAGCAGCTTACCTGGCAATGCCGGTGGCAGAAACACCTCTTCCTGGAATTGTGGTGCTCCAAGAAATTTTTGGGGTGAATGCCCATATCCGGGATATCACAGAACGGTTTGCCAAAGAAGGCTATGTTGCGATCGCTCCCGCACTCTATCAACGCCTTGCCCCAGGCTTTGAGACAGGTTACACCACTGAAGACATTAAGATTGGCAAGGAATACAAGGCACAAACCAGAGCAGCGGAACTCCTGGGAGACATCCAAGGAGCCATCGATTACCTGAGGAGTCAAACCCCTGTGCAAGATAACCCCATCGGCTCTATTGGCTTTTGTTTCGGGGGTCATGTAGCCTATCTGGCTGCTACCTTACCCGATATTAAAGCTACTGCTTCGTTCTATGGCGCTGGGATTACTACTATGACTCCTGGCGGTGGTGAAGCAACGATTACTCGCACACCAGAGATTAACGGTACACTCTATGGTTTCTTTGGCATGGAAGATGCTAGCATTCCAGCAGAAGAGGTTGATCAGATTGAGGCTGCTCTTGAGAAAAATAAAATTAATTATCGTGTCTTTCGTTACGATGGGGCAGACCACGGATTTTTCTGCGACCAACGGGCTAGCTACAATGAAAAAGCAGCTACAGATGCTTGGCAAAACGTTTTGCAGCTCTTTAGGGAAAAACTTGACTAAACTGTCACCGGATCCCAACTTTTTAAGCAGCTGATCCCACATCAGAAATCATTACTGATTTGAAACCGTTAATCATCATGAATTCAAAATCAACCTCTTCGACCACCAGCAATTCATCCTTTTCTATGGATGATTTTGCTCAAGCCCTAGAAGAATACGACTATGAGTTTAAACAGGGACAGGTGGTACGTGGCAGAGTAAATAACTACGAAAGCGATGGTGCTTATGTAGATATCGGTGGTAAGTCCCTGGCTTATCTACCAATTCGTGAAGTTTCCTTAGAATTGGATCAGGATTGGTCGGAAGTACTGCCCTTGGATGAGGAAATGGATTTCCTGATTATTCGGGAGCAGAATGCCGATGGTCAAGTTACCCTTTCCCGGCGTCAGCTGGAGATTAAGCAGGTTTGGGATGATTTAATGGAACTCCAAGAGAATGGAAAATCATTAGATGTCCGGGTTTCTGGAGTGAATAAAGGTGGTGTGACGGTGGATGTGCGGGGATTGCGGGGATTCATTCCGCGATCGCACTTGAGTCAGCACGACAATCTAGATTCCTTGATTGGTCAGAAACTAACAGTCACTTTCCTAGAAGCTGACCGCGATCGCAATAAGCTAGTGCTTTCTCAGCGGGAAGCTGTGCGTGCTGCTACTTTCTCTGAGCTAGAAATCGGACAATTAGTGGAAGGTAAAGTAGCTGCTATCAAGCCCTTTGGTGTGTTTGTGGACTTTAATCAAACCAATGGCTTGCTGCACATTAAGCAAGTAAGCCAAAATTTCGTTGAAGACCTCTCCAAAGTGTTTGAAATCGGTCAAGTGATCCAGGTAATGATTATTAACTTGGATGAAGGCAAAGGTCGTATTTCTATGTCTACCAGGGTTTTAGAAAATTACCCAGGAGAAATGCTCGAAAAGATGGCAGAGGTAATGGCTAGTGCTCCAGCTCGTGCTGAACGTGCTAGGCAAAAACTATTACAAGCATAAGTTAGGTCGTTTGAATCGATCATGTTTTTTGTTTGTTGTTGACTGTTGAATGTTGACCGTTGAATGTTGACCGTTGACTGTTGACCGTTGACTGTTGACTGTTAACTGTTGACCGTTGACTGTTGACAGTTGACAGTCAACCGTGAACCGTGAACCGTGAACCGTGAACCGTAAAATACCTCATGAATCAAAACAATAGCCCAATGCATACCCTTACCGTAGATATTGGTGGCAGTGGCGTTAAGGTGATGGTATTAGATGAAGTGGGTAATCCCATCACCGAACGTAGTCGCTTAGAAACACCCCAACCTCCTAAGCCGGATGCTATTATTGATGCGATCGCATCCCTAGCTCTCGGACAAGGGGATTTTGAACGGGTATCGGTGGGATTTCCTGGAGTGGTGCGCAATGGGATAACCTATACGGCGGTAAACCTCGATCCCGATTGGCAGGAATTTGATCTCGCTACTACCCTATCTCAACGCTTAGGCAAACCGGTGCGGGTAGCTAATGATGCGGATGTGCAAGGATTAGGAGCAATTACTGGCAAGGGAGTGGAATTGACGATTACCCTAGGCACAGGGTTTGGTTCGGCTTTATTTGTGGATGGCAAGCTGGTGCCAAATCTGGAAATGGGACACCATCCTTTTCGTAAAGGGGAAACCTACGAAGAACAGTTGGGGCGAGCGGCTTTAGAGAAAGATGGTAAGAAGAAATGGAATAATCGGCTCCAAAAAGCGATCGCATCCCTAGAGCGTTTGTTTAATTATAATTACCTTTACATTGGTGGTGGTGAAGCCAAAAAAATTAACTTTGAGCTACCCCCCAATGTAAAAGTAGTGCCCAATGTCGCTGGGTTATTGGGGGGTATTGCTTTATGGCAGGATTAGAAAAAACCCTTAAATACTATCGCGCTAAATAACTATAGCGCGAAATACTATAGCGCTATGCTATACCTTGTCCTGCATAAACCTGCGTCACAAATTCCCGAATTTTTTGCTGATATTCGGAAGTAGCAACAGTTGTCAAATTATTGTGACCTGCATCAGGAACTAGCCAAAGCTGTTTAGGAACTGTAGCAGCATCGAACAAGACTTGACTCATCCTAGCAGGCACTGTGGTATCATTAATGGCATGGATTAAGAATATAGGTGTTTGGAGTGACTTGATTTTACCAATTGAGTCAAACCGCTGGGTAAGCAGAAGATTGATCGGCAAGAAACCATATTTTCCCTCATAATCTGCCATATCCCGCATGGAAGTAAATGAGCCTTCCAAAATCAAGCCTGCCATTTCTGGATTACGCACCGCTAGATCAATCCCGATTGCTCCCCCCATGGAATAACCATAGACAAAAATATCTTGGGGATTGATGCCTCGTTGTTGGACTAGATAATCCCAAGCCACTTGGGCATCTTGATAAACTTGGGATTCCCTAGGAAATTTCCCATCGCTGCGACCGTAGCCTCGGTAGTCAATCAGCAGCAGCGATAAACCGACCTGATTTAACCGTTGGGCTATTTCAAGATATGCCCCAATATTACAGGCATTACCGTGGAGATATAGCATCACCTTATTTTCTGGTGAGTCAGAGGGAATCCACCAGCTGTGAATTTTCTCAACCTTACCCTTAGTGGATATTGGTAACCAAACCTCTTCGTAAGGCAAACCGAAGTCAGCTGGTGTATTTTCAATCACTGAGGCAGGACAAAACATTAGCCTATGTTGCAACAGCAACACGGAGGTACAGACTAAGGCGTAAGCGATCGCTATAAATCCTGCAACAATCAACATAATCAATTATCTTCATACTTCATCCTTCATTCTTCAAAACCGGTTGGCTTAGATGCCATTCGGTTGCTTGTTCATAAGCATAACCTACTTGAAATAGCTGGTCTTCCCGCAATACATTAGTAATCAACTGCATCCCAATGGGTAATCCCTGTTCATCAAAGCCACAGGGTATACTCATGCCTGGTAACCCAGCCAGGTTAACTGGAATAGTCATCAGGTCAGTCAGATACATACTTAAAGGGTCTTCTGTCTTTTCCCCAGCTTTGAACGCTGTGGAGGGAGCTGTGGGACAAACTAGGACATCAACCTTGTCAAAGGCTGCCTCAAAATCCTGCTTAATCAGAGTACGAACTTTTTGGGCTTTGAGATAATAGGCATCATAGTAACCAGCGGATAGGGCATAGGTTCCTAGCATAATCCGGCGCTTGACTTCTACACCGAACCCTTCAGCACGGGTTTTGGTGTACATAGAAAGGAGATTGTCAGCATCTGATGCCCGTAAGCCATATTTAACGCCATCGTAGCGAGCTAGATTTGCTGATGCTTCTGACGGAGCAATGATGTAGTAGCAAGGCAAACCATACCGGAATCGGGCACAGGAAATTTCCTGAATCTCAGCACCTAAGTCTTTGAGCTGATCAATGGCTTTAGTGACCGCTTTCTCTACTACTGGGTCTAAGCCTTCACCAAAGGTTTCTGTAATAATGCCAATCTTAACTTTACCGTTAGATTTTAGGTCTGGTTTCAGGAATTGGGTATAGTCGGGAATGTCTACTTTGAGGCTGGTAGCGTCATTGGGGTCATATCCTGCGATCGCATTCAGTAAAATAGCCGCATCTTCTACAGTGCGAGCAAATGGTCCAATTTGATCTAAGGACGACGCAAATGCCACTAAACCATAGCGGGATACTAACCCATAGGTCGGTTTCATGCCAACTACTCCACAGAAAGAAGCCGGTTGACGAATAGAACCACCGGTATCAGAACCTATAGCAATGGGAGATTGCCCAGAAGCTACGGCTGCCGCTGAGCCCCCTGAGGAGCCGCCGGGGACATGGGATAAATTCCAAGGGTTTTTAGTAAGTTTAAAAGCCGAGTTTTCCGTAGAACTCCCCATGGCAAATTCATCCAAGTTGGTTTTACCTACCATTACTGCCCCAGTCTCTTTCAGTTTTTGGGTCACTGTTGACTCGTAGGGTGGGACAAAATTTGCCAGAATCCGGGAGCCGCAGGTGGTCGGAATCCCTTGGGTACACATATTGTCTTTGATGGCAATGGGTATACCGGCTAAGGTCGGGAGCTCTTCACCAGCTGCGATTTTCGCATCTACTTGACTGGCCTGTTCTAGGGCATAGTCTGAGGTGATGTGGAGGAAGCTTTGGACTTGAGGCTCTAGGGCTTGAATCTTATCTAGGGCTTCTTGGGTGATTTCTACAGCTGAGCGTTCTTTGTTGATTAGCTGTTGATGCAACTCGCGGACGGTGTCCATGCTTACTACCTTTACTGACTTAACCATTTCAACTGCTACGGAAAACTGACACAACACGGTATAAACCGTATTAATGTTCCCTTCCTGCTTCTTTCCAGTTACCTGGCATTTCATAGGGTGTCGGCACTTCCTATTCCACAGGCTCAAACCGAGTAGCTCTCGGCGTATCGTTCTAAATTGAGGCTAGCATTATAATCACGATCTCGAACTTCACCGCAAGCTTCGCAATTAAAAACTCGTTCTTTGAGTGGCATTTCCTGGATGTGGCCACAACTTGAACAGGTTTTTGTTGATGGATAAAATCTATCCACAAACACTGTTTTTGATCCGTACCACTCAGACTTGTATTCGACTTGACGACGAATTTCATACAAAGCAGAATCAGCAATGGCACCCGCTAACTTATGGTTTTTCAGCATACCGGAAATATTCAAATCTTCTAACCCAATGACTGCGTGGTTTTTGCAAAGCCAACAGGTTAACTTGTGAATGGCATCTTTCCGGATGTTAGCGATACGCTGATGAGTTTTAGCCAGTCTTAGCTTGGTCTTATTTCTGTTTACAGAACCAACTTGTTTTCTAGATAGTTCTCGTTGAAGTCGAGTTAATTTTTTCTGAGCTTGCTTATAGGCTCTAGGGTTAGGAAATACGGTTCCATCAGAGCAAGTCGCTAAAACTTTAACCCCAACATCTACACCTAGATATTCTCTGGACTTTGGGGTATATTCAGGCTCAAATTCGTAGGCTAGCGAAATATACCAAGAATCGGCTACTCGACTGATTGTGATTCGCTTTGTCTGGATTTCAGGTATTGGTTCATAGGTACTAACCCATCCCAAACAAGGAAGTTTTAACCGAGTCCCTGAAAACTTCATGAGCTTACCGCAATTATCTAGGGTAAAGCTATCATTTCTACCTTTTTTCTTAAACTTAGGATGTTGAGCAATTCCTTTAAAAAATCGACTAAATGCTTCTCCTAAGTGCCTGAAAGCAAATTGGTAAACCCTAGAACTTAATGTGGACTGCCAGGTATACTGAGGCTTCACATGATGAGTATAAAACTTTTTCAACTTATTGGCTGAAGGCTTGAGTCCAGCTAATGCGGCTTCCTTCCACAGGTTTAAAGCCCAGTTCCATACCCACCTAGAATACCCAGCGTGTTGAGCCATCAAGGTTTTTTGTTTGTTATTCAGTTTTAACTTGGTCTTGAAGGCTCGTTGCATAAGTCGGGATGATTGATTTTTCCATCGGGCTAGTGTGCTGACGTTAACGCCATGATCCTCATCAGCTTTTGGTTGGTTTGAGGTACTTAGTCACCTAACTACAATTAACAACATACTGATAGTATCGTGTTGTACCTTAAATCGTCAACTAAGTTATTACTCTAATGATGCCAAAAAATTCATGGCTTAGGGGTTTGGGCTCAGGCTTTAGGAAAGGGAACAGGGAGTCGGGAGTCGGGAGTCGGGAGTCGGGAGTCGGGAGTCGGGAGTTGTGTAGGGTGCGTTAGGGGGGCCTTCATGTTTCGCTCCGTAGCCAGAGTTAGGTTGCTGCCCCGTAACGCACCACTGCTGGGTCAAACAACTTTTAGAAGATGCACCCGATTTTGATTCAGGGGAACCGCTTCGCGATGTTCCTTCGGAACCGCTTTGCGAACGCATCATCGTCCCCCACAACCGGTAGAGTTTTTGTTCCCGGTCTAAGTGACGCTATCTGGAATGATAGAAACAATCTTGTTTCCCGATTCCCGATTCCCGATTCCCGATTCCCAATTCCCGATTCCCGATTCCCGATTCCCGATTCTCGATTCTATTTATTTGCTTCAATATAAATCATACGAGTTCGGATTGTAATTCCTTGGCTGGGAGAAGTCCAACCTACAATAAAATAATCTTCGATGGCATTATCGATGGCAATTTTAGAGTGGTCATAAACTGGAATAGGCACCTTTGTCATATATTCCTCTGTTGTTTCATCAAGGCTAAAAATAATCGTTTGGCGAGCAATCCGATTCATCTGCTTAATAGCTGTTGCCACGTCTTCCACAAACAGTAACGAACTTAAACAAAAAACAAAATCGTAGGACTGGCTATCAATTTCAGCGAGGGCTGTTTCAATCGGCTTGTGGATGGTTTTATAACCCCTTTTGGCCGCATAATCCAGCATTTTACTGGAAATATCAATCCCTGTATAGTCAAACTCTCCTGGCAACAAGTCACTTAGGATACCTGTCCCACAAGCAATATCTAAAACACTGCCTTGATGGTGATTATGTCCATGGCAGATTTTAACTGCTTCATTGACATACTGGACATTAGAACTGGGTGCCTTTAACACCTCGTCATATTTGGCAGCAAATTTATCATAATAGTCTTCAGCACATTTTTTTTTTGACATAGTTTTTAGTTATATATTTAGATATAGTATAATCGATTATTCAAGGATTTAGCAATTGGTTTAGGTATACAAATTTAGGATTTTAGGTAACAGGGAATCGGGAATCGGGAATCGGGAATCGGGAATCGGGAATCGGGAAAAAATATTATGTACATAATTACTAGGATAAACGCTATAAATGGCATCTTATACGTTTGACAAAGTGGCGATAATGGGATATAATAATTCACGATTAGCCTCCAGCTTCAACAGTCTACTTCTATATTCGCCCGTCAAGTGTTATACTACCCAGGGTCATAAACTCAGTTAATTGACAATCAGAACCAGTCCCCCAAAACAGCGGGAGGAGAAGAGATCCAATCCCCACAAGAGAGCCAATTTCCAGTTTATGCCCGTAGAAAGTATAAGAAGCAGGAAATTTTTGTTTTGATGAACCTTAAGATTAATAATCAGCAAGACAACTACCGTTGTATTCCTCAGCTATTTGAGGCACAAGTAGAACGAACACCGGACGCAGTTGCTGTAGTCTTTGCAGACCAGCAGCTAACCTACCGAGCCCTCAATGCATTAGCCAACCAATTAGCACACCATTTACAAACTTTGGGTGTAGAACCTGAAGTGTTAGTAGGGATTTGTGTAGAGCGTTCTGTTGAGATGGTGGTGGGACTATTGGCAATTCTCAAAGCAGGTGGAGCTTATGTGCCCTTAGACCCCGCTTATCCCCCAGAGCGCTTGGCCTACATGCTTGAACACTCCCAGGCATCGGTATTGCTCACTCAAAGCCAATTAGTCTCTCAATTACCGAAACATCAAGCTAGTGTCATTTGTTTAGATACAGATTGGGAAATCATCTCTACCCAGAAGGAAGAAAATCCTACTAGCCGCCTGAGACTTGATAACTTGGCTTATATTATCTACACTTCGGGCTCTACAGGTAAGCCGAAAGGGGTAGCCATGCCCCACCTTTCCCTAGTTAATCTGATCAAGTGGCAGCTGGAAGATACTGTAGTTGCTAACGATAGCAAAACACTGCAATTTGCCCCGATCAGTTTTGATGTTTCCTTCCAAGAAATTTTCTCGACCTGGTGTGTAGGGGGAACACTGGTTTTAATCTCGGAAGACGTGCGGCGCGACCCAGTATTTCTGTTAAATTTACTAGCAGAACAAGAGGTTGCCCGACTATTTCTTCCCTTTGTGGCTTTGCAGCAAATCGCTGAAGTGGCCGAACCTTTCGGAATATTTCCGGCAAGTCTACGGGAAGTAATTACCGCAGGGGAACAGTTGCAGATTACTCCTGCGATCGCTAACTTGTTCGAGAAGCTAAACGATTGTACCCTACACAATCACTATGGCCCATCAGAAACTCATGTGGTCACCTCCTTTACCCTAAAAGGTTCCCCAAGCAGTTGGCCAGCACTTCCTGCCATTGGTCGTCCCATTGCCAATACCGAGATTTATCTTCTTGATCAGTCCCTAAAACCAGTTCCGGCTGGGGTGGAGGGAGAGTTATACATCGGTGGTGTTTGTCTAGCGCGAGGCTACCTGAACCGACCGGAAATAACTGCCCAAAGATTTATTCCTAACCCCTTTAACAAGGTAAACACACAGAGCGTACGCCTCTACAAAACGGGGGATTTGGCTCACTACTTACCGGATGGTAATATCCAGTTTCTGGGTCGTTTGGATGACCAAGTTAAGATTCGGGGTTACCGTATCGAATTAGGAGAAATTGAAGTATTGCTAAGCCAACACCCCAAGCTGAAGCAGGCTGTGGTTTTAGCTAGAGAAGATAACCAAGACAAACGTTTAGTGGCTTATCTTGTACCTGGGCAATCCGAATCTGCACCTGTGGAAACAGAGCAAGTTCAGCAATGGGAAAAAGTATGGGATGAAGCCTACAGTAAGCCATCAGATGATTGGGAAGCTGGTTTTCATCTTGGTGGCTGGTACGATAGCTATACCGGAAAAAACTTACCAGAAGAACAAGTGCGGGAGTGGGTTGACCATACAGTAGAGCGGATTCTGTCCTTGCACCCCAAACGAATACTAGAAATTGGTTGCGGTACAGGTTTACTATTGTTTCGGGTTGCTCCCCATTGCCAATCTTATTGGGGTACAGATATTGCTGCTCAAGGACTCCGCTATATCGAAGAGCAGATTAGGAATAGTCCTTTAGAGAAATTGGTCAAGGTTAGCCATAGTCCAGCAGATGATTTAGCAGGAATAGACTCCGAAACCTTTGACACAGTAGTAATTAATGGAGTGATCCAGTTTTTCCCCAACATGGACTACCTGGTGTCCGTCATCGAAAAAGTGGTGCAGTTAGTCCAGCCTGGGGGTAGTATTTTTATTGGGGATGTGGAGAGTTTCCCTTTACTCGAAGCCTTTCATACATCGGTTCAGTTACATCAAGCTCCCTCTTCTGAGTCTACAATGGCGCTGCGCGATCGCATCCAGGAAAGAATAGCTGAAACTAAGAAACTAACCATCGCTCCGGCTTTCTTTTTAGCCCTTGAGGAACATCTCCCCCAAATTAGCCATGTAGAAATTCAGCTCAAACGGGGACACTATCAAAATGAGCTAACTCGCTTTCGATACGATGCGATTATTCATGTCGGTCAAAAGGTTGATACTTCAGCAGTTGCGCCCCTGTGTCTTGACTGGCTCAAAGATAGACTTATCTTGTCTGATATCAAAAGGCAACTGTTGAAAACAAAGCCTGAAATCCTGGTAGTTAACCGCGTTCCCAATGCTAGGATTTGCTCAGATGTCCAGGCGATCGCTACTTTAGCCAGTCCTAATTGTCCTAACACCGTAGGGGAATTACTAGACCAGCTGCAAGAAAAGGGAGTAGAGCCAGAAGACTGGTGGTCATTGGAATCTGAAATTCCTTATGCCATTAACCTGACCTGGAGTGGAAATGGTGCCGATGGTTACTATGATGTAGTGTTTACAGCAAATTTCGCCCCCCTAACCCCCCAATTCTGGGGGGAACAAAACTCTGAAAGTCCCCCAAAATTGGGGGATTTAGGGGGCTTTACCAAAACCAGACGATCGCGCATTCATACTTCAATTCAGCAACGCCCAAATTTCGCCCCCCTAACCCCCCAATTTTGGGGGGAAATTGAGTTAAAGTCCCCCAGTATTGGGGGATTTAGGGGGCTTGCAGCTAAAGGTAGTGAGGTCAATTCATCTGAAAAAGGCATTAAGCCTTGGAGTACTTATGCTAACCAGCCCAACCTAGTCCAGAAAAATCCCCAATTGGTGTCCCAAGTACGCAATTTCTTACAAGAACAGCTACCGGATTATATGATTCCTGCTGCTTTTGTAGTTTTGGAAGCATTGCCTCTGACACCGAGTGGTAAAGTAGATCGACGGGCTCTACCTGCACCAAGTAAGTCTCGTCGCGATTTAGTAGTTGAGTTTGTTGCTCCTCGTACTCCCACAGAAGAGATCTTGGCCAGTATTTGGGCTGAAGTGTTGGGATTAGAAGAAATTGGTATTTACGACAACTTCTTCCATTTGGGAGGAGATTCGATCCAGGCTATCAAACTTATTTCTCGGATGCGGGATACTTTTTCAGTAGAGTTGCCCCTGCGCTGCATATTTGAAAGTCCAACCATAGCTGAAATGAGCCAACACACCTCAGCTAGCGGGGACAAAGCAAACCAGCTATTACCGCCTATACAACCTGTGTCCAGAGATGGAGAATTACCTCTATCTTTTGCCCAGCAACGATTGTGGTTTCTGGATCTGCTCCAAGAAGGAGGTAGCGCCTACTATAACGAGCCAGTCGTTGTGCATTTAAGTGGTTCCCTTGATGTTACCGCTCTAGAAAAAGCCTTGGCGGAAATTGTCTGCCGTCACGAAGTACTACGAACTACTTTTAAGATTATAGATGGCTCGACCGTACAGGTTATTTCACCTGATTTAAATGTTGAGCTGCCCATCGTTGACTTACAACAACTACCAAAACAGGAGCAGTCCATTGAGGTAAAGCAGTTGGTATTTGAGAAAGCCCAGCAACTGTTTGACCTTGCCAAAGGACCTTTGTTGCGAGTTTCACTGTTGCGTTTGGGGGAAAAAGAATACGTACTGTTGTTGATGATGCACCACATTATCTCTGATGATTGGTCAATGAGGGTATTCTTTGCGGAATTGTCTGCTCTCTACTCAGGGTTCCACTATCGGAAACCTTCCTTGTTGCCAGAACTACCTATCCAGTATGCTGACTTTGCCAGTTGGCAGGGTCAGTGGTTTACCGGGGAGGTGCTGGAAAATCAAGTGAACTACTGGAAACAACAGTTAGCTGGGATACCAACACTGCTAGAATTGCCGACGGATCGTCCCCGTCCTGCTGTGCAAACCTACCAAGGGAGTAGCTTCAAGTTTGAACTCAATCCCGAATTAACGACTAGGTTGAGAAGCTTAAGCCAACAATCAGGAGCAACTATTTTTATGAGTCTGCTAGCAGTATTTGGGATCTTACTATACCGCTACAGCTCTCAAGAAGATATTATCATTGGCTCTGCTATTGCTAACCGCAGCCGCCGTGAATTAGAACCACTGATCGGATTCTTCCTCAATACTATTGTGCTGCGTATTGATTTATCAAGAAATCCAAGTTTCTTGGAGTTACTCAGTCGGGTGCGCCAAGTTGCCTTAGATGGTTACGCTCATCAGGATCTGCCATTTGAACAATTGGTAGAAGTATTAAAACCAGAGCGATCACTAAGCCATAGCCCTTTGTTTCAGGTCATGTTTGCATTGCATAATGCCAACGGACAGAAAGCAGAGTTGCCTGAGCTAAACCTAACTGCTTTGGATATAGAAACGGTAACCTCGAAGTTTGACTTAACCTTGTTGATCAAGGAAACTGATGGAGGATTTCAGGCCAATTTGGAATACAACACTGATTTGTTTGATGAGACAACTATTGTCCGGATGATAGGACATTTCCAGACTCTGCTCGAAGGTATTGTTGCTAATCCACAAGCACAAGTTTCAAAGTTACCGTTGCTGACAGCAGCGGAACGCCAGCAGCTATTGGTGGAATGGAATAATACCAATAGTGACTATCCTCAAGATAAATGTGTCCATCAGTTGTTTGAGCAGCAGGTAGAACATACTCCTGATAAAGTAGCTGTAGTCTTTGAACAAGAACAACTTACCTACCGAGAACTAAATCAACAAGCTAATCAATTGGCACACTATTTGCAGGCAAAGGGAGTTGAGCCAGAGGTGCTGGTGGGAATCTGTATAGAGCGTTCTCTGGAGATGCTTGTGAGTTTATTAGCTATTCTTAAAGCTGGGGGGGCTTATGTGCCAATAGACCCAGCCTATCCTGCTGAACGGATTAACTATATCCTTGCTGATGCTCAAGTATCCTTTCTTCTAACCAATCAGAGTGTTGGATTTAAAACTTCTAATCTTGAAGATCAATTATCAATCATCGACCTTGATATAGAACAGCTAGAGATTGCCAAACAAACAACAGAAAATCTTCAAGTTAAAAGTCAATCCCAACATTTAGCTTACGTCATCTATACATCAGGTTCGACAGGAAAACCCAAAGGAGTAGCGATAGAACATAATTCGCTACTCAACTTCCTTGACTTTATGAGAGAGCAACCAGGAATAAACACTTTGGATACTCTTCTGGCTGTGACAACTATCTCCTTTGATATTGCTGCCTTAGAAATCTATTTACCTCTAATAGTTGGGGCAAAATTAGTCTTAGCTAGCCCCGAAATAACTATTGATGCCAACCAACTCAGTCAGACTATTGCCGAAGAAAACATTACTATGATGCAAGCTACTCCTGCAACTTGGAAAATGTTACTTGCTAACAACTGGAAGGGAAACCAACAGCTAAAAATACTTTGTGGTGGAGAAGCGTTACCCAAAACTCTGGCAACAGAATTAGAACCTCGTAGCCGAGAAATTTGGAATATGTACGGCCCAACAGAGACTACTATCTGGTCTTCTGTTTATCAATTTAAAGCCAATGATAATCATGATTTGGATACAGTACCCATTGGCAAAGCGATCGCTAATACTAAATTTTATCTCCTAGATTCGCAATTACAGCTAGTTCCCCAAGGAATACCAGGAGAACTACACATCGGTGGTGCAGGGTTAGCCCGAGGCTATCTCAATCATCCTGATTTACAAGCGCAAAAATTCATCCCTAATCCTTTTAGCCAAGAACAAGGGGAACGTCTGTATAAAACAGGAGATAAGGCTCGCTACCTTAGTGATGGCAACATCGAATTCCTTGGACGCATTGATAACCAGGTCAAAATTCGCGGTTTCCGCATCGAACTTGGAGAAATTGAAGCTGTCTTAGGTCAACATCCAGCTGTGCGGGAAACAGTAGTTGTGGCCAGGAAAGACCAATCCGACCAAAAACGTCTCGTGGCTTATATTGTTTCCGAGCAAGAAGAAGATATAACTAGTAGCCAATTGCGACAGTTTCTGAAGCAAAAATTACCGGATTACATGATTCCCTCTGCCTTTGCCTTCTTGGAAAAACTTCCTTTAACCCCCAATGGCAAAGTTGATCGCCGCGCTTTACCTGAATTAGATCAATCTAATCGACCTCAAGACGCTGGCTTTGTTTCACCCCGTAATTCCCTGGAATTGCAACTGTCCCAAATTTGGTCTGATCTCCTTAATGTCAACCCAGTTGGAGTTAACCATAACTTCTTCGATCTTGGAGGTCATTCCCTGTTAGCAGTTCGTCTCATGGCTCGGATTCAGCAGGAGTTTGGAACTAATTTACCTTTAGCTACCTTGTTCACGGAACCAACTATTGAAAACCAAGCTAGTCTTCTGGTCAATGCCACTGATTTCCAATCTTATTCTCCCCTAGTTCCGATTAACAAGGTAGGAAACTTACCTCCTTTCTTCTGTGTTCATCCGGTTGGGGGCAATGTTCTTTGTTATGCACAGTTGGCTCGTTATCTAGGAGATAACCAACCCTTTTACGGGTTGCAATCCCCTGGTTTATTTGGTGAGTCTGAACCATTAACCCGAATTGAGGATATGGCCAGTTGCTATATTGAAGCCTTGCAAACTATTCAACCCGTCGGGCCTTATTATTTAGGAGGTTGGTCATTAGGAGGTATTATTGCTTGGGAAATGGCTCAACAATTATCTGCTGCTGGTGAGGAAGTGGCTCTGCTAGCATTAATCGATAGCTATTCACCTGTTGCTATTGACCGACCAGAACAGGTGGATGAAAAGATGATGGCAAGCTCTCTAGCTAAGGATTTGGGTAGTGTTTTTGGTACAGAATTGCCGATTTCTGTTGAAGACCTTAAGCTTGGAGGGCTAGAGCAGCAATTGCAGCACATCCTCCGGGAAGCCAAAGGGCTCAATATCTTACCACCGGAAATCGGTATGGAGCAGATGCGTAAGCTGTTTGGAGTTTTCCAAGCCAACCTAATGGCTATGTATCGCTATCAACCCCAGCCCTATTCTGGTCGCATTGCTCTATTTTGTGCCAGGGAGTTAGAAGCAGAAGACCGAGGTTGGAATGAGCTAGCAGTAGGTGGTCTAGAAACTTACAGGATTCCTGGGGATCATTATACTATGATGCGCTCTCCCGATGTTGAGATTTTAGCTAAACAGCTAGAGGTTTTAGTTAGAGAGTGAGTGATGCTCTAGTTTCGTCTTAGAGGAGTCCTTGTTGTCTCCTCTAAGAATTAGCCGTCACAGCAGCAATACGCTTCAAAATCCCCAAAACATCATATAAATAATTGCCAGGATTCCAGATATCAAACGCTTTTGATAAAGCATAGCGTAGGGTTTCGCCTTTAACTAACTTGATAAAGATAAAGCTGGCACCATTAGTAACAAGACCAAATGTTGGTTGCTCTGTTTGGGGACTCTTGAGCATGTAAACTAGTGCTTGAGGAATTGCTGGTTGTAAAGAAACAGCAGAACGTTTAGACTCAATAACGGCTATCCAAATTGGTTTGCTCACGGCCAAAATATCAATCCGTCCTTTGACAATTGTGTCTTCATCTTTATCTTCAATGGGTAAAGACACTTCATACTCTGCTTGAACCTTAAAAGGCGGTTGGTAAAATCCTGCCAAATCCAATAAGGGAGAAACAACAACCATTTTCACTAGGTCTTATAGTACCAAATCTTTAGACAAGTACTTGTAATTAGCTTTTGCTCTATCAAGAATTTGCCTTTCTATTTCACTTAGTTGGGGTAGGTTTTCCACGCACTCTGGAAAAAACTCTGGCTCCATTACTTCTTGGAGCTTAAATTTATCTTCTACGTCACTAATGCTGAGTTTTGATGGAGAAATAATAGTAGCCATAATGATTTTTTTAACATAGTCATATTTACATTATATCTCCAATAAAACGGGTGCATCTCATATTTGAAAATATTGCGTAGGGTGCGTTAGGGGGAGCCCTCATTTTCCGCCTCGTAGTCAAGGTTAGGACAGCCCTCCCCGTAACGCACCACCCAAACAGCGGGAGATGCACCCAATAAAACCTGTGGCGGTAGTGGTAAAGATGTAGTGATTTGGCTACAGTCTTGTCAAAGTAACGGGAGCTAAAATCACTACTTGTCTTCCACTACCGCATTTCCTGCGCTCCTATGGATATAGCGTTTGTATTTGAGATGTAAACCTAGGAGGTCTTTTTTTTCTTGGACAATACAACTGAGGATCTCTTTCCCCTCCTGGGAGGAGTTAGGGGTGGGTTGCTCTTGCCTTTTGCCTTTTGCCTTTTGCCTTTTTCGGCAATTCGTGTGTTTACAACCCAGATACAAATGCTATAGTTATCCAATATGTTCACAAATATAAGACCACATTAAATCAGATGACTCTTGAACTACTGGTTTCCCTGAATGGGTTTGGGCTTCCTCTAAACCAGTAACATTTAATGTGTTAATCTCAGATAACACTCGCTTGCCATCGTCATCCACTAATGTATCGAAGCCAAAAATGACTATGCCTTGCTCCAAGAAACTAGGAATAATCGTTTCGGCAATTCTTATTTCGTCTTGATCCGGTTCGCCAACAGTTGTAGAACCCCCTGCTGACATATTGCAGATCCAAGAGTCTTCTTTAGGAATCCTGAGGAAACCTCCTGTAACTTTCCCATTCACCACTAGCACTCTTTTATCACCTTTGCTGTAATTTTTTAAGTACTTCATGGCTAAATAGTCACCACTATCGCTTAAGCTTTCTTCAATGACTGACTTGTAGTCATCAAGGGAATATTGATTATTCCCTTCCCAAGCCTGGTCATCAACTATCCTGATAATACCTTTACCTCCATAGCTGCGCAGAGGTTTTAATACGATGGGAAACTGTTGGTAAAATTCTAAAATTTCTTCCAAAGTACTGCAAAGTTTCATCGGCGGACACAGTTCTGGAAAGTTCAGAAGAGACCCCTTTGTATCTGTTTTTTGGATTCCTGATGGACGATTAATGATCTTATCTTCGGGTACATGACTGGTGATGAATTCAAAAAACTCATCGGGTACTGGTCGGTCTATCCTGAGAAAAATTAAATCATGATCTTTAAAGTCTGTTTTGATGCTAGCATTTAAGAATTGTTCCCCGCTTTCTTGAGGAACAAAGTTATCGTCAACCAACAAGCTCATTAACTCAGTGGAAGTATAGTCGTAGAAAAATTCCTTATTTTTGGGATTTCCCCTGCTTGCCACTTGAATAGAGTCACAAACAGGATGTTTAGCCATAGTTCTCAGTAGGGGATAGATTGAACTTATTCCCCCGTGGGTATGATGGTCAGTAATAGCTAGTATTCGATACTTTTTATTGGTCATGAAATAATTCCGGTAGTTTGGAAACCCCCGATTTTATTCGGTGGATGACGTATTGCATTTGCCTTTCGCCTAGGCAATTATAAGGCTTCGTGGTAGTTGTGGGGAACAGGGAGTAGGGAGTAGGGAGTAGGGAGTAGGGAGCAGGGAGTAGGGAATAGGGAGCAGGGGCAGGGTGTCAAAGGTGTTAAAGATATTAAGTGTGGCAAGTGTGGGGAGATGGGGAGATGGGGGAGATTCTTATTAAGGGCAATTATCCCGACATGATATATAGTTTATCATAGCTATGAGGTACAAAAATTTGTTTTCCTTATTACCTATTCCCTGCTTACTGCTTACTGCTTATTGCTTCCTTATCCCTGTTCCCAGATCCGCTGTTCCCTGTTCCCTAAAACCCAGAAATTTGTACCTCATGAGGAAAGATAATTGCTATAAAACCAACCCGATTAAGAATTGCTATAGTATGGTCACATCTGTTTCTGGAACTAGCTGCCAATGGTAAAGATAGCTGTCTTACCTTTGACTCTCGAAGAGTTTCTGGAACTTCCAGAGACTAAACCCCCTAGGGAATATATTAACGGTGAAATTAGCCAGAAACCAATGCCTAAAACTCGCCACTCCAGACTTCAGAGCAAGTTGACGAGTACAATTAATAGTGTTGTTGAGGAACGGCAAATTGCTTACGCTTTCCCAGAGCTACGATGTACTTTCGGCGGACGGTCAATTGTTTCCGATATAGCAGTTCTTCGCTGGAACCAGATTGAATTTGATGATGAAGGGGAGCCTGTCGATGATGTGTTTATCGCTCCAGACTGGACTATTGAAATTATCTCTCCAGGCCAGAGTTCAAACCGAGTAATAGGTAACATTTTACATTGTCTAAGACATGGTTCTCAACTAGGATGCCTAATTGATCCTTACGACCGCTCGGTCTTGATTTTTATACCTAAACAACAACCGGAATTGTGTCAGGGAAGTGACTCTCTAGTAGTGTTAGATGGTATCGACCTTCAGTTGACAGCAGAGGAAATTTTTTGCTGGTTGAAAATGGGAATTTCAGCAACATAAGGGAGTAGGGAGTAGGGAGTAGGGAGCAGGGGTAATAAAATTGACTGTACCTCATAAGTATGATCAACGCTATATACCAATTCTCTTAAAGCTCGCATTTTGGTTGGGTAACTCCTCCTGTTACTAGAGCTTGATTACTAAAGCCTTTTTCATAGCTATGAGGTACACAGGTTTTTTTCCTGTTCCCAGATCCGCTGTTCCCAGATCCGCTGTTCCCTGCTCCCTGCTCCCTGCTCCCTAAAACCCAGAACTTCATACCTCATCCAATTCAAAACCGCTATAAGTATTGAGACTAATAGATTTTAGAGACATTTGGTCATCCCGATCTACTACCAAACCATCCTGCATCTGAATAATTCGTTGGGTTTGGGCAGCTACATCATGTTCGTGAGTAACAATCACGATGGTGATGCCTTGCTGGTTTAATTCTCCAAGCAGATCCATCACTTCCTGGGAGGTTTTGGTATCTAAGGCTCCGGTAGGTTCATCTGCCAACAGCAAAGCGGGGCGATTGACTAAAGCACGGGCAATGGCAACCCGTTGTTGTTGTCCCCCAGAAAGTTGGCTAGGACGGTGGTGAAGGTGGTTGCCCAAACCCACTCGACTCAAGGCTTGCATTGCCCGTTGGCGTCGTTTGGGTTTAGGTACATTAGCGTAGACCATGGGTAGCATAACATTCTCAAGGGCTGTAGAGCGAGGCAAGAGATTGAATTGCTGAAACACAAAGCCAATGCGCTGATTGCGGATATAGGCAAGTTCGTCATCATGTAGGGTTGTGAGGTTTCTGCCTTCAAGAACATAGCGTCCCGTAGTTGGGCGATCGAGACAACCAATAATGTTCATTAATGTGGACTTTCCAGAACCAGAAGCCCCCATAATGGCAATGTATTCTCCCTCTTTAATTGACAGGTTGATTCCCTTGAGAACTGATACCTGGACTTCCCCCATATCATAAATTTTAGTAATTGCTTCCATCCAAATCATAGTTTTTAATCCTATAGTTTTAGCAAAGGGAACAGGGAACAGGGAACAGGGAATAGGGAGTAGGGAACAGGGAACGTAAGCATTCAGCTATCAGCTATCAGCTATCAGCTTATGTGCTACGCACACGCGTGCGCGTTCAGCTTTTGAATAAAACAGGTCAGCTTTCGTATCTGAGTTATGTCACAGCGTTGAAGCCTGTGCCACAAAGCTGTTCGCGTAGCGTGAGCTTTTAGCTCACGGCTGACGGCTGAATGCTGAATGCTTACCAGGGAACAAAAATTATCACAATTCCTACACGGATCCCTATTAGTCAGTCCGTAAAGCAACGATTGGGTCTAATTTTGCGGCATTATTTGCAGGTATTACCCCAGCCAGTAATCCCACAATACAAGACAGCCCAAAACTAGAAATGACTGACCACAGAGAAACCACAAACGGAAATTGGAAAATAGTGGCTGCACTGAAAGCCAAGGCTATTCCGAATCCCATGCCAATCACTCCCCCCACACCAGAAACCACGACAGCTTCTGCTAAAAATTGCTTGAGAATTGCTGCTTTGGTAGCTCCTAGTGCTTTACGAATGCCAATTTCTCGCCTTCGTTCCACAACAGAAGCCAACATAATATTGGCAATACCAATTCCGCCAACAACTAAAGAAATTCCAGCAACTGCTCCCACCATCACCGTAAATAAACCCACCACATTATTTAAGGTATTGATGATGTCTGTTTGGTTAATGATTTTAAAATTATCGGCTTGGGGTGGATAAATATTATGGCGCAAGCGCAAGAGGTTGGTAACTTGAAATTGAGCTGCACTTAAACTCCACTCATCAGAGGCTTTCAACCACAACCCAGTGATGGCAATCCCGGCTAGGGCATTATTACCAATAAGTCGCGCCGACATATTCGTCAAGGGAATATATATTTGATTATCTTGGTCTGTTGCTCCTACCGCACCCTTAGGTTCCATAACACCAATAACGATGTAACGCTCTCCCTGAATGCGGATATTGGCACCAACTGGATTTGCCCCCGGTTCAAACAGTTGTTCCCGTAACTTAGAACCAAGAACAACCACTGACTTACTAGACAGCAAATCATTCTGATTAAAAAATTGCCCCGACTGGGGATAGATGTTCTTGACATCCGGGTAACTCAAATCTGTACCGATGACAGTAGTTAATACATTCTTGCCACCATAGACTACCGAGACATTAGGCTTTTGCAAGAATGCAGACACCGCACTAGCCGTAGTCACCTGTTCTTTAATTGCCCGTGCATCTTCCCAATTCAAAGGTGTTCCCCTACCACTACTACCTAGATTGATGCCACTACTTCTGGCAGTATCAGGGAACACCAGCATGACATTTGTACCCAAACCCTGTAACTGCTGCTCGGTTGCCTTTTGCACTCCCTGACCAACGGAAGTAATAGCAATTACCGAGGCAATCCCAATAATGACACCCAGCATGGTCAGCCCTGTGCGTAATCTGTTACTCCACAAAGCCTCCAGCGCCATGACTAAGACTTCTACAGTGGATGCTGTACTAAAGCGAATCTGAACTGGTGTAGCCATTTTTGCACACCTTGTAATTAACGTGAACGTGAACGTGAACCGGGAAAAGGAGGTGGGGTAATAGATTGCGGTCGGAACCCTTCTGGGAAGTTGATAAACACTCTTTCGGTTCCCTGCAAACCTGATTTGACTTCTGTTTTGTGATTAGCAGTAACGCCAGTCACTATGGGAGTGAAGATAGCTTTATTATTTTCTCCTGCTACAAACACACCTGTAGCATTCTCCTGGCGGACAATTGCCACTGTCGGTACCACCAAAGCATTTAAGAGTGTGCCTACTTTGAACTCCAGATGGACATTCATCCCAGAACGCAGAAGTTGTTGTGAATCCGAGACAATGGCCACCTTGACCTCAAAGCTGGTAACATTCTGTTCTACAACTGCCTGGGCAGCAATTTGTGCCACCCGTCCGGTAAACGTTTTTCCTGAGAAAGCATCAACAGTAATGGTGACGTCTTGTCCCAAGCGGATTTTGGAAATATTACTTTCTGCTACGTATGCCGTTACTACCTGGTTACTAGAAGCTAGGGACAAAATTGAAGAAGAGGTAGCGGATAAGACAGAACTACCTGCGGTAGTCGGGCTGACAAAGGCACCTGGATCGGCATACTTCCTAGCAACAATGCCAGTGAAAGGAGCGCGAATTACGGTATCTGCCATCTGCGCCTTGGCATTTTGCACAGCCCCCTCGGCTTGCATCACTCTAGCCCGGGCTTGGGCAATGTCTTCTGGGCGTGCCCCTGCTTGGGCTAGTTTCAAACTTTCTTGTCTGTGCATCACTCTAGCACGGGCTTGAGCAATGTCTTCTGGGCGTGCCCCTGCTTTTAGGAGTAGCAAAGCTTGCTTGGCTTCTTTTACCCCTGCTTCGGCTGTATCACGGGCCGTCCGGACTTGATTAAAATCTTCCACAGAAATAGCACCAGCCGTTGCTAATTCCTTCTTGCGCTGGAGGTCATCTTCAGCTTGTTGCAGATTGGCAAGTGTTTTTTCTAATCGTGCCAAGCCCTGAGCAATATCTTCTGGACGATTGCCAGCCAGCAACTTTTGCAAATTTGCTTGTGCCTCAGCCAGTTGTGCCCGAGCTTGGGCAATATCTTCTGGACGATTGCCAGCCAGCAACTTTTGCAGATTTGCTTGTGCCTCAGCTAGTTGTCCTTCTGCCTGAGTTAATTGCCCGGTGAGATTGGAGTCATCCATATGGGCAAGAATTTGCCCTTTTTGTACGCGATCGCCTTCCTTGACTAACAGAGTTTTCAGCAATCCTGTAGTTTTGGGGCTAAGATTAATCGCACGTTCGGGCTCAATGACCCCATTAGCAGAAACTGTGACCGCTAGGTTCAGTTTTTCTACAGATACAGTTTGCCTTTGGCTTTTTGCTTGTTGATTTGGCAGGGTAACCCGCTGGCGATAAGCTGCATAGCCTCCTCCAAATACGAGACACAAAAGGAGTAGTCTTAGCAGCCATTTAGCCAACCTATTTTTACCAAAATTGAAATCTGCCAATGGCTGGTTTGCCTGAAAAGCCATGATTTACTCCTGTTCTGGCACTGCTTGACTAGCATAATTCTAAAAGTCCTGGGAACCTTTGTAACCAGATAAATCGGCTAACGTCTGTAATGATTGTTTCCCTAAATACAACTGACCGTTAATCACCCAAGAGGGAAAGCCTTTAATCTTGGTGGCCTTGCAGAGGTCTGGGCGAGAGTTTTTACCGGGAGCATGTCACTTATGCAGAGCATTTGTAGTAAAGCTATAGCCCCCTCATGGGTTTTAGCTTGCTCTGATAGTACATAGTTCATCTGTTCTGGGCTGGCTGGGCCTTTAATCTACTCCCAATTTGATCGGAACTTGGAAGACACAGGGATTCTAGTATTTGTAAGGCATGGGTTTTA
Source organism: Moorena sp. SIOASIH (assembly GCF_010671925.1). GTDB lineage: Bacteria > Cyanobacteriota > Cyanobacteriia > Cyanobacteriales > Coleofasciculaceae > Moorena. Next base: position 182,183 of record NZ_JAAHIH010000002.1, on the reverse strand, counting down.
CCTTTTACTGTAATGAATTTCAATTAATACATTTATTTATAGAATGATCTAACCCGGCTTGGCAGTACCCTTGAGGGTACCTTTTCAGCAGCTGGTCATTGTCTTGATGCAATAGCGAGTGGGGGGAACCCCCTTTGGCCGACTGCATCGCTATGATGGCATAACCTTCAGGGGTGACAACCAGGCTAAAAATGGCTTGGGGTAAGCTTTTCAGCCATGCTATCCCAAAAAAGATTGGGTCGATTGACAGGTTGATTAACGCCCCTATTTGCGATGGCCAAGTCTAGAAACCTAATTTTTTCGTTGGTCAAGTTCAATTGCTATGGGGTACGCTGGGGACATCTTATCAAAGGTAACCCAACTGAAACCATTGCCACACAGAGCTTACAGGCTAATTTTCACCCCCTCAGTGGCATAACTTAGCCGTGATTATCGGTTAAGGTCGAAATTAAAAGGGAGCAACACTATCATTACCATAGTTGCCGTGAGCAGACGTAAGGCCAGTATTGTGCCAGGAAGTACACGCGCTTATCTCCGTGAATGCTGTTTCCTCAGTTGGTAGCTCTACAGCCGGAGACGGGAACATCAGAAATTGGGCGAGAAAGTCAAGGTTGAAAGGTTTATTGGGGAGCAAATCCAGGAGGGGTAGGATACTAGTGCTAACAGCTAGCTTTGTTCCTGGGTTGAGCCAGAATAACTGCCAGCAACCAAGGGGGTCACCCAGGGCGAACAGCCGTTGTAATTGCCCATCTCACACCACCTAATTGTTCTAGACCTTGGCGACCGAAATGACCATACACTGCTAGGGCAATTGCTGGGTCTGATGTACAGTTTTGAGTTTATGAAACAGGTTAGCTCCACGAATCGCCCCGCCATCAATGATATCAAGGGGTAAGCCAAAGAAGTCTAGAGGTACCACCCCAGAGCGTTCAGCAGTGCCGAGAGTGTCATCCGGTACAATGTTACTTTGAGCCAAAGCAGAGTTTTGAAAAAGCGCGATCGCTCCACTGCTAAACAACGTGCAGAACGCACTCACCAACCCCAGATGCCAACACCAACGGATCCTATTTTGAGTCCACACAGTATTTATCTACAATTTTATCTACAATTAGGTTATGTTGCAGTTTTTGATGCGGTTAATTTGATATTGGTCTACACATATATGGCACCGCTGCACCTTTCTAGGGCTGACAGCGTATCAAGTATGAGAACACTCGAATAAAAGATAGAAGAATCACTCTAAAATCTACATTTAAATTAAGTCAAATATTTCCTAAATATTGAAAATTTTATAAAAGTTATTATTTTTTAATAAACCGAAATAAGACTACAATTAGTGAGGAATTCTCACCCCCACTAATTCTGGAGTAGCGAGCAACCGGTAGAGTTTTTATTCCGGGTCTAGTTCACAACTACAGGATTAGAATTAGTCACCCTATCTGGCCAGATAGAAGAGATTTGGATTAAGGTGAATTAAGTGCGATGTTCCGTTCGCGCAGCGTCGGGCTTTGCCCGAAAGGAACCGCTTCGCGAACGCATTATCATTGAAAGAACCCGTAGAGTTTTTATTCCGAGTCTAGTTCACAACTACAGGATTAGAATTAGTCACCCTATCTGGCCAGATAGAAGAGATTTGGATTAAGGTGAATTAAGTGCGTTCGCGTAGCGTGACCATAGGTCAATCGCGTAGCGTGACCATAGGTCAATCGCATTATCTACCCAACAAGGTCTATAGGGTTGATCATACTTATGAGGTACAGTCAATGTCTTGATGCCATAGCGAGTGGAGGTCTGCCCATCTCCCCATCTCCCCATCTCCCCATCTCCCCGCGCCCCCGCCCCACACCTCCCGACTCCCAACGCCCGACTCCCTATTCAACACTTCTGATAATTCAACATGTTAGCCAACGACATTGATCAGCTGATCGAAAGTTTAGACACTATAATTGATGCTGCTAAATCCCAGCGTAGTCGGATCGGTTTTTTTCCAGCACTCTATCGACAGGTAACACTAAAAATCAAACAATCGATTGCTGAAAACCGCTTCGACGATAATCCCAGAATGAGTGAATTGACTACTAATTTTGGTAATCGCTATCTTGCTGCACTAGACGCTTATCGCCAAAGGGCACAACCACCAAAGTCCTGGCAGATAGCGTTTGAAGCAACTAATGATTCTAGCCTGATTTTTCTACAGCATTTGCTACTGGGAATTAACGCCCACATTAACCTAGATCTAGGCATTTCCGCAGCTGAGACTGCACCAGGGTACCAATTGTCTAGCCTAGAAAGGGACTTTAATCAAATTAATGACATCCTGGCTGAATGCCTGGAATTAGTACAACCAGTGATTAACCAGTTTTCCCCTTTTATGGGGCTGTTGGATCTAGTGGGGGGCAGAACTGATGAAGAAATAGGCAATTTCAGTATTATCAAAGGTCGCCAGGAAGCTTGGGAGTATGCCCAAATCCTGGCCTATCAAACTCCTGAACAACGTCAAGGCGCGATCGCAATCATTGATAGAAAAGTAGCTATTATCGGAAATACCATTGCCAATCCCCGTGGCTTTCTCGGAGCAGTAATTGACCTGATTCGATGGCAAGAGTTGGATGACATTGTTGCGATTATTGATGCCCTTATCGGTTAGAATGTAGAATTAAGAATGTAGAAGGTAGAATGTAGAATTAAGAAGGTAGAATGTAGAATTAAGAAGGTAGAAGGTAGAAGGTAGAAGGTAGAAGGTAGAAGGTAGAAGGTAGAATGTAGAAGGTAGAATGTAGAAGGTAGAAGGTAGAAGGTAGAAGGTAGAAGGTAGAATGTAGAAGGTAGAATGTAGAAGGTAGAATGTAGAAGGTAGAAGGTAGAAGGTAGAAGGTAGAAGGTAGAAGGTAGAAGGCAAAATGTATAATTCTTAATTCTTAATTCTTAATTCTTAATTCTTAATTCTTAATTCTTAATTCTTAATTCTTAATTCTTAATTCTTAATTCTTAATTCTTAATTCTACATTCTCAATTCTTAATTCTACATTCTCAATTCTTAATTCTACTATTGACCAATCAGGAATCCCATAAAAGAACTATAAGACACACTAAAGGTACTTTTGTCTACACCTTCTAATCTGACATCGACACGGTCTTTAGGATCTAATTTCATCATTGCTGTTATCGATTGTGCTGTGAGATTTTTAATCAGACCAGGTTCGATTACAATAATCGTTGTGTTATTGTCATTACTATCACCATTCTTATAAATGCCCACAATCACACCATCGCTGTTACCATTACCTCCAGAAAATTGTAATGTGGCAGCAAAAAAGTAATAGCATGATGTTGGGGCGATCAACGCATTACTTTTATCATCAAAAACCTGGTAAGGGTCATTCCTTTCAACAAATCTTATGACATGTGTTCCTGAACTTTTAATATTTTGACCATCAAATTTTGTGTCTGCATAAAATTGATATCGTGTTGCTGTGCCTCCGTCTGCAACAGCACCCTGACTAATTTTGTTATCAACATAGGTTTTTACCGCCTTTTCCGTCGGTACGGCTAAATCATTGTTACCACCAAGACTGCCATCATTGGAAAACTCATTGACTGCTACACCCAATTGCAGCTTCAGATTACCATTGACATCTAGATTTGCCCCTGGATTGGTCTTGTTAATACCAAGTCTGCCATTATTGGTATTGAAGTGCATCTTGATATTGTCAGATTGCGCTATATCACGGATGTAGAGATTATCGTCAACCGCTATATAAACCTGTCCATTGTAACGATAGAAGGCACCATCTTTATTTATATGCTGAGTGCGACTAAATCCACCCACATCAAACACTTGGCTCTGGGTAATCCCAGCAATGGTTAGGTTACCGGCAAAGGAAGAGTTACCTGTCCCGAGCACACTCAGCCCACCATTGGCTGCTGTGGTTAATACCATTCTGGGATTGGTACCATTTGCGTCTCGCCAGGAGTGGAAGCCATTAGCAGCGTAGAACAAGGTGCTATCGTTGATACCTAGACCAAATCCGCCCCATAATTGCAACTTCAGGTTGTTGGTGACATCTGTATTTTTGACATACTCCCGCTGCCAAATCAGAGATTATGGCGGGGGATTCTCACAAAGTGATTCTTGATTGATCGAGACAACTTATTAAATCAGGTTTCCCCTCATTAACAGCGGTTGAACTCTCCTCAAGCGTTCCCGAATAAACGTCCGTTTCCCAATGCCCTTGGGTACTCTCTTGGTGCGCGTTCACGCTTGTCGGGAGACCCGACCGGGGTCGCACCGCTGTTCAACTCAATACCTAGAATGTTCATGCCCTTCTTTAAAATGTTCAATGCTGCATTCGGATCTCGACAGATTTCTGTCTTGCATTGAGGGCATTGATGAGTTCTAGTACTGAGAGATTTCTTCACTCGATAACTACAATTTGAGCAATCTTGGGAGGTATAATGAGGTGCAACAGCTATCACTGTCTTGGCCCAAACTTTCCCAAAATAGTCTAACCATTGAGTGAATTGATACCAGCTTGCATCAGAAATCGACTTAGCCAAATGATGGTTCTTGACCAGATTTTGTATCTTCAGGTCTTCATAGACAATCACATCTAAGAAGTGAACTACGCATCGGGCTAATTTTACTGCCCAATCTTTACGCTGTCTTTGAACCTTGCCTCCTAGCGTCGGCAGGCTAGCGCCAACAAATGAGCTTTACCCAGTCGAATTCTGGCTTTGTGATAGTTGTTTGATTGAGGCTTAGCCTCTTTCACAAACTTTCTAGACAATCGCCGTTGTAGTTTCTTAATTCGCTTTTCAGCTCGTCTTAAATACTTGGGATAGATGGCGGCCTTGTCGTTTTGGTCTTTATAGAAATACTTCAGACCTAAATCAATGCCGATTACATCCCCGGTATAATTTCCGGCTTCAAAGCGGTTAGCATCAAAACAGAATTGAGCATAATAACCATCAGCCCGTCTAACCACCCGTACCCGATTTATCTTAAGCCTGAATAAATCTTCTCTTGTCTCATAATTACAAAATATAGAGAACCGACCCGCTTTAAATCCATCGGTGAAATTAATGGTTAAACAGTCCTGTGAAAGTTGACACCCTGATGTTTTATACTCAACCGTTCGCGCAGCGTCGGCTTTGCCGAAACGAGAAGGCTTTTTGAACTGAGGATAACCTTGTCTTGATGCAGTCGCTCATGGGGGAAACCACGGCAGTCGCTCATGGGGGAAACCACGGCAGTCGCTCATGGGGGAGACCCCCAAGACCGCGCTGCCTCCCCAAGACCGCGCTGCCTCCCCAAGACCGCGCTGCATCGCTTTTTCTTGGCGCTCTCCTGACAACGACGATAGAAACTAGAGAGAGAATTCCAAGCCCTCTCTGCTGATGCCTGACGCGCCATGGAGTTTAACTTTCTCACCCAAGGATACTCTGTATCATGTGCGAGTTCTTTGCATAGCAGAGATAGACGAGCCTTATTCACATCTGGCTCATCCCGCCATAATTTAACTGCCTTGTTTCTGACAAATTGAGCTGTTCTTATGGATTCATCTAAAGCGTTATATTGTGCTTTAGATCCGTTGATTAGCTTGGCTTCTATAACTATTAGCTCACTATTTTACCACAACCAAAGTCAGATAATCATAAATCCTGCATTCTTTTTTTGTTAGTCGGAATTCATCTCGCCGCTATACCGCCAGGTTAGCGGCGAGATGAATTCCGACATTTCAGGTAACTCTTCCTGAAAGGCTTGGGCTGCGATCGCTTGGGGTACATTAATTGCTGCGGCCACCTCGCTAAACTCGGTTTTAGTTTGAGGACGGTTAAACAAGGGCATGTCATAACCCAAAGGATGGAAGGTATAGCGACCTTTGTTCGGTAAGGGAGTTACTTGAAAGCTATACTTGCGCTGGTTTGAGGCCGATGGCACCGGCACAATGGTATTTTGGAAGCGTTCTGGATCCTGACCGAGGGCAAAGGAATAGGCAACATTCCGTTGTTCGGTAATGGCATAAGCATTACTATTCCTGACCGGGTAGCTTTCCAGACGCCACAAAAACACTCCTACACTGGGGATGTTATATCTACCACGATTGGATTCAAAGGGACGGATATCGATAGTGTGGGCAGCAGTGTTGAAAGGACTGTCTAGGCGCTCTAGGGCATCGGTTCGACGCAGGTCAAAGGTCCCTCCTTTCCCTGGGCGGATGTGATCCAGATGCTGGGTTGTGGCGATATAGTCAAAATATTCTACTACCCTGGCTTTCCACCCAGTTACATCCTGAACCACCATTTCCAAAGTGGCAGGGGTTAGGGGGGCAGGGGACTTTGACATCATTCCCGGTTAGGGGGGCAGGGGACTTTGACATCATTCCCGGTTAGGGGGGCAAAACCAACTAAACTTCGTAAGTCCTATAGAAACTCAAAAGTCAAAAATAACAGGATTTGATCAGATGCGCATCTTATGGTAATAAACAAGATAGATTCTTAATAAGGGGAGCAGTAAAGGTAATTAATAATTCCTGAAACCCTTATCTATCAAGATATACGAGCTTGTAAATCAAAAAAAATATCTAAAAAGACTAAATTCCTATAAAATTAGACCTTGGGCAAAATTTAATATCTGCATAGCCTTTCACCATACTTTAGCTACGGTTTCCGCAAAGGGAACCATGGAGTTACTTACAGCAAAAAACAACAGGGCTACTTAACTGTAGTACCGGATTAATTTGTAAACCATTAGTTGGAGGTGCAGCGGAAAGGGGCTGAGTGGGCTAAGAGGGGGTTCACACCTTGAAAGCTCCGTCCTAACTCTCACCCTCAGGGTGTAAGTGGTGTATTCTGCTGCAAAATTTTCGATGAAAAAAATCCGTATTTTTCTGTGGGCGGCACTATTGTCTTGTGCCATGCTCATCATTCCACAGCCAGCTCAGGCGATTGAAAGTATAATCGAGCCAGTCAGTCACTTTGATACTGGCACAGAGGGTTGGATAGTTGTTGACGTTAATGATCAAGAAGTTGACCCCGAACAGTCTAGAATCTGTGGATTCATCACTGGTGGCTACATTCATAATGATGATCAAGTCGGTGATGGATCCTACGATTACCTTGCCCCCGAGAAGTTTGTTGGTGACAAATCCAGTTTTTTCAATGGAAACCTCAGGTTTGCTGTTCAGGTTAATTTGGAAAATAGCGATCAGATTACCGAGGATATCAAGAGTTTAAACAATAGTTTAATAAATGGTTTAACCATAAGTGGTGGTGGTTTGGAACTACAGAACCATGTATCGACGCCCACTATAGACCAATGGACTCCCTACACCATACCCCTTAATGCAGAGGGTGGATGGATAAAAACTGACAGCAATGAAGCAGCCACGAATTTAGAGATAATGCAAGTCCTGACAGATTTGGATTATTTAAAGATTAATGGCGATTGGTTGACAAATACCAACAAAGACCGTTCCAGTCTCGACGAAGTTCGCTGGGAAAAGTGTGAATCTCTCTACGTCTATGAACCCCCAAATAATTCTGCCCCTGCGGTGGCTAATCCCATTGGCGCTCAAACCATTAACGAGAATGAGCCTTTTACCCTGACAATTGGGGAAGCAACATTTAGCGATCGCGATGGAGACAGTTTGAGCTTGAGTTCAACCATACCGAGCTGGTTGAATTTCGATGGCACTACTTTTAGTGGTACTCCCACTAGCGATGACATTGGCACAACCACAATTACTCTAACAGCCTCTGACGAGCTATGCAAAACCGTCAGCAATGCCTTTGAAATTCAGGTTAACCATGTTCCGGTGCGTACTGAAATTGCCAATTCAGTGGAGGATTTTTCTGATACTCAAGGAGAGCATAATTGGTTCTACGGTTACTACGATGGTTCCCTGACCAGTGCTGATTTCCATGAAATGGAGCAATACACTAAGGGGTCCTGGCAGGTGAAGCAAGGAAAATACTGGACTGAGCTATCTAACACTATTGCTCATCCCAACGGTCCGAAAACCAGCGGTAGACGGCAAAGGGTTGAGCAGTGGGGAGTTCGTCGCTGGGTTAGTGACATTGAGGGGGAAGTTACGTTCAAGGGTCACCTCGCCAAGAAAGACCGTCGTACTGCCAGCGATGGTGTGATTGCCTATATCTTTGTTGATGGTACTAAAATCTGGTCTGACGCAATCGATGGCAAGGATGGTGTTGGGGTTTATTTCACTGTATCCAGCACAGTGCAAAAAGGCTCGGTAGTTGACTTTGCCCTGGCACCTGGCAATAGCGACTATTTTGATAAGAGCACATTCACTATTAGCATCATTGGTTTGTTGTAGAGCTTAAGTATTCAGCGGTCAGCGGTCAGCGGTCAGCGGTCAGCGGTCAGCGGTCATGGGAATTAGAGAATTCACTACTGGCTCCCTTGGCACAAGCTAATTCTATGGCGTTGCTGAATTTTGGAATGAATAGGAGTAGAGTGGGCATCCTGCCCGCCCGGAAATAAGCATGAAACTGGCAAGATGCCAGTTCTACGCAAGATGCCAGTTCTACGCAAGATGCCAGTTCCACGCCTGATGCCCATTCCACGGCAAGATGCCTATTCCACAGGTGCGACCCAAGGCCGTGAGCAATCCCTCACGGCCTTGGAGGCGCGCACCTAAAAACTCTTAAAATCATTCCATTATTAACCAACGCCAATTCTATTGTTCGTTCATAGCTTGATTCAGCAACAGCGCGTACGCGAAGCGGTTCGTTCGGAACATCGCGTTTTCTTACTTCACTGCTTGGTTATCTGGTTTTCCCATTTGGGCTGGGTGGTGATGATGCGTTCGCGTAGCGTGGCCTAGGGCCAATCGCTACTTGCGAAAATCATACCCTAATTCAGCAACGCCGAGGATTTACGCATACAACAACTCATTTCTGATTTCCTCAATTGCCAGCATACTCACCAAAATGCCAACCCGTCTCGCTACTTCATAGGCATTTTTCTGAGGCACAACAATAATTCCTGAATGTTGTTTCTCCTCTTTTATATACTCAAGGTTTAACCGTTCAAAATCAATACGGTTATGGGTCGAGATCTGCCTATAGAAGTTGCGAATTCCAATTGCTCTCTATCAGTTTTGCCAATAGTTCCTTGTTCAGGAACAGTTGTTACATCTAATCCCCGAGACTTTAACAATGTAGCAACCAATCCTGATACATCTTCATCAGTATAAATCGCTACAATAATGCTCACAATCAACCTAAAATAGACTTTACAGATGGATGCACCAATTGATCAGGGACTTGGTTCTGCTCAATGTACTCATTAATCTCCCCCTGATTGTCAAGATAGAAACTTAAGGCATCAAATACTTGTGCGAGAGTCAAATGAGTTAGATGGTTTAGAATTTCTTCTGGCATAATACCCAAGCGCCATAAACCAACAATAGCACGGACAGATGTCCGAGTGCCGATGATGATTGGTTCTCCGTTCAAAATTTCCGGATTACGAGTAACGTAGCGCGAGATAGTTTTAGCAGTCATAAGGCTCTTTGCTTAGGGAAACCAGTGCTATGTCTAATTTACTTTAAGGTAAGCATTCAGCATTCAGCCGTCAGCTGTCAGCCGTTGGCCGTAGTCCACGCTACGCTAACAGCTGACATTAACTCTATGATTGTGTTTTGTGACCAAAAGTTTATGGGAGTTAGGGAATTAAGTACTGACTCCCTTGGCACAAGCTAATTCTATTGTTGGTTAATCGCTTAATTCAGCAACAGCGCGTACGCGAAGCGGTTCCAAAGGAACATCGCGTTTTCTTACTTTACTGCTTGGTTATCTGGTTTTAGGATTTGGGCTTGGTGGTGATTATGGGTACCCTACAGCCAACGTCTCACCTCTCCCTATTCGTATTGATAGTTTGATCAAATTTATTTTGATTTGGCAATGAGTATTTAGACTGATTTTTAATTTTATAAATGAGTTGTAAAAGTAGATTGTGATTTTTTATAAACTAAAAAACTCTGTATTCATTACTGCTCTTAACTATTGGGAGTTTTAGGTTTACTAAACCTTTGGATTATTTGTTCACATTTCAAATATAACTACTATATTAGTCTTAATTTACTTCATGTCGCTTCGGTAGTACTTCAGACCACTTCATAGACCTTCATGCCCTACTTACTACTTCCTGCTTCCTAAGACGAAATTCCCTTAAATCCTTTACTCATCAGCTGTTCTGAATTATCTCTAACCAAAGTATTTTTGATAAAAACTTCATAGATTTAAAGGTTTGATAAATTTAACTAATTTTGTGAAAATTTTGTGTAATAATAGTTTTGGAAAATAAATCAGATATCAATAATCAATTGATTGATATTATATCTACCAATCTCAAGCCCTAATATTAAATAAACCAGCGCTGAGTTGAGCACTTAAAATCTACCATTACTAAATAGCTGATAAACCCCATTATTGATTTCTCATAACACACAAAAAAAATAGTTTAAGGTAGCTATAAATAAACTCAAGTTAAGGTCAAGAAAGCAGATGATAAAAAATAGCTTAACCGAAGAACAATTCCAAGGATTAGTAGAACGGCTTTCCAAACGGAAAAATGAGCTGGAAGGCAGAATCACCATTGAAACGGTTAAGGATAGTTTAAGGGAATTAGGACTATCCGATCTACTTCTTGAAAATGATATTGATGAGGTTTGTAAACAAATGAATAGAGAATTGAAAATGCGGCAATGGACAAACTATTTTAAGTTTGCCTTAATCCTAATCATTTTGACAGCACCATTATCTGCCTTTGGAGGGTATAAACTCCGAGAAGTTATGGTGGCTAAGTTTCCGCAATTATTAGGCTTGACTAATGATGATTCTGTAGACTCAAGGGAGCTGAAACTACAAGTCAAAGACCTCCAAGATAAACTCAAAGATTTGGAAACAGAGAAGGATAAACTAAAAGAAAGAATCGAAGACCTCAAGACTGAAAATAAACAGCTTAAAACCGGTACTGAGCCTGATTCAATATCGCAAGGTACGAGAACTACAATAATTAATGAATCTAAACCGACTCCAGTTTCATCCCAATCAGTTGAGCTGGAAGGTATTCTCTATGAATTAAAAAGTTGCCAAAAATCCTCCAATGTAAATTCAAGTACTCAATCTATCAGTTGCGCTATCTTAATCACAAGTACTAAAGAAAATGTTAAATTAGAGTTGTATTCCAACGGCTATAAGGGAAGAAGTAGACTATTGGATCAAGGTAAAGAATATGTAGCTACAAAAGTTACATTTGGTACATACAGCAGTCATAAGCGTTATGGTTATGTAAACAATAGCTTAATTAAGGATATACCAATAGAAGCAATTATTACTTTTAAGGGAGTTTCACTAGACGTCAACCAGATAGATCTCCTGCAATTTAAAACTCATTTGAAGAGTTCTTATTACACTGGTTATCTCAATCCTGAGTTACGGGATTTGTCGGTTATTCCAGAAGAATAGAAACTATTTAATTGGCGTTGCTGAATCCTTCAATGAATAGGAGTAGAGTGGGCATCCTGCCCGCTCGAAAGGATTAGAAACGGGCAAGATGCCCACTCTATAAAGCTATTAAAATCATTCCATTATTCAGCAACGCCGTGCATTAGACTAATTGAAAACCTGACAATGATCAAGGTAAGCACTGCCCACCCTACATCTACTCAAGTACAAATGCGCTTATTGCCGATGATCAATTATCTCCCCCACTCTTCACCACCTGGTAATTCAGTTAAATAATCATCTAAAACTGCTGGCAGTTCTTTAGCTGAATAGCGGTAAGTCAGACTAAGTAAACTATTTGCCGTCAAAATCAGCTGTGGTTTATCCAATCTCTGGGAAAGTTGAGACCGCCTTAATTCTCCATTGAAAACTTCCAGACTAGCAGGAGCGATCGCTGCTTCTAGTGCTTCCTCTAATCTTGGCTGCCATTGATCAGGTTTAATATAATAGGAGGTTTTATTATCTTTAAGATTAAGCTTTTTAATTTCCAGAATTGAACTGGCAATTGACGCTGCCCAAGAATTGGTTAAACCCTGCTCTACTTGATTTTTAATTAAGTGGATAAATAGCCTGACTAGGAACGAATCAATATTACGCAAAATTGCCTGTTCACTCATCCCTTCTAATTCATCGACAATTGCTAAAGCATCTGCGTATCGTCCTTCTAAGATGCTAGTTTTGAGGTCTATAAGTTCTTGTGTCATAGGTAAGGTAATTGTTAGGGAGTAGGGAGTCGGGAGTCGGGAGTCGGGAGTCGGGAGTCGGGAGTCGGGAGTCGGGAGGAGTTAATTCAGAAGAGGGAAGTTTGATAACACTCATGTGATCAACTTTTAAAGTAGAGGCATAAAACTAATTTGGTCTTGATATTCATCTAAGGTAAGCATTCAGCCGTCAGCTGTCAGCGGTCAGCTTAAAATAAACCTCTTTAGGATTAATGATAATTTAAAGTCTGGGAAAAAGCCCTTGGCCATTCGCGTAGCGTGGCCATTCGGGTAGCGAACAGCTTTGTGGCACAGGCTTCGACGCTGTGACTTAACTCAGATTAAACGAATGCTTACATCTTTTATTCAAAAGCTGATACGCGACACGCTGATAGCTGATAGCTTACCATCTAACTAGCCTCTATTGTTTTAGTCTGGTTTTGATATGCAGCATCTTTTTCAGCTTTAAACTTTCGGAGTTTTTCAATAAAAGGAGGAGGATTTTTACGCTGTTGCTCGCGCATTTGATGACTCCACGCCAACCAGTCAGCAATATAAGCGCTTACGGAAACTTGGTTGTGTAAATAGTATAAAATTGTGGCATAAACCTGTTCTAGTGTTACCGTCCTATATCCTTCGGCAATCGCTTCTGGTGTCTGGGCGCGATGGATATATTGATAGAGAATATGTTCTATCCCAATTCGTGTTCCTTTAATGCGAATATCATCGGGTGCTAAAAAATCAAAGTAATCTTCTAATTGCATTAGTATAACCGTTTTTAATTGAGGGAGTAGGGAGTAGAGAGTAGGGAGTAGGGAGTCGGGAACAGCGGCTCAGGGAATAGGGGAAAAATATTGTGTACCTGATTAGGCTAGAACGGGCTATTATTATATATAATATCTGGTGATTATGCGTACGCTACTTGCCAAAATCATACCCTAATTCAACAACACCTGGTATTTGATTATGGTAATTATTGTTTTTGAACCAAATACCGAGGAGATTTTACCAAAAAAATTGGGTTTAAAGCCCCGTCCTTATAGGACGGCTTTTTTTTAAAACTTTTTCTTGACAGTTTGTACTAGGTGTGCTAATATATAATTGTAAACAATAAACTTTTCAAATAGATAGATACTATCTAACCATAAGTAGGCAACGTAAAAAATATGTATCAGATACATATTGCGTAATTTAGTCTAACGACTTAAACGTCTATGAAAAATTTAGATAAAAAAAGTATCTATCTATATAAAAAAAAGATCTAAAAAAAAGGTACGGTGGGGCACACCGGAACCTGGATCATTGATCAATCACGCTCAGGGAGAATTGTCCTCTACTCTCCCTGACTCCGGTTTGGGTGAGCAAGACAGCTCGCTGTTCCCGTAGCGTGGCCATAGGCCAAGTGAGAATCCCCGTCCATAAGCGGGCGGGGAGTGTCAAAATGGATACCGTAACATTATACCAAGATACCGTCGAAAAAATTCTTAAAGAGTATGCGGCTATCCCATACAGTTATGGTGATATTAAGCAGTATGTCATTATTGATGCCGAGCGTACTCATTTCCTACTGTTTAACGAAGGATGGAACGGCAAAAAAAGAGTCCATGGCGTTGTCACCCATGTTGAAATTCGTCAGAGCAAACTCTGGATTCATTATGATGGCATCGAAGACGGCATTACCGATGAACTAGTTGCGGCGGGTGTGCCAAAGGATCATATTGTCCTCGCGTTTCATCCTCCCCATTTACGTCAACATACTGGATATGCGATCGCATAACCCCAATCACAAATATAGCAATTATCATAGCTATGAGGTACACAATTTCGGGATTTTAGGGAACAGGGAACAGGGAACAGGGAATAGCGATGCGCTGGATCAAGACAGGGAATCAAAGTCAAAGAAGACTGTACCTCATAACTGCGAGAAACGCTATAAACCGAGGAATAAGACAATTCTCAAAAAAGTGCGATCGCATCAGCGCTAACCAGTCAGTCCGCAACTTGATGCGATCGCATCCCATAGTTATTCAAGCAAGAAGTTAGTAGTAAGGTATGTTCATAACGCACCCATCCCATTAACAATTCCCTCTTCTTTCTTCCCTGTTCCCGACTCCCGACTCCCGACTCCCGACTCCCGACTCCCGACTCCCGACTCCCGACTCCCGACTCCCGACTCCCGACTCCCTAAAACCCAGAACATTGAGATTCAATAATAGCGATCGCATTAGCAATGCCATCTTCATCGCGGATTTGTTTGCCCAAGGCTTCAGCATTTTGCCGAATAGTCTGGCTTGTCGTCACTTCGCGGATAGCAGTAGCCAGCTTCTCGGCAGTCAACGTCTTCTGGGGAATCGGTTTACTGCCGACACCAAGGGCATGAACACGCTCGCCCCAAAAGGGTTGGTCCCCAAAAAAGGGACAAATGATGGTGGGACGACCTGCCCGTAAGCCAGCAGCGGTAGTGCCAGCCCCACCATGATGCACCACTGCCGCCATACGGGGGAAAAGCCAATCGTGGGGAGCACTGTCAATTTTGAAAATACTGTCTGGCAAGTCAGCCACAGCCAAACCACCCCAACCGGTAGCAATAATACCCCGCACATTGGCTTGCTGTAACCCTTCAATCACAATTTCCGTCAGCCGCTGGGGATGTCGTCCAGCCATACTGCCAAAACCGACATAAACCGGAGGATTGCCAGCATCAAGGAAATCCTGTAACTCAGCCGGTGGTTGCCATATATCTTGTTGGTCTAGAAACCAGTAGCCGGTTGCCACCACACTCTCAGGCCAGTCCGTAGCTTCTGGCATAACAAACTTACTGTAACAATATAAAACCGGAATCAGTTCACCGGTAGTGGTATGCAGAATATTAAAACTCCCCGGTTGGGGTGGCAAATCATGGTCAGCTCGCCACGTTTTAACGGGTTTGCCTGCTGAAAACTCCATTAATCGATTGACGAAGTGATAGGTCAGTTTGTTATACCAGCCCCCTAAAGGCCATTTCGGGAAGCCCATGTGAGGAAATTCAGCCGTAGGCACCAGCATCGGCAAGGGAACCGCCATGATCACGGGAATGCCCAATTTTTCGGCAAAATGAGGACCCCCATAGGCTTTGGGGTGGAAGACGATCAGATCCGGGTTGGCTTCTTGTGCGGAATTCCAACTATCATTAAGCATCATCCGTTGCATGGGAGCAACTTGTTTGGATAACTTACGAGTGAGTTTGATGGTTTCCCAGAGGTTGGTCGTATTTTCCATGGCATCCCGACCTTGATCTGAATTGATCAGCTTCATCATCTCATCGTTCATATAGCCATAAGTTAAGCCATGCTCGGTGATGAATAATTCAAAACTGGCACTGGTACAGACTGTGACGGTATGTCCTGCTGCTTTTAAACCTTTGCCCAATGCCACATAGGGCTGGACATCACCACGTGAACCTAGTGTTTGGATAAATACATGCATAGGTCAGCTCTCTGGTCAACAGCAATGGAACATCGATCGACCTCTCAAACACACACAGGAGCAGTTTGTGGAGGAAGCATCATCCAAGAATTCCTCTTAATTATAAATATTCCATTATAAACCTGGAGTGGGAATCTGTGTATTGCCCCCCTCACCGTAAGTCCTGTTTGAATTTTCAGGTTTGAATTTACAATGGATATGAAGCCAAAAATACTGCTCTCAAAGTCGGAGACCAATTAGCTGCTCAGATGGAGAAACCCTATGCCTTCTACTACTCGTACTAGTAAAACTGCATTTACTTAATTTTTCACAATGATCTGGAGTAAGGGATGAAATACGTTTTACAGATTTTTCAAATTATCAAATACCCATATGTCAAGCATGCAGTCATTTTAGTAACAGTACTATTATTAATAATTCCTGACCTCATAGAACCCCTTATTATTCAGAATCTTTTCGATAACGTTTTCCCCAATAAAGATATTAATTTATTAATTTTAATGGTTTTAGCTTTTGGGGTAGCAAGGCTTTTTGGGTTTTTACTAGAAATCCTGGAGGATTATTTATCTGCTTCTTTTGGCCCGCAAATAATTTTTATAATAAGACAAAAATTATATTCTCATCTTCAAAAAATCGATTTTATAACCTACAGTGAAACACCCCATGGTGAACTGGTATCAAGATTACTTAATGATGTTAATTATTTAGAAGAATTTTTATTGAAAGTTTTACCGAGTACAATCGAAAATATATTAATTGTAACTTTGATAACTATATTGTTATTTAAGTTTAATTGGCTTTTAGCTTTAGTATTAATTCCTCTATCATCTTTATTGAATTTTACCTATAAAATCAAGGAGAAAGAGATAGAAGAATTAAGCGCTATCAATCGACAATATATTTCTGAGTTTCAAAAATTTTTTAACGAAAATATAGAACTACACTATTTGATAAAAGTGTTTAGTTTAGAAAAAAATCGATTAAAAAAATATACCAAAGTTACCCAAAATTATATCAGAAATAATATTAAATTTGTTACCATATCCAAACTAGTAGAATCTTTGGCAGAACTTATACCTCTAACTTCAAAGATTGTTTTATATGGATTAGGAGGATATCTTCTCATAAATAATCAACTAACCTTAGGTAGTTTAATTGCTTTTGACTATTTATTGGGTCTTCTTGTTGAGCCTTTATCTTCTGTTTTTAAGGTTAATCTAAAGTTACAAGCTACCATCCCAGCTATCAAAAGGATTCTAGAATATTTAGAACTGGATACAGAAAAGGAAGGAGATTTAACAGTCAAAAAAATCAATTATTTGAGCTTTGAAAAAGTTAATTTTGAATACCAAAAAGGTCAACCCATTTTGGAAAATTTAACTTTTGATATCAAAGCAGGTCAAAACATCGCTTTTGTAGGAACTTCGGGGGCAGGAAAAACTACAATAACTAATTTATTATTTAGATTTTACAATCCCAAAGAGGGTTCGATAAAGATTAATGATATTGAGATTAGCTATCTAAAAATCAAATCATTAAGGCAAGCTTTAGGAGTCTGTTCTCAAGATACATTGTTGTTTAATACAACAATCAAAGAAAATTTAAAGTACGGAAACTTAAAAGCAACAGATCGAGAAATTATAGAAGCTTGCAAGTTGTCACATATTCATCATTTTATTGAAACTTTACCAGAAAAATATGAAACTATAGTTGGCGAAAGAGGCATCAAACTTTCTGGAGGACAAAAGCAGAGGCTTGCTATTGCTAGAGTAATCTTAAAAAATCCTCAAATTTTAATTCTGGATGAAGCCACATCTCATCTTGATAGTGAATCAGAAAATATTATCCAAGAATCACTTAAAACAGTTGCCGAAGGTAGAACAACAATAATCATTGCTCACCGATTATCCACAGTGGTAAATTGCGATCGCATATTTGTTTTGAATCAGGGCAAAATTGTGGAAGAAGGAAAACATCAAGAACTCCTGAAAAGTCAAGGAGTTTATTATAAACTTTGGCATGAACAATTTAGATTTGATCCGATTCAGTAACTCTTCTGAGTATTAGTCTGTCTTCTGGATATGCTCCGAAGTCTTTCGTTAGTAAGTAGGAATTATTTGGGAATTTAATGGCTAAATAATCCTTAGCCTGTTCCCAAGACTTTAATCTTCGCATCCAATGCCGATAGTACATCATAGCGACAGTTCTAGCACGGGCAGCTTGTGCTTTAGTAAAGAATAAGCTTTCATTAATTTCAGTATCTATACTCATTACATTCATGAACATATTTTTGGCATGCAGATTTTCAGCAAAATTTTTATGCCAAGGCCAAATACTGGCTTTTTTGATATTAATCGGATTCCAGATGGTATCTGGAGTTACTCCCAGGCAAGGCCTATTAAAATCTTTACCATGTTTACCAAGGTGATACAGTTGAAAACAATGTCCTAATTCATGGCTAAGAACATCGCCAGTTTCACAGTCATACTTTGAATTAAGGTGGTTGGGTCGATCGTATCCTAAACTATCAACAATCAGGCACAAAAAACCAAGTTTTCGAGGATAAAATTTGCTGCGATATCGGATTTGGGGCAAATTGGCATAACCTCCAGGATCGCGTCCGGAGAAATCCCGTTGCATTAAGATCGCAACATTAAAACAGTTTGGGGATGTGGGAATTTCATCAATCCACTTTCCTTTGTTTGTTTTCACTGGATTGCGAGTATGGACTTCGGAAATTCCAGTTAATCGAAACCGAAATCCCATGGCTCCAATGCGGTCAAGACAAGTTTGGTAAAAATCAGAATAAGGCAATAGATACTTGCGCAGATGTTCTTTAGCATACTCTGCCCCTTCCATAGAAAAGTCAAAATTTACCTTTTCCAGATTCTTTTCAATTAACCATTTCAAGTAAGCTCGATCGTGATTCTTTTTGATCGAGTCATAATCTCTCTGAATGTCGTAATGATGATTGGGAATAAACTGTCGTAAGTCATTCCCTAAAATCTCTGGGTGGTCGATAAGATCTATAATATAGTCTTCTTCGCTAAAGTTAACTAGATAAAAATGAATTGGAAACTCCCAAATATAGGAGTCATGGATAGGAAGCAGATCCGGAAAGGTTTTTTTCCGAGTTAGCTCCATGATTTCTAGGAAGTCTGCAAATGATTTGGATCGGAAATATTGATACAGAGTTAATTCCCGACCCTCTTGTTGATAAATTC
The DNA here is from genome assembly GCF_010671925.1 of Moorena sp. SIOASIH. Classification (GTDB taxonomy): domain Bacteria; phylum Cyanobacteriota; class Cyanobacteriia; order Cyanobacteriales; family Coleofasciculaceae; genus Moorena. Next base: position 163,258 of record NZ_JAAHIH010000002.1, on the reverse strand, counting down.
GCTGATTAAAGAATGTTTCATTAACTCTAAAATCGTAAGCAAAGAAGATATTGATAAATTCTTCGATACTGTTGTAAAATTTTCCCCGAATGCGATCGGTAATTTCTGCTATTTCTAGATAACAGTTGATTAAAGGATCTAATTGATTGATGTCTAGGGTTAGAGGCAATTTAGCCATTATCGCAGAAAGCCGTTGTTTAAATGTATGGTAGTGCGTTGCATAACTATAGGTTAAATCTAGGTTAAATTGTCAAACTGTTTCAACAATGAGATTCTGGTCACTTTTCTGCTTTCGCAAAATATCTCGTTTCTCTTTCCAATGGGAAATAATCGGTTTCATCGTTTCTGATTTCATGTATTTTTCCCCTTTTCTCGCCTCCATTCTTTCTAAGAAAGAATCAATATTGGAAACATTCATAAAGTCATGGGACAAGGAAATAGAATCTGATAAAGTTAAGGTTTGATGCCACCAACCATTTGGTAAAATTAATACTTCACCTGGTTCGAGAACAAAATCATAAGGCGCAGATGCGTTCATATAAAGCGGATATTTAACTAGATCGGGATTGGTTAAGTCAACTTGACCGTCATACATCCATTTTTCATCTTCAGGGGGGTGAATTATCCACCTTTTGCGACCGGAAATTTGAGCAGAATACACATGCTGTCCTAATCTATCCGAATGATTGGCAATCCCAGAACCTTTAGTTCCCATAAAAATCCAGGTCAAGGCATTTAATTCTTGTTTAGGTAGCTCTAAAATCCAATCTTTTTCCTGGTTATTCAAGGGTTCAATTGTATCAAAATCTTCAGCAAGGATGTCATAAAAGTCATCCAGACACCACATGGAATAATGGGGTTGGTCGAAGTTGGTTTCCAGATACTTTCTTAATCGTATTTTTTTAGACTTGTCATCGTGACCATGGAAATACTGAATGAAAGCATTGCCAAACCTCTCTCGAAAATAATCTAAATTCCACTTGTGCAGAGCTTGCCAATGATTGATTTGATTCTGGAGAATAACTGGTTGATGAGGAATGAGGTATTTTTCTAACAACTCTTCAAAAGAAATGGAGTAATAAATCCGCTCAATAGGAGTCGTTTTTCTTTGGGGAAGTTGAGCAGACCAATTTGCTTGTATTGACTGACTGGCGCGATAAAATGTCTCTACTTTAGGATCGATATGGTGAGATTGATTGAGTTCGGAAATATAATGGTGATAATTTGTCTCATTGACAAGATCGTGGGTAATAGAAATAGAATCTGATAAAATTTCAGTTTGATGCCACCACCCAACGGGAAGAATTAAGATGTCACCAGTTTCTAAAATGAAGTCGAGGGCTTTGGCTTCCTTGAAATTCGGGTATTTTTCAATCGATTCTTCTCGTTTCAACCAGTCAGCTTTACCCTCATACATAAACTCTGATTCTTCTGGAGGAGACACAATCCAACGCTTTGTGCCCATAATTTGAGCTGACCAGAGATGAGTCCCCATACTATCTTGATGATTCTTAATACCCGTGCCAGTATTCCCAATAAAAATTACATTCATTTCCCCATGAATAGTTTTGGGAAGATCCAATAACCAGTTAAATTTAGGCTCGGAAAGAATTGTCCCTGCAATGGGATAATCTGGGGAGATTATGGGAAATAATTCTTTGGTATATAGACTAGAGTATAATATTTCTCCCTGTTGCATTTTAGCAAACATTTTTTTCAATCTCATTTGAGATGACTTAGCTTCGTTGCCAGAAGAAAAAACATTGGTATAAATGTTACCATACTTTTCCTGAAACCAGGAAAAACTCCACTTCTTGCTTGCTTCCCAGTCATCAATTAGACCTCGAATGATAACCGGTTTTCTTTTATAAAGATAATCATCAATAATTGTGCGGCTAGTCACACTAGCATCTAGGTAATCTATCCTTTCGTTAGGATAGTAGTTTTGGAGAATTTTTTCGCCTTTAGACATGGGATTTATCCTTGTTATTATTTCACTCCAAACAAAAGCTTGTTTCTCTGGTTAAACATTAGTATAATAGTTGAAAATTTATGGTTTTGAGCGTATTTCTTTATCCGTTTTAGTTTTTGGCTAGGATTTTCTTCACTATCAAAAATAGTTTGCAGAGCTTCGGTATCATCTGCCGATAAAGCAAATGCATTTTTTTGAAACATTTTAGAGAGAACTAACAGTAATTCCGAATTGGCTTCGTAAAATGAGCATGAAAGGGCAATATTGCGTTGAAAACTATCCACTGTATGCCACCAACTACAAGGAATGTAGAGGACATCTCCGGGATGGATTTCGGTTTCATACAAAGTTGCCTGTTCAAAAAGAGGATATTGTTGGTAATCTGGTTGATGGATATCAATAGGTGAATAGTTGGAATATTCTTCTCCGTATTTTGAATACATATAAGCTGTTTCAGCAATATCGACCAGCGTCAACTTCTTATATCCGCTGACCTGGCAGAGGAGATTCTCATACCAGTCATGGTGAAAGGCAATACGATTTCCTCCTCGGGTCATCAACATGCGACGTTTGTAAAATACATCAAAGGCATGGAAGAGATCGATATCTGGGACATTATTGACCAAAGCTGGGAATAGCCAACTACCAACAAAATAGTCGGTTTCCCCTTCTGGAAGGGTTAATCTCTCTAAAAATCTGGAAAAAGACATATAAACTTTCTCAGCATCGTCGAAAATTCTCCCCTCAAATTGATCTCTGGATGTTTCGACATCTACTGTATTAAACCCCACAACCTGCTCCAAATACTCATTCGTCCACAGGTGAATGGCATCCCAGTGTTTTACTGCTCCGCAAATAACTAATGGAGTATTCTTTTGCACATAGTTTCCGTAGAACTCCTCTTTGGATATTTGTTCGACTTTGGGAACCCTCGCTCTTTTATTTTTTATTTTGTAGCTGGATAATATATTCATAGCGATCGCTTGTCCATAAGTTTACCAAACCTCAGTAGGTACTATGACCGTAGAGAATATCAAAAAGGCTTTCTTCAATTAAACGGCGAAAAATTTGATGAAAATAGTAAGAAGTTCCCTGCTCTTTAACATATTTTAGGTGATATTTTTTCAGTTGAGCGTTACGTTTAGAAGCTTTTTGCTCAGATCTAATGATGGCAAGTAAGTCGTTCTTGACCGATTCATCCACCGGAAGGGTATCACAGTCTACTAATTTCTCTACAACATTGAGCCGTTGAGCCATTGTCTCGTTGATGATGTAAGAGACTGCAATATTCCTGCCAAAGGAAGTGACGCGATGCCACCAGTAACAAGGAACATACAAAATATCGCCTTTTTTAATGCGAGCTACGTAAGGAGTGGCATGGTTTAGGAGAGGGAATTGCCCAGAATCCAGGCGATCGAGATCGATAGCAGAAATAAACAGTTCAGGAGTTGCCGGATACAGGTACTTGAAATCGGTTATATCAAAGAGCAGGAATTCTTTTTCCCCATCACATTGGCACATGATATTTTCATTGTCATCATAGTGCAAATAGGATTTTTGACCGCCGTTGCCCCAGAACAACGTCCTTCTCCTGGAAATAGGGAAGGTCTCCAAAACAGGGTGGGTTCCCAAATCTTGATGTAAAACAGGAAATAGGTTCTGGTCTGAAATATAGTAATTCTTATCAATACTTTGATAGCGTTCGATGAAGTCGGTGACACTCATCTTTTCCTTAAGACTATCTTTAAGATTTACCTTTCCTTCCTGAGAATAGGAAAAGATATCAACCTTGACTGGTTGTTCTCCGACGACTTGTTTTAAATAATCATCTTCCCACTGCATGGCTTGCCAATGCTGAATACCTTGGCGAATAATAACGGGGCGGTGGTTGGCAACATACTCATTGGCAAAAGTTTCCTTATCAATCGTTTTTACTTCCGCTACAGGAATTTGGTTTTTGAGGTTTATTGGATGATGGTTTGATCGCTGTTCGATGCTTAAATTTAACATAATAAGTATAAGTTATTATAATAAATTAGGTATATCATTTATTTATTCGGTTAATTTATACTTCAAAAATACCAGCGTTCATTCGATAAAAGTTTTGCATCAAATATAAAATTGGATAACTATATTTACCTGAATGAAGTTCACTTTTAACCATAGGCTTAACACGTTTAAACGCATTCTCAACAGGAATAATATCCTGTTGTTTATTTTTTAAATATTCATACAAAAGACTAAGTTTTAAATATAAATAGAAAATATTCCACTCCATTAAACAACCTTCAATTTGCAGCTCTTGCTGAGTCTGAATCGCCGTTTCTTCTCGATCTTCTAACATAGTCAGCATAGTCTGTTTGTCTGATTCAGAGATAGGTAAAGCATCGTTTTTGACTAACTTTATATAGGCCATTAATTGCGAAATCCGATCGGTTCTTACATAAGACAATGCCATGTTCCTGCCTTGGGAACGGACGCTATGCCACCAGTATCCGGGAACATATAACATATCCCCTGGATAAAGATGAGCATTATATCTGGTGACTTCTTTAAAGAGGGGAAAGGTTTGATAATCCACATTATTCACATCTACTGGGGAAAAGTCTGGACTATCTGGATGATCGTAAGCATACATTTTGCGAAAATCTGCGATATCAAAGAGAGGAAACTCTTTCTCGCCATCAATCAAAACATAGATATTTTCCTCATCGTCATAATGTAGTGGCGCATATTGTTCTCCTGCACCGAGAAAGAATCCGGTTCGCTTATGATAGTGCTCTAACCGATTGAATCCCTCCAATATTTCATGGTTGCCCATGTCTTGAACTAAAATACTGGGTATATCGGAATCATTAATGTAATATTGAGGATTATCTTGATAGTGAGTTAAAAACTCACCAAATTTCATATATTCCATGGGAGATTGGTGGTTAAAACCAAAATCATGGCGAATAGATGTGGTTTTAAAAATTTTTCTATTGCCAGCAAGTTTCCCTAAATATTCATCAGAATGCCATTTTTTAACAGCTGGCCAATCTTTAGCAGCACCTCGAATCAGGCACGGAGTATTTTTGAGGAAATAATCTTGATAAAACTCTGTCTGGGTAATACTGGTTAATACAGGTACTTCTCTTTGCATCGCTCCTAGCACCGTTCCTTGATAATTAGGTGGATATCAATAAATCCCCCCTAGGGTGAGAGGCTGAGAAATCCTCAAAATAGTCTCTCTAACTAGAACAAAAATCCTTCGCAGTTGAGAATCCCCGCCAATTCAGTGGGGGGATTCCTATAAACCCAGCGTGGTTGATTGAAGAAGAATTAGATGGCGAATAAATTCGCGCCCGTCGTCATTCCACCCCGCAATAAATTGACAGGGCTATATGGTGCGACGACGACGAGTAGCAGCTACTGCTGCATTTTCCTTTAGCATCTTATTGGGGATAAAGGTGCTTAAGGGAACATCCGCTTTCTGGTTGTATTTAAGTTCCACATAGTTGGGATTGCTCTTCAGCACAGGAACAGCAATATAGGTCGTGCCGTTGATATCAATCTCACTCTTATGGGTACTCAAAGATTCGTCAAATTCTCCCTCTTCAGGAGTGTCAGTATCATCCTCTTGATCATCCATATCCATTTCCTGATCTAATTCGTTATCTAGATATTCTGGATAATGCTTGAGGAAGTCTACAGAAACATACAATACACCGTCAATTTCAACTTCGTTACCAAACACTGATAGATTGTCATTCTTAGTAGTTACACTCATAGTCTATTTGTCCTACTATCAGATTTTTGAGTCAGAACTAATACTAGTATACAATGGGGGGGTCGAGTCAAACCCATGGCAACTTTCTTAAGAAATTGTTAAGTTATTACTCCTGATTAATTCTCGCAGTTCTCAATTGGGTGAGGTACCTTCGTCTTGGGTTAATGGGAGCAGGGGGAGAAAGATAATGTTCTGGATATCGTAAGTGTGGGCAATTATCCGGATTTGATCTAATTACTCACCATGATCAACTTAAAGGGGCTAATCCCTGTATCCCACCCTCACCAAGCACGGGTTGAGACCATTGACTTACTGCTCCCCACATTCGCCGCTCCCCTCCCCCACAGTGCCCACACTTCCCTAGACTACTGAACTATAGGGTACCTAAATCAATTGTGATAATTTTTGTTCCCTGTTCCCTACTCTCTAGTTCCTGCTCCGTCTTTCCTGTTTCCTGTTCCCTCTTCGGTTTATTATACCCACTCGACAACGCTCGCTGTGCTCCTTGATCACCCAAGTTGGTTCACCGTACCTGATGTAACGGCCATCATAGGGTTCTTGACACATGGAGTCGAGAGTTTTACAAGTCACATTATCGCCGTCGCTGGTACAGACAAAGTTTTGGAGGTGTTGTTGCGCCAGTTCCAGAGCTTCAATCACCACATTTTGCCGAATCAATTTCCGGGTCATGGACAAGATTGGATCGGATACATACCCCTTAGGGTCGGCCTGAGCTTCCGAACGATATTGTTGGCACACAACTTCAGTCATAGGCAATCCATCACCATCGCAAAGTGCCATGCGCAGGTGCCTGGTATTGAAGACAATTGGCTGTTCTTGGATGTCACTGTCTTGGCTCTCAGAAGTGGTGCGAATAGAAACTGCTGCGTTGACAACACCGAGGTCTTCCAATTCATTTTTGTCAACCGGTCCGGCGTGTCCGGTAACTGCAATCGAGACCATCGCCCGACTATTTTTCAAAGCACCGGCAGCCATTTGTCGAGCTGTGGTTTCGGTATAAACATCGCCTTTTTTGACCCCAAGCATCTTGCGCTTAGCATCACTATCATAGGTGGAAAATCCACCGTAGGTGTAGGAGCCATAGAGGGGAATGTTGACGATGGTGGAAATAATCATGCCACTGGTCAGAGACTCCGCTGTGACAACATTGAGCTGCCGTGCCTTAATTTCTTTCAAAAAGCTTTCAGCTTTGTCATTCATCAGAGGAGTGTAATCAATGGACATATAATCTACTGTACTGCAACCGTTGTCCATGTACAGTAACCCTCGTAAGCAGGTTTGAGCTGAGTCGCTGGTATCAGCCATTGCTAGTTGGACACCAAGCACAAAGGGTAGGATTAGGGAGACCAGTACCATCAAAACCTTATTTTTCGACATTTTCGACTGTCTTTCTCCAAAAGATAGATGAATTGACTTTGATTACACTATCAATGATTGGGTTGTATAAGCTGGTCTTTATTTAAATTTAATGGTTTTGAGAGCAAGGGAGTAGGGAGTAGGGAGTAGGGAGTAGGGAGTAGGGGGAGAGGGTTTGACGTTTTTTTATAACTGAATAATATTTAATTTAAATGCACAACAGTTTAACAATAATCCGATCTTCGGATCAAAAACGTTATTCCGAAGTTTGACAAGGTTTCAAAAATGTGTTTTACGCTGATCGGGATGCCGTGATTTGATTATAAAGTTGAGGCAGAAGCTGTAAGTGTTGAATCGCTGCCAAATTTGTGATTGCCGATGTATCGCTAATAACAATCACAACCTTCCTAACTCCCGCAAATTTTTCAAGTCAAGTTCAAAGTCTTCAACATCGTAGGAGTAAAGCGGAATTTTGCGCTGCTTAAGAAATTGGCGAAACTCGTTGGGTTCCATGTGGGCCAGTCGGCTGGCATAGTTTAGTGTTAGGCGACCTGTTTGGAACAAGTGTAATGCAATTCGGGAGCGAAACTCACTTGGGGTAAGCTGGGATGCTTGTAGGATTGCGTCTGAAATAACGATACTCATCACAGAATTGTTTTATCAATCGTATTTTTAAGGGTAGCTCAAAAACGTTCTGTTTTTACTAGATTTCAGCTAACTGGTACTAGGGCGTGTTTTCAAAGTTTTCCGCAAGATTTAGATCCCCCTTAAAAAAGGGGGGAGCCATAGTCAAAGTCCCCCTTTTTTAAGGGGGATTTAGGGGGATCTCCGAGTTTGAAGACACACCCTAGCCCTCCCATAACTGTCCAGTTTATGCAGGTCATTTCGTTTGCGATCGCACAAATCAACGCTGCACCTAAGCTTCGACAGCGATAGGCGGGGTCAACGTAAAGATCAATCAAGACTGCTCCATGGGTGTAATCAGAAGTGTTGAACGTTTAAAACATTCAACACTTCTGGGATTTCAGCAGGTCAAGAATGAGTTGGGATGGGCGGATTTTTCGGTTAGGTCAGTTTTTTTCAGGAGTTATGGAATTACCCACTTCAAGGAGTACCTTGCCTTGGTCAGACAAAGGATAAGCTATTTTGGGTAAAAGATTACTCGACCAGGCATTTTTTCTTCATTAATCCAAGCGTAAACACGCAAGCAAGCTAAGACTTTACCAGGAGTACCTCTAACCTGTAATTTATCGATTACGTCATCTTTGTTCTCTGTATATTTAATAATATCATCTCGAACACCTAAAAGCCATTGACATCCGGCTTGATAATCCTCCATACTATTAACTCTTTCCACTGCTTTGTCAAGGGTTTTTCTTGCGTCTTTCTGCAAAGAACACCACCAGGAATTTGGGTCAGCTAAAGGCTGATATACTAATGAGTTAATCGCCTCGTCTAAGTCCAGCCTTGCCTTTAAGGATTTAATCGGATCTTGTTCATGGTCTTTGACTTTTTTGAAAAAAAGTATCAAGGTTTTAATATAATCCTCTCTATGCTTGGAATTAAAACGGGTTATACCAAAAAATTTAATACTTTTCAGGCAATGATGTAGGGAGGGGTCGTTTTGAATAAAATCTATGCAGATAGATACGATCTGGGCAAGAAATTTAAGATCGCCATCTAGAGTTTTATCGTTAATCTCTGAGTATAAGGAAGCTTCAGTTGATAAACACAACCCTTTAGCCTTAACTGTTCCTGTTAAACCAGGATAGAGAAGTTGATTTTCTGAAAAAGGAAGTTCGTTGTTATTGGTATCATCTTCCTTGGCGTTGATTTTTTTAGCTGACTGCAGAGCTTTATTTTGCAACTTTTGAGCCATAGACTCTGGAACACGCAGTAAAAGCTTTTGAATTTCGTCCCATAAGTCTGAGTCATTAGTGCTTCGAGGTTTTGAATCACCAATATAAGGGTAAAGTTTCTTATCTGTGAAGAAGTCATTACAGAAATCTTGGAGAATTAATCCTGGATTTTGAAAATCAGTTAAATTTTCCGAATTTGTCTTTTTGGAAGTCTCTTTGTTAGAGAGAGCCTCGTTAGAAGTATTCTCTTCTAAAAGCTGATTTAGTAGTTGGGATAGCTGACCACAAAGGGTAGCTTCTTCTGAATTGTCTATAGCTTCTGCACGGGCTGATTCTAAAGAGGCATACAGTCCCTTGAGAGTATGCCGTAGATATCGCCCTAGCTCCGAGTCTCTTACTAACAACTGTTTGAGCAGTTGACTCAATCCATCACCATCAGTGTACTCCACTAAAGGGGTTTTGCTCATCGTTATTCTCTTCTTCTATGGGACTACGCTTAACTCTAAGTACACATCCATCTTTTTCTTTTAAAACTTCTGGTTGATCCGATATCCAATAAGGAACTTCCCCTTCATGAAGACGCAGATTACTTTGGTCATCAATTGTAATGTAGTATCTGCAGTTATCCTTAATCTGATTTTCCTCAAATCCTAATGTACCAAGATATATTTCCTTCAATTGTGGGCTCTCTAAGCTGGGATAGTAAGCATAGAAGGTGTGTTTGCCACTTCTGGGGAATGCTGGGAGAGGTCGAGGCTTCTGGTTCTCATCTTTGCTGATAGCTCCTTTAGTTTCTTTAGTTGTTTGTTCTCCTTCGTCTTCATTGTGAAAAATATCATCAAGTTTTTCCCCAGCCTTGAAAACTAGCTGTGGAGATTCCTCATTGATCCCAATAGCAATATCCCACTGAAGTTCACTATCGATAATCATAGCTTGAGGAACTTCTTCTTGTATATTTGCTTTCTCCAACTCTTCTTTTCTTGTTTTTAGCTCTTCCGATATTGTTTGGTTAATATTTGTTAAGGTAGAGTTATTGTCATCCACCTGATCCCCTACTAAATAATGAGGTTTGCCCCGACAAACTACCATTTCAATTTCTAGGGTTTGGTTAACTTCAAACTGAGCTTTGAATCCCTCAAACCATAGATTATTATTCTGGGAATATATTCCGATTTGTTTGGCAATCTCTTCAAAGTTAAATTTAGCCCATAAAATTTCTCTTTGACTTTCAAAGTCTCGACGATAAATGTTCGTAGTTGGTAAAACACCGAACCATTTACTTCGAGCTTTAGCTTCCTGATTAGGATTAAATTTATACAATGGCTGTCGTGCTTGAAAAACTGGTTCTAAAGAACCTACAACTTGCCTCAAGAAAGCACAAGGCAATGTGTAAAGTAAATTATTAACTTCGATATAGAGTTCGCTTTTACCTTCTTTTAGCTTGTCTTTCGCTGCTTTCGGAGCATAAGTGAACTGCTGTCGGCTCATGCCATAACAAGCCCCGACTGAGGTAGCTAATTTGGCATAGTCAGGTACAAAAGTAATCCTGGCTGGGTTCCACTCGAAATCGTTATTGGTATTGCTAAAGATTTCATTAATTTTACGCCTGACTAAATCTAGATGGCAAGTCTGTCCCGATAAAATTAACCAATCCAAAGGTTCTTTTTGACCAGTTGAACTGTCTTTAGGTAATCGGCTTTCTAGCAAGTCTTTAGCAATATTGATTGCTTCTCCAACAACTTTTGAAGCAGCTGTTTCAAGTTGTTGTTTAGATAGCTTGATGCCAGGATTATATTCACCAAGATCAATATCTTGTTGAACCCTAATAAATTGTTCTAATTGATTCGCCGGAATTTCATATTCAACGGCACCTTTGCTTAATTCAACTTTAGCATCATCAGCCCATCGCCAAAGGGTGTAAAAAGCTTGTAGGTTTTTTCGGTTCTCTTTCCATCGAGTTGGTAATATTTCTTCTGCATAGTTTAGAACTGTTGAATAAAATGGATCGTTTTCTGGGTTTTCTTTGTCAATACATTCTAATAGGGAGCGAGTGCGGTATTTGTTGTGATTATCTTGTTGCAAAAATCTTGGATCTAATCCTCTGATCAGCTCATCGAACTTATCATGCTTTAAGTTTCCTTCTGTAAATGCCGTTAACAAATTGTCAACAATCGCTACTTTAAGCACGCGAAAGAGTCGTAGAGTAATTAACTCACCCCCTAAAAATAAGTGTCCAGAAGACCCCATCAACTCTGGAGTCAGAACATAGTAACGTCCACCAGCTCCTCGATCTTCTCCTGGGTCAAATGGACTATCATCTCTCAGAAGTAAACGAATTAAAGCCAAGTCTGTCGTTCCACCACCAATGTCCAATACCATTAGGTTTTGAGCCCATTTTTGACCGCTACGACGACAGCGAGTTTTAAAAGCTTCTATACCGATAGTTTGGTTTCCACCAAATTCTCGCCATACATAGAAAATAGCAGCAGCGATTGCTTCATCAAAATCTTTTTTTACGTCTAATTTGACATCTGTATCTGTAAATTTTTGCTCAATAATTTGACTTACTAAGTCTTCCAGTTTACGACGATTTTCTGGTTTAGATACCGTCGGATAAGTAACTATTACTCTGTAAAATTTACCGCTATCATAACGTTTTTTGTTTTCCGGTTTATCTTTAAAATTTTCTGTTAATTCAATCAGACATTTCATCGCTGCTTGAATTAGCTCACTATATTCAATATTCTTCTCTTCTCCTTCCCAATATATCTTGATTTTATCTTCTTCTCCTTTTTTTCTGGTTTTATTAAGGTAACGCTTCGGAGAATGGTGAAACTTACTTTCTATTTTTCGCCAAAATGTTTCCTGGTTTTCATCTTCCTGGTTTTCATCAGTAGTCTCTTGGGACATCGCTGTCAATCGATTATTTCTAGCTATTTCCCCCATTTCCACTTCCAAGAATCCATTTACACCAACCAGTTCCAGTTCGCTAGTAATTTGTGTCTCTTGGGGGAGATTCTTATCTATTTTTGCCAGAACGATACGTTCCTTTTGTAAGGGTGGTAATTGGAATAATTGACGGTAAATTTCGTTAAGTTTTTTACTAACTACCGGGTAGATTGGATCATCTAGTCTAGTACCTAAGGAAATTTCTAGTTGGCGAATTCCCTCTAGCAATATCGAGCTATTTTTATTGTCGATAATTTCTGGCCAAGATTTTCCCAAATTACTTTCAACTTGTTCGATATATTCCTGCCATTCATCATCACCAACTCCTGGTAATTTTGAGTCAGATGAGCCTAACCATTCGTTAAAAAGTTTAAATAATAGGTCTTTTTGTTCCAAGGATAATTCCTTGGGTTCTATTGCTTCTTTAGGATCGTAAAAAGTAACAGTAGAATTTGAAGTACCAAAATCGATAGCAATCCATCCACCATGTGAGAGCATTTTTTCCCCCTTACTTGTTTTTTTGTAAAATAAATTACAGGTTTGAGACGTTTTTCTGTGCGATTCACTTACTTTGCTATTTTGCTCGATATAATCTATTTTAACTCCTAAAAAATAATTGGCATAACTAGGCAGATATTCATCAAGTTTGCAGTATGGAGAAAATCGTAATAGCGAATCGAGATAAAATCCTTTTGGATAATGATAATTATTAAAAGAATTATTGTAAGCCTGTTGAATTTTATCTCTAAGTTCTGGAGGTTTTCCTGTTATAGTACAGTTGATATGATCAATCCTTATAATATTAGCTGGATCGTCGTGCTCATGAATCAGGTCTATTACAGGAAGCTTTAACCACTTAGTATTGTTTACTGTTTTAATTTGGTTCAACAGAAACTTATTTACAATCTTAATTCCAACAGGCATATCAACATCTTTGGCAAAGTTTAAAGAGGAATATTTACTAGCTCCTGTAGAATTAATAACCAATCTGGTGTGGTTTCTTCAGTTGGCTCTTCACCTACCATTTGTTTTAGCAACGTTCTATCTGCTAAGAAATCTTCTTCCAAGGTTACAATGGCCTCTTCTAAAATTGATGTTTGGAGTTCCTTATTTACTGTTTGATTTACTTTGCTTAAAATTTGAATAAAGCTATCACTAACGCTACAAATCATTGTATCTCGAAGTCCCAGTATAAAAGTTAGATGGTTTTCGTAGAGTGGTATTCTTTTATTAGCTTGTTTATGGTCTGGAGACCACCCGAATATCAAAGCAGGTTCATGGCTATTTTTGTCTTCACGGGGTAAAGGAAACAAAGTTTCTGAATCTATAGTTATAGAACTATTGTTTTTCACTCTTTCTAGCAGCATTGATTCCCATTCCCTCGGAGATGCTAAAGAAAGTAAGTCTTGTATATCTTCTTGTATTTCTTCTTTTTTCACAACACAATTTTCAATTTCAGACCGTATTTCTTTGACATTGATTGTCCTCTGATTATCCTTTAATGAAATTAGGTTATTTGATAATTCGTCTAACCAGTCTTTGATAGACTGGTCAACACGCTCCTGAATAAACTTTTCGAGTTGATCACAAGCCTCCTGAAAAGAAGGATACAATTCATCGCTTTTAGTAAAAGTTTTTCGGATTCTTTTTTGACGTTTTCTTCGAGAAAAAAATGACTCTTCATCCTCACTGTTAACTTGTGGTAAATTGACGATTCCGTTTTCAATTTTGAGAAATAGGGTTCTCCATTCACTCCAGCGAGATATTTCAGAATTTACTTTTTCTGCAACCTCTTGTCGAAGGGAAATTTTGCTTCTTGTTTCATCTATTCCTACTCCCAATTCTAATGGATTTTTTTCTAAATGGGTTTTTAACGCTTTATAGCTATCTGCTAATTCTCGGAGTGCTTGGCGCAGGATTCGTAATTTGGGATTCTCAGAAGCAAGCAATTTAGCCAGTGAAGGATTATTAACTTTCTGTGTTAAATTTTGTTGTTCCTTAACCAAAGTTTGTACTTTAACGTTGACATCTTTATATAATTGTTCAAGACCATGAGTTGCCACGTGATTTTCAAGCAGATACCGTAGTCTAGAAAGACCACCATCTTTTGTGAAAGCATCTAGCCAAGTTACTAAAATACTATCAGGTTCAGATTTTTTTAACCTTTCGCTTAACTGCTGCCATTTTTCGTTTAGATCAGGAAAATGCTTCTGAAATATATTGAGGTTTTCTAGTACAGTTGGTGTCGCAATTTTAATGGTGCTGTCTAGGTTTTTTCTCAAATACTCAAGTGCAGCAAATGCTGACATAAAAACGATTCTTTGCTCATCATTACCTTTCGTCAATTTACGGGAATTTTCAATAACCTTACGCAAAGCTGGTATTTCATCGAAAATTTTCTGCTCTGTTAATTGCTCTGTGTTACTAAGAAGCTTGTCAATACCAACTTCTGCCCCAGGCAAATCATCAAATCGCCCAACACCTACAAGGATAAAATCATCGAGATTTTGGTTTTTTCTTTGCTTTCGGAGCAGATCGATGATTTCATTGTTTGTTGTACTTCCTGGACGAGGACCATAGGTCAATAGTAAAATCGTCTGTACATTTTCCATTTCATGGACATTTACAAATCGATCTCGAAGCTCAGATTTATCAGCCCCTAATCCAGGCAAGTCTAATAAAACTAACTTGTTGGCTTTTTGAAGAGATGAAAGATCCCAAATTTGATCTGACACTTTGACTTCAACATTTATTCGTCTGATTAGAGGAAAGGTGGCTTGCAAAAACTTAGGAAACTGCTCCTTGTCTTCTGGGGGAAACTGCTCAAACTTCTTAATATCTAAGATCGAACGGGGGTCATTAGGTAGCTGAAGACCTGCGTAAGCATGAGTAGCATTATCAATAGGCAAGGATTGACCGCATAAATTATTATAACGTAGATAAGATTCAACAAACACTACTAGTTCTTGAATTGCGTTTTCTAATCCAGGAGTTTTGTCATAATTTTTTACTTCATCGTACCATTGGATAATGTTTTGCCAAACATCAGGATCTTTAGGATCTTTGGAAGTACATTTTCTCAAACTATCGATTTGCGTAGTAGGTAATTGTGCTTTAGCCTGTACAACCAACTCCTCAACTATAAAGTCAAGACATTTATCAATTTCGTTCTGATTAAAATATTTAACGCTAAACTTAAATTCAGTTGGTTGCGAGCCTTTTACCTGAACGATATTGAGATGAGTCACATTCCCAGTAGCTGCCACTCGACTGTCTGGTAACATTCCTGCATAACCAAGTAAACTACCTAAGACCGTAGTTTTTGTAGCTTTGAATTCTCCCATAACAGCAATTTTAACTGGTGAAGAAGAAGATTTAACTACTTCTTCGGCTTGCTTTCTGACAATTTCAACTTGATTGCTAATTTCAGTTAAAATGCTATCCTGCTGAAGGGATTGTTTCTGGATAACAGAGTCATATTCCTTAAGTTTATTAAGTATAGCTTCACCGAAATTATTAAAATTACGCAGTTGTTCAACCTTTGACATTATAATTTAATTTTATTAACTATATTAACTAATTATGACTTTGTTTGAATTTATTTAATTAAGCGTATCTAAAGGAAAATGATTAGATTTTTGTCGCTT
Organism: Moorena sp. SIOASIH; assembly: GCF_010671925.1. Classification (GTDB taxonomy): domain Bacteria; phylum Cyanobacteriota; class Cyanobacteriia; order Cyanobacteriales; family Coleofasciculaceae; genus Moorena. The sequence goes on along the minus strand of NZ_JAAHIH010000002.1, from coordinate 147,685 downwards.
ATTATCCTCTATTAATAGCTCTCAATAGTACTTCTGGTGGAGGTATTTCTTCTAAATCTCCTAAAGTGAGAGTGTTACAAATACCATATTTGGCTCCCTTTTCTTCTAAAGATTTGTCCAATTCTTGTAGAAATTGTGCTGCTTGGGGATCTGAACCAACTTGAATAAAAGAAATACCAATTTCCGAATCCTTATCGATTCGACGAGTTGCGTTCACAATTACATCAATTACTGGAGGCTTATCATCAGGTGCTCCATCTGTAAATACTAAGAAAATTTCCCCATTTGGTTTAGCACTACCGTTTGCTTTACGTTGGAAATAATTGTCGAGAGCATCCCGCAAAACCTCATCAAGGTATGTTCCACCCATAGGATATGTTTCTTGAAAGATTTGTTCTACCTTATTTGTCGTAACATTATCGTATCGCTTAAATCTACTCGAAAATACATAAACAGTAATCCCATCGGGGTCGATTTCTTCACAATATCTAGCATAAGCCTCTGTAGTTTCTGTCATAACCTCCCATCTAGTTTTTGTCCCCCTTTTCTCGTCCTTAATGGTCATACTGCCACTTTTATCAATAATGATGGTGTAATCACGGTCTTTTAATTCTTCTGGGACATACATAATTCTGATTACTCTGAAAATGTTGCTAAAAAACAATTCAAGCTTTGATAGCATTAGATGAATTAATGTAGCAGATCAAAAATCCTAGATCGCTTCTATATAACCGACTTATACAGTCAGGGTATTGATAAAGTAGTGATGGCATAATCTACCCGACAAACATTTATTGTAGTTATGAATAAAATTCCAAATAGCTCCTAACGGAAATCTCCAAATCTCTCCGGCAAATCCCTCCACGGTATCCCGGCTCGATCCCGATACTTTACAATACCTCTACAATACCTCTTCTGTCAAACTAACTGATCACAGGCCCTTCGCTTCCGGAAGAATTGCCCCAGGAGCACTGACAAAGCGCTTACGGCATTCTTCGTTGATCCAGGCTTTGGCGATAACCTGGGACACAGCGGTTTCTAAGGTTTTCCAGTTTTCGCTCAATTTCCTGTTCATTATACCTACTGTACAAACTGAGTTATTGAGTGGTTGCTTGGAGTCTTTTGAGGTTTTTATCAACTCTTTTTATCAACTCCAAGAATACATATTTAGTTTTAACAAACGGTAGAAATTATTACGCCGTACTAATGAGGTAATAAAATATACATATATTTAGGAAAGAGGGCTAGGGATTTTACCACGGATATCTGCCTGACACTAGACAAATCAAACCTACCGAAAGCAGGGGATAATCTTTATTATGCCTAGGAAAAGTGCCCCTGTAGCTGCACCAACTAAGGGGGATTAGTAGTAGTTGATCCTTAGGGTGAGATGTCGATAATTTTATCTAAGATTTTTAGTATATAAATATACTTACCATTAAATGGTGGAATTTATAATTTCTTAAGATTTTCAGTCAGTCTCTAGAATTAAGAAAATTTAAAATTTATTTTATCAAAAATTAATTAATATTTTTTTATATTTATTCAACGTTTGTGATAATTATTTTAGTGAATGTGTTCCCAATCATCAGATTATGCTATACTAATAAAAATAATACTTTGGAAACCATTTGTCAATTACCCAATCGGGAATATGCCTCTATTAATTAATGATAGAAAGAGGGGCAAGAGGAAACCTCATAAAGGTAGGTTTTTGGTAAGCATATGCGCTACGCGCACGCTACGCGAACAGCCGTCAGCCGTGAGCCAAAGGCTCACGCTTCGCGAACAGCTTATTTTATTCAAAAGCACCGATTGCGCTACGCGCACGCTGCGCGAACAGTATAGCAGTCGCCAGGGCAGTTAGGACATGACAAAAGTCTCAAACCTAAGTAAGCGCAAGAGTTTGACTTCTGACTTCTGACTTCTGACTTCTGACTTCTGACTTCTGACTTCTGACTTCTGACTTCTGACTTCTGCTATAGCATGGCCATAGGCCAAGGGCTTTTCCCCAGACTTTCAATTCTGTAAAATATCGAACTATTAAATTCTCCCAAATGAGATTTATTTGAAGCATTAGGCTGAGAGCTGAAAGCTGACAGCTCAATGCTGAAAAAAAAATGCATATACACGTATTTAGCCAAATAAAAAAGAGGGGCTTGTGATCACGAGTCTGTGGCCAATTAAGCGATGGAAACCGTTTCAGTCAAGCGCTCCAATAGATTGTGCCAAGGACCCACACCCAGCTTCTCAATCACCTCTGTTTGAGCTTGTTCCCAGAGGGGAATAGCTTGGGTCAGGTTTTCCTGGCCTTTTGCCGTTAGTGCCACCAATCGTGTCCGCCGATCCTCTCCAGGATTAATTTCAATTAGTCCCTGCTTTTCTAAGGGCTTGAGATTACGGGTCAAGGTGGTTCGATCCATTGCTAGGGTTTGAGCAAGTTTGTTGATGGTGGAGGATTTAGCCGCCGCCATCACAGCCAAGATTGAAAACTGGGTTGCTCGTAAACCACTAGGCCGCAACTTTTCGTCAAAGATTTGGGTGACGACACGGGTGGCTTTGCGTAGGTTAAAGCAGGTACACTGCTCTGGGTTGAGTTGAGTTGTGGATAACTGCATATTTGAAGTATATACACGTATTCTGAAGTCAAGGGTGAGCCTGAGATACCCTTGGCTTACTCAAAACGATAGCAAAGGGAACAGGGAGTAGGGAGTAGGGAATAGGGAGTAGGGAGTAGGGAACTTCGGATCAGGGAACAAAAATTATCACAATTCCTACACGGATTGCTAGATAACGCGAGTTTAATTAAACAGAAATACCTGAAGAAACAACTAATCCTAAACTAATCTGATTTGATGCCATTTTTTTGGCTTTGGCATCGCTTTCTTCTGATTTGCTTGTGGCTACAGTTTCTGACGATAACTATTCTCCCAATACCCCTTGAGTTTGTCAAGGGCTTTGATGAATTTTTTTAGTACAGACCAGATTTTTATCTCAAGTTGGTGTCAATCCTTAGGTTTTCCGTTATAATACAAGTATCGGTATAGTTTATTGTTCTTAATTACCCCTTTATGAACAAGTGCGTTTGTACCACTGAAGCCGCTGCTCTCCTCGGTATTTCTTCTCGGCGATTGCGCCAACTCCTGGACTCTGGACGCGTCCGTGGTGCCTATAAAAGTGGTAAATTCTGGATTATTCCTCTTTTCAACGGTCTGCCCCAAATTAGCAAAGGCAGTCGTGGACCGAAGGGCAAATGGCGCAAAAATCGTGCTCCGGCTCTAGCTAAGATTAATGTCAACCGCAATCGGATTGGCACCAACAATGGTAAACCTCGCGAACAGCGTCAGCCAGTGATTTCGGTCAAACGTAGCGGCAACAATCTCTATGGCAACCAGGTAGAAATCCTCGGTCCATGTCGGATTGTGTATCAGCCGGACAAGCCTCTCAATTGTGGCGCTCGTTTGTGGATTGAAACTTTTAGTGATGTTCACTTTATTGGTGGCTGTTTTCCGGCTACTAGCTAATTTGGTTGAGGGTCAATTTGAAGTAAGCATTCAGCCGTCAGCTGTCAGCCGTCAGCAAAATAGAAAAGAATGAGCCAGCAATGAGTAATAGTGACTTGTATAATCAGGATTTTGTTCTGTGGACTGAGACAACTTGTCAGCAACTCAAAAACAGAAACTTTGATGAGTTGGACATAGAGAATTTAATTGAGGAAGTAGCTACCTTGGGACGATCTGATAGACGAGAGATTCAGAGCCGACTTAAGGTTTTGATGGAACACTTGCTTAAAAGGCAGTACGTGAATTCAGAGCCTGATTATCGAGGTTGGGAAAAAACGATCAATGAGCAGAGAGAACAGATAAATCTTTTGTTGTCTGAATCTCCTAGCCTCAAACCTTATCTTGAATCGGTCTTTTCGGATTGCTACAGATATCCATTGAAGGTGGTTAGCAAGGATTATCCATCTATTAGTTTACCCCCAAATTGTCCTTTTACTTCTGATATTTTAGATCAAGATTACCTATATTAATAATTTATTACCGTAAGCTATAAGCTATCAGTGATCAGCTATCAGCTTATGGGTCACAGGCTCGAAGCCTGTGCCACGCTACTGTTCGCGCAGCGTGCGCGTAGCCCATAAGCTGCTGACGGCTGATAGCTGATAGCTGATAGCTGATAGCTGAATGCTTACCCATTTACAGTAGCTCAGCCAAGACGATCAACTGGTTTGTAAAATCTGTGCAGCAGTTAATTTAAGCTCCTGGAAAGTTTGGGAAACAACTATCTGGTTCCCTCTGAATTATTCTTTTTGATAACTACCGTCTTTTAAAATCAATACAGTGACTAACTGCTCTTGGGGGTCAATAATCCAATATTCAGGAATACCTCTTTGTTGGTATTGTTGTACCTTCTCGACATAGTCCCGGCGGTAATTATCTTCATTCTGGTTTCCGTAGGGGCTAACCACTTCAGCCACTAACAACGGGGGGAGCATATCTAGGGTGATCGCAGCTTTTCCTAGTGCCCCCATCTGCTGGATGTGTTCTGGTCTGACCACCGTTAAGTCAGGTTGACGATTAAGGGGCATTCTAGGCAGGGGAGGTACAGCCAGCTCTAAGCCTTGGAGTTTTACCTGTCGCAGTGGGACAAACTTCTCAAACTGGCGCTCTAGCAACTTTGCTAGGAATAAGTTTAATTCAAGCTCTGGGGGCACTTTTACTAACTCCCCGTTAAACAGTTCATAGCGGTTGTCTGTGCCATCGTCGTATGCCAGATATTCTTCAAAGGTAAGTTTGGTATAAATTTTAACCATTGTGTCACTCCCATCAACCTGTTCTTTACTAGCTTAATCACTTTACACAGTGAACGGTTGCCTGTCACCAGCGACATGAATGTTTTTAGGGAGTAGGGAGTAGGGAGTAGGGAATAGGGAGCAGGGAACAGGGAACAGGGAACAGGGAATAGGGAAAAAATTCTGTGTATCTCATAGTTATGAAAAACGATGTACTTAATTTTTCTAGCTACTATTCCTTGTGAATTTATCACATTTAATCATAAAAATAAAAGCATAATATTTTTAATTTTTCCCAACTTTACAGATTATTATTCCGATTCCCGATTCCCGATTCCCGATTCCCGATTCCCGATTCCCGATTCCCGATTCCCGATTCCCGATTCCCGATTCCCGATTCCCGATTCCCGACTCCCGATTGCCTAATATAAAAACTACCTCACAAACTTTATTTTATTTCTAGATATACCCCCAAAATATTCTTTTTTTATATTTGTAAATAAATGTTAATAATTTAACTTAATTATTGACATTTTCCGAGATATTAGTAATAATAAAAATGTCCGATATTTCCCTAGGATGTTTGGACAAAAAGCCGCGCTACTAGGTTGGAGGCCAAAGCGCGGCTTAATCCCCAAGCACACACTATGTTTGAGGTAATTCCATGATGCCAGAAAAACGCTCTCATGATCATCTGATTGACTGTCAGCAAGCCCTAGACCGCCTTGCCCAAATTGCCCAGAGCCAATCCACACGCCCACATTCCTATCCTCATCCCATTACTGAGCGAGAGGAAATCTTGATTAACCTATACAGCTATTGCCGACTTTCCATGACGCCCCAGGAGTTTTATGGGAAATGGCAAGTGAAGCAAGCAGATATCGGTAAGATCTGCTGCCGCTCAACTCACGCTGTTAACAGGTGGCTGGCCCAAGGTGCTCGCTATAAATCTCCTAGTTCTGATTCCTTATACCATTTAGCTTTAATGGATTTTCTGTTGGAGAATTTTGAGGAAATTCCAAAGGAGTTATTGAATCGGCTTTGCTCTAAGGTTGAATAAGGTTGAAGAAGGTTGAAGGTTGAAGGTTGAAGAAGGTTGAAGGTTAGGAGGTTGAAGATTGAAGGTTATTTGGTTGTTCGGCTTTGGCATTCGAGTAGGCTAGGTTGTCTGTCAGAATGCAGAATGTAGAATGCAGAATGTAGAATTCCAAATTCTACATTCTTAATTCTACATTCTTAATTCAAAAATGTTGAAGGTTATTTGGTTATTGGGTTATATCTCAGACTGGGTATAACCTTTGTAATTTAGTTGATTCTGTCATTCTTACAAAAAGGGATACTACTTACCAACTTAGCTGATATTTGGCAAAGTTTTGCTTAGGGATGAGCTACGCCCAGCCAAAGGCGATTGGCCTACGCCCAGCCAAAGGCGATTGGCCTACGCCCACGCTACGCGATCGCGTTTGAATTGGGATGTTGGTTTTTGCTAGGGTAATTCCAACGCAACGGTGAAAGTGGGCTTTAGCTAAGACAACCTATCCCTGGATGTCGTCTGTTGGTTAATAAACACAACAGCGATGCAGCAAGGGAACAGGGGAGGCAGTGCCGCCAAAGGGGCTTCCCTAGCTAAAATGAAGCTTCTCCCTTGCTATCGGGGTTCACCGGGTGCATCTCATTAAAGCTGTTTGACCCGGTGGGTGGAATCGGCATCTTGGTGGAACGGGCATCTTGGTGGAACGGGCATCTTGGTGGAACGGGCATCTTGGTGGAACGGGCATCTTGGTGGAACGGGCATCTTGGTGGAACGGGCATCTTGGTGGAACGGGCATCTTGCCCGTTTCCTGCCGCAACCTATGCAACATTTACAAAAGCTGCATCAAGGCAGTGAGAGAGATGCACCCGTAGAAAATTTTGAATCTATGGACGACTTTACCTGAATCGACCTCGATGCCGAATCAGCGGAACAGGTCCTGAAATGTTATCCGGTCCAAAGCCAGGTTGCAAGGTAGCTGGGCCGAAGGTAATTACATTGCGAATGTTCAACTTCACCTCATGGTCACTAATGGGAGTTACAGAGCTTATGCCCTGAGCTTGTCCTTGGACACCGGTGGGGAAGTCTTGACCATCCAAGCTCAGCTCACATCGAAATGAAGCTTCTCCCCTGGTATCAAAGTTCACCGGACCTGCAGCACGGTAGAAAATGTTGAATCTATTGACGACTTTACCTGAACGGTTAGTCTCTAAAAATTGGTAGTTTCCGAACAATATCACAGTGTTCTGTTCAGTATGGAAACCGTTCCATTCACCACCGAGGGTATAGCCTTCGGGATCGATGACTTGGACTACCCAGCCCCCATCATAAAAGAACCAGCCTTCCGGTGGAACTTGTTCCCCAGCGGCTACATAGGCGCGGTAGTTCGTTCGCGGGTCAATGAGCCATTGTCTAAAGATGATACGACCAGAGTTTGCTGGATCATCGACGTCGATGCCAAAGCGCTGATAATAGAAATCCTTGGCCAGTTGTTCTAGCTTTTTAATTTCTGCGTTACTACGTTTCATAACTACTTTTTGGAAGTAGTCGCCATCGCAAAAACCATTGGAGCAATTGATGAAGGGCTTGCCTGGTTGCTTGTTATTGTCCACCACACCTGTTGCCATCATTACTAGGAAGTTATCGGTGAAACCCTTTGGGATCGGTTGTTTGTGTGCTGAGACGGGTAAGGCTAGTGCTACTACGCAGACCAGGGCGAGTAATACTGACAACAGTGGGGCAATCTTGTTTATATGTAGTTGACTTTTTTTGGTGGAATATTTGGTGTTACTTCGTTGTTTCATTGAAATACCTGTGCATGTAATTGAATAGTTTTGATTGTTTTATTCAGATCGGGAACTGTAAAACCTAGCTGGGGAGCATGTCAGTTTTGTTCATCCCTGATCCAGATCCCCCTAAATCCCCCTTGGTTAAGGACTTTTGGATTTAATTCCCCCCTTGGTTAAGGACTTTTGGATCTAATTCCCCCCTTGGTTAAGGACTTTTGGATCTAATTCCCCCCTTGGTTAAGGACTTTTGGATTTAATTCCCCCCTTAGTTAAGGACTTTTGGATCTAATTCCCCCCTTGGTTAAGGACTTTTGGATTTAATTCCCCCCTTGGTTAAGGACTTTTGGATCTAATTCCCCCCTTGGTTAAGGGGGGTTAGGGGGGATCTATGTACATAATTACAAAGGGGACCTACTCCCCCTAGCTGAAGTAAAATCATTTTACACCTAAATTATTAAATTTTTTTCACAAATTTTGCCATTGCACTCCTCCAAACTTGGACATAGAATCCCTTGCGAGCTTTTAAAATTTATCTAGTCAATGAATCTACACAATTATGGTTGTAACTAATTATTAATTATGAATTTATGTAACCAAAAATCTTAATTTTCCTGGGTTCAAGTAAAACTGCAAGTAAGCCTATGCGCTACTTGAGGTGCGAACAGTTGTCAGTTGTCAGTGGTCAGTGGTCAGCGGTCAGCTTAAAATAAACCTGGTTTCCATGAAAACGTTTTGCTGAGCGATGAGCTACGCGCAGCCAAATGCGATCGCTTTTAGCGTGGCCATAGGCCAATCGCGAAGCGGTTCCTTTCGGGCAAAGCCCGACGCTGCGCGAACGGAACATCGCGTTTGAATTGGGATGTTGGTTTTTGCTAGGGTAATTCCAACGCAACGGTGGAAGTGACCACTGACCACTGACCACTGACGGCTGACGGCTGACGGCCAACGGCTGAATGCTTACCTTTTCTCAGTCAACCAGCTTATCCCACTCCCTTTTAGGTTTGATTTGGGCTTAATTTATGCTAAAGTCCCAATAATACAAATTAACAAGAAACAATGTTTAGGAGTAAATCAAATGACGGATTACTATGTAGCAGCATACTTTTATGATTCTCAACGCAAGTATCAAGAGGATAATCCATCACTTATGTGGCAAAATCCTCGTAAACGAAACTGGACTTGGTCTATAGACAAGGGGTATCATGATTGGTTTCCCTCATATACGGAACTGAGTGGTCAGTTGCTTGATAGTTTTTTTGTAGAAACAGAATTGACTAGAGCCGAGTTAGAGGAAAGGTGCAGAAAATCTATTTTTGAAAAGCATCAAGACAAGCAAACCTATAAATTGCTTGACTATTCTGCAGCTACAAGTGCTTTGAATCCATACGAGTATCCCATACATTTCAAGAAAGACGAGGGCAATCAGACTATTAAAAAGATGGTCATATTCGGTGACAGTCTTTCTGATACAGGGAATCTCAAGCACTGGGTTAAATTAATGCCCGAATATCCCTATTGGTATGGCAGGTTCACGAATGGACTAACATGGAATGAATATCTGTCTAAAGAAACAGGAATTACTATGTTCAACTGGGCTTATGGTGGAGCAAAGTCTGATTCAACCAATGATTTCAAGCCTCAAGAGATTCTGGATTACGTAAAATCCGGGGGACGCAATGTTATTACTGGCAGTATGACTACAACAATAAATCGTTATCTTGATAATGGATGGCTGAGTGGTAAAAAGATTGATTTAACAGCAGCAGAAGAGACAGCTTATACCCTGTGGATTGGAGCAAATGACTATCTTGAGAAATTCGATAGTGAAGAAACACTCTTTAATTTAATCGAATATCCTAACGATATAGGAGGCTATGAAAAGGTTTCAGATCGAGCAACTGATAACATAATCAAAAATATCAAAAAACTAAATGACAAAGGGGCAAAATATTTTATCATCCCAAACCTACCGAATGTCGGCAAAACGCCCACAATAGCAACTGTAAGCTATGATTTCAGTAGAGGTTCGGTGAAAACAAGAGAAGATCTTTCTGCTGCTATAACAAACATAGTTAATGTTCACAATAATAAGCTAAAAATTAAGATAGATTCTCTGACAGAAGAACGAGGAAAATCTTTGAAGATAGTATACATAGATCTATTTTCTAATTTCGACGCACTCCTAGAGAATAAGAATCCCTTCACAGGAGATTATTTTGACGCACAATTCGATAATGAGTATTACGATATCCAATCTACAGGGAGTAGTGCGATACAAATAGCTAAACAGTCTTTCCAAGGAGGTTATCTTGCCGAAGGAATAACAAATGCAGACTGGAGAGCCTACGCCTCGAATAATACAAGTAAAACAAAAGACGGGTCTTTTAACTTTCTATCGACATTTTGGGATAATGTACACCCAACATCATACGCTCATTCCTTGATTGCATATTCTTTTCAATATTCCATGAAAGAGGCTGGACTAATAAGTAGCTCTCTCCCTAAGCTGGAAGACTATCGCGATAGAAATATACACCTCGATTAATTCAAGTTTATTGAGAACTGGAGTTTAGACTATAGCGGCTTTCAATTTTGTGAGGTACAGATTTCCTAGTTTTAGGGAACAGGGAACAGGGAACAGGGAACAGGAAAGAGAGAACAGGAAAGAGAGAACAGGGAACAGGGAAAAAATCCTGTGTACCTCATTAGGCTAAAAACCGCTATAAAATGAATAAAAAAGAGGTTTCGGCTTCGCCGGAACCTCTTTGTATCAGAAGATGATAGGTGTTGAATTGATCTCTAATCTTCGATAACTATGTCTAATGAATGGCTACTTAAACTAATAATTTGGAATAAAGTTCAATCCAATTTACAAAAGCACTCCCAACCAAGTTGATGGCTACCATTGAAGGATGGACTGAGGTTTAGGCTTCCTATTACTTGTTACCTTTGCTATTTCCGCGATCGCTAACCCTGATTGATAAGATAAAATAGGATTATCAGCTCAAGTAACAATTTTCCAATGGTTCAGCAGCTACAGCCCACCACCGATGACATTTTTTATCCCGAAAGTGACGGTAAGCCCTTGGCGGACAATACCCTTCAATTTGAACTAATTACCACCATTAAGTTTGGCCTGGAAGCCCAATTTAAAGATGACCCCAATGTGTTTATCGCCGGGGATTTGTTGTGGTATCCAGTACAAGGACAACCAAAAATCAACCAAGCCCCCGATGTCATGGTAGTTATCGGTAGACCAAAAGGGCATCGGCCTTCTTACAAAACCTGGGTTGAAGATAACCTTAATCCCCAGGTGACCTTTGAAATAGCCTCACACACCAACACCATCAAAGAATTATAAGAGGATAAACTCAAGTTTTACCAGACCCATGGAGTAGAAGAGTACTATCTTTTTGATCCAAATCGGACAAAACTAAAAGGCTGGTTGCGTTCATCAGAAACCTTAGAACCCATCCCCCAGATACTGGGTTGGGTTAGTCCCCGTTTAGGAATTACCTTTGACTTAGTAGACTCGGAATTGGTACTGTATTCTCCTAAGGGAGAGCGCTTTGCTACTTATCTGGAAATTGTTGAACAAAGAGATATCGCTCAACAACAAAGAGATATGGCTCAACAACAAAGAGATATGGCTCAACAACAGGTAGAGTTTGAAAGGTTGGAAAAAGAGCAAGCCCAGGAAGCTTTAGAGCAACAAAGGCTGGAAAAAGCACAAGCCCAGGAAGCTTTAGAGCAACAAAGGTTGGCAAAAGCACAAGCCCAGGAAGCTTTGGAGCTGGAACGAAGTCCCATGAAAGCCTTACTGGAGCAATTAAAAGCGAAAGGGATAAATCCAGAGGATTTTGAACTATAATCTTAGTTATAAGCTATCAGCTATCAGCTTATGGGTTACCTCACAGCGTCGAAGCCTGTGCTACGGCTGACGGCTGACGGCTGACGGCTGAGCGCTGACCGCTAATCAAGAAATAACTTGATGTAAATTAACTCCATCCTGAGAATTAAGCAATAACAACTGAGCCGGTAGAGCCTGTTTAGTCTCACTATTCCAGATAGCTAAACGGGCTTCTAAGGATGACTTCAGCTCCTGAGTCGTTCCAGTCAAATATAGCGCTTCTAAATTAACCGCTTGTACGCCATCAACTCCCTGAATTAATGCTGTTACTTCTGCGGCTGTTACCCCTTGACCAAAGGTACGCTGTTCAAAGGCAAAAGCAGACACTAATAGTGTTTTAACTTCAGATAAAACCAGATCGCTGCGATAACGATAATCCACCCATATCCCTGCTTGAAGATTAAAGTAAAGGGCTTCATAACTATCAATTTCAACCTTAGACGCTACCGCCAGACGGCGCTGCTGAGCTGGGTCACGAGCAGCATTAATTGCGTTGAAGAGATTAGTATATAATATGGAATCAGGGCTGACTTGATTGCCATTACGGTCTGCAATGGTAAGGTGAATCAAAGGCAGGTTTTGCCCAATCTCTAAAGTAGCTACCGTAGCTTTACCAATACCAGCAAAGGTACGGGTAAATGTCTCAAAATCTTGCACTGAGACAATGCGCTCCATGGGCAAAATATTGACAGGAGCTTGAGACCGAGCTTGGTCACGGGTTTCTGGAGAAGCTGCTCCGATGGCGGGTAGGGGATTAGTAACCTCTACAATTCCCAAGGGTCTGGTTTGGAGAACAGTAAGACTGCCAGCCCCTACTTCCCCATCCAAGCCGATTCCACTGCGATAGGTGGCGGTAATATTTTCATCTCCTGTGGGTAGACGAGCACCGCTTTGTCCATCCCCAAAGGTAATGTTAGTGTTGCCATTATCATCAATACGGACAATGTAGGCTTGGGGATGGAAGAAACCCCGTTGACCGACAGCTAAGTCTTTGTTGCTGAAGGTTTCCATAAGCGATCGCTTCACACTGCTCTGGAAATAGTTAGGCAAGACATGTACTGTCAAAGCAATATCGAGATTAACAAAATAGGGAGCCTGGATTTCGATATCATGACCCATTAACCGATAGGGAGCCATAAAAGCCAGTAGCTCTTCCCTAAATTGGGCATCAATCGGTCTACCACTATACCGATCCACAACAATAAATACGGTATACCAACTCCCTGTCCAACGCAACTGAGCTGCTGCTTTTTGCACTTCTGGATGACGCTGGATGGTAGTGGCATAGTCGGATTCTTTGACACTCCCCGCCCTGGAAGGACGGGGATTCTTGCTTCTACGAGGTGACTTGTTATCCCTTGCCGGAGCCAGAAAAAATAGAGGTCTCCTCGACCCAAGCGTACTTGGTCTATGACCCAGGTTTCGGTGTGCCGGAAACGAAACCTTATCAGAGGGTCGCCTTAGTACAAAACCTTGATCCCTATTATGAATAACCCTAAAAATATAAAGGCGACCCTCTGATTACGGTAACTTCAAACCCCACCGTACCTAATCTAGTTAACAAGTTAGATAAACTTTTTGTTGATATTATGTTTTCGTAGATATCAAAATCTAAGAATTTGATTATGCAACAAGCTGATATATTAGCTTATTTTTTACATCATCTACTTATTTTAATATCATGTTTATCTAGAACATTAATTGTTTTTTTCGTCAGGTTTTAATCTGAACACGATGCGATCAAACCGTCAAGTCTTAATTTAAAAAAAAGCCGTCCCTAGAAGTTACCGTAAGAATAAAGAAGCCTTTAAAGGGGGCAGGCTATGAGCAGAAGGGTTAAAACTTATTAATTAAGGCTTCTTTATTCTAAGGTTTCGTCTCCTATAAGGACGGGGCTTTAAACCCAAATTTTTTGGTAAGGCACACTGTGGGTTAGACCAGTGCGAGACAACTTGGGACGATAACTACCAATGGTTGGTATAGTAGGCAGATTCTCTGTCCCCTCTTTAGGATAAGGTTCGCCATGGTCCAATTAATGTTGCTTTGGTCTCTTGCTTCGACAAAAACCATCTAAGTAATCTATCTCCGGTACCGAAAGGGTTTTTATATCACTTGAGGGTACTGGTTGCGGGTCAAAAGTAACTTGGTCTGGACGTTTGAAGGAAAAACTGACCCGCTCAAAAAACGGATCGAGGTTGGTAATATTAACCAGTTGTAGCGTATAGGTAGATAAATCGCTAACCTGGGACTTAGCAGGAGCTTTGTATTCCACCAACAGGGTCAGCACATTCCCACTAGGTGGTTGGATTTCCAGGAGCCTAACATCAGTAGTTGTAACCGCCGTACCTCTAGTGATGCGAATATTTCTAGAGGTCAGGTTTGAGAGCACGTCCTGGGTGGCTGGTGTGGAAGCTGGTACAAAATGAAGCTTTAGCGCCCACTTATTCGGTTCATTCGGTGTCTGTTGTGATTCCACCTGAATGTAATCCAGCCCGATCTGTTTAGTTTGACGACTAAGAGCAATCCGGCGTTGGTATCGGAACATGTGTTCAGCTGTTACCAAGTCTGTCATAATCACAACCCTCGCTCAAACTCAGTTACCTGACGCTGTTGATTACGCCGAATCACATACTGGACTGTGACTCGCAATTTAGTATCTTCACTCTCCACTTGCACCCTCTCGACTTGAATTAACTTCCCTAACCACTGCTGCAACGACCCTTGAACAAGAAACTGAACCGCAGTACTCAGTTCCTCACTATTCGGAGCAAAGACCAGCTGCATCAGACTGTAGCCCAAGGTAGGACGGTTGACCCGTTCTCCTGGGGACGTAAACAGTAATTGTTCCATCAGCTGAGGGATGTGTTCTTCAGAGGTAGCCTCTGCTGTCCGTCTCCGCCCATCGATTTGGAAAGGATAGCCTATCTCCATTGCTACATAGATAGCTCTGACAACAACTCATTCACTATAGCCTGCTCGCTAAGTGAATTTATCTAGCTTCCCAGGTTGGGTTGAGTTGGGTTGAAGATAGTGAAACCAAACCCTGGCCAGGGTTTGGTTGGGTTTTGTTACTGCTCCAGAGCTTCCTAGGTAAAATCAAGAATTTTGGGAGTTTTCTCGGTCAATAAACCTCCCAAATTCAGGGATATTGCGATCGCTTAAATCCGTTAACCAATCCGTTTCGAGATCAGTTCAAACTTGCTCAGGATCCACTCCCATGGCTCGTAAGCGAGCAGCCAGTTGCTCAGCTCGTTGTTGAGCTTGGGCTAATTGCTGTTGAGCTTGGGTAGCTTCTTCTTTAGCTTGAGCTGCTTGTTGTTGAGCTTGAGCTGCTTGTTGTTGAGCTTGGGCTGCTTTTTCTTCAGCTTGCACTGCTATCTCTTCAGCAGTAGGTAGCACAATTCCGTCCAAGGTAGCCCAACGTAACCAAGTAGTATCGACATTATTTTTATGCACCCCTTGCCAACGGACTAAGGCTAATCCTAATCTTTCACTAATTAGTCGTCCTTGTTCATCTTCATTTAAAGGCTGATAGACGCCATTGTGCAAGCTAAATCCGGCAAAATCTTCTGGATTAAATGGGTCGTACCAAAAATATTCTGGTACTCTGACTTGGTCTTGATAAACTACTTTTTTAGTAGTTTTATCCGTGTTGGCTGTACTGTCATAAATTAGCTCAATTATCACATCAGGTCCTTTACCTTCTTCCCAAACTACCCAACTTAGTCGTTCGACTTTGGGAACTCCAAGCACTACAAATACATCCGGACCAAGGCCGTAGGCCACGCTTTCGCCGTAGGCGACGCTGCGCGAACGCGAACGAAAGTCTTGATTCTTAATTTGTGCTGCACTGAAATGAAGAAACATATTACCCCCAACATAGCCATCCTCCCGCTGAGCTAACCAAGGGTATAACGGGTCAATCAGCAATTCCATCTGAAGTTTATGTCGTTCAGTTTCCATGGGAATACCGTCATCACAGGGAAGTTCATATTGGGTTGGCGGTA
Organism: Moorena sp. SIOASIH; assembly: GCF_010671925.1. Taxonomy (GTDB): domain Bacteria; phylum Cyanobacteriota; class Cyanobacteriia; order Cyanobacteriales; family Coleofasciculaceae; genus Moorena. The sequence goes on along the minus strand of NZ_JAAHIH010000002.1, from coordinate 132,153 downwards.
CAGGAGTATTAGGCACAACAGCAGAGGTAATGGTTTTAGATATAGTTTCTCTTTGGTGGTATCACCTACTCAACCTTAACGCCCATCGCTACGGTATCGTTGAAAGTGGGAAAAAAAACTAGCACTTGGTTCTGTATTTTTTGACCAAACTATGGTAATGGAGTTGCTACACTAGTTATTCTATTAGTAGTCAAATTTTATAGGACAGTATCGGAATAGTTGTTATAGAAAAGGGAACAGGGAACAGGGAACAGGGAACAGAAATATGTCTTAACCTTTACTTCGACTGCTATATTTAGTCCGATTAGTAAGATGCGTTCCCGTAGCGTGACCAAAGGTCAATCGCAATTGCACTATTCTATTAGTAGTCAACTGTTCTAGGACAACATCGGAATAGTTGTTGATGACTGCGATGACTAGGATGCGATCGCGTAGCGTGACCAAAGGTCAATCGCGTAGCGGCTCGTACCGAGCATCGCAATGCCACTCTTGTATTAGTAGTCAATTTTTCTAGGACAGTATCGGAATAGTTGTTGATGACTGCGATTAGTTCGATGGGTAAGGAATTCCACTCGGCTGTTAGTAGTCAACTCCTATAGGACAACATCGGAATAGTTGTTGATGACTTCGATTAGTAGGATGCGATCGCGTAAATCAGATCTAAGCGATCGCCTTCTGTAACGGTGACTTCTAAAAGCGTCGGCGCTTTCCCCCTGAGGTAGGAAGCGCCGACGCTTGTAAGAAATTACTCGATTATCGGAGCTGGTAAAGGTGGCTGTTTCTGGATTGTAGTAACGGCTAGTGGCTTGGAACATAGCTTCAAAACTTCCATCCAATTTAAATGCATAATACCTTAGCATTTCCCAATGGATTGAAAAAAAATACAGTTTTTTACATAACCCAGTCGTTTTGTCAAGTAGTTTAGAGCTGATTTATAAAGTAAACCTTAAGAATACTCAAGCCCTTGAGGCGATAACAAGACAGATTATTTGACAATAATCAAGGTCGTGGTGTTTAATTAAATTTGTCAACTACCTTAGGAAAGCGGAAATGAAGATAAAAACTGAACAATTTGTGGCTTTATTGGTTTGAATTTTGGGTGCGATGCCTCCAGAGGGAGATTTCTGCAAGATAGTGAAGAGCCTAGCCGTCACTGGCGCTTGGGCAGACTTTATGGATGCCAATTACTCACAAGATGGTGATTGGGAACAAGATATGGGTAAGCTAATTGGAGAATTAAAGGAGAAATTTGGAGATGAGATAGACATCGATGAAGTAATTGCTGAATGGGAAAAACAGGCAGAATAAATTGCCGGGAGCAGGTCAAAGTTGCAGAACAACATATAAAAATTATACTATCAGAGCAAGCTAAAACCCATGAGCGGGCTATAGCTTTACTAAAAATGCTCTGCATAAGTGACCTGCTCCCATTCCGACTACCTATTACTGTGGCCAAATATTAACGTCTACATCATCAGGGCCTTTGTTTTCAATAGTGATATCTGAAGATGGAGGCTCACAGGTTTCACCGATATAATCCCGACCGCCTAATACATAATCACCGCAGCCTAAAACAGAAACGGTTGAGCCCTCATCACCTAAGTCTACCAGTTCGAACTCAAGTGGGACATCTTGAATAACATTTATTATCTCTTTAGACTCTTCAGCTTTTACGGTAAACCAACCGTATTCATAAACAACCTCTACCTCTTGAGGGGAAGCATCTTGAGCATAAGCATGACCAACTTGTAAACTCAAGACCGCGACCAGGGCAAACACTATTGCCAACATGGCTTGCATAATACGTTTCATTTGTCTTTCCTTTTCCGTAATTGTCAGTTGTATTCGACAGTAGTTAGGTTGGTTTATCAGTCTAGTAATCGAGACTGATTTAACTATTCGTGAAAAAATAATCCTACTAAGTGATTCAGTGACTTGGCTCCAATTGGCTAATTGCTTTTCCCTTATAGGCGGGAAAAGTCTCAGCTGACCTGGGAGCCACTGTCAACTATAGGTGAATTTATTTTTCCTCTAGTAGGTTACTACTAACTTACCGGAGTGTCAATAAACTATGAAGTATTTTAAACTCAATTAAATTAATAAAAAATATGAATCCTCATCTCCCCACATCTCCCACACTCGATGAATTTCGATAGTCTCAAAGCAATGGAATACTTCCTGCCACTCCCTTAGCAATACTGCTGACATTCTTAAGACTTTCCATAGTTGCCATCAGTTCTTTGCTAACTTGGTGAGCCATAAACAGAGCACCACCGAGGCTAGCCAGCTTCAGATCCTTGTAGCTTAGGACTTCTAGAGTAAGGTCAACATCAGCTCGAATCGGGTTAAGATTCACATCATAAGCCAGTTCTTCAATACTCATACTCTCTACCCGAACCGGTAAAATCCGACTACCGCCCCAGATAAACAGAGTTAGAGGAGCTTCCATGGCCACAATTTCCAGAGTTCCCGCTTTCGACATAGCGCTATTGGTCAAGACTGACAAGGTTTTGGGATACATTAGCATTTCCAGAGTTGCCATTTGGGGATGAATGCCCAAGGTAACCGCCATGGTATCCGCCTGCTCTAACCGGTCAGTGGCATCGATGGCCATTTTTAGACTAATGCTCTCTTTCGGAGGACCACTAATTCGTTTGGCTTCAGTAGGGTCTAGGTCAGATTTAGTCTGTTCAGACAAATCCGCTCCTGCTGTCCGGGGCGTAAGCGATCGCGTCATGGTCTCGGGATTGTACTAGACCTCTTGCAAAAGTATTTTTCTGATAGTGTTTGCGTCAATTCTTGTCCACTGTTCCCTGTTCCCTGTTCCCTGTTCCCGACAACTGCCGCGAAGTCTACTGGAAAAGAATCACACTAGCTAGGGGATTAGCAGGGTCTAGAGCGACTATTGCCCCTCTCAACAAACGAGGGGAAAGGGGAGATGTAGCCATGAAATCCTTTTGGTTAATAAACTGTTGATCTCAAGTCTGTTTGAATAGTTATTATTGAGCTAACTCGTTAATTGTTAATTGTTAATTGTTAATTGTTAATTGTTAAAGTCAATGTAAGCGTTCAGCTATCAGCCGTCAGCAGTCATCTTAAAACAAGCTATCCGGCTGACAAGATCAACGGACTCAAAGCCAAAGACTATGAATTCCTCGCTCAGGGGAGGGAACTGAGATTAAACGAATGCTTACCTCTTTCATTCAAAAGCTGATAGCTGATACGCGACACGCTGATAGCACCTCAAGCAGCGTGCGCGTAGCGCATAGGCTGATAGCTTACGTTTAGAGCAGGATTTACACTAGCCTTTTTTCAAGGCAATGATGATACTGTCTTGTCGGACAACTGCCAGAAAGTGGTCGATAAAAGAGGTAATATCTTCCTCTGTTTTAGCTGATTTGTCCGACTTACTCGTAGATGTTTCATTGCGCCATACCTCTATAAATAGCCTGAGCAATTTCCTTACCCATGTCTGTGGGATTGTGGGTTTTAGTTAATTTTAAATTCACTAGTACAGTGGGAATATTGGTAGTATCTTGCCAATTTCGAGGTAGTCCCTTCACCTTAAGCAAACGGGATAATTCTGCTTCCACCGCTGCTTGTAAGCGTACCCGTTCTAGTCTATTCAGGTCAATTCCTTCTATGCTTAGCTCTGGGATTTTAATGGTAATGTTCATCAAGGGAGTAGGGAGTAGGGAGTAGGGAGTAGGGAGTAGGGAGTAGGGAGTAGGGAAAGGCAAGAGGCAAGAGGCAAGAGGCAAGAGTTAATCAACTATAGAGGTATTTTGGGTTATGTAAAAAACGGTAATCAATAAATACTAGATCTAACTATACCAAATTATTGAAACCTACTTATTGCCTGAGCCTACTTTCAACACCTTGCCAATCCTAATTTATCCTAACTCTATTAAAAAATTATGTCAAATCAATCTATTTTTTTATTATTTACTCCCGGTTAAGTTCAATTAATAATAATCATTATTTATCAAAAATAATGATTAAAAGATATTACATTTTTTGAAAACTCTTGCATAAAATATATTTTTGTGTTTCAATAATTAATGAACACTAACGTACTAAGTTTAAGGCGATGTACTACGATTTTATTGTTTCACCTTTTCAAAATCAATCTAGTGAAATAATTCTCCCGGGTTCCCATGGGTTTTATCCCTACCAAGAACCAATTAAACATACCTTGACTGGTTCTAAGCGGGCGATTTACATTACGATCAGGAATTTGCATACTCTGGGCTATGCCACAGTCAGCGAGTGGAGTCCACTCCAACGGACTTACAATCCTGGGGAATACATTTGTATTTTGGAGCGCAATCTGATTCTGGATTAAGCTGATAACCTAGCTGGGGGGTCTTCCCCCCTGGTGCGAGAGGTAAGACTAGTTTATTGGTTGTGTACTATTCCTTGTTATGAGGGGTCAGAGCCACAGAGGGGTTTAGCCTAAATTCCTCGTAAACTAGAATTAATCAGTGGGTGATACATCGCCTTAAATTGGTTTACGTTTGTAGTCATCCCCTTGAATTGGTTTACTTTTGTAGTCGTGGAAGGATTTTCCACGGCTATTTTTTTTGGTCTTGGTCAGCTATCAGCGTGTCGCGTATCAGCGTGTCGCGTATCAGCTATCAGGATTCAGCTATCAGCTTTTGAATCAAACAGGTAACCATTTTTTTTATATGAGTTACATCTGGATTAGGCATTAGGCTGACCGCTGACCACTGACGGCTGACCGCTGACCGCTGACCGCTGACCGCTGACCGCTGACCGCTGACCGCTTACTGGTCTTGACTGTGGAAGCTGCTGTGGATAGTGTGGAATGTATTCTGGTGAAGGTGAGCATAGGTCAAGCATGGGTGAATGGCAGGAAAATAATTCACGGTATCTCAGTGCGGCAATGTTCTGGTTGCGATCGCGTTTGCAAGAATTAGCCCAAGAATTAGCACAAGATGAATCGGTAGACCTAGAAGCGATCAGGCAAGGGGAAGCTGCCATGGCAGAAGCAGCAAGCCAATCATCCCCGACCTGCTCTGAAATATCTTAGTGAATGCTTTAACTTATCCTTGTTTGAACAAACAAGCGACGCATTCCCCCACCTCTCTAGGCAGGTGGGGGTTAAGGAGCAACCCATTTAGTTATCGAAGTCGGGGACATTATTGTTATCTTGTCGTCTTATCTTTTGTATGCTAAAATATTAACTGTAAGAGAGTTTGTTAGGAAGCGTGAAAACGTCAGCCAAAATCATAAGAACTGACAAGTGGCGACTTAATCCAACCCCCAATCAAAAAGCAGGGGTAGGGTGGGCAAATTCTATACATTTGACCATTTCAACAGTTATCATGTCCATTTGCCCACCCTACAATATCAAGACCTTGAGGGGTAGGGTGGGCAAATAATCAGAATTTGACCATTTCAACAGTTATCATGTCCATTTGCTCACCCTACTCAACTTCCCATACTCCCTATCAGTGTTATGATTCAATTATCCCCATTAAATCGTACTATTTACAGCAACAATGTCAAGGGAAAATATAGCAACCGTTGTTAAAATTCTAGAATCTCTACCTGATGCACAGCAGGAGCGAATTATTGAGCATTTACGGCAATATATTGCTGATATTGAAGATGAATTACAGTGGGATGAATCTTTTCGGAAAACACAAACTAAGTTAGTAGAAGTAGCGAGATTTGCGAAACAACAAATTGCTGAAGGACAGGGGCAAGCAATGGATTATGAGCAGTTATGAAGTCTGCTACCTTACCATCTTTTTGGTCAAACTATTATGATCTTCCTTTAGAAGTCCGTCAAGCAGCCAAAAAAGCTTATCAGTTATGGTCAAATAATCCTTTTCATCCTTCCCTACATTTTAAATGTATTAATCGTGATGAGGATATTTGGTCAGTTATAATTACTAAAAACTATCGTGCTATTGGAATTTTGGAAAAGGATCAGGTTACATGGTTTTGGATCGGTAGTCATGATAAGTATGAGGCGTTTTTTGGATAAATTAGAGCTTAAGGAGTGGCGCTCGATCTTGTAGGGTGAACAAATTGGCGATAATTGACAATCAAACTCTCTCTAAAATTTTGTCAACCTATCTGACTACAAGATTAGCGATCGCACTTTAAGAGGTGTTTGGTGGGCAAATAATGATAATTTCTCCAATATTCATGATATCCTCTCCATTTGCCCAGCAAACCAGATCTTAATAAAATTTATAAATCAAAGTCTAACTAAGCTGTTATGAATTAAAAATGCCTAACAGCTTAGACCGCATTTACTATGCAAATAGGCTACCTAAATGAATTGAATTGTGAGAATTTTTGTTGCCTGTTCCCTACTCCCTACTCCCTACTCCCTACTCCCTGTTCCCTGTTTCCTGTTCCCTGTTCCCTTTTATAAAGTTCTACGTTACCTCCTTCAAAGACTTGAATCATGAGTTGATAGCCTGTCTTGATGCAGTCGCTCATGGGGGTAACCCCCAAGACCGCGCTGCATCGCTTTCATCAATGACATTCCCACAAGGGGTTCTGAATCAGCTTCATCTATGGGAATTGTTAGAGGAACTCCGTCCCATAGGATAACTGCCTCATAGACATTAAAAACACATTCACTCCCATCCCCAAGACTAGCCCGTTCTCGCCTTTTCCATTTTAGATTTAACTGATTAATTAAATCCGGAGGCAGTGAAAGCCAACCATTAAAGCCTGTATCTATGAACGCTTCTTGAGGGTAAATTTTACCATTCGAGTCATAAATTGAAATAGAAATAATAGGTTCAAAGTCGGCATTGACAGTTCCTGTAATCATGGAGTTCTTTTTCCACGTCCACCGAACCGACGAACATAGCGCGAACCAATCCGGACTATCCAGATTTGAGCATCTGGATGACGCATTTCAAGGCGATCGCAAGCGGCGATTTCATTAGCATCAACTTCAAAATCTCCTGTTTCAAGATCAATTGCCACAATCTTGCCGTGATTCCCTGCTTCGACCTTTTGACGCACCTGAGTTTCGTAGATTTCGTCACCACGTCGAGCAAATTCTTCTTTGCTGTATCGGGGTTGTCGGATTACCATGGGCATGACCTTGTTTTAGCTTTATGCCTCTATTTTGGATGATAACCAGACAAAATTATTTTGGAGGGCTGGCTGTTTTGATTGCCGCTTGCCAAGACTGAGCAGGCTTTGCGTATCAAAGAGCCTGTTTCCGCTTGGTGTCCTCTGAGTAATTACATCTGCCAGCTAATGCCACCCTAGAGGCGGTAGGACGACAATCCTTTTTAGCTAATTAGATAGTGTGTCAAATTCCCACAGAAATATGCGATTGGCCGTAGGCCACGCGGGGCGCGTTCGCATTAGGGAGTCGGGAGTCGGGAGTCGGGGTAAGAGTGTGGGAAGTGTGGGAAGTGTGGGAAGTGTGGGAAGTGTGGGGAGATGGGGAGACCGCACTGGCTCCCTTATTAAGGGTAGAAAAGAGTAGGGAAGTAAGAATTGGGAAACGGAAATGCGATTGGCCGTAGGCCACGCGGGGCGCGTTCGCTTTTTCTAACTGAGTAATTAATCCCTAGTCAACTGTACTGCCACAATGGCAAACTAATTAAGTCAATCAAGTCTGACATCGTCTCAAGCTGGGTATCTTTGATAAGATATAGCTTTTGTATCTGGGTTGTGAACATACTCTCAAAGGCAAGAGGCAAGAGGCAAGAGGCAAGAGGCAAGAGATCCTCAGTTTAATTGTCCAATCAAGAAAGACCATACAGGTTTACATCTCAAATACCAATCCTATAGCCATTTGCCGATGATTTAACCAGGAAAATTCGACAACCTTAATTGGCAATAATCAATAGCTTAGGTTAAATGCCAACTACTGTGTTCCCAATTCCGAAGTTCTGACTTCCCTACTCCCTACTCCCTACTCCCTACTCCCTACTCCCTACTCCCTACTCCCTACTCCGAAGTTCCCTTTCCTATATGTCTATTGTTATTGTCGAAAATCTCAGCAAAATCTACCCAGTAGCAATTAAACAACCAGGGCTAAAAGGTACATTAAACCATTTCTTCCGCCGTACCTACCGTTCAGTCAAAGCTGTACAAGACGTTTCCTTTGAAATTGGCTTTGGAGAAGTGGTCGGATTCTTAGGGCCCAATGGTGCTGGCAAAACCACTACTCTCAAGATGCTCACTGGACTGATTCATCCGTCTAAGGGTCGAGTCAGAGTTGTGGATTACATTCCCAAACGACGTCAACCAGGCTTTTTGAAAAAAATTACCTTAGTTATGGGGCAGAAGCAACAGTTGCTTTGGGACTTACCTGCCCTAGATTCCCTGAGAATCAATGCCGCTGTCTATGGTATTTCTGATACTGACTATAAGTATCGAGTTGGGGAACTTACTGAGATGCTGTCCCTAGAAGGGAAACTGACTCAGCCAGTACGAAAACTCTCCCTAGGAGAGCGCATGAAAGCGGAACTACTAGCAGCACTGCTACACAAACCCCAAGTGCTATTTTTAGATGAACCTACTTTGGGATTAGATGTCAATGCTCAACTGGCGGTACGGGATTTCTTGCGGGAGTACAACCAACGCACAGGAGCAACAATACTCTTAACAAGTCACTACATGGCTGATATCACTGCTCTTTGCCAACGGGTGCTATTAATCCATGAAGGTCGGCTGATTTACGATGGCTCTCTAGACGGATTACTTGGCCGCTTTGCTCCCTATCGTGACATCACGGTAGAACTTGCCCAGCCGTTACCTGAGGTAAAGACTGGCGAGGAAACCTCTTTACAGCGCTATGGTGAACTCAAAGAAGTAGATGGTCACCACGTGCGTTTCCTAGTGCGTCGGGAAGTGCTTACCGAGACTGTGGCTCGGATTCTGGCTGAGCTAGAGGTGATAGATTTAAGCGTAACTGACCCCCCCATTGAAGAAGTTATTGGTCGTGTTTTCCAGGCAGGAGTAGTAGAGTGAACCGTTGCGAACGCACCCCGCGTAGGCAAAGCCTAATCCCCATTAGGATTTTTCAGATTTCTCAAATCACATTATCGATAATTCCGAGATTATTGATAATGGAGGCAGCTTATTGAGATTTATCCAGCAGATTTCAGGTTTGTGATACTATCAAAAAAACTTTTATCTGTAGTTTGTGATACGAATTTAGATGAGCTTCCCCTGATTGAGCAATACCAACTGTGAAGGTATAGTTTTAATAAAAAGCTGTCCTAGGATGAGACTAATAACCCTTTATTTTCGGTAAATTTATGCTTAGAGCTAATCCTGACAAGAATTCCTATCAAGATGTCTCAACTAACGACTTAGCAGCTTCAACTTACTCTAAGGTTGAAGTCAGACCCGCGAAGATAGGACAGGGAGTCTTTGCAGTCCGAGACATTGCTGCAGGTGAACAGCTACTTGAGTTTACCGGACCCATCATCAATTTTGATCAGAGTGTTGCCAAAGGAGAAAAGATGGGAAATGATCTCCAAATTGACCATGATGTGTATATCGATCTCGATCCAGAGTCACCAGGACCTTACGTAAATCATTCGTGCAATCCGAATGCAGGCATCATCGGAGATCGAATATTAATTGCATTGAGACAAATCACTGCAGGTGAAGAGATATTCTTTGACTATTCGACTACCATGGACGAAGATTTTTGGACAATGAAGTGCTTATGTGGTACTCAGGATTGTAGAGGGACTGTGACTGACTTCAAGTACCTTCCTTCCGAAACTCAACAGCTCTATTTGAAGTTAGGGATAGTTCAAAAATTTATTGTGAATAGTCTTAATAAAGACTAATTTAATAATTGTTTATTAAAATTCAAGTTAAGGCTAATTTTTTGATATTATATTTAGTATTTTATCCCCTAAAACTAAAAAATTAGTTTCAAATAAAAATGTTGCATCCTGACCATTAAATTCGCTTTGTTAATTCAGTAATAGGCTATGGTGTCTTGGCTACTGAACCTATTATGAATTGCTGGAAATGTGGAGATATACTGATATAGTAATATAGGAGGTATTAAAGCTAATAAAAAGTTATTTTTAACCTGAAAGATCACCCTATCCCCAACACCCCAGCTCCGTTTCATGCCCATTCACCTGACAATTTATTCCAAAGAATGAAACAGCCCTGCCGACTCCCGACTCCCGACTCCCGACTCCCGACTCCCTACCTGAGGGGGTGACAACAAGGCTAAAAACTAGACAGGGTATGGGGTGTGGGGGGTGGGGGGTGGGGAAAATAGAAGCGATGCAGCGCGGTCTTGGGGAGGCAGCGCGGTCTTGGGGGTTCCCCCCATGAGCGACTGCCGTGGTTTCCCCCACTCGCGCAAAGCATGGCTGACAGGGAATTTGGAGTGAGCCGGTGCGATAACAATCGGTCATATACCTGATTTAACCTTCCCGTCGCAACGTAGCCAGCTCCTGATCTTCCCCTACACCCATCACCCCACACCCCACACCCCGTAAAGCTTTTAAGGCTGTTTGTCACCCCGTCAGACTCCCTACTCCCTACTCCCTACTCCCTACTCCCTACTCCCTACTCCCTACTCCCTACTCCCTACTATCAAAAATAAATGAAGCACGTCCTAAGAATCATTAAAACCTTCCTCAGTGTTTATTACGCCCATATGATGGAGTATCGGGCAGAAATATTTTTTTGGGTACTGTCGAATCTGTTACCTCTGATTCTAATGGGGATTTGGATCAAGGCATCCCAAGAAGCAGAATTTGGTCTGAATTCTACAGAATTTGCCCGTTACTTTATCTCAGTGTTTTTTATCCGCCAGTTCAACTTGGTATGGGTGATTTGGGAATTTGAAGAACAAGTGTTGCAAGGGAAGCTTTCCCCACGATTACTACAGCCAATTGATCCAGTGTGGCATCAGGTAGCCGCTCACTTAGCAGAACGATTTATCCGTATGCCGTTTAACCTAGGGCTAATCGGTTTGTTTTTTCTTCTGTATCCCGAAGCAGCTTGGGTACCGAATCTTGGCAATTTGTTACTCGGTTGCCTGGTGGTAGCAATGAGCTTTGCCCTACGCTTTTTGATGCAGTATACCTTTGCCATGTTCGCCTTTTGGACAGAACGGGCTAGTGCTATTGAAGAATTATCATTTTTGCTCTACTTATTTCTTTCTGGGTTAATTGCTCCGTTGGAAGTCTTTCCTCCTTTGGTACGGGAAATTGCCCAGTGGACACCCTTCCCTTATCTGATGCACTTCCCAGCAGCACTGTTGATTGGTTTACCTGTGAATGTGGTGGGGGGAATCTTGATGATTCTAGGTTGGAGTTTAGTATTTTTCCTAGTCAACCGCTGGTTATGGCGTAAGGGGTTAAAGCATTACTCTGGGATGGGAGCTTGATCGTAAGGGAAGTGTGGGAAGTGTGGGAAGTGTGGGGAGATGGGGAGATGGGGAGATGGGGAGATGGGGAGATGGGGAGATGGGGAGATGGGAAGTCAGATCAGGGACTGCATCAAGAGAGGGCCTGTGAAAATTAAATGTACCTGATAAGTATTAATGTACCTGATCAGTGTGATTAACACTATATATTCGACAAATCAAAAGTATAAAATTACATCAGCATTTTACATGAGCATTCAGCCCAGGGCTATCAGCTATCAGCTATTCATCGATTAAGGGACTCTTTTGATTGATCAGGCGTTGGATTGCCTTAGCAGACAGCTGAGGTGCTGAGGTGCTGATAGCTTACACAATTACAAGACTCGACCAACGCTCTAGCAACGAATGACCCTAAAACGTTTGCCCCCAAATGATCCCCCTAATTTACCTGAACCACATCACTTTCACCGGCCAATGCTATGGTTGGCGATGGTTTTGGCATCTATTGTCATTCATCTATGCTTCTTGTGGATACTTTATATGCTCTTGATGGGGCGCTTCGAGAGTTCGCAACCCAATCAGGATTTGATTGCCATAGATCTGATTGATATCATTCCGGAAGACATAGCTGAGCAAGAGACATCACCAGAAGACCCATCAACAGCTCTAATCGATCAAAGCACTGATTTAGCTCTCACTAGTCCTAGGTCAGAGGGGAATCTTAATCACCAAACTGTCTCTAACTCTACCATTGAGGCCACTGAGGGTGAGGTAAAGCCAACACCGACAGAGGATATCTTACCAGTTAAAGACTTAGCACCGCCAACAGATTATGAATTAACTATACCTGTCCCCCCACCTGAACCAACAACTCCGATCACTCCTGTTAACCCTACTCCAGTAATCCCAACGCCCCTACCTTCACCCTTACCTCTGCCACCACCGATTCAGCCACCGGCTTCCAGCATCCCGGAAGAGTCGGCATCAAAAGATAGCTTTGTGGCTAAGATGAGTAACTTTGGTCTGACTAATCCGAATCGGGATATTCCAGACCAATTGGCTCTACCCCTACCAGCTAACAAAACCGAATTTTGGGCTGAGGAGCTGAATTTGACAGGTATTGATTTATCGGAAGAGTTAGTGTTGAAGGTGGTGGTGTTAATTTATGCAAATGGTAAACCGGAACTGCTACCGGACTATATTGAAGTGCAGCAAGGCAATATTAGTATTGATCAGGCTCAGCAACTGGCACAGCAAGTGATTCGCGATTGGCTGTTTGCCCCCACTTACATGGCAGGTCAACCAGTTGTCCAAGCTTATCGCTTCCAACTCACCATTAGTCATTAGTAGACTTCGTGGCAGTTGTCGGGAACAGGCAAGAGGCAAGAGGAATCCCCCCTAACCCCCCTTACTAAGGGGGGGAGGCAAGAGGCAATAGGCAATAGTCCCGATTTTTGATCTAAAAAATGTGGCATTTTGATTTTGTTATGTTATGATGCTAAAAGTACTGGAAACAGTGCGGATGTAGTTTAGTGGTAAAACCTCAGCCTTCCAAGCTGATGATGGGGGTTCGATTCCCCCCATCCGCTCTTGATACATTAATATATTAGTTGTTTATATTAGTGGTAGTTTAATGCGATCGCACTTCTGCAACTAGCATTACCGTTTGCGATCACATGAGTCTTTAGAATGTAGAATTTAGAATGTAGAATTTAGAATTAAGAATTTAGAATTATAGGCATTGCTTAATAATGGGATGATTTTAAGAGTTTTGTGGAATGAGCATCTTCCGGTGGAACGGGCATCTTAGTGAAACCGGCATCTTGCCAGTTTCCTGGCTCGGGCGGGCAGGATCTCCACCCCACTCATATTCATTCCAAGATTCAGCAATGCTGAATTCTTAATTCTAAATTCTTCATTCTTAATTCTTAATTCTTCATTCTTAATTCTCCATTCTTAATTCTCCATTCTTAATTATTAATTATTAATTATTAATTATTAATTATTAATTATTAATTCTCCATTCTAAATTCTTAATTCTAAATTCTTCATTCTTAATTCTTAATTCTTAATTCTTAATTCTTAATTCTTAATTCTAAATTCTTCATTCTTCATTCTTCATTCTTCATTCTCCATTCTTAATTCTTCATTCTAAATTCTCCAGCTAATTGGGAGGTTTAATTTCACTGCACACTTCGTAGAAAGATGTCGTGGGAGCCTTCGTAAACAAGTGAGACATTTGGTTTAAAATCGCCTCATACGCCTCACTTTGATTATCTTCCATATCCGCTATACTTTCCCAAAAGATCACAGCAATCCCCCTATCGGTTCCAGGTTCTTGCAGTAAGTAAGCACCTTTGAACCCTTGGATATAGGTCGATACTGCTTGTTCATAAAGATCCTGAGCTTCTTGAAATTTGCCTGGCTTGAATTCACCAATGGCAACATAAGCATAGTTATGCTTCAGAAAATCTAGAAATTCTGTCAACTTTCCCTCCCCTGTGATTTTCTGGGTTAATTCCCGATCATAACAGCTAATGGTTGAACTGCACAGATGCCAATATCTGCATCTTTGTAAGCATTCAGCAGTCAGCAGTCAGTGGTCAGCTTAACTCAGATTAAACCAATGCTGACCTGTTTTCTAAATGGAGCGCGGTCTTGGGGATTTCCCTCAAGACCGCGCTCCATCAATTATTCAAAAGCGTACCGTGGCACAGGCTTCGACACTGTGATCCATAAGCTAATAGCTGATCGCTGATCGCTGATCGCTTACGTGTCGAGAATCTACTCTACACTCGACATTGAAATTGAATTCCTCGGCACTACCACCAATGCCAATGCCAGTTTCAAATATCTCGGCATTAGTTAAGGTGAGGTTGTTCATCACAGCTCCAGACACATCGGTGTCGTAAAGCTTGGCCGCTGTTAAATTCACTTGGTTGAGATTAGCGCAGTTTAAACTAGCGTTGGTGACAAAGGCTTGGGTTAAGTTAGCCCCGTTTAAGTTGGCACCAGTCAGGTCAGCACCTTCTAGGTTGGCTTCGATTAAGATTGCTCCTTGCAGGTTAGCATTCCTCAAGTCAGCCCCTAGTAGATGTGCACCCGATAGATCCGCTCCTTTTAAATTACACCCTGGACATTCACCAGTTAAGAGCAACTGTTGCACCTGGTCTGGGTTCTCAGCTACTGCTGAACCGGTGAAGAACAGGGAAGCGATTAAGGTTAGCGTTGCCAAAATATTGAATTTCATTTTTGGCCTCCCTAGAAGGAAAATTATCAGTATGTATTGCTTTATCCCACTTTTATGATAACCGATTATTTGTCCGGGATTATACTGATTATTTGTTAAGGTTAGTTATGGAATTAATCCCTGAATTGGTTAGGTTGTTAAGAAAAGATAAACAATTGTTAAGTTGAGGGATTAAGGTGCTAAGGGATTAAGCGATTCGGCAAAGCCGACGCTTCGCGAACGCATCCCAGCTATTGTTATAGCAGAAGTCAGAAGTCAGAAGTCAGAAGTCAGAAGTCAAACTCTTGCGCTTAGTTAGGTTTGAGACTTTTGTCATGTCCGCGCCTGCCCTGGCGACTGCTATACAACTTTCTCTTCCGCCAATCTCCCCATCCCCCCATCTCCCTATCTCCCCATCTCCCCATCTCCCTATCTCCCGATCCAAGCAATCTACTCTCTTTGAATGCAACTCGGTATCAATCCCGTTAATATCCCGGTGGAGCTTCATACTCTCCGGTGATTTCGGTCAATTTCTCAGCAATTGCGATCAGTCTCATATCACTCCCTCGTCTTCCTACCACTTGCACACCAATGGGTAAGCCTTTCTGGGACAGGGTAAAGGGTAGGACTATTACCGGGTTACCAGCTAAGTTAAAAAGTGTGGTGTAAGCACCAATAGCTTTCAAATAAGGAAACTGCTTACCATCTATCTCAATCGGTTCTCCTGATGGGCGATGGGTAAATGCTGGTATTGGTACCACAGGACACAACCAAACATCCCAATCAGATAAGAAGCTTTCTAGCTCAGTAATTATACGATGGCGTTTATGAAGAGCATGTTCATACTGTTGTTGATTGACCTGGGATAAACCAAATTCAAATCTGAGAATATCGCTATAGGTTTCCCTTGCTACAGTAAAGTCCAAATTCGGTGGGTTATGTTCCTCAATACAACAACCTAAATTTTCTAGAGATAATGCCAGTTTCTCTAAGCATCTCTTGGTTTCTGTTGATGCTGGAATATCACCAAAACCTCTTGTCCAAGCGTAGCGGTATGCCCGTAAATTCTCTAGTTTAGACTGCTCTGTCGGTATAGGAAGTAACCAATTTTGTTGCGGATCGAGTCCTTGAATTAAGGATAGACACAAGCGCAAGTCTTCTACACAGCGAGCTAAAGGTCCTATGGTTTGTAAGTGTCGGATGGTTTTTGGCTTTCCTGGTAGCTCTGGAATATGTCCAAAGGTTGAAACACGATGCTCCGTAGGCTTCAGGCCAAATACACCACAAAAATGCCCAGGAACACGGATAGAACCCCCAAGGTCACTACCTAGTTCCAAAGGGGACAATCCAGCAGCGACGGCGGCTGCACCACCCCCAGTACTACCACCGCTCGTATAGTCCAGATTCCAGGGATTATTTGTTCTCCCAAACAGGGGACTATTGGTTTGAAAATCTGTCGTCAGTTTTGGTGTATTGGTCTTTCCCAGAAGAATTGCTCCCGCTGCACGCAGTCTAGCCACAACGGTAGCGTCTTGAGTTGGGACGTAATTAGCTAAAGGTTCGTAGCTACTGGTAGTCCGTAATCCCTTAGTTTCTAAGCTGTCCTTAATGGTTACCGGTACTCCATGTAACCTACCCCAAATTTCCCCTCGTGCTAAAGCGTCGTCAGCTTCTTTGGCTCGTTGATAGGCATTTTCTGCATCTAAAGTAATAATCGCGTTTAGTTTAGAATTGTGCAGAGCAATATGCTCAAGATGAGCGTCTAACACTTCCACCGATGAGACAGTGCGATCGCGAATTGCTTTTGCTAATTCAGAGGCCGAAAAAAATACTAACTTACTCATTACAGATTACAATCAGAGGCTGCGGTTATGACAGATCCAACCACTGAAGGGAATACCCACTTTATCTCCCCACGTGTACTAAAGGGATTAGAGTACCAGACCCCCATCAGCAAATTTTATGCCGAAGCGACCTATATGAGTCGCCGCACTGAGCCGGAAAGTCTTGATTTTACCTTGGGTGATTCCCATGAAATGCCACTACCAGGTTTTGTAGAAGCCTTGCAGCGTTCGAGCATACCGCAAAATCAAGGTTGGTATGGCTACAAGGGAAATATTCCAGAATCACGGGAGACTGTATCCGCTGCTCTTAAGGATAAACGCGGAATTTCCATATTGCCCGAAGATATTTTTATGACCAATGGTACAATAGTTGGTCTAGCAATTTGTCTGCACATCCTGGCTGGGGATGGAGATGAGGTAATTATTCTAACTCCACCCTGGTTAGGTTATAGGCGTATGGTTCATCTTACTGGTGCCATGCCGGTGGGTGTGCCTGTGGATACCAACACCTTTGATATGGAACTCGATGCGATCGCAGCTGCAATTACAGAACGCACTCGGGCAATAATCGTCAATTCACCCCACAATCCCACAGGTAAGATTTTCTCAGCAACAACCCTTGAGGGTTTGGCTGCTATACTCACCGATGCTTCTAGACGTTATGGTAAGCCCATTTACCTAATTTCTGATGAAACCTTCAGCCGCATTGTCTTTGATCACCAGGCTTGTCCTAGCCCTACCCAGTTTTACCCATTTTCTTTTTTGGTATATGGTTACAGCAAGACGTTCATGGCTCCTGGTCAACGCATAGGGTATATTGCTTTACCATCCACTATGCCCAATCGCCAAGAAATCAGGCGAGTCATTGGCATGTTACAACAAAGTTCTTTTGGTTGGTGTTATCCTAGTGTGTTAATGCAGTATGCTCTAGGAGACCTGGAGCAACTAAACCTTAATATCGAGCATTTACAAAAAAAGCGCGATTGGATGGTCAAAGCACTGCGAGACATGGGTTACAAGCTCCGCACCCCTGATGGAACATTTTTCCTATTGGTGCGCTCCCCTTGGCAAGATGACTGTGCTTTTGCCGAGTTACTGGCCAGTCACGGGGTCTTCGTGTTACCTGGAACGCCGCAGGAAATACCAGGTTATCTTCGCATCTCCCTGACTGCCAGCGAAGAGATGATTTCCCGTGCCCTGCCCAAATTCCAAGCCGCATTCCAAGACGCGATCGCATCTATTGACACTGCCCGGTCGTTCTGATAGCGATTAGACCTCTTGCAAAAATAAATATGAAATCAAAATCTATCCCTTTTGCCTTTTGCCTTTTGCCTTTTGCCTTGCTTTGTTGTATTAATGCTTAAGTACAATCCGATAACGAGGCTTACCATTGCGGAGTTTGTCCATGGCTTCATTAACCTGGTCAAATGCAAAGGTTTCGGTAATGGGTTCAATACTATGTCGGCCAGCAAACTCAAGCATACGGCCAATCGTAACCGGACTGCCTGAAGGGCTACCAGAGATAGATTTCTGACCAAGTAATAAGGGAAACACTTGACTTGACACTGGATTGGGAGTGACTCCCACGAAGTGTAGCCTACCCTTGGGGCGTAAGGTAGCAATGTAGGTATCCCAGTCCAAGTCAGCGCTGACCGTAGAAATGATCAAGTCAAAGGAATTGGCAACCGCCTCTAAAGCCTTAGGGTCACGAGAGTTAACAAAGTGGTTTGCTCCCAGTTGTCGTGCTTCCTCTTCTTTATCAGGACTAGTGGAAAAGGCAGTGACATCGCAACCCCAAGCCTGAAGAAAGCCCAGTGCGATATGACCCAGTCCACCAATACCAATCACACCCACTCGGCTAGTAGGTGCGACATCAAACTCCACAATCGGATTAAACACAGTAATGCCAGCACAAAATAACGGACCAGCACTAGCAGCATTCAGGGTTTCCGGTAGAGGAACAATCCAGCTGTGATGGGCACGAACCTTGTCAGCAAACCCCCCATGGCGACCGATAATTGTACCTTCTGCAGTTAGGCAGAGATTATGGTCTCCTGACATACAGCACTCGCAGCCCATGCAGGACTTAGAAAACCAGCCTAGTCCCACTCGTTGTCCAACTTGTAGCGTCGTCACGTTCTGTCCCAATGCGGCCACGGTACCAACTACCTCGTGACCGGGGACAAAGGGATACTGAGTTAGTCCCCACTCGTTATCCAACATACTTAGGTCGCTGTGGCAAATACCACAGTATTCCACATTGATTTCTACTTCCTCTTGCCCCAAAACCCCTGGGTCGTATTCAAAAGGCTTCAGTTCTCCACCAGGTTCGTCGGCTGCGTAGGCTCGAATCATTGTTTAAATTTATGGTGTAAATTTATCTCTTCATTTATAGCAGTTTTAATTTGGGTGAGGGAGTAGGGAGTAGGGAACAGGGAGTAGGGAGTAGGGAGTAGGGAATCGGGAGTAGCGCTTTTTCCATCAATCCTATGTTTACATCTCAACTAAAAAGGCTATATGAAGTCAAGTTTTTTTTTGACGCTAATTGCCTGAAAAACTTATTTATTATTTCTTTTTAATAAATGACTTTTTCTGAGCTATTTATCCAGCACAAAAAACTAATATCGGATGTGATATAGCGCTACGCTTAGTATTAACAAATAATGAAAATAAAACTTTTAATAACAATATAGGGCTTGTAGGGTGGGCAAAAACATTTTGCGTAAGCATTCAGCGGTCAGCCGTCAGCGGTCAGTGGTCAGCGGTCAGTGGTAAGTGGTCAGTGGTAAGCGGTCAGCCGTCAGCCGTCAGCTTCTTTTATTAAAAAGCTGTTTCCGTAGCTTGGCCAATAGCTGATAGCTGATAGCTGATAGCTGATAGCTGAATGCTTACCATTTTGCTTGTTTTAAGTACTCACGAAATGATGACTTTGCCCACCCTACTTGTCGGGTGGGCAAAAACAGTGCCAGCGTAAGCATTCAGCTATAGCGCGTGTCGCGTATCAGCTTCAGCCGTCAGCTATCAGCTATCAGCCGTCAGCTATCAGCTTATGCGCTACTGTACGGTGCTACTGTTCGCGCAGCGTGGGCGTAGCACAATCGGTGCTTTTGAATAAAACAGGTAAGCATTGGTTTAATGCTGAGTTACATCTTTTAAATAAAACAGGTAAGCATTGGTTTAATGCTGAGTTACCTCCCAGCGTCGAAGCCTGTGCCACAAAGCTGACGGCTGACGGCTGACGGCTGACGGCTGACGGCTGAATGCTTACGTGCCAGCAACTAGTAGGGTGGGCAAAAACAGTTTGCTTGTTTTAAGTACTGACCAAATCATGACTTTGCCCACCCTACTGGAATCATCAGCTTGTCGGGTGGGCAAAAACAGTGCCAGCAACTGATAGCGATTAGGGCGTGTCTTCTTGCCTCGGAGATCCCCCTAAATCCCCCTTAAAAAAGGGGGACTTTGAGTATGGCTCCTTCCTTTTTTTAAGGGGGGCTGGGGGGGTACATAATCTTGCGGAAAACTTTGAAAACACGCCCTAGACCGACCAGGGCGGGGAGTATCCCGAATACTACCAGACTGATTAAGAGCGATTGCCCTTGTTCTTGAGATTCTCGCGCCATTCCCTGAGCTTATCGCGCAGTAATTCTAAATTCTTCTGTCTGTCTCCATACACACTTCTGTTGAATGTCTTCATACTCTTTTGATCGTACACACTATCGACTTCTACCCCTCCCAGAGAGTCCTCTAAAATACCACCTTGCGATTTTTTTCGACCTCGCGTTCTGGGATCATAGCATACCTCACCCACTTGAAATTCAGCCATCATGTCACTATCCTCATGGCCCAAGTTATGACAGTGAATCATATATCGCCCCTCGTGAGGACCAAAATAACCACCAATGTCCATGGCTTCACCAGCGGGAAGATAAAAAACGTCCTTCCACCCTTTTTCATATTCGTTCACGGTTATATCTTTTAATTTGTATTCCTCTGGGAGGGGATCACATGTTGTGATCTGCCATTCTTCCGGATCGATTGTGTATCGTTTAATTAAGAAGGTGTCGATCAGATGAACATGTACTGGATGGCCTGGTTTCTCATTAGATGGATTAATTATCCTCCAGACTTGAGCGTCTTCTAGCTTCAGCTTTGCCTGATCCTCCTTATCAAAGAAGGGCGGGTTAGCAACCTTCCTATATTCCCACGGTTTTTTCTCACCTGGATCTACATCTTCTCGATTTTCATCTTCTTGATTTTCCCACCCTTGTTTCCAATAGTGCGGACAAATGTCATTATTTTCATTAACAGCCCCAATGAACCAGATCTTTTTATCCTCCGAAGGGTTCACCTTCCCAGTGTTGAAAACTAGTGTTTGATTAGGTGTTATAGTTGCTGGAATATCTTCTGTCTTATTAGGAGGTTGATTCTCCACAGTCAATCCACCATCAGGAGGATCAGATGGATCTGGGGGATTGAGAGGACCGACAATGTTGAATTTCATCAAAGCTGTATATTTATTTTGCTTCTCATTATAATGAGAAAGAATTACATCATCTGTTTCACATTCACTGAAGTCAACTACAATTTCGTAGCGTTCCCCAGGAGTAATCCTGAGCTCACTCAATTCCATTGCCGTTGGTATCATTCCACCATCTGATGCAATGACCTTGAAGGTTTGCTGATTCTCCAATACACTACTTGTCAGAGTACCAATCTTAAGAACAAGTTCCTTCGCATCCGTGGCATTTAATAACCGGAAGCGGTACTTGCGCTTGTATACATCCAGGTAGGGTTGAAGATCTCCATTCACCAGGACGAAAGATTTATATTCATTTTTCTTTGGATCACAACCCGAAGTACTTTCCGTAAACTTATTTGTAATTTCCGGACACTTATATGCAGCACCCTCAGGGAGGTCTTTATTTTTTCCTATTAGTGCATAAGGATGGGATTGGAAGATGAGGGGCACATCATATTTGTCTTCGCCATCTGGTTCTGGGTCTAGGCCACTTTTTTTGCAAACGCCTAAGGCACCATCTTGGAAGTTGTCATAACGATTACCAGTACCAGGCAAATTCAGCTCTTTTTCATGGCATGGATCATAAACAATGTACATCCCGACCATGCCCATCGCAACATTTCTTTGGGTATGCTCAGCAGCGTGGTCGTGATACCAAATCGTAGCGGCACGATCATTGGGATAAATATAGTCTTTATACTCACCAGAAGGATCTACCAAACTATCACGAGGATAGATCTTATCATCAGCAAACCCATCATATTCAGGCAGTGAGGTCATTCCATGTAAATGAATGGAAACACCAACTCCCGTTTTTTCTTCACACTCTGCTAGTACTTCTTTACACTCTGCTAGTACTTCTTTACACTCTGTTGTTATTTCTTTACACTCTGTTGTTAGTTTTTTACAATCTGTTGTTAGTTGTTCACAATTTATGTTGTGCCCTTTTGGAAATGCGTCCAACTTATTGATGAATCGAACAACGGAGGTTTTATCCACCTCTTGACGAATGAGCGGACCGGGAGTATTTCCTTCAAGCGGATCCTGACCCTTATAACTCCAGATCTCAACCTCATCGTCTGGCCCGATTTTTTGTGTCGTTGACACAATTTCAATCTGATATCGGTTTACATCACCAGACGTATCACTTGGATCCAACACCTTTGGAATCCTGAGTTCTTGGGAATATGCGTGCCATGGAATCGCCGCAGAAAATGGGAGAGGTCGCGGCTCTGCGGGTGGATAATAAGTAAATGCATCCTGCGCGAATGCTTTTTGCGGCCAATTGAATAACAGTAGTGAAGAAGGTAAGCTGCTGAGTCCCAACTTCATTAAAAGTCGTCTTGAAATGTTCATTACCTAACTTAAATGTCGCACTATACCACTACAGGTGACAAGGGAGGTTAACAGACTTAATCTCTGCCAAACAAACAACTTTGACAACCTGTAATAGGACATTACATAATTTTCTACGGTCAGTCAATAATGGCAGCGGAAATTTTCCTGTGGATTCCTCCTCTACTGTTAGGACTTACGCAAATCCCTCCATTTAACGCTACCTGTAGGGTTGGCAAGGTTTTCCCCACCCTACCCATGGATTATGTGCTGACTGTATTAACTTGTGTAAAGTGCGTAGGGTGCGTTAGGGGAGGGATGGCCATAATATTCAACTTCGTAGCCAGTAGCCCCGTAACGCACCAGCCATGGGTGAGGCCAGGGATGGCCATGATCTTCTGGCGGTGCGTTACGGGACGGGCTGTCTGATCACGCACCCTACGAGGCGCAAAATCAGGGCGAGCCCGTCTGATCACGCACCCTACGGCTAAATTCTAAATTCCTATTATGAAAAAACTATCATTTATATTTGCGATGCTCTTTCAGAGCCACTGCGTGAACGCATTAACCTGCTTCCTACCATCCGGTAAAGCCTTATCAAACTCTGTTGTCATCACACCCAATTCCCAATTCCCAATTCCCGATTCCCGATTCCCGATTCCCGATTCCCGATTCCCGATTCCCGATTCCCAATTCCCTAAACTAAAAAATGCCCCTCACCCAATTGAAAACTGCCAGATTGGCCTAATAAAAATTAACAGAATTAAAAGGGATTTTATGAAATAATTATATCAATTCGGTAGCTCATTTTTATTAACATGAAACCTCGGGTTGACGGACTTGTGCAAGCAAGTACCTTTGTTCTGTGTTCTTTAGTGGGTGCAACTACAGCATTAGGACAAATCACCCCAGATAATACCCTGGGGAATGAAAGCTCTGTAGTAACTCCCAATGTCGATGTTAAGGGTGCCCTGGCAGATTTAATTGAAGGTGGGGCGATTAGAGACAGCAATCTATTCCACAGCTTTTCGGATTTCAATGTGGGTGAGATGGGGCGGGTTTATTTTGCTAATCCTGCTGGAATTGCAAACATCCTGAGTCGGGTAACTGGAACTAATGTTTCCAATATTTTGGGAACTCTAGGAGTGTTGGGCAATGCTAACTTGTTTGTGATTAATCCAAACGGTATTTTCTTTGGTCCCAATAGCCGACTAGATCTAGGAGGTTCATTTTTTGGGAGTACTGCTGATAGTGTGTTGTTTGAAGATGGCACAGTATTCAGCACTAAAAATCCCAATGAGAAACCGTTGTTGACGATTAATATACCTTCTGGGTTGCAATATGGTTCCAATCCAGGGAGTATTACTAATCAGTCTCGTCGTGAGTTTGGGGAACAAATTAATGGTCTTCGGGTACCAAATGGTCAAACATTAGGGCTGATTGGTGGTGAGGTTAATATTCCTGGTGGCGTTAATGGTGCATTGGATGGACGGATTGAGCTGGGGAGTGTTGGTTCTAATAATGTGGTGAACCTGACACCAAAGGATACTAGTTTTGTATTGGATTATTCACCAGTTCAACAGTTTCAGGATATTAGTTTGTCCGACGGTGCTTTGGTTGATACCAGTGGCTTTGGTGGTGGGAGTATCCAGGTGCAGGGGGCTAATGTGAGTTTACGCGATCGCTCTTTTGTGTTTGCGGATACCCTCGGAAGTCAGAATGGCGGTGGGATAGTTGTTGAGGCTTCACAGTTGAGTCTTGAGGGTGGTTCTAGGATAACTGCGGATGTATTGGGCTCAGGACAGGGGGGAGATTTGAGAGTGAATGCCTCTGAATCTGTTCGAGTAATTGGTGTATCGGCTGATGGTACTTTCAGCGGTTTGGGAGCCAACCTGATTGGAGGAGCAACAGGAAAAGCGGGAGATTTGAGGATTACCACTGGGCAGTTAATGGTCTCTGATGGAGCACAAGTTGGTGTTAACACTTTTGGTGAAGGGGACGGGGGAAATTTGACTGTGAATGCCTCATCTACGGTTCAACTGATTGGTACTGATGCCAATCCTGAGTTTCCCAGCGGCTTGTTTGCTGTAACTCTTGGGACAGGAAAAGCGGGAGATTTGAGTATTACCACTGGGCAGTTAATTGTCTCTGATGGAGCACAAGTTTCAGCTGACACAAGGGGTGAAGGGGACGGCGGAAATTTGACAGTGGATGCCGACTCGACTGTTCAACTGATTGGTAGGTCAGCGGATGGTAAGGTTGGCAGTGGCTTGTTTGCTCAAGCTAATCGAGGCTCAAAAGGAAAAGCGGGAGATTTGAGGATTACCACTGGGCAGTTAATGGTCTCTGATGGAGCACAAGTTGGTGTTAACACTTTTGGTGAAGGGGACGGGGGAAATTTGACTGTGAATGCCGACTCGACTGTTCAACTGATTGGTACCTCAGCCAATAGTCAGTTTCCCAGCGGCTTGTTTGCTCGAACTCTTGGGACAGGAAAAGCGGGAGATTTGAGGATTACCACTGGGCAGTTAATGGTCTCTGATGGAGCACAAGTTTCAGCTAGCACAAGGGGTGAAGGGGACGGGGGAACCTTGAGTGTGAATGCCGACTCTATGGTTCAACTCATTGGTAGGTCAGCCAATGGTCAGTTTGGCAGCGGCTTGTTTGCTCAAGCTAATCCAGGCTCAAAAGGAAAAGCGGGAGATTTGAGTATTACCACTGGGCAGTTAATGGTCTCTGATGGAGCACAAGTTTCAGCTGGCACAAGGGGTGAAGGGGACGGGGGAACCTTGAGTGTGAATGCCGACTCTACTGTTCAAGTCATTGGTACCTCAGCCGATGGTCAGTTTCCCAGCGCCTTGTTTACTGAAACTGAAGGGACAGGAGATGCGGGAGATGTGAGTATTACCACTGGGCAGTTAATTGTCTCTGATGGAGCAGCTATTTTAGCTGGCACAAAGGGTGAAGGGGACGGGGGAACCTTGAGTGTGAATGCCGACTCTACTGTTCAACTCATTGGTACCTCAGCCGATGGTCGGTTTGCCAGCGCCTTGTTTACTGAAACTGAAGGGACAGGAGATGCGGGAGATTTGTTGAAAATTACTACTGGGCAGTTAATTGTCTCTGATGGAGCAGCTATTAGTGCTAGAAGCACTGAACAGGGGAGTTCAGCAGGCGAGGTAGAGATTAATGCCAACTCTATCTTCCTTGACAACAAAGGAAGGATCACAGCAGAAACAGCAGGAGACAAAGGCAATATTACTCTATCTTCCCGTGACATCCGACTGCTTAACCAAAGCAAGATTACCACTGATGCCCAGAATACCACTGGGGGCAATATAGACATTGATACTGAAACCCTCGTCGGTCTCGGAAATAGCGACATCACCGCCAATGCTCAAGAAGGCGAAGGAGGTCGTGTTGAGATTAATGCCCAAGGCATCTTTGGCTTAGAGTTTCGGGTACGTGAAACTCCAGAAAATGACATCACCGCCACCTCCAACCTTGGCCCATCCTTCAGCGGTGAAGTCATACTCAACACCCCAGACCTAGACCCAACATCAGGCTTAATCGAGTTACCAGGAAGCCTAGTAGATGCAGAAGCTATCCTGGCCAATGACCTTTGTGGCTTTGAGAATAATCGGATTGCTGGAGGGAGTTCCTTTACCATTACCGGAAAAGGGGGTTTACCACCGACTCCAGAAGATCCAGTGATTAATGCCCACAGAACAGTCAGGTGGAGAACTCGTCCTAGGTTAGCCAGCACCAGACAAAAATTACAACAATTACCGCAGCAACCCTCAGTGATCACCCCTCAACCTCCCCAAGAAAAAAAAGTGATTATCGAAGCCCAAGGCTGGGTAATAGCAAAGGATGGCACGATTATTCTGACCGCGCAACCGTTTAAGGGAACTCCTGTTGAGCAGATATTGCCCCATCTTGATTGCCATTCGGGAACAGGGAACAGGGAGTAGGGAGCAGGGAGTAGGGAGTAGGGAGTAGGGAGTAGGGAGTAGGGAGTAGGGAGTAGGGAGTAGGGAGTAGGGAGATGGGGAGATGGGGAGATGGGGAGATGGGGAGATGGGGAGATGGGGAGATGGGGAGTAAGATCAGTTTTCCCTCTTGCCGATTCCCGATTCCCTCTTGCCGATTCCCTCTTGCCGATTCCCAATTTTAAATTCTAAATTCTCTATTCCCTATTCCCTATTCCCTATTCCCTATTCCCTGTTCTAAATTCTAAATTCTAAATTCTAAATTCTCTATTCCCAATTCCCAATTCCCTTAATTATTATGAAAAAACTATCATTTATATTTGCCATCGCATTAATAACCTGCTTCCTACCATCGGCGAAAGCATTATCAAATTCTCCAGCAATCACACCCGATTCCCAATTCCCGATTCCCGATTCCCGATTCCCGATTCCCGATTCCCAATTCCCGATTCCCGATTCCCGATTCCCGATTCCCGATTCTCCAGAACAACAAGCCCAACAACTCTATGAAACAGGTCAATATCAAGAAGCGATACCGTTGTTGGAGCAAATGATTAGTAACTACAGCGACAGTGGCGACCTTATTGGTGAAATTAATTCCTTAGTCAATCTAGCTTTAGTTTATCAAACCTTGGGAGACCTAGACCAAGCTAAACAAACCCTATCCCAGAGTTCGATCAAACTATCAAAACTTGATAATACCAAAGAACGTCAAGAATTACAAGCCCAAATCCTAGAAGTCGAAGGACAAGTATACTTATCACTAGGTCAGGCGGAAAAAGCCTTATCGACTTGGCAGCAAACTAGTGCTATCTACCAAGATATCGGAGACTTAACTAGATTAACAGAAAATCAGATTTACCAAGTGCAAGCCTTACGAGTATTAGGGTTGTATAATAAAGCCACTAAAACCTTAACTAAAATCACAGAAACTATCCAAGAGCAACCGGATAGCAAACTCAAAAGTACCGCCCTCCAATACCTAGGTGATGTGCTGCGCCGAGTGGGTAAATTCCAAGACTCTCAAGAAATTTTACAACAAAGTTTAGCCATAGCCGAAAACTTACCAGATCAGACCTTGATTGCTGATAATCTGCTCAGTTTGGGAGATACAGCTAGATTAAAAAGAGACACAGAATCCGCTTTTTATTTCTATCAACGGGTTGTGGAAGAATCTCCCTTACCCGATATTAAGATTCAAGGACAATTAAATCAATTGAGTCTATTGATAGCTAAAAAAGAGTGGTCACGAGCCAGAGGGTTATTGCCAGCTATCCACAATACTTTAACTAAATTATATCCCAGTAAAACAGCAATCAATGCTAGAATTAATCTAGCCAAAATCCTATTAAAACCTACAAAATCACAACTCACAACTCCAAACGACCAGGCTACTTATCTCGCTGATGCCCTTAAGCTGGCTAGGGATTTAGGAGATAAAAGAGCGGAAGCAGAAGCCATCGGTAACTTGGGAACCTTATACGAACAGCAATCACGTCTTGATGAAGCCCAATACTTAACCGAAAAAGCTTTACTGATTGCTCAAGAAATCCAGGCTCCTGATTTAGCCTATCAATGGCAATGGCAACTGGGCAGAATCCTCAAGCTAAAACAGGATAAAAAAAACGCGATGTTCCGTTCGCGAAGCGGTTCCAAAGGAACAAGGAACCGCTCCGCGATCGCAGCCTATTCTCAATCCGTTAAAACCCTGCAATCTATCCGTAGCGACCTAGTCGCGATTAGTAGCGATATTCAGTTTGATTTCCGAGAAAGTGTCGAACCAGTCTACCGAGAATTAGTAGGACTACTCCTGGAACCCAATGCATCTCAAGAAAACCTCAAACAAGCACGAGATGTGATTGAATCCCTACAACTAGCGGAACTAGACAACTTTTTTCGGGATGCCTGTTTAGATGCCAAACCAGTTAAAATCGACGAACTAGACCCCAACGCCGCTATCTTCTATACCATTATCTTGCCAGACCGCCTGGAAGTAATTGTTACCTTGCCCGGAAAACCCCTGCGCCAGATCACCACTAACTTACCTCAAACAGAAATAGAACAACAACTGGCTTCGGTAAAGAGCAATATTACTAGCCCTTGGC
Organism: Moorena sp. SIOASIH; assembly: GCF_010671925.1. Lineage (GTDB taxonomy): Bacteria > Cyanobacteriota > Cyanobacteriia > Cyanobacteriales > Coleofasciculaceae > Moorena. Next base: position 103,764 of record NZ_JAAHIH010000002.1, on the reverse strand, counting down.
GAGTTCTGAGAAAGGAAAACTTACAAAAAATACACGACTGGTTAATCGGCCCGATTGAAGCGGAACTAGCCAACAGTAACATCCTCACCCTAGTATTTATACCAGACGGAGCCCTGCGCAATCTTCCCATGTCCGTGCTTTATGACGGGGAAGACTATTTGATCGATAAATATAGTATTGCGGTAGCACCTAGTTTACAATTAATCGACCCTCAAGCTTTAGTCAGACAAGAATTTTCGGTTCTGAGTGCTGGAGTGACGGAAGTTCGTCCCCATCGTCCAAATTTAGCACCACTTCCTGGGGTGAAGGTGGAATTAGACAATATCAACGCCGAAGTTCCCTCATTGATTCTACTCAATGAGTCCTTTACTGAATCCAACTTCAATACAGAAGTTAATACCTCTGCTTACGAAGTGGTTCATCTAGCCACTCATGGTGAATTTAGTTCAGTAGCTGAAGAAACCTTTCTCCTGACCTGGGACGAGGAGATCAATATCAATGAGTTAAATAGTCTGATCAGAACCGATCAAAAGCAAAAAAATCCGATTGAATTACTCGTCCTCAGTGCTTGTAGGACAGCCGCAGGAGACTCCCGAGCCGCTTTGGGATTGGCTGGAGTAGTAGTGCGTGGGGGGGCACGCAGTACCATGGCCAGTCTCTGGTATGTGGACGATCTAGCTACTACAGAGTTAATGACTCGCTTCTATCAGAAGTTAGCCAAAGGCAAGGTTACCAAGGCTGAAGCTCTGCGTCAAGCTCAACAGGAGCTGTTGGAGAGCGAGCCATTTAATCACCCCTATTACTGGTCAGCTTTTATTTTGCTGGGAAATTGGTTGTGAAAATTAGGGAGTAGGGGGTGGGGGGTAGGGGGTAGGGTGTAGGGTGTAGGGGGTAGGGGGTGGGGGGTAGGGAGTAGGCAAAAGGCAAGAGGCAAGAGGCAAAAGGCAAAAGCTACCCCACACCCTATTAGTGCGTTAGTGCAATAGTTTTTCTGACCCTTCTTACCACCCTCTGGCTAGAGATGGCGGTAATGTCTTGATGCAAAGCGCGAGTGGGGGAAACCACGGCAGTTGCTCATGGCGCATGGGTCTGTGTGCGGAACCTGCGTCCGCACCGCTGTAAGCCCCGTGGGAACCCCCTTTGGCGGCACTGCCTTCCCTGTTCCGAAGCTGCATCGCTTCAGAGTTGTTTTCCTTTTCCTCTCCCTCTGGGTCGCCCCGTGTTTGACCCTAATAGACTTCGCGGCAGTTGTCAGGAGACAGGAGACAGAAAACAGTAACAATAATTGACGAAAACAGTATCAAAAAAATACTTTTGCAAGAGGTCTAATCTAAAAAACCTATGTGAGCCACACCCCACACCCCACACCCCACACCCCACACCCCATTAGTGCGGTAATGCAATAGTTTTTCTAACCCCTTGCATAATGTCAGAAATTGTGTGAATATAACAGTATCGTTAAAGCAATGGTTAAGCCGCCATGATGATTTCTACAGCCCAAGCCGCTGAATTACTAGGTGTTTCTGCCACTCGTGTCCGTTTTCTTCTGAGCAAGGGCAGAGTTAAAGGGGCTTATAAGGTGGGTAGAACTTGGGTGATTCCTCTGTTTGACGGTATGCCGGTGGTCACTCCTGGTACTCGCGGACCGAAGCGGAATTGGTCAAAGCGCAGGGAGTACACCAAGGCTGTGATTCACGTTAATCAGAAGGTAATTCGCCAAAATCTCAAGAGCGGGGAGCGCAACCCTGTGATTACGGTTAAACGGGGTTCTAAAAACATTTACGGTCATACGGTAGAGGTCAATGGCCCGTGTCGGGTGATGTATCGTCCTGATAATCCCTTAAATTGTGGGGCTAGGGTCTGGATTGAGACGATTTCTGATTTTAAAGTGATCTAAGCATTCAGCTTGTAGGGTGGGCAAAAACCGTTTGCTGGTTTGGATTGGTCACCAAATCATGACTTTGCCCACCCTACTCGACTAAGCATTCAGCGATCAGCTATCAGCTTATGAGCTATGGGCAAGCTACACCGAACAGCTTTTGAATAAGCGATGCAGCTTCGGAACAGGGGAGGCAGTGCGGTCTTGGGGAGGCAGCGCGGTCTTGGGGAGGCAGCGCGGTCTTGGGGGTTTCCCCCATGAGCGACTGCCGTGGTCTCCCCCATGAGCGACTGCCGTGGTTTCCCCCATGAGCGACTGCCGTGGTTTCCCCCACTCGCCCTTGGGATCAAGACAACAGGTAAGCATTCGTTTAATCTCTATTACGGAAAGCTGACGGCTGACCACTGACTGCTGAATGCTTACGCCCACCCTACTTTAAATTGTGGGGCTTTGGTGATCAAAACCAAGGTAAACGTTATGCTTTTATTTAAGTGCAAAACCACTACCGTAATTACTGTTGCTGTTGCAACTGCTACCTGTTTTTGTAAAGTATAAGTAAAGTATAAGTAAAGTATAAGTAAAGAGTTTGTAAATCAATAAAGCTGAAATTTATGTTCTGGAATAATTAGCTTGTAGGGTGGGCAAAAACAGTTTGGTTGTTTTGATTCGTCACGACATGATGACTTTGCCCACCCTACTCTATTCATGAAATATTCGTAAGAATCGGTAGCTTATTGATTACTATGAAACCTCCGATTTCCCGACTTGTGCCAGCAACTAGCGTTGTGCTGTATTCTCTACTAGCTGCAACTACGGCATTAGGGCAAATTACCCCAGATAATACCCTGGGGAAGGTCAGCTCTGTGGTAACGCCCAATGTGAATGTTAACGGAGACCTAGCCGATTTAATTGAAGGTGGCGCGATTAGAGACAGTAATCTCTTCCACAGCTTTTCGGATTTCAATGTGGGTGAGATGGGGCGGGTTTATTTTGCTAATCCTGCTGGAGTTGCCAACATCTTGAGTCGGGTAACTGGAGGTAATGTTTCCAATATTTTGGGGACTCTAGGAGTATTGGGTAATGCTAATTTATTTGTGATTAATCCCAACGGTATTTTCTTTGGTCCCAATAGCCGACTAGATCTAGGAGGTTCATTTTTTGGAAGTACTGCTGATAGTGTGTTGTTTGAAGATGGCACAGTATTCAGCACTAAAAATCCCAATGAAAAACCGTTGTTGACTATAAATATTCCCTCTGGGTTGCAATATGGTTCCAATCCAGGAAGTATTACTAATCAGTTGAGTTTCTTACGGGTACCCAATGGTCAAACCTTAGGGCTAATTGGTGGTCAGGTGAATATTCCTGGTGGCTTTAATATTGCATTGGATGGAAGGATTGAGCTGGGGAGTGTTGGTTCTAATGGTGTGGTGAAACTGACCCCAACGGATACGAGTTTTGTGTTGGATTATTCAGGAGTTCAAGGGTTTCAGGATATTAGTTTGTCCGAGGGGGCTAGAGTCATTACCAGTGGGGAAGGTGGTGGGAGTATCCAGGTGCAGGGAGCTAATGTGAGTTTACGCGATCGCTCTGATGTTTTTGCGAATACCATCGGAAGTCAGAATGGCGGTGGGATAGTTGTTCGGGCTTCTCAGCTCAGTCTTGAGGATGGTTCTAGGATAATTGCGAATGTATTTGGCTTAGGACAGGGGGGAGATTTGAGTATTACCACTGGGCAGTTAATTGTCTCTGATGGAGCATTTGTTTCAGCTAGCACTCTTGCTGAAGGGGACGCGGGAGATTTGACTGTGAATGCTTCCTCTACTGTTGAACTTAGCAGCGACTTGTTTGCTGTAACTTTTGGGACAGGAAAAGCGGGAAATTTAAGTATTACCACTGGGCAGTTAATTGTCAAAGATGGAGCAGTTGTTTCAGCTAGCACTTTTGGTGAAGGGGACAGCGGAAATTTGACAGTGGATGCCGACTCAATTCAAGTGATTGGTACCTCAGCCGATGGTCGGTTTCGCAGCGGCTTGCTTGCTCAAACTAATGAGATAGCAACAGGAAATGCGGGAGATGTAAAGATTACCACTGGGGAGTTAATCGTTTCTGATGGAGCAAGAGTTTCAGCTAGCGCTTTTGGTGAAGGGAATGGCGGAAATTTGACTGTGGATGCCTCTTCTACTGTTCAACTGATTGGTACCTCAGCTGATGGTCGCAGGAGCAGCAGCTTGGTTACTCAAACTGAAGGGAAAGGAAATGCGGGAGATGTAAAGATTACCACTGGGGAGTTAATCGTCTCTGATGGAGCAGAAGTTTCAGCTAGCACTTTTGGTGAAGGGGATGGTGGAAATTTGACTGTGAATGCCTTTTCTACTGTTCAAGTGATTGGTACCTCAGCCGATGGTCCGTTTGGGAGCGGCTTGTTTGCTCAAGCTAATCCAGACTCAAAAGGAAATGCCGGAAATTTGAGTATTACTACTGGGCAGTTAATAGTCAAAGATGGAGCACAAGTTTCAGCTAGCACAAGGGGTGAAGGGAACGGGGGAACCTTAAGTATAGATGCCTCCTCTACTGTTCAACTAATTGGTACAACAGCCGATGGTAGGATTATCAGCGGCTTGTTTGCTCAAACTGAAGGGAAAGGAAAAGCGGGAGATGTGAATATTGCCACTGGGCAGTTAATTGTTGAAGATGGAGCACAAGTTTTAGCTATCACTCTTGGTGAAGGGGACGGAGGGAACTTGATTGTGGATGCCGAGGAGACTGTTAAACTCATTGGTACCTCAGCCGATGGTCGGATTGTCAGCGGCTTGTTTTCTCAAGTTAATCCAGGCTCAAAAGGAAATGCCGGAAATTTGAGTATTACCACTGGGCAGTTAAGTGTTGAAGATGGAGCAAGAGTTTCAGCTGCCACTTTTGGTGAAGGGGATGGGGGAAATTTGATAGTAGATGCCTCCTCTACTGTTCAACTAATTGGTACCTCAGCCGATGGTGAGTTTCCCAGCGGCTTGTTTATTCAAGCTAATCGAGATGCAACCGGAAATGCCGGAGATTTGTTGAATATTACCACTGACAAGTTAATAATCTCTGATGGAGCAGAAGTTAGCGCTAGAAGCATTCAACAGGGTACTTCAGCAGGAGAAGTAAAGATTAATGCCAACTCCATCTTCCTTGACAACAAAGGAATCATCTCAGCAGAAACAGCAGGAGGAGACAAAAGCAATATTAATCTCTTGTCCCGTGACATCCGACTCCTCGACGAAAGCAAGATTATAACTGAAGCTCAGAATACAACCACTGGGGGCAATATATTTATTGATACTGATACCCTAGTTGGTCTCGGAGATAGTGACATCATTGCCAATGCTGACCAAGGGGAAGGAGGTCGTGTTGAGATTAATGCCAAAGGCATCTTTGGTTTAGAGTTTCGAGACCGTCTCACTCCAGACAATGACATCACTTCCACCTCCAACCGTGGCTCATCCTTCAACGGTGACGTAATCCTCAACATCTCCCAGGTAGACCCCACCTCAGGCTTAAACGAATTGCCAGGAATCCTAGTCGATGCAGAAGCAATCCTCGCCAATGACCTTTGCGGCTTTGAGAACAATCGGATTGCTGGCGGCAGTTCCTTTATCATTACCGGCAAAGGCGGTTTACCACCGACTCCAGAGGATTCAGTGATTAATACCGACAGAACAGTGAGCTGGAGAACTCGTCCTGGATTAGCCAGCAGCAGACAACGATTACAACAGCAAGCATCCGTGAGACGCCCTCCCCAAGAAAAAAAAGTGATTATCGAAGCCCAAGGCTGGGTAATAGCAAAAGATGGTACTATTATTCTGACTGCGCAACCGTTTAGGGGTACCCCTGTTGAGCAGATATTTCCCAATCTTGATTGCCATTCGGGAATAGGGAATAGGGAGTAGGGAGTAGGGAATAGGGAATAGGGAACAGGGAACAGGGAAGAGTAATATAGTATTTTTCTAAGAGTAGTGAACATACTCTCTGAAAGAAAGGCAAGAGGCAAGAGGCAAGAGGCAAGAGGCAAGAGGCAAGAGGCAAGAGTTAATGGGAGCATGTCACTTATGCAGCAACATTAGTACTAAATCTGGGGAATGGGTAATAGGTAATGGGTAATAGGTAATGGGTAATAGGTAATAGGGGGAGCATGTAACTGACTGACTGACTGACTGACTGAAGAATATTTGTACATTATCTATAGCCCCCGGGTAAAAGCCAAGCTCATATGGTACATAGTTCATCTGTTCTGCAACATAGACTTGCTCCCAGAGTTAATCAACTATTCTTACTATTCCCTATTCCCTATTCCCTATTCCCTATTCCCTGTTCCCTGTTCCCTTAATTAATTATTATGAAAAAACTATCATTTCTAATTGCGCTCGCATTAATAACCTGCTTCCTACCATCCGGTAAAGCCTTATCAAATTCTCAAGGAATCACACCCAATTCCCGATTCCCGATTCCCGATTCCCGATTCCCGATTCCCGATTCCCGATTCCCGATTCCCGATTCCCGATTCCCGATTCCCGATTCTCCAGAACAACAAGCCCAACAACTCTATGAAACAGGTCAATATCAAAAGGCGATACCGTTGTTGGAGCAAATTATTAATAACTACAGCGAGAGTGGCGACCTTATTGGTCAGATTAATTCCTTAGTCAATCTAGCTTTAGTTTATCAACGTTTAGGAGACATAGAAAAAGCTAAACAGACAATATCCGAGAGTTTAACCCAACTATCAAAACTGCCATTAACCAAGGAAAGTCAACAATTAAAAGCCCAAATTCTGTCAGTGCAAGGACAAGTATACTTATCACTAGGTCAGGCGGAAAAAGCTTTATCAATTTGGCAGGAAACCAGTGCTATCTACCAAGATATCGGAGACTTAACTAGATTAACAGAAAGTCAGATTTACCAAGTGCAAGCCTTACGAATATTAGGATTGTATAATCAAGCCATTAAAACCTTAAATCAAATCCAAGAAAATATCCAAGACCAACCCGATAGCAAACTCAAAAGTACCGCCCTCCAATACCTAGGTGATGTGCTGCGCCGAGTAGGAAAATTCAAAGAATCTCAAGCAATTTTACAACAAAGTTTAGCCATAGCGGAAAACTTACCAGATCAGACATTGATTGCTGAGACTCTGCTTAGTTTGGGAAATACAGCTAGATTAAAAGGAGACACAGAAGACGCAATAGATTTCTATCAACGGGTTGTCAAAGAATCTCCCTTACCTGATATTAAGATTCAAGGACAATTAAATCAACTGAGTATAGTGATAGCTAAACAAGAGTGGTCACGAGCCAGAGAGTTATTGCCAGCTATCGAAAATACCTTAACGACATTATATCCAAGTCAAAGAGCAATCAAGGCTAGACTTAAGCTAGCCAAAACCCTATTAAAAGGTAAAAACTCACAACTCACAACTCCCAACGACCAGGCTACTTATCTCGCTGATGCTATTAAGCTAGCTAGGAATTTAGGAGATAAAAGAGCGGAAGCTGAAGCCCTAGGTAACTTGGGAACATTATACGAATACAATCAACGTCTTGATGAAGCCGAAGACTTAACCGAAAAAGCCTTACTGATTGCTCAACAAATCAATGCTCCCGATTTAGCTTATCAATGGCAATGGCAACTGGGCAGAATTCTGAATCTAAAACAGGATAAAAAAAACGCGATCGCGGCCTATGCTCAATCCGTGCAAACCCTCAAATCTATCCGTAGTGACCTAGTCGCGATTAGTAGCGATATTCAGTTTGGGTTTAGAGAAAGCGTTGAACCAGTCTACCGAGAATTAGTAGGACTACTCCTAGAACCGAATGCATCTCAAGAAAACCTCAAACAAGCACGAGATGTGATTGAATCCCTACAATTAGCAGAACTAGACAACTTCTTTCGGGATGCCTGTCTAGATGCCAAACCAGTTAATATCGACGAAATAGACCCCAACGCTGCTATCTTCTATACCATTATCTTACCAGACCGGCTGGAAGTAATTGTCACTTTGCCCGGACAACCCCTGCGCCAGATCACTACTAACTTACCTCAAACAGAAATAGAACAACAACTGGCTTCGGTACAGAGCAATATTGCTAGCCCTTGGCGAGGTCTTCAAAAGCAAAACTTACAAACAATAAACGACTGGTTAATCGGCTCCATTGAAACCGAACTAGCCAACAGTAACATCCTCACTCTAGTATTTATACCAGATGGGGCTCTGCGCAATCTTCCCATGTCCGTGCTTTATGACGGGGAACGCTATTCCATCGAGAAATATAATATTGCCGTAGCACCCAGTTTACAATTAATCGACTCTCAAGCCAATGTCAGACAAAACCTTTCAGTTCTGAGTGCTGGAGTGACGGAAGCTCGTCCCCATCGTCCCAATTTAGGGTCACTTCCTGGGGTGAAGGTGGAATTAAACAATATCAAGGCTCAAGTTCCCTCATTGATTCTTCTCAATGAATCCTTTACTGAATCCAACTTCAATACAGAAGTTAATACCTCTAGTTACGAAATTGTTCATCTGGCCACTCATGGTGAATTTAGTTCAGTCGCTGAAGAAACGTTTCTCCTGACCTGGGATGACGTGATCAATCTCAATGAGTTAAATACTCTGATCTCAGCGGATCAAAAGCAAGAAAATCCCATTGAATTACTCGTCCTTAGTGCTTGTAAGACAGCCGCAGGAGACTCCCGAGCCGCTTTGGGATTGGCTGGAGTAGCAGTGCGATCTGGCGCACGCAGTACCATTGCCAGTCTCTGGCCTGTCGAAGATATAGCCACTACAGAGTTAATGACTCGCTTCTATCAGAAGTTAGCCAAAGGCAAGGTTACCAAGGCTGAAGCTTTACGTCAAGCTCAACAGGAGCTGTTGCAGAGCGAGGCATTTGAGCACCCCTTTTACTGGTCGGCTTTTATTTTGCTGGGAAATTGGTTGTGAAAATTAGGGGGTAGGGGGTAGGGGGTAGGGGGTAGGGAATAGGGAGTAGGGAGTAGGGAGTAGGGAATAGGGAACAGGGAACAGGGAACAGGGAACAGGCAAGAGGCAATAGGCAAGAGGCAAAAGGCATGCTAGACCCACCCCTAACCCCTCCCAGGAGGGGAAGGCAAGAGGCAATAGGCATGCTAGCAATAGGCAATAGCTACCCCACACCCCATTAGTGCGTCAGTGCAATAGTTTTTCTGACCCTTCTTACCACCCTCTGGCTAGAGATGGCGGTAATGTCTTGATGCAAAGCGCGAGTGGGGGAAACCACGGCAGTTGCTCATGGCGCATGGGTCTGTGTGCGGAACCTGCGTCCGCACCGCTGTAAGCCCCGTGGGAACCCCCTTTGGCGGCACTGCCTTCCCTGTTCCGAAGCTGCATCGCTTCAGAGTTGTTTTCCTTTTCCTCTCCCTCTGGGTCGCCCCGTGTTTGACCCTAATAGACTTCGCGGCAGTTGTCAGGAGACAGGAGACAGAAAACAGTAACAATAATTGACGAAAACAGTATCAAAAAAATACTTTTGCAAGAGGTCTAATCTAAAAAACCTATGTGAGCCACACCCCACACCCCACACCCCACACCCCACACCCCATTAGTGCGGTAATGCAATAGTTTTTCTAACCCCTTGCATAATGTCAGAAATTGTGTGAATATAACAGTATCGTTAAAGCAATGGTTAAGCCGCCATGATGATTTCTACAGCCCAAGCCGCTGAATTACTAGGTGTTTCTGCCACTCGTGTCCGTTTTCTTCTGAGCAAGGGCAGAGTTAAAGGGGCTTATAAGGTGGGTAGAACTTGGGTGATTCCTCTGTTTGACGGTATGCCGGTGGTCACCCCTGGTACTCGCGGACCGAAGCGGAATTGGTCAAAGCGCAGAGAGTATACTAAGGCTGTGATTCACGTTAATCAGAAGGTAATTCGCCAAAATCTCAAGAGCGGGGAGCGCAACCCTGTGATAACGGTCAAACGGGGTTCTAAAAATATTTACGGTCATACGGTGGAGGTCAATGGCCCGTGTCGGGTGATGTATCGTCCAGATAATCCATTAAATTGTGGGGCTAGGGTGTGGATTGAGACGATTTCGGATTTTAAGGTGATCTAAGTATTCAGCTTGTAGGGTGGGCAAAAACAGTTTGCTTCTTTTGATTGGTGACGAAATGATGACTTTGCCCACCCTACTCGACTTTGAGCTTTTAAATAAAACAAGTAAGTATTCGTTTAATCTTTGTTACGTCAGCATTAGGCTGAGGGCTGACGGCTGAGGGCTGACGGCTGAGTGCTTACGCAAAAACAGTTTGGTGGTTTTGATTCGTCACAATTAGATGACTTTGCCCACCCTACTTTACATAATAAAACTTAACATAATCAAAGGGTATTTTATGGAATAATTCGAGGAATCGGGAGCTCTATTGATTAACATGAAACCTTGGATTTACCGACTTGTGCAAGTAAGTCCCTTTGTTCTGTGTTCTCTACTGGGTGCAACTACGGCATTAGGGCAAATTACCCCAGATAATACCTTGGGCAATGAAAGCTCTGTAGTAACTCCAAATGTGGATGTTAACGGAGACCTAGCGGATTTGATAGAAGGTGGCGCGATTAGAGAAAGCAATCTCTTCCACAGCTTCTCAGATTTTAATGTTGCCGAGTTTGGGCGAGTTTATTTTGGCTTACCTGCTGGAATTACCAACATCCTGAGTCGGGTAACTGGAGCAAATGTTTCCAATATTTTGGGGACTCTGGAAGTTTTGGGCAATGCTAACTTGTTTTTGATAAATCCAAACGGTATTTTCTTTGGTCCCAATAGCCGACTGGATCTGGGAGGGTCATTTTTTGGGAGTACTGCTGATAGTGTCTTGTTTGAAGATGGCACAGTCTTCAGTGCTAAAAATCCCAATCAGAAACCGTTGTTGACGATTAATATACCATCTGGCTTGCAATACGGATCTAATCCAGGGAGTATTACTAATCAGTCTAGTCTGTTTCAGGTACCAAATGTTCAAACATTAGGGCTGATTGGTGGTGACATTAATATTCCTGGTGGTCAGTTAACAGCAACCGATGGACGGATTGAGCTGGGGAGTGTTGGTCCTAATAGTGTGGTGAAGCTGACGCCAACGGATACTAGTTTTGTGTTGGATTATTCACCAGTTCAAGAGTTCCAGGATATTAGTTTGTCCGACGGTGCTTTTGTTGATACCAGTGGCGAAAGCGGTGGCAGTATCCAGGTGCAGGGAGCTAATGTGAGTTTACGCGATCGCTCTTTGGTTCTTGCGAATACCGAAGGGAGTGGAAGTGGGGGTGGCATAGTTGTTAAGGCTTCACAGTTGAGTCTTGAGGGTGGTTCTAGGATAACTACAGATGTAACTGGCTCAGGGCAGGGGGGAGATGCCAGGATTACCACTGGGGAGTTAATGGTCTCTGATGGAGCAAGAGTTTCAGCTATCACAACCGATGAAGGGGACAGCGGAAATTTGACTGTGGATGCCTCTGAATCTGTTCAAGTGATTGGTACTGATGCCTCGGGTGGGATTTTCAGCGGCTTGGCTACTCAAACTCAAGGGAAAGGAAAAGCGGGAGAGTTGAGTATTACCACTAGGCAGTTAATAGTCTCTGATGGAGCAGTTGTTTCAGCTGGCACTGTTGGTGAAGGGGACGGGGGAAAGTTGACTGTGGATGCCTCTGAATCTGTTCAACTGATTGGTACTGATGCCGATGGTCGGTCTCGCAGCGCCTTGTCTACTCAAGGTAATTCAAACTCAAAAGGAAAAGCAGGAGATTTGAGTATTCCCACTGGCAAGTTAATAGTCTCTGATGGAGCAAGAGTTTCAACTGACACTTCTGGCGAAGGGGACGGGGGAAATTTGACTGTGAATGCCTCTTCTACTGTTCAAATCATTGGTACCTCAGTCGATGGTCTGCCTGTCAGCGACTTGTCGGCTGAAACTTTTGGGAAAGGAAATGGGGGAGATTTGAGTATCACCACCGGGGAGTTAATTGTCAAAGATGGAGCACGAGTTTCAGCTAGCACTGCGGGTGTTGGGGACGGGGGAGATGTGAGTATTACCACTGGACAGTTAATTGTCAAAGATGGAGCACAAGTTTTAGCTGTCACTGTTGGTGAAGGGGACGGGGGAAAGTTGACTGTGGATGCCTCTGAATCTGTTCAACTGATTGGTACTGATGCCGATGGTTCGGTTTCCAGCGGCTTGTTGGCTGAAACTTTTGGGAAAGGAAATGGGGGAGATTTGAGTATCACCACTGGACAGTTAATTGTCAAAGATGGAGCAGTTGTTTCAGCTAGCACTGCGGGTGTTGGGGACGGGGGAGATGTGAAGATTACCACTGGGGAGTTAATAGTCTCTGATCGAGCACAAGTTTCAGCTGCCACTGTTGGTGAAGGGGACGGGGGAAAGTTGACTGTGGATGCCTCTGAATCTGTTCAACTGATTGGTAGGTCAGCCGATGATCGGGTTCCCAGCGGCTTGTTTACTCAAACTAACGGGACAGGAAAAGCGGGAGAGTTGAAGATTACCACTGAGCAGTTAATGGTCAAAGATGGAGCAACAGTTTCAGCTAGCACAACCGGTGAAGGGGACGGCGGAAATTTGACTGTGGATGCCTCTGAATCTGTTCAACTGATTGGTACCTCAGCCAATGGTAAGTATCGCAGCGCCTTGGCTAATCTAAGTCAAGGCACAGGAAAAGCGGGAGAGTTGTTGAAAATTACCACTGGCCAGTTAATTATCTCTGATGGAGCAGCAGTTAGTGCTCAAAGCAATCAACCGGGGAGTTCAGCAGGCGAAGTAAAGATTAATGCCAACTCCATCTTCCTAAACAACAATGGAATCATCACAGCAGAAACAGCAGGAGACAAAGGCAATATTACTCTATTATATTCCCGTGTCATCCGACTCTTTAACCAAAGCCAGATTACCACTGACGCTGATAATACCACTGGGGGCAATATAACCATTGATACTGATGTCTTACTCGGTCTGGGAAATAGCGACATCACCGCCAATGCTGAAAAAGGACCAGGAGGTCGTGTTGAGATTGATGCATCCAAAGGCATCTTTGGCTTAAAGTTTCGAGACCGTCTAACTTCAGACAATGACATCACCGCTACGTCTGACCTTGGCCCATCCTTCAGCGGTGAAGTAATCCTCAACACCCCAGGCGTAGACCCGACCTCAGGATTAACGGAGTTGCCAGGAATCCTGGTCGATGCAGAAGCCATCCTGGCCAATGACCTTTGTGGCTTTGAGAATAATCGGATTGCTGGCGGGAGTTCCTTCACCATTACCGGAAAAGGGGGTTTACCAGCTAGTGCAGACGATCCAGTGATTAATAGCGACACCACAGTGGGCTGGAGAACTCGTCCTGGCTTAGCCAGCAGCAGAAGACAACAATTACAGCAATTACGGCAGCAACCTAAGGCCAAAGGCCACGCTACGCGAACAGTGAGACGCCCTTCCCAAGACAAAAAAGTGATTATCGAAGCCCAAGGCTGGGTCAGAGCAAAGGATGGCACAATTATTCTGACGGCTCATCCCTTTAGGGGTACTCCTGTTGAGCAGATATTGCCCCATCTTGATTGTCATTCGGGAAGAGGGAGTAGGAAGTAGGGAGTAGGGAGTAGGGAATCGGGAGTCGGGAGTCGGGAGTCGGGAGTCGGGAGTCGGGAGTCGGGAATCGGGAGTCGGGATGCAGTGGCCTCATGGGGGTTCCCTTACAAGGGTAGGTTTTTTACAAAGGGGCAAGTATGTACTTTGATTACGTATAAATTCCTAAAAATATGTATCAAAATACACAATCATTTCCGGGATAATTCTCCCCATTTCCCGCTCTTCCCCTCCTGGGAGGGGTTAGGGGTGGGTTCCGATTCCCGATTCCCGATTCCCGATTCCCGATTCCCTACTCCCGACCCAAATGTAAAAAACCTACCCCTGTGAGATGGGGGTTCCCCCCATTCGCGAGGGCATCAAGACAGTGATAACAATCAATTTCAGTACCGAAATAATCAACTATTATTACTTTTCTCTGTTCCCTATTCTCTATTCCCAGATCTGCTGTTCCCTGTTCCCTGTTCTCTATTCCCAATTCCCGATTCCCGATTCCCGATTCCCGATTCCAAATTCCAAATTCTAAATTCTAAATTCTAAATTCTAAATTCTAAATTCTAAATTCCCGATTCCCTTAATTATTATGAAAAAACTATCATTTATATTTGCAATCGCATTAACCTGCTTCCTACCATCGGCGAAAGCCTTATCAAATTGTCAAGGAATCACACCCGATTCCCGATTCCCGATTCCCGATTCCCGATTCCCGATTCCCGATTCCCGATTCCCGATTCCCGATTCCCGATTCCCGATTCCCGATTCCCCAGAACAACAAGCCCAACAACTCTATGAAACAGGTCAATATCAAGACGCTATATCGTTGTTGGAGCAAATGATTAGTAACTACAGGGAGAGTGGCGACCTTATTGGTGAAATTAATTCCTTAGTCAATTTAGCTTTAGTTTATCAACGTTTGGGAAACCTAGACCAAGCATTAGAAACCATATACCAGAGTTTTACCCAACTATCAAAACTCGATAATACCAAAGAACGTCAAGAATTACAAGCCCAAATTTTGTCAGTCCAAGGACAAGTATACTTATCTCTAGGTCAGGGGGAAAAAGCTTTATCAATTTGGCAGGAAACTAGTGCTATCTACCAAGATATCGGAGACCTAAATAGATTAACAGAAAGTCAGATTTACCAAGTGCAAGCCTACCGAGTATTGGGGTTGTATAATCAAGCTACTAAAACCTTAACTCAAATCAAGGAAACTCTTCAAGACCAACCCGATAGCAAACTCAAAAGTAGAGCCCTCCAATATCTAGGTGATGTGCTGCGCCGAGTAGGGAAATTCCAAGACTCTCAAGAAATTTTACAACAAAGTTTAGCCATAGCCGAAAACTTACCAAATCAGACCTTGATTGCTGAGATTCTGCTCAGTTTGGGAGATACAGCTAGATTACAAAGAAAAACAGAATACGCTTTGGATTTCTATCAACGAGTTGTCAAGGAATCTCCCTTACCCCATCTTAAAATTCAGGGACAATTAAATCAACTGAGTATATTGATAGCGAAACAAAAGTGGTCGCAAGCCAGAGCATTATTGCCAACTATCGACTATACCTTAACCACATTATATCCCAGTAAAACCGCAATCAATGCTAGAATTAAGATAGCAAAAACCCTGTTAAAATCTGAAAATACACAAATAAAAAATCCCAAATTCCTTGCTACTTATCTCGCCGATGCTATTAAGCTAGCTAGGAATTTAGGAGATAAAAGAGCGGAAGCTGAAGCCATTGGTAACTTGGGAACCTTATACGAATACAATCAACGTCTTGATGAAGCCCAAGACTTGACCGAAAAAGCCTTAGTCATTGCTCAAGGAATCCAGGCTCCGGATTTAGCCTATCAATGGCAATGGCAACTGGGCAGAATTCTAAATCTAAAACAGGATAAAAAAAACGCGATCGCTGCCTATTATCAATCCGTGATAACCCTCCAATCTATCCGTAGCGACCTAGTCACGATTAGTAGCGATATTCAGTTTGATTTCCGAGAGAGCGTCGAACCAGTCTACCGAGAATTAGTAGGACTACTGCTCGAACCAAATGCATCTCAAGAAAACCTCAAAAAAGCACGAGATGTGATTGAATCCCTGCAACTAGCAGAACTAGACAACTTCTTTCGGGATGCCTGTTTAGATGCCAAACCAGTTAATATCGACGAAATAGACCCCAACGCTGCTATCGTCTATACCATTATCTTGCCAGACCGGCTGGAAGTAATTGTCACCTTGCCGGGACAACCTCTGCGCCAGATCACCACTAACTTACCCAAAATAGCAATAGAATACCAACTGGCTTTGGCTTGGAGAAATATTACTAGCCCTTGGCGAGGTCTTCAAAAGGAAAACTTACAAACAATACACAACTGGTTAATCGGCCCGATTCAGGCCGAACTAGCCAATAGTAACATCCTCACCCTAGTATTTATCCCCGACGGAGCCCTGCGCAATCTTCCCATGTCTGTGCTTTATGACGGGGAAAAGTATGTGATCGAGAAATATAGTATTGCCGTAGCACCCAGTTTACAACTAATCGACTCTCAAGCAAATGCCAGACAAAACTTTTCAGTTCTGAGTGCTGGAGTGACGGAAGTTCGTCCCCATCGTCCCAATTTAGGATCACTTCCTGGGGTGAAGGTGGAATTAGAGAATATCATGGCTCAAGTTCCCTCATTAAGGATTCTTCTCAATGAATCCTTTACCGAATCCAACTTCAATACAGTAGTTAACACCTCTGCTTACGAAGTAGTTCATCTAGCCACTCATGGTGAATTTAGTTCAGTAGCTGAAGAAACCTTTCTCCTGACCTGGGACGAGGAGATCAATCTCAATGAGTTAAATAATTTGATCTCAGCTGATCAAAAGCAAAAAAATCCCATTGAATTACTCGTCCTCAGTGCTTGTAAGACAGCCGCAGGAGACTCCCGAGCCGCTTTGGGATTGGCTGGAGTAGCAGTGCGATCTGGCGCACGCAGTACCATTGCCAGTCTTTGGTCTGTGGACGATCTAAGCACTGCAGAGCTAATGACTTACTTTTATCAGAGGTTAGCCAAGGGCAATGTTACCAAGGCTGAAGCTCTGCGACAAGCTCAACAGGAGCTGTTGCAGACGCCGGAATTTAATCACCCCTTTTACTGGTCGGCTTTTATTTTGCTGGGAAATTGGTTGTGAAAATTAGGGAGTAGGGGGTAGGGGGTAGGGGGTAGGGAGTAGGGAACTTCGGATCAGGGAACAGGGAACAGGCAAAAGGCAAAAGGCAAGAGGCAAAAGGCAAAAGCTACCCCACACCCTATTAGTGCGTTAGTGCAATAGTTTTTCTGACCCTTCTTACCACCCTTGCAACCTTTGTAGCCCTTACCACATTTACCACCCTCTGGCTAGAGATGGCGGTAATGTCTTGATGCAAAGCGCGAGTGGGGGAAACCACGGCAGTTGCTCATGGGGAGGGGTTGTGTGCGGAACCTGCGTCCGCACCTGTCTTGATGCAAAGCGCGAGTGGGGGAAACCCCCAAGACCGCGCTGCATCGCTGTAAGCCCCGTGGGAACCCCCTTTGGCGGCACTGCCTCCCCTATTCCGAAGCTGCATCGCTTCAGAGTTGTTTTCCTTTTCCTCTCCCTCTGGGTCGCCCCGTGTTTGACCCTAATAGACTTCGCGGCAGTTGTCAGGAGACAGGAGACAGGAGACAGAAAACAGTAACAATAATTGACGAAAACAGTATCAAAAAAATACTTTTGCAAGAGGTCTAATCTAAAAAACCTATGTGAGCCACACCCCACACCCCACACCCCACACCCCACACCCCATTAGTGCGGTAATGCAATAGTTTTTCTAACCCCTTGCATAATGTCAGAAATTGTGTGAATATAACAGTATCGTTAAAGCAATGGTTAAGCCGCCATGATGATTTCTACAGCCCAAGCCGCTGAATTACTAGGTGTTTCTGCCACTCGTGTCCGTTTTCTTCTGAGCAAGGGCAGAGTTAAAGGGGCTTATAAGGTGGGTAGAACTTGGGTGATTCCTCTGTTTGACGGTATGCCGGTGGTCACCCCTGGTACTCGCGGACCGAAGCGGAATTGGTCAAAGCGCAGAGAGTATACTAAGGCTGTGATTCACGTTAATCAGAAGGTAATTCGCCAAAATCTCAAGAGCGGGGAGCGCAACCCTGTGATAACGGTCAAACGGGGTTCTAAAAATATTTACGGTCATACGGTAGAGGTCAATGGCCCCTGTCGGGTGATGTATCGTCCGGATGATCCATTAAAATGTGGGGCTAGGGTGTGGATTGAGACGATTTCTGATTTTAAGGTGAGCTGATTTGGCCAGGGATGGGGGTCAGTGGTCAGTGGTCAGTGGTCAGTGGTCAGTGGTCAGTGGTCAGCCATTGGCCTACGGCCAAAGCTGAATGCTTATGTTATGCGATGCTGTTTCAGAGCCGCTATGCGATTGACCTTGGCCAAAAGGCCACGCTACGCGAACGGTCACGCTACGCGAGCACATCAAACCACAGAAAAATTCCATGAAGATGTTTTGTAGTCTCGATCGATGGAATAAATTTGGTATGGTCAAAAAACTCGATCTTTATAGTGTATGAGTGGCATAGATCGTGGGATTTTTCTGGATTCTAGACACATTGCCAAGCATCTACCTGGTACACCACAAGTACAGCGGTTACTCAGACGAGGCAGATCGGCTCATGTTTTTAACAATCAAGCCACAATGGAAAGAGTTGCTCAAGCCATTATAGAGAGAGGAGAGTTTACCGGAGTCATTCGAGGATATGAGCGTTACGGTTTGTTCTTCGCTGATTCAATTGGTTACAGAATCAGCCCTGATGGTAGACCAAGTACTCCGTTGTTTTATGGAGAGGTGAAGATTGATGGAAAAAACCAATACCATGTTATTCCCCGTACTCGACCCAGCCAATAGTGAGTGGGATTTCGTTGAAGTTTGGATTGACCCAATGCTATCCCCTCCCTACATCCTGCTGTTACTGGGTAATGCATCAGGTAGTTGTCGTGTGTACGATCCTACTGAGAATTACAAGGTTGTGTTTACTGGAGCAACCTATGATGAAACCCAAACTTGGCTGTTGGAAGATGAATATGAGCCAATTGAAGGGCGACTTTCAACATCGGAGTTATGAACAAAACACCAGACTTTGATGATGAGATGCTGCCTGAGTACCAGTTCGACTATCGCAAGGCAAAGCCCAATCGTTTTGCTAGCAAAAGTGGCAAAACCATGAACATTGTGGTGTTGGATGAGGATATCGCGGAGGTCTTCACTACACCAGAAGCGGTGAACAAAGCCCTAAGGGCATTGATTGAAGTTGTACCGCGAACGGTGAAAGTAGATGATTGCTGATTGCTGTTCGCGTAGCGTGCGCGTAGCGCATATGCTTACGGATAAACAGCTAAGGTGACAATATAGTCAGCAGCAATCAATTAATGCGATTGGCCTCTGGCCACGCTGCGCGATCGCAGTCAAGTTACAGCAGACTTCCTAGTGCAATAGTGGAGGCAGTGATGAAGCGAGATTTAGATTATTTCATTGGTGAGCGTGCTGAACATCTGGCGATAGTATACTTGACACGTAGCCAAGATCTAGTTGTAGAAAGGATGAAGGCTGATTATGGGCTAGATATGTTGGTAACGATACTACGGGATAAATTACCGACAGGAAGGGTTTTTGGTGTTCACATCAAAGGTCAAGACAAAACTTTCAAGGACATACAGCAAGAAGCTTCACTAGTTTTATCTGACCAAGAAAAGAAGTACTTTCAAGATTTGCCCTTCCCAGTATGTGTATTGTTTTTCACTATGGACGATGACAGGGGCTATTACCGATGGTTGAAGTATCCAAGTGAATCCAACCAGAGCCTTCATACTCTTGAAAACAATCAATGGCGTTCCCTGGATCAGGAGCAGGTTAGCCAGATAATCGCAGACGTTAATGCTTGGTATAATCGAAAGCACCAATCCGCCGCATAACAACACCCATGCACCCGAGCGCCTTAGCATTAGGCTCAAAATCAGGAGAATTAAGTGGCATACAGTGACTTTACTCTAAAGAAAGTCAAGCTTGATTTCAATATCCAGACTGTCGAGGATCATTCACTATTTTCCAATAGTGAAGAAATTGAAATAAGTGATTATCTCGCACAGACCTTAAAAAGAAATGTCCCTTTAGCCTTAGCCATTAATACGGAAAAGGCTAGGTCAGAACTAATCATTATTAACATCTTACTGGAAGTTAAAGAAAAATCCTCTGAAAAAATTAGTCTATTTTCAGGCATTGATTTTTATGTAGATAAGGAAAAAGGCTTAACTGGATTTTGCGATTATATCATTAGCGGTTCAGAAGAGCAGTTATATTTAGATTTACCCGTAATTACAATAGTTGAAGCTAAGAATGAAAATATTATTTCTGGCTTAGGTCAATGTATTGCAGAAATGCATGCTGCTCAACTCTTTAATCAAGAAGCAAGTCATGAGTTATCCTGTGTATATGGTGCAGTAACAACAGGGGATGAATGGAGATTTGTTAAGCTTGAAAAAAATGTCGCTTATATAGATAATGATAGCTATTATATTAGTGATATTAATAAAATTATTGGGATTCTAGTGAACATGGTTAAAGGAGAAGCCTAATACTATTAGCAAAGGGAGTAGGGAGTAGGGAGTAGGGAGTAGTAGGAAAGATTTCCGAGGAATTTTCTTCCCTGTTCCCTATTCCCTATTCCCTAAAACCCAGAACGAAAGTACCTCACCCAATTAAAACATGCTATAGCATTACTGATCGTGATTTTCGGGACAGAGCAAATTCCGCAATTCTTCCGGAATCTCCTCGAAATGCTCCAGAAGGAAATCCATCAGAGCCAGATGGCGCAAATCCGATGGTTGAGGACGTAGATAATTAGAACCTCGGCTAAACCAGCGCCCCACTGTCGCCACAGAACGGGAGCAAATCATTGCGATCGTTGAATGAGTGACTGGCCATGTGACTACTCCCACATCAAATCAAAGATTATGATGTGGGCTTCTCAATCTCACGAATGAGACTTGCTGCTCCTCGGCGGAGGCCGACGCTATGCGAACGATATCCTGTACCGATTTACCACAGCCATTAAGCGACAGTCCAACCGCCAATAATCCACGATTTAAAATGTTGATCCCGCTATTCCAGTCACGATCAATTTTGACGTTACAGCTAGAACAGCAATGAACGCGTTCGCGCAGCGTCGGCTTCGCCGAATCGCTTAAAGTTTTTTCGACTCTAGAACCACAATTAAAACACTCAATGCTTGTGCCACGCGGGTTAACTTCTTGAACTAACAAGCCGCGTTTTACCGCCACTGCTTGCAATGT
The DNA here is from genome assembly GCF_010671925.1 of Moorena sp. SIOASIH. Lineage (GTDB taxonomy): Bacteria > Cyanobacteriota > Cyanobacteriia > Cyanobacteriales > Coleofasciculaceae > Moorena. The sequence goes on along the minus strand of NZ_JAAHIH010000002.1, from coordinate 82,863 downwards.
TTCCAAGAATGCTCCCCAGGCTGCATCATGTATTGATTTTGCTAACTTAGTTCGAGCGAGTCCTTTGATATTTAAATTTTCGTGAGTAATTAAGTCGTATTTGCTGCACAACCAATGAGCAACCTGATAGTGAAATTCCTTCCGGCATCGGGTTAGATGGAGGTGTAACAAAGCTACTTTATGTTTAGCTTTTTTCCAGTTTTTAGAACCCTTAACGCGGCGCGACATTACTTTTTGCGCCTGAGCCAGCTTGCCCTGAGCCTTTCTATAAAATTGTGGAATAGGCACCGCTTCCCCGTCTGATGTAGTTAGAAATTTCTCCAATCCAACATCAATCCCAACAGCAGACTTAATTGAGTCCACTGGTAAAATCTCGGGTACAGTATCATCCTTCATTGAGATACAACAATACCACCCATCAGCCTTTTTGACTACGGTGCATTGCTTAAGGGTAAATCCTACGCCCTTCGGGCAAGCTTCGCTAACAGGTAATGGGCGATGCATTACAACAGGAATTGACCCAATCCGACTCAGTTTTAAAATACCATCAACCAGATGTGCTCCTGCTTTGGAACTGTTGACTCTAGGAAAAACAAACGATCGAAGTTCTCCAGATTTTTTGAACCTAGGTCTACCCCCACGTTTGCCACTGGCATCAGGCTTTCGCCACCTATCCCAAGCCTTGTTGAGACGTTGTAAGTTAACTTGTTGAGTCTCTGCGTAAATTTTTTTGTACTCAGGAAATAGCCGCTTAGTTTCCTTGAGCGCTGCCTGTTGAGTGTAGTAGTTTACCAGTTCTGGAATTTCACCAATTGGCTCATAACTCACGCTACACCTATCAATCGGACAACGAGTCCGACTAAGCCAATCCAAGCGTTGCCCCAGGGCGTAGTTCCAATGACGACGCAAAAGTTCAAGCCACCTTTCCATGATGGCGATCTGTTCGGGGCTTGGCTTGATTCGGTAGCAGTAAGTGAGTATCATAAATTTATTGTAGCACTTATTGCAGAAAATGAAAGGTAACTACACAAAAAAAATATATCGGTTTACCGTTTTACCGTACATGTTGTATTAGTCACGAAATACAGACGAAAGGCCATATCAGACCAAATCTTGATCAGGCTGAGACAAATCTGCTCTGACACTTGCGTTAAATGGGAGTGTAACCTGGTGGAATTTAATGGAGAGAGTGATCATATCCACCTAATTATTGACCTTAATCCTAGGATCGCCCCGGTCAAGTTAATAGCCAATATCAAAACTGTGACTAGTAGATTGATTCGCCAAGAATTTCCTGAGCACTTAAAACGGTTTTACGGAGACAAAAAAGTCTTCTGGACAGGTTCTTATTTTGTGGCTTCCTGTGGCGGAGTTACTATCGAGCAATTAAAAAGTTATGTCCAAAACCAAGATACCCCGTCAGGCAATTCCCCTCCCGCTAACCCTCCGGGTATAACGGGAGACCCCTTGCCTGTTTAGGTTGGCGTAGAATGCGTTTGGTGTCATCCCGAGTTTGCAGCAGCTGTACTGTTTAATTAAGTCTTGCTGTAGCTGAGTGAAAGAATCAGGCTTTTTCATCATGCTACCTCCAACTCTAATATCAAGTCAGCTTGAATACCCATAATTAGAGGAAGTGTGGGGAGATGGGGAGATGGGGAGATGGGGAGATGGCGGAGATTGTTAGTAAAGGTAATTATCCCGACATGATATAAAGAAAGCAAACGGTTTTCCGACGCTATATCTTTCACTGTCGTATCTGTTACTATCCAAGCAGCACTTGGCGAATCGGAATCGAGCCAAATCAGATAGCGCCAGATCCAGCAGCAACAACGATTTGCCCAGTTGTATAATTTTCCAACAACTGTAGCAATGTCAAGATTAATATCGCCTAGGACTTTCCAGCAGATGCATTGACGCAACAGTTCCAAATTAGTAAATATTGCGTAGTGGCGTGGCAAGCTTAAAATAGTGCAATAGATTTTTGCTCCCCATATTCCCGCGCCCCCGCCCCACACCTCCCACACCTCCCACACCCCCCACACTACCCCATCTGTTTCTAATGCAACATTTAAGGCTTGCCACGCCAGTAGGGTGCGTTAGGGGCGGGCTTGCCCTCATGTTCAACCTCGTAGTCAGTGTTGAGATAGCCCGCCCCGTAACGCACCACCAGGTCAAACAGCAAAAGAGAGATGCATCCTAGGACTTTCCAACCAATGCATTGACGCAACAGTTCCAAATCAGTATTGGGATTAGTATCGCCTAGGAGTTTCCAACCAATGCATGGACGCAACAGTTCCAAATCAGTATTGGGATTAGTATCGCCTAGGAGTTTCCAACCAATGCATGGACGCAACAGTTCCAAATTACTATTGGGATTAGTATTGACTAGGAATTTCCAACCAATGCATTGACGCAACAGTTCCAAAGGAGCATCGCCAATGTTTAACAAAGAAGCAGGCTGACAATCGCAAAAGTATTCTAGCCGCGCTGTTAGCGCTATTGATATTAGCAACTGCTTCAGTTCTAGAGTAACTAAGTCACTAAGCATGTCTCCTTGGTCAGGTTGAAAGCAATGGAGATAGCGGTCTAGCCAGCCAGGGTTGAGACTAGTGCTAAGTTGCTCAATTAGCACTGTAGTAATAGCATCAGTTTCAATGGCATCAGCTTTAATAGCCTGGATCGATAGCCTGGTATGGAAGCCAGTCTTACTGAAATAACTGAGCTTGCCGAGTAATTCAGTGATGCCAAAATCCGTAATAACTTGCTGGCATCGGTCTAGACAGGCTTTGGCACAGCTTCGGTTGTCTGTACCTGGATCTTTGTTCAGATAATTTGTCATCATATAGGTGGCTTTCTTGATTGCAAGAGCCAGTGGCAGACCTTGCCCGCCAAAGCTAGTGGTCTGCCATCTCGCTCCCGGTTTGTTATAGCTCGTTTTGGTGTACTTGCTATATCCAACCTATTTATGATATTATAGTAAGTTTAGGGTTTTGTCAAGACTTTGATAAAATCTTAAAAATTTGTAATTATTTGTAATTTATAATTGACTATATAGTGTTGATAAGATTAATCAGCCATCAGCTGTCAGCCGTCAGCTGTTCGCGTAGCGTGTGCATCGCCCATAAGCTGATAGCTGAATGCTGATACGCGACACGCTGATAGCTGAATGCTTAAATCAGGTACACAGGATTTTGCCCTGTTCCCTATTCCCTACTCCCTATTCCCTACTCCCTACTCCCTACTCCCTAAAACCCAATCGAAAACTGGGATAATTGTGAAATAAATCCTATAATTCCCCCGATTAATACTAACCATAGGGAGTTTACCTTAAAGCGAAATACCAGCACTGCACTAGTTATTGCCACCATAACGGTTAACCAATCCACTAACGCAGTACGTGCTAAAATATAAGTTACTCCTGTCATCAGTCCTAAGGAAGCCGCATTAACACCGTCGAGGAATCCACTTGCCCAGGGGGATTGTCGTAGCTTGGGGACCCAAGGATTGATGATTCCCACTAACACAAAGGCAGGCAAAAAGATTCCAATCGTTGCAGCTATTGCGCCAACATTTCCATTCAGCAGATAGCCAATGAAGGTAGCAGTTGTAAACACAGGACCAGGAGTGACTTGACCGATTGCGATCGCATCGAGCAGTTGTTGGGAAGTAAGCCATTGATGGCGCTCTACTAAATCTTGTTGTAGAAACGCCAGCAGCACATAGCCACTACCATATAGAACGGAGCCTATTTTTAGGAAGAATAGGAAGACACTAACGGAAGATAGGGAAGCGGCGGATGGTACACCGGTCTGTGCTAAAACACTAGAGAAAGGCACAAGTAAAGCACCTGTGATATTATTTCCTCTACGCCAAAGGGTTTTGACTAGCATTACCGCAGCTCCGACCAACAGCAGTAAGAGAATTTCATGGGTACCTAAGAAGAAAGCGATAGTAGCTGCAACTCCTGCTACTGTTGTCGGAATATCTTTTGCTGCTTTTTTCCCCAACTTCCATAACGCTTGTAAAACAATTGCGATGATAACTGGTTTGATACCATAGAGGAGCCACTCTACCTGGGGCACACTCTGGTAACGGACATAAATTGCTGCCATTATCCAGACAATCACCATTGCTGGCAAGATAAAACAAGAACCAGCAACAAACAGTCCCCGCCATCCAGCTCGCTCATAACCGATGTGAATGGCTAATTCTGTCGAGTTAGGGCCTGGAAGAAGATTGGTAACGCCCAGTAGATCCAGCAGATTCTCATGACTCATCCACTGTCGTCGCTTCACTACTTCATCATCCATCATGGCAATGTGAGCAGCTGGGCCACCAAAGGCAATTGTCCCCAATTTAAAAAAGACTAGCGCTAATTCCTTGAGTCGTTGCCCCTGTTGTTGTGGGGACAGTTGAGCTTCAGAACTGTTGTGTTGCTCAGGCTGAATATCTTCTATTTCGTTAGACACTGGTTTGACTCCAAAGGTGTCAAGGTTAATATACCAAAGGGAACAGGGAACAGGGAATAGGGAATAGGGAATAGGGAATAGGGAGTCGGGAGTCGGGAATAGGGAGTCGGGAGTCGGGAGTCGGGAGTCGGGAGTCGGGAGTCGGGGTAATAAAATTTAATAATGCCTAGTTATTTGTATACAACTGATTATTTATAGTTAATTATTAAGCTGTTACCGTAGCATGCCCTACGGGCATAAGCTGATAACTGATAGCTGATAACTGATACGCGACACGCTGATAGCTGAATTAGATAAATGCGATGCTGTTTCAGAGCCGCTACGTGATTGGCCGTAGGCCACGCTACGCGATGCTCGGTACGAGCCGCTACGCGATCGCGTTTTTCTGGTTATTTTATTGGTTATATAGCGTTTCTCATAGCTATGAGGTAAACAGGATGTTTTGCCTATTGCCTATTGCCTATTGCCTATTGCCTATTGCCTATTGCCTATTGCCTCTTGCCTCTTGCCTTTTACCTCTTGCCTACTCCCTACTCCCTACTCCCTACTCCCTACTCCCTACTCCCTACTCCCTTTGCTATTGTATTGGTTATTTTTATGGTACAATATTACTAGAGTAATCTGTGGTAATCTATGGCTAAGTTTTACTCAGAAATTAATCAAGAATTGAGACAGTTTATTGAAGAGCAAAAAATATTTTTTACAGCCACAGCCCCCCATCAAGGTCGGATTAACCTATCCCCCAAAGGGATGAACACCTTTCGCTGTATTAATAGTAAAACAGTAGCTTATCTAGATTTAACTGGTAGCGGTAACGAGACATCTGCTCATTTGCTGGAAAATGGCAGAATGACAATCATGTTTTGTAGCTTCACTGAAAAGCCATTAATTCTCCGCCTTTATGGTCACGGTCAGGTAATTCGACCTAGGGATAAGGAATGGGAAACACTCTACTCCCTATTCAATAGCCTACCAGGAGAAAGGCAAATTATTGTATTGGATGTAGAATCCGCCCAAACCTCCTGTGGTTATGGTGTACCTTTATATGACTTAAAAGGAGAGAGGGAAACTCTGATCAAGTGGGCCAATAACAAGGGAGAAAAGGGAATTCACGAGTATTGGCAAACCAAAAATCTTAATAGTATAGATGGGTTACCGACTAATCTTTTAGAGAATTAACAAGAATGTAGAATTGAGAATGTAGAATTGAGAATGTAGAATTGAGAATGTAGAATTGAGAATGTAGAATTGAGAATGTAGGGTGCGTTAGGGGCGGGCTTGCCCTCATTTTTAACTTCGAGGGCCAGTATTGGAATAGCCCGCCCCGTAACGCACCACCAAGTAGAATGTAGAATTGAGAATGTAGAATTGAGAATGTAGAATTGAGAATGCAGAATTGAGAATGTAGAATTGAGAATGCAGAATTGAGAATGTAGAATTGAGAATGTAGAATTGAGAATGTAGAATTGAGAATGTAGAATTGAGAATGTAGAATTGAGAATGTAGGGTGCGTTAGGGGCGGGCTTGCCCTCATTTTTAACTTCGAGGGCCAGTATTGGAATAGCCCGCCCCGTAACGCACCACCAAGTAGAATGTAGAATTGAGAATGTAGAATTGAGAATGTAGAATTGAGAATGTAGAATTGAGAATGTAGAATTGAGAATGTAGAATTGAGAATGCAGAATTGAGAATTTAGAATTCACCATTCTGGATTCTGACAAACAACCTACCCTACACCGAACGCCAAAGGCGAACAACCAAATAATATCAAATCCGGTTGAATAACCATACTTCCTGATGAGGGGAGCTTCGGGTGCAGGGGAGCAGGGGAGCTTCGGGTGCAGGGGGAGAAAGATGTTGTCTGGATATAGTAAGTGTGGGCAATTATCCGGATTTGATATAACCTACCCTACACCGAACGCCAAAGCCAAACAACATTTTAGAATGTAGAATTCTAAATTTTACATTCTAAATTCTAAATTCTACATTCTGAATTATAGCAATTCTACTACTTGTGAGGTACACAATTTCTATATTTTAGGGAACAGGGAACAGGGAAGAGATAAGAGGGAAGAGATAAGAGGGAATAGGGATGCGCTGCATTAAAACAGGGAATCAACGTCAAAGAAGACTGTACCTCATGAGTCCTAGAAACGCTATATGAATTATGAATTATGAATTATGAATTATGAATTCTAAATTCTAAATTCTAAATTCTAAATTCTAAATTCTAAATTCTAAATTCTAAATTCTAAATTCTAAATTCTAAATTCTAAATTCTAAATTCTAAATTCTAAATTCTAAATTCTAAATTCTAAATTCTAAATTCTAAATTCTAAATTCTAAATTCTAAATTCTAAATTCTAAATTCTAAATTCTAAATTCTAAATTCTAAATTCTAAATTCTAAATTCTAAATTCTAAATTCTAAATTCTAAATTCTAAATTCTAAATTCTAAATTCTAAATTCTAAATTCTAAATTCTAAATTCTAAATTCTAAATTCTAAATTCTAGATTCTAGATTCTGACAAACAACCAAACCAACTTATTGTTTAGTTTGGTCTAAATTAGCGGCAGCGCTATTGACCTCTATGGGATTTTCCTGGGCTAAAGCACCATTGATATGTGATTGCTCTCCCGTAATCAAGGCAGTTGCTTGCTGTAATGCCTCGATGCGATCGCTAACTCGGTTTCTTGCTGGTAATAGTTGCAGGATTTTCAACTTTTCCAGCCTTTGATTAACCCTACCAGTCGCACCTACGATAAACACATCACGACGTTTACCACGAGCCTCCTTAACCATATTCTCTATCGCTAGAGAAGCCGTCACCCCCAACAAGGTAACATCGCTCAGATCTAAGATCAGGACATCATACTTTTCCACAATCCCCATGCGCTGAGAGATAGCCTTGGCTGCACCAAAGCTCATTGGTCCGCCGAGACGGAATAGGAAAATTCGACCACGAGCCTGTTTCAGAAGTTGTTTTTCTTCATAGCTCAAATTATTTTCACCATCATCAGGAGCAGTAATTTCCTTGACTTGATTAATTTGTAGGTCACTGAGGTTTTTGACAGTCAACAGATTGGCAATGAACACCCCAACGGCAACGGCTGTAATTAGGTCAACAAATACAGTCATGAATAACACTAAATACATTAATGCTGCTGCCTTGAGGGAGACTTGATGGGCTCGTTTGAGGAAGCTCCAGTCAATAATATCGATTCCTACTTTAATCAAAATGCCCGCCAGTACAGCATGGGGAATACTTTGAGTCAGGCTTCCCGCACCCACAACAATCACCAGCAGCACTAAGGCATGAATCATTCCTGAAAGGGGGGTTTGACCACCAGCCTTAACATTGATTACCGTCCGCATGGTAGCACCAGCACCAGGTAGCCCACCAAACAATCCAGCAATCGTATTACCGATACCCTGACCAATTAATTCCCGGTCAGAGTCGTGCTGGGTACGGGTAATATTATCAGCAACCAGGGAAGTTAACAGAGAGTCGATGGCACCCAAGGTGGCTAACATTAGACCATAGCCAATCATGTCTTTGATTTGGCTGAAATTGAAGAATGGCAAATACAGCTTGGGTAAGCCTGTGGGGATTTCTCCAATCCGTCTGAGCTCGCTGTCTGGGAGGTTTCCGAAGAAGACAACCGATATCAACGTACAGACTATCAGTGCTAGCAAGGGGGATGGAATTAATCGATTCAGCCTCCTAGGTGAGCCAAACATAATCACCAGAGTCAGGATTGCTAGACCGGTAGCGGCAAAATGGGGATTACCCACAAAGGTAGGAAAATTGCGGACAGATTCCACCACATTGCCAGAACTAGGATGCCCGAAAAATGGACCAATCTGTAATAGCAGAATGATCACACCAATCCCTGACATAAAGCCAGATATCACTGTATAGGGCATCAGGGTAATGTATTTACCCAGCCGCAACAGCCCAAATATGATTTGAAATATCCCCCCTAGCATGACAACGGTGAATGCCATAGCTAGGCCATTCTCTGGGTTTTTAGCCACTAGCGCCGTAAACACCGTTGCCATCACTACGGTCATCGGGCCAGTGGGACCAGAAATCTGAGATGGAGTACCGCCAAACAGAGCGGCAAAAAGACCGACAAAAACAGCGCCGTAAAGACCATGAATTGCCCCAGCACCGGAGGATACTCCAAAAGCTAGAGCTAATGGTAGTGCGACAATTGCAGCAGTCAGACCACCAAAGACATCACCGCGCAAATTACGGAAATGTAAACCATTAACAAATTGCATGAGTGGTTAATTTAGTGAGACAATAATAGCTGCTCTAGGCTCACATCTAATTGATTATTTCCCTATAACTTGGAATTCCTACAATAATGGTATGGGAAAATGTAAGGGTTAGAGCGTGCAAAATATATAAACTGGGATTTGCCTAAGCAACACTCAAGTGTATGGCAGCGAGAATTGCAATATAAGATGCCTTAGAATTTTACACTAGAATTTTACACTGTTGAAGGTGAAACGGTTAAAATTATTAGTTAATGTATGGAGTTTACCACTAAATCAATCGATGCCTAGCACCAGAGACTCTGAATATCGCCAGGGCAAAGGGATCTAAATTATAGAAATTTTACTCAGAAGCGATGCAGTGCGGTCATGGGGGAAACCCCCATGACCGCACTGCATCAAGACAAAGATATCAAAATTAATAAGCAAAAATACTTATTTTATAAATGTCATATCCAGTAGGAATTTCAAAATTAAGATGCGTTTACCCTCCTGATCTCCCCAAAGAATAATTGAGCAAGGTTAGTGGGAGTAGACAGAAGGATTGGTGGATTCTTTCGCAAATTCTGGTGCAAAATTCCTGGAAAATCAATTAGTCTGACTCCAGACTCCAGACTCCAGACTCCTCAATGGGACGATAGTTGCTTATGTCGAACTCAGGTTAAACTCACATCTTGCACCATTCTCAATCAGCTTGGTTCATGTAGGGTGGGCAGTGCACCAGACAGATAATGAAGCTTGCAAAGCGCGTTGGTAGGCACTGCCTGGGGTGTGGGGTGTGGGGTGTGGGGTGTGGGGTGTGGGGTGTGGGGTGGGGTAGGCTGTTCACTTTGTGCGATGGCCATAGCCAGATCTCAGTAGGGTTCAGGCCCATAATAAACAGCCTAGGCACTGCCCACCCGAAGATTAATCACAATGGTGCCAGATCTCAGTTAAATCAGATTGCGATACTGCTGGTAAGATTGGGCTAATTACTGGTAACTTATCCTGCTGTTGACGAGAAAGCATGCAAAAAATCCTGAGTTGGGCAATACTAGCTTCTGTGATTACATTACCTGTTTTAACTGTTTCGGCTGAGCAACCCCTTTTCCTGGCCTATCCCCCCCGTGAGCATAAAACTACTGCAGAGAAAATTTTCTTGATTGGTACTGCAGCCCCTACTTCACAGGTGCTGGTCAATGGTCAACCCATCCCCCGTAGCCAAAGTGGGAATTTTGCTCCTAGTTTCCCTTTGCAGCTGGGAGAAAATCGGTTTACCTTACGCTATCTAAACCAGGAAATTCAAGTTACCGTAACCCGACTGTCTACTGAACCACAGTTACCAGCAGGTTTGGGATTTGCGAAAGATTCCCTGACCCCAACAGCAGATATTGCTAGATTACCTGGAGAACAGATTTGTTTTGGTGCGATCGCATCCCCTCGTGCTAGGGTTTCTGTCACACTGGGTAATCAACGGATTTCCTTACTCCCTCAATCCCAAGATGTCCAACTTCCGTCCAATTTTGCTGTATTGACTGGTCAAAACCAACCTACACCTCGTGCAGTCATTAATAACTACCAGGGATGCGGAACTATATCACAGGCTGGCAATTTTAGCAACCCTGTGTTTCAACTAAATCTCAATGGCGAGACAGTCAGTCAGCGGGGTACAGGTACAGTGGAAATTCTCTCTCCTAACCGCTTAGAGGTAATAGAAGTAATAGAGGAGGCTGGAGTTGCCCGCACTGGACCGAGTACTAACTATTCTCGCTTAACGCCTTTACCAAAAGGAACTAGAGCAGCAGTCACTGGCAAAGAGGGAGACTGGTTACGTCTTGATTATGGTGCTTGGATTCGCCAGAAGGAAACCAAAGTGATTCCTGGTGCAACTCCCCCGAAGTCCATTATTCGCAGTATTACTTCCCGACAGGTACCTGGAGCAACAGAAATTCTCTTTCCCCTAGAGATACCAGTACCAGTGAGTGTGCAGCAGTCCGATCAAACCTTTACCCTAACGCTACATAATCTAACCGCTCAAACGGATACGATTTTCCTAAATGATGACCCAGTGATTAAGCGCCTAGACTGGTACCAAGTGACTCCAGACCGGGTGCAGTATAATTTTAGACTCAAATCTGAGCAGCAGTGGGGGTATGACTTGAGGTATGAAGGCACTACTCTCATTCTGTCTTTGAGACATCCACCAAACTTGAGCAGTAGAGGAATACTGGGTCTATCCACTCAGCGGTTAGCAGGAATTAAGATACTGCTCGATCCCGGACATGGGGGAGCCGAAAAAGGGGCTAGGGGACCGAATGGGTATCCAGAAAAGGATGTTAATTTAGTGGTCTCGCAACTGTTGCAAAAGGAATTGGTAAAACGGGGAGCAACGGTATATATGACACGGGAAACTGACAAGGATGTGTCATTACGAGACCGGATGGATATGATTCAGGAACTAGCACCAACTATTGCCCTTTCTATCCATTATAATGCGTTACCAGATGATGGTGATGCTATTAATACTGCTGGTATTGGAATGTTTTGGTATCATGCCCAAGCCCACGACTTATCAGTGTTTTTGCATAATTATTTAGTCCAAAAGCTCCGGCGTCCATCCTACGGAGTATTTTGGAATAATCTCGCCCTAACCCGTCCTCACAAAGCTCCTTCGGTGCTGTTGGAATTGGGATTTATGATTAATCCGGTGGAATTTGAATGGGTGAGCAATCCCCGAGAACAAAGACGATTGGCTAATGCGATCGCAGATGGGATTACTGAATGGTTAGCTACTGTGGAGTAATGCACGCTTTGTTGAATAGGGAACAGGGAATAGGGAAACAGAGGGAATAGGGAAACAGAGGGGAGATGGGGAGATGGGGAGATGGGGAGTCAGATGAGCGACTGGGGTGGAAACTCCCAAGACCGCACTGGTAGTTGCTCATCAGGGAAACCTCCTTTGGCCGACTGCATCCGTTGACAACAACAATAGAATAGCTTGAAAATGTAAACTTTTATTACTGGATTCAACACTTCTGGTTTTGATGGTATAATGTAGCTTGCCAATTTGGTTGATAGATATATGGGCTAATCTAGCTTGTTGAATTCCTCAACTGAGTGCCCGTCATTCAAAACCATTTTCAGAGCTGTCTAGCATCATTTGTTTGGTGTAAGGTCTATCTCGGTTTCAGAGCGCGTATCAATTTGGGGTAAATTCTATGACTCAGGCTGCATTTGATTACAATTCGGATTATTTTACTAGTGAAATATTCGATACCAATTATCAAGCTATAGCGTCAACAATCGTTAAAACTTATCAACCAAAACGTGTGGCAGAATTTGGATGTGGTCCTGGGCATCTTACTAGAGAGCTGGCCAGATTGGGTGTAGAGGTAACAGCTGTAGATGGTTATTCGGAACCTGATTTCTCAGAATCATCTATTGAATTTCACAAACTTGATCTAAATGACGAAGTAGCCATTGCTAATCTTTTCTCCAACCAGCATTTCGATCTTGCTATTTCTCTGGAAGTTGCTGAACACTTAGAACCTGAAACATCTCCAATACTAATCAGCTGGATGACTAGTGTTGCGCCAATCGTGGTATTTTCAGCAGCAGTTCCTAGTCAGAGCGGTCATGGACATATCAATCTTCATTCCAGAGATTACTGGCACCGTTTATTCACTAAGCATAATTTTGTTGTCGCAGATCGTATTCGCGAGAAACTTAGACACATACCTAATGTAGCTCCTTGGTATCGTTACAATATTATCGATTATCTCCAGGCGGAGCATTCTCAAGCCCCAGAAATACTAGAAGTAATTGAGCGTTTGCTTGCCTCTGAATCTGCTGCATCGACCGCATACTACGAAGAATCTACGAAGATGAGACTTCTACAGCCTTACTTAAAGGACCCGGTGGTTAGATGGTATTTCGGATTGCGACAGTTTACTGATAGTTTTTTTAACAAAAGCTAACTATCAATAATCATTCAGCTGCTATCAGCCAATGGCCTTGGATTACGGCTGACAGCTGACTGCTGTTCGCGCAGCGTGCGCGTAGCGCATATGCTTACGGCAAAACTAAAAGACCCAGACGCTCATGCTCCCAGCCTCTGTTTTTTGGCTAATCGTGACCTAAGTTTGTTATACAGAGACGGATCAGTGGTTTGTAATGGTTGAGGCATGGCATTAAACTCTTCCTCTTCGAGAGCGAGGTAAGCGTCAATCTGCTCACGATTAGCTAAGTAGAACGCGATCGCTCCGTAAACCTGTTCAAGGGACAACAGTGGGAAAGATTGAACAATACTTTCTGGTGATAATCCGTTGCGGAAAGTATATACAACGGAGTCTAGAGAAATTCGTGTGCCTGCAATCCAGTAACCATTGTCCCGATATTCTATATAAGTCTTAGCTTCTATAACTGGCATCAATTTACCTTGAATATATGTATTGAGATCATATAACTGAAACAACTGAAACAAAAAACTGAGATCAATACTGAGGCATTCTGCTCTTGTCTGCCAATTATTTTGAAAGTATCGATATAGCAATCAAAACTCAGATACCGCTAAGTATTTTTACTTACTTTACTTGGAGGTTTAGCGATGCAGTCGGCCAAAGGGGGTTTCCCCCACTCGCCCTTTGCATCAAGACAGTGCTCCGGCTTCTCTGGATATCCCCTGAAGCGCGTTCGCTCTTAGCGGAAGCTGAGGCCTTTGGCCACGCTTTGCGTTCGCGTAGCGTCGGCTTTGCCGAAACGCTTCATCGCGTAGCGTGACCTACGGTCAATCGCTTTTAGCGTGGCCTACGGCCAATCGCGTTCGCGTTTTCTGGTTGCTTTACCGATGTGATACTTAAGGATAGGTGTGGGTGGGATACAAAGTACCCGCAAGGGTACTGTAACGTCTCGTAAAATCTGCCATCATAACTAGTATAAAGCCTATTTACAGTAATCCTTGCAGAAAAATCCCAACTCAAGGTGATAAGTAATTAAGGCGTCAAGTTACCCACTCGTAATTAATGTGGGTTGAGGGGTCTAACCAATCCCTAATTTCTGGAAATTTATAGGAGTCAGATCATCATGGAAAAACATCAACCAATAGAATTTTCCCTAGAACAGGAGTTCAATCTTAAAGTTTTTGAGACGCAAATTCAAAATCTCGACCTTGAACAAGCAAAGAATCTTCTGTGCGAGCTCTATAGACAGATGTCAATTCGTGAAATTCATTTCAGGAATTTCGTTAAGCACAGTTTAATCGGAAATCCTCCACCTTGGAGTGAGTAAGCTCAGGGGGCAAGGGATGGAAGTAAGCTATCAGCTATCAGCTATCAGCTATCAGCGATTAGCGCTACGCGCACGCGTGCGCGTTCAGCTATCAGCTATCAGCTATCAGCTTCTATAGGTAAGCATTCGTTTAATTTATTGCCCATAGGCGCACGCTACCCGAACGAGGTTTATTTTAAGGATGATAGCTGACGGCTGACCGCTGACCGCTGACCGCTGACGGCTAAATGCTTACTTTTGTCTAATACGGGAAATTTGCAAATTAAATTATGATTAGCTTAACCCAATTATCCGGAATCCACAGCTAAATTACTGAAGAAACAATAAACACAGCAGTTAGAGTCAAGGCGACTGAGACATAATAACATTATTAAGTGCATCAAGTAGGTAGCTAGAGATACATTTAACATGACTGAATTGCTAAATTATCTATGAATTCAGTAAATCAGCAATTCAGGGTTATTTCTCACCTACTTACTGTTCAAATGGTCAGTTAACCAAGGCTCTCTAGCTTTAATTCACAATCAAGGAGTATCCCATGGTAAAACAAATGTGCTGGTTATCGAGCTTTGGTAGCAATGAACAGAAAATTCTGCACTTGCGGACTTCCCCTTATGAGGCTTGGCGTCCGTACACAGCTTTTCGCCAATATGCTGTCCCAGATTACCCAGTACCTGGCGGTTCTAAAGGCTGGGCAACCTATCAGAAACTAAGACTCTCAGACTGGGTTTTGGTTCCTAGTGACAATGAAAATATGGATTATAAAGCAAGTTAATAATTTAGTAATAAATGAAGAATGTAGAATTAAGAATGTAGAATGTAGAATGTAGAATGTAGAATTCTTAATTCTTAATTCTTAATTCTTAATTCTTAAACAGTTAAACTAATTACTTGACTAGATAAGGACTGGTTAACTTATCTAACTGTTGCACTAACAGGCTAAGGAATAAACCGACATCAGTGACAACACCAACAGATTCTACTGAACCGCGATCGCTTAATTTTGTCACTACGGCGGGGTTAATATCCACACAGACCATCTTGACTCCGGCTGGAGTCATGTTTCCGACCCCAATAGAGTGGAGCATAGTAGACAGCATCAAGACCATATCCGTCCCTTCCAATAACTTGGCATAGTCTTGCTGTGCTTTAATCAAATCCATCTGGGTATCTGGCAGAGGACCATCATCTCGGATGGAACCGGCTAGGACAAATGGTACGTGATTGCGGACACACTCATACATCACCCCTTTAGTTAATACACCCTGTTCTACAGCTTGGGCAATACTA
This sequence comes from Moorena sp. SIOASIH, assembly GCF_010671925.1. GTDB lineage: Bacteria > Cyanobacteriota > Cyanobacteriia > Cyanobacteriales > Coleofasciculaceae > Moorena. The sequence goes on along the minus strand of NZ_JAAHIH010000002.1, from coordinate 67,554 downwards.
CCGCAGCGACGGATAGTATTGATTACTTTGAGATGGTGTCGGTGTCCACCATGGACAACTACTCCTCGTTTCATATCCACACCCAAAGAGGTTCCCATCAGGGATTGCTCGATGTCATGAACTGCGATCGCATTTCCCCCTAACAGCGCCTGAACATACCCTTGTCGAATCAAACTGGATAAATGTTCACTACCGCCAGTGTGAATCACCACAGGTCCTGCTGTCACTACTACTCTGCCGCCTTGGTCCCGGATTTGGCGCAGCTCCCAGGCAATTTGTTCCACTACTAATTCTACCCGGCGCTCACTAGAGACCCCAGATGCCATAAAACTAAATTCCTGCTGATTGCGTTGTTCACGGGATTCAGTTTTGCGCACCGTGCGGATTCCTTCTACTCCCACGATCACCTGTTCTCCAACGTCCAAATCCCGCACCAGTTTACAACGAGCGATTACACCGTCTGGGGTTTCAGTTACTGCGATCACAGCATCCATGCGTTGATGTTGTACCTTCACCCACTCACAATTAACCCGTACTTCCGTCGGATAAATGGTAGTAACATAAAAGTCATCCGGAGCAACCCCTGGTTGAGTAACAGGTTCCAATTTCGTATCACACACCTCTTGGGCAGGAGTGACAGCTCCTAGATCAATCAGCTTAGTCATAATCTCTGCCATCACCTCATGATCTGGTGCAGAGACTTTCAGTTCAGCATTAGAGGTGCTTTGCCGCTGTGTTCCTAGGTCGAAGTTAAGTACCTGGAAGCTACCCCCACCTCCTACAATTAAATCCAAGGCACGGCTGATGATACCAGAGTCAAGCAAATGACCTTCCAAACGAATAATGCGACTTTCAACTGGTTGATTGCCATGGATTTCACTGCGGACTGGTTCAGTTACCCGTAAGGTTAGGCATTTAGCAGCACCACCAGCTTTGAGAAATTCCGTCAAGGGGGTTTCAATCACCTCAAACCCAGCTTGACTGAGCCGATCTTTAAGGCGATCGCTAGCTTTGTTCATCACTACAAGTTGATCAATATTGACCGCATTGCAGGCAAAGTTCACTGCATCAGCTTCTGTGATTGCAATTCGTTTTTCCGGTGGTACCCGCATTTCGATTAAGCGGTTGGAATAGGAATCAAATGCTGGGGGATAGTAGAGTAAATAGCCACCACTCAGGGGACAGAAGCAAGTGTCCAAGTGATAGAAGCGTTGATCCATTAGCCGCAGGGACACAACTTCAATATCTAACCATTTAGCAAGGTATGGATGGGAATCAAGTTCTGAGCGGAAGCCATAGCCAGCCCACAGCCAACGCCCTTCCCGGTCTAGCAGAGCATCCCCAGCTCCTTCAAACGGTAAGTCTTGAGGAAGTTCATAGACAGTGTAGCCATTGTCATCAAACCATTGCTTGAAATACGGTTCTTCCCCCTGGCGCTCTTTGTGGAGGAAGCGGCTAAGCACCACATTCTTGCCCAAGACTAATCCCGCATTGGCTGTAAATACCATATCTGGCCAACCGGATTGAGGAGAAACTAAATCGACTAGGGCATGCTCTTTGATGACATAGTGAAGTTTTTGCCACTGTTCTACAGCGCGATCCCTCGATGACTTGTGAATATTTCCCTCCATCCAGGGATTAATCACATAATCCACATCGTAGTGGTCAGGGGGACACATGAGGAAGCGAATTGATTCAGTCATAGTCGATTTCTGATCTGGTAGATACCTACACGACCACGGTAAGTCAGCAATCAAACCAATGTCACGACAATTTGCCATTGACAGAGGGGTAGGTTAAGTTGGTGGATTAATCTTAAAGATTTTATCCATAAACTTATTATTGTACCATGAAAAAAATAATTATAACTAGACTGAAGCAAATTCTGCTTACCACCAGCATCAGTATTGTGAGCGTGCCAGTTTTGATCTATGGCGGATTGCTGGTCAAGCGTCCGCTTCCCACCGACAAGCATGAACAGCTGTTCCAAGGCATCGTATATCAAAGAGATGCTCGCAACTCACCCCGTCCGCTGATGGTACATACTGTTACCATAGACCTAAGCGCACCAGGAATTAAACTGTTAGTAACACCAGGAAATAAAGTCGATAAAAACGAATTTTCGGCCCGGACTACCTCGGAATTTGTGCGGGAGTTTAAGTTACAATTAGCTATTAATGGTAGTTTCTTTTATCCTTTTCGGCAGTATCCACCAAATTCCTATCCTAAAACTGGTAATCCGGTAATAGTACAAGGCCAAGTTATCTCTGAGGGGAAATCCTATGCTCCTCCAAAATCTACTTCTTCAGTGCTTTGTATTTCAAAGTTTCTCCAAGCTGAAATTTATGCTCAAATTTATCAAAGCCGTTGTCCTCCAGGCACATCTGAGGGACTAGCGGGTAGAGAAATTTTACTAAAAGAAGGGAAGCCAGCAGTATTGCCAGGTCGTAAAGATGAGAATCTACTGTGTCCTCGCACTGCTGTGGCTATTGATAAATCAGGCAAAACCTTGTGGTTAATTATTGTTGATGGTCGCCAGCAATTTTACAGCGAGGGGGTTACTTTGGCTGAATTGACTACTCTTATTAAAGAATTAGGAGCCGATAGCGCTCTCAATTTGGATGGGGGTGGTTCCAGCACTCTGGTAGTAGCAAATAAGAATAAGCTACGGGTATTAAATTCACCGATTCAGACCCGTATTCCTACGCGCCAACGTCCAGTTGCTAACCATATGGGAATCTATGCTTTACCGGTAGAGAACAGGGAGTAGGGAGTAGCTTTTAGGTGTATGATTTTAATATTTATGCAGAAGATAGAGAAAATGAGGGAGAAAAACAACCCATAGGTAAAGGCATTTGTTGAATGACAGATGCCAGAATACGTAAAAAACCTCGTCGAAAACAACTTAAAGACAGAGGTTGTTGAGAGTGGGTCGAAAATTGCAACGGATCGGCGTCGAGGCCATCGTCGTCAGTTTCAACCGATAAACTACTAGCAGATAAACTAGTGTCAGTTAATCCTCCGACGCCAACCAACCAAATAGTCGCCACAGCAATAGCGTTACCATTGTCTTTCGGCACGTTTGGGGTCAGTCATTTTGGTGTGATGCCAACCAAAACCACCACGCTTAATGTCTTTGAACAAGCATTCAATCCAGCTACGCATACTATACCAGTAGATTTGAGCCTGTTGTGGACTCAAATCCGTTAACATTAACCAAGGGTCAGCATAACCGTGATCCCAGCGAGCTAAGAGAGTGCAATCGACACAGTTGCTTCGGAAACATCTGACTCGACCACTCCAATGCTGACCAACCTCAGTGATTAGCCCAGACAGAGGTAATTTCGATGGGGGTTGGTCACCCAAAACCTGGGATGGTTGGTAATATCCTTGAGCATTAATCCGCATCAAAGGATGCCAGCCATTAGCCACAATCCCTTGATAAAACCATTTAGCATACAACCCTCGGTCTGTGGTGACTATCACAAACCAATCATCCGGGATCCCCTGTTTGACCTGATTTAACAGCTGATGCCAGTAAGGTTGCCAACTCCCTTTTTCGGTTGCACCCACAATTTTCCAAGCTACAGGTATTCCACAGCCACGGTAGACCACACTAATTACCAAGACTGTAAAACGCTTACCCAATGTGGATGCATCTGCAGCCAGCACCAGGCTTTTTTGATCGGATGACCACCAACTTAATATCCACAACAATAAGAAGGCAAAGCTTTCACTGACTTCTATTTCTTGTCGCTTTCTGCCATATTTGTGACTTTTTTCCTTGTACCATTGCCTTAACTGCTCTCTGACATTGTTTTCTGATCGATGTTGGATTTCTGCTAAAAATACGGCTACTGTTGATAATCCACAACTTTGAGTGATGGCAATACCAAAAAAGCGACCCATTGCTAATCCCACTGCCTGAGATTTGCTCAGATGAGGCATCTTCCTCATCACTACTCTGAACCATTCTTGATACCCTTTCGGAATCTGTGTGATCATCGATGACAGTCCAATGGTGTACTAAGGTTTTTAGTTCTTTTTTCCTCTTTTGTTAAAATCATACACCTGAAAGGTAGGGAGTAGGGAATAGGGAGTAGGGAACAGGGAGTAGGGAATAGGGAGTAGGGAGTAGGGAGTAGGTAAAAAAATATCACCATTAATTGAGGATTGCTCTAGCTATTTTATACCAAGATATAGTATTCAATAAAACCCATGAATATACAGTTTAAATGCACAATAGCTTAGAGCATGAAAAAATTAAATATAACTAGACTGAAGCGAATTATGCTTACCACCAGCATCAGTATTGTGAGCGTGCCACTGTTGATCTATGGCGGATTGCTGCTCAAGCGTCCGCTTCCCACCGACAAGCAGCAACAACTTTTCCCAGGCATTTTGTATCAAAGAGATGCTCGCAAATCTCCCCGTCCGCTCATAGTACATACTGTGACCATAGACCTAACAACACCAGGAATAAAACTATTAGTAACACCAGGAAATAAAGTCGATAAAAATGAATTTACTGCCCGGAATACTTCGGAATTTGTGCGGGAGTTTAACTTACAATTAGCTATCAACGGTAGTTTCTTTTATCCTTTTCGGGAGTATCCACCGAACTCCTATCCTAAACGTGGTGATCCGGTCAAAGTAGAAGGGCAAGTTATCTCTGAGGGGGAATCCTATGCTCCACCAAAATCAAAAAATTATCGAATAGGGGAGTTTGTTCGCGTAGCGTGGCCATTCGCGTAGCGTGGCCCAAAGGCCAAGGCCAGGGGAAAAGAATACCCCATCCTTCTTAAGGTGTTGAAGTTACCCTAAGGATAGGGTCGCCTTTATGGTTAGTCGGTCAAGCGCACCTTTGGTTAAATCTTTTTGATTAAGGCTCGACTAACAATCAGGTTTCATCTCTAGGATGAATTTTCCCTTCAAGTGCAGGATTACGGCAACGTTGCTGTCTTTCCTAAATACTCCAAGTATTCAGACAGGCTTAATCCAGAAACAGCAGCCAAGCACTTTAATCCATTCCAGGCTGTATTGGTAGCCTTGATACTCTGTGTTGTCTTGGGTTCTGAGTAAAGACGTGGCCTTCCCACTTTTCTTAAAGTTTTTTATGTCATACCATTGTCGATTTAATTTCAGTTATATATAATTATAATAGCACAAAAAAAGGTCGATGCTATGCAATTAGGATACACCTACAAACTTAAGCCCAGCCCTCAACAAGAAGCAACTATGATTAGATGGTTGGATATGCTTTTGGCGCAGTACAACTACTTATTAAGAGACAGAAGGGAGACTTACGAACAAGTCAAAGCCCCAAAAATGGGAAACTACTGTAATATCAGAAGCCAAGGAGAGGTTTGTCCGCTGACGTGCTCTGTCAGTAAATCCAGTTCTGTTGGTTATCCATGGAAAAAAAGCCAAAATAATCCTAGACGTAGCCCTTATGAAATCCAGAGTTCAACTCTTCCTGTGTTAAAAAAGCAGCGGCCTTGGTACAAACAAATCCATTCAACCGTCCTACAGCAGATGTTGAGACAGTTAGACGTGGCTTTTGCTAAGTTTTTTAAAGGAGAATCTAAATACCCAAAACCCAAAAGACGCTCTCGTTTTCGGAGTTTTAAATACTCCCCGGGTCAGGGAAAAATAGACGAGAATAAAATTTACCTGCCTGGAATTGGCTGGATGGGCTTTCATAACTCTCGTTCCATCCCGGACGGGTTTGCCATGAAATCAGTGACCGTCCGTCGGAAGTCACGAGGTTGGTTTGTTAGTGTCCAGATAGAAAACAAGTCTGTCCCTCTACCTCCAACAAAAAAGACAAGTGAAATTAGACCCGATCGAGTCAAAGGATGCGACTTAGGTGTTAGAAAACTAGTCAGTGTTAGTGACGGAAAAACAATCCAAAATCCTAGCAATAGCAAGAAATATAAACGTCAAGCTAGACGCTTAACATTGAGACAACGAGCCGCTAGCCGCAAAAAGAAAGGGTCGAGTAATCGTAAAAAATCCTTCTGCTTAGTTGCTTCGTTACACGAGAAGATAACTAATAAGCGTTCTGCGTGCCATTGGGAAGTAGCAAAAGAACTTACAACAGGATCGGATGCCATTGTTTTTGAAGATTTGAACATCAAAGGTATGAAGTCCCGTTGCAAGCCTAAACCCAACGACAAGGGTGGTTACGACCGCAACGGACAATCAGCCAAAAGAGGTCTTAATCGTGTAATTTCTGACGCTGCTTGGGGGGAATTGATCAAGAAAGTAGAAGTCATGGCTGGGAAGTCAGGCATACCTGTGATCAAAGTAAATCCCCGGCATACATCTCAGCAGTGCCCAAGATGTCATCACATTAGTGCAGATAACAGAAAAGGAGAAAAGTTTGTTTGCACCGAATGTGGTTACCATGACGATGCTGACGTAAATGGGGCTGTAAATATCAGGACAAGGGGTCTAAAAAAACTGGGAATTGACTCCACTCAGCTACCCTGGCCATAGGCCACGCTACGCGAACGGTGCGAGGGAAAGTTACGCCCATGGAGACAACAGTCGCTTAGGCTGTGCCTGGGAATCCCCATTCCTCTCAAGGATGGGGAGGTTCAATGATGTCAGTAACCCCAGATACGTCTTTGGGTAAACTGTTAAACCTTTGTTTAGCAGCTAAGGCAGATCCAAGTATTAGCAAAAGTGCCCGTGAATTTGCTGTAGAACTTTTCGAAGATCCTAGCAACATTTACTCTTGGACCATGGATGTCATTGGGAGCGATGCCAACTATACCGATGCAGAGTGGGAGGCTTTGAATGAGATGAAACTTGATGATACTGAAGCCTTTGTAGCGGACTTCCAGTCGGAGTTGGAAAGTCTGGACTTGGATTAAGGTCAGAGGGTATCGACCCTGGGTGAAGGGTTAAGGATTCAGGTGGGGAGAGGTCGAATCATCACTAATGTTGACTATTAACAATCAACCTTGGCCTTTCGGCCACGCTACGGGAACAACCTACCCTTCACCGAAGGCCAAAGGCGAACAACTTTAAACCTTCAACCTTCAACCTTCAACCTTCAACCTTCAACCTTCAACCTTCAACACTTCAACCTTTAACTTTCAACTTTCAACCTGAACCCTTGACCATTACTTGACCGTAACAATCATCCCTTCTTTGACTATAAACGCGCCATCAAACACTTCTTTGACTTCCACTGCCAGCTTGTCGAGAAAATCATCACAGTGATTGGGTTCATGGTGAAAGATAGCCAGTTTCTTAACACCAGCAGCTTTTGCCAGCTTCACCCCTTCCTGCCAGGTGGAATGGCCCCAACCTATCTTAGGAGATTTGGGGTTGTGGTATTCTTCATCGGTATACATAGCATCGTATATTAATAGATCAGCATCACGGGCTAGATACACCACATTTTGATCAAGGCGGTTGGGAAAATGTTCTGTATCGGTGCAGTAGCACACGGAATGCCCTTGCCAGGTTACGCGATAGCCTATAGCACCATTAGGATGATTCAAAGGAGCAGTTTCTATGGTAATATCTTTTAGGTCAATAGTGTTGTGACCTAGTTCTAAGTCATAGTACTTCAAATCTGCCTTTACTTTGTTAGTAGGAACTGGAGCATTCAAGTGTAACACCCGCTCTTTGAAGTGTTGCTCCATGCACTCCCCGGGGGGAGCTGCGCCATAAATATGTAAAATGTTCCCTTCCACAAAGGCTGGAATGAAAAATGGCACGCCTTGAATATGATCCCAGTGGTAGTGAGTAAAAAACCAATAAGCTTCAATGGGTAACTGCTGCTTAAGGCTTTTTCCCAACAACCGCAAGCCAGTACCGCCATCAAAAATTAGACGTAACCCAGCCACTTGCATCTCTACACAAGACGTATTGCCGCCATATTGAATTGTGTCCCGTCCAGGGCTAGGTATACTGCCTCGGACTCCCCAAAATTTAACCAAAAACTCGGAGGAAGTGCTTGTCTTCATTGGTAAGTTAATGCTTCAAAGTACCGCACTGACCCTGATGACGCAACAGGTGATCGCACAATACTAAAGCAACCATTGCTTCTACCATAGGTACGGCCCTGGGTAAAACACAAGGGTCGTGACGTCCTTTAGCAGCTAGAATGGTTTCTTCACCAGTACTGGTGACAGTACGTTGTTCTTTGCGGATGGTAGCAGTGGGTTTAAACGCTACTCTAATAATAATAGTCTCGCCGTTACTAATGCCACCTTGAACCCCACCGGAGCGATTGGTAACCGTGCGCACTGCACCGGTTTCGTCTGTGTAAAATGGATCATTATGCTCACTGCCGGTAAGTAGAGTGCCCCCAAAACCAGAGCCAATCTCGAAGCCTTTACTAGCTGGTAGGGACATCACCCCTTTGGCTAAATCGGCTTCTAGCTTATCAAAGACTGGCTCTCCCAAGCCTTTGGGTATATGGCGAGCCACACATTCTACTACACCCCCAACGGAATCACCGCTACGTCCAGTTTCCTCAATCAGTTCAATCATCCGTTGAGCACATTCTGAATCAGGGCAACGAACAATATTACTTTCTACCTGGTCTTGAGTGACGGTGTTGGAGTCTACGATACCTTCTAAGGTTTTGATACGCTTGACGTAGCCAATGATTTCTACACCAGCAGCTTGCTGGAGAATTTTTTTTGCGATCGCACCCGCTGCCACTCGCCCGATGGTTTCCCTGGCTGAAGAACGTCCTCCCCCCTGCCAGTTCCGAATGCCATACTTGGCATCATAGGTAGCATCAGCATGGGAAGGCCGATACGTCTTTTGCATCTCGCTATAGTCTTGGGGCCTAGTGTCTTTATTGCGCACCATAATCATAATCGGTGTGCCTAGGGTTTTGCCCTGAAATACTCCCGAAACAATTTCACAGGTATCGGTTTCTTTACGAGGAGTAGTAATCTTACTCTGACCTGGACGCCTGCGGTCTAAATCTACCTGAATTTCTGCCGCAGAAATTTCCAGTTGCGGTGGACAGCCATCAATGACTACCCCAACCCCACCCCCGTGGGATTCTCCGAATGTAGTGATCCGAAACAGATGTCCAAAGGTATTGCCCATAGTTAGTGCTCTAGTAGTGCTCTAATCGTAGTACTTACTTAAGCTATCAGCTATAAGCTATCAGCTTATGCGCACGCTGTCTTGATGCAGCGCTGCATCGCTACTTGAGGTGCTTATGGCTTAGGTCCGATGCGTCGAAGACTGTGCCATCCTACTAGATCGGTGTTTTTGAATAAAATAAGCTGACCACTGACCACTGACTACTGACTACTGACTACTGACCACTGACGGCTGACGGCTGACGGCTGAATGCTTACGGTACTGCTCCAGGCTGAAAGCCCCGTGTTTTTAAACCGGGGATGAAAGCCAGGTAGCGACTAAAGTCGCCTAGATGCAATTCCATTAAAAAGGTTGACAATACTTGTGCGCTAGAGTATTATTTAGATATGGGTACAGGCTGAAAATCCGAGGCACAACCGGGTCAGAGACCCGCAATTGTTTGACCTTAAAGAAGAAATGCCCGGAGGGTAGGGAAAGTCCTCTTTAAAAACCCAATCATCAACTAACAATTGGTGTGTGAACCCAGCAAAGATACGACCTGAGAAAAGAGAATGGTACGGCGGGGCACGCCGAAACCAAGTGAAACAGGAAAGTAACGGACTTTATAAGGCACTTTTGCTGAAAGTAACTAAACGCCTAAGGAGACTAGCCCGCTGGGTCTTTCGTGAACTGACTAGAATCTTGGTATCGACGGGATTCAGGTTTAGATATTGCCATTTGGACACGGAGGTTTAAGGCCGGTCGTAGATCTAGGAATCCCCGTCTTTTTAAAGCGGGGAGTGTCAAGTACTTAATTATCTTATTCCTTAATAAAACCGGTTAGCGGCTTAAGTCAGTCCTGTTGCATTCACACCTAATAATTTCCCTAATTATTTACTAATAACTTCCCTAATTATTTACTAATAACTTCCCTAATTATTTACCTAATAAATTAAGATTAGTTAAGTGGGAATTGTTTTGAGGCTCCTCAAGTAATATATGGTATATAATTTCCAATTAATAGGATTTGATTGGTTAGGATGCTTATGGCTGTTGGTGCATTTTTATAATTAAGGATAATTTGCATAACCGGATGTTTGGCTTGGGGTTTTTATGCTCCAGTTTTAGCTGAGATTATCCCCGATGGAACCTTGGGAAATGAAGCGTCAAGGGTAACTCCTAATGTAGAGGTCAAGGGGGCGCTGGCAGATTTAATTGAAGGGGGAGCAACTCGTGGGGCGAATTTGTTCCATAGTTTGGCTGAATTTAATGTAGGAGAACTGCAACGGGTTTATTTTGCTAATCCCTCTGGGATCCAGACGATTCTAACACGGGTGACTGGCGGGAATATATCCAATATTCTAGGCACTTTGGGAGTAGATGGACCAGCAAATCTGTTTTTGCTCAATCCCAATGGTATTGTGTTTGGACACAAGGCCAGATTAGATGTAGCTGGTTCCTTTGTAGCGTCTACTGCCAATAGTTTGGTATTTGGTGATGGGCAGGAGTTTAGTGCCACATCACCAGAAGCCCCGCCACTGTTAACGATTAATATCACCCCAGGATTGCAGTATGGCAAATATGACCCGAGGACCAGAATTACAAATGCTGGGAATTTAGCAGTAGGACAAGATTTAACTCTAGCCGCTGGCAATCTGGATTTACAAGGTCAACTGGATGCTGGTAGGAATTTGACTCTGTTCGGAGAAGATACGGTCACGATTAGGGATAGTGTAGCGCAACCCTTTAGGGCGTCAGCAGGTGGCTTGCTCCTAATTCAGGGGAATCAGTCAATTGATATTGCAGCCCATAACCATACCGATAGTGGTTTATTTGCTGGTCAGGATTTACGGTTGCGTTCGCATAATCCGGTAGCAGGGGATGCTCACTATACCGCTGGCGGAAGTGTCAGCATCGAGCAGTTGGATGGGTTACCCGGAAATTTATTCAGTCCCCACGATCCAATTATTCTGGCCAATGGGGATGTCAGTTTAGGAAACTATACCGGAGCATCACTCCATATTTTGGCAGGAGGGAGTGTTACCGTTGGTGACATTGAGATTAACTCTACCGATACAGCGGATAATGCCATTAGCCCTGATAACTCCAATCCGTTCTTAGCTAGTCTGGCCAATGTTACCTTGTCGGACCAAGCTCGAACTTCTGTAGTAATTGATGGTAGTAACAAACCTACCCTAGATATCCGTGCTGGCATAGATTGGACATTACTGGGAGGTTTTCCAGGAAATACCGATACTGGAAACCTTGCCCCTAATGTGGTTACTGGTGCAACTAGTGCAGATATTACGATTGGTGACATCTCGATTCAAGCACCGAATGGACTGGTATTGTTAACGAATCAGTATCAACCCAACGGCTCTAATCCTAGTAACAAGCTGGAGATTGGAACACTCCGCACTGATGACGATTTCGGTGGGTTTGTGGGAAATAGTGGTGAGGTGATTATTGATTATCGAGGTGGGATTGAAATAAGCGAACGCATTGATGCCTCTTCCGCTTCTGGAAAACCAGGGGATATTACTGTGATTACAAACGATGAACTATCCCTTGACGGAAGTTTTATTATTAGCAATACCTTCGGCACAGAAAAGGGTGGGGATATCACTATCGATACTGGCTCACTCTTTGCCACAAACGGTGCTCAGATCGAAACGAGTACCTTTGGTGAAGCAGATGCCGGGAAAATTACCATTGTTGCTGATGAGACAGTCACCTTTGAAGGAAATTCGGAAAATGGTGAGGCTACTGGCATTTTCAACAACATAGAACAAGACGCTACCGGTAATAGTGGTGGTATTTCCATTACCACAGGCTCTTTGTTTATGAATGATGCTTCCTTGCAGTCGAGGATCAAAGGACAGGGAAATGGTGGAGATGTAACAATTATTGCTGAGGATCAAGTTCTCGTTGACAAGAACAAAGACTCGATTGTCACCCAAGCGGATCCTGATGCAATTGGCAACGCAGGAGATATATCGATTGACGCCGAATCAGTGACTATCACAAATGCTGCTAGACTCGTAGCTGACACAAAGGCAAAAGGAAATGCCGGTAATATAACTATAAAAGCTCGCGATACAGTTACGATTGACGGGATAGCAAGTAATGCTAACATAGCCAGCGGTCTGCGGTCTCGGGTCGGTCCGAATAGAGATTCTAGTAACAAACCACAAGCTGAAGGTGAGGGTGGTGACATTACCATAGAGGCCAAGTCAGTTTTTATGACCAATGGCGGTCAAATAAGTGCTGAAATATATGACATAGGAAAGGCTGGCAATATATCAATTATTGCTGAGGATGAAGTTATTATTGATGGCGGTGCTAGGAATGAAAACGGTAATTCATTGGCAACTATTATCTTCACTCGAGTTAGACCTAAAGCAGTGGGCAACGCTGGCAAGGTATTGATTAAAGGTGGGTCAGTTTCGTTGACTAACGGTGCTCTGATAATTTCCGAAACCGATGGCAAAGGAAACGGGGGTGATGTGGAAATCATAGCTCGCGATCGCGTTTTATTTGACGGAATCAACGACCTGTTTCCAGTAAATAGTGGTATAGTTAGTGATATTCAACGCGATGGGGAGGGGAATGGTGGCGAGATCAGGATCACAGTTACAGAAGGTTCATTGGCCATTACTGAAGGTGCCAGGTTAGCCTCTGGTACTCAAGGCAAGGGGGATGGTGGGGATGTGATCATTACGGTTCGTGATCAGTTTTTAATAGACGGAGTGGACATTAATGACAGACCTAGTCGGATCTTGACTGGTGTCGATCCTAGGTCAACAGGGGGCAACGCTGGTGGGATTGAAATTAACGCTAACTCCATTTCAGTGACTGATGGTGCGACGCTAGGTGCTAACACGAACGGCAATGGCGGAGCTGGAAATATTATATTAACTACCAATACACTAACTGTTGATGATGGAGTCATTGCCAGCGCTGCAGAAGAGAAAGCTACTGGTCAAGGCGGTCAAATCAAAATCGATACTGATTCCCTGAAGGTTGAAGATGGAGGAATAATAACAGTCAGAAGTGAGAAAGGGGTAGCAGGTAATCTGGACATTACGGCTAATTCCCTGTTGCTTAACAACGGAACACTTTTAGCTGAAACTCAACTGAGCGGAGGCGAAGATAGAGCGAATATCACACTAAACGTATCAGACTCAATAGTGATGCTTAACGAAAGCCTAATCTCCGCAGAGGCTTCCGATCAAGCTATGGGTGGCAACATTACTATTGATACCGATGTTTTAATTGCCTTTCCCCCAACTGGTCCTAATGGTAGCGATATCATTGCCAAAGCTGCACAGGGTCAAGGTGGTGAGATCACCATTGATGCCGAAGATGTCCGTTTGATTGAGGAGCGCAGAGCCATCCCAGGCAATGGCACTAATGATATAGATGCCAGTTCTGACTCTGGTCCACAAGGAATAGTGACCATCAACACCGGCAATCTTGACCCTTCTCGGGGATTAAATCAACTACCAATTAATTTAACTGACCCATCATCGCTCATTGTTGCTAGCTGCCCGAGAAGTGGGAAAATCTCCGTAGATGAACTTGGTGAATTTATTGTTACTGGACGCGGTGGCATTCCGGCTAGTCCCTTCGACCCGATTATCGGTCAATCCATCATTGCTGATTGGGTGACTCTAGATGATCAAACCCTTACTGAAATTGATAACAATCAAAGTAAAACTCCATCGACCGAACAGAATTCTCAGCCAAAACGGATTGTGGAAGCTCAAGGCTGGATGATTGGTCCCGATGGTACAATCATTCTCACCTCTTTCCCTACCGATACCACTAGTCCACCCAAGCCTTGGTATCACTATTTTTCTTGCCAGAATTTATAGCGTGTCTCATAGTTATGAGGTACACATAATTTTTTACGACTCCCATCCATACCCGCGCCCGTAATCACTATTAAACAAACTATTACCCCTACTCCCTACTCCCTACTCCCTACTCCCTAAAACCCAAGAATTTGTACCTCACCCAATTGATAACTGCTAGATAGCACAGCGCTATAAATTTTAGCTAACTTTTCAACAAGCCCAATTTCTCCTGGAGAGCGTGACGCATAATATCCACTGGCGGAGTTTGTCCTAACCAAATTTTAAATGCTGCTGCTCCCTGTTGCACCAGCATTTCCAATCCATCGATGGCGATCGCGCCCTGTTCCTTGGCTTGTCGTAAAAACTGAGTGGGATTAGGAGTATAAATCAAGTCATAAGCGATCGCATTTTCCGGCAACCTGGCCATGGCTAGGTCATCAACAGGAGATTGCTCGACCTTGGGATACATTCCCACAGGAGTAGCATTAACCAACAAATTGGCTTGGGCCAGGAGTTCCGGTAGTTGTTCCCAAGGATGAGTATGAATAGTAATAGCAAGGTCAGAATTAATCCAGCTTTGCTTAAATTGACCTAACTTTTCCTGATTGCGACCAAGCACATGAATCTCACTACAACCGAGTTCAGCACAACCCACTACTACAGCTCGTGCTGCACCACCACACCCCAAAATCACTACAGTAGTTTGAGTCCAATCCCGGTTATACCCTTGCAACGGGGTGATAAACCCTTCGATATCGGTATTCGTACCAATCCAACCGATATCGGTGCGATAAACAGTATTCACTGCTCCCACCCCTTGAGCCACTGTTGAAATTTCCGACAACAAGGGGATGATACTCTGTTTATGGGGAATAGTGATATTGAAACCGACTAGACCAATCGCCTCAAAACCAGCGATCGCATTTTTCAAATCTGCTGATTTTACCGGTAAAGGTAGGTAGACATAATCCACATCCAAAGATGCGATCGCTTGGTTATGCATCAGTGGTGATAAAGAATGTTCCACTGGATCACCAATCACACCCAATAACTTTGTTGTTCCTGTTATTTGCCGCATCACCCACGTTCTACGCACATAACTTTAGAATTGTAAGCCTGAAATAGTTAATAATTGCGACATTAATATTTCTTATTAAATATTTCTGATTAAGATTGCTACCTTCGGTTGACAATTAATTAACAATTCCTTGACAATTAACCGTCAACCGTCTACAATATTTACCCCAAACAGCACATTTGAATGAACTATCATTTTTCTCATGGCTAAAATAGATCATATCGAGCCAATTATATTGCCAATTATAATACCAATTAACTAGGCAGCAAAGGCATGAACCCAGCTGGTATTCAAAAGAGTGGAGCCATGAATTCAATCACTTGTATGATATGTGAGCAAATCAATCCCAGTCGGGCAAGTTTTTGCTCTCGTTGTGGTGCCTCTCTACCTCCTCCCAGTAGCAGTCCCCTAGAGACTAATCTAGACCATACTAATCTAGACCATACATTAGACCATACTAATCTAGACAATAAATTAGAGACTGGAAGCCGATTACGCGATCGCTACATAATTCAACGTACCTTAGGACAAGGGGGATTTGGCAAAACCTACCTCGCCAAAGACACTGGACGCTTTAATGAACTAGTAACCCTAAAAGAGCTGACTCCAAGAAACCAGGGCACCCATACCCTAGAAAAAGCCGAAGAACTATTTCAACGGGAAGCAACCATGCTGCACAAGCTTTCATCCCCCCAAATTCCGAGATTCTGGGAATTTTTTCGGGATGGCAAACGGTTGTTTCTCGTCCAAGACTACATTGAAGGAAAAACCTATCAAACCTTACTCGAAGAACGACTAAGTAAAGGGGAACGCTTCAGCGAAGCCGAAATTCTCCAACTGTTTCAGCAATTGCTCCCGGTCTTAAGCTATCTACACCAATTAGGCATAATTCATAGGGATATTGCTCCAGACAATATTATCCGTCGTGCGTCCGATGGAGTGCCAGTATTAATTGACTTGGGTGGTGTCAAACAAATTGCTCTAGAAGTCAATACCCCCGTAACCAGTGGGCAAAACTCTGCCATCTACGCTGGTGGGACTTGCCTAGGTAAAGTTGGCTATGCACCTGATGAACAGCTACGCCTAGGGATTGCTGCTCCCCATAGTGACCTGTATGCTTTGGGAGTGACAGCACTAGTACTAATGACTGGTAAACAGCCCCAGGAACTGGTTGACCCTTATACCCTCAACTGGCGAACTGAAGAAGAACTAACCCTCTCGCCAGAGGTTAATACTATTTTATCTCGTTTGCTGGCATCCCAACCCTCTGAGCGATTCCAATCTGCTCAAGAGGTTCTAGACCTGATCCGAACCGATGATTCTGATGATTCTAAGCTTAGAGAAACAGAAATGAAGGGTACTGTAGCTGTAACTCCCCAGTCTAAATCCTACCCGCCACCTACTCCCATCAATAATTCTGGTTGCAAGCAAGTGTTTGACGAATCTGTGCCAGTGCCAGCAGAGATTCAAGGCTGGAACTGGGGTGCCTTTTGTCTACCAGGTTTGTGGTGTGTCACCAATCAAGTTTGGATTGGACTGATTGCCTGGACGGATCTATCCTTAGTGACTGGATTTCTGGCTTGGCCAGTGATGGGGATTATTCTGGGCATCAAGGGCAATGAGTGGGCATGGAAAAGTCGTCGTTGGAAGAGTATCAAAGCCTTTAAGCGCCATCAACGGGGTTGGGCGATCACATCCTTCGTCATTACTGGTATGATAGTTACCCTACTATTGTTGTTATTGTTAGTATTCTTTATTGGGATAACCTCCCTAGTGCCGTGGTGAATCACCTATTGCTCAACAGTAGCATCGGTGTGTTCAGTGCGTTCGATGCTAGTTTCAGGTTAATCCCAGGGGCATTGCTATTACTACCTACTATCACTATCTAAAGGAGAAGAAAAATGACTAGCTTTCCTGCCTGGACTCAAATAATTATCACCATGTCAGAATCACAAGTTTTTTACACCGAAGAAGCAACAGGCTATGACAGCATCAGCTTGATTTTACCTGGGAAGCCCTTCGATCTCACCCTTTCCTTAGAAACCTATGAAGATGCGATCGAGATAATTTTTGAAATTTATCCAGACCAAAATGCTTACCGATTAAATATGCGGAACAAGCAGGAAGGAGTAGACCTCCAACAGAAAAGTACTGAAGAAAATTTAGATTTAACTGGATTAGACGCACGGCAAATTGGAACCTACAGTGAATTTTGCCGACATTTAGAGGAATTGTATGGAGTAGCTCAAGAAGTAGGTTGGTGACACTCCCCGGTCATTAGACGCGGGGATTCTTGCTTCAACGAGCCAACTTGCTCAACCAGACCGGAGTCAGGAAAAGTAGAGGTCGATTCTCCGCAAGCGTTCGGATTTAAAATCCAAGTTCCTGTGTGCCCCACAGTACTCAAGGCTTTTTCCAGTATGTTGATGGCAGCATTGTGTTCGCGAAGCGGTTCCGAAGGAACATCACGGTCTAACTGACAGCCACACTTACAGGCGTGAGTCCTAGTTGATAGAGACTTTTTCACGACCTCGCCACACTCAGAGCAGTTTTGGCTTGTATAGGCTGGGTTGACTGCAACAGTTACCCGGCCAAACTTAGTTCCAAAATGCTCCATCCATTTCCTAAACTGATACCAACCTGCATCATTAATAGACTTGGCGAGACAGTGGTTTTTAACTAAATTCCTTACCCTTAAATCTTGCCTTACGGCACGCTGCGCGAACGTAGGCCACCAAATCGTTAGATTGGATTACGCAACGCGCCAGTCTCTTGGCGTGTTCTTCACGTTGCCTACTTATTCTAAGGTGTTCTCTACCTAGTTTGTTAATTGCTTTTCGACGGTTAGCAGAGCCTTTCTTTTTTCGGGAAACCCGACGTTGATAAAACTTTAAACGCTTTTCACCCGTTCTATAAAACCGAGGGTTGGGTTGTGTATTGCCGTCGGAATCTGTATAGAAATCCTTCAGTCCTACATCCAGTCCTACGGTTTTTCCAGTTGGCTTTAATTCTAAGGCCGTAGGCCACGCTTTCGGCAAAGCCGACGCTGCGCGAACGCGAACGTTGACATCAACTGAAACACAGAACTGGAGGTAGTACCCGTCAGCTCGTCGAACTATCCGAACCCTTTTGATTTGTTTTTTGTCGAATCGCCACAAGTCCCAAGTACCTTTGAGCTTGAGCTTTCCAATTCCCTTCTTGTCACTAAACGTAATCGACTTTTTATCAGGGGAAAACTTCCAACCGGACTGTTTGTACTCAACTGATCGACAGTGCTTCTGGAACTTAGGAAAGCCTTTTTTGCCAGGTATTTTTTTCTGGCAATTGTCGTAGAAACGGGCGATTGATGACCATGCCCTCTCCGCAGCAGCTTGACGGGCAGTAGAGTTCAGTTCATTAGCAAATGGGAATTTTTTAGCCAAGACCTTGCAGTATTTGCTAAGGTCATACTTTCCAGTTCCTTTGTTGTCCATCCATAGCCTGATGCAGCTATTGCGGATAAATCTAACCGTCCGAATAGCCTCATCAATGGCTTGGTATTGGTGCTTTTTGCCGTAGGCTTTGAACTCAATTATGATCATTGACCTAAGGTCACGCTCCGCGAACGGATATCGACCTTTTCCGTTACTGTTTTATAGTACCACACCCGGCGACAAAATCCGGATTACTCTCAGATATTTTCTTCACGGCGCGTCAAGCCACCATCTCGCTTTCATCCCGGAGACGAAACCTAATCAGAGGGTCGCCTTAATCAATAAGTTTTAATCCTTATCTGCATAGCCTGCCAACTATTTTGGCGACCCTCTGATTAGGGTAACTTCTGACCCGGTCTAAAGACACGGGGCTTTCAGCATCGTTGATTCTTTGTAAGCTATCAGCTATCAGCGTGTCGCGTATCAGCTATCAACTATTAGCTATCAGCTATTAGCGTATCGCGTATCAGCTTTTGAATAAAGAGCTAAGCATTCGTTAATGTCACAGGCTAGAAGCCTGTGCCACAAATAGAAGCCTGTGCCACAAATCTGTTCGGTGTAGCTTGGCCATAGGTCAAGGACTTTTATCCATACTTTCACCTCTCATTAATCTATCAATATTAAATTCTCCCGGGTTTATTTTAATCTGACCGCTGAACGCTGACGGCACCTCAAGCAGCGTGCGCGTAGCGCATATGCTTTGCTAACTAATTACCAGGTTTGACAGCTTGTCTTTTGATATTTTAAATGACATGTTATACACTACCATGGGCAATTTATCAAAGTCCATCGTTAAAACAACAACTGTCGATCGGATGAGCAAGACCTTATTAAGTTACCGACCCAAAGAAATCCTACTCACCCCTCAGCACTTAGGACTATTTTCAGCACTTAGAACTATTTTAAGATTAGCATCTGCCAGTTTGCTAACTATTAGCTTACTAGGTAGTGGTTGTGGAATGGCTAGCCATGAAGATCTAGATTCTGAACAGACCCATGCTCAGGTTCATGGTCATAAAACCGAAACCGGTAATAACCATAGTAAAGACATGGAGCATAATCACCATAATCACAAAGTCGGCAGCAGTAGTCACCATGGTGAAGGTATGGGTCATCATCATGGCACAATGGAAATTCCTTCTGGTCAACCTGTTCCAAATGTTGACCTAGTGGTGTATCCAGATCCCATGACGGGATGGAATTTGGAAATAAAGGTTTCTAACTTCCAATTTTCTCCCAAGAATGCTAGCAAAGCCCATCAACCAGGAGAAGGACATGGCCATCTATTCATCAATGGCAAAAAAATTACCAGGATTTACAGCAATTGGTACTATATTGGCAAGCTTGAACCTGGTAGAAACGAAATCACCGTTACCTTAAATTCCAACAATCATCAGGATTTAGTTCATAATGGTGAATTGATTTCAGATACTGAAATTATCGAGCTTACCGATACTTTTTAGCTACCAGAATCTACCAAAGGCAAATCCTGGCTCACTAATGCAAGCTGCTCTCGCAGCCAGGGGGTATCTCCCAAAGCTCGTAGAAATATCCCACGAGCGCCGTTGATGTCTCTGTCCATGACTTTGCCATCAACTTTTGATCTAATAGTCTTGCTGCCACCGATGTTAATTAACTCACCTGTCCAGCTAACTGTCTTGCTGGTGTAAGCTTCGCAGACATCTACCACAACTTTTCCAGTTTCTTGAGCTTTATGCTTCAAGAATTCCTTGAAACGATAGTGAGCGAAAGTGAGCATGTTACGAACAGTTTTAGATATAATTTTTCTATTTCCTTTCCTAGACATCTGAGATGTTTCAAAGGTAGGAAGTAGAATCACATCGAAATTATCAACTAAGAACCTAGCTGTCTTATGATGAAGCTCATTTATTAGATTCTGAATCTTGATAACCATTCGTCTAGCAGCTTTTCTCATCCGACGCTTTTCCCCGCGTTTAGCTTTACTGATTTTAGACAGCAAATTATCTAAATACTGACACAGTCGTTGAATACGAGAAAAATCTCCGTGCCCAATTTTCCCTACGGATGTCTCACTGAAAAAAGTAACGAAAGTTCTGACCCCAGGGTCTAAAGCGACTACTCTGCCTTGGTTTTCGACGGGGGATATAGTCACTTTGTGAGGGACTACTAGATAGCAATCTCCATTGTTACTAGTTAGTCGGCAATCACAAATGTCATCAGGTAAACCTTCAGCATAAGTCAGTTTACCCAGTTTAGTATGATATATTCCTAATTCAGAAACGGCTGACTTAGGAATATAACAAGACTGGATAGGGTTCTTCCTGGATCTAAATCTTACCCGATTAATTTGTGATGTTTTTTTGTACTTTTTCTTAGCTTCCATGACGGCAGTGCAAGCGTCCTTTATCGCTATCGATTTAATCTGATAAGGTACTTCCTTGCACCACTCGGGGAGGTTATTGAGTATTTCAGTTTTTATTGCTTTCCAGTTGGCTTTTACTTCGCCACTTTGGAGTATTTTGACGGTTTCATTGAATACGTAACGGGACACTCCAAACCATTTGCGAATCATAGATCGCTGGTCAGGTTTTAGGAACAGTCGAATCTTCTTTGATTTTCTTGCCGTAGTTCCGGAGTCCGTGAACCCGGCAGGAGAAGACGTGAATGATTCAGAGAAGATCTGCGGTAAGTTCGGATTCCGGACAGCTTTCAGGTTGGCTGAGAACCAGGATTTTTCCACCGTTGAGACCGACCAAGTATTCAATGAGTTCAAACCCAAATCGGGTAAGTCTGTCTCTACAGGCAACAACAATCGTGAGCTTATCTCCAAGGACAATTCGCTCCAATATGGCTCTAAGCCCTTTCCTTTTGTAGTTGAGACCTGACCCGATATCAAAGATAACTTCGGCGTCGGGGAAGAGGGAATGGAGATAGGCGAGAAGTCTGTCGAGATCGTCTCTTTGTTTGTTGGTACTGACTCGGCAGTAGCAGATCGTCCTGCTACTCCGTTCACGAAGTTGATCAGGTTTTGAATGTCTTGTTCCGAACCTGAGTACATCTTCTCAATGAAATAGTCTAGTTCCTCCTGGATTCCTTTCGCATCTGAGGGTGCCATTATCTGCGTACTTTCTTAACGTATTCCTTGATAGCCCCGTAAGTTCGACCGCCTTACGGATTGGTATAAGTGCCATGAGTTAAATCTAACACATATTTGTAGGTAGTGTTAGGTTGTGGGACATTTTTGTTAACTGTCACAAGCCTCAAATTAGGCTAACTATAGGGTGATGATTGATGGGGGAAGCTAACACATCACTGGAAACTTCGGATCAGTAGTAAACAGGGATGTATCGCTTTTTAGTAGTGTTTTCTTTCACTACTGTTTCCGCCAATTTTTCTTCCCTTGTCTGAAGTTACGCCGCCCGCCCGAAGTAACTAGATCTGAAGTTACTGATAACTGGAGGGATGTCTATTGTGTTATGGCTAGGTATTGTGGCTACGAGGATGACCCGGAGTCCACGCCTATCGTAAGCATCCCGTATTGCTGCTACCTTCCGGTCCTGACAAGGTTTGGGCGTTGCGATCGCGTCGATCCGAGCCACCTATTATAATAGCATCAATTTGGCAAAATGGCAAGGAAGATCTAAGTCTTGATCTATTTCGCGAATATCCCCACCCCGTAATAGCATGAAGAGCTCACACAGTGGGGCATACCGACTTTAACCATAAATTTCCCACTGCCGCGAGGGGTAACTTGAACAATCGGATATTGACCATAGTCAGTATCATAGTCAACGGTTTGGCCATTGTTATCATACAGACCTAGGTCAATATCGAGACAAGCATCATCACAAAAACTTACTAAGGTATAAGATTTACCAGCTTCTAGGTCCAGGGTAAATGCATCGATTTGGTTCCGGGAAAGTCTATTTACTACCGGTCGATGAGTTGGCATATAATCGCGGTCTCTTAAATACTGTGCTGCTGCGATTAATTTATTTTCAACTTGGCCCTGACGAGGAGAGCTAGCCAAACCAGAACTGGGTGTGAATAATAAGCTACTAGCTAGGAGAGCTAGACCATTCCGAACTATCTTAGTATTAATCATATACAATAGCAATAAGCGTTTGAATTAATGTTGAATAGAGAGTGATTTTTAGTTAGACCACTTCTTAGCAATGCCTGCAAGCACTAAATTTAACCTTTTGGTAATTGATAATTGGAGTACGATTACCGATGGCTCGAACAATCCTATGTTGCAGGCTTAAAAAGCCTTCTAGAATACCAATCTATTAATCTTAGTCTCACTCAGGGTTGATTAGTGCTTATTGTGCCAATCCAAAATCACCAATGTAGATGCACACACAGCCTTTTCAAACGAGTAGCAGATTCTTGGGTAGTCAATAGGATTCACTATTAACAGTTATCACTAGAATCTTGATTACTGAATAGCTCCTCTAGGTGGCTTATGTTATGATTATCGGAGACTAATGTATGGGATAACGTATACGAATGTCTAATTTATGTATGATTACCATCAAGGATTACCAATCTGGCAGGTAATTAAGAATTAGCTATTAGTCATTAGGTAAGCATATGCGCTATGCCCACGCTGCGCGAACAACTGTCAGTGGTTAGCGGTTAGTCGTTGGCCTTGGCCTTGGGTCACGCTATGCATAAGCTGATAGCTGATACGCAACACGCTGATAGCTGATAACTGAGCAATAAGTACTATTAAACTGACGATACTTACCAAAAAAAATACTCCGCTGGTGAGCGAAGTAAGTAAGTTTAAAGGAGCAATGATAAGCTTTGCTGAACTAAGGAATGATATGAATTAGACTTGGGGAGTTAGCCAATAGTGAATTACCAATTATCCATTACTATTATCTATTACCCATTACCCTAAATCATACCATTAATCCGCAATGTCAAATCCTTAGGTACACAATATTAAAGCTTGGTGCCGCACTCAGGACAAAAATTGTTACTTGCTACATTCTTGGCACCACAGTTACTGCAATAAATTAGTTCCGTAGGGTTCTTGAGTAATGGTTTTTCTGGTAAACCGATCATTTGGGCATTACTCTTACCAGGGGCTACCATTGGGTAACAATTCTCGTCTTTGGTTACATGAACATCTAACAACACAGGACCATCGTAGGCTAGCATTTGTGCGATCGCATCCTGTAGTTCATCCCGACTGGTAACTATCATGCCCTTAACCCCGTAAGCCTGAGCCAGTTGCACAAAATCCGGCATCCCGACTTCCATATTTGAAGAGGAATAACGCTGCCCATAGAACGCTTCTTGCCACTGGCGTACCATTCCCTGCCAACCGTTGTTAATAATCACGGTCTTAACATTGATGCCATATTGAGCCAGGGTACCCAGTTCCTGGATATTCATCTGAATACTGGCATCACCGGCAATACAAATCACTTGCTGATCTCGGAATGCTACCTGGACTCCCATGGCTGCTGGCATTCCATAGCCCATAGTTCCCAATCCCCCACTGGAAATCCACTGGCGCGGTCCATTATTAAGAAATTGTGCTGCCCACATCTGATGTTGACCGACATCCGTGGTGTAGTAAGCCTTTGGTGCTTGACGCCCTACCTCTACAATCACTTCTTGGGGAGATAGACTATCGGGGTATTCAGGCACCTGCAAGGGATATTCCTGACGCCAACGGTTAATCCGTGCTAGCCACTCCTGGGTTTGATTAGGTTCTGCTGAGATACTCATTTCCTGGTAACGGCGCAACATATCTTGCAAAACCCGGCGCACATCCCCTACAATCGGTACTTGGGGAGAGCGGTTTTTCCCCACCTCAGCCGGATCAATGTCGATGTGAATCACTTGAGCGTGACAGGCAAACTGATCCAGTTTCCCGGTCACCCGGTCATCAAACCTTGTCCCTACAGCAATCAGTAAGTCACACTCACTAACGGCAAAGTTAGCATAAGCAGTGCCATGCATCCCCAGCATTTTTACCGATAGGGGATGGGATTCATCAAATGCTCCCTTACCCATCAACGTGGTAGTTACCGGAATTTGGAAGATTTCTGCTAGTTGGCGCAGTTCATCATGGGCACCAGCAGCAATGGTTCCACCACCAACGTAAAGCAGAGGTCGTCGTGCTTGCCGAATTAAATTGAGGGCTTGGTTAATTTGGCGGGGATTGCCCTTCACTGTTGGACGATAGCCCACCAACTTGAGTTGATTAGCTTCCACCGGTACATAGTCACATTCCTCTAAACCCACGTCTTTGGGTACGTCAATCAGGACTGGCCCAGGACGTCCGGTGCTAGCGATGTGGAAGGCTTCGGCAACAATCTGCGCCATATCAGCAGGGTTACGCACCACATAGGAGTGTTTGACAACGGGCAGGGTAATCCCAAAGATGTCGGTTTCCTGGAACGCATCAGAACCAATAGCAGCACGGGCGACTTGACCAGTTACACAGATTAGGGGAATTGAGTCCATGTGAGCGGTAGCTATACCAGTAACTAGGTTAGTGGCTCCCGGACCAGATGTAGCAAAACAAATACCGACTTTGCCAGTAGCACGGGCATAACCATCAGCAGCGTGGGATGCTCCTTGCTCGTGTCGGACTAGAATGTGCTGTATTTTACCAGCAGCTTCCCAGTGGTATAGTTCATCATATATGGGTAGAATTGCTCCACCGGGATAGCCGAAGATATGGGTCACACCGTGACGGTGGAGACTATCCATTAGAGCAAATGCTCCTGTGCGGCGAGTGGGGGTAGTTGATGAGCCTGGGGTTGTTGAGATTACTTGGGATTGCACGCTTATCACCTCTAGTGGTAGATCAGGTCCTTCGGTGCGACCCGTGGCGAATTAAATTCGCCAAGGTCAAGAACACCTATGCTGTTAATGGTGTTAGATTGCTGATAATAGCTGAGCAGAATTTTAGAATAACTTTTAATTTTACTACAGTATGCCTTTTGTGTTTTATTTTACTCTCAATATATGGAAGTGTCCAGACAACTTGGCAGGATTTTTACCAAAAAGTTTGGGTTTAAAGCCCCGTCCTTTTAGGAGAGCTTTTATCTTTCGGTTTGACGTTAGATAATTAAAGCGTTATGATAGTGGACAAGGAGGAAAGACGATGTTTAATCTTACCTACGAGTTCAAACTCAAACCCACCAAGCAACAATCCCAAATATTTGACGAGTGGCTAGAAGTAACTCGTAGGGTCTATAATTATGCTTTAGCTGAGCGTAAAGACTGGTACAAGTCTCGTAGTTGTCAATTAAACTCCTGTAGCCTTCGTAGTTGCTACATCATTTCTGCGGATGCCACCCGTCCTACCTATGGAAGTCAATGTAAGTCCTTAACAGCTGCAAAGAAGAAAAACCCTAATTTAAAAAAGGTTCAATCTCAGGTATTGCAGCAAACTCTCAAAAGGGTTGAGACTGCTTTCACGCTTTTGTGGGAGCGTAATACGGGGTTTCCACGGTTTAAAAAAAAAGGAAGAATGAGGTCTTTTGTCTTTCCGCAAATGAAAGGGAATAGACTTCAGCCTGGTATGGTTAAACTTCCTGTTATCGGTTGGGTAAGGTTTCGCCAATCACGGAATATTCCCGAAGATGGAGTAATCAAGCAAGCCCGCATAGTTAAAAGGGTTTCTGGTTGGTATGTGATGTTGACGATTCAATGGAATGCTGATATTCCATCGCCAATGCCCCATGGTGAACCATTAGGAATTGATTTAGGATTAACCAGTTTTGTAGCTACTTCTAATGGTCTTTTAGTCAAGCGCCCAAAGTTTTTTGGTGATGCCGAACGCAAGCTGAGATGGCTGCAGAAGCGTGTTTCTAGAAAACCTTTTGGCTCAAAGAATCGACAAAAAGCGCAAAATAAAGTAGCCAAACTACATGAGTACATTGCTAATTGTCGCAAGGATTGGCACAGAAAGCTTTCTCACCAACTTTGTGACAATGCAGGGATGATATTTGTAGAAGACTTAAACTTGGTAGGTTTGTCCCGTGGAATGTTAGGAAAGCATTGTCTAGACGCTGGCTTTGGTCAATTTTTGGGCATATTAGAACAAACTTGCGTCCATCGTGGCGTCTATTTCCAGAAAGTAGATGCACGTAAAACAAGTCAGATTTGTCCAAATTGCTTAACTGAGACTGGCAAAAAGACTTTAGCTGAACGTACCCATGTTTGTGGAAATTGCGGCTACACAACCGATAGAGATGTGGCAGCTGCCCAAGTAGTCACTATACGTGGACTTGCAGCCGTGGGACACACGGTCAAGATGCTTGCTGAGGGTAAATTCATAGGAATCCCTTTGAAGCAAGAATCCTCGTTCTTATAGGACGAGGAGTGTCAATTTGAGCACTCTGGGTCTAGTTATCAGCTAGAAGCATAAAATAGATAAATCAGTCTATGACTGTATGCCAGTGGTAACTCTAACTAGTTATGCTTTAGGAAAAATTTATAATCTAATTTATCTTATTATTTTTTTTGTAGTGTTAAATAAGTAAGGACTAATTGTAATGATGAATAAAGTCCCAAATTAAACCAATAAGATTTTAAATATTTTGGCAAAATCTAATTATTTTTCGCACCTCAGGCTAGGGCTAAGTTATCGAGTTCAGATTTTCCCCCTCGACTTAGAGGTTGGATATGTTCGATCGAAAAAGATTGGGTGGCAAAGCGAGCTTGGATCCGGCAATATTCACAACATCCTTGAGCTCGTGATTCAACTGTTTGTCTATGTTTTGCTTTAATTGATTTATCAGACATTGCCAGGGAGATGAATATCCAAATCTGCCATCAGGAGGTGCGACCCGTGGCGAATTTAATTCGCCTACGGAAAGCGCACCTATGTGCTTAAGGATATTTGGCGCAAACGAGCTAATTCTGCCATGGCTTCGACACGTTTAGCTTCGATGGTTTCCACTTGATCACTTAAACCCAAAAGTTCCCTATACTGCTCAGGTGTCAGCATCTCCATTCTTCGTTTTTCAATCAGTTCATCGTAGCGGTTTTGAAGGTCTGGTGGTAAACCTTGATTAATAGTTATTAGCAACCTAGCCTGATCTGAAGAAAGGCTGGGGGCTTTGCGTTGTGCCTGGAGGGACATGATGTATGCTCCAACGTTCTCCAGTTCAGATAAACTCAGTTGTTCAACAGCTCTAAGTAACTGCTCTTGACATCTCCCCCGGCTGAAGCACGGGGGATTCTACAATGTTGCTACGTGGCAGCGGTTTTCCCGTGCCACTATCGGCTTTCGCCGACGCTACGCGAACGCTTCTTGTTCGATATGATTTTTTAAGAGAATTAAAAATATCATATCGATGTGGGAGTGTCAAAGCTCCCCTACCTGCCTTGGTTAGATCAAGACCTAACTGTACAGCTACTTTCCTGGCAATGTTTCCAGCACCATTACAATCAGCATTCACCAGGTATCCTTTAGAAGACTTGTACAAACCACGCCTTACTCTTTTGCCGGAAGGTTTCCATCCACTGGGTTTTTCACCGTGTTTAGGTAATGAATCCTCATCCAATAAAGACGCTTTGCTAGTATAAGATTCCTCTGTTACCGTTAATTTTATGCCGTACTCAGGGCATAGTTGTTCGAGTCTGTTGATTAATCTTTTTGTGGGTATAACCACAAAGTTTTGGTTACCCCGTTTCCCCATTATTGAGCCATTTTTATGTCTTTCATTCCAACCAATTACTATATTGCCGATTCCATCAGTAAGACAGCGATTAATAATAAATCTAGCTGCTTTATTGATGCTATCCCGCATTTGATTATTACGCTTCCGTTGAACTCTATCAAGGTTTGTATCCCAGTAAAAATCAGGCTTTCCTGTTTTGTGCTTTGATACTAACCTGGCGTATCCCTGGTTCATGGACTTGAGCTTGCGACCATCAATTATCAGGCTTTTACCTTTAGTTGAAACTCCGGTCAACCAATTAGTTCCACCATGATCGAAACTCCAAGCCTGAGAGTAATCTAGGTTGGGATTGTTTTTGACTGGCTGCTTACCATCCTCAATAACCCAGTCAATCCATAGCTGTCCATAACATGGCCGAATTGTTACTTCTTTTACCCAGTCTGGATCTATAAACTCGGGAGCCTCCAAAGTGATTTCAGTGAGCAACTCAGGTTTACTCTCTTTACTTATTGACGGATAAAATAATCCATTCTTGTAATTAAGAGCTTGTCTTGGAAAACTAACAGCGGCTAGACCACCTTTCTTTCTGTACCTAAGAAGTCTTGGTTTATCAACTTGACCCTTGTAGTACAAACCCACCAATTGGTTATAGCTTGTGATTGACTCAGCCACTGTCTTGAGAGTCTGTTGTGCTGACTGAGCGGCCATTGCCTTATAGTTAGGACTTTCCTTTAACTCCCTGCAAAGTTCAGCATACTTGATACTGCATTTATAAGTTTTCCAGCCTTGTCGCAGTAAATCATCTCTCCAATATGTTGTATAAGCTTCTGGTTGCTGTCTTAACCAGTCATAATGCTTTTGTCTTGAGTAGTAAACAGCAGAATTAAACAGATTATTTGCTTGTTGACACTGAAATTCCCAGAATACTTCCTCTTCATCTGAAAAGTTAGCTTTAACTGGGACAGTCTTGTACACTTGTTGCCTACTCAATTTTTTTTATACTATATCTAGTATAGACGCCGATTATAGATATGTCAACAACAAATAAACGAAAAACTAAGAAAAGAATGCGGGGGTTTCCCGTACATCATAATGAACTTAAAAAAAACCTACAGTTTGGCTGACTGGGGCTGCGTGGAAGTGGCTTCAATTATCAGCTAAGGATCCAGATACCAGCGTTGGGGAGTTCGTAGAAAATATGATTAGATCTGAAATGAATAAAGACTAAAGGAACACTTTAAGGGGGTAAACCCCGTCTCTCCGTTTCACCCCCGGTCATTAGACACAGGGCTCTCACGTTTCAGGATGTTTTGGTAGGAGAGCTGAGCTTCGACTTTAAGATTTCCCATTGGTTGTTCGTCGATTTTAGCGCTAATTTAATTATAAAAAAATAGGAGCGAAGCATTGGGATAACGCTAAACACTCCAAGCTAGATGTTTTGTTCAAATGTTTCGCGATAATTAGCAGAAAAACGCCGATCAAGGTAGGAAAGTTGATCGACGCGCGACCTAAGGACCCAAACGACCCTTAGGGAGACTAAAAAACTTAATCAGCAGTGACAGGTAATTGGGTTTTTCCAGACAGCAACGCTTTAGTTGTGGATTCTCCTGCTTGTCGCAATTGTCGTCCTAGCTGTACGTTCAATAACGTTAGGGCTAGGGACTGAGCAATGATGGCCAAGAAAACACTAGTTGCAGTAGCATGCTGCAAACTAGTCCAATGAAATGCGGAAAATAGCCATAAAGCAGGAGTTTCATAGGGATGCATCGACCCAATCGAGAACAGGATGGGCGGTAAGAGAATCAATCCTCCTACTGTTATCACTGCACCAGCGGCTCGCTTCTGTGTTTTCATCAACAGCATCAACTGAGCAACTGTGGCGTAAATCATGATAATACTGCTATTGAGCAACAGTGCGAACAGGGCAGGTATCTTGTACTCATTGGCAGGCCAAAGTAATATCCAGGGCAGCAACATTGCAGATGCGATCGCACAATTTATTGCCACTGCCACCACAGCGGGACTTTTGTCACCCCAGATTAAGTCAGCTATCAGCCCTCCTTTTTTGCGGAAAGTCCGATCCTGATGTCGGTAACGCGCCCAATCTTGTAAGGTTTGTCGATGGGGACTCAAGGCAGCAATCAGAGCTAAAAACAGCACCAGGTTGAACACCAGCAGCATCTCTGAATTCTCTTCCAAGCCATGGGTATAACCACCCCAGTTCTTGACTTGAGGGTTGAGGGCAAATCCTAAAATCACTGCTTGCAAGCTAGCGGTCAGCCAGTAACTCTGTTGCTTGTTAATCAGGGTAGCTTTAGGGTTATGGAAGCAACGATTTAGCCCTTGCCCAAACCAGTAGCTCCCAACACCGTAGTTGAGGACAACAAAACCAGCCATACTCCAGAAACTGGCACCGATATGGATACCAAACCAGCGCAAATCTTGGAAACTACGGTGATAAGTATGAATCCTACCCGCATCAAAGGAATTAGAATCAATCAGGTATGGTAAGACAATGGTGGGATTAAATAAAGTTAGCCAGTCAGTTGGGTAATTGCTGACACCACTGTCATGAATCACCATGGTCGTGATCCACAAGAAGATGAGTACAGCACCAGAACCTAACCAAGCTTGGAAACCTCCTAGAGATCTGCCAACTAAGCCAAATAGTAGCGCCATACTATAGCAAAATAGGCAACTGGTAGCGAGAACGGTGTAAAATCCTAAAAGCTCAATCAAATGGATTTGACCAGCAATAGCTGCACAAAAATGCAATGGTAGGGCGAAACCAACTGCTAGATAAAGCAATGCTGGTACCCCCAGTAGTTTGCCACCTAGGATACTCCGGCTTGACTGAGGTGTCAGGCGCAGAAAGTTGAGGGTGCCACGACTTTCTTCTTTGGAGAGGTCACTGATTAGCATATAGGTGCCAACCACTAACAAGCTGAAAATACCGATAATACTCAGCCAGACAAATACATCTTGCCACCAAAGAGGCCAGTTAATCTCAAAACCTCCCAAGCCATCTGGTAGGCAAGGAATCTGATAATCGTACTTGACACCAGTGCAATATCGATTGTAAATGGTACGATCACCATCAGCTACTGGTAGCTGAGTTGCAAAACCGATCAGCAGCATCAACTGACTAACCAAGGATATTGCCACTGTAATCAGGACATTGCGCTGTTTGAAACGGCCTTTGACTTCTCGAAACACCTGGGGATTCAATTCCCCAAGTTGGTTAACTAAATTATTAAGTGCCATATTGCTATTAGTCTCCTTGTAGTCTCCTTGTTCAGAAACTTGTGCAACAGGTGCGACCCGTGGCGAATTTAATTCTTAATGGGTCAAGTACACCATTACATTTAACCTGCTCAAACCTGCACTTAGGTGCGCGCCTCCTAGGCCGGGGAACCCGGCCTAGGAGGCGCGCACCTAGTTATGATGCAGCGATGATCGAGCTATGATGCTTGCTGATGACCTAATTTCAGGAAAATTGTTTCTAAGTCTTCCTGAGAGCACTGGAATTCTGTCAAGGGAATCCCAGCATTAAGCAGCGTACGCAATAGCTGTGCACAATCCTCTTGACCTCCTGAAAAATAAATCCGCATCCGACCTGGTTCTGGTAATATTTCCCAGTCTTCTACAAGGGGATTATTTTTCAATTCCCCTTTAACTACATCCAGCTGACCTAGGCTTGACAACAGAATGTGCTGGCGACCAAGACGCTGGTAAAACTCATCTAGGGGTGCGCTTTCTACCAGATACCCTAATTCCATGATGCCTACTGAACTACACAGTTGGGCTAAATCACTCAGGACATGGGAAGAAATCAGAATGGTCATCCCCGCTTCTTGGAGAACCTTAATAATTTCCCGAAACTTCATTCTAGCAATGGGGTCAAGACCAGAGACTGGCTCATCCAGCAGCAGTAAAATCGGTTCATGAATAATAGTTCGAGCCAGGCTCAGGCGCTGTTTCATCCCCCGGGATAGGGTAGAAATCAAACTATTACGCTTGTTGGTTAATTCAATCAGTTCCAGAACATCGTATAAGCGTTGTCGGCGTTTTGAGCCTCTTAATTTATATAGACGTGCGAAGTAGTCTAGGTAGTCCCAAACCGTCAAATCTTCATAAAGGGGAAAATCATCAGGTAGATAACCTAAACGCTGTTTTAGCCTAGGATTGCTTTGATCTCTTAGCAAACGCTGACCATTGATGTAAATCTCACCAGTGGTAGGTTCTTCCGCTGCAGCTAACATCCGAATCAGGGTGGTTTTCCCAGCACCATTCGGTCCAATTAAGCCGTAAACTTCACCGCTTTCCACTTGCAAATCTACCTCATGTACAGCCACATGGCGGTCGAATTGCTTCGTGAGTCCACGGGTATCAATAGCCAGTTCTTTTACCATCAGAGTCTGGTTTTACCTGTTTAAATTGCCTAAGAGTAAGGTCTTTCTAAGCCAATAAAGGACAAGACCAAAGCCTCCTCTTGGTGGGCGTTACCTAGCGCTTTCAAAAAGGGCGGGGTCGCACCACAAAGGGAAATTCATAGTTTCGCTTAACCCATTAAGAATTAAATTCGCTACGGGTCGCACCTGATGTTGGTTTTTTCTCCAGCCTAGCGCTTTCTTGTTGATCTATGGGTTGACCTAGGGCGGTTGAGCTTGCCTAGAATTATTTTAATTATTGATTTTTATCAGTTATCGCTAGCTTACGGATTCCTTCCGGAGTTTTCCCTTGTGGCGAAGTTTGATCTATCAGTCAGTTACATCGGTTACATCCCTTAACTTAATCTGTTGCAACCTCTCGTGATACACTTGCCAGATGTTATAGTATCGAACGCTGCAACTTGCACCCACCAGACCTATACTTAAGCATCGACCAAACTAACTATGACTTACTCCTACCGCATTACCCTACTCCCTGGTGACGGGATTGGCCCAGAAATCATGGCAGTAGCTGTAGATGTGTTGAACTTTGTTGGCAAGAGATTCGATATTAATTTTAAATTTACAGAAGCCCTAATCGGTGGCGTAGCTATTGATGCTACTAATGAACCCCTACCTACTGATACTCTAGAACTATGTCGCAATAGTGATGCGGTTTTACTCGCTGCCATTGGAGGATACAAGTGGGATAATCTCCCCCGCCACCAACGACCAGAAACGGGATTGTTGGGATTAAGAGCAGGGTTAGGGTTGTTTGCGAATCTGCGACCAGCCACAATATTCCCCCAACTGATTGATGCCTCGACCTTGAAACGA
Source organism: Moorena sp. SIOASIH (assembly GCF_010671925.1). Classification (GTDB taxonomy): domain Bacteria; phylum Cyanobacteriota; class Cyanobacteriia; order Cyanobacteriales; family Coleofasciculaceae; genus Moorena. The sequence goes on along the minus strand of NZ_JAAHIH010000002.1, from coordinate 34,170 downwards.
AACGTGGTTGAAGGGGTAGATATTATGGTGGTTAGAGAACTGACTGGTGGCATCTACTTTGGACAACCTAAAGGGATTTTTAATCAGGAAACTGGGGAGAAACGGGGAGTCAATACTATGGCTTACACCGAAGCCGAAATTGACCGCATTGCTAGAGTAGGGTTTGAAACGGCTAAAAAACGCGGTGGTAAACTGTGTTCCGTGGATAAAGCTAATGTGTTGGATGTGTCTCAGTTGTGGCGCGATCGCATTACAACCCTAGCAGCGGAATATCCGGATGTGGAACTGTCTCACCTATACGTGGATAATGCCGCTATGCAATTGGTCAGAGCTCCGAAACAATTTGATACCATTGTTACAGGTAATATGTTCGGGGATATTTTATCGGATGCTGCTGCCATGCTTACGGGTAGTATTGGCATGTTACCCTCTGCCAGTTTAAGCGAATCTAGCCCTGGAGTGTTTGAACCGGTTCATGGCTCAGCTCCAGATATTGCGGGTCAAGATAAAGCCAATCCCCTAGCGATGGTACTCAGTGCTGCGATGATGTTACGTTATGGCTTAGACCAGCCTGAAGCAGCAGATTGTATTGAACAAGCAGTTGTCAAGGTTTTAGATAAAGGCGATCGCACAGGAGATATCATCTCAGAAGGCATGAATCTCTTAGGTTGTCGGGCTATGGGAGATTCCCTAATTGAGTGCTTAGAGCAATCTTGATGTTATCCCTTGATATTATCCCTTGATTTGATCAGGTAAACCTGCTGTTGGTTTCCCCTGGTTGATCAGTGCCCTTTTGCCGAAATCCCCCCTTGCCGTGAGGGCGTGATTGCATTAAAGTCAAACTGAAATAATAGGGTAAAAAGTGTGGTGTATACATCACAGCAACGACAAGAAAACTACCAAACTCGGATTGATCTACCGAAGCTGATAGACCCTACGGTTTTGAGAGCAGCTAAGCATATCTACCGGGTTTACTACGAAGTTCATCCATACCAAGATGAACAGCCATCTGGTGTAGCCATTGACAGATATACCCTCAGAGGAAAGTTAATCTTTAGTCAGAGACCTATCCTTCTACCAACTGAATGCTTTGTGCCTTTGAGTCAACTAGAAGGGGACTTTTATTAATAAATATTAAGTAAATCGGTCATTGGTCTTACTTCTATGGTAGTAACCAAGAGCAATTAGCACGTGACACAGGATATGGTTGAAATATCCGCTGCCTTGACAACGTCGATAGTTTTCGCAATAGTTTTCGCTATCGGTGCATCTATTGGCAGTTTCCTGAATGTAGTCGTTTATCGACTACCTGCTGGTTTATCAATCCTTTGGCCCCCTTCGCGCTGTCCCCATTGTCTGCATAAGCTGGGAAAGCGAGAGAATGTTCCGGTAATGGGCTGGCTGTGGTTAAAAGGACGTTGCCGTCACTGTAATACCAAGATTTCCAGCCGCTATCCCCTAGTAGAGGCCATAACAGGTGTACTGTTTTTACTAGTTTTCTGGATGTATGGTTGGGGTTGGCAAACCCTAGGGTATTGGGCATTTTTGAGCTGGCTGTTGACTCTGGCTCTGATTGATATCGATACTATGACCCTACCGAATGCCCTAACTCAGTCTGGATTAGTGGCTGGTTTAGTATTTCAAGGAACTACTGGTTTTTTGGAGGGGTCTGACCCCATAGCAATAATTCCTCAATTAATGACTGGGGTGGTAGGTGCAGTCTTAGGGATTTGGTTGTTTGACCTGATTGCCTTTGGGGGTTCGATTGCCTTTGGTCAATCTGCTATGGGGGGAGGAGATGCTAAACTAGCGGCGATGATGGGAGCTTGGTTAGGCTGGAAGTATTTGCTATTGGCTAGTTTCATCGCTTGTGGTGTAGGGGCGTTTGCTGGTGGCGCAGCCATTGCCCTGGGTTGGATGAATCGCAAACAGCCAATGCCATTTGGTCCTTTTCTAGCCTTGGGAGCAGGATTGACCCTACTTTGGGGTAAATTAATAGTGTCCACTTACCTAGAACTATTTTTCCCATTTAGCTAAACATTATCTTAGGTGCGCTCTTACCATTAAGAATTAAATTCGCCACGGGTCGCACCTGTTGAATAATGTTCGCTGACTCTATAAATTTAGAGGTTGAAACCGAGAAACTCAAACTTCCTATATAATAGGAAACCTATAAAAATTAACCTAATATAAAATTTAACGTAATTGTATACTAATCATAATAAGTATAACTAAGTATAACCTTTTAATAAAACTATAGATGAAATTAAACTATCAAATTGAACGGCTCTGAAAACTCTACTATTGGTGCTATTGGTATTAGCCTGTGTCTTGGATAACAATCAGAACTACCAATCTTCGCTGGGAAGCCGAGCTGATGCAGCAGGTGCTAGCCGCTCATGATATTCCAAGTCGGATTATTGATATTGGGATCATGTCTTATTTAGGTGCAGGTAGTCCTGCCGCTTTACAAGTTCGCTCACCAGATCAATGGACAGCCTTACTCTTGTTGAGTTGCCCAGAGGAAGAGCAGGCAGGACAATCAGAAAAATCAGATTATAGCTAAAAAAATTTAGATAGTACGTTAGGATTAATAATTTTTATGTCTCTATTCGATTGGTTTGCCAATAGACGAAAAATTGAACCAAGCCCTAAACAACCCCAAGAACGGGAAATTGCTGATGGGCTATGGAAAAAGTGTGAAGCTTGCGGAGTGCTATCCTACGCCAGAGACCTGCAAGCTAATCAAATGGTTTGCACTGAATGTGACCATCACATGCGAGTCCCTAGTGATGAGCGGATCCGACAGCTGATTGACCCTCAGACCTGGATTTCACTGGATGAACACCTACATCCGACTGATCCCCTGAAGTTTTGCGATCGCAAATCCTATAGTGATCGTTTGCGAGACAGCCAAGAAAAAACTAAGCTCACAGATGCCGTACAAACTGGCACCGGTCAGCTAGAGAATTTGCCCATTGCTTTGGGAGTAATGGACTTCCGGTTCATGGGCGGTAGTATGGGTTCGGTAGTTGGGGAAAAACTGACTCGTTTGATTGAAGAAGCAACCAAGCGACAGCTACCGGTTGTAATTGTTTGTGCATCTGGTGGAGCCAGAATGCAGGAAGGGATGTTAAGCCTGATGCAAATGGCCAAAATCTCTGGTGCCTTGGAACGCCATCGTCAAGCCAGACTACTCTACATTCCAGTTCTTACTCATCCTACCACCGGTGGGGTGACTGCCAGTTTTGCCATGTTAGGAGATATTATACTAGCGGAACCGAAGGCATTAATTGGATTTGCTGGACGACGAGTGATTGAGCAGACCCTCAGAGAAAAGCTCCCCGATAATTTCCAGACCTCTGAATATCTGCTAGAGCACGGCTTTGTTGATGCTATTGTACCTCGCACCCAGTTGAAAAAAACCCTAGCCCAGCTGATTCGCCTCCATCAACCCCAGGCTACTATACCGGTAGTAGTTTCCCTGCCAGAAGCAGTAGGGATTAGGGAGCAGGGAGTAGGGAGTAGGGAGTCGGGAGTAGGGAATCGGGAATCGGGAGTCGGGAGTAGGGAGTAGGGAGTCGGGAATCGGGTAGTGTGGGGAGATGGGGAGATGGGGAGATGGGGAGTCAGATGGTTTCATAATATTCCCTCTTGCCTCTTGCCTCTTGCCTCTTGCCTCCCCCTCCTGGGAGGGGTTAGGGGTGGGTTCCTCTTGCCTCTTGCCCCCACAACTCCCACACTCTCCCTGTTCCTTAGTTATTATCGGGTTTAGTTATTATGGGCTTTGCAGACCTGTCAATTGTAGAAATTGCTGCCGAGTATGACCTTCGAGTAGAAGAGGTGTTCCATCTATGCCAGCAGTTGGGCATTGCTTACAAAAATCAAGACACCCATCTGCCTCTAGAAGATGCGAAGGCTGTTATCTTAAAGATTTTGTCTCAAACAAAGGGTAATCGGTAATCGGTAATCGGTAATACCTGAGTTCGATAGCCGTGATTGGTTGACTCGGATCCCCCTCAGCGAGAGAATGTGCAGGGAATCAGTTAATGCTGTTTTGAAAAACTAATCCCATATGAGCCACATTTTTATTAGAGGAGAATCAACAATGAAGCGATTTATCTTGCTGATCACGGCAACCCTATTCTTTGCCTTTCAAATTGCAGTGGGCAGTTCAGCAGCCCTGGATATCCCTGAACCGCTCCGCACCGTAGCTTCCAATGAAGCAGGTGACATGGTGGTGATGAGTAACGAAGAGATTACTAAGGGCTTAAAGCTGTTTAACGAGAAATGTGCTGAATGTCACAAAAGCGGTTACACTAAAACTGACCCTAACGTTAGTCTTGGTGCTGAAGACTTAGCCTTCGCAACACCACCCCGTGATAACCTCGAAGCTCTGGTAGACTATCTGAACAATCCTACCACCTACGACGGGGAAATAGAGATTAGTGAATTTCATGCGAGCACCAAGAGTGCTGATCTTTTTGTCAAAATGAGGAATGTCTCCCAAGATGACCTCCGTAATATGGCTGGTTATATTCTCTATGAGATCAACCAGAGACCCGACACCTGGGGTTGTGGTAAAGTCTGTAACTAATTACGTTTGTTTGTACACAGGTTAGGAAGCAGCTAGCGAAAGGCTTTATGCTTATTTAAGCAGCAAGGGCATAGGCTTCTTCTTTTGGCAGTTAGGGGTTAGGGATTAGGGGTTAACCAAAATCGATCACCCTAAGGTTCCTTAACTACACCTTATCCGCTAATAGAAGAAGCCGCTGCCCTGTTGCTCAATCAGTACATATCACCTTAAATACTCAATGCTCGGTAGATTATTAGACTTCTTTGAGAAGTTGGGAATAGGGAACAGGAAACAGGGAACAGTGGAGAACAATTCACGGAAACAGTATCAAAAAACTAGTTTGGGAAGAGGTCTATTCCTATCAATCCGTCATTTGCTAGTGGTTCTGGTCTTCTGCTTAGGGACATGGACGGTTAGTTCACCAGCCCACGCTGCGGTTAACCAATATGTCAGGCGCTACCTAGATGTGGCAGAACCTGTACCGATTGCTGTAGATGGCAAGGGACAGACTAAGCTGTTTGATGGCGAAGACTTGTCTGTTGGTATAAAATTGTTTTCCCAAAATTGCCAGATGTGTCATGTGGGAGGAACTAATCTCATTGATCCCACCGTGTCTCTATCTCTCGAGAGGCTAGCTCAGGCAACACCACCTCGAGATAATCTCAATGGTTTAGTTGCTTTTATGAGGCAACCGATGACCTATGATGGTACCGAGGATAGCTTCTCGTGCCGCGAAGTTCCAGAGAGTTGGCTATCACAGGAGCAAATCGAGAAATTAGCGGCATTTGTGATCAGAGCCGCACAGAAAGGACCAGCATGGGGCACTGAGGATTTATTTTAAGTTAGGGAATAGGGAATAGGGAATAGGGAATAGGGAATAGGGAATAGGGAATAGGGAATAGGAAGAAGCAGAGATCAGGAAAGATCACGAAACCAAACGATGATTTTTTGATGTGATTACAAATCAACATTGGGTTGTAGAATTTCTTAAAAACTACACCAATTGCTGATCTAACTCTTCATCTCCCCATCTCCCCATCTCCCCATCTCCCCACACCTCCCACACTCCCCACCCTCCCGACTCCCGACTCCCGACTCCCGACTCCCTACTCCCTACTCCCTAAAACCAAGTTAATAATCAGCTGCTCGAATCTCTTCATTAGCTGCTTCTTGGGCTTTATTCATAGCACTTTGTAAGGATTGCTCACCCAGTAATGTACTCAGAAATTGATTATCGAAATGGGTTTGAATGGTGGGCAAGGTTTCCCCAGCCTGCCAAATGGTGGCATAGGCGGCTCCTTTAATAAAAGGAGCATAGAGGGGATTGTTTTTATAGCCTAGTTCCGATAACACAGATAGCCGAGAAGGTAGTACTAGTCCCGCTTTTCCCCAAGCTTTCATTCCTTCTTTGCCGGTAAGATAGGAAATTAGTTCCCAAGCTGCTTCTTTATGTTGAGCTTGTTTATTCATCACATAAGCAACGGTATAAGCCATGGTTCCTTTTTTACTACCTAAGGAGGGAACTTCAGCCGTGGCGAATTTAATTTTAGGAAATGTGTCTTTGAGATAAGGAATAGCCCAGCTACCTTCGATTACCATTGCGGTTTTACCTTGACCAAACATTTCGCTACCAGAACTAGCCCCAACGTCTGAGGGTAAGGCAGCAGACTGGTAGTTTCGGTATAGGTCAATGACAGTTTTAAGACTTTTAAAACTTTCAGGAGTGGCAAAGGTAGCGTAGCCGTTTTTGTCAACTAAATTACCGCCAAAGGCTTTAATTAAAAAATACAGACGAGCCAGTTCCTGATTAATTCCCAAACCATAGCGTTCATTCCTGCCATCGCGATTCTTATCAAGGGTTAGTTTTTGGGAATAATCCCGTAATTCTTCCCAAGTTTGGGGTGGTTGAGTTAACTTAGCTTGTTTGAATAATTCTTTGTTGTAAAAAAGGGCAAGGGTGGAAAAATCTTTAGGCAATCCGTAGATTATTCCATTATATTGGAATGCTTGAAACAGAGAGGGTTCAAAGTCAGCTACATCAAAATTATCAGTGCGCTTAATGTAGTCATCCAAAGGCTCCAAAACATCATGACTCATTAGTAATGGGGCTTCATAGGCATCTAAATAAAAGATATCTGGAGCTGCATCACCAATTAATCGGGTTTTGATCACATCCATGTATTGACCAGTGATGACTTCAAGCTTAACCTTTACCTTGGGATGTTTAGCTTCAAATTCCTTTAGTACCTTCTCTAGTAATTGTTTTTCAGTAGGGCTGCTTTGCCAACCACCGAGAGTGACGGTGGTTACTCCATCTAGGTTACTGCTGCCACAGGCTATAATACAGAGAATTATCAGCGGTAAGATTACCCATTTTGACAGGATTTTCTTCATTTGTTGAGGGTTGACGGGTACATTTAAATTGATATAACCTATTCATCTTACTAGAGCCCAAGACCGATTATGATCAGAGTGTCTGAGCAATTTAGGAATCCTAAAACACTAGACTTCTTTCAGATGAGGGAACTTCGGAACAGAGAACAGTATCAAAAAACTACTTTGGCAAGAGGTCTACTGGTTAAGGTAAGTGGTTGGCTACTGTTACTACTGACTGGGCAAACAGTTATGGCGGATATTACCCCAGCTAGTGCCCAAACTTCACCAGAACCGAGATTTTTTGGGGAGCCTCTACCAACTATGACGCCATCTTCTCTACCATCGGTTAACACTCCCCCTTTAATTTTGCCGACCGCCTCACCCAACCGGTCAACCAATACACCATTACCATCTGAGTTAAACGTCAAGGACACTAATAGATCAATCACTAATCCATCAAGAACTAATAGATCAATACCCATCGCTAATCTCTATCGGGTTGATGTGGTGGGTGATAGTGATTGGTTGTTATCCCAAGTACAAGACATTGAACCACAAGCCTTTGTGCGCGAGGGAGAGGGGGTGATTCAAGCGGGTACATTTATGGATCGCTACAATGCTCAGTCCCTTCTCCGGGCTTTGGAAGCTTTGGGAATTCCAGCCCGAATCACAACCATTGAACAACAAGCATTTGATAATGGTGCCACAAATCTGAGGAAAATACCCAGTTTGGCATCTGATGGCTCGATCACCTATGGCTCCCGTTTGGTGTATCCAGAAACAGGATTGGATTTGGCGAACCGTGGTGCTGTCAGTTCTGGTTCCAATCCAGGGGATTCAGGAGAATCAAGGGGTAGGAGCTATTTTGTGGCTATTCCTGGCAATGCTCAAAGGTTACCAGAGATGGTCACGGAATTGGTTAAAATTGGGATTGCCCAGGATTTAGTCAGCCAACGAGATGCCCCAAGAGGTAAACATGTTGCTGTTGGTCCGTTTAAAAAGCGGGGTGATGCAGAACGTTGGAGTAATCGTTTGCGCTCTGCTGGTTGGGATGCACGGGTTTATTTTGGTCGGTAGGGGCAGAAGGAAGAAGGAAGAATGAAGAATGAAGAATGAAGAAGGAAGAAGGCAGAAGGCAGAAGGCAGAAGGAAGAAGGAAGAAGGAAGAAGGAAGAAGGAAGAAGGAAGAAGGAAGAAGGAAGAATGGATAATTCTTCTAAATTCTAAATTCTAAATTCTAAATTCTAAATTCTAAATTCTAAAAGAACGTTGTACCTCACCCAATTAAAAGTTGATGGAGTCTGAGAATAGGCGAGAACTAATTGAACAAGTGGTGGTAACTGCTGAGCAGATGCGTCAGATTGAAGGGCGCATCTTTGAGGCGGGGATGCCTGTAGCAGCTTTGATGGAAAAGGTGGCAGGATTGATTACTCGCTCTATTCAAACTCTTTATCCCTGGGCTGAGAATAGGCGAGTGGGTGTGTTAGTTGGTCCTGGTCATAATGGGGGCGATGGGTTAGTTGTTGCTCGTGAACTTCATTTACAGGGATATGAAATCCACATTTACCGTCCTTTGTCTAAACTGAAGGAATTGACTAACTACCATGCTCAGTATGCGCTTAGCTTGGGGATTCCTTTTTATGACGAGATTGAACCGCTTTATGAGTGTGACCTGATTATTGATGGTTTGTTCGGATTTGGACTGACGAGATCGCTTTCTGGTAGTATCGCTGAGGCGGTTGAGCTGTTGAATCAATGGTCACAACCGGTGGTTAGTATTGATTTACCTTCGGGATTACACACTGATACTGGGGAAGTGTTGGGCATAGCGGTTCGGGCTACCCGGACATTGTGCTTAGGGTTGTGGAAGTTGGCGTTTCTCCAAGACCAAGGGTTGGATTATATTGGTGAAGCTGAGTTAATTGATTTTGGTATTCCCCTCAAGGATATTTGGTCCATTTTAGGTGAACCACCAGATTTGCTCCGAGTTACCAAAACTGTAGCGAAACAGTTTTTGCCCTTACCTCGCCCTAAGGTAACTCATAAGTACCAACAGGGACATCTGTTGCTGATTTGTGGCTCCAAACAGTATTCAGGGGCAGCAATTTTGGCGGGATTAGGGGCTCGTGCTAGTGGGGTGGGGATGCTTTCAATGGCAGTACCGGAGTCTATCAAATTGCTAGTGGTCAGTCACTTGCCAGAAGCAGTGGTAATTGGTTGCCCAGAAACGACGGCGGGTGCGATTGCATTTTTGCCTGAGTTAGTGTTAGAGAAGTTACACCAACCTTCTGGTAGCTCTCATACTTATAATGCGATCGCATGTGGTCCTGGTTTAACAAAAGATGCTAAGGATATAGTGCAAGGGGTTTTAGCTGCCCAATGCCCAATGGTTTTGGATGCGGATAGTTTAAATATCCTGGCGGAACTGATCACTATTCCCACTTTGTTGAAGCGTCTAGGCCAGACCGTGTTAACGCCTCATGTTGGAGAGTTCCGACGTTTATTTCCTGATTCGGCAGAACTGTTACCGGATCGAGTCCAGGCGGTGCGGAAGGCATCCCAACTGAGTCGGTCTGTGGTGTTGTTAAAAGGAGCCAGGAGTGCGATCGCAAATCCTAGGGGCTCGGTGTGGCTGATTCCTGAAAGTACACCAGCTCTAGCCCGAGGGGGGAGTGGCGATGTCCTCACCGGACTAGTGGGAGGCTTGATGGCTCAGCCAGTTCTGTCTGAGCATCCTTTGGACGCAGTAGTGGCAACGGCAGCCTGGTGGCATGCCCAAGCGGGAATTTTAGCGGCTCAGGACCGGAGTGAGTTGGGGGTCGATGGGGGGACCTTGGCGGAGTTTTTGATGGCAGTGGTTAGGGGGAATAGGGAATAGGGAATAGGGAATAGGGAGTAGGGAACAGGGAACAGGGAACAGGGAATAGGGAGTAGGCAAGAGGCAAGAGGCAAGAGGCAAGAGGCAAGAGGCAAGAGGGAGAAGAATGTGGGAAGTGTGGGAAGTGTGGGAAGTGTGGGAAGTGTGGGAAGTGTGGGGAGACGGAATTGGGAATTGGGAATAGCCAAGCTAACAATAGGGAACAGGTAATAGCAAAGCTAGCAAACCATACCCTACTCCCTACTCCCTACTCCCTACTCCCTACTCCCTACTCCCTACTCCCTACTCCCTACTCCCTACTCCCCACTCCCTCTTGTTAACAAATTAAACCTAAAGCTTTCTCTTTAATTTGCTCTTCGTCAATCTTTTCTTTGAGTTCACTATCTGTATATCTGCCTTCTAAGGCTTCTAATGCTGCTTTTTTGAGGGCTGTCTCAAAGGCATCGGTTAAAATTTCTAATAATTCCTCTTGATTGGCATAACATCCCCCTGATTTTCGCCGTTTGTTCACTCGTTTAATATTTTTGCTGGCATTATAAATAGAAAATTCCCAAGAGCGGGTAGTGCGTTTTTCTACCTCTTGTTTAATTAAATGTAATAGTAAAATGACTCCATAGCTATAAATTTTATTTAGTTTATCCTCCCTTGACATTTCTTCTAGTTCATCAACAATTTCTAAGGCTTTATGATAGTTTCTTTCTTGAATGAGTTGACGTAATAAGGTTAATTCTTCCATGTCCTGGGTTAATGGCAGTAGGGAGTCGGGAGTCGGGAATCGGGAATCGGGAATTGGGAGTCGGGAGTCGGGAATCGGGACTATGATAAACCCATAGCTATTAATTTATCATAACTATAGGACTTTTTTAATTAAGCAGCTATTATTCGAGCACTTCATCAGCCATCTGCACAATCTCTCTATACACGCGATCGCTCACTCTAAATCCGGCTTGATTGATTAGATCATCGACAATCGGTTTCACTGCTTTAATCAATCCCTGTTTCTTTGCAGCTAAAAGCACTCCCAGAATACCTGTAAATTTTAATCCAAACCGAGATGCAATAACTCTTGCCTGATAATCATCAATCAGTAATCGATTGGCCTTGAGTTCAATTGCTAAAGCGATCGCTTCAGATTCTCCTGCATCAATTTCAAGCCTAAGTTCTGCAACCAAGCTACGATTTGTAGCTTGTCGAGTCTGAATCCAGGATAGAGTTTGCACTTCTTTCGACCCTGGAACCTCGTATGCTAGATCTACCATCTCATTGTAAACCGCTTGAGGAATTATCAACACTCCATAGAGCTGCCGCAGTATATCAATTTTTTGAATCGCTGATAAATTAGTAATGGGTGATGTGTTACTAACCACGATCATATATCGCCCAATTCCTTCAATGTTTGAATGTCTTGTTGAAAATCTTCACGGTCATAATTGATACAAATTCTCCGATTAGAGAGTGCTTGTTGAAACTCAATTAGGTGCATCCCAGCTAGCTCACGGGCTTTACCAATACTAATTCTTTTCTGTTTATATAGCATAATGGCAATCTCAAGCTTCAAATCGGCTGCCGATAGTTTAGCAGCTTGCAACAACTCATCAGAAATTACAACACTCATAACCGACTCAGCATTCTAAACCCATTGTTTTGATTGTAGCTCAATGGTTCCCTATTCAGAAGCATCAACTTATCCAGGTATTGGCGGACTATCAGCCGATTCTTCGCTTTCGGATTTTCCTTGCTTTTGGAGCAAAAACTCAGCAAAGTCATAAACCAATTGACGTTGCTCTGGTGACAATCCCTGCAAAACTGCCAGCACATCATTTGGAATTACCATCGGTTGTGATGTTGATGTTGCCATAAACCCCTCTTATAAATCATCGGGATTGATGCCAAGGGTACGCAATTTTTCTGCCAATCGTTCTGCCCGTTGGGATTCCTGTTCTGCCCGTTGGCGTTCCTGTTCTGCCCGTTGGCGTTCTTGTTCTGCCCGTTGGTGTTCCTGTTGAGCGTGTTCTTTTGAAGTCTCAATCCAATTACCGGCCCCATCATACCAACGCAGCCACAACCCTTCTGTTTCTTGATATTTCCCAAGCCATACTCCTAACCCTAATTCCAGTTCTGGAATCCAAAATTTGGGCTCAGAAAGCTCTGCTTCCTGATACTGGGTGGGCATTAATTGAAACACCCGCAACTGGTTTTCATAACGGTCAAAGACCACATAGTAAGGAATGCGCATGTATTGTTCATAGGCTTGCCATTTGGTGGGTGGCTTGTTGGCAGACCTTAGGGTTTGTCCTAAATCTTCGGCTTCGGTACCTGGTGATAGGAGTTCCACTACCAAAAATGGCGCTCTGGACTCCTGCCAAACCACATAACTCCAACGTAGGTCTTGTTGTTGTTGAGCAGGAGTGACACCCAATACCAGAAACCAATCCGGTCGCTTATGCCATAAGTAATGACGACTGTCGTAATATACATTCAGGTTTGTAGCAATGAACATTTCCTGCCTAGAATAGTTCGGAGGTTGGCAGGTTTCTCGCAATAGCTGGGGTTGGAAGTCGTGAAATTCGTCAGGCAAACCAGGCTCCTCTGGGTCTTCACTAGGTAGGTCATACATAGTGGGCATGGTTTCCCACACTGGACGGGGATGAACAGTTGGATCTAATTCCTCTTCGTCTGGGTCTTCACTAGGTAGGTCATACATAGTGGGCATAGTTTCGCTGGGAGGACGGGGTGGGTCAGTTTGGTACATGATCGTCTATTAAAACTAATAGTTTGAGGGTAGCATTTGGGTCAGTAACCTAGGATCCCAGCAGTGGGTTTGTTGCTTTTTGCGATTGGCCTACGGCCACGCTACGCGAACGCAAAAGCCATCTCCCCGGCTTTGTTGCTGTTTGCGATTGGCCTACGGCCACGCTACGCGAACGCAAAAGCCATCTCCCCAGTATCAGCTACCGAGCCAATCGAGCCACTAGGTCTTGATGTGCCTCTGACTCTATCCCCTCCTGAAGCACTGCCAATACCCGTTGCATTTCCCCAGCTAGTAACGGCTCTACTGCCAACTGCAATCCTGGAAACACGTTACTGCTCAGCACCCCCAACTGATCTGGCTGCTGCTGGACATACTCCCCTGCATCCAATTCATACCAGCGAAACTGTTGCTCTTGCACCAGCCAAACTAGATACTCCCTGACTCCATTGCGCCGGTAAGCCCGTAGCTTGTCATGGAGGTCGTAGGAAGCACTACTGGCTGCAATCTCGACAATCAACTCCGGTGCTCCCCTAAATTTACCAATCCTGTATAATGAGTCCAGGTATTTTCTCAAAATCTCGCCTGTTTCTTGTCAAGAGAATACCCTGGTAAGCAAGGGCGATAGATCCAATGCGTAAATCTTGAGTGCCAACGCGAATACGTTGCGCTTTGAGTGCTTGGTAAGTATCGCGGGATTTTTGATTATACTGAAGGATATTAAATTCCGACAGCAGCATCACCGTTTCGACCAGCCTTTGATAAGCATTTGAGAGCATAATTCCATCTTTAGCTTCAGCAACTTGAGCCAAACGACCCCTTAATTGTTCTTCAACATTGATAGCAGTTGTTGTCAATTCCACCTGAGAGGCTAACAGGCGTGAAATAAGTACTGGGTGATTCCGTCCATAAAGACTGAGGTGATCCGTATCTAAAATGTACATTGTCATCACTCATCGGTTACTGAATTCGATTCTTCCCGGATCACAGTTAGTTTTTCCATAAAATCATCAAATGTGGGATCATTGGCAAATATTCCTGCATATTTCATCTGAGGCTTAGCTGCATTTGGCTGAAGGTCTAAATTTACCTCAATAGTGACAAACTTACCTCTAATTAATTGTGCTTCTAGGGCAGATTTGACCTTCAAAATTGCCTCTGACTCCGTCTTTCCCTCAACCGTTAAATTTGGCATACCAATGACTGACGCCACAAAATTATCGTCCGATTGACTATGAACAAAAACTTGATACTGCATGATGTATTTTATCCGATTATTTTAGTTTATTTAGAATTTAGAATGAAGAATGAAGAATGAAGAATGAAGAATGAAGAATGAAGAATGAAGAATGAAGAATTCACCATTCACCATTCTGCCTTCTGACAGACAACCTGCCAACCTTCAACCTGCCAACCTTCAACCTGCCAACCTTCAACCTGCCAACCTTCAACCTGCCAACCTTCAACCTGCCAACCTTCAACCTGCCAACCTTCAACCTGCCAACCTTCAACCTGCCAACCTTCAACCTGCCAACCTTCAACCTGCCAACCTTCAACCTGCCAACCTTCAACCTGCCAACCTTCAACCTACCCTTCACCGAAGGACAAAGGCGAACAACCTTTTTCAATTAAGTATTAAGAATGTAGAATTTATAATTTGGAATTCACCATTCTACATTCTCAATTCTACATTCTTCCTTCTACATTCTCAATTCTACATTCTCAATTCTACATTCTCAATTCTACATTCTCAATTCTACATTCTTAATTCTCCATTCTCCATTCTTCATTCTACATTCTTCATTCTACATTCTTCATTCTCCATTCTTAATTCTACATTCTTCATTCTGAAGATTCTTCTTCGTCGATGTCGATTGGATTAGGTAGATTGACCAAAGGTCACGCTACGCGAACAAAAATAATCACAAATTCAGCATCGGGCATGAGCCGTTTAAGGGCCGACCTATGACCCTTGACCAAAGGTCACGCTACGCGAACGGCATCGGATCGGTTACGGAAACGAGCGACAACGACTCGTTGCATCTGTGTTGACACTCCCCGGTCATTAGACGCGGGGATTCTTGCTTCATAGAGCCAACTTGCTCAACCAAACCGGAGTCAGGAAGAGTAGAGGTTGATTGTTAGAGTCGATGTCCCCTATTAAGGGGAGCACCTCTCCTTCAGAACCGTGCGTGAAGCTTTCGCCTCACACGGCTCCTAGATATCCTCTCCTTTCGGAGTGCTCCAATGTATCTGTTGATGACAGCTTTGGTGGACTGCTAATAAATTCTTAGGTTTCCAATTGTCGTGGTTTCCATCTATGTGATGAAGGTGTACAGATTCGTCTTCTAAGAATTTCAACCCACAGAATCCACAGGATTGTTTCTGCTTTTTCAAGGCTTCTGAGGTAGCATCAGAGTATAATCGTGAGTTTCGATTACTCCAATAGACTAGGTCACCGTCGTAAGGTGACTTAGTCCCCCTTACATTTACATGCTGGTTTTGTTTGTAACCTACCTTCGGGAATCCCTTTTTGCATAGCTCATCAGCTCTATACCGACTTACTTTCTTTTCCTTTCGGAACTTTCGGTGGGCAGTGTTGTTGATGAACCATAAGGAGTCCCGGGAACTGCTCATATCGCAGTTCTTGTGGTAATTTCTCCAGCCTCGCACGATAGGGGCTAGCTTTTGGGCTTTTACTTCAGCACCAAAATTCGAGCTGTTGACTACGGCTTTAATCTTCTTTCGTATATTTCGGTGGTTTTCCACTGAGGGAATTGACCGAAATTTTCCGTTTTTCTGGACGCGGAAATTCCACCCCAGGAAGTCAAATCCGTCTGTCGTTTTAGTTAGCTTGGTCTTTTCTTCACTGATTTCCATCCCACGCTCTGCCAAAAAGACTTTGATTTTATTCAGTATCTTTTCAGCGTTGTCATTTGGTTTTAGAATTATCACCATATCATCTGCGTACCGCAGACTGGGGTGAATTTCTTCTATTCCGTTAAGTGCGATATTGGCTAGTAAGGGACTCACGACTCCTCCCTGAGGGGTGCCCTGCTCCGGAAATTCTGGGTTTATTCCGGCTTTTAGACATCGGAATATTCCCACTTTTATCTTTGCCGGGGCAATCACTTTGTCCATTATGGAGGAGTGTGATATACGGTCGAAACACTTTTTAATGTCTAGTTCGATAATCCTTTTTGTTATGCCTTTAGCATCCGATTTCAGATGTAGTTGGAGGCGTTTCTGCACATCTTGTGCGCATCTGCCTGTTCTGAAACCATAACTGTGGGCACTGAACGTGGCCTCATGGGCTGGTTCTAGGGCATATTTAATTAGACATTGCCAGGCTCGGTCAGCGATGGTTGGTATTTTCAACATTCTTACTTTCCCATTCTTTTTAGGGATAGGGATTTCACGAAGTCGGTTATGTCTCCAGTCAGAGGCACAATCGTTCAATGTTTCTACCAACTTGACACGCTGTCTGTAGGAGAGGCTTGACAAGCCATCTACTCCAGCCGTCTTTTTCCCTTTATTTAGTTGTGTCACTTGACGGACTGCCAAAAGCTGTGCTGAACGGGATTTCAGAATCAGTTTTTGTAGAGACCGCGCTTTCTTCAAGTCACCATCTCGAACCGCTTTATACACTCGTTTTTGTAGGCGGAAAAGGTTTTGGCGGAGTTTCTTCCACTTCTGACTTTTCCAGAGGTCGCTATATCTGTTTGACATGCGTCTACCCATACTCTCCTAGAATTTGTGTACTCTGGATACCCGTGCCCAGTTTACGAGCACATCCTACCCGACAGTGGGGATTAGATTTGGCATAACTTACCGAGGATTCGACCATTCCTCAGACCCATAATTGCTGTCGTTTTTACTCGTTCCATTGATCAGATTGTTATGACGATTTAGGGCAGTCCAATTTGCCTATCCTCTTCTCGGAGTTTACAGCTATCGTGGAAAGAACGCTGTGAGAATGAAAGGATGACGTCCGCACCATGTGGTTCCCAGATTGCGGCTTACTCTTTAGACACTTTTTAAGGACTTTCGTTAATCTACCCGTGTCGTCTTCCCATTAGCGGTAGGGAGCCTATCTGCTTTAGCCCTAATTCCGCCCTGGTGCCAGCGTCACTCTGCAAGATGCCGCTTGCTCGGTGTGGCCAGATAGGGTGTCACTTGTCTCCTCAAGGGGTGGGTTTTCACCACCATCCGATAAATAGTTAGGATTTCGGGAACAATTCCCGCGAATCCCCTAAGTCATACCCCTCCAATCACTGGAGGCTCCTACTTAGAACGAGCCGCACCTCCACAAGAGTTCGGATCAATGATCCAGGTTCCGGTGTGCCCCACCGTACCCAAGGCTTTTTTCAAAATGTTGACTGCGGCGTTGTGGTCGCGGTCTAATTTACAGCCACATTTACAGACGTGAGTCCTGGTTGATAGTGACTTCTTGACGACCTCGCCGCATTCTGAGCAGTTCTGGCTTGTATAGGCAGGATTTACCGCAACGGTGACTCTGCCAAACTTTTTACCAAAATGCTCTAACCATTTTCTAAATTGATACCAACCTGCATCGTTAATAGATTTAGCTAGACAATGGTTTTTGACCAGGTTCTTCACTCTCAAATCTTGCCTTCGGCACGCTGCGCGAACATAGGCGACCAGGTCGTTAGACCGGATTACGCAACGTGCCAGTCTCTTGGCATGTTCTATGCGCTACGCGCAGGCTATGCGCTACGCGCAGGCTTCGCCAACGCCAACACGCTGCCTACTTATTTTAAGATGCTGTCTGCCTAATTTATTAACGGCTTTCTTACGGTTAGATGAGCCTTTATTTTTGCGAGAAACTTGACATTGATAGAATTTTAATCTCTTTTCCCCAGCCCTGTAAAAACGGGGGTTTGGTTCAGTGTTCCCCCTAGAATCGGTGTAGAACTCTTTTAGTCCTACATCCAATCCTACGGTGGCATCTGCGGGTTCTAGTTGTTCATTCACATCGACAGAGATGCAAAATTGAACGTAGTACCCATCAGCCCTTTTTACAATGCGAACTCGCTTTATCAATTTCTTGTCAAAGCGCCACAAGTCCCAAGTACCTTTGAGTTTCAGCTTTCCGATTCCTTTCTTGTCACTGAAGGTGATTGACTTTTTGTCAGGGGAAAGTTTCCATCCTGATTGCTTATACTCAACCGACCTACAGTGCTTTTGAAAGCGGGGAAAACCTTTCTTCCCAGGCACCTTTTTCTTGCAGTTTTCAAAAAAGCGAGAAATTGATGACCATGCCCTTTCAGCCGCAGTTTGTCGAGCAGTAGAGTTTAGTTCATTAGCAAAAGGGAATTGCTTAGCTAGTATCTTGCAATATTTACTAAGGTCGTATTTGCCTGTTCCTTTATTGTCCATCCATAAACGAATGCAGCTATTACGGATGAATTTAACCGTCCGAATCGCTTCGTCTATTGCTTGATATTGAAAGGGTTTCCCGTAGGCTTTAAACTCTATTATGATCATCAGAAATCGACCTCTTATGTTAGATTGTTACGCTAACACATCTAGCGAAAACTGTCAACTCAAAATCAAATCTTTTTCACGGCGGCTAAAGACCGCTGCGACCCTTCATCCCGGAGACGAGACCTTAGAATAGGGCAGCCTTAATGATAAAGTTTTAAACCTTTTCAGCCAAGCCTCCCAACCATAAAGGCTGCCCTATTCTTGCGGTAACTTCTGACCCGCTCGCTTTGTGACGGGGCTTTCGGGTATCGGGGATTTTTGTAATAAGCGAACGATTGCCCATGGGTATAGGCGTTGACTGTACGACATAATGAAACTATCTCCTTTTGAGTGGGGGACCCAGAGCCAGCCCGTGACGCTCTAACATCTGTGGGCTGGCTCTTCACTTATCTCCTTTTGAGTGGGGGACCCAGAGCCAGCCCTTAACGCTCTAACATCTGTAGGCTGGCTCTTCACTAATAAAATTTTAGTGTTCCCTTTTATATAATAGCATAAAAATCGCGCTATTATAACATATTTTGAAAATTTTTGTAACAATTTTGTGAGGGAGTAGGGAGTAGGGAGTAGGGAGTAGGGAGTAGGGAACAGGGAACAGGGAACAGGGAACAGGGAACAGGGAACAGGGAATAGTAAGTGCGATTGACCTAAGGTCACGCTACGCGATGCTCCTTTGGAGCCGCTACACGATGCTCCTTTGGAGCCGCTACACGAACGCATTTACCGACCACAGCCATCTGCTATCTGCGATTGACCTAAGGTCACGCTACACGAACGCATTTACCGACCACAGCTAGATGCTATCTGCGATTGACCTAAGGTCACGCTACGGGAACGGATTTACCGACCACAGCCATCTGCTATGTGCGATTGACCTAAGGTCACGCTACGGGAACGCATTTTCCTGACCACAGCCAGATGCGATCGCATTTACCTAGCACAGCTATGTGCGATCGCATTTACCTAGCACAGCTATGTGCGATCGCATTTTCCCACCACAGCTAGATGTGATCGCATTTTCCCACCACAGCTATCTGCGATCGCATTTTCCTACCACAGCTAGATGCGATCGCATTTTCCTACCACAGCTAGATGCGATCGCATTTTTCCACCACAGCCCATACTCTTCCACCGATTCCCGACTCCCGATTCCCTACTCCCGACTCCCGATTCCCGATTCCCGATTCCCGACTCCCGATTCCCGACTCCCGATTCCCAATTCGCGCATTCTAAATTCGCGCATTCTAAATTCCCTACTCCCTACTCCCTACTCCCTACTCCCTATTCCCAGATCCGCTGTAGTATCACCTGTCCAGAGAGGTATTTTTCTTCTAGCATTGAAAATTCCTATAGTCACGGGTTATTCAACAGAAAAACAAAGGAAGCTTTTGCCGAAATACCATCTGAAATTCCTGAAGCATACAATAGCGGTTATAAATTGAAGGTCAGACAGCTTAATTGAGTATAACGGAAAAAGAAACCAATAATTGTTCGATCTTTTTTCGGTTGCTCAATCGGTCTGGACTAGATCTATCGCAGTTCTCAATTGGTTGAGGTAGATTTTGGAGTTTAGGCAAAAAAGAGGGAACAGGGAAAAAATCCTGTGTACTTCATAGGTATGAGGTAAGCATTCAGCCGTCAGCTTATTTTATTCACAAGTTGTTCGGTGTAGCGTGCGCTATGGGCATAAACTGTTTCGGTAGCGTGGCCAAAGGCCTTTAGCTGAATACTTACGATCTGAAAAACCCTATAACCAGAGGATCGCTATCAAAAACGTGTTCGCGTAGCGTGACCAAAGGTCAATCGCGTGCATCTCATTAAAGTTTGACTCGGTTATGGGTTACTACCGACCGTTGATTAGCTGACGGCTGAGGGCTGATAGCTGAATGCTTACCTCCCTACTCCCTACTCCCTACTCCCTACCCAATTGAAAACCCTTAATAGTCGCAAAACCTATTCACAACTTCAGGACAAATCATGAAAAACTCCGAAATACCAATCCCAAATCCCGCCCAAACCATGATGGCGGATGACCAATCCATGACGAATTCACCAGAAACTATGGACAATCAAGACCTAGGGATGGCAACCGCCCCATCCATGGAAAGCCCAAAAGAAGTCATCAACGTTGACGCCCAACATTCCTATCCTCCCTATCCTCCCTATAACCCACCATCCCTAACCCTTGACACAATTACTACTGTGACTATGCCAGTGCTGACTCCTGGTAACAATGGTGACGCCGTACGATTTTTGCAGCAGATCCTAATTAGCTTGGGCTACACCATTGTTAAATTTAACGCCAATTTTGACCGATATACCTACCTAGGTGTAACTCAATTCCAACGCAACAACCGTTTGAAAGTGGATGGAGTAGTTGGCTGGCATACCTGGCGTAAGTTGGGTGAAGCTAGTGTCTCCCGGCGTCGTTATTAGGGAGTAGGGAGTAGGGAGTAGGGAGTAGGGAGTAGGGAGATGGGGAGATGGGGAGATGGGGAGATGGGGAGATGGGGAGATGGGGAGTCAGATCAGTTTTCCCTCTTGCCGATTCCCGATTCCCGATTCCCGATTCCCGATTCCCGATTCCCGATTCCCGATTCCCGATTCCCGATTCCCGATTCGCGCATTCTCAATTCTTAATTCTCAATTCTTAATTCTCAATTCCCTATTGATTAATCCTTCGTCAAGGAAAAATTGACACAAATATCAAATATACTGCTCGCTTTGTGTATGCTTTAATTACACAGATACCTCTCTAGCATTTTGATTGTTTCACATCTCAACTGAAAATGCTAGGGTAGATCAAATACTTTAGAAAAGTTAGCAATCAAAAAGACGACCGGATCAATCCGGTCATTTGTTATGATCCCTCTACTTAACGTCGAGGACTTTCAACTGCAGGTTTTGTTGGTAAGCGCGGATTTCTCGATCCACAGTTGCTAGTGTCAAACCTTTCTCCAAAGCCTGGCTGATCAGCATCCTATCAAAGGGATCGCGATGGATCAGGGGCAATTTTGATAACTGAGTAACACTACCTTCATCAAGGTCGAGACTAGCAATTTGGTGAAGTTGACGCTGGTTTGGCAAAAACTTATCTGGTGGCTCTGGCAATGGTAGCTTACCCAGTTGATACTTGACTATTGCCTCCCAAACTGAAACAACACTCAAGTAGACTTCGTTATCTGGGTCGCGGATGATGTCTCGAACATCTGTCGATAGCATAGTGTCGCCACTGATGAACCATAGGAAAATATGCGTATCTAACAGAATTTTCACTAGTTCTCAAACCCGTCTAGAATCTCATCTGGCAACGGGGCATCAAAATCATCTGGGACTTTGAACTGGCCTAGACAGAGTCCATATGGACGTAACTGCTTTTGAGGAGTAGTTTCAGACTGCTGCTGTCCATACTTGCCCAACAGAAAATCAATGAAGTCTAATACCTGCTGCTGGAATACAGGTGGTAGCGCTTGCCATTTTACAAACAGCTCTTCCCTAGTTGCAGTAGGAGCATCCATGATTTATTACCTTAAACTATAGTCCACTTTATTGTAGCTGGGAGTAGGGAGTAGGGAGTAGGGAGTAGGGAGTAGGCAAGAAGCAAGAGGCAAGAGGCAAGAGGCAAGAGGCAAGAGGGAAGGCTGAGCTGACTCCCCATATCCCCAGACTTTCGACAGTTGAGAAAACCGTTGCACTGAGCACATTGTTCCGAAACTCCCCCCCCGAAGTCCCTTTTCCTATCAATAGTGATCACAAAACCGTTGCACTAGCCGCACAGTTTTGAAAACCGTTGCACTGGGCTTACAGTTCTGATACTCCCCCCTGCTCCGTTCGCTTAGCGTGGCCTACGGCCTCAGCTCCCTGCTGCCTAATCAAAAAACCGTTGCACTGGCCGCACAGTTGATAAAACCATTGCACTGACCGCACACTTCCTCCTGTTCCCAGATCCGCTGTTCCCTGTTCCCTACTCCAAAAACCGTTGCACTCAAGACACAGTTCCCACACTCTTGCCTCTTGCCTTCCCCTCCTGGGAGGGGTTAGGGGTGGGTTCCTCTTGCCTCTTGCCTACTCCCTACTCCCTACTCCCTTCTAATTGCTATACTCAAACCGTTGGCTCTGGAACCGTGATCATGGACCTGATATTAACCTTAGATTTACGCGATCGCTAATTACATATCCCTCTTGCGTCTTGCCTCTTGCCTGTTCCATCTGCCCGCACACTTCCCACACTTCCCACACTTCCCACACTCCCCCCTCTCTTTCCCAGTTTCTGTTAGTATTCGAACCTAAGCAGGAGGTAATTGTGCAATGGATAAATTAAACCAGTATCGTCAAGCCATTAAGCAAATTTTGACCGATTACAGCAAGATAAAACCTTCGTTTGGTGACATAGACCGCTATACTTCGTTTGATCTAGAAAACGACCACTATCAAATATTCAGTGTGGGTTGGGAAGAGCATCGCCGTGTCTATGGCTGCTTGATTCACATTGATATTATCAATGACAAGATTTGGATTCAATATGATGGGACGGAATATGGTGTTGCTAATGAGCTTACTGATGTGGGAATTCCTAAGTATGATATTGTTTTAGCCTTTCATACTCCGTTTATGCGTCAGTATAGTGATTTTGCGGTGGGTTGAAGGGAATAGGGAGTAGGGAGTAGGGAGTAGGGAGTAGGGAGTAGGGAGTAGGGAGTAGGGAGTAGGGAGTAGGGAGCAATGGAAAGAGCCCGTATTCAAAATTTTTTGTGAGTTGAATCGCAGAATTTTTCTTATACAGTAAGCTTTCTAAGTTTTTTGACTGTAAATTTAGCATAAAAGGTACTGAAGAACCGATTTTGCTTTTGTTTCAGGATTGTGACAGCATAGGGATACAGCGTTTTTCACAACTATCAGGTAGACAGGATTTTTTCCCTCTTCCCACTTCCGACTTCCGAAGTCCCTACTCCCTACTCCCTACTACTCCCTACTCCCTGCTCCCTACTCCCTAAAACCCAAGAATTTTTACCTCACCCAAATAAGAATTGCCATCAGTGAAGAACCGATTTTGCTTTTGTTTCAGGATTGTGACAGCATAGGGATACAGCATTTTTCATAACTATCAGAGGGAATAGGGAGTAGGGAGTAGGGAGTAGGGAGTAGGGAGTAGGGAGTAATGGAAAGAGTCCGTATTCACAATTTTTTGTGAGTTGAATCGCAGAATTTTTCTTATACAGTAAGCTTTCTAAGTTTTTTGACTGTAAATTTAGCATAAAAGGTACTGAAGAACCGATTTTGCTTTTTTTTCAGGATTGTGACAGCATAGGGATACAGCGTTTTTCTTAACTATCAGGTAGACAGGATTTTTTCCCTCTTCCCTCTTCCCTCTTTCCTCTTTCCTCTTCCCTCTTCCCTACTCCCTACTCCCTACTCCCTACTCCCTACTCCCTACTACTCCCTACTCCCTACTCCCTACTCCCTACTCCCTACTCCCTAAAAAAATCTACCTCACCCAAATAAGAATTGCCATCAATGTCAGATATTAATAATTTTAAAGACTTACTAATTTGGCAAAAAGCCATGGATATAGCCGAAAAGTGTTATTTATTAACTAAATTTTTTCCTAAAGATGAATTATAAGGTATGGTTCAACAAATTAGGAGAGCTGCGGTATCTATTCCAGCAAACATAGCAGAGGGATACGGGAGAAGGTCAACCCCTGAGTACATCAGATTTCTTAATATTGCCCAAGGGTCAATTAATGAATTAGAGACACATCTTATTTTATCTTCTAGAGTAGGACTATCTAAGCAAACAGATATAGAATTGATTGTTTCTTTACTCACAGAAGAAACTCGAATGATTATTGCTCTGATTAGAAAGCTAGAGCAATGATAGGGAGTAGGGAGTAGTAGGGAGTAGGGAGTAGGGAGTAGTAGAAAGAGGCCGTATTCAAAAAAATTTTTTAGTTGAATAAGGGAGTAGGGAGCAGGGAGTAGGGAGCAGGTAAGAGGGAAGAGCAAAAAAATCGGCTCTTCTGTACCTGATAGTTATGCAAACCGCCGTAATTATATTACCTGCTACCTGTTCCTTTACACTAAAATAGTACGTCCTAAACCATACTTCGGTTGCTATAACTTTAAAAAAGTTATAGCGTTTCTAGGACTCATGAGGTACACGGGATTGTTTCACTCTTGGCTATTGGCTATTGGCTATTGGCTAATCCCTGCTCCGAAGTCCCTGCTCCGAAGTCCCTACTCCCTACTCCCTACTCCCCAGCTCCCCTACTCCCTACTCCCTACTCCCTACTACTCCCTACTACTCCCTACTACTCCCTACTCCCTACTACTCCCTACTACTCCCTACTACTCCCTACTCCCCAGCTCCCCTACTCCCTACTCCCTACTCCCTACTCCCTACTCCCTACTCCCTACTCCCTGCTCCCTATGCCATAATAACGATAGACAACAACGGGGGAGTCATGAACATCAGCGAAGTTGTGTTTTTGGTTGAGGAAGATCCGGAAGGGGGTTATACGGCCAGAGCTTTAGGAGAATCTATATTTACTCAAGCAGACACCTTAGATGAGCTGAAAACGATGGTTCGAGATGCTGTTCAATGTCATTTTGAAGGTAGTGATAAAGATGTAGTGGTTTCGCTACGGTCTGGTAAAGGTAACAGGATCTAAAATCACGAATTGTTTACCACTACTGCATTTCTCAAATATCTCACTCCCCATCTCCCCAGCTCCCCATCTCCCCATCTCCCCATCTCCCTATCTCCCCACATTCCCTACTCCCTACTCCCTACTCCCTACTCCCTACTCCCTATCTCCCTATCTCCCTACTCCCTACTCCCTACTCCCTACTCCCTATCTCCCTACTCCCTACTCCCTACTCCCTACTCCCTACTCCCTACTCCCTACTCCCTACTCCCTACTCCCTACCTCCCGTCGATACCGAGCACGCGCTGGTGTCCCCCAGCATACTTGCTGCTCCGGGATATTACTAAAAACACTGCTGCGAGCACCAATTACCGCATTGGCTCCAATGTGGACACCGGGAGCAACGAAGCAATCGGTAGCAATCCAGGCTCCGTTACCAACATTAATCTCAGCTGTGATTAAACCAAAGGCTGGGTCTTTGATATCGTGACTACCGGTACAGAGGTAACATTTTTGGGAAATAATGCAGTGACTACCAATGCGAATCCGATCGACGCTGTAGAACACTACATCATCCCCAATCCAACTGTAGTCACCAACTTCTACTTTCCACGGGTAAGTAAAACGAGCAGTGGGTCGAATGATGACATTAGTACCAATCTTGGCTCCAAATAGTTGGAGCAGCCATCGGCGGAAACCGTTGAAGTTATGAAGACTTAAGGGAAAAGCGATCGCTTGCACCAACCACCAGATTAAGACTAACCAGCTGGGACGCCCTCGGTCAAATCGAGATGAGTCGTATTGGCTTAAATCTACTAAGGGGGCTAATTCTATAGCAATTTTTATACTCATGGGGTACTACAAATCTCTGGGTTTTAGGGAGTAGGGAGTAGGGAGTAGGGAGTAGGGAATAGGGAATAGGGACTTCGGAGCAGGGAGTAGGGAATAGGGAATAGGGAGCTTCGGAGGGTGCATCTCATATTTGTAAAAAACAAGGGAAGTGTGGGGAGTGTGGGGAGTGTGGGGGGGAGCATGTCACTTATGCAGAACATGTGTACTAAGGTAATAGGTAATGGGTAATAGGTAATGGGTAATAGGAACCCACCCCTAACCCCTCCCAGGAGGGGAAGGTAATAGGTAATAGGGGGAGCATGTCCAGGATGAATATTTGTACATTATCTATAGCCCCCGGGTTTAAGCTTGCTCTACTGGAAAATAGTACTATAGCGGTTTTTAGCCTAATGAGGTACACAAAACTTTTTACCTCTTTCCTCTTCCGACTTTACTGCTCCCTGCTCCGAAGTCCCTGCTCCGAAGTCCCTGCTCCCTGCTCCCTAAAAGCCAAAAACTTGTACCTTACTAGCTTAAAAACCGCTATAATGTTTCAGCAAATTTGACCTGCTCCCAGTGTGGGGAGTGTGGGAAGTGTAGGGAATGTGGGGATTTTCGCCCGAATTTTTGCCTAATTTCAAAACTGAGATGCACCCGCTTCGGAGCAGGGAGCAGAGGGACTTTTGGCAAATTTATATAGGTTAGTATAGTGAGTAGGGAAAAGGGAGCTGAGGCCGTAGGCCACGCGGGGCGCGTTCGGAGCAGGAAAGAGGGAAGAGGAAAGAGGTAAGAGGGACAAAATAATGTGTACTTCATAGCTATGATCAAGGCTATATAGCAACACAAATAAACCTCCCTACTCCCTACTCCCTACTCCCTACTCCCTACTCCCTACTCCCTGCTCCCTGCTCCGAAGTCCCTAAAAACCAACAACTTTTTACCTAACTGAATTCCAAACCCCTGTAAATGTCAAACATTAATAATTTTAAAGACTTACTAATTTGGCAAAAAGCCATGGATATAGCCGAAAAATGTTATTTATTAACTAAATTTTTTCCTAAAGATGAATTATACGGTATGGTTCAACAAATTAGGAGAGCTGCGGTATCTATTCCAGCAAACATAGCAGAGGGATATGGGAGAAGGTCAACCCCTGAGTACATCAGATTTCTTAATATTGCCCAAGGGTCAATTAATGAATTATAAACACATCTTATTTTATCCTCTAGAGTAGGACTATCTAAGCAAGAAGACATAGAATTGATTGTTTCTTTACTCAAAGAGGAAAGTCGAATGATTATTGCTCTGATTAGAAAGCTAGAGCAATTGTAGGGAGTAGGGAGCAGGGAGTAGGGAGTAGGGAGCAGGGAGTAGGGAGCAGAGAAGTCGGAAGTGGGAAAACAATCCTGTGTACCTGATAGTTATGCAAACCGCCGTAAACACTTTGGCCAAGGGAGCTTCGGACCAGGGGAAAGAGACCGTATTCATAGAATTAGGCTAGTTACAGCGGTTTGCAATTCAGTTAGGGACAAAGTTCCTAGGTTTTTAGGGAGCAGGGACTTCGGAGCAGGGAGCAGGAAAGAGGGAAGAAGGAAGAGGGAAAACAATCCTGTGTACCTGATAGTTATGCAAACCGCCGTAAATACCCTAATTTCCTTTTTACCGTAAGCTTTCTGAGTTTTTTAACTATCAATTTAGCATAAAAGGTACTGAATCACCCCTCTTAAATCTTCTGACTTCACTGCTCCCTGCTCCGAAGTCCCTACTCCCTACTCCCTATTCCCTATTCCCTACTCCCTACTCCCTACTCCCTACTCCCTACTCCCTATTCCCTACTCCCTACTCCCTACTCCCTTTCCCCAATCATGCTCTCAAATAATAATGAAGACTCGCCCCACTATGACCAGTGATAATCCAAACGACCGAGCGCCCTACATCCCGTGCCACTCGCAGCCAGGATTCCTCGGGCCGCTGGGAAGGAATGGCCACAGGGGTGAAGGCAATACCGTGACTGCCGAAAACAAAGAAGGCGATCGCAATCGACCGACGCATGTGAAAGTCTGAGGTGATTAGATAGACATGGTGGATGTCATGGGTTTGGAAATCTTGAACCAGGGAGGTAAAGTTGGTCACCGTATCGATAGCACGCCGATCAATATGTACTTGTTGATCAGGAATACCTGCTTCCCGAAAGACCTTTTGGGCTTGTGGGGTGGGCTGTCCAGAAGAGACCCAAATATCAAGGTTAGGATGTTGCTGAGCAAACTCAGCTGTAAATTTTTCCCGTGTGATATCTCCACCGAGGGTCAGAATCACCTGAGGAGTGGGGGATTGGAGATGGGCGACCCCTAAGCGAATGGGAATAAAACTAAGAGCAATACATAGGATGGTAACGGTAAATACCGCCCGCATTTTGCGTAGGGTTTTGCGAGGGTAGCCAAAGCCAGGTTTATTGGTGAAACGTCGGCGTGAAGATAAGTTTCGTTTCATGGCTCAATACAAGGATTTTCCCGTAGGTTGAGTTGTAGGGAGCAGGGAGTAGGGAGTAGGGAGTAGGGAGTAGGGAGTAGGGAGTAGGGAGTAGGGAGTAGGGAGTAGGGAGCAGGGAGTAGGGAGCAGGGAGTAGGGAGTAGGGACTTCGGAGCAGGGAGTAGGGAGTAGGGAGCAGGGAGTAGAAGAGTCTTGGGGATCCAGTCCGGTCTTGAGGGTTCCCCCCATCTCCCCATCTCCCCACACTCCCCGCGCCCCCGCCCCACACTCCCGATTCCCGATTCCCGATTCTACATTCTGCCTTCTACATTCTGCCTTCTACATTCTAAATTCTAAATTCTACATTCTAAATTCTAAATTCTAAATTCTAAATTCTTAATTCTCAATTCTTCATTCTCAATTCTTCATTCTTCATTCTTCATTCTTCATTCTTCATTCTCAATTCCCGATTTTACAATGGTTAAAGTTTATATTTTAGTTTTTCAAATTCAATCAACCGAATCGATAACAGAGTTTCCGCTAGCATCCGTTGAAATGCATAATACCAACCATGCCAACCATCGAAAATTCCGCCCTTAAGAATCAGACAGTAAAATAGGATAATAAAGGGAGCAATAATTTTTTGTTTGCGAATTTTGTCACCTAAACTAATTTCATTATCTGGAGTCTGGGTTAGTTTTTTGACTTCAATTATCATGTAACGGTCTTGGGCCCACAACCATCGGCTTAAAGGTTTGCGGTCATCATGATGGATATAGGAAGAGAGTGTTGCTGATTTGCCATCTACAATAACTCGATGTGCATGACCATCATTTTGATAAGTTGCTTTTTCTCTTTTGTAGAGTACTTTTCTTGGTGGCAATAAAGTACCATGCAAAGGTTTTCCAAAGATACAATACTTGAATCGAACACTATAACTGTTTACGTCAGGTTCTGTTTCAAAGGTTTGTATTTCACTGATTAGCTCATCTGTTAAAACATAATCAGCATCTAGGGATAGTACCCATTCAGATGCTATTTTTCCTAGTCCATAATTACACTGGGCAGCAAAGGAATCAAACTTTCTTTGAAAGACTTGTACTTGAGGAATTGAATCTAAACTTTCTAAAGTTTCATCTGTGCTGTAACTATCAATTACAACAATTGTCTTTGCCCAAGTAAGCTGTTGAAGGGTACGTTGGATGTTGGGCGCTTCGTTGTAGGTGAGAATGAGTGGGGTAATTTTTTCTAGCATTTTATATACAGCAGTTCTCAGTTGGTTGAGGTACAAATTATTGGATTTTAGGGAGCAGGTAATAGGTAATAGGTAATAGGTAATAAGTAATAGGTAATAGGTAATAGGTAATAGGTAAAAATCCTGTGTACCTGATAGCTATGAAAAACGCTGTAACTGAATTAAGTTAATTAAAACTGACTTATAGCACTACGCATTAAGGTTAGGACATTTATAAAAGCAGCAAAAGCTATTATCATCAGCTATTGCTAGCATGCCTATTGCCTATTGCCTTGCGCGTAGCGCTATAATCTGCTAGAACACAACATTGCTTTCCAGAGATAGGGATATGTACATGCAAGTTTATATAGCATTTATAAATATATCATTAAAACCAATGCTGATTTAGCGTAACACCAAAAACTCCTTGGATATCTTGACTACTGTTCCCTGTTCCCTGTTCCCTGTTCCCTTTTTTTATCAATCTTATCTTTACATCTCAACTAAAAATGCTATATAGGTTGATTATGGATGATAGCTGTATAAACTTGAATCAGTTTTTTGGCTATGGAATCCCAGGTGTATTGTTCAAAGATAAGTTGACGAGCGCGAGTTCCCATCTCTTTGGCTTGTTCGGGAAATTGCAAACACTGGGTTAAAGCATTGGCAATAGCCTCAGCATCAATATCAACTACATGGGCAACTTTTGCCGTAGCAGCTTCTGGAAAATTACAGCCTGTGGTAATAACACAAGGTAAACCTGAAGCCATACCTTCCAACACAGACATACTAAACCCTTCAGAATAGGAAGGGGCAACATAAATACTAGCAGCAGCAAGGGCAGCATATTTGAGAGAGCCTGTTAACATCCCTGTAAAGGTAACAGCATCTAAACAACCTGCGTTAGCAAAGTAGTCTTTAGCTGTAGGTAAGAAACCAATGTTATCAGGACCAGCAATAATTAGGTGAGTATGGGAAAATTTAGAGTGTATCTTACCAAAGGCTGTGGCTAGCAAGTCTAATCCTTTTTTGGGGTCGATACGTCCTAAGAAGAGAATCAGAGTTTTGTTACGAGTAGCTGGAAACTGTTGATAAAAAAGTTCAGGATTAGGGAGTTGTTCAAAGTCTTGACGGTGGATGCCGTTAGGGGCAATAGTAACAGGAGTTTTGAGCTTGAGGGGTTTAATTTGTTCCGCTTCCGTAGAGGCTAGCATTTGCAGTGCGCTAGCATTTTGGAGAGCAGGCTTTTCTAATAGGTTGTAATAGATACGTTTTTTTAAGGCTTTATAGGAAAGTGCCCAAGGGTCAAGCATGCCGTGGGGAATGATAACATAAGGGATATTATACCATTGACAAGCCCAGTAAGCAGCTAGGTTAGGAACTGAAAAAATCGCATTAGTTTGGACTAAGTCATAATCGCTGATGTGTTGGAATAGCCACTTACTCAGAGAAAAACTAAATTTGTAGTCTCCCATCCCTTTGTAAGGAAAAAACTGCAGGCGATAATTAGTTTTAGGTAACCAGGTTTTGACAGGGGCTTCTATAACCTCAGAACCATTAGCATTAGTGGCTACTAGGTCAACAGTAATGCCTAAGTTACCCAATGCTTGAGCTAGTTCCACTACGCATTTAGATGTACCCCCATAAACAGCCCCTAAAGCAGGAATAACAATCAGAAGTTTCATCAGTAATTATAGCGGTTTTAAATTAAATGAGGTACAAATTTTTCGGTTTTAGGGAGCAGGGAGCAGGGAGTAGGGAGCAGGGAAAAGAAATATGTCCTAAGCTTTGCTTCTAGTGCTATACCTCATTAGGCGAGAAACCGCTTTAGTGATGTAAGCATTCAGCCTTCAGCTGTCAGCCGTAGCGCATACGGCGGTTTGCAATTCAGTCAGGTACAAATTCTTGGGTTAATGGGAGCAGGGACTGAGGCCGTGGGCCACGCGGGGCGCGTTCGGAAGAGGGAAGAGGGAGAAAATCCAGTGTACTTGATAGGTATGCAAACCGCCGTAAGCTGATAGCTGATAGCTGATAGCTGATAGCTTACTTAGTGATTAGCTAAGGCGTATTCAACAGCATTTATCAACCCTTGAGCAAAATAGTCGGGAGAGAATTTCTGGATGTGTTCCAGGGCGGCTTGACTGAGATTGTCTAGGTCAATTTTCCCTGAACTTACCTTGAACATTAACTTAGTTAGCTGTTCCCTATCATAGGGATTAAAACCAAATCCATTAATCCCTTCAACTACTAAATCTTCAAAACATCCACAGCGATTAGATACTAATACTGGTAAGCCAGCCGCCATAGCTTCATTCACAACTAATCCCCATTGTTCGTGAGTACTAGCATGGATAAAGCAGCCAGCGTGAGCAAAATAAGGCAGAAGTTCTTGTTGTTGTAAAAAACCAGTCAGATGAATAAACTTAGTCAACCCTAAGTCTTTAATCTGTTGCTCAATTTGAGAGCGCATTGAACCATCCCCACACAGGACTAACTCCCAAGCCCTGTCTTTTGCTAGTTGGCGATAGGTAGCGTAGGCTGAAATTACAAAAGGGAGATTTTTCTTAGGGATAAAGCGATTGATAGTCAGGAAGTAGGGCTTTTTTAAAGGAGGTGCCAGAGATTTAATTTTATCGGGATAGAAAGCATCATTCCCTACGACATCATAGCCGCAAAAAATTGCTTCCTTAGGTAGTCCTAATTTTATCAAGTAACGTTTTTGTGGTTGGCCCCCCACTAAAGCAGATTTATACGGTTTAATTATGCAGCGCTTTAAGGTTTCACGGCACCAGGCTCTAGGAAAATCTCTTTCTGTAGTCTCCGAAAGCAGAATTGGTAGTTTACCGTGCCATAAACTCCATACTAAAGTAGCAATCATAGCTGATCCAAAATAGCCAGCAATCACCACCACATCAGGCTGAACGTTCGTTAGGGTAGAATAAAGTTTTGGGAGTAATTGATGAGTTTTTACATCCTCTCGCTGCCGGTCTTTAACAATAGAAATTAGCGCAAAAGGAATATTGTTTAAGTTAGCTTTCCAGGCATATTCAGCTTCGGATCTTGCTAATTCTATGCCAATCACATTCCAGCCTATTTGATGACAGTGCTGGTGCAAAGCACTGACACGGGCAATATGGTAGGGGCCATAGTTAGTAAACAATACTGCGATTTTGAGCACTTGATTTAGAGAAAAATATATAGAGTTAAATTCTGTTTTAATCAGATATAGCGTTTGTATTTGAGATGTAAATATAAAAGGTCTTTTTTGATTGGACAATAAAACTCTGGATCTCTTTCCCCTCTTGCCTTTTGCCTCTAGCATGCATGCCTTTTTCGGCAATACTTGCGTTTACAACCTAGATCCAAACGCTATAAATTAGATGTAGACATAAATCTTCCCTTAGATTTTTTGGATCCGTAGCGTTCTAGCATAAGCACAAACAGATATCCAAACAAAGCTGGCCATAATACGAGTAGGGTAAATTCTCTACCTAAGTTAAACGTCAGCCCCAAACAAATCAGAAATAATCCTAAGCGCAGGGTGGAAAATTGCTGTGCCCAGAGTCTCCCCATAAAACTTGCCCAACTAGCCATTAAAATCGCCGCACCCATTGGTCCAAATATAGGACCAAAATTAAAAAATCCTTGTCCAATTAATCCAGTTGAAATAGTAGCAAATACCCCAATGTCATTATCAGCACCACCAAATCCCCGTAAGATAGCATAATCAATTCCAATTAGAGGTTTATTAGGCCATATTGCTCTAGGAATTATATTAGCTGCTTCTGCTAAATAGCGACCTCCGTAAGTTAATTTTAGGCTTCCTTCTTGATAAAATTGATTGATATAACATAGCTCTTCTAGCATATTTAATCCCAAGTGCTTGGTTTCTGATAATTCTTCTGTTTGCAGTCCACTATCGGCAGCAAATAATTCCGTAAAACCAGTGTTGCGATAAGTAATAATCAAGGTCATGACTTGATTAATAATTAAAAACGTCACGATGCTAATTAAAGCCTTCCTCCAAACCTTGTCTTGGGAAAATAATGCATAGCTAAAATACCCTGGTAAAACTACAGCCAGAAGATTGTTTCGGGCTCCCAAAAAAATAAAATATGGCAGTGTAATTAGAATAATTAAAATATTTAACGTCTTAAATTTACGGCGCATTGGTAGGGGTAAAAGCACGCCAAAAAATGCACAAACTAGGGTATAAACATAACCGGCGGAAGAAATAATAAATCCATTACCACCAGCAGCAGCAGCCCGACCCCACATTTGCCGTCCAGTACGAGCTGCAATTGGAAATAAAGCAGTGAAAATATCGCCGTTGAGACGGCTAACACCATATCCTAATAAACATAGCCAGACGAAGGCTAGAACCATTAAAAGTTGCTCAGGATTAAAGGCAGTAAATTTAAAAACAGTATGATATTTTTTTATAAATTTGCGAAAAATGTAAGGAATTAATAGGCGAAAACTTACTAAAAAAATAATAATTTGCCAATAACAGTCTTCGATAATTACTGAAGGGAAATGAATGAAGTTTTCAGGTGTGTAAATTAGTTCTATAAAATACCAGGCTGCAATAGTGGCATACACCGCCAAGGCGGGAATACTCCAAGCTCGTTTGTCTTTGAATAAAAACGCTTCAATGACTAAGATAAAAAGTAGGCTTGAAGCCATGACATAAATAGGGACAAGGGCTTCGGGAAACCCTACAGAATCAGTCATTAATCAAAACTATAATAAAGGGAGTAGGGAGTAGGGAGTAGGGAGTCGGGAGTAGGGAGTAGGGAGTAGGGAGTAGGGAGTAGGGAGTAGGGAGTAGGAAAAAAAAAAAAAAAAAAAAATACAAAAAAAAACAAAAAAAAAAAAGACAAGAGAACAAATGAGAAGCGATAAA